>NZ_BMGI01000028.1:266-527 GCF_014640115.1 Sinisalibacter lacisalsi | reverse complement strand
GAGCAGCTCGGGATCGGCCGCCGTCTGGCTGCCGTCGTGGAATTTCAGCCAGGCCCGGCCGGCGAAGCGTCCATCGGCGGTCGGGCCCCAGCCGTTTGGGCTCACCGCGCCGTTGAAGTTGACCGCCTCACCGTCGATGTAGACCTTCGTCAGGCCCTCGATCGGCATGTCGGCCAGGTCGATCACGTAATTGAGCGTGCGGTTTTCCTTGCCATGCGACATCGGCGGCGCGACGAAATTGCCGCCCGTGGCGTAGCGGCC
>NZ_BMGI01000028.1:0-256 GCF_014640115.1 Sinisalibacter lacisalsi | reverse complement strand
ATGCCGGGCGCCTTCGAGCTCTGCTTCGGCTGCAGCGCGCGGGAGAGCGCCGACAGGGCCACACCGACGATGATCCGCGTGATGGCCGAGGCGACGGTCGAGGCGAAAGCGGTGCCGCCCAGGGCCGTCGCGATGGCGGCCGTGACCGGGTCCGCGCGCGCCGGCGTGCTGAGGCCGACAGCCAGGACCGCGGCGAGGAGGAGACGACGGATCATACGCGGAAGGCCCTTTCGGCGGCAATGAGAGGCACGGTGCC
>NZ_BMGI01000027.1 GCF_014640115.1 Sinisalibacter lacisalsi | reverse complement strand
GGGAATCGGGTCGTGGCGGGGATCGGGGGCGGTCCCAGTTGTGCTCCGGGGATCCCCACTGCGGCTGGGAAGGCACCGGGAGCATGGCAGGGGCGGGGCGGCGCGGGGCGGGGGTCGGCTCCTGGCGGGGCTGGGGGAGGGCTTCCCCGTTGTCCTCTCGGGGGTCGCCGTGGCGGCTGGGAACGCCCACTGCGTGCGCTCCTGGGTCCCCAAGGATCGGCATCCAGTGGGCGCGGCGGAGGGGTGCGGACCACAGGTCAGGGAACTGGGACTGCGTGGAGCAGGGAACCACGTAGTCCGCCCTCTGTTGGCACAACCTGGCGGTCGCAGAAAGGCCTCGCCTTTGGGCTCAAGGCCTTGACCGCTCCACCCCTTTGCTGAAAGGTCAGAGCCGCGCGGTTTTCCCAAGCAGCCGAGTGTCCGCTGCAAGTCCAAGGGCCAGAACCCTGAACTCTGGCCGGCTGGCCCAGCCCTGCTTCTGGCACTTTGGAGGCCAGCGGGCCCTTGACCACCTGCTGGGATGGGAAAGGGAAGGGTCCACGAATTGCACCCTAGAAACTTAGTAGGG
>NZ_BMGI01000026.1 GCF_014640115.1 Sinisalibacter lacisalsi | reverse complement strand
TAGGGCAGAAATAAATGCAAAAGAAACAAAAGAGACCATAGCAAAAATCAACAAAGCCAAAAGCTGGTTCTTTGAAAGGATAAATAAAATTGACAAACCATTAGCCAGACTCATCAAGAAACAAAGGGAGAAAAATCAAATCAATAAAATCAGAAATGAAAATGGAGAGATCACAACAGACAACACAGAAATACAAAGGATCATAAGAGACTACTATCAACAATTATATGCCAATAAAATGGACAACGTGGAAGAAATGGACAAATTCTGAGAAAAGTACAACTTTCCAAAACTGGACCAGGAAGAAATAGAAAATCTTAACAGACCCATCACAAGCACGGAAATTGAAACTGTAATCAAAAATCTGCCAGCAAACAAAAGCCCTGGTCCAGACGGCTTCACAGCTGAATTCTACCAAAAATTTAGAGAAGAGCTAACACCTATCCTGCTCAAACTCTTCCAAAAAATTGCAGAGGAAGGTAAACTTCCAAACTCATTCTATGCGGCCACCATCACCCTAATACCAAAACCTGACAAAGGTGCCACAAAAAAAGAAAACTACAGGCCAGTATCACTGATGAACATAGATGCAAAAATCCTAAACAAAATTCTAGCAATCAGAAT
>NZ_BMGI01000025.1 GCF_014640115.1 Sinisalibacter lacisalsi | reverse complement strand
TGAAAAAGTTGGCTTAAAGCTCAACATTCAGAAAACTAAGATCATGGCATCTGGTCCCATCACTTCATGGCAAATAGATGGGGAAACAGTGGAAACAGTGGCTGACTTTATTTTTCTGGGCTCCAAAATCACTGCAGATGGTGATTGCAGCCATGAAATTAAAAGATGCTTACTCCTTGGAAGGAAAGTTATGACCAACCTAGATAGCATATTGAAAAGCAGAGACATTACTTTGCCAACAAAGGTCCGTCTAGTCAAGGCTATGGTTTTTCCAGTGGTCATGTATGGATGTGAGAGTTGGACTGTGGAGAAAGCTGAGTGCCGAAGAATTGATGCTTTTGAACTGTGGTGTTGGAGAAGACTCTTGAGAGTCCCTTGGACTGCAAGGAGATCCAACCAGTCCATTCTGAAGGAGATCAGCCCTGGGATTTCTTTGGAAGGAATGATGCTAAAGCTGAAACTCCAGTACTTTGGCCACCTCATGCGAAGAGTTGACTCATTGGAAAAGACTCTGATGCTGGGAGGGATTGGGGGCAGGAGGAGAAGGGGACGACAGAGGATGAGATGGCTGGATGGCATCACTGACTCGATGGACGTGAGTCTGAGTGAACTCTGGGAGTTGGTGATGGACAGGGAGGCCTGGTGTGCTGCGATTCATGGGGTTGCAAAGAGTCGGACACGACTGAGCGACTGATCTGATCTGATCTGATCTGATTTGTTTATACAG
>NZ_BMGI01000024.1 GCF_014640115.1 Sinisalibacter lacisalsi | reverse complement strand
TACTGGGAAGGACCGAGTGAGCTTCCACACCGGCGGAGCTCCAGCTCTGCGCCCAGGCGCGATAGCACAGAGCCCCGGCCGAGAGGCTGCTCTGTGCCGGGCGAGCCTCCCCAAGCCCTGCCCAGCTTCTAGCGTTCGCGCCCGGGAAGGAGCAGGCTGCGGGAGTGTGGGAGCCGTGAGTGGTGCCTGACTGGTGCCTCAGCTCAGCTCTCGCCTTCCCTTCGGACCTAGGAGCCAGGCGTCCTTGCAGAGGGCTTAGGGGCTGGGGGTGTGCACACTGCCAAAGCCTCCCGCGGGGAGAGCTCTTTCCGAGGGAAAGGAAGCGCCCCAGGCTGCATTCCCAAGCTGGTGCTTCCCCGCCCAGACTAAGCGCCGCACGGAGGGAATCAGGGTCCCGGTGCCCCTGGCTTGGGGAGGCAGCTCCACAGCCAGAGTGTTGCTCCGTTTGTGCCCAGAAAGCGCCTGCCAGACCGGGCCTTCCCTGGAGCTGTCCTCCCGCCTAGAGGCAGGTGGATGTGCTGTGCGGGCTTCCCCTGGGCGTTTGGGCTCCCTAGCACAGCCGCAGCGCAGGGGAACCAGCCCATGATCAGTGAGCTCCGGGCAGTTACTTTGGTCCCAGGTTTGGAGCCCAATGCCCGGAACGCGGGAGAGAAGAGGCTGGCTGCCGGCGGGTGCTTGCAAGCCTGTACTGGGAAGGACCGAGTGAGCTTCCACACCGGCGGAGCTCCAGCTCTGCGCCCAGGCGCGATAGCACAGAGCCCCGGCCGAGAGGCTGCTCTGTGC
>NZ_BMGI01000023.1 GCF_014640115.1 Sinisalibacter lacisalsi | reverse complement strand
ACGGGCTCACCCCATGGGAGTATCATCAACGGTCAAGAGAGGACCAAACCCTGAACAGAGCTAACCAATAAACGCGGACTCTCGGGGGAGCATGTCACCGGCTATGAAGAAGCAGGTGGACGCCAGTTCCTACACCACTTCACGGGGCACTACCCAGAAGGCATCCCCTACTGAGCAGGCCGATTTCTTGCGGCAAATCGGAGTGACGTCAGCCCTTTCTTCTCCTCACTGCGCTGCTGCAATTGCCTCCGTAACCCATGGCCCTGGCAGGCCAATCCATCCCGCACCTGTGCCTGGCGCTTCAGCCAAATCGCGGAGCTTGACGCCGGACGATGGGCACCTCGCACCACGAACGATTAAGCGGGTTGCGGAAATCATGGAGAAGCGCGGGCTTAGATCTGGGGACGTAATGAGGGAGATCGGTTTCTTGCCTAGGAATCAATCGTTGTCCCGGGCGATGTTAAGGTCTACTCGGATTCGTGATGAGCGAATGCGGCGAGCCTTATGGAGATGGCTCCGAGCAAATCACGGCGTGTAGATGCATCTGCATTCACGCAGGAGGCTGTCGAGGATCTCGCCTTCTCCTCCCGTGTATTTCTCGACTCGTTCCTTGGTAACGGGCCTCGATGGTGAGGTGTCTGCGCGGACCCAGGAGGGTCCGCAACGCTCGTCTTGCATCGAAATGGGCATCATCGGTTTGCCATGGCGGCCAGGTCCAGCAATGCCTCGAGCGCTGTCTGGAAGGTAAGCCTCCGGGGAGGGCCGTCTTTCTGACTTGAGGCTCACGGCGTAGGTCCGGCGCTATGTCCGACCATAGATACAGACCTGAAGTAGAGATCCT
>NZ_BMGI01000022.1 GCF_014640115.1 Sinisalibacter lacisalsi | reverse complement strand
AGTCAAGGCTATGGTTTTTCCAGTGGTCATGTATGGATGTGATAGTTGGATTGTGAAGAAAGCTAAGCACTGAAGAATTGATGCTTTTTTTTCTTTCTTTTTTTTTTTAATTTTATTTTTAAACTTTACAATATTGTATTAGTTTTGCCAAATATCAAAATGAATCCGCCACAGGTATACATGTGTTCCCCATCCTGAACCCTCCTCCCTCCTCCCTCCCCATACCATCCCTCTGGGTCGTCCCAGTGCACCAGCCCCAAGCATCCAGTATCGTGCATCGAACCTGGACTGGCAACTCGTTTCATACATGATATTTTACATGTTTCAATGCCATTCTCCCAAATCTTCCCACTCTCTCCCTCTCCCACAGAGTCCATAAGCCTGTTCTATACATCAGTGTCTCTTTGACTGTGTGGATCACAATAAACTGGAAAATTCTGAAAGAGATGGGAATACCAGACCACCTGACCTGCCTCTTGAGAAACCTGTATGCAGGTCAGGAAGCAACAGTTAGAACTGGACATGGAACAACAGACTGGTTCCAAATAGGAAAAGGAGTACATCAAGGCTGTATATTGTCACCCTGTTTATTTAACTTCTATGCAGAGTACATCATGAGAAACGCTGGGCTGGATGAAGCACAAGCTGGAATCAAGATTGCCAGGAGAAATATCAATAACCTCAGATATGCAGATGACACCACCCTTATGGCAGAAAGTGAAGAAGAACTAAAGAGCCTCTTGATGAAAGTGAAAGAGGAGAGTGAAAAAGTTGGCTTAAAGCTCAGCATTCAGAAAACTAAGATCATGGCATCCGGTCCCATCACTTCATGGCAAATAGATGGGGAAACAGTGGAAACAGTGTCAGACTTTATTTTTGGGGCT
>NZ_BMGI01000021.1 GCF_014640115.1 Sinisalibacter lacisalsi | reverse complement strand
TCCCGCTTGAACTCGTCGCTGTAGTTGCTTGTACCCATGGTCGCCTCCTCGGCTCAAAGTAAGGGGGCAAAGCGTCTACAAATCTAGGGGCACCTCATAGTGCTATTGCCGAGCTGCAAAAGCAACTCGCGCTAGCGACCGAACGCTTCAAGCTACCGGAATTCAAGGTAGCGACCGAGCTGATGGCAGCCTACCGGGCCGATCACGCTTCAGAACTCGTCAAACATCTCATAGATAATCAGGATTACCTTCGCCGCGCGACGGAGGCCATCCGTAGCCCTTGGCTCGACATGCAAGCGCAGATGCGCTCTGTCAGCGCCTTCGCCGACATTCAGAGCATTGGCTTCGCGCTACAAAACATTCCGGCCTTCGACGATCGTTTGACTGAACTTCTGCGCATCGATCTCGGAGACTGGCAGGACCGAATCAACTTTCCGAAGGAGATCTTCGATAATCCGCTCGCGCGTTCGGCCTTCTACATGGAGCGTGGTTTCGACCCCGCGCTTACTGCATTTCCGGCGGACGCCTTTACACAGAGCCTCGACATTGCCGATCTGAGGGGCGCACCGCCACCAATCATCGATGTCTATGACTACGAAGAGATCAGGGAGGGCGACGAGCAAGAGGCAGCGTTTGCGCGGACGAACGCTGCCCATGACCGACTGCAGCGTTTTGAAACGCAGCTTCGCCAGTTCATCGACGAACAGATGATCAAGGAATGTGGCGATCAGTGGATCAAGCACCGCGTCCCCGGCCCAATCCGCCAAAGCTGGATCGAAAAGCGCGAAAAGGCGCGTGCCAGAGGCGAAATCGATCATCCACTTATTTCCTACGCGGATTTCAGCGACTACGTGCCGATCATCAGTAACCATCCGGCGTGGACCGCGGATGGGGGCTGTTCTCAGGTCGTGCCCTCGGGGGCTTTGGGTTTGCGGGGCCGCGGAGCCCATTTCTTCGCAA
>NZ_BMGI01000020.1 GCF_014640115.1 Sinisalibacter lacisalsi | reverse complement strand
CTTGCGAAGAAATGGGCTCCGCGGCCCCGCAAACCCAAAGCCCCCGAGGGCACGACCTGAGAACAGCCCCCATCCGCGGTCCACGCCGGATGGTTACGTTCTCTCACCTGAACCGAACGAAGTTCAGGTAGAATGAACTTCAACCACATCCCACGTTGATCATTTTGGCTCCGCTTGGACAGGGTTGGAAGATGGACACGTTCATATTCCGACCAGAGATCTGCAACATTCGGCGCAGCCTTGCGTTGGTTGCGTTCCTCAAGTGGGTCCTGCCCCTGATCGATCAGGCGTCGAAGGCGTTTGGCCTCCTCGCGTGCCGCCGCCGCGCTCCAAGTGGGATAGCTGCCGATCGTCATGCGCCGCTCGCGCTTGTTGACCGTAAAGTTCAGAATGAAGGCCTTTGCTCCGGCCTTGGTCACACGGAGCCCAAAGCCTTTGATGGCGTCGTCATAATGAATCTTACTGCCCGTCTCGGGCGCTTCTGCCCGCTTCGCAAATGTCTCGGTGATATTCGGCATTGTGTCCGCCATGTGTCCGGCTGCTGTCGGACATGGGTGGCATGACTTGACCGTGTAGGTCAATGTGTGTCCAAGGTAATTTCCAGAAATCAAATAATAATTCTGTTTCTCGCGAGGTTTCTGGGCTATGGCACGCAGGCTCATAACCTGAAGGTCGTAGGTTCAAATCCTACCCCCGCAACCAAATCTCGGGTCATCGAACGAGCGCCGTCCTGATGGGCGGCTTTCGTCGTTATATGCCCCCCCCCAAAAAAACCTGTTTCCCTGTTTCTCAGGCCGGCCTCTTCGTAAGCGTCCGGCGTCACTGCTCTGTCACGCATAGAGGGTGATCGATAGTGTCCACCACGAGATAGTGGACATGACATGCTCCCCCGAGAGTCCGCGTTTATTGGTTAGCTCTGTTCAGGGTTTGGTCCTCTCTTGACCGTTGATGATACTCCCATGGGGTGAGCCCGT
>NZ_BMGI01000019.1 GCF_014640115.1 Sinisalibacter lacisalsi | reverse complement strand
TTGCTTCAGTCGTGTCCAACTCTGTGTGACCCCATAGACGTCAGCCCACCAGGCTCCCCCGTCCCTGGGATTCTCCAGGCAAGAACACTGGAGTGGGTTGCCATTTCCTTCTCCAATGCATGAAAGTGAAAAGTGAAAGTTAAGTCGCTCAGTCGTCTCCGACTCTGAGCGACCCCATGGACTGCAGCCTACCAGGCTCTTCCGTCCATGAGATTTTCCAGGCAAGAGTACTGGAGTGGGGTGCCATTGCCTTCTCCCATATCTATTCACAAGCCTGCCTAAATCATTGACTTCTAGCCACCTTTGGGATGCCAATGCCCACCCACCCTTAGCAGGCCCCAGAGGAGAGAAAACACTTACCACAGGAGGTCCGGGTAAGGAACAAGGAACTAACAAGCTCCCAGCAACCAGGATTCTGCAGAGGTCAACAAGAGGTCAGCAAGAGATGGGAGACTGCAGTCCAGAGGTCCTAGCAACTTCCAGCGAGCAGCAAAGACCCAGCATAGTCAAAACGAATTCAATGTTACCAAAAACAAATAAATAAACGGACAGAAGTTCTTGGAACACATGACTGAGGCTAGGGGTGAGGCAGTACATGTATGTGCCAGGATACTCTTAAAGTATACTCTTAACGTAGATGAGGAGAACAAGGTAGGAGGAAAACTTACTGTTTGGTTCAGGTCGCTTCTGAGCCTTTTGGGGGAACCGACCTGAAGCCAGAGTCTAGCCGAAATACACAGGCTTTGAACATCGCTGAAGACCAACATTTCCTAAGGAAAAAACGCATTGCTTAGCTCAAGGTTTGTCTGGGAAATTCCTACACATCAGGAGATGGCTCCGAGGTGGATTTCTACAAAGAACATCCATGCAAAGGACAAGCCTGCACAGCTCTGTGCACATCTGCCCCCTCCCCCCCTCACAGCCAGCAGCATTTCCAAGTGACCTCCTAAGGCCTTCGCCAAACTACACGGGCACCTCTGGGCTTCCTGTT
>NZ_BMGI01000018.1 GCF_014640115.1 Sinisalibacter lacisalsi | reverse complement strand
TCAGCCAGAAGGTAAGAGAAAGAACGACATGGTGAGACCAAGTTTCGGTGAACAAGGCCCGCACTTTATTTTTCAAAGTAGTTTTTATACCTTAAGTTATGCATAGAGGATAATGGGGGAAGGGGTCGAGTCTTGCAGCAAACCAGGCTTTCTTCCTGCAAACTTATCATATGCAAAAGCTTAGGTGATTTGCATCATCTTCTGGCCCGGAGGCCTGTTAACATTTTAAGACCTTTTCTTCAGAAAACTTATTTTTCTCTAAAGGTGGTTGGTCAGGAGCCACCCTCCAAAAAAGCATTAGATAAAGTTGCATTCCTACAGAGCAAAGGTGTGGTGGGCTATAACAAGAAAAAGAATTAACTCAAGGGTCCCAGGTTACAAACATTAAAGCTACTACTTACACCAATTATATTAATCAATACACTGCCAGGGACACAGCAGGTAAGGGATATGGAAACTTAGCAGCAAACAATGGCCCAACAAGTGAAAAACCATTCACCAATACAATTTCTAATCAATCTTGTAACTACTCAAAAGAATCTGTGTTTAGACAGTTTAGAACATCTCCTGCCTCTCACAGTTGGGAGGCTCTGAACAATCCCATGTGGCCGGAAAAACCTATTCAGGCAGGCTAGAGGATTTCCAAAGGAGTTTGTAGGTTAAACACTGTCACACCCAGGAATTATTAACTGGAACTGTAAGCTAACTCTTTTTTCAGAGAGAGGTAGTGGGGGAGAGCCCCCCGTAAAGTCAGAGGTTTAGGTGAAAGCACAAGCAGAAAGTAGGCAGACTCTGGTTTTGGGGGTATATGCTCGAGAATTTCCAGGGGGACTCCTGAAGCTCGATCCTGCCTTTGCGTATGCCGAGCCTCCTTCCTCATGACCTTTGTCATGGGCGGAGTTCCTCACGGGCTCCCAGCAGTGATAGAATTCCAGTGGAGCTATTCCAGATCCTGAAAGATGATGCTGTGGAAAGTGCTGCACTCAATATGCAATATGCAATATGCACTCAATATGCAATATGCCGGCTCACGGCAGTAGGGGAATCT
>NZ_BMGI01000017.1 GCF_014640115.1 Sinisalibacter lacisalsi | reverse complement strand
CCACAGGTATACATGTGTTCCCCATCCTGAACCCTCCTCCCTCCTCCCTCCCCATACCATCCCTCTGGGTCATCCCAGTGCACCAGCCCCAAGCATCCAGTATCGTGCATCGAACCTGGACTGGCAACTCGTTTCATACATGATATTTTACATGTTTCAATGCCATTCTCCCAAATCTTCCCACCCTCTCCCTCTCCCACAGAGTCCAAAAGACTGTTCTATACATCAGTGTCTCTTTTGCTGTCTCGTATACAGGGTTATTGTTACCATCTTTCTAAATTCCATATATATGCGTTAGTATACTGTATTGGTGTTTTTCTTTCTGGCTTACTTCACTCTGTATAATAGGCTCCAGTTTCATCCACCTCATTAGAACTGATTCAAATGTATTCTTTTTAATGGCTGAGTAATACTCCATTGTGTATATGTACCACAGCTTTCTTATCCATTCATCTGCTGATGGACATCTAGGTTGCTTCCATGTCCTGGCTATTATAAACAGTGCTGCGATGAACATTGGGGTACACGTGTCTCTTTCAATTCTGGTTTCCTCAGTGTGTATGCCCAGCAGTGGGATTGCTGGATCATAAGGCAGTTCTATTTCCAGTTTTTTAAGGAATCTCCACACTGTTCTCCATAGTGGCTGTACTAGTTTGCATTCCCACCAACAGTGTAAGAGGGTTCCCTTTTCTCCACACCCTCTCCAGCATTTATTGTTTGTAGACTTTTGGATCGCAGCCATTCTGACTGGCGTGAAATGGTACCTCATAGTGGTTTTGATTTGCATTTCTCTGATAATGAGTGATGTTGAGCATCTTTTCATGTGTTTGTTAGCCATCTGTATGTCTTCTTTGGAGAAATGTCTGTTTAGTTCTTTGGCCCATTTTTTGATTGGGTCATTTATTTTTCTGGAGTTGAGCTGTAGGAGTTGCTTGTATATTTTTGAGATTAGTTGTTTGTCAGTTGCTTCATTTGCTATTATTTTCTCCCATTCTGAAGGCTGTCTTTTCACCTTGCTTATAGTTTCCTTTGATGTGCAGAAGCTTTTAAGTTTAATTAGGTCCCATTTGTTTATTTTTGCTTTTATTTCCAATATTCTGGGAGGTGGGTCATAGAGGATCCTGCTGTGATGTATGTCAGAGAGTGTTTTGCCTATGTTCTCCTCTAGGAGTTTTATAGTTTCTGGTCTTACGTTTAGATCTTTAATCCATTTTGAGTTTATTTTTGTGTATGGTGTTAGAAAGTGTTCTAGTTTCATTCTTTTACAAGTGGTTGACCAGTTTTCCCAGCACCACTTGTTAAAGAGATTGTCTTTAATCCATTGTATATTCTTGCCTCCTTTGTCAAAGATAAGGTGTCCATATGTGCATGGATTTATCTCTGGGCTTT
>NZ_BMGI01000016.1 GCF_014640115.1 Sinisalibacter lacisalsi | reverse complement strand
CAGTCACGTGATCAGTGCATGATAGCCACGTGATCAGTGCGTGCACAGTCCCATGATCAGCGCCTGTCAGTCACTGATCATTGCCTGATAAACACGTGATCAGTGCATGATGAGCCATGTGATCAGTGCCCGATCAGCCACGTCATCAGTGCATGCGCAGTCACGTCATCAGTGCATGATAGCCACGTGATCAGTGCATGCTCAGTCACGTGATCTGGACTTGATCAGCCACGTGATCATGCCTGCAGAGTCACGTGATCAGGGCCTGCTGAGCTGCGTGATTCCTGCCGGCTCATCTGCATGACAATTGCCAGCTGAGCTGCGTGATTCCTGTCGGCTCATCTGCTTGACAATTGCCAGCTGAGCTGCGTGATTCCTGCCTGGTCACGTGCTTGATTATTGCCAGTTGAGCAGCATGATTCGTCACTGCTGAGCTCCATGCTTATTGCCTGCTGATTGCGTGGTTCGTGTCTGCTCAGCTCTTTGAGTATTGCCTCCTGAGGTCCCTGTTCGGTCGCCACCTGCCGGGGACCAGCCCCAACTGATCCAGGGTATTCGAAGGAGAGATGGCCTAGGCGACTATTTATATGCTAATCAGAGATGTCAAGAATAATAGTATGAGGAGAGCTCAGTAGGAAAATTCGGTGGAGAAAAGAGACTGAGTAGCTTGGTTTACGCGGAAGACCAATCAAACTTCAAGACAAGAAGTTTGCACCACTTACGTAGGCCGCAGGCGCCCTCTCGAATAGCGAAAGGTGCCTCACCCTAGACACCTTCTCGAGTGGGTCTTAGCAGCCCAGGCATAATTAGTAAGCGTGGTGGGTTCCGCGCTCCAGATGGAGACTCAGCTGGAAGTTAAAGGGAAGAATGACAAGGAACTTTATGAATTGGAGCTGTAAGTTAACTCTTTGACAGAGAGAGCGAGATGGTGGTGGGGGACAGCCCCCAGTGAAATCAGAGGTGAGAGCACAAAGCAATACAGTAGGCAGACTCTGGTTTTTTTGGGGGGGAGATGCTCGAGAATATCCGGGTGGACTCCTGAGGCTCGATCCCGCATTTGCGTATGCCGAGCCTCCTTCCTCATGACCTTTGTCCAGAGTGGAATGCCTCCCCGGCTCCCGGCACATGATCAGTGCATGCTCAGTCACGATATCAGTGCCTGCTCAGCCACGTGATCACTGACGGCACAGTCACGTGATCAGCGCCTCTCAGTCACGGGATCACCGTATGATAAACACGTGATCAGTGAACGACCAGCCACGTGATCACTGCATGCGCGGTCAGGTGGTCAGTTCCTGATCAGCCACCTGATCAGTGCGTGCACAGTCCCCTGATCAGCGCCTGTCAGTCACTGATCACTGCCTGATAAACACGTGATCAGTGCCTGATCAGCCACGTCATCAGTGCATGATCAGTCACGTGATCAGTGCATGATAGCCACGTGATCAGTGCGTGCACAGTCCCATGATCAGCGCCTGTCAGTCACTGATCATTGCCTGATAAACACGT
>NZ_BMGI01000015.1 GCF_014640115.1 Sinisalibacter lacisalsi | reverse complement strand
GTAACCGGTATGAGGTTCTCGGTGCCGATGTTCGGCGTTGATTCTTTGATCAGGGTGTATGCTGCGAGCATCCGGGACAGAGGCACCGGGAGCACGAAGGTGCGGGCAGGCCGTTCTTATAGCATGAGCTGAGAGCTCGAGTTAGTAGCTGGCCGCCTCTGCGACTCGCCCGGTTGCGCCGAGAGCGCGAATCCGTAGTTGTCGTGTTGCCCGCCGCTCCCGTTGTTTTCAACTGGCAAGGGAGGCGCGCATGCGACGCGTGATCGGAATAGATATCCACCGGACTTTCGGGGAGGTGGTGATCTGGGAAAACGGTCTGACCCGACATGAAGGTCGGGTCGAAATGACCCGCACGGCCCTGGAGGGCCTCGGTCGGCAATTGAAGAAGACGGACGAGGTGGTGATCGAGGCGACCGGCAACTGCATGGCGGTGTCCCGGGTTCTGTCGCCCCATGTGAAACGGGTGGTGATTGCCAACCCCCTCCAGGTGAAAGCGATCGCCCATGCCCACGTGAAGACCGACAAGGTGGATGCGGCGACATTGGCGAGCTTGCATGCCGCTGGCTACCTGCCGGAGATCTGGACCCCGGACGCAGCGACGGAACGAATGCGCAGGCTTGTGGCGCGGCGCTATCAGGTCGTCCGGCACCGGACCCGGATCAAGAACGAGGTGCATGCCATCCTGCACGCGCATCTGATCCCGAAATGTCCGCACGCCGATCTCTTCAACAAGCGTGGCCGCGACTGGCTGAGCCGCCAGCCGGTGCCGGAAGACGAGCGAGCCGCAATCGCGCGCCATGTCCGCGAGTTGGACCGGCTCGGTGAGGACCTTGCCGTGCTCGACCGCGACATCGCCAAAGACGCGATCGATGACGAGGCAATCCAGCGGCTGCTGACTATCACGGGTGTAAATCTGACGGTTGCGGCCGGGCTGATGGCGGCGATCGGGAGTATCGACCGTTTCAACTCACCCCAGAAACTGGTGAGCTATTTTGGGTTGAACCCGCGGGTGCGCCAATCCGGCCTCGGCCCCGCCCATCATGGTCGGATCAGCAAGGCCGGGCGCAGCCACGCCCGCGCGATGCTGGTCGAGGCGGCCTGGGCAGCGGCGAAAGCACCCGGACCACTGCGGGCTTTCTTCATCCGCATCCGAGCGCGCCGTGGTCATCAGATCGCCGCCGTCGCTGTCGCACGAAAGCTCGCGAGCCTGTGCTGGCACATGCTGACGAAGGGCGAGGACTATCATTGGGCCCGGCCAAGCCTGGTCGCCCACAAGCGCCGCGCTATGGAACTGGTTGCCGGCCAGCCACAGAAGAAGGGTAGCAAGCGCGGCGCGAGCTATGCCTACAACGTGAAGGAACTGCGCCAGCAGGAGGCACGGATCGCGGAGCACGCGGAAAAGAGCTATGAACAGTTCGTTGCCGCCTGGCGACCCCACGCCCCCGGGAAAGGCAGCGGGTGTGCGATCGCCTCAAATCGGCAGGGACTGAATGGGCTGCCCGGTGACGCTTCCTGCCGACACGCCACGCTTCGCCACGAGGTCGAACGCACTGGTGAAAAATAGCAGAAGCCCGCAGAAAAGTCTTTTCGATCTCATCCGT
>NZ_BMGI01000014.1 GCF_014640115.1 Sinisalibacter lacisalsi | reverse complement strand
GGATCCAACGAGGACTACGGAAAGGAAAGACGACCTGACCTAGGAGGGCCATGATATTCTATAGAACCGGACAAAGTTGGTTTCCAAGGAAACTTGATTCCTTGGAACCCGGAAAGCTGGTTCTTTTCATATGCAATTCCAAACCAGGAGCTCCTTCCCAAAGCCTGCCTGGCCGCCAGCCCCACCCCCCACTCCCCAGAAAAAACGGCTCAAAGAAATCTTTTCCATCTCAGGCGGAAAACTGGAAGATGTCTTGTCTTGTCTGTCTGGATTGATGTCTGTGTCAGTGTGAGCCTTGTGATTTTTGATAATAGTGCTCAAGTTCTGAGTTCTTATTTCAATGGTCTCAAGACAAGGCAGCCCTTGCAAACCCAACTGCTTCCAATACAAGAAAACTTTGACCTCAGGGAATGTCAGAGTCCCGTGAACTGGGAACTAGTCAATATGAAATATCTAGTAGTTTTGTTTTTGCTCCTCTACTGTAGACATGTCTAAGAGTCATCAACATGAAGCACAAAATGTTCATAGTGCCTCGGTTTGTTCTAAGGTAAAAATTGCTATTGCATATCGTTCTATCTGTCACAAGCTTGTCAACAAGAAAGTACCTCGAAAGAACAGGAACAAAACGAAAAATTAAATGTGATATGAGCTTTTAGATAAACTATGAACACTAATTACACTCGAAAATATCTGCCTATGAGAGTCTTGATTGAAGGCAGAGGAGAAGGGGACGACAGAGGCTAAGATGGTTGGATGGCATCACTGATTCGATGGACATGAGTTTGAGCAAGCCCCTGGAGTTGGTGATGGACACGGAAGCCCAGCGTCCTGCAGGCCACGGGGTCCCAAAGAGTCAGACACGACTGAGCCACTGAACTGAACTGAACATACAATCGTTTCTCCAGGTGTTTTGGTTACCCGAGTTTCTATCCTGTGCTAAACTAAGTGACGACAGTGTACTGAAGAGCTGGGTCATTTCCAAATAAATTAAAGTTCTGAAACATTCACGCCTTGAAAGGACCTCCCTTTTACACAGAAACAAAAGAGATTTTTGACTATCCAATAAGAGTGTCTGGCACCATCCTGACATGTGAAACGTAAGAAAGCAATTTTTTTTTGTTTTGTTTGGTTCTGATCTTGGGTGTGTGTGTGTGTGTGTGTGTGTGTGTGTGTGTGTGTGCGTGCGTGCGGGGGAGGGGAGGGGCGCTACTATCACTGATAGGTATGTTCACCAATCTGTCGAATGCCAATATAAAAGTCAGTTCTTGGTTGCTGAAGGGAAATGTATGACTTGGTATTAAAAGAAGGTATGTGGCATGAAATCGCATTTTCTGAAGGAAAACGACGTCGTTCTTTCTTCCAGGTGGCAGTTTCAGGATGGGAGAAGCAAAGGAATGGGTACAGAATGGGATCAGGAGGTTGTAGGGAAAGTGGACCCCCAGAAAAGAGTGTTGTGCCTAGCACAAGGTTTCTTGAGAGGTTGAACTGCCTTTGCTAATGGATTTTAAGTTTCTTTACCTCTTCCGTGATCTCTTCTAGGTTGACCTAGAAGAGAAATCTTTTGTTAGCTTTGGCTAAGTGGAGAAGTATTGCTTCACGGTGACTTGTGTGATCCTACCTGACTGTTCTAAACCCTTTTGATATCTATGCACTGCTGCTGCTGCTGCTGCTGCTGCTGCTGCTGCGAAGTCGTTTCAGTCGTGTCCGAGTCTGTGTGACCCCATGGACGGCAGCCCACCAGGCCCCGCAGTCCCTGGGATTCTCCAGGCAAGAACACTGGAGTGGGTTGCCATGTCCTCCTCCAATG
>NZ_BMGI01000013.1 GCF_014640115.1 Sinisalibacter lacisalsi | reverse complement strand
CAGGCAGGAATCGTGCAGCTCAGCTGGAAATTGTCAAGCAGATGAGCAGGCAGTAATCACGCAGCTCAGCAGGCCCTGATCACGTGACTGATCATGCACTGATCACGTGGCTGATCATACACTGATCACGTGACTGATCATGCACTGATCACGTGGCTGATCATGCACTGATCACGTGACTGATCATGCACTGATCACGTGGCTATCATGCACTGATCACGTGGCTGATCATGCAATGATCACGTAGCTACCATGTACTGGTCACGTGACTGATCATGCACTGATCACGTGGCTGATCATGCACTGATCACGTGGCTTATCATGCATTGATCATGTGACTGATCATGTGCTGATCATGTTTGGTGTCACACACTGATCATGTGCCTCTGGAGGCAATGAACATAGAGCTGAGTAGGCAGGAATCAGTCAGCAGGCTATAATCATGGAACTCACCTCTGAGAAATCATGCTGCTCAGCTGGCAATAATCAAGTAGATGAGCAGGCAGGAATTACGCAGCACAGGTGGCAATTGTCAAGGAGATGACAGGCAGGAATCGTGCAGCTCAGCTGGAAATTGTCAAGCAGATGAGCAGACAGTAATCACGCAGCTCAGCAGGCCCTGATCACGTGACTGAGCATGCACTGTTCACGTGGATGATCACACACCGATCACGTGACTGATCATGCACTGATCACGTGACTGATCATGCACTGATCACGTGGCTATAATGCACTGATCACTTGGCTGGACATACACTGATCACGTGACTGATCATGCACTGATCACGTGGCTGATCATGCACTGATCACGTGGCTGATCATGCAATGATCACGTGACTGATCATGCACTGATCACGTGGCTATCATGCATTGCTCACGTGGCCTGTCATGCACTGATCACGTGGCTATCATGCACTACTCACTTGGCTGATCATGCAATGATCATGTAGCTACCATGTACAGGTCACGTGAATGATCATACACCGATCACGTGACTGATCATGCACTGATCACGTGGCTATCATGCACTGATCACGTGACTGATCATGCACTGATCACGTCTATATCATGCACTGATCACATGACTGCCCATGCACTGATCACGTGGATGATCATACACTAATCATGTGACAGATCATGCACTGATCACGTGGCTGATCATGCACTGATACCGTGACTGAGCATGGACTGATCACATGACTATCATGTAGTGATCACGTGACTTAATGGCGCTGATCATGTGACTGATCATGCGCTGATCATGTTTGCTATCATACACTGATCATGTGCCTCTGGAGGCAATAAACAAAGAGCTGAGTAGGCACGAATCAAACAGTCAGCAGGCAATAATCATGGAACTCAGCTGTGAGGAATCATGCTGCTCAGCTGGCAATAATCAAGCAGCTGAGCAGGCAGGAATTACACAGCACAGCTGGCAATTGTCAAGCAGATGACAGGCAGGAATCGTGCAGCTCAGCTGGCAATTGTCAAGCAGATGAGCAGACACTAATCACGCAGCTCAGCAGGCCCGGATCACGTGACTGAGCATGCACTGTTCACGTGGCTGATCATACACTGATCACGTGACTGATCATGCACTGATCACGTGGCTATCATGCACTGATCACGTGGCTGATCATGCACTGATCACGTGGCTGATCATACACCTGTCACGTGACATAACATGCACTGATCACGTGGCACTCATGCACTGATCACGTGGCTGATCATACTCTGCTCACGTAACTCATCATGCACACATCACGTTTCTATCATGCACTGCTCACGTGGCTCGTCATGGAATGATCACGTAGCTACCATATACTGGTCACGTGACTGATCATGCACAGATCACGTAAATGATCATGCACTGTTCACGTGACTGATCATGTACTGATCACGTGAATAATCATGAAGTGATCACGTGGCTATCCTGCACTGATCACGTGGATATCATGCACTGATCATGTGGCTGATCACACACGTATCACGTGATTGATCATGCAC
>NZ_BMGI01000012.1 GCF_014640115.1 Sinisalibacter lacisalsi | reverse complement strand
TCCCGCTTGAACTCGTCGCTGTAGTTGCTTGTACCCATGGTCGCCTCCTCGGCTCAAAGTAAGGGGGCAAAGCGTCTACAAATCTAGGGGCACCTCAAACCTTGAGCGGGCCGAAGCGAATCCAGAGTGCAAGTCACTCTGCCTCCCGGGGTTCGACGTGCCTTCGTTTCCCTCACAAGACTGGTTTGGGAAAGGCTCTCCCCGTGCCGAGAGATCTCTATGTGTTGGAAGTCCTAGAGACCGACAGCATTCACATGAACACATTGCCTAGGGAGAAAGCTGGCACATCGGCCAATCCTTGGAGAGGGCGTCTATCAAGGCGCAACTTCACCGAAGTAGTTGTTCACGTCGGCGCGTAGCATCATCCCTAGCTCGAAGGTGTGCGAGGGCCGGGGGGAGGGGGGGGCAATCTCGTCATCGTGCAGCGCGGTTTCTCGGCTTCTCGGCCGTGCTTCACGTGGATCAACCAAGGGCATCCCATTTGCACGCAATTAGGTGCGCGTTGGTGACCGCAGTTACTCCGAGGTAATTGACAAAAGCCGCTCGTCGATCGCCGGTCCCTTGGAATACGAAAAGACGAGCTGGTAGCCGTCTCCATCGATCGTCACGTCTCGTGTGCCTTTGAAGGCTCTCACCACGGCCTCCACGGAGTGCGGCGCATAGCGAGTCGCCAGTGCCGAGATCCAAGACATTGCGATCTTTCTGTCTGCATGGATGCCGTAGCCATTGTCGCGCGTCCAGTCGTTCCACATAATCTTCACGTTCTTGACGCCGCCCTTCCCGTCTTCGTTGACAAAGAGCTTCAAGACTTCGGCTCCTGGGAAGACGCAGCCCCAAAGATCGGGCATGCCAACGTCACGGCTCAGTTTGGGCTTCGGGCATTTCGTGAGATCCTGGACGACAGCAGTCTCAACCTCAAACGATGAAAAGCGCGCGACGCTAAGCAAGGGCCGGGGCTGTACATTGGTGGCAGCGTCAGCGGCGGAATAGCAGGCGTCAGTCTGAATCAGTTCCCCCCGCGAGAAAATGTCGACTTTCTGAAAAGGCCGAATGTGGATCTGCGCCGTCATCCCTTCACGCCCAAGTTCAACCATGACGACGTGCTGCCTATCATCCATAAGCGACGACGTGACCGGCCAAGCGACTTTGGCGCTGTCAGGGTTGATCAGGACCTCCGCTTCGCCCTGGTCATAAACAAGATTGTATTCTCGACGGGGGTTCTCGCAGATCAGGCTTTCTGCGAAGGAGACTCCCACAAACGCGAAAACGGCGACCGTCGAGCACGCAAGCCGAACCGCTCGTATTCTTTCAGAACTCATTCGCCATCTCGCACCTTGAACACACAGGTTCACATGCAATCAGAACGCCTTCGCCAAGTCCACATCCCTTCGAAACATGAGAGCCGTCGTCCGCCTCGTTAAGCGCGGCCTTACGCGTCGCAACGACCATCCGCAACAGGCTGTATCCGACTATGAATCGACGGACTGGTGTGTTTATCGGACCGTAAGATCCTGGTTGTCGCACCATGGATATCTTCGGTCATCGGCGTCATCCCCATGGCCCGAACACCTCGGATCTTTGCTCGCTGACTAGCACAACGCATCAGCAATCGCAGATCATCAAGAGGTGTCCGATGACTTACAGCCCAACCGCCAACATGCTCGCCAAAGCCATCGAGCAGTCCGAGCTGAACCAACGTGAAATCGCCGATCGCGCCGGTTTCAAGAAGGCGAACATCATCTCCATGCTCAAGTCAGGTGAGACAAAGGTCCCGCTCGAACGCATCCCGGCCCTTGCTCACGCGCTCGGCATGGACGAGCGAGAGTTCCTGATGGTGGCCATCGAAGAATACCACCCTGGCGTTCACGAGGTGCTGGTTGATGTGCTGGGCTTGCCCCTTTCGGATGCAGAGCTCGGGATCGTCACGATGTTTCGGATGGCCAGCATGCGCGGCGAAATCGAAGTTGCCGGTCCCTTCCAGAGTAACCATCCGGCGTGGACCGCGGATGGGGGCTGTTCTCAGGTCGTGCCCTCGGGGGCTTTGGGTTTGCGGGGCCGCGGAGCCCATTTCTTCGCAAG
>NZ_BMGI01000011.1 GCF_014640115.1 Sinisalibacter lacisalsi | reverse complement strand
AATAACTCCATAATGAATGAAGGGGGGTCGAGCCAAAGCAGAATTACCACCCAGTTGTGGATGTGACTGGCAATGGTAGCAAGGTCCGATGCTGTAAAGAGCAATATTGCATAGGAACCTGGAATGTTAGGTCCATGAATCAAGGCAAATTGGAAGTGGTCAAACAGGAGATGGCAAGAGTGAACGTCGACATTCTAGGAATCAGCGAACTAAAATGGACTGGAGTGGGTGAATTTAACTCAGATGACCGTAATATCTACTATTGTGGGCAGGAATCCCTTATAAGAAATGGAGTAACCATCATGGTCAACAAAAGAGTCCGAAATGCAGTACTTGGATGCAATCTCAAAAACGACAGAATGATCTCTGTTCATTTCCAAGGCAAACCATTCAATATCACAGTAATCCAAGTCTATGCCCCAACCAGTAATGCTGAAGAAGCTGAAGTTGAACGGTTCTATGAAGACCTACAAGACCTTTTAGAGCTAACATCCAAAAAAGAAGTCCTTTTCATTATAGGGGACTGGAATGCAAAAGTAGGGAGTCAAGAAAAACCTGGAGTAACAGGCAAATTTGGCCTTGGAATACAGAATGAAGCAGGGCAAAGACTAATAGAGTTTTGCCAAGAAAATGCACTGGTCATAGCAAACACCCTCTTCCAACAACACAAGAGAAGACTCTACACATGGACATCACCAGATGGTCAACACCGAAATCAGATTGATTATATTCTTTGCAGCCAAAGATGGAGAAGCTCTATACAGTCAGCAAAAACAAGACCAGGAGCTGACTGTGGCTCAGATCATGAACTCCTTATTGCCAAATTCAGACTTAAATTGAAGAAAGTAGGGAAAACCACTAGACCATTCAGGTATGACCTAAATCAAATCCCTTATGATTATACAGTGGAAGTGAGAAATAGATTTAAGGGCCTAGATCTGATAGATAGAGTGCCTGATGAACTATGGACGGAGGTTCGTGACATTGTACAGGAGACAGGGATCAAGACCATCCCCATGGAAAAGAAATGCAAAAAAGCAAAATGGCTGTCTGGGGAGGCCTTACAAATAGCTGTGAAAAGAAGAGAAGCGAAAAGCAAAGGAGAAAAGGAAAGATATAACCATCTGAATGCAGAGTTCCAAAGAATAGCAAGGAGAGATAAGAAAGCCTTCCTCAGCAATCAATGCAAAGAAATAGAGGAAAACAATAGAATGGGAAAGACTAGAGATCTCTTCAAGAAAATTAGAGATACCAAGGGAACATTTCATGCAAAGATGGGCTCGATAAAGGACAGAAATGGTATGGACCTAACAGAAGCAGAAGATATTAAGAAGAGGTGGCAAGAATACACAGAAGAACTATATAAAAAAGATCTTCATGACCCAGATAATCACGATGGTGTGATCACTCACCTAGAGCCAGACATCCTGGAATGTGAAGTCAAGTGGGCCTTAGGAAGCATCACTATGAACAAAGCTAGTGGAGGTGATGGAATTCCAGTTGAGCTATTCCAAATCCTGAAAGATGATGCTGTGAAAGTGCTGCACTCAATATGCCAGCAAATTTGGAAAACTCAGCAGTGGCCACAGGACTGGAAAAGGTCAGTTTTCATTCCAATCCCAAAGAAAGGCAATGCCAAAGAATGCTCAAACTACTGCACAACTGCACTCATCTCACACGCTAGTAAAGTAATGCTCAAAATTCTCCAAGCCAGGCTTCAGCAATATGTGAACCATGAACTTCCTGATGTTCAAGCTGGTTTTAGAAAAGGCAGAGGAACCAGAGATCAAATTGCCAACATCTGCTGGATCATGGAAAAAGCAAGAGAGTTCCAGAAAAACATCTATTTCTGCTTTATTGACTATGCCAAAGCCTTTGACTGTGTGGATCACAATAAACTGTGGAAAATTCTGAAAGAGATGGGAATACCAGACCACCTGACCTGCCTCTTGAGAAATCTGTATGCAGGTCAGGAAGCAACAGTTAGAACTGGACATGGAACAACAGTTCGGTACAGCTCACTTCAGTCGCTTAGTCATGTCCAACTCTTTGCGACCACATGAATCGCAGCACTCCAGGCCTCCCTGTCCATCACCATCTCCTGGAGTTCACTCAAACTCATGTCCATCGAGTCAGTGATGCCATCCAGCCATCTCATCCTCTGTCGTCCCCTTTTCTTCCTGCCCCCAATCCCTCCTAGCATCAGAGTCTTTCCAATGAGTCAACCCTTCACATGAGGTGGCCAAAGTACTGGAGTTTCAGCTTTAGCATCATTCCTTCCAAAGAAATCCCAGGGCTGATCTCCTTCAGAATGGACTGGTTGGATCTC
>NZ_BMGI01000010.1 GCF_014640115.1 Sinisalibacter lacisalsi | reverse complement strand
CGAGTGGCGAGGGGGAGCGCGTCATTGCTCCCGAGCCATGGTAGGGGAATCTGGCCTCGAGACGTGTTGAAGAAGGTCTCTCGAGGTCTTTCTCGGGTTGAGGCAGGACACCCTGGGGTCCCTCGACTTGTGCAGGTGACCTCAGGGGGCTTCTCATGGTGGCTCTGAGAAGTCAGGGAAACTGGAGGTGGGAGGGGCCTCTCGGCACTCCACTGGGTTTGGTGCATTGGAAGAGGGCCTCATCTCCAGTTGAGGCAGGAACCTCAGGGTTCCTCTGACTTCAGACTCCGATCGCAAGGTCCCTGCAGACTTGGGACAGGAGAGTCAGGCCTCGTCTTGGGTTGAGGCATGGAACTCCGCTTGCCTCTCGAGGTGTTCCCGGGGAGACAGGCCACTTGTCGAGCGGTATTTGGAACCTGGGGGTCTTTTCCCGACGATGCACGGGCGAGTCACTGCCCCTTCGTGTTGACTTCATTCACAGGGTGGAGTTCGAAGAGGTGTCCGGGCATCGGGTTCTTATCAAGAGGGGACCGGGAAATCGGGGTCCTTCGGAATGTGGAACCACCCACGAGGCCACGTCTGGAATGTCGTCGTGAGACCGGCCTCATCCTGAGGTGCGACCGGAAGGTCGGGAACCCCTTCCAGACAAAGCAGGGGAGTCGACCCTCCTGTCCAGATCAGGAGGGTAGAAGAGGCTCCGAGGAAGTGTTGCCGGAAAACTTCGGTGTTCCTCTCGAGGGAGACCGGGATGTCGGGGCACTTTGTGGGTCGCATCAAGGGTGACAAGTACCGTTTCGAACTCCAATTCCTAAAGTGGGACTTCTCCTGAGACGCTGTAGCGGCACAGGGCTACATCTTGCGATGACGGGGGAACCACGTGGTTTTTCTCGAGGTGTAGCGGGATTCTCGAGTTACGACGGGGAATTCAGGCTGCCTCTTGTGTTGGCCCAGGCAAGTCCAATCTTCCATTCGAGTTGCGAAGGAAAGCTGGGGATTGCTCTCGAGTGACTGCAGGGCCAATAGACCTCATCTAGGCTTGTGTCCAGAAGCCAGTGTTCCTCTCCAGGGGCGACAGGGATCTCGGGGTTGCATTCCAGACGCACCCGGGGAGACAGGCATTCATCTCGAGTGGAAGCAAAGAAGCCCGCTCTGCTCTCGAGTCGCGACGGGTATCTCTGGGAGCTCACTGGGTGGACTCAAGGGAGTCAAGCCTCCTGAGGCGTTTGGAGAGAGGTCGCGAGATTGGTCTCTAGGCCATGCAGGAGACGAAGGCCCTCATCTCTCGATGACGGGGGAATCTCGGGGTTGTTCTCGAGCGGCGGCCCCAGTGTGCGGTTTCTCACGAGGTACGACGGCGAGGTCAGTGAGCCTCTCGTGGGGCGCCAGGGAAGTCGGGTCTCCATGCGAGTGGCGAGGGGGAGCGCGTCATTGCTCCCGAGCCATGGGAGGGGACTCTGGCCTCGAGACGTGTTGAAGAAGGTCTCTCGAGGTCTTTCCCGGGTTGAGGCAGGAAACCCTGGGTTCCCTCGACTTGTGCAGGTGACCTCAGGGGGCTTCTCATGGTGGCTCTGAGAAGCCAGGGAAACTGGAGGTGGGAGGGGCCTCTCGGGACTCCACTGGGCTTGGTGCATTGGAAGAGGGCCTCATCTCCAGTTGAGGCAGGAACCGCAGGGTACCTCTGATTTCAGACTCCGATCGCAGGGTCCCTGCAGACTGGGGACAGGAGAGTCAGGCCTCGTCTTGGGTTGAGGCATGGAACTCCGCCTGCCTCTCGAGATGTCCCCGGGGAGAGAGGCCGCTTGTCGAGCTGTATTTGGAACCTGGGGTTTTTTCCGAACGATGCACGGAAAAACTGCCCCTTCGTGTTGACTTCATTCACAGGGTGGAGTTCGGAGAGGTGTCCGGGCATCGGGTTCTTATCAAGAGGGGACCGGGAAATCGGGGTCCTACGGAATGTGGAACCACCCACGAGGCCACGTCTGGAATGTCTTCGTGAGACCGGCCTCATCCTGAGGTGCGACCGGAAGGTCGGGAACCCCTTCCAGACAAAGCAGGGGAGTCGACCCTCCTGTCCAGATCAGGAGGGGAGAAAGGGCTCAGAGGAGGGGGTGCCGGAAAACCTCGGTGTTCCTCTCGAGGGAGACCGGGATTTCGGGGAACTTTGTGGGTCGCATCAAGGGTGCCAAGTGCCCTTTCGACCTCCAATTCCTAACGTGGGACTTCTCCTGAGGCGCTGTAGCGGGAAAGGGCTTCATCTTGCGATGACGGGGGAGCCACGTGGTTTTTCTCGAGTTACGGCGGGATTCTCGAGTTACGACGGGGAATTCAGGCTGCCTCTTGTGTTGGCCCAGGCAAGTCCAATCTTCCATTCGAGTTGCGAAGGAAAGCTGGGGATTGCTCTCGAGTGACTGCAGGGCCAATAGACCTCATCTAGGCTTGTGTCCAGAAGC
>NZ_BMGI01000009.1 GCF_014640115.1 Sinisalibacter lacisalsi | reverse complement strand
TGAGGTGCCCCTAGTTTCCTAGACACCTGCCTCGTTGAGTTTCTGCTGTCTGATCTCGAAGTCAACGGGCGACAGCATGCCGTTGTTCGTGTGCTTGCGCTTCGGGTTGTAGAACATCTCGATGTATTCGAACACGTCTTGCCTGGCGGCGTCGCGGGTCGGGTAGGTGCGACGCCGGATGCGTTCTCGCTTCAGGAGCTGGAAGAAGCTCTCGGCGACGGCGTTGTCGTGGCAGTTCCCGCGCCGGCTCATGCTGGGTTCGAGGCCGTGCTGACGGAGGAAGGTCTGCCATTCGCGACTGGTGAACTGGGTGCCCTGGTCTGAATGCACCGTGACCCGGTCAGACGGCTTTCGTCGCCAGACAGCCATCAGAAGGGCTTGGAGCGCCAGATCCGTCGTCATGCGGGATTGTGCAGACCAACCGACGACACGGCGGGAGAACAGGTCGATGACGACGCAGAGATACAACCAGCCTTCGTGCGTCCTCAGGTAGGTGATATCGGTCACCCAGACCCGATCGGGCTGAGATGCCTCGAACCGCTGTTCCAGCCTGTTCTCCGCCACCACCGCGGGCTTGCCGCCATAGCGTCCGGGACGACGCCTGTAGCCGATCTGCGCAGCGATCCCGGCCAACGACGCTAGCCGGGCAACACGGTTCTCCGAGATGCATTCGCCCTGGTCGCGCAGATCGTCCGTCAGCTTGCGATAGCCATAGACCTTGCCGCTGTCAGTCCAGGCCTGACGGATCAGTTCGGTCTGGCGCAGATCTTCCTGCGCGCGGTGGCTTAACGGTTCCTTAAGCCATGCATAGAAGCCAGAGAAATGGACCCGCAGCACCCGGCACATGGCCCGTACGCCGAACTCCCCGCGATGCGCCCGGATGAAGGCGTACTTCATTGGGACTCGCGCGCGAAGTACGCCGTCGCCTTCCTAAGAAACAGCCACTGTCTCGGGAATAGGCGCCAATGCAAATCCGAGGGTCCTCGCACGCCGTTGAAGGTTTGAGAGCACGCGTTGCCGGTGCCGTTCATCGTATGCCGCCGCTCCCTGATCCTGATAGGTCATGCCATGCCGGACAGCATTGTAGAAAAGCACTGCTATTTTGCGCGCCGTGGCCGTCACCGCCTTTTGCTTGCCGATCCGCGCCGAGAGGCGTCGATAGAACGCGCCCAGGGCCGTGTCACTTCGCCCAATCGTGACGGCAGCCAGACGCAGAAGCGCGGCGGCGCGGCTGGAGGATCGGCGTGTCCGCGAGGACAGCAGCTTGCCACCAGAGATCTTGTTGCCCGGGGCCAGGCAGAGCCAAGACGTGAAGTGCTTTGCGCTTTTCCAGGCGCGCAGGTCCGTGCCGCATTCAGCCACCAACTTAAGGGCCAGCGATGGTCCGAGCCCGTGGATCTGCGTGAGGTCCGTGCCCAACACCCCGTAAAGAGCGGCACGCACATCGAAGGATGGCGCATTGTGCTGCTTGCCTTTGATCCGCGCCTTGGGCAGCGGGGCCAGATCATCGTAGGCTCGGACCGTCAGCGACTTCACCGCAGCTTCCAGCTTCCGGTCGCACGTCTCGATCTGCGCTTTGTAGAAGTCATAAAGCTCCAGCGACTGTGTCAGGGCAAAGACATGCTCCTCACGGTCGTTGCCGACCCGCGCGGCTTTGATCGTGTCCATAGAAGATTTGCAGCGAATATCCCGGAACGCGGCAAGAACCTCCGGATCGCGCTCGCCGCCGACAATGGCACGGATGATCCGCATGCCGGTCGCACCAGTTATGTCGGACACGACGTGATGCAGCTGCAAGTTCATCTCCATCAACGCCTTCTGCATGTGCTGGATATGCGCGGCGGCATATTCTGTCAGACGCTCGCGCTGGCGCATGTAAGCCCGCAAGGTGGCAATCTCCGCCTCCGGGCGGAAACTGCCACGCAGCAGGCCGTAGGAATGCAGCTGGCGCAGCCATCCCGCATCGCTGACGTCCGTTTTGCGTCCTGGCACATTCTTGGCATAGCGGGCATTCACCAGGATGACCTCAAAGCCATGCGCCTCAAGGATCTCGAAGGCCGGTATCCAGTAGACGCCGGTCGACTCCATCGCCACGCTGGTGACACCGCACGACCGGAGCCAGGCGGCGAGACCGTGTAGGTCTTGGGTGAATGTCCCAAAGGCGCGCACTGGCATGATGTCGGTGTCAGGGTTCACAGCCGCCATATGCATCGTCGAGCCGATGTCGATCGCGGCCGCATTGGGATTGACCATCTTCAGGTCCGGGTGGCCACCGGTCTTACGCTTTGTCATGGCATCTCCTCCGTTCAACGCGAAGGGCGTGGGCCATGCAAGTTCGTCATCTTCCTAACCGGGATCACCGCGATGGCGGCGTCACCACTCTCAAGTGCGCATCAGCCCATGTGCCACGTTTTTTAACGGGGTCCAGCCCACCAATAAGCGATCGGCAACTGCCCTTCTAGCGGAGCATAGCACAAGCTGTTTATCCCGCGCACAGGCGGGCTGCGGCCCGAAACGGTTTTTTAAGATGTCGCGCTCCTCGGTGACCCTGGCCAGCTCGCGCTTCAGCCGACGGTTCTCGGCCTCGTGGTCCACGCCAGGCTTCGGGACAGGCTCCCCAAACAGCTTCAGCCACTTGTAGAGAGAATACTTGCTGACCCCCAAGCGTCGGGACACCTCCCGAACTGGATACCCGCGCACCGTG
>NZ_BMGI01000008.1 GCF_014640115.1 Sinisalibacter lacisalsi | reverse complement strand
GTAAGCCTCCGGGGAGGGCCGTCTTTCTGACTTGAGGCTCACGGCGTAGGTCCGGCGCTATGTCCGACCATAGATACAGACCTGAAGTAGAGATCCTTTCTGTCACCGATACCGGGCGCCGTCGGCGCTGGACGGATGAAGAGAAGGTGCGCATCGTTGAAGAAAGCTTTGGCGGTCGAGGGCGTGTCGCCGAGACAGCCCGGCGTCATGATATTGGCCGCACCCTGCTGGTGCGCTGGCGTCGCCAATACCGCGAAGGCAGGCTGATGACGGGCAGCAAGGCGTGCCTGCAATTCACACCGTTGGCCATCGCCGCTCCTGATGAACCCGAGGGTCACGACGGGCCGTTCCCACCGGTCCCGACGCCAGCGACAGCCCAGGTCCAGATGGCAGATATTACCCTCGTGAATGGCCGCCGCCTGTCCGTGGCAGCCACGATCGACCCGATGGTGCTGGCGCGCCTCGTGCAAGCCCTGGATCCGTCATGATCGCGTTCCCGGCGGGGGTGCGCGTCTGGATCGCGGGCGGGGTGACTGACATGCGACGCGGCATGAACACCCTGGCGCTACAGATCCAGCAAGGGCTCGGTCGCGATCCGCACGCGGGCGAGATATTCTGCTTCCGGGGACGCAAGGGGGACCTGGTCAAACTGCTCTGGCATGACGGGGTCGGCATGTCGCTCTACACCAAGCGGCTGGAGGCCGGGAAGTTCATCTGGCCGACCAGCGGTGCCGGCGAGGCGGTGCAGATCTCCGCGGCCCAGCTCGGTTATCTTCTGGAGGGGATCGACTGGCGCAATCCACGCTGGACCCAACGCCCTGCAAAGGCGGGATAAATTGGCCTCATCGGCCTTATTTGCATGGGCTTTCCGATGCCGGCATGGTAGGTCTTGGCCATGTCGAACAACGCTTCCGAGATTGCCAGATTGCGCGCCGCGCTTGCGGCCTCGGAGGCCCGTGCCGAGGCCGCAGAGAGCGAACTGGCGCAGACCCGGGCGGTGGTCTCGACCTCCGAGGCGATGATCAAGCATCTCAGGCTCGAGATCGCCAAACTCCGGCGCGAACAGTATGGCCGCAGCTCCGAACGCCGTGCCCGACTGATCGACCAGATGGAACTGCAGCTCGAGGAACTCGAAGCCGCGGCCACCGAAGACGAGATTGCCGCCGAGAAGGTGACGAAGACCACGACCGTCGCGGGCTTCGAACGCCGCCGCCCGGCACGCAAGCCCTTCCCGGATCATCTGCCGCGCGAGCGGGTGGTGATCGAAGCGCCCACGTCCTGCACCTGCTGCGGCTCAAACTGCATCGTGAAGATGGGGGAAGACGTCACCGAGACGTTGGAGGTGATCCCGCGGCAGTGGAAGGTGATCCAGACCGTCCGCGAGAAGTTCACCTGCCGGACCTGCGAGAAGATCAGCCAACCGCCGGCGCCCTTCCACGCCACGCCGCGCGGATGGGCTGGCCCGAACCTGCTGGCGACGATCCTCTTTGAGAAGTTCGGGCAGCATCAGCCGCTCAATCGCCAGGCCGAACGCTATGCCCGGGAAGGCGTCGATCTCAGCCTGTCGACCCTCGCCGACCAGGTTGGCGCCTGCGCCGCCGCGCTGGAGCCGATCCATGCGTTGATCGGTGCCCATGTTCTGGATGCCGACCGCTTGCATGGCGACGATACGACAGTACCGCTGTTGGCGAAGGGCGGGACAAAAACCGCCCGGCTCTGGACCTATGTCAGGGATGACCGACCCTTCGGCGGCGGGGCTCCACCTGCCGCCCTGTTCCACTTCTCCCGCGACCGCGGAATGGCCAACCCGAACCGGCATCTCGCCGGGTGGCAGGGTATCCTGCAAGCCGATGCCTATGGGGGCTACAACGACCTCTACCGCGCCGACCGTGACCCGGGGCCGGTCGAGAGTGCGCTATGCTGGAGCCACGCTCGCCGCAAGTTCTTCGAGCTTGCCGACATCAAGGGGAATGCCCGGAAGGGCAAATCCGTTCATGACATCTCGCCCATCGCGTTGGAGGCCGTGGCCCGGATCGACGCAATCTTCGACATCGAGCGCGGTATCAATAGCCTGACCGCTGCGGAACGGCAGGCGGCCAGGCATCAGCTATCCCGCCCTCTGGTCGAGGCATTGCACGACTGGCTGCGGGCCGAGCGCGACAGGATGTCGAAGCACAATCCGGTCGCCAAGGCGATCAACTACATGTTCACGAAGGACCGCTGGACGGCCTTTACCCGCTTCCTCGACGACGGTCGGATCTGTCTGACAAACAACGCCGCGGAACGGGCCCTGCGGGGCGTGGCCCTCGGCAGGAAGTCATGGCTCTTCGCCGGGTCCGAGCGCGGCGGCGACCGTGCCGCCTTCATGTATTCCCTGATCGTCACCGCCAAGATGAACGATGTCGACCCTCAGGCCTGGCTGGCCGATGTCCTCGCCCGGCTGCCTGGCACGACCGCCTCCCGCGTGCCGGATCTATTGCCCTGGAACTGGTCCCGGGCTGAGCAAAGGATAGCCGCATGACCCTGATCGCCCGCCTCCGGATCATCCTGAACGACGTCGACCCGCAGCCGGTGCGCCATATCGAGGTGCCGCTGAAGATCAGGCTCGACCGGCTGCATGAGGTCATACAGGCTGCCATGGGCTGGACAGACACCCATCTCTACGAGTTCCGCGCCGGTGATACCGGTTGGGGCGAGCCCGACCCGGACGGGTTCTACGATGGCCCCATGCCCGCGAAGAAGACAACGTTGGAGAAGGTGCTCGAGGACACCGGCGCCAGGACGATCCAGTATGTCTATGACTTCGGCGATGACTGGGACCACAGCATCCGTATCGAGCGGGTGGGCGAGGCAACCCCCGGTGTGATCTACCCCCGGCTTCTGAAGGCGACCGGGGCCTGTCCCCCAGAGGATGTCGGTGGTGCCTGGGGCTACGAGGAGTTCCTCGAAGCCCTCGCCGACCCTGATCACGAGCAACACGAGGACATGGTCCACTGGTCGGGCGGGGACTTCGACGCCGAAGATGCCGGGATCGACAGGATCGTCGAACGGTTTAACCAGCTTGCGAAGAAATGGGCTCCGCGGCCCCGCAAACCCAAAGCCCCCGAGGGCACGACCTGAGAACAGCCCCCATCCGCGGTCCACGCCGGATGGTTAC
>NZ_BMGI01000007.1 GCF_014640115.1 Sinisalibacter lacisalsi | reverse complement strand
GCTCCCGGTGCCTCTGTCCCGGATGCTCGCAGCATACACCCTGATCAAAGAATCAACGCCGAACATCGGCACCGAGAACCTCATACCGGTTACGAACGCCATCGAAAGCCTGAACCGCGTGATCCGCAAATCGATCAAGACCCGCGGCTCGTTCCCGACCGAGGAGGCCGCCACAAAGCTGATCTATCTGGCGATCCGCAACTTCGAGAAAGGCGGCAGAAATGTCCGGGAATGGTTTGCGGCCCGGAACCAATTCGCTATCATGTTCGACGAGCGCTTCAACGCGTGACCGTATCTGAAACCCGCATGGGCCAGGCCAGATACACAGAGTTTATGACACTCCCCTCGGGGGCCATGCTCCCCATCAGACTGACAAGACGCCGATCGGTCGTTGGTCCATCTCCTCCTCGCTCGCAGATTCCTTTGCCCGCAGTTGTGCTTCCGCTCGACTACAAGCCGCTCAGTGCATTGGGCCGATACCGCTCACCCTTCGTCAACATAGCCCAGGCGATACGCGCCATCTTGTTGGCCATGGCAACCGCCGCAACGTTCACATGCGCTCGCTCCTTCAGGTCATCTGCCCAGGCCGTTATTGGCGACGTCCTGTCACGCACGAGATGCAGCACCGTTCGGGCTCCGTGGATGAAGAGTTTGCGCAAGTAGCGATTACCGTGCTTCGAGATGCCGATCAGCTTGGCCTTGCCACCTGTTGTGATCTGCCGCGGCACGAGGCCGAGCCATGCGGCGAGATCGCGCCCTTTGCCAAAACTGCTGCCGGTGCCGACAGCGGCCACGAGCGCTGTCGCAATTGTCGGGCCGATGCCGGGGATCTCCATCAGCCTTTGCATATTGGCATCCGTCCTGGCCAGAGCCTTGATCTCGGCATCAATGGCCGCGACCCGGTCATTGATCACGTCCAGCTCTGACGCCATGTCAGATAGAAGCATGAGCATTCGGGGTGAAAGATCGTCGGTGCCCTGCACGGCCAGTCTGGTCAGTTCCTTTTGGAAGACGTGACGCCCTGACCCTACCCGGATTCCGCGTTCCATCAGGAAACCGCGGCCCTGATTAATCAGCCGCGTTCTGTCCGTCACCAGACGTTCCCGCGCACGGTGCAGGGCTTGAAAATCAAGCTGTTCTTCCGATTTGATTGCGACGAATGACATCGTCGGACGCGTCGCGGCTTCGGCAATGGCCTCTGCATCACGGTCATCGTTCTTGTGAACCTTCACATAGGGCCGAACATAGAGCGGCGACATCAACCGAGGCTCATGCCCCTTCTGAAGACAAAAGCGCCCGATGTGATGCGCGCCGCCGCAGGCTTCCATTGCAACAACACAGGGCGGCAACCCATCCAGAAAGGCCAGTAGCCGATGTCGCTGGAGGCGTTTGCGAAACACGACCGCTCCTGCTTCGTCCAGCCCAGCAAGACTGCAAACGGTCTTGCCCAGATCAATGCCCAAAACCTTGATGTCCATTAGATGCTCCTCTCTCCACCTATGCCCGCAATGATAGCAGCGGGTTGGTGGGAAGGCAGTTCATCCCATTAGGTCAGGGCCAGCGACCCGTGCGCCAAGGGGGTCATTTTGGGACGCCTATAAGGGGTCAAAATTCGGTGCCGATTGACAAGAATTGGACATTCAAGGTACGTGATCTGGTCGATGGCTCCACCCCATCCGCCTCTGCTGCTCGAAACAAGTTGTACTGGGCAATTGCACAATTCCGGAACCAATCGCGAAGAGTGGCCTGTGCTTGAACGCAGCCGAGGGCCTTAAGGCTGCCTACGCCAGTTCGAGCATTAAGAGGAGAAAGAGATGATACAAAAAATCACCTTGATCGAAAGCATCAGTCGCAAGACGGCTGATCAGTTGCACCAATACCTCATGGATTTCGCCGAAGGTACGCATCGCTTATTCTGGGTGGATAACCGAGCTTACGTCGAGGTCCATGCGCCGAGCGATGCGGACCTGATCCGTCGCGAATTCCCCGCCTTGGTTGGCGGTGCCGCTCGGTGCGACGGAGGAAGCTTTCCATGGTGACATGTAGTTCAGTGCTCTTGCCCGTTAGCCGAACTGCCCATGCGATGACAGCATCCGAATTGATAGACGCTGGGTATTGATCCCGTGACTGACTTTTCCGGTCCTCGCGATTTTCTGGATTTCAGAACCGAAGCTTCCCAACGGAGCCGATACCTGCGTTCAATAAGCGGTGAAAGGTTCCTACTTGCCGTCGCCGATACGTGCAAAGCACGGCTTGAGCGCATTCCTGCTGGTGCCGAGTTCTGGCGCGCGCAAATAGGACATGACTGGACAAGCGATGCTGACGGGCGACGGATCAGCGGCCCGCACCCGGAGACCCGCATGCGTCCATGGCAGGATCGGGCCTATGAGGGGCGAGTCAATGCAAAGGGAATACCCTGTCTTTATCTTGCAACCACCCGAGAGGTTGCGATGTCGGAAGTTCGACCTTGGATCGGCTCAATTCTCTCTGTGGCCCGCTTTAGCCTCGGGCGTGACGTCACAGTTGTCGACTGCTCCAAATATCATGGATTCGATGCCCCCAATGTCGATCTGTCTGGATTGGACGAGGTGAACGAAAAGGTCTGGGCGCATATCGACTACGCTTTTTCGCGCCCCGTTACGCGCAGCGACAATACTGCCGAATACGCTGCCACTCAGATCATTGCCGAAGTGTTTCGCTCGGAAGGGTACGATGGTGTAATCTACAAGAGCGCCTTCGCGACAACAGGCTACAACATCGCATTGTTCGACCTCGACGCGGCTCTACAGACAGAATCTTACCTTTTTCAGGTCAGCAAGGCGACATTCGACTTTCGCGAACTCAAGCTTGAGTGATGCACAAGCGAATCGAGCATGGGGTATCCGACAACGACCGAATTGCTGAGCGATACCCGAGGAGTTTCGTCATTCATAACGCCAGCTCTCGTGGAAGACGGCGATCAATCAAAAAGCAGGCCCCGGAAAACAGGACGCACCAGAGGCCCATGAACAGGCTTTGGGTCGGAAAGTCGATACCGCGATCAAACAATACACCAGTGATGCCAGGGCCGATCGCAGTTGCAATTGCGGTCTACAGCTGTCTGCTCCGAGGCTTCGCGTAATGCGTTAGTGTCCGCGAGCGTGGTGTAATTTCACCGGCACGTTCGGTGTAATCCCGGGTGGCCATCGAGGTGTATGGTCGAGGTGGAGTTTGGCGACTTCAACCACGAACCACAGGGAGACCCCGCCTCTCGGGACATTGCTGCGCGATGCCCTGCCGGCCAGCGGATGACCAAGACCAACATGGACCTGTCCGAACTTCTGGCCAAGCACGATCAGGGTGACTTGCTGCGCAGCATCGCCGAAGCCGTCCTTCAGCTGATCATGGAGGCCGATGTTGACGGCCTTATCGGCGCTGGACGGCATGACCGCAGCGGCGATCGCACGACCTGGCGAAACGGGTATCGAGAGCGCGCTCTCGATACCCGTTTGGGCACACTGAACCTGCGCGTGCCGAAGCTGCGACAGGGCAGCTACTTCCCGGGCTTCCTCGAGGCCCGCAAAACGTCAGAACAGGCACTTGTGGCCGTCATCCAAGAGGCGTGGATCGGCGGCGTCTCGACCCGCCGCGTGGACGAGCTGGTGCAGGCCATGGGGTTGAGCGACATCTCGAAAAGCACTGTCTCGAAGCTGTGCAAGGACATCGATGAGCGGGACGGCGAGTTCCTCAACCGCCCGCTGACCGGCGACTGGCCCTATGTCTGGCTGGATGCCACCTATCTGAAGGTGCGACAGGGTGGACGGATCGTGCCGGTCGCGGCGATAATAGCCGTGGCCGCCAACACCGAAGGACGCCGGGAAATCATCGGCCTGGGCATAGGGCCGTCCGAGGCAGAAACCTTCTGGACCGAGTTCCTGCGCTCCTTGAAGGCCCGCGGTCTTGGTGGGGTAAGGCTGGTCATCAGCGACGCCCATACCGGCCTCAAGGCGGACATCGCCCGCGTCTTCGAGGCGACATGGCAGAGGTGCCGCGTTCACTGGATGCGCAACGCCTTGGCCCATGTCTCGCGCGGCCAGCACACCGTTGTGGCCGCCGCGATCCGGCAGGCCTTTGATCCGCCCGACCACGCCCATGCCGGGGAAACCTGGCGCAAGGTCGCCGAGCAACTGCGCTCGCGCTGGCCCAAGCTGGCCGACCTCATGGACGCCAGCGAACACGACGTGCTGGCCTACATGGCCTTCGACGAGAGCCTGCGCTCGAAGCTCCACAGCACGGATGAGATCGAAAAGACTTTTCTGCGGGCTTCTGCTATTT
>NZ_BMGI01000006.1 GCF_014640115.1 Sinisalibacter lacisalsi | reverse complement strand
CAAGCACACGAACAACGGCATGCTGTCGCCCGTTGACTTCGAGATCAGACAGCAGAAACTCAACGAGGCAGGTGTCTAGGAAACTAGGGGCACCTCATGTCTTTGTCGGACTTGCTGCTGAACAGATGCTGATAGGCCTTCGGCCGGAATGCGTAGCTGAATTGGGACCAGAGGGTGCGATCAATCTCATCTGTAACGCCAAGGGGGCCTTCACATGGACCGGGGACATAATGGGTGCCGAATGCCCAATCCCATACGCCAAAAACTGTCGCGAAGTTACGACCATGAGCGACCTCGTTCGCAGAATGGTGCCAGCGATGCATCGCGGGCGAGACGAGGATGATGTTCCACTTGCCATAGGTCCAAGGCAGATCGGCGTGTATGAAGAAACCATAGTAATGGCGTACAAGCGAGTTGGCTACGATCGCGTATGGCGGCAGGCCAAGGATCAGAAGCGCGCTGGAATCAATTGCGAAGGTCGTCAGCCGATTGATCGGATGGAATCGCTCCAACGACAGCCACGTCATCTCCGTATCGGAATGGTGCACCGCGTGGGACGGCCACAGGAGTGAATTATGTTCGAACCGGTGACGCCAATAGCCGACCAAATCGCCCATGACAACGGCTACGACAATTACCCCCAGAACCGGCCAATCTTGCCATGTTCCAGGCGAATAGAGGACCAGTCCAGTAGAGTGCCAGAAGCTCGACAGGAACGTCGAGGCAAACACAATGACAGGCACGGTGACGACGAGATTGAACAGCATGATTTGAATGTTCAGTCCAGTTTCCCGCATGGCGCGGCGGATGTCGCCAAACAACGCTTTTCGCTTCACTAGATAACCCAGGCACAGAAAAAATAGCGCCGGGCCCAGCATTCCAAAACCGGCGAATTTAACCGCACTCAAGGAACTCAACAGGAATTCTTGAAGCCAATCCATGTTCTGAACCTACCTTTCAAAGTAATTTATGGACAGTGTAGCTTTCAAATGTGTCAAGATATTGGTGCACGCCAAAATGAGTCTGGATGAGACAATAATATCGGCTTTTGTTTGGCCCCGACCGAACCCATGCGGTGTAGAACGGTTGTGCGGATTCTGTGCCGATAGAAGATCGCTTCTGGAGCACTTTCGATTAGGGTTCGCACTTGCGGTGTATTCACACTCTCCGCCCTTCATGACGTGCCCTGCCCAGAACTGCCGATTATTTTTAGGCGATTGTATATTTGACAAACCCATGATGTGAGCGGTAGCGTGTCCTCCATTCGATGGAGGATTTTCTGTGAACCAAACGATCATAGATGCGATCAACGAAAGGCGCACCCTCACCTTCTTCTATCACGGGGAGCGCCGCGTGGTTGAACCTCACTGCTATGGCGAGGACACTAAGGGGCACGACGCTTTGCGAGCCTATCAGCTTGGCGGGAAGGGCTGGAGGTTTTTTCACGTTCGCGACATGGAAGGTGGCCTGTCGCTGGGGAGTGTGTTTCCTCGTGCCCGACCGGATTACAAGCGCAATGACGAGATGATGGATCGGATTTACGCGCAGTTGTGAAACCGCAAGTGCAAGGCCCAGCCGGATACGCTGGCAAGTTGTGAACGGCGCAGTCTGAGGCGTGTCCGCATGACATAGGTAACATCATACCCCAAATAATTGGGGTATTCAACTACCTCAACCGTCTCTCTTGCCGCCCTTAGGCTTCTGCTTCACCAGCTCCTTGAGGCGTTCTTCGAACTTGGCCTCGTCGTCGTCCGTCTCTAGCTGGCGGGCGGCTTCCTTGAACTTGTCTAATTGACTCTTTTTGTCGTCAGGTGTTCCCATGTGTAATGCCTAATATTTCAGAACCATACGAGTATGTTCTCTACATTGATGAGGCCGGGGATGACGGCCTTAAACGTGTAAAGCCTATAGATCAAAACGGCGGAAGTGAATGGCTATGTATCGGCGGGCTGTTGATACGCTCGCAATACGAGAAGGAGACGGTCGGCTGGGTCAAAGACATCCGCACGGATATAAATGCCACCCAAGGCCCGGCGCTGCATTACCGGGATCTGTCCCCAACTAAGCGACGACGTGCTTGCGAATTGTTGGCAGACTACCCATGCAGGTTTTTTGCGGTCGCATCGAACAAGAAGAATATGCGCGGCCACAACAACTCTCGCGCGGCCAAGCGCGGCGGCAAGCAGTGGTACTATAACTATTGTGTGCGGCTCCTGATGGAGCGCGTTACCGACTTCTGCTTGAGAGACAGCGTAAAACGTTTCGAAGAGCCGCGTTACGTGAAGGTGATATTCAGTGCGCGCGGTGGACACTCTTACGGCCAGACAAAGGCATATTGGGAAGTGCTCAAGGCGCAAGCAACGGGCGGGTCCACCTTCCTAAACAAGCGAGAGATTGCGCACCAGGTGCTCAGATATGGTTTGGTCGAGTATGTCCCCCACTACAGCATTGCTGGCCTACAACTGGCGGATGCTGTAGCAAGTTCCTTCTACCAAGCTGCGGATGCCATGGGGCCAAAATGGGCGATCGAGCCAGCCATAGCGCTTGAGCCAAGAATGGGCCGGGAGGCCGGTGTCATAGCTGACTATGGGCTAGTATTGCAGCCTTCCCCGCCGTGGAAGGCGAGGCTGACCGATGACCAAAAACTGATTTTCGAACACTATGGCTATCGGTTTTAGGGCGCGTGGGCCCCGGCCCCAAGTTGCCTCAAGTCTGGTAGGCTGTCATCCATTGGGACAACCGTACTTGAAGCCGCCGGAGCCGCTTGCTGCGCTCCAACATGGGGAGTATTCCGGCGTTTCCCACGCGCTGAATCTTCGCATATGCGGTGGAATCTGTCACCAGAATTCTGCATTCCCGCGACATCTATTTTTCTTTCCGCTTATCTGGCAAAATCAGTCCGATTATAGGTCAATCGCCTGCCAACCACAGCGCGCAACGCGATCTCGCCGCGCTCCGCATCTTCCACGCCATTGGCCAAGCGGTTGTTATAGCGGAATTCAAACTCAGCCGCGTAGCGGTGCAGGTGCTTCTTGCTGCAATGCTGATAGACGCCCTTCATGCCGCGCTTGAAGATGCTAAAATATCCCTCAATTGTGTTGGTGTGGATCATCGGGTTATCGCGGCGCACGTACTCCTTGGCGCGGTGCTGGACCGTCTGGTGATCCGCATAGTCCTTGCCAAGCGCCTTGTACCAACCCGCTTCGTCGGTCATGAGCACGGCCTCACGGGCAAGGTTCGCTTCTAGGATCGGGCGAAGCGTCTTCTGGTTGATGTTGTCCAGAACGAAGTTGCGGGCAGTGCCGCTGTTGCGATCCACCAGCGTGACGAGCTTTTGTTTGTGATGGTAGTGGCGCTGGTTCTTCTTCTTGCGGCGCTCAGGATCGTTGCCAATGAAGGTCTCGTCAACCTCAACCATGCCACCACCAGCACCGAAATCAAAGTCACCATCGGTGCGCATGGCCTCACGGATACGGTGAGACATAAACCATGCGCTCTTGTGCGTGATTTCGAGGACGCGGTGCAGTTGGTGACTGCTGATGCCCTTCTTGCTGGACACCATCAGGTGGATCGCTTGAAGCCACTTGTGCATGGGAATGTGGCTTTCTTCAAAGATCGTGCCCTTGCGAACCGTGAACTGCTTGCGGCATTCGCGGCACTTCCACAGGCCGTGGCGCTCGACGCCTTCCGGGTTCTTCTTGCTCGGCTTGGAGCGAACGCCAGTCAGGGGATAGGCACGATCCACCACGCCGCAATGCGGGCAAACCGGACCATCGGGCCAGATGATGCTTTCAACGTGCGCAAACGCTGCGGCTTCGTCGTGCATGTAGGCTTTGCTAAGAACGGACATGGCGATTTCCTCAACTACTTGACTCCAATGTAGGAATCTACAATGGGTTTGTCAAGTATACAATCGCCTATTTTTAACGCTGATGCCGGGAAATTAGCCGAATATGGCGCGTCCTGTTCTCCGAAGCGCCGTCAGGCCGGAGCATTCGCGGTGTCGGAGCCATTGATCGGACGACTTTCCTTAGATGGCATTCGACACCTTGGGGGAAAAAGAGGTTCTATCATCCCACACCGACTGGTTTTTACCATTCGCTTTGGCTTGGAGTAAAGATTTATCAGCAATCTCGAACGCGGCTTCCAATCTCTGAGGCTTCTGATTCCAATACACACCGATACTTGTTGTCAAACTCAAATCGATATCAAATCCTTCCTTTCCAAATTTAGCAATGGATTCCTGGATTCGATCAACTATCTTTGTCACATCGCTGACACTTATATCAGGGAGGCACAGAATAAACTCGTCTCCCCCAAAACGGGCGGACAGATCGCCGTCACGAATGCTGCGCTGAAGAATCTTGGAAACGCCAACTAAAACTCTGTCACCGACAGTATGCCCGTGAGTGTCGTTGACTTTTTTGAAGTGATCCAAGTCAATTATTATGACTGCTATGCCCGAAGATGTCCGAGACAACACAGAGTTCTCGTACTCCTTATCAAAAGCTCGACGATTCATCGCGCCAGTCAATGGGTCATAAGAAGCTTGATTGAGCAATTTTCTCTCTCGCTTTTCCTGATGGCGGTGGCGTTCAAGCAAGCCACCCAAGACCATTGAGCCCAAGATATTTGTCGCAATTAAAACCGGAACTGCTGTCATGAAAATTTCCTGCCAATGATCACGAGGCAGCAAGAATGTAGAGAGGTAGGACATGCTGATAGTCAAACCTAAAATGATGAAGTGCACTTCACGCTTGCGCTCTGCATTCCGTGTATAATGCCTCCAGACGAGTCCTGCACATCCAGCAACAAAGAGCGAAAAAACGCAAACGTTAGCCGATGGGGCTGCCTGATAGTATCTTGTAGTAGCGGCAAAAAGAAAAGTTATTATACCAGCCAATGGACCAAAAATCGCCGCAGCAATACCAACAAATAGGTTACGTGGATCGTTCTGGACCCCGCTTGCGTGCATGATCGGTTGAAGGGAGACGAGTACAGCACCTGCACCAAGGATCATACCAGCAAATTTTTGTTGAATTATGCTATGGGAAGCCAATTTGAACGCGCCATAAAAGGCAACCGCTATTAATGCCATTAATCCGGCCAAGTTCAGTATTGATATGAGATATTGCGACGTCATCACAGAGTTTTTCGAGAAAATCGATTTACTGTCGTTCCAAATATTGCAGGGTTTCGGCGCTTCAAGAATTTAGAGATTGTGATGACAGGTTTGTTCATTTACTTCTCCTATTTTTGTTCTGTTGAGGCAGTGAAAACTCACAGGTCTTGATTTGCTTAGAACTCTGTTGCTGAACTTGATCATGTTTTACGACTTCTGAATACTGTCCAGATGGACGGTCCCTGACTGCTGCAAGCTGACCAGATGGGTAGGCTCGCGTCTGCTGTCCGCGGGCAATTTTACCGAGTCGGTGGAGGCGCTGCTGGACCCGATTGCCAAGGGTCTGTCCGCCAAGACCATCATGCGGCTGAAGGCCGACTGGTGGAAGGACGATGACGCTTGGCAGGGAGTCGCCTTGCAAAGTTGAGGCGGTGGGCCGTGCCGATTGGGCGCATTCAGGCCGCTCCGCCCGTTCGCGTCCGCCTCGATGCTGCGGGGCAAGGTCCGCTTGAGGTGGGGCATCGCTGCGTTGCTTTCGCAATACGTCGGGGCCTTCGGCCCGGCTGGGCCAAGGGCGAGCAGCCTGCTACAACATCGCCACGACACCTGCGTCGGTCGCCGTCAACAGGAGGTAGCCGGCCCGCGACGACGGCAACGTCACGCGCCATGATGCTGATGGCGAAGATGGCGATTGGCAGTCCGATCAATGTTCAAGGCCTTCCGGTCATGGGCACCTGACATAGCCGAAGTCGACCGAGCTTCCGTCCAACATCTTGTGGACGGCTGACACCGAGACACGCGGACAGCAGCCTGGCTCTTTCGAAAAAGGGTCGAGCATGCTGCGCGATGCACGAACGGCAGGTCTGGTGTAGCCGCACCGCGGCGTTCAACGGTGACCTCGAAGTGCGGTCTGGGCCGGAACCGACGGCCCCCCAGAACCTGGCTGCTTGGGCGCCCCGCGACGCCGCAAGTCCACGCCGAGCCCTCAGCATACCCCGGTAACCTCTCTCGCGTTTGCGTGTGCAGCGTTGCGCGCCCCGTCGGGGCGCGTCCACAGCCGCCATTCGTGGTTGGCGCAGAGAACGTTTGAAACCCAAAGCGGATCTGAGAGGGCTCAGCGTCGTTCATGACCGGATTGTCTTGAGGAATTCCTGGAAATGAAAGTTCAGGGCAGCGTCAGAGAGCTGGTGATCCACGACCCGCCCCTCCAACTTGGCGTAAAGGGAGTTGACGAGTCGGTGGGCCACTCGATCGGCTGATCTCCCTGATGCAGGAGAACGACGCGGACGAAGAGGCGCGGGCAAGCGAACGTGGGCTATCTGGGTCCGAGGCAGAAATCCTCGATCGTTTTTTTTTGAAGATCGGGTGAATTCATTGGCAAGCACCAAACACAGCAAAGAATGCGGAGGGCAGGACGATGACGGAGCGAGTTGATCTACGGGAAGCCCTGAGGGCGCTACTTTGGCAGGACTTGTCGAGTTTCATCCAGAGAGCCTTCCTCGAGGTCGATCCGGGCAGCGCCTATTTGCACAATTGGCACATTGACGCGATCGCGCACCAGCTGGAACGAATTGCCCGGGGCGACATCAACCGCCTCATTATCACGATGCCGCCCCGCTCCCTGAAGTCGATCGCCGCCTCAGTGGCTTTCCCGGCCTGGCTGCTGGGGCAGAACCCACGATTGCGCATTCTCGCCGTGTCCTACGCCGAAGCCCTCGCTGACAAGCTCGCGATGGATTGTCTGAAAATCCTAGAGGCGCGCTGGTACCGGGAGGCCTTCTTGCCGGGGCTCTGGAAGTTTGGAGCCTCAGACTAAGGCCACGAAGCAACTCTGGTTCGAAACAGTAATCTGCTCCACCAGGGGCGGAAAACTCTCCAAGGACAGGGAAAAGCTGTCGGACGGGGCGGCGGTGGGATCGTGCGGATTGGGAATGTCGATGCGGATCAGATCATCGCCCTCATGCGCCTTTTCGATCCCTGCGGCGCAAAACACGGTGGCGCGACCGCCCATCCACAGGTCGCGCAGCATCGGGTCTGCGGATCGCATGGTCTCCTGCCGCGTCGAATCGAGCGCCGCGTAGGGCACGGCCTCGACCTCGATCATGACCTCATCGCCTCGTCCGGCCCGGAAGGGAGATCCGGTGACCCAGGCATCCCGGTCCAGATCCACAACGAAGATATTGGAGAATGGCAAGCCCGAGCCGCGCTGCAACCCGAAGGTTTCATACGCAAAGTACCGACCGTCATCCGAGACCCCGACGATCCGGTCGTGCGTGTAAGGGCTTGCGTCGGATCTGCCGGCCAGCAAACCCATGCTGAACGCGAAAAAAAGCCGCCATCCACCGCAGGATGCCGTGTCTCTCGCGGTTCGGCGCCAGCCTTGCGTTAGACATGGTCTTCCCTTTCATAATCTGGGCGGCGTCTGACAACTTTCTTGACTGTCATCGCTCCTGCCGCAGCGCAATTTGTCCATCCGTATCGATGTAGATGTAATGTGCGTCGTCGTAGTGAGGCAGACCGCTGGTAAAATACTGTCCCTCACAGGTCTCGCCGTCGTCGGCCACGACGAGACGGACCAGCCCGTTGTGGAACTCGGGCCTTGTTCGCGGGTCGCAGACCTTGATGCCGTCAAGGTCATCGGGAACGAAGGCCACTTCGCCTTCAGTGTTCACGTAGACGAACGCGCGACTGCCATCAGCCGCTTCCGCCAAGACAGGTGCCAGCCCGTCGTGAAAGGCGCCCGCCGAGTCGATGGGGGCGACCCTCGGCTTTGCACCGTCAACACCGGCGAAAAGGACACGCTGAAAGGCGAAGTCGCTTGCGGTCATGAAAGCCCCCTCGAAAGGTCTCGGTGCGACATAGGCCAGTCCATCCGAGAAGGGTTCCGCGTGATCGAGCGTCCATTTTCCCGGCAGTTGCAACTGCCCGTCGGGCGAGATGAAGCCTGCCATCCCGTCGTCCACGCTAGCGGGGGCCAGGCCGTCGGAGAAATTTCCGGCGTCGGCAAACTCCGCCTCGATCACGACGGTGCCCTCAGGATCGATCCAGCCATGCAGGTCGCCAGGCGAGGCATCTTCCCGAAACCAGGCCAGACCCTCCGAGAAGGAACCAAAGGCACGGATGTCGCGCGACCGGAGCGCCTCAGGTCGTTCCTCGCGCCAGTAGGACTTGCCATCGCGGTCAATGAAGAATGTCGGTTGTGATCTGTCGGTGAATATATTCGCCACCGTGCAGCCTTCCGAATAGGACGCGAAAGGCGAGGTCGCCCAGCGTTCCTCGCCGATCGTTTGCACCGAAGCGCTCTCGAACTCCTGCGGGACGATGTAGTCACCCTCGCGGTCGATGATGCCCCAGGCATGCTGACCGCCGACCATGGCCCGGCCCTCGTGGAAGTCCTTGACCCGGTCCCATTGCGGCGGGATTTGCCAGGTACCGTCGCGGTCGACGTAGCCCCATTTACCGTCTTTCGGCATCGGATAGAGAGGGTCTCCCGCGACTTCCACCGGTTGTCCACAGGGCAGCGGGCCCTCGCCGGCTTCCATAGCGCCACGCGCCGGCGCGACGTTTGCCACATGCTCAAGCAGCGGGCCGGCACATTGATCAGCACCATCGCGCTTCGTCAGGCAACGTTCCAAGGCGCCGAGGATGGTCTCTTTCGATGCGTCATCGGGATCGACCACGAAGGTCAGCGGCTTGTCCACAAAGGCAGGATCGGGGTTCTCCGAAAAGGCGAATGAGATCTGACAGGACTCTCCGACCGACCCGACGACGCTGTACTCGCCCTCCGCGCCAAGTCCGGCGGGGTCCTGAACGCGAAAGCTGGCGGGATCGCAGGCCCTGACCGCCTCGACGAAACAGGTTTGGTCGGTGCATTGCACGTCGGCTTGCGCGAATGCGCCGTTTCCGATGACAAGAAAGCCGATTACAGTTTTTGAAAGACGTGTCTGTCGCATGTTTTCCCTTCCAGATGCGGATGGTCATTCATCAAAGGCCAAGCCTTCGCGAAGCTTTGGACCTGTGTCCGTGGTGCGGCTAGCCACAACGCCGCCGATGTCAATTGCCTCTTTAACTCATGTCTCCGGGTGGTCGCCGTGCAACCGGTCGATGATGCGGCGGGCCTTGGCTATGTCGTCGAAGACCCCGTGCAGGTCGTCCTCGATCTCGTCCGCAGGTGTGGTCAGCTTGCCCAAGGCGAGGAAGTCGTCGTCGCGCTGGAGCGCCAGAAAGAACGCCTCGTCATGAAATCCCGCTTCAAGCCCCTTGGCCCCGCGACGCCCGCCTTCGGACTTGGCGATTTTCACGAAGCTGTCCAGAAACGCGGGCGGCAATACATTCATGGCCATGTCTGGGTCGTCGGAATGGACTTCGAACAAATCCTCGAAGGCCGCGTGTCCGGTCTCAACCCGGGGCAGGTCGCGGCCCGCACCGCCAAACATGCCCATCAACTTGTTGCCCATGCCATAGTCACGGGCGATCAGGATGCGCCCCGGGATCGGGTCGGGCACGCCGATCCGCATTAAGAGCCCCTTGAACTGGGTGCGTGATGACCTGTCGCTGTTATCGTTGTCCGCGTTCGTGCTGCTTTGGCTCTTGTCGTTGATCAGCTTTGCCTCAACGATCTCGAAGGGCACATCGCGGTAGGTCCCTGCCAGCCGGTCGCTGACCTCCGACTTCGAGAAGCGCCGGATCACGCCCAGTTTCTGCATCCTTTCCAGCGGAAAGCCTTTCAAGGCGTTGCGATCATGGGTCAGGTCGCCCAGAAAATCGCAAACCACGGGCATCACGTCCCTGGCAGCCGACCCGCTCCAACTCTCCGCCTGACGTTTCCACAACAGGAAGGCTGCGACGGCACCGAAGGCCAGCGGAACGCCGAAGCCCACAAGCGCGCCCGCCAGCCCGTCCGAGCCCGAACCGAAAAGCAGGAACAGCACCCCAAGCGCCGCACCTGCCGCCAGAGCGATTGCGGCGTGACTCTTTGCTTTGGCCAGGACAGCCTGTCGTTCTTGTTCCAGTTCGTTCAGGCGGGGAGCGATGCGCGCCCTGTAGACTGCGGCAAAGCCGGCCTCGATCGGGCTGTGTTCGGTGAAATCTGACAAGTGCTCCCCCATGCTACGTGTCTGGTTCGATCTCCTCTTGACCTTCGGTACCGCAGACAACGCAGGCAGCGTTGCACATCGAAAACTGTCAAACAACAGGTCGGCCCCCGGAAATGAAATCGCGCTGTCCACGAGGGTCTGCACCGGCCGTCCCACGCATGCAACACCGACGGACGGCAGGAAGCGATTGAAAAAACGAGAAAATGAGGTGAGACTGACAGTGGAAAACGGGTGCTGGCCGCCACGTCCGACCAAGGAGGTCACCTTCACCGTGCGGGTCTGAACGCCAACAGAACCCATGGATGACGGTGAAGCGACCCCGCCCGCCAACTGATGGAGGGACACATGGCAATCACGAATTATGCACTTGCCGCGACCGCGCTCATCACCGCTTTGGCGGCGCCCGCCAGCGCAGAGGATGGCGACACTCTTTGTGGAATTTCCGGTGCCGCGGCGCTCGAGGCGGTTTCAACTCAACTCGAAGGCCAGTGGGTCAGTGAGGCCAAGGCAGGCTACGTGATCATGGGGCCGATGGTGATGCCCCACGGTGCCAAGGCCTCGGCAGATACAGGGCGTACCGAGCTGCGCGACGGGCGCCTGACCATCTTTTCCAACAACCCGGAGGGCATCGATCTCGCACTGGATTGGGAAACCGGTGTCGATTGGAGCTTTGACGCACAGCCATCGCTGCCAGATGGCCATACGGCAACGAACGTGCCCGATCTGGAGATTGACGACAACGACATCGAAATACTCACGGACTGCGCCGTGAATGACCTGCCACGCCTCGTCGGCGCGGACAGCATGACGGTCGATGGCGTGTCGATGACCTTTACCATCCGACTTATCGTCGTGGACCACGATATGCTCTATGGCTTCCAACAGGTGCATGGAGTCGCCCGTGGTCAGCAAATCGTGGAACGGCGCCCGATCGTCATGCACCGTTGAACCGCTGAACATTGCTGGCGACGTGGTCCGCCTAAAGTGAGTCTTGGCGATCCAGCCGCGGTGCAAAGGCGCCCTGTTGTGGACTTCGAAAGTTGTTCCCAACGGCCGGGATTTGAATTGCCACCGTCTTGCGAAAGGATCCCGGTTCGCCTTCGGTGGATCGGCGGATGAGGCGGGGGCGGACTTTCCAGACCTTTGCCGCAACTGAGGCAACTGTCGCGACCGGCCCAAAGCCGCCGCTCGCCAAGGTGACCGGCTCTGCAGCGCAGCTTCACCAGACCGGCCATTCGTGCATCGTGCAGCATTTTCGGAGGGTGAAGGTTGGCAGAGCGGGACGAAGTGTGAATTCGCTGCGGTTGCGCCAATGGCCGCTTTCAACTTTAGAGAGGCGGAACCAAAAAGCCGTCTGAGGTGCCCCTAGATTTGTAGACGCTTTGCCCCCTTACTTTGAGCCGAGGAGGCGACCATGGGTACAAGCAACTACAGCGACGAGTTCAAGCGGGACGCGGTGCATCAGATCACGGTGCGCGGGTATCCAGTTCGGGAGGTGTCCCGACGCTTGGGGGTCAGCAAGTATTCTCTCTACAAGTGGCTGAAGCTGTTTGGGGAGCCTGTCAGGCGGGGCCGCACCCGAGCGGATGGCGATGCCGAGCAACACCGTGCCCTACCACCCGGCGGCGGTGCGCTTCTACGAGGAGAAAGGCATCTGGAGCGAAGAGAACGCCGCGCGCGACGCTTCGCTGCAGTAACCGCATCGCAACAGGAAGGCTTTTGCCGTGAAACCCGCATTTGTTGCCGCCGCGATTCCGGCGATGGGAATACTTTGCCTGCTCAACGTTCCGGCCGCGCTCGGGGTCGTCCTGATCACCGAGCAGTATCTCGCCGCGATTCTCGGTGTGGGGGTTCTCGCGGGCCTTCTCGCCAGGCCCCATGCCGGGGCCTGGCGCTGGGGCGACCTCGCGCTGGGCCTGGCCGCGCTGGCAAGCTGGCTCTGGCTGGCGTGGAGCTATGAAGACTGGCTGCTGACGGCGCATATCCGCACGACCGACAAGTGGCTGCCCGCGATCATCGCCATCGCCGGCACCGTCGAGGCGACCCGGCGGCTGGCCGGGCGGGCGCTCGCCATTCTGACGCTTCTGTTTCTTGCCTACGGCTTTCTTGGCTGGATGGCGCCGGGGCTGTTCCAGGGTGCCTACCTGAAGCCCGCGCGCTACCTGCTTTATATCTACAATGACACCAACGGCATTCCGGGCCTCGTGCTCAACGTCGGCGCCACCCAAATTCTCGGGTTCATCATCTTCGGCGCCACACTGAACGCGGTTGGCGGCAGCGAGGCGATGACCCGGCTGGCGCTGGCGCTGATGGGCCACAAGCGCGGTGGGCCGGCCAAGGTGGCGATCCTTGCCTCGTCGCTGTTCGGCACGCTGTCGGGATCGACGGTGGCCAACGTCATGTCGACCGGGATCGTGACCATCCCGATGATGAAGAAATCGGGCTTTCCGCCGCGCTATGCCGGCGCGATCGAGGCGGTCGCCTCGAACGGCGGCCAGATCGCGCCGCCGGTGATGGGGGCGACCGCCTTCGTCATCGCCGAGTTTCTTCAGGTTTCCTATGCCTCCGTCGTCATCGCGGCGCTTCTGCCCGCGGTGTTCTATTATTACCTGCTCTACCGGCAGGTCGACCGCTATGCCGCCTATCACGGCATCGAGGGCGAGCCGCGCGAAAACCTCCCGAAACTGGGCGCTGCGCTGCTGGCGGCCTGGCCGCTCATCGCGCCGATCGGGGTTCTGATCTGGTTCCTGTTCTTCCTGGGCTACTCGCCGGGCAAGGCCGCGCTCTACTCCTCGGCGGCGGCGCTGGCGCTATACTTCGTCATGTCCGCCCGCAAGGGGCTCAAGCTCGGGGTGATCTGGCAGATCCTCACCGCGGCGGGCACCACGCTGGTGCCGGTTCTCCTTGTCTGCGCGGTGGCGGGCGTGGTGATCGGCACGATCAACGTAACCGGGCTTGGCTTCAGCCTGACGATGGCGCTCGGGCGGATCGCGGAGCTTGGCGGCCTGATGGCGCTCTTGGTGGCGACGGCGGCGCTTGCGGTGCTGCTTGGCGTCGGGATGCCGACCACCGGCGTCTATGTCATCGTGTCGGTCCTGCTGGCGCCCGCGCTGATCCGCTTTGGCGTGACCGAGATGTCGGCGCACATGTTCATCTTCTACTTCGGCCTCCTGTCGATGCTGACCCCGCCGGTCGCGATCGCCTCCTATGCCGCCGCCTCGATTGCCAAGTCCGACATGTGGGAGACGGGGCTGGTCGGCGTGAAGCTGGCGATCATGGCCTATCTTCTGCCCTTCGTCTTCGCGCTGAACCCGGCGCTCCTGATGGACGGCACCTGGACCGAGATCGCGGTATCGGCGGCGACGATCCTGACGGCGGGCTACCTGCTGGCCGAAGTGCTGGCCTCGCCCCGCGCTTTCGGCGGCGGCGTGCGGCGGCTTGGCGCGGGGGCGGCCGCGCTTGCCGTCGGGGCCATCACCGCCATCGTGCCGCCGGCCTCGCCGATTGCCATCGCTATCGCGGTGGCGGGATATCCCGCCGCCGTTCTTCTGATGCGCCTTTCCGGCGCGCCCACCCCGCGCTCGCCGAGCGCGCAAAAGGAGCCAGTCCATGAGTGAACGCTACCCCCCGATGCCGCCCCGCAATCCCAATCCGCCCTACAAGCGGATCGCGACCGAAGAGGCATGGCTTCCGCCCGAGATCATGACGCTCTACCTCAAGGGGCTTGAAGACGGGTCGATCAGCGACCCGGGCTTCCAGAGCCTGTGGGGCTTCTTCGGTTCGTCCCGCACCGAGAAGGCGCGCGCGCACTCGCGTCGGATCCAGACCCTCGGCGAGGAGCGGATCGCCGACATGGATGCCTCGGGGATCGACATGCAGGTGGTTTCGCTGTCGGCGCCGGGCGTGCAGGTGTTTGACCCGGCCCAGGCCAGCGCGCTGGCGCGCAGTGCCAACGACCAGCTGGCCGAAGGGATCGCGGCCCACCCCGACCGCTACGTCGGGCTGGCCGCCTTCAGCCCGCTGGACATCGGCGAGGCAGAGAAGGAACTCGAGCGCGGCGTTTCCAAGCTCGGCCTGCGTGGCGGCATTCTCAATTCGCACACGCTGGGCACCTATCTCGACGACGAGAAATACTGGGGCCTGTTCGAGGCCGCCGAGGCGCTCGACGTGCCGATCTACCTGCACCCGAACACGCCCTCGCCGCAGATGATCGAGCCCTTCCTCAAGCGTGGTCTCGACGCGGCGGTCTATGGCTTCGCCAGCGAGACGGGGCTGCACGCGCTGCGCCTCATGGTCTCGGGGCTGTTCGACCGCTTCCCCAAGCTCCAGATCGTGCTGGGCCATTGCGGCGAGGCGCTGCCCTACTGGCTCTATCGCATCGACTACATGCACGGCCATATCTCGAAGTCGGATCGTTACGCCGGCGTGCAGCCGCTGAAGCGACGGGCATGGGACTACCTGATCGACAACTTCTATTACACCTCGAGCGGGATTGGCTGGGCGCCGCCGATCAAGTTCGTGCAAGAGGTGATCGGGCCGGAGCGGATGCTCTATGCCATGGATTACCCGTGGCAGTTCGTCCCCGAGGAAGTGGGCGCGCTCGACGCGATGGACATCTCGGCCAAGCATCTGAAGATGTTCTACGAGGACAATGCGCGCAAGCTGTTCAAGATCTGAGACATCGGGGCCCGGGGGGCGCTGCCCCCCGACCACCTCTCACGCAGGCCGCGATCGCCATCGAGATGGCTGGTCGCGGCCTGCGTCTTCAACGCCGGGCGGCGACGCTCAGGCGCGGGTGGGTTTCCTTCATCCGCAGGATCAGCCAGAGGCCGGAGCCGGCCATCGCGATCGCGGTGAACCAGAAACCGGCCTCGAGCATCCCCGCCGCATCTGCGATCAGCCCCATGGAGAGGGCGCCGATGGCGTAGCCAAGGTCACGCCAGAACCGGTAGACGCCGAGCGCCGAGCCGCGCCACGACGGGTGCGCGATGTCGCCCATCGCGGCGATCAGGGTTGGATAGAGCAGTGCCATGCCGACACCGGTGACCGCGGCCGCAGCCGCCCAGCCGGTGACCGTCGCCAGCATGGGAAATGCCAGGACCCCGCCCGAGCAGAGGAAGAACCCGGTCACCGTCGGCCACTTGCGCCCGACGAGATCGGAGAGCGGCCCGGTCCAGAGCTGGCTGCCACCCCAGACGAAACCATAGATCCCGGTGACCCAGCCGATCTCGATCAGGCTCGCGCCCTGCGCCACCATGAACACCGGCACCAGCGCCCACATCAGCGCGTCGACGAACTTTTCGACGCTGCCCGCCTGTGCCAGCGCCATGAAGGTCGGGTTGCGCCAGCTGACCAAGGCGAAGATCTGGACCGACGTGGGGTTGTCGGGCCCCTCGACGTAGGCCGCGCGCGGTCCCGCTGTCGCACCTGTTGCATGGCGCGCCGCTTCGGCCCGGGCGTAGGGGAGCGTTTCGGTGAAGGCCAGCAGGGCGGCCAGGAGCGCCAGCAGAATGACCGCGAGACCGAAGACGAACAGGCTCGTCCGCGGATCGAAATAGCTGGCGAGATAGCCGGTGACCAATCCCGCCAGAGCCACGCCGCCATAGCCCGCGAATTCGTTGAACCCGGTTGCCAGCCCGCGCTCGGAGCCCTTCACGATATCCATCTTCGCGGTCACGGTCATCGACCAGGCGAAGCCCTGGTTGACGCCGAGCAACACGTTTGCGGCAACGATCCAGCCCCAGTTCGGCGCGAACAGGATCATGAACGGGATTGGCAGGGCGGCGATCCAGCCCCAGATCAGAACGCGTCGCCGCCCGATCCGCTCCGAGATCCGGCCCGAGACGAAGTTCATCGCCCCTTTCACGATCCCGAACGAAACGATGAAGGCGAAGATCGCCGTCATCGAGCCCTGCACCACTCCGAACTCGCTTTCGGCCAGCGCGGGGATCACCGTCCGCTGAAGGCCGATCGTCAGGCCGACGAAGAAGACCTGCAGCAGTTGCTCGAGGAACGGCCGCAGGTTTTCGCGGATGCCGAGGGTGTAACTCATGTGTCGCGCTCCCGGCTGTCGAGCGCATGGCCGCTCGCGGGGCCGCGGACGGGCTGCGCCAGCATCCGGTCGAGCCAGAGGTCACGCGGGGTGCGGAACTGCTCGATGCCGATTTCCATGCCGTGGTGCCCCTTCGCGGGCTGGGCGATGTAGGTGCCGAGCAGGCGATCCCACCAGGGCAGGTTGAAACCGTAATTCGAGTTGGTTTCGCGGGGGTCGGAGGAATGGTGCACCCGGTGCATGTCGGGCGTGACCACGATGAGCCGCAGAACCCGGTCGACCGGGCGCGGCAGGTTTATGTTGGCGTGATTGAACAGCGCCGTGGCATTCAGGATCACCTCGAACAGCAGCACCGCCACGGCGGGCGGGCCGAGGGCCGCCACGACCGCGAGCTTCACCCCCATGGAAAGCAGGATTTCCACCGGGTGAAAGCGCAGGCCCGTCGTCGCGTCGAAATCGAGATCGGCGTGGTGCATCCGGTGCAGCCGCCAGAGCCCCGGCACGGCGTGGAACATCACGTGCTGGAGGTAGATCGCGAGATCGAGCAGCAGCATCGACGCCACGATCGCGAGCCACAGCGGCGCGTCGATGTTGTTGAAAAGCCCCCAGCCGCCCTCTTCGGCCAGAACCGCCAAACCGACCGCGAGGATCGGAAAGCTGAGCCGAAGGATAAGGGTATCGAGCACGACGAGCCCGAGATTGTTGGTCCAGCGCAGAACGCGGGGAATGTAGCGGCGGCGGCGCGGCGCGGCCGCCTCCCACAGCGCCATGGCGAGCAGGACTCCTAGGAACGCGGCAAGGCGGATCGTCGGTTCGGCCGACATGATGGTGTCTGACATGGCGGCACTCGCGCGGTTGAGGGTTGTGGGAGCCGGGGGAATCGTTACATTCAAGTAAGTGCTTGAATGAAGTATCATCCGGAGATGCCCCGTGTCAAACAGCCCGAAGGCCGCCCTGCTCGACGAATACGCGCTGGTGGCCCGCGCCTTGTCCTCCCCGGCGCGGCTGCTGATCCTCGAACAACTCGCGCAAGGCGAGCGCGGGGTCGAACCGCTGGCCGAGAAGACCGGCCTGACCATCGCAAATTGCTCGCAGCATCTGCAGCACCTGCGCCGTGCCGGCCTTGTGACCAGCCAGCGCGCAGGCAAGGCGGTGATCTACCGGTTGACCGATGCCGAGGCGCTCAGGCTGATGGACCTTTTGCGCGTGGTGGCCGAGCGCAATCTGGCCGAAGTCGAGCACATCCTGCGCGGGCTTGCGGGCGGCGAGGAGCGGCCCGAGCCGGTGAGCCGGGATGCGCTGGCCCGGCGGCTGGCCGAAGGCAGCGTGACCCTGCTCGATATCCGCCCGCCGGATGAATTCGCCGCGGCACACATTCCGGGCGCGCGCAATGCCACGCTGGCCGAGCTGGAGGAGATCATCGCCGGGCTCGACCGCGCAACGGAGGTCGTGGCCTATTGCCGGGGCCCTTACTGCATTTTCGCCCATCAGGCCGTCGCGGCGCTTCGAAAGCACGGGCTTGACGCGCGCCGCATGGAGGGCGGTTTGCCCGAGTGGCGGGAAGAGGGACGGCCAGTGCTGATGAGCGAGGGCTGACCGCCGTGGCTGCGCCGGTGCGCGTCAGTTGACGGGCAGGGCGCTGTCCTTGCGGAGTGCCTCACGCACGCGGCTGAACTGGCACGGCAAACCCGGTTTTCACGCGGTCCATCACGGCGCTGGTGCGAAAGCGCAGGATGTTGTCTTCGGCAAAGAACTGGCGCCGGGTGAAGTCTTCGTAATCGGCCATGTCGCGGGCCGACAGGATCAGGATGAAATCGGCGTTTCCGGTGACGTAATAGCATTGCATCACTTCGGGCGCGGCCTGCATCCGGGCCTTGAACCGGTCAAGATCGGCCTTGCGCTCGTTTTGCAGCGTGACCTCGACGATCAGGAACAACCCGCGCCCGACCTGGGCGGGGTCGAGCACGGCAATCTCGGCCTCGATCACGCCGGAGGCGCGCAACCGCGCCAGACGTTTGCGGCAGGCGTCGGGCGAGAGCCCCACCTGGAGCGACAGGGCCTCGGCCGTCAGCCGGGCGTTGTGCTGCAGGGCATCGAGGATGACGGCATCGAATCTGTCCATGCGCCGCAGACTGGCGGAAAATCCGTTTGAGCCGAAGGCATTTCCCGCAATGGGGCCGAAAAACCGTGTCAGGCACCAGAAATGCGCCGAAAACCGGCTTGTCCCTGCGGGGGATTTCGAAGAAACGCGCACTCCTCCGGGCTAGACTGGCGCAAAGGGCGAAAGAGGGAAAACATGCCGAACCTATTGCAGAACCCGTGGCGTGGTCAGGGCCTGGCACTGGATGCGCCGATGCCCCTCGACAGCGCCGATGGCGTGGCGCGACTTCTGGCGCAATGCCCGGCCCATGTGCCGACGCCGCTGCGCGACGTGCCCGCGCTGGCCGGCGACCTCGGGGTGGCGCGGCTTGTGCTGAAGGATGAACGCGCGCGCATGGGGCTGGGCAGTTTCAAGGCGCTCGGCGCGGCCCATGCAATCGCGCGCGAGGCAGCGGCGACAGGCGCGCAGGACTGGGGCCGGGCCTTGAGCGGGCGGGTCTATGTGACGGCGAGCGCGGGTAATCACGGCTTGTCGGTGGCGGCGGGGGCGCGGCTGTTCGGTGCGCGCGCGGTCATCTACCTGGCCGAGACGGTACCCGCGGCCTTTGCCAACCGGCTGGCGGCCAAGGGCGCTGAGGTTGTCCGCGCGGGCGCGAGCTATGAGGAAAGCATGGATGCGGCCGAAGCCGCCGCAGAGACGCAGGGATGGACGCTTCTGTCCGACAGTTCCTGGCGCGGCTATACCGAGCTGCCCCTGCGAGTGATGGAAGGCTATCTGCAACTGGCCGAGGAAGCCGCCAGCCAGATCGGGCCGGCGCCCAGCCATATCCTGTTGCAGGCCGGCGTGGGCGGGCTGGCCGCCGCCGTGGCGGCCCATGCGCGCCGGGTCTGGGGCGACGGGCCGCAGGTTATCGTTGTCGAACCCGATGCCGCCCCGGCCCTGATCGAGAGCATTCGCGCCGGGGCCATGGTGGACACACGGGGGCCTGCGTCCTGCATGGGGCGGCTCGACTGCAAGACGGCGTCGCTGATCGCGCTCAATGGGCTGGCGCGCGACGCCGATCTCTTCCTCACCATCACCGAGGACGAGGCGCGGAGAGGGGCGGCGGAGCTGGCGGCGCGGGGGCTGGCAACGACGCCCTCGGGTGGCGCAGGGGTCGCCGCCCTGATCGCCGGGCTGGACCTGCCGCCGCAGGCACAGGTTCTGGCTTTCCTGACGGAAGGCCCGGAAGGTGGCTGAGCGCTCGCTGATCTTTCCCGCGGCGGAATACCGGGGGCGGACCGCCCGTCTGCAACAGGGCATGGAAGCGCAAGGGCTGGACGCGCTGCTGCTGACCGCTGCGGCGGATGTATTCTACGTCACCGGCTTTCTCACCCGTTTCTGGGAAAGCCCCGCGCGCCCCTGGTTCGTGGTGGTGCCACGCTCGGGCGATCCGGTGGCGGTGATCCCGGCGATCGGGGCGGACCTCATGGGGCGCACCTGGATGCCTGTGATCCGCACCTGGGAGGCGCCGGACCCGTTTGACGATGGCATCAGCCTGCTGACGGAAACATTGGCGGGGCTGGTGCCGGAGCGCGGCCGCGTTGGCCTGCCGATGGGTCTCGAAACGCATCTGCGCATGCCGCTGGCCGATTTCGAAACCTTGCGAAGCAGCCTTGCCCCCCGCGCCTTCGTCGATGCCACCGCCTGCGTGCAGCGGGTGCGCGAGATCAAGTCCGACGCCGAGATCGCGAAGGTTCGCGAGGCCTGTGCCATCGGCGCGCGCGCTTTTGCCCGGGTGCCGCAGTTCGCCGCGGAAGGCCGCCCGCTCGACGCGGTGTTTCGCGACTTCCAGGTCGCGCTTCTCGAGGCGGGGGCGGATTGGGTCAGCTATGTCGCGGGCGGTGCGGGGCCGGATGGCTATGGCGATGTGATCTCGTCCGCCGGCCCCGAACAGCTGGCGCGAGGCGAGGTTTTGATGTTGGACACCGGCGCGGTGAAGGATGGGTATTTCTGTGACTTTGACCGGAATTTCGCCATCGGCCGCGCCACCGATGCCGCGCGCCGCGCCCATGCCGCGCTCTGGCAAGCAACCGAGGATGTGGTGAAGCTCCTGCGCCCCGGCCTGCGCGCCTGCGATGTGCATCGGCTGCTGCGCGACGCGCTCAGCCGCCATGGCGCTACGGTATCGCGCGGGCGTCTCGGCCACGGGCTTGGCGTTGCGCTGACCGAGTGGCCATCGTTCACCCCGCGCGATGAGACGCCTTTGCGCGCCGGCATGGTGCTTTCGCTGGAACCTTGTTGCGAAACAGGGGACGGGCGCATCATGGTGCACGAGGAGAATTTGGTGCTGCGCGAGGACGGCGCGGAACTGCTCTCGCCGCGTGCGGAGGCGGACTTGCCGGTGGTCGGCCGGTGAGCGCCTTTCGCGGCAATCTGCAGGGTGTTTTCCGCCATGGCCCGCTCGTGGCTCGGGCGGACGAGACGATCGAAGGGAGTTTTCGCCAGCTGTTTGCGTATGGGTCCGTGCGCCGGCCGGCGCAAACCTGGTACTCAACAAGATCGTCTCCGCGCGGATCGGGGTGAGGATGGTGCTGATTCCTAAAGCGAGAGGGGCGCCCCCGACCGCTGAACTACCAGCGATAGCCCACCGTGAGAGATCCGCCTAAATCCCGCGAACTGCGGGAATACTCCGCTTTGATCGCGCCATCGAAGTAGAGCCCGTTGGACGCGGCCATCCCCGCGTTCGCGGCCAGGATCAGCGAGTCTCTGTCCCGCGCCGCTCCGGATGCCGGGAAGGTCACGCCGGGTGCATTGACGAATGATCTTGTGCCCGGTTGGTTCGACGCGAACTCATGGGCCCATGCGGCGCGCAATCCGAATGTCGTCATCGCGCCTCCGTCGCGCTCGTTGACCCACTGCATGTCGAGCCCCAGTTCGCTGCGCAGCGAGGTCGTGGTGTGTTCATCATATTGCAGCGCGTAGCTTGATGTGCCCGAAGCGGCTGTTTCCGAAAAGGCATGCGTTGTGTAGGACTGCGCGCGCAACCCTGCAAAGGGCGTGAAATTGCCCATGTGGTAGCCGGCTTCGACATGCGCCGCGAAAGTGTCTGCCGTTGTTGCGCCGATCAGCCGATCCACGCCCGCAATCGTCAAGGTGCGGTCAGTGGTGATGTCGCTTCGCCCATAGGCAAGCGCAGCTTCAAGATAGCCCAAGTCCGTTGAGGTTTGACCGCGAAGCGCGACAAACAGCGTGTCGCTGGTGCCGGAGCCGAATCCGTTGCCCAGCGCGAAATTCGCCTGGTTCCAAGACAACGCGATGCCGATATCCGAGCTCGATCCGACCGCGTGATTCAAGCCGGCCGCAAACCCGAGGTTCTGCGAGGTGCGTTCCTGCAAGCCGCGGTTCGGATCGCCGTCGGTTACAGCGCGAGAGCCATAGGCGGACGCCCAGACATCCCATGGCCGTGGCTGCGCGGCCAAGCTCGCTGGATAGGCGAGCGCCGGGGCCACGGGGCCCGGCTGCGCGGCGCCGAGTTTGCCGCCATAGACCGCGTCGATCTTTTCCCTCACCATACCGGCCGGAATGCCGGGTTCGCTCGGCGCCATGACCTGGTTGCGCGGCCTGCTGCCTGAGCCCACCGCAGTGTCGAGGAAAGCGTTCATCGCCTGCATTCCCGTCGGCGCGACGCCGGTGACGACTTCGCCGGACAACTGGGCGAGGCTGAGGGCCAGTTCCTCGGCGGTCTGGGTGGCGGCCAGAATGGCAAAACCGATCGGCAGCACGCCGCCACCGGCCACATAATCCGACAGGGCTTCGGCAATGGCGAGTTCGTTTTCCGTAAGCTCGGACTCGTCGACGACCGTATCGAAATCATTGCCCGCGAGGGTGCAGATCCCGATCGTATTACTGTCCAGCGTCACCGAGCCGTTGCGCGCGTAGGCCGCGCCGCAACCGAGCGTGGCGGAGGTGTTCAACGAGATGCTCGTCAGCGCCACGAGCTGGCCGACAAGGTCGGCGGTCGTGTCCAGCGTCGCGGAACTTCCGATCCGGTAAAACACGTTGCCACCCTGCGCCCCGTTCTGCAGCACCACGGCGGAACCGCTTTGAGCGGTCAGTGTCGAGCCGATGTTGAAGATGAAGATCGCGTTCGGATCGCCGCCACCATCCAGCGTCAATGTCTGACCCGCCGAAATCATTGCGGATGTGTCGAAGTTGTAGACGCCCGGGGAGAGAACCATGCCGCCAAGATCCTGACCCGTCAGATCCCCACCGACCGAGGTCGTGCGGCCGGACAGGACCATGTAGAGAGTGGTCAGATCGTCCTGGATGCGCGCCGCCACGGCATCTCCGAGGTACGTCGCCCCGGTGTGCGTGACGCTGCCGGAGCCGGTATACGAGCTTCCCGGGCTGACCGCGATATCTCCGACGATCGTCGTCGGGCCGGTATTGGTCAGCGATTGGCCGGCAATGACGCCGAAGTCATACAACTCCTGCGCGGTGCTTTCACTGACCTGGGCGATGCTGAAGGGGATTGCGGCGAGTGCCGACGCGGCAACGACACGGAGTGATTTGGACATTTGAGACCGGCCCTCTTTACGAAACTCACTACTCGACGCATACAGCCCCAAGAATTAGTTAACTATAACAAACTTTTTGAATTCGTCAATCTAGTGCCGGTCAGTGATCGCGATCTTCCAAACGCATCAATGCATGTGCTTGATTGAATGGCACGATGCAGCCCTTGGAAGAGGGGCGTGGCTGCACCCGCGAAAGGCAGGACGGCCCCGGCTCCGAAAGGGCGCTCGCGAAGATTGAATGGTGGCGTTCGGGCAGTTGTGTCCGGGCCAAGCGCTTCCCGCGCTCCCGGGGGCTTCTTTCAAGGCGCTGGGGTGTCTTTTGGTGCGCGTGAATAGTGACGTTTTGTCGCGTTTTCTATTGACAGATTGGGGGCTGCCGGTGTTGGTAAGTATCGAATGGAGCTATCAAAAGAGTGTGTCGAACACACCGCAGATGTGCCCGCAGGGGGGTAATTGACGGGAATGTCTTCAGACACACCACTTTTCTACAAGTCAGTCGTGCCGCTCGATTCCCGGCGGCATCAGGGCCTTCGGCTTTCCCGCCCGGAGCGCCCGCTCGATTTTGCGCGGACCGCCAACGTGATTCCCGCGCTGGTCGACGAGTTCGAGCTCGCCGTCGATCTGCCGATTGCCTTTCTTCCCGGTGCCGATGGTCCCTCCGTGGTGTTCGTGACCGGAGCCGCGCCGGGCACCAATGCCTACATCTCCGAGGACGGCCTCTGGACCGGGGCCTACGTGCCGGCTTATCTGCGGCGCTATCCGTTCATCATCGGCGATGTCAACGAGACCGAATCGATCCTGTGTATCGACGAGACCTACGAGGGGCTTGGCGAGGAGGATGGCGAACGGTTCTTTTCCGAGGCCGGGGACCAGGAAGACACGCTGACGCGCGCGCTTACGCTCGCGCAGAGCTATCGCGATGCCGCGGTGAAGACGGAATCGTTCTGCGCGATGCTGAACGAGTTCGGCCTGCTTCAGGACGCCACGCTGGACACGACGGCCCCGGACGGGACGAAATCGGTCGTGACCGGCCTTTTGATTATTGACGAGACAGCCCTTGCCGACCTTTCGGCGAAGCGGCTGCAGACATTGAACCAGGCTGGGTTCCTCAAGGCGATTTACGCCCAGATCGCCAGCCTGCGCTCGGTTGAGAAGCTGAAACCCACCACCCCAGAGAAAGAGACTGCAAAGGGGAGAAAGTCCGCCTGACGTCCGTTTGGGCGGTTGAGTAAATTTCGCGGCTTTCCATGGCCGTTTTTTCTGATTTATCCCCTTTTTTTAGATTATCCCGGAGTTCCAAATGCTTGCTGCCAACACCTTCCGCACCGTGATTGCCATTGCGCTTGCTGCCGCGATCGGGGGGTTTGCCCCTCAGTCTTCCGCGATGGCGCAATCCGCGGCGGTTCCGGATATCTCCGAGGCAGCCGCGGCCGACCTGACCGGGTTCCGCTCGGCCCAGTTCGGCATGGATGAGGAGGCGGTGATCGAGGCGATCAAGGCCGATTTCGGGCTTGAGGACGACGAGATCAACGTCGGGGTGAACACGGTCGAACGGACCCGGGTGATCACCATCTCGGTGCCCGATATTCTGCCGGAAGGTGGCAGGGCGCAGGTTTCCTACATCTTCGGATACAAGAGCAAGGCGCTGATCCAGGTCGGCATTCTCTGGGCGCCGGCCACCGACGAGACGATCACCGACGAGATACTTTTCGCGAACGGCGATCTGCTGCGCTCCTACTTCGCATCGGCGGGCTACCAGCCGGACACGATCACCCGCGACGTGGTGCTCGAGAACGGCATCCTGTTGTTCCGGGGCTCGGATGCGTCGGGCCACACCGCGATCCTGCTGCTTCAGGGTCGGTTTGAGGGCGAAGAGGGCGATCTGACGTTGCGCCCCGAAGCCCTCACGCTTCTCTACGCCGTAAATCCGGATAATCCGGATATCCTCACGATCACACCGGGAGATTTCTGATGGGCAAGCACAGTGGTCTCCTTCATGTCGAATACCTCCGACAGGAACGAGCGCGTCAGAAGCGCGCGTTCCTCAAGCAGTTCGTTCTGGGGGCGAGCCCTCTTGTCCTCGGCGCGCTGGTCAACGCCGGATTGCCGCAAACGGCGCAAGCCCAGGCGGTGAACCTCAACCCCTCGGTCAACAACATCATTGCCGACGGGCGAACGCGCACCAAGATCACCACTTCGGGCACGCATTCCCGGATCACCACCGATACCGTGTCCAACGGTGTCGGTTTCAACAGTTTTTCCGATTTCCAACAGGCCGCGGGCACACGGGTCGATCTCATGGTGCCCGATGCGGCGGGCAACCTGGTCAACATGGTCTCGAACGGGGCCGTGGTCATCAATGGCGAGTTGAACGCCTTCAAGGATGGCTCGATCGGCGGGAATATCTTCTTCTCCTCGCCCGACGGTTTCATCGTTGGCCAGAACGGGCGGGTCAACGTCGGCTCGCTGGCCGTGAACACCCCGACGCAGGCATTCCTCGACCGTGTCATCCGCTCCGACGGCAGCATCAATGATGCCGTGGCCAACCAGCTCATGCGCGGCGAAATCCCGGTGTCGCCGAATGGTCACATCGCGATCATGGGCGAGATCAACGCGAAAGGGTCGATCACCCTTCAGGGGCAGACTGTCTCCGTCACCGGCGACAGCGGGCCGGTGACCGGCGAAGACTTCGGCCATCGCACGATGTTCAATTCCACCGTCAACGCGCAGGGCATGGTCGAGGGCGGGGCCCTCGTTTCGTCCGGCGGGCGGATCTCGATCGTCGCCGCGGGCGGCTCCCGGATCAACGGCCGGGTGGACGCGAGCGCGCCGACAGCGGCCAGCAAGGGCGGCGAGGTCTCGATCACCGGTGGCGACATCGCCGTGGGCAGCGATGCAACCGTGTCCGCCGATGGCGACGCGGGCGGCGAGATCGTCGTCTTTGCCGATGGCACCCTCGTGGCTCAGGATGGCGCGACCTTCAGCGCCGCCGGCATCGGTGCGGGCGACGGCGGCTTCATCGAGCTTTCGGGCCGTGACGCGCATATCGGCTCGGTGAACATCGACCTTTCCTCGGTTTCGGGCCGCGCGGGCACCTTCCTGATTGATCCGTTCGATCTCGTCATTGCCGCTTCGACGAGCATTCTATCGGGCGGCGCAAACATTGAGCTTCTGGCCGACAATTCGATTACCATCGCCGGGGATGGCGTGCTGGATTCGCGGATGCTGGATGGGGCTGGGTTTTCTTCCGGAGATTCCGGCGATATCACGCTCGAAGCGCCCCAGATCACGCTGGAAGATGGCTCAAAGGTTCTCGCCGGGGTCACCACCGGATTGGGTTTCACCGGCGGCGACGTAGTGTTTGACGCGGTCCGCACAGAAGGCGGAACGGCGCAGATCACCATCGGCGGCGGCGGCGCATCGGGCCCGGAACTGACCGGGCGCAACATCACGCTGACGGCCAGCTCGACCGTGGACCAAAGCAACCCGCTTTTGGCGATTCCGACCGCCACGGCGAAGATCACCGCAAACAGCGGCACGATCGACGCCTCGGGCACCTTCACCGCCACGGCCACCGCCACCGGTGGTGGAGGGGCCTTCCTTCTGCCGCTCGGCGTGGTCGTGACCAACGTGACCTCCGAAGTCGACATCAAGGGCAGCACCGATCTGACCGCGGCCGCGGTCGATGTCGACGCAACCTCGTCGGTTTCCTCGATGATCCTGACCCAATCGCTCGCCCCGGTCGATTCCTCGGCCGACGGCGCGGTTGCGGTGTCGACCATCAACAGCACGGCGATCGCCCGCGTCGGCGGTGCGGCCACGCTCGACGTGGCCGGCGCCACCGACCTCAACGCCAGCAACACCGTGACATCCACCTCGGATGCGACCCCGCAGGCCGCTGCCTTCGGCGCGAGCGTGGGCGTCAGCGTCATCAACGCCATCACCACCGCCGAAATCGCCGACGCAGCGGCGGTGAGCACCGGCACGCTGGGCATGGACGCCACGACCAGCACCGAGACGACCGTGAAAGCGGTGGCCGGTGCGGGCGGGGCGACCGAGCCTTCGCCGGGCAGCCAGGCCACCACCTACCTGACCGATGCCAAATACGGCGGACAGGCCACGACCTCCGACGGGGGCGTTTCGGTCGCCGGCGCCCTGGCGATCTCCGATCTGACCTCGACGACGAATGCGCGCATCAACTCGAGCGCGGCCACGACCGTGACCGGCGCGCTCAGCGTTTCGACGAGTTCCGGCAACAAGGCCGACGTGATCGCCGATGGAACGGCCGTGACCTCCGATACGGGGGTTGGCGTCGCGCTCGGGATCAACATCGCCAAGGTTGTGAATGACGCGGTGATCTCCAGCGCGGTCAACGCCGGCAGCGCGGCGCTCTCCGCCGCGCGCCCGACCGACGGGAACGCGTTCACCACGTCGGCGACCTCGGGTGCGGGCGCCGCGAACGTGGGGCTCGCCGGCTCCTTCGCGCTCAACCTCGTCGACACGCAATCCATCGCCCGCCTCGCCGGGTCGTCCGTTGTGACGATCGCCGGTTCGGGCGCGGTTTCGCTCAGTTCCGACAACGCGACCGAGTCCAGCGCCAAGGCGCTTCCGTCCAGCACCGGCGCGACCGGCGACACCGTCGGCGTCGGGGCAGGCATTGCCATGAACATCGTCGCCAACCGCTCCTACGCGGATGTGGCGGACGACGCGGTTGTGACGGACGCGGGCGATCTGACGCTCTCGGCTGCGGCGACGCATGTTGCGGAGACGGAGGCGGAAGCGGGTTCTTCCGGCGGCATCTCGCTGACCCCTGCGCTGGCGCTTTCGCTGATCACCAACACCACCACGGCGCGGCTTGGCACCGGCGGCACGCAGGAAGTGACCGGCGCGGTTTCGGTCTCGGCGGCGCAGCACTCGACGATCACCACCGAAGCCTCCGGCAAGGCCGCCGGATCGAAGGCGGCGATCGGGGCATCGCTGGCGCTGGCGCTGGTCGATGACCGCGTGCTGGCCACCACGGCGCGCAACGTTGACGCCGACGGCGCGGTCAGCTTCTCGGCGGCGGGCGCCTCGCTTTCGACGCTGGAGGCGGAAGCCTCGGCGGTGGGCGCGGCCCCGGCGGAGGACGACGGCACGGCCTCGGATGGCGGTGACGTGGATACCACGACGACGCAATCGCTGGAGTCCGGCTCAAGCAAGCAGAAGGCCGCGGGCGTCGGTGATTCCGAACAGCAGGGCGCGACCGATACGGCGGTTAACGACGAGGACAGCAAGGACAGCCGGTCGGCGGAGACTTCTGAAGGCAAGGTTTCGGTCGCCGCGGCGGTCGGGATCAACGTGCAGACTTCCTCGGTGAAGGCGGAGATTCCGGACAACATCACGATCTCAGCGGGCGGCGTTCTGAAGCTGGCGGCGATCAACAATACCGATGGCAAGATCGAGGCGGTCGGCGACGCCGTCGGCAAACCCGATGCGGCGGGCGAGACCCCGCCGCCCTCGCAGGTGGGCATCGGCGCCGCCGTCGCGGTGAACGTGGTCAAGGTGCGCAACGATGCGACCCTGGGCGATGCAGCGCATAGCACGGGCGGAGTCACTCTTTCGGCGTCCAAGCTTGACGTGGCGGATTTCATGGCGAACCCGGCATCGACCGCGACGCGCGGCGACGTTTTCCTTGCCAAGGCCTCATCCGGCGCAGGCGCATCCAAGGTGGGCGTCGCCGGTTCGGTGGCGCTGAACCTCATCGACACCCAATCGGTGGCCCGGATTTCGGGCGGCGCGACGGTCACGCTGACGGGCGGGGGCAATGTATCGCTGACGACCGACAACCAGACCGAGGCGACCGCGGAGGCCCTGCCGGTTGGCGGCGGAGCCAGCGGCGCGACCGTCGGGGTCGGCGCCTCGGTGGCGCTGAACATCCTGGCGAACCGGTCGGTGGCCGAGGTTGCGGACGGCGCGGTGGTGACCGACGCGGGCGATCTGACGCTCTCGGCTGCGGCCACGCATGTGGCGGAGACGAAGGCGGAAGCGGGCTCTTCGGGTGGCATTTCCGTCACCCCTGCGCTGGCGCTTTCGCTGATCACCAACACCACCACGGCGCGGCTTGGCACCGGCGGCACGCAGGAAGTGACCGGCGCGGTTTCGGTCTCGGCGGCGCAGCACTCGACGATCACCACCGAAGCCTCCGGCAAGGCCGCCGGAACGAAGGCGGCGATCGGCGCGTCTCTCGCGCTCGCCATCATCGACGACCGCGCCCTGGCCACCACGGCGCGCAACATCGACGCGGACGGGGCGGTTTCGTTCAATGCTAGCGGTGTGTCGTCCTCAACCCTGACGGCGGTCGCAAGCGCGGCAGGTGCGAAGGATGCCGAGGACGAAGACGCGGCGCTGGATAGTGACGGCGAAAGCGTTGACAAGACAGCGAACAAGGAATTCGAGGCGGGCGCTGGCAAGCAGTCAACCGCGGGTGTCGGCGATGTCGATCAGCAGGGCGCGACCAATACGGCGGTTACCGACAAGGACAGCAAGGACAGCCGCTCGGCGAAGACCTCCGAAGGCAAGGTGGCCGTGGCCGCCGCGGTCGCGATCAACGTGCAGAAACAGACGGTCGAGGCGGTTGTGCCCGACGGCGTCGATATCACCGCCGGGGGCTCGATCACCGTTGCTTCGGGCGCCACGACGGGTGGCGAGGCGACCTCCGACGGCCAGGCCGTCAAGGGCGAGGATGGCGGCACATCGCAGGTTGGCATCGGCGTCGCCGTTTCGGTCAACGTGGTGCAGGAAACCAATACCGCCTATCTCGGGTCCGGCACCCATGCCGGCGCCGGCGTCAACGTGCGTGCCCTGCAGGCGACGGGCGCGGCGACCGACACCTTCCTTACCTCGGCCACCTCGGGCGCCGGTGGCTCCAAGGTCGGGATCGCGGGTTCGGTTGCACTCAACATCGTCACGCTCGACACCACGGCGCGGATTTCCGGCGGTGCGTCGGTTGCCGCGGGTGCGGGGGTTTCGACCATCGAGGCGGGCAACGCGGTGTCTGCCACCGCCACGGCGGAACCCTCGGATGAAGGCGGGGCGGCCGGTGGCAAGGTCGGCGTCGGGGCATCCTTTGCGATGAACCTGCTCACCACCACCACCACGGCGGAACTGCAGGACGGCGCGACCATGACCGGCGGCGCCGGGCTGTCGGTCAGCGCGACTTCGGGCCTGGATACGACCACCGAAGCCTCGGCCGGCGCGGCCGGCGGGATCGCGGTCGACGCCTCGGTGGCGCTGGCGCTGCTGAACCAGACGACGATTGCCCGGATCGGCACCGGCAACGATCTCACCATGGGGGCGGGCGCGCTCAGCGTGATCGCCACGAACACGGGAACCAACACGGCGACATCGACCGGCGAGAACAAGTCCGACAAGGTCGGCGTTGGCGCTTCCGCCTCGGTCATCCTCGGCAACGGCGCTTCGGGCGGGGCACTGAACAACACCTCGCTGACCTCCGCGGTGCTGGCACGTTCGGCCACGGCAGGGGCGGTGACGATCGAAGCCTCGGCGAATCGGACCTATGACGCACACGCAACGGCCACGGCGGGCGGCGGCGTTTTCTCCTCGTCCGACGATAAGAAGCAAAACGACAAGACCGACGGCACTTCGACCACCGCGGATTCGCTCGACAAGACCAAAGACAGCCAGCGCGACGAGAACGGCAACAAACCTTCCGGCGCGAAGACGATCACCATCGCGGCGGCGGCCGGGATCGCGGCGGCTCAGGACGTGGTGACAGCCAAGCTCGAAGGCGTGACGATCAATGCCTCTGGCGCGGTCAGTGTGACCGCCACAAACGAGGTCGGCATGGCGACCTCGGGCATCGGCTTGGCGTCGGACCCGAAGAGCAAGGTGGGCATCGGCGTTGGCGTTGGCCTTGCCATTCTGAACAACACCACCTCGGCGATCATTGCCGATTCTGCCGAGATTAACACCGATGCGGCCGGTCTCACGGTTGCCGCCACGTCGCGCGAGAACGCGGAAGGCGACTATCTCTCCAAGCTGAGCGCCCTGGGTATCGCCGGGGCTTCCGGCAAGCAGGTTTCGGTTGCCGGGTCGCTCGCGGTTGCGATTTCGACCGGCACGACCGAGGCGAAGATCGGTGACGACGTCGAGGTTACCGATGGCGGCGCGATGGCGGTGACGGTCGACAATAAAAGCCACCTCTCTGCCAAGGCGCTCGCCGGGTCGCTTTCGACCGGCGGGACAGCCGTGGGCGGGTCAATCGCTGTCGTGGTGTCGGAGAAGGAATACGAGGCCAGCGTCGGGGCGGATTCCGCCCTGACCGGCAGCGCTCTCTCGGTCACGGCGATCAATAGCCAGATCGACGACCCCCTTACCGGGCTTACAGATGAAAAGCTGACCAGCCTTGACAATCTCGATGCTTTCGCGGGTTCGCTGGCCGACCTTGCCACCGGAAAACTGCTGGGAAATTCAAACTACTACGTCGAGGCGATCGGCGGGGCCGGCGGCTCCGGCTTGGCGGTTCAGGGCTCCTTCGGCGTCATGGTGTTCTCCGACACGCTGACCGCTTCGGTCGGGTCGAACGCCGACGTGGACGTGGGCACGGGGGCTGTGACGCTGTCGGCCGGCGGTGATTTCGTCGCCAAATCGCTTTCCGGCGCGCTGTCGGCCAGCACGTCGAGTGCGGCGGTGGGCGTGTCTTCCACGGTTGTCGTGAGCGACGGTACCACGACGAGCTCGCTTGGCGAAAACTCCCAGATCACCTCGGCGGGTTCCTTCTCGAACACGGCGTCGGCGAAGCAGGATATCCGCAGCTATGCGGCCTCGGCTTCGGCGGCCTCTTCGGCGGGCGTTTCGGGCGTTGCCGGCGTGGTCACCTCCGAGAACCGGGTCGAGGCGCTGATGGCGCGTGGCGCGGAAGTCACGATTTCCGGCGCGGGCGCGGTGTCGCTCGGTGCGACGAACGATTTCGACATCTTCGGGTTGGCGGCCGGCGTTGGCGTTGGAAGCTCGGCGGGGATCGGGGCGGCAGCGACGGTTGTCGTGGTCAACAACATCACGCGCGCGGCACTGGCCGATGGGACTTCATCGACGGATCGCGCCGAGATCAACACGGGTGGTGCTGTCTCGATCACCGCGACGGCGACGGAAGACGGCGATCTGTTCAGCGTTGCGGGCGCTGCGGGCTCCTCCGGCGTTGGTGCCGGGGCCGGGATCTACGTGCTCGGAACCACCACCGAAGCCCTGGTTGGGGATTACGCCAAGGTTGGAAATGCGTATGACAGCGGTTCGCTGGAAATCAGCGCCTCCGACACTTCGACCTTGTTCGCGGCTTCCGGGGCTGCCGGGGTCGGCGGCACGGCTGGTGTTGGTGCGGGCGTTGCGGTCGGGGTTCTGACCAAGACCACGACCGCCGAGATCGGTGCCTCGGCGCGGGTCGCATCGGGCAATGTTGTCGTTGACGCGCAAAGCTGGGAAACGCTGACCAACATCACCGCCGGTGTCGGCGTTGGCGGCAAGGCCGGTCTGGCCGGGGCCGTCACGGTGCTTTCCGTGACGCCGACGACAACCGCTCGGATCGGGCAACTGGCAGAGGTTCATGCCAATGGCAACGTTGCCGTGCTGGCCGATGGAAAAACCGTAATCGACATGCTCGACGGTGCTTTCGGCGGAAGCGGGGCCGCGGGGGTTGGTGCCTCGGTCGGGGTGACCGTGATCGATGCGACGACCATCGCCACCGTCGATGCGAACGCCGAAGTCACCGCGCTCGGGAACGGTGGAGATCAGGAATATACCACCGGCTATACGCCGAGTTTCTCGACCTATGGCGACGACGAGGGCTTCACCTCCGCCGAATTCGACGACGACCCCGACGAAGGCGCGACAAGTGAACTAACCGATGCGAGTGCGGCGACGGCGCGGGCAACCGGCCTCGACCTCCTCGCCAAGAAGCGCACGTCGACGCCAACCACGGCAACGGCACGCGGCGTCATCGTCAACGCATCCGACAAGGCGTCGGTGCGGTCGCTTTCCGTAGCCGGGTCGGCCGGGGCCGTTGGCGTTTCGATTTCCGCCGGGCTTCCGGTCATCACCACCAACACCAAGGCTGAAATCGCCGCCGGTGCAAAGATCAACCAGATCACGGGCACGGGCACGCCCGCGACCGCGCAGGATGTGACCGTCGCGGCGGCCAGCGACATCTACGCGCTCGGTTTCTCGGGCGCGGTCGCTGGGGGCGGGGTTGCCGTAGGCGCCGGTTTCAGCGTCATGGTGATCGACGCAACGACCGAGGCGCTTGTCGGGGCAGGCACGATGTCGGCCAACGGCGATGTCGCGGTTACGGCGCGGTCGACGCAGGATATCGTCGGTGTCGGGGTTGCCGGGGCCGCTGCCGGTTCCGACGCCATTGCCGGCGGTATCTCGGTGTTCGATGTGACCACCAAGACCAGGGCTCAGCTTGCCGGAACCGTGACGGCGCAAGGCGATGTCGACGTGATCGCTGACGACAAGACGCGCACCAGCGTTCTGGCCGGGGCGCTCGCGATTGGCGGCTCGACGGGTGTTGGCGGCGCGATCAGCGTGGTCAACCTCAACAAGGAAATCGACGCGGCCATCGCGTCCGGTGCGACGGTGACGGCCTTCGGGCAACGCGGCAATCACACGATCTTCACGGGTGACGACTTCAGCGATGAGCGCACGGATTCGCGCGGCGTCAACGTTCAGTCCAACTCGTTGCAATCCGGGTTCACCCTCGCGGCCGCCGGTGCGGCGGCGGGCAATGTCGGGGTCGCGGGCGTTCTCACGCTCTATCTGATGAGTGTGACCAACACCGCCTCGATCGGGAACGATGCCTCGATCAACACGGCGACCGGCACGGACAACAACGCAGCGCAGGATGTCGTGGTGACGGCCCGCGACGAAACCGTGACCTCGGTTGCTGCCGGTGGCGTGGCTGCCGGTGCGCTTGGCGGGGTTGCCGGCGTGGTCGATGTGGGCGTGTTCAAGAACACCGCCGCGGCCTCGATCGGCAACAACGTGACCCTCAACGCCGAGCGCGATGTGCGCGTTTCTGGCCTGTCGAACAAGGCAGGCGAAGCCTATGTCATGGGCGCGGGCGGCGGGATCGTCGGCCTGGCGGCTGGCATCGCGATCTACAATTACGGTGATGGCGTGGCCCCGAACGGCGAGGCCGACAAGAACATCGGCGATGCGAGCGACGACGGGACGCTGAGCTTCGCCAGCATCACCAGAGAAGCGCAGGCGCAGGCGAAAGACGGGACGGCGAATGACCAGCTCGCCGCCTCCGACGATACCCGCATCAGCGGCGTGAGCGCGGCCGCGCAGAACAAGCGCAATCAGATCGACGTGGTCGGGGCGACCGATACACTTTCCGCCCCTGCGGGCACGTCGGCGACCATCGGCAGCGGCACGATCGACGCGGGCGGTACGGTTAGCGTGAAGAGCTCGGACGGGCTGAACGTGAAGATGACCACCGGCGCGGTGGCGGCCGGAGGGTTTGCCGGTGGCGCCGGGATCGGGGTTCTGACGGTCGACACCGGCAGCACCGCAAAGATCGACGGAACCGGCACCATGGAGGCGGGCGCCGTCAACGTGAACGCTCTGACTGATCACACGTTATACGGCCTGCATTTTGCGGGTGCCGGCGGTCTGGCCGCGGCGGTCAGCGCCGATGTCGGCATCCACACCGACAATTCGCGCACCACGGCGGCGATCCGGGGCAAGGAAATCACGACCGGCGGCGCGGTGGCGGTGAATGCAGACTCCACCCGCGACCTGACGGTTGATGCCATCGGCGGATCGTTCGGGGGAGTCGCGGTCGGCGCCTCGGTCGGTGAAGCAACGGTTGGCGGGGCTGTATCGGCCTCGATTTCCGACGACGCGACGATTGGCAGCAACACCGGGCGCGCGGCATCGGTCTCGGTCACCGCTTCCGCGACGTCGACTGCCGACACGGAAGCTTACGCCGTCGGCGGCGGCATCGGCGCCGCCCTGCAGGGGGCCGGGTCCATCGCGACCGTGAAGCCCTCGGTTACCGCTTCAGTGGATTCGGCCCGGATCTATTCGTCGGGCCTGACGGAAGTGAACGCGACGGCGACCGGGTCGGTCGATACCGAAGCCGTGGGCATCGCGGTTGCGGGCGGTCTCGCGGCCGGTGCATCGGCGGCAGAATCCGAGGTGGCCTCGGAGGTTTCGACGACGGTTGCGAACGGATCCGTGATCGATGCAGGCAGCATCACAATCGGCACCTCTGCTGGTACCGGCGGGGTCAATTCCAAGGCCATCGGCGCGGCGGGCGCGCTAGTCGGGCTGAACGCCACGGTCACGAAATCGCTGAACTCGACCAACGCGATCACCTCCGTGACCGGGTCGACGCTGCGTTCGCCCGGCGGCACCACCACCGTGTCGGCGTCGAACACGACGAACCAGTATGCCAATGGCTCCGGCCTGGCCGTGGGCTTCGTGGCCGCCGGTTTCAATATCTCCGAGGCAAGATCGGACACCACCACCAGCGCCACCCTGAGCAACCTCGCGCTCTTGACGGCGGACACGCTGAATGTGACCGCAACCGGCACGGACAACAACAATGCCGTCACGGTTGCGGGCAGCGGCGGTGTTGTCGCCGGGTCTGCGGCGACCTCGAAAACCTCGACCCGGAGCACGACCCGGGCCGCGGCCGATACCACCGGTGCGGCAGGCTACGGGGTGATCGTGGGCCGCGATGCGAACATCTCGGCCCAGCACACCACCAACTTCGGCGGTTCGGTCGACAGCACGCAGGCCTCGCTCGTCGGGGCGAGCGGCGCGACGCTTGACCATTTCGTCAGCAGCGACGTCGACGCCGAGATCGGCGACCAGGTGCAACTGTCCGCAGCCAATCTCACGCTGTCGGCGCGCAACATCACCAGCAACCCGTTCCTTGCAGGCGGGGCGAACAACGTGAAGTCGATCTCCGGCGGGCTTGCCAACGTGCCCGCGGGCGGGGCGACCGTGACGATCATTCACAATACGGCAGCGAACGTCGGGGCAAACGCTGCCGTGCGGCTGCACCAGCCGGGCACTGGCCCCTCGCTCTACAAGCAGGAGGCCTATAACGATATCTCCTCGGCGCAGAAGGTGAACCTCGACAGCGGTGGCGCCATCGCGCTGGCGGATGCCGTGATCAATTCGGGCATCACCGCCAATGCAACCGCCTCGGTCGGCTCGGAAGCCGACGTCGAGGTCGATTACGGCGATATCCAGATCGCGGCATGGGGTGAAGCCGACATCGACATGCGTGCATCCGCGACCACCTACGGCCTCGCGGGCGCGCCCTCGGGCGATGCCAACATCACCTACACCGGCGCAAACACCGTCACCGTCGGCAATGATGCGCTGGTTCAGGCGACCGATGGCGACAACCCGACCAACGGCGACATGCCGCGCTATGCGACGGTCTATATCGGTGCGGGCACCGGCCCGGCAGGCCAGACCGCCAGACTGGGTTTCAACGCCATCGTCGATCTGTTCAACAAGACGGCGATTCCGATCCCGTCCGCCCCGAACCCGACCGTGACCGTCACGAATTCGGGCATCATCACCGTGGGCACCACGGATTCGGATAACATGAACACCGATCCGCAGGGCGTGCGCGCGGCGGGCGATATCCACCTCGCGGTGAGCCGGGGCGAGATCGACGCCCGCGCGGTGGGCACCGGCAAAGACATCTATCGCGAGGAACTTGCCAAGGCGGCCTCGGCGGTGTCCAACGCCTTTGGCGGAGGCGACGTGACGTTCGACTACCACGGCGGATCGACCAACACCGGCGGCGGCGTCGCCCGGGTCGATGTCGAAGGCCGGGTGGAAACCGGCATTCAGCGCCACAAGCTGCTGACGCTTGATCTGAAATGCGAAGCGGGCCTCAAGAGTTGCATCGACACCAACTCGGGCGACAATATCGAATTCGACCTCGACGGCCCGTTCGACGTTGGCACGAACATCCTCGAACGCGTTGCCGAGCTTGAGCAGCTTATCAAGGATTACGATACCGATCCGATCGCCAAGGCGGCCTATCAGAACGAGATCAACTTCCTACACAACAAACTCGTTGGGCTGGGCCTCGGCTCGTTCGACGCAGATGGCAAATTCGAGCCGGGGACCTATGCCGGGCCTTCGCCGAAGGCACTGGCGCTGGAGCAAGTCGCCGGCTTCACCGGCGATATCGAAATCGTGGAGTCCGATCTTGCCATCAAGACCAGTCTCGCGGAGGCGGTCGGTCTGGGTGACACCATCCAAGGCTATGTGGATGTTTACGAAACTGCCACCAATGGTCTGATTGCGACGGTCGATGCGACCATCACATCCATCGAGGCAAGCGCGCCATATGATTCCGATAGCCATGGCAGCTATGTAACGGCTGCTCAGAACGCGCGGGACGCCGGCAAACAGGCAGCGGCTGACGCCAAGACGGCCCAAGATGACATCAATACCCTGCGGGGTGAAATCGCCCAGAAAACGCAGGAGATCGAGGAGGCTCGGGATCTGCTCACTACTGCTTTGGTCGATAATGATACTGTTCTTCGGGACGAGCAGAATGGCATTATCGACGAAGCGCAGACCGCGATCGCAACCAAACTGACGGATATTGAAGGGCATGTCGCGACGCTCAAGACGAAATCGGAGCAGGCAAAGAACCACGCCGCGACGGCGAAGACGAAGCTGGATCAGCTTCTCGATGCACTCTATGTGCCGGTGCCGGATGAGGATGATGATAACTATGATACCGCAATCGATACCAACGACCAGGTTGATGCGCTCAAGTCTTCGCTGACATCCGAGAGCGGCAGCCTCACCAAGGTTGCGTATTCCGCCAGCTACCTTGCGGACGAATATAATGGGGTCAACGACGAAATTGACGGAGAGACCGTGGTTGTAACCATCGGCGTCAAGAACGTGGCCGATGACCTGACCGCCGACATCGGAACCCTTAAGGCCCTTCCGTCCGAGGACGGAACGATTGGCGGCAATAACAATAACTCGCTGAGCCAGTTCGTCGGCCTTCTCAAGGATCTGACCACTTATCTTGCGGATGCAACCAGAACGGCAGCAACGGCGTCCAATTCCTCCGGCACCCCACGGGCCTACAACATCGAGATCGCCGATACGGTGGCACGGTTGGGCAATATCTTCGTCACCGGGGATCAGCTCCGCACCAGCGGCGCGGGCCAGCTCCTGGCGCCCGGCGACGCCAAGATCCAGATCACCAACACCACGCATCACACGCTGGAACTCGGCAACCTGATCGTGCCGACCTATGATGCGGGCAACCTGCGGTTCAATGGCGTGCTGGTGCACAGCGGGGCCGATATCACCTCGCTGAACGCAGGCGGCGTCCCTTCCGGCTTCAACACCATCGACAATGTCGTGACCTCGCGCACCTCGAGCCGCGGCCTTGTCGAGATCCTCTCGACCTATACGCCCGAGTCCATCACCGACGTCGATGATCGCAAGATCGCGCCCGACATCATCCTCAAGCGCGGCTCGGTGATCGAAAACACCAATGGCGCGGTGCGGATCATCTCCGAGGCCGGCAACATCTATATCCGCGGCCAGATCAACGCCGGTTCGGTCGAGATCCTCGCCAAGGACGGTGACTTCGTCGCCAGCTACGTGAACGGGTTCAACCATATCGGCGGCGATCCGGCGAGCTTCGAACATCCCGAGGATCTGGAACAGGGGCCGGGGATCACCGCCAATGGCGCGATCTCGATCTCGGCGCGCTATCTCAACATCAACTCGACGATCCAGTCGGGCATCGCCGAATGGAACCTGACGCTGAACAGCAACCCGACGCTGACCGCGAGCGCATCGGCGATCGGTGTCGACCCTGAAGATGAAGCTCTTGTTGATAAGACGGAGGTGGAAAACAGCGCCGGGCAGATGATCAAGATCAACCGCGCGCCGCCGGGCGTCGACGAGGAAGAACTGGCGCTCGTGGTCGAGCAGTACAAGGAGGAGGTGCTCGTTGACCCGAACGCCAACCCGGTGCGCACGATCACGATCAACGATGTGCCGACGCAGGTGAACATCAAGGATTACCTCTCCGACGAGATCAAGATCCGGCTTGAGTTCACCAAGGAGCAGGCGGATGCTTTCGCTGCCGCAACCCTTACGAGCGACGGCATCTTCTCGGTCGTCAACGACTCGACGACCGACAATATCGGTGCTTCCTACGACGCCAGGGAAAAGCAGTATTTCGTGAACGGGGCTTCGGTGAAGGGCGGCTATATTCAGCTCTTCGGCCAGATCATGAACACCGCCTCCTCGACCGCCGTCGGCAAGCTGAACGTGCTCGACGGGTTCGGCACGATCAACATCCACAACGCCTCCAACATCCCGGTGGTGCTGCGCAACCTGAGCGCGGGCGAAGACCCGACCGGCACCCTGCGCGGCGTTGAAGGCAAGATCGAGATCACCGACGTGGTCGGCCTGACCACCACGGATCCCTACAGCCCGAAAAACCCGCTCATCAACGTCCGCAAGACCGTGTTCACCCGCGACTACGTGCCGGGCGATGACTCGGGTTCGGTGAAGATCGAGACGCGGACAGGCACCATCGTCAACGAGACGGGCGAACTGAACCTCGGCGGCGTGACCGAGACGACAGGATCGGACCGCAGCACGATCTACACGCCCGGCACCACCAACCAGCGCTACGTCTGGACAACCGGCGAAGAGTTCAAGAGCACGTCGAATTACAAGCAGACCTCGACGGAGCTGTTCGGTTCGTCGTCGCTGACGGTTGATCGGATTTGGGATCTCACCAAAGTTGGCACGCCTCTGCTTCTGAGCACCTACCGCCTCGCCGATGGGACCTATGTCACGACTAACAAGACCATAAACGGTGGCGGTCTCGTCGAGGCGAACGGTGCATATTTCCAGGATCCGCCCGCGACCGAAAGCCTCAACTCGGGCCTGTCGGGCACCCCGCTGACCGAAGCCAACCAATCGACCTTCACCAAGAACGATTTCGTCAAGACCGGTGAAAGCTCGCGCAAGTGCAACTGGTGGACGCTCTGCATCGCATCGGAAAAGACGCGCTATTACGAGCTTCGGCAGGAATACACGACGATCATCACCGAGTCGCTCAAGGCCGACTACCCGATCGGCGTGAACTTCATCGGCTCCAACACCGGCGCGATCAACATCACCTCGGCCACCGAGGACGTGGTGCTGACGAGCAACCTCAATGCGGTTGCGGGCACCGTCACGATCAATGCCGGAACCACTGCAATCAGCGATGCCTCGATCATCCAGGGCACCCTTGCGGCGGAGATCAAGGCCAAAAACATCTCGCTGACCGCCGACGCCTCGGTTGGCGGCGTCACCGATCTGCGCAACACCGGGGCCCCGACGACGCCGGCGATGACGGTGAATCTCACCGGCACGCAAGCGGCGGGCTTCGGTGCGCTTTCGGCCAATGCCAAGGCGGGCAACGTGTCGATCATCTCGCGCGGCGATATCGTTGTCGATCAGGTCACGGCCTCGGGTCTTGTGGCCGATCGCAACGGCCGGGTTGATCTGTTCTCCTACGGCTCGATCGACGGCAAGGACCAGAACGCGCGCATCCAGGCGCCGCGTGTGTCTCTCAACTCGATGAGCGGATCGGTGGGCAACACCGCCGACAATTCGCTTCTGCGCGTTAACACCGGCTTCACCACCGACCCGGCCGATCGGCCGTTCGGCGATCCCGAGGTTGACCTGCCGGCGGCGGATGCCAATGCCAAGCTCGGGCTTTCGATCACGGCAGCGGGCGACATCGGCGTGCGCTCCGACGGCTGGGCGGGGAACACCGATGGCAATTCCCTCGTCGTCAAGGTGCAGACCACCGGCGGCGATGTGCGGCTCGCGGCCACCGGCCAGATCCTCGACAACAACCCGGTGCAATCCATCGACGAGCGCACCTACGACCAGCTTCTCGGCTTCTGGGAAAGCCTCGGCCTGCTGGCCGACGATCCGTCCCGCGGTGTGGATGGCTCCGTGAATGCGGCCAAGCAAGCCAATGCGATCTCGGCGTTCGAAGCCTCGACCACCCAGACCTACAACCAGTATTGGCGCATTCGCGGCGATGCTGCCTATGACCCGTCGGCCACTGTCGAGATCACCGACGACTCGGCGCAATACCGTGCGCTGGATGCCCAGTTCCGCGCCGAAGCCATCGAGGCCGGAGAAGCCGACGTGGACGCTTTCGTCGAGGACCGCATCGCGGATGTCGAGTTGCAGCAGACGACGGAATACCACCGCCTGCACGGCGTTGTCGGTGACCTGACCGCAAGCTACGACGCGGATTTCACCTACACGGCCACGGATGAGCAGAAGGCCGACCTGACGCGTGGATCGGTCTGGACCGAGCGTGAACTGGCGTTCTCGCTGGCGCCCGGTGCTCTGAAAACCGTGACCGGCACCAACCCGGTGCTGAAAGACCCGAACGTCTCGGGCCGCACGGTGACCATCGAGGCGGGCCTCGGGATCGGCGAGACGATCGGGGCAGGCACGACGGGCCCGCTTGGCGTCTCGATCCTCTCCAGCATGGACCCGCGCGATCTGACGCTCGATCAGAAAGTGGCGCTGGCCTCGGCTGAACGCAACGACCTGCAACTGACACTCGGCCCGGTCCATCTTCCGGCCGACGCAACCCCGGAGCAGATCGCGGCCTACGATGCCGCCAAGGGTAAGAACCTCCACCTCCCCGGCGCGCTCACCTCGCTCAACCTCGGGGCGGAGTTGTTGTCGGATAAGCAGCAAGCTGCCCTCGACGCGGCCGCCCTCGGGCTGGTGGCGCCGGAGCACACGCTGCTCACCGTGCTGAGCAAGCGCCCGCTGAACTTCAACGCGGTCACGGCGCTGAACATCGACGTTCCCGACGTGTCGGACGGATCGAACGCCGATATCGGCAGCGCGTTCCTCGCCTCGCGCGGCGCGGCGACGCTCGGGTCGATCAGCACCTATGGCGACACGCGCATCAAGGTGTTCGGAAATATCGCGAATGCCTCCAGCGGCATCGTGCAAACCGGCAACCTTATCCTCGAAGCCGCGCAAGGCAGCATCGGCACCACGATAACGCCGTTGAATCTCTCGCTGCGCGACGGCAGCACCACGACCGCGCGCGCACAGAACGGCGTTAACATCGCCTTCACAAACATCACCCTCAACGCGAGCGGGCTGATCGATACGGTCTACTCGCCCCAGGCCGTGAAACTGGTGGCGCAGGACTCGCTTCTGAACGCGCAGAACGACGAGTTGATCAACGTCCTCGGCGCGCAGGTCGAGCTTGAAGCCGTGACCGGCTCGATCGGCACGGTTGCCCGCAGCCTCAACGTGGGCGTCGGCCTTGGTGGCCAGATCACCGCGAAAGCGGCGCAGGAGATCAACCTCTTCGGCCCGGCGAACTCGCTCTTCATCATCGGTTCGGCCAAGGCCGGCAGCATCATCCGCCTTACGGCTGCGGGTGAAGGCGTGATCGACGGGTTAGTGAAAGCCCCGGGCGACATCACCATCGCGACCGGGGGCAGAACGCTCTTCACGGCACTTGGCGATGTGCACTCGACCGCCGGGCTTGTCGATATCAATTCGGCCTCACTGAAGATGCTCAATGGCGCCAAGATCCTGGCGAACGCGGGGCAGGTGACCATCGCGACGACGGGCGACGCCCTGGTGACCGGGATCACCTCGGAAATAGCGCTGGCCGACGCGGTTTCGGTTACCGCGGGAGGCCGGATCTTTGCCGGAACCTCCGATCCGCGCACCGATATCACCGCGATGTCGGTGGGGGCGGGCGTGTACCTGTCGGCTGGTCTCGGGATCGGCCACAAGACGCAAGCCAACACGTCGGCGCTCGACAACACCGTCACGGATGTTGCCAACCCGCTGCGCATCCGCACCCACACGCTCGAAGCAGAGGCGACCGATGGCGGGATCGCGCTTCACGCCCTCACAGCGATGGAGCTGACCAGCCTCACGGCACCGAACGGCACGATCGATGTGACCGGCGATGACGTTCTGACCGTGACCTCGGCACAAAGCGGCGGCAGCCAGAGCTTCACCGCCGAGGGCAACCTGACCTTCGTGAGCCTTGAAACGACCGGTATCCCGGCTGTGCCTGGGCCCGAAGATGCGGGCGACGTGACCCTCGTTTCCGTCACCGGAGACGTGGAGGGTGACCAGATCAACGCCAATGGATCGGCAGATCTGACCGGGAATGAGGTGGACTTCAACAGCATCACGACGGGGGCCGACACGAAGATCCTGGCCCGCACCGGCGCCGTGACTGGCGTGGATGTCGATGCAGGCGGATCGTCCGAGATCACCGGAACCGGGATCACGGTCACCAGGCTCAAGGCCGGGGTCGATTCTACCCTGACCGGGGGTACCGGGCCGGTGAATATTCTCACCAGCCTGAACGCTGGCGGAAACTCCACCATCACCGGCAACGGCGTCAAGTTCGACACGATCAAGGCCGGCCTCAACAGCGAGATCTATTCGACCGGCGATATCATCGGCGATCTCGAGGAAGCGGGCGAGACCATCATCAACATCGCGGGCTTCGGGCCGGGCAATTCCGGCATCCTCGACGTGAAGGTGATGCGCGCCAAGAACATCCACCTTCAGGCCACTGGAACGCTCGACGTGGGCACGCTCGAGGTTGCGCAGAACCTTTCGCTGCGCGCCGATATCATCCGCGCGCTGGATATCACGCAAGTGCCGAGCGGCCCCGATCCGCTGAATGTCACCCTGACCGGGCCGGATGGCACGGTGGCGACATTCGCGCAGGTGAACATCGACTCTCCCGCCGGGGTGGTTATGCCGCAGGTGTTCGTCTCCGAAACGCTGATGACGACGACGGCGCAATTCGTCGATGTCGTCAACGCGATCGTGCCGATCCAGGGCACGTCGCCGATGGCGGGGACGTTCCTGTTGACCACCCCGTCGCAGACGGTGTTCGTCGATGACCGGACGCAGACGCCGAAGACGAACCCGCCCAGCAACATCCAGATGTATCTGAATGGCAATCCCTTCACGATGACGCTCGACGGCATCGCGACATCGACGGACTCGTTCGTGGTGGTCTACGACGACACGGTCGAGCTCACGGATGTTCTGGGCCTGCCCTATGATGGTATCAGCCTGGTGCGCGATACGGTTCGCCAGATGTGGAACGCCGATGATCCGATCATCCTTCCGGGCTCCTTCGGGTCGTTCGGTCTCGGAAACGGCGAAGAGGACGACGACGATTTTGATCTTTCCCAGTTCGACGGGACACTGGTTGAAATCGACGGGATAGAATACAGTGTGGTCGTGCGAGGGAACGGCCCCGCTGTTCTGTTGCGGCAATGACAACTTCCAGCGGAACACCGCGGACCGGAAAAGACTTTGGGGCATTGATCATGGTGGACAAGATGGCACGACGAGCACTTCGGCAGGTGGCGACGACTGCCGTTCTCGCGCTTGGGATCAACGCCGTGTTGGACGCCAGACCGGTTCTGGCCCAGTCGGCCGACCTCGCGGCCACGATCGCCGCCGAGGCCGAGCGCCGGTTGGACGAAGAGGACGACGCGACCCGGGTTCGCCAGGAGGGGGATGCGGTCATCTCCGATCCCGTTGTCCGCCGCGAACTTCCGCCGCCGGGCGGACCGACCGTCTTGCTGACATCGGTTACCTTCACCCCGGGTTCGGCTTTTCTTTCGGAAGCCGAGCTTGACGCGATCAAGGCGCGTTATGTCGGCCGGCGGGTCGATTTCGCCGGCCTGTCGGAGCTGGTGCGGGATGTGAACGATCTCTATGCCGCCAAGGGAGTGGTGACCGCCGCGGCGATCCTGCCGCCACAGGACCTCGACAACGGCGAACTCGTCATCAACCTCGTCGAGGGCCAGTTGGGCGTTGTGGGCGTGGTCGGTGACCACCAGACCAGGACCGAATACATCACCGATCGGGTGCGCCTGACCCGCGGCACCACGGTGGATGTGCCCACCGCGGCGCGCGACATCAGTTTCTTCAACCAGACCAACCGGGCGCAACTGCGGCTCCTGCTGCAACCCGGCGCTGCCTTCGGGCTGACCGATCTGCTGTTCGGCGTGACGGAGCCGTCTCCGCGGAAGCTGCAGTTTTTCGTCGACAACGATGGCGTCTCCTCGACCGGCGCGGTGCGCGGCTCGGTGATGATCAGCCGCTATGGCTTCTTCGGTATCGACGATACCTTCCTGCTGTATGGCGAATTGTCGCAAGGGAGCCGGTCGGCCACCGCCCGCTTCGATTTCCCGATCACCCCGATCGGCACGCGGCTCGCGCTGAACGGGACCGTTTCGAGTTACGACGTGATCGCAGGGCCTTCGGTGGGGCTGGATCTGGAAGGCTGGTCGAGGTCAGGGTCCGCCACCTTGACCCAGCCGATCGTGGCGACTGACCGGTTCTTGCTCGAAGCGACGGCCTCGGCCTTTCAGGGGCTATCCGTCTCGACATCGGCGGGCACGCCGCTGGTTGACGCCAAGACCACGAAACTCGCGCCGGGCGTTTCGATCGGCTTCACCGGTGAGAACTGGACCTTCAACACCCAGGCGCAGGCGGTTTTCGCCACGGTCGAGGACAATATCGCCGCGACGAGCACCGACTACGTCATTGGAGCCGGGTCTTTCGACGGCGCCTATCGGTTCAACGACAGCCTGACCCTGATCGGGCGCGGCGGATGGCAGACAAGCGCGGTGCCGCTCCTGCCCGGCAACCTTTTGTTCCAGATCGGCGGGCCGTCGACGGTGCGGGGCTATCCTACCGAAGGCGTTGCCGGTGGCAGCGGTTATTTCGCCAACCTGGAACTGCACAAGACCTTCAAGAAACAGGATGTTTCGATCGACGGCTTCGTCTTTGCCGACGTTGGCGAGGTTTTCTCGACCTTCCCGGCCAGAACCACGATGGCGTCGTCGGGGCTTGGCGCGGCCTTCGATTTCAACAACGGGTTCCGGCTCGAGGCGGCCGTGGCCGTGCCGTTGATCAATGCGGTGCCAAACCAGTCGCGGGCGACCCTGTCAGTGGCGCTGTCCTACGCCGCTTTCTAGTGGTCGCGCGCGTTCAGAACAGGCGACCGGATTCCTGATCCAGCGACGGCTCGATCGAGCCGCAATTATACGCTCAGCGATTGTCTCCGCGCAGTGCGAGGCGGGTGATCTCGGTGAAATACTGCGCGCCGAGGGGAAGGATGCTGTCGTTGAACCGGTAGTGCGGGCTGTGTAGGTTGCGCCCGCCGTCCGCCGGGCCGTTGCCGATCCAGACATAGGCCCCGGGCATCTGTTCCAGCATGAAAGAAAAATCTTCCGAGGCCATGCTTGGCGCGAGGCCCGACTGAACCGCATCGGCACCGACGATTTCCCGCGCTGCGCTTTCGGCAAGGCGAGCGGCGGCGGGATCGTTGATCGTCGAGGGATAGCGCCGTTCGAAAGTGAACTCCGAGGTGGCATGGAAGGCTTCGGCGACGTGGCGCGCGCGGTGAGACATCTCGGCTTCGAGGAAATCGCGTGTTTCGGGGCGGAAGGACCGGACGGTTCCCTTCAGCTCGATCGATTCCGGAATGACGTTCAGCGTGTCGCCGGCGTGGATCTGGGTGATGCTGATCACCGCCGCGTCGGTGGGATCGACCGCGCGGCTCACAATGGTCTGCCACGCGAACTGGATCTGGGCGGAGATCGTGATCGGGTCGATCCCCTGGTGCGGCATGGCGCCGTGGGCGCCTTTTCCGACGAGGCGAAGGACGAAATTATCCATCGACGCCATCACCGGCCCGTCATGCACGGCGAAACTGCCTTCGGCGAGGCCCGGCCAGTTGTGCAGGGCAAAAACGAGGTCCACCGGGAAGCGCTCGAAAAGCCCGTCGCGGATCATCTCGCGCGCGCCGCCCTCGTTTTCTTCCGCTGGCTGGAAGATGAAGATCACGGTGCCGGGGCCGGGCGGGTTTTCCGACATATGCCGCGCCGCGCCGAGCAGCATGGTGGTATGGCCGTCATGCCCGCAGGCATGCATCTTGCCCGCCTTCGTGGACGCATAGGGAAGCCCGGTCAGCTCCTCGACATCCAGAGCGTCGATATCGGCGCGCAGGCCGATGGTGCGGCCCGGGCCATTGCGCAGAAGCGCCACAACCCCGGTGCCGGCGATCCCGGTATGCACCTCCAGCCCCATCGCACGAAGCTCACGGGCGATGAAGGCGGCCGTTTCATGCTCTTCAAAGGCGGTTTCGGGATTGGCATGCAGGTGATGGCGCCAATCCACCAACTGGCCTTCCAGTTCCCGGATATGAGGGGAAATCTTCATCGCCATCACTCCAGAAGCCAAAGCGCGCCGGCCACGCCGAGGGCCACGCCGACCCCGAGCCAGGCGAGGCGGTCGATCAGTGGAATGTGCCGCGCCGCGAATGAAGGGGTGGAAGGGCCGCCTTGGTGTTGCTCCGCAAGTGGCGGCGGCCCTTCCGTTGCCTGCGCTCCGGTTCCCATCAGAGCGTCGGCAAAGCGTGCAAAGAAGTCATCGGCCATTTTCCGGGCCACGCCCTGGATCAGCCGCGAGCCGACGCTCGCGAGCTTGCCGCCGATTTCAACGTCTGCTTCGTAGCGCAACCGGGTCTGGTCGCCCTCGGGCGAAAGCGCGATGCGGGCCTCGCCCTTGGCAAATCCCGCCGGGCCACCCTGGCCGCGCCCGCGCAGCGTGAATGCGAGCGGAGGCTCGGGATTGACGATCTCGACCTTGCCCTTGAAGGTTGCCGAAACCGGGCCGACGCGGGCAACGATCGTGGCGGTGAACTCGGACTCGCCGGTGCGCTCCATCGCGGTGCAGCCGGGGATCGACCGGCGCAGGATGTCGGGGTCGTTGAGCCCGTCCCAGACCCGCTCGGGCGTTGCGGGAACAAGATTTTCGCCTGCGAATTGCATCAGTTCGCACCCCTCGCGCCATCGCGCGCGTCGTAGAGGCGAAAGAGCGCCTGCGTGCCCTCCTCGCCATATCCCTCGTCGACAAGGCGCTGGTAGAGCCGCCGGGCGAGTTCGAGGCCCGGCAGATCGAGCCCCATGCGCTCGGCTTCTGAGAGCGCGATCCCCATGTCCTTGACAAAGTGGTGCACGAAAAAGCCCGGCGCATAATCACGCGCGGACATCTTCGGCCCGAGGCCGCCAAGAAGGAAGCTCGATGCGGCGCCGGAGCCGACCACTTCGATCACCTGCGCAAGGTCCAGTCCGGCGGCCTCGGCATAGGCGAGGCTCTCGCTCACGGCGAGCATCGTCGAGGCGATGGCGATCTGGTTGGCCATCTTGGTGTGCTGGCCCGCGCCGGCCCCGCCCATCAGGGCGATCCGTTCACCCATCGTCTCGAACACCGGCAGGGCGCGCCCGAAGGCGGCAGCGCTGCCGCCGACCATGATCGCCAGTTTGCCCGCCCTGGCGCCGACATCGCCGCCGGAAACAGGGGCGTCGAGCGTCTCGATCCCGGCTTTCGCGGCTTCCACGGCAATGCGCCGGGCGAGATCCGGGCTCGAGGTTGTCATGTCGATCAGCAGCGCGCCCTCACGCGCCCGTGCGATCAGGCCGTCCGGGCCGAAATAGAGCCCCTCGACGTCGGCGGGGTAGCCGACGATGGTGATCACCACATCGCAGGCCGCCGCGAGGTCGCCCGGCGTCTTCGCCAGAACCGCGCCGCGGGCGACGAGGTCATCGGCCTTGGCGGCAGTGCGGTTGAACACGTGTAGCGGGTAGCCCGCATCGAGGATGTGCCCGGCCATGCTGCGTCCCATGATGCCGAGGCCGATGAAGCCGATCGTCGCTTTGGTGCCTTCGTTGGTCATGGTCTGTCCTCAAGAAGTGGTTGGTGTCTTCCCGCGCAGGGCGGCGCGCAGGGATTGCGGGGTGATCGGTTGGCGGTCGATGACAACGCCGAAGGGGGCCAGCGCATCGTTCACCGCGTTGGCGATCACGCCGATTGCGCCCATCACGCCGCCCTCGGCCATGCCCTTGGAGCCGGTCGGGGTGCGCCGGTTCGGCGTGTTCATCTCGATGATCTCGAAATTCGGCGTCTCGCAGGCGGTGGCGACGAGGTAGTCGGCGAGCGTGGCGGTCAGGTTCTGCCCGGTCTCGTCGTAGACGACCTGTTCGAAGAGCGCGCCGCTCAGGCCCATCGCGGTGGCGCCCTGCTGCTGGCCGCGCACGACCACAGGGTTGAGCACGGTGCCGCAATCCTCGGCGATCACGTAGCGTTCGATTTCGAGCCGCCCGGTCGCGGGGTCTATCTCGACGATGCAGGCATGGGTGGCGTTGGAATAGGTCATCGGCGGCGGATCGTAGGTGATCGACACGTCGAGCCCCGGGTCGACCCCTTCGGGAAGCAGCGTTGGCTCGAGATAGGCGCGCCGGGCCACATCGGCGAGCCCGATGCCGGTGGCCTGCCAGTCGGAGGCGACCATGCGTTCGACCTGCCCGTCATTCAGCCGCAACATCTCGGGTGAGTTGAGGCCCAGCATGTCGGCCGCGATGACAAGAACGCGGTCCTGCGCCTTGCGGGCGCAGAGGTAGAGGCTGCCGCCGCCGGCCGTGCCGCCGCGCGCGCCGCGGCTGCCCATGCCGTAGGGCGCGATATCGGTATGGCCCATCTGAAGCCGGATCTTGTCGGGAGAGACGCCCAGCCCCTCGGCCACCGCCTGGGCGAGCGAGGATTCGTAGCCCTGACCGGTGCCCATCAGCCCAACCGAGGCATTGACCACCCCGCTGGGTTCGATCCGCACCCAGGCCGCCTCGTGCCCCGAGCCGGGGATGCCGGCGGACTTGTAGAAGCCCGAGCCATAGGTGGTGGATTCGACCACCGTGCAGAGGCCGAGGCCAAGGAAGCGCCCTTCGCGGCGTGCTTCGGCCTGCCGGGCGCGGAAGGACGCGACGTCGATCCCGCTCACGGCCGCTTCCAGCGTTTCGAGGGGCGTGATGTCCTCGACCACTTCGCCGGTGGCCATGGTGAAGGGCATATCCGCCGCCGTGAGCGCGTTCACCCGCCGCACCTCGACCGGATCGAGCGCAAGTTCGCGCGCGATGGCTTCGATCGTGCCTTCCATGATCCATGAGGTAACGGCCATCGGCGCCCGCATCGGCCCGTTGCCACATTTGTTGGTGAGCACCACGCGCACGTCGAAGGCGTAATCGCGGATACGGTAGGGGCCGGTGAGGATGAGCGCGATCACCCGGGCCATGTAGTTCGCGGGGAAAAAGCAATAACTGCCGAAATCTTCCGTCAGCTCGAGTTCGAGCCCGAGTATCCGCCCCTTTTCGTCGACGGACGCCCGGGTGCGGCTCTGGTATTCGCGGGCGTGACTGGCGGCCATGAGGTTCTCTAGCCGATCTTCGCGCCACCGCACCGGGCGGCGCAGGTGCCGCGCCAGCGCCGCGACGGTCAGTTCCTCGCGGTAGAGCGCGATCTTCTGGCCGAAGCCACCACCCACATCCGGCGAGATGACGGTGACTTGGTTTTCCGCAAGCCCCATCCGCGCGGCGAGTTGGCCGCGCAGCGGGTGGGGCACCTGGATGCCGATATGCATGGTCAGGTGCTCGCGGCCCTGGTCCCAGTCGGCGGCGCAGCCGCGGGTTTCCATCGGCACATGTGTGTGCCGGTGCAGATCGAAGCGTGCCTCGACCACCCGGTGCGCTTCTGCGCGGCGAGCGGCGAGGTCGCCGGCGGCGAAGGTTTGGTGCGACACCAGATTGGTTTCAAGCGTGGTATCCACCATCGGCGCCGTTTCGGCGAGGGCCGAGGCGATGTCCACGACGGGCTCCAGAACTTCGTATTCGACCTCCACCGCCTCGGCGGCATCCTCCGCGACGTAGCGATCGAGGGCGACGACGCAGGCGACGGGGTCGCCGTGAAACCGGACCTTGTCGATGGGCAGGGTCGTCATTTCGACCGGGTGCAGCCCTTCGATCTGCGGCGCGAGGCGCAACGGGGTTGTCCACTGCGCGAGATCCTCGCCGGTGAACACCCCGACCACGCCGGGCATCTCTAGCGCCTCGCTCGAGTCGATCCCGATGATCCGCGCATGGGCATGGGGCGAGCGCACGAAGGTGGCATGCAGCGCGCCGGGCAGCACGATATCGTCGAGAAAGCGCGCCTGCCCGGTGAGCAGGCGGTGGTCTTCCCGGCGCGGCAAGGGTTGGCCGATGTGTTTGAACTCGGCGGCTTCGCTCATCGGGCCCCCTCCTCGCGCATGGCCTCAGCCGCCCTGACGATCGCGGCGACGATGTTCTGATAGCCGGTGCAGCGGCAGAGATTGCCCGAAAGCACATCGCGGATCTCGGCTTCGGTCGGGGTGGGGTTTTCCTTCAGGTAGGCCTCGAAGGTCATGATGATGCCGGGCGTGCAATAGCCGCATTGCAGACCGTGTTCGTCGTGGAGCGCCTGCTGAAGCGGGCTGTAGCCGCTGTCTGGCGTGACCCCCTCGATGGTTTCGATCTCGTGGCCTTCCATCTGTATCGCGAAGGTCAGGCAGGCCCGGGCCGGAGCGCCGTCGATCAGGATGGTGCAGGCGCCGCAAACGCCATGCTCGCAGCCCACGTGCGTGCCGGTGAGGCGCAGATCCTCGCGCAGAACGTCCGACAGGAGTTTGCGCGGGGTGATGGCCACCTCGTGGTTTTCACCGTTGACGGTGAGGTTGACGGTTGTGGGACGGTCAGCTTCCATGGGTCACCAGACAGCGGCCAAGGGCCTTGGATAGGGCTTCGCGCGCGAGGGCGCGGACAAGATCTTGGCGGTATTGCGCGGGCACCATCGGATCGTCTTCGAAGGTGATGGCCTGCGCCACGGCCTCGGCCGTTGTCTCGATCCAGCTTTCGCCGGGGCGCTCGCCGAGGGCGTTGGCCTCGATGTCATGCAACCGCAGCGGCACGGAGCCAGCGCCGCCGATCGCGATCCTGAGCGCGGCAACCGCACCATCCGCATCGAGCTTGAGCAAGGCGGCGATGCTCGCGATTGCGAAATCGCCGTGCCGCCGGCTGAACAACTCGAAGGCCCAGCCCGTGTCGGGCTCGGGCAGGGAAAACCGGGCGGCGGTGAGCAATTCATCCTCGGCGAGGTCAACCATCATGATCGACTGGAAGAACGCTTCCGCCTGCGCCCGCCGCGTGCCGCGCGAAGACGCGATGACCATTTCGGCATCGAGCGCCACGGCGAGCAGGGGCAATTGCGCCGCCGGATCGGCATGGCAAAGGCTGCCACCGAGGGTGCCCCTCTGGCGGATGGCGTAGTGTCCGATGCTTGCGGCGGCCGCAGCCAGAACTGGGACCAGCCGCTTCACCTCGGGGGCGGTGGCGATCCGGTGGTGCCGGGTGAGTGCGCCGATCTCCAGCACGGACTTGTCCTGCCGCACGTAGTCGAGTTCGATCAGGTCATTCAGGTCGACGAGATGCGCCGGACGGGCAAGCCGCATGTTCAGCATCGGCCCAAGGCTTTGCCCGCCCGCGAGCGGTTTGGCCGCCGCGCCGTGGGACGCGAACAGGCCCAGCGCCTCTTCAAGCGTGCCGGGACGATGGTAACTGAACGGGGCCGGTTTCATGGTCTTGGCACAAGCCTCAATCGTACAAAAGCGATGCGCCGGTTTCGGCGTCGAAAACATGCAGGCGGTTCACGTCGACCGTGAGCGCGATGGCCTCGCCGTTCTTGTGGCGCATCCCCTTGCCAACGCGGAAAAACAGCTCCGCGCCGCCAAACTCCATGCCGAGAAACTGGTCCGAGCCGACCGGCAGCACCGAGTTGACCGTGCCATGGATCAGGTGGCCCTCGGCTCCGTCACCCCGTTCGTCGACATCCTCGGCCCGGATCCCGAGACGGACCCGGCGCCCCTGCGCGCCGGACAGCTTGCGTGCCATTTCGGGCGGCAGGGTCAGGGTGACAGACGGGTGCTGAAACACCGCCTCGGCCTCTCCCCTCACCTCGATCTCGCCGTCGATGTAGTTGATCGGCGGATTGCCGAGGAACGAGGCGACGAAAGTGTTGGCCGGGCGTTCGTAGATATCGTCCGAGGTGCCGATCTGCTGCACTTCGCCATCGCGCATCACCACGATCCGGTCGGCGAGTGTCAGGGCCTCGGCCTGATCGTGCGTCACGTAGACGAAGGTGGTTTGCATCGCTTCATGCAGTTCCTTGATCTCGGCCCGCATCGAGATGCGCAGCGCGGCATCGAGGTTGGAGAGTGGCTCGTCCATCAGGAACACGGCCGGGTCGCGCACCATCGCCCGCCCCAGCGCCACGCGCTGGCGTTGCCCGCCGGAGAGCTGTCCGGGGCGACGGTCGAGCAGATGCTCGATTTCGAGCTTCCGGGCCGCGTCTCTCACGCGGCGCTCGATCTCCGATTTCGGCTGCTTCCGCATCTGGAGGCCGAAGGCGATGTTGTCGAACACCGTCTTGTGCGGATAGAGCGCGTAGGACTGGAAGACCATCGCCACGTCGCGTTTGTGCGGCGGCACGTAGTTCACCATCTGGTCGTCGAAGCGAAGCGCGCCGTCGCTCACCTCTTCGAGGCCGGCGATCATGTTCAGCGTGGTGGACTTGCCGCAACCTGACGGGCCGAGCAGGACGAGGAATTCCTTGTCGTGGATCTCGAGGTTGAGATCCTTCACCGCGTGGAATCCATTCGCGTAGTTCTTGTTGACGTTTTCGAAACTGATGCGGGCCAAGGGCTTGCTCCTGTTTTAACCTTTCACCGCACCGGCCGTCAGGCCCGACACGATGTAGCGTTCGAAGATGATTGCGACGATCACTGGCGGCACGATGGCCAGGACGCCCGCGGCGTTGAGGAACGAGAAGCTCACCGTGAAATCGGAGGTGAACGATGCCAGGAGGATCGGCAGGGTCTGCGACGCCTCCGTCTGGGTGAACATCAGCGCCAGAAGAAACTCGTTCCAGCTGGTCAGGAAGGTGAAGAGCACCACCGCGACAAGCGAGGGCAGGGAAAGCGGCAGGAACACCCGCACCATTGCCTGGAAGCGCGAGCAGCCGTCGACGCGTGCGGCCTTGTCGAGTTCATCGGGCAAGCCTTCGAAGAACTGAACGAGGATGAACACGGTGAACGGAACCGTGACGGCAAGATAGGTGATCACCAGCGAGCCGATCGTGTCGAGCATCCCGAGTTTGCGGATCACCAGGAAGAACGGCACCACCAGCGCGATATCGGGGATCACCCGCGTGATCAGGATGAAATACATCGAGGCGTTGCGGCCCCAGTAGCGGATCTTGGCGATGGCATAGGCGGCGGGCACGCCGACGAGAAGGTTCAGGATCACCACCAGGGTGGCCACGATGGTGCTGTTCCACATCGACGGCAGCAGGCTGCTCGCGGATGACGGGATGAACCCGCCCGAAACCGGATCGGCGCCGCTGCGGGTTTCGTAGGTGACGGGTTCGTCTTCGCCGGCGCTGAAGATGGCCCTGAAATTCTGCAGCGTCGGCTCGTCGGGGATCCAGTGCGGCGGCACCGAGACGATCTCGGCCTCGGTCTGGAGCGAGGACGATACCAGCCACGAGATCGGCGCGAGGGCGTAGAACGCCAGGAGCAGCGCGCCGAACAGGATCACGGCTTTATGGCCCAGGCGCCCCAGTCGCTGGCGGCGGCGGTAGTCGATGTTGGTGTCGATGGTTTCGATGCTGTTCGCCATGATCAGATCCTCCGCCCGAGCGTGCGAATGAAGAAGTAGGAGAGCGCGAAGGTTGCGAGGGCGAGCAGGTAGGACATCGCCGCACCGCTTCCGAACGAGAGGTTGCGGAAGGTTTCGACGTAGATGTGCCACGACAGCACGTGCGACGCGTCGCCCGGCCCGCCTTCGGTGAGGATGAAGAACAGGTCAAAGTGGCGGATCGCCATCATCGTTTCATAGATCATCACAAGCATGAAGCCGGGTTTCATCGCCGGGAGCGTGATGTGGATGAAGCGCTGCCACACCGTGGCGCCATCGACGCGCGCGGCCTGGTAGAGGTCGGCCGGGATCGCCTTGAGCGAGACGAGGAGGAGGATCGCGGCGAGTGGCACTTCCTTCCAGACGAAGGCATTCGCGATCAGTGGCAGGGTTTTGTCCTGGTCACCGAGCCAGACCATGTATTTGTCGATGAAGTCGAGTTGGTAGAGCGCCCCGTTCAGCGCGCCATAGCCCGAATCGTAGATCCATTTCCACATCAGCGCGTTGGCGACGTAGGGAATGGCCCATGGAATGAGAATTATCGTGCTGAGCACGCGGCGGCCCTTGAACTCCTGGTTCAACAGGAGGGCGACCAACAGCGCGATCACGGCGATGGCGCTCACCGAGATGAGCGTGAACACGACCGTGCGGCTCACCGAAACCCAGAACAGCTCGTTGGTGAGCAGGTCGGAATAATTCTCGAACCAGATGAACGGCTGGTTGTTGGGCCGGGTCAGCTTCATTCGGAAGAAGCTGAGGTAGAACGAGTACAGGATCGGAAACACGGCCACCGACATCAACACAAGCATGACCGGTGCGAGGAAGAGAACGGCGCTGCGCTCTTCGTATCCGTAACGGTCCAGAAGCGAGCGCCGCGTGGCTTTGTGGATAGCGGTATTGGCCAATGTGATAATCCGTCTGTTGGGCCCGTCTGGGCCGAGCCAAGGGGCGGCGCGGGCTGGTGGGCCCGCGCCGCAGCGGCGTCTTGATCAGTATTCGGACTTCAGCTCGTCCCAGGTTTCGCCGGATTTCGCGAGCGCCGAAGCAACATCGGAATTGCCGAGGATGGCCTGCTGCCAGGCGGTGCCGTTGGCCTCGTTCCACTCGCCGAACCACGGCGTGATCACGTCTTTCTTGCGCGCGATCGCCTGCTGGGCCTTGATGATCTCGACGTCGCCGTATTGATCGTAGGCGGCCTGGATGTCGGGATCGTCGAACAGCGGTTTCACACCGAAGCCCGCGCCGATATCGAGGAACAGGAGCTTCTGGAACTTGTATTCGCCATTCGCCTTGCCGCCGAACCACTCGATCAGGCGGGCGGTGTCTTCGGCGCGCTTCGGGTCTTGCGCAGCCTGCGACGACATGCCGTGGAACCGCATCCAGCCAACGGTCGAGTGATCGCCGTCCGGCCCCATCGGCATCATCGCCTGTTTGACGCGGCCGGCGATCTGCGATTGCTCGGGATCGTTCAGCATGCGCAGGCGGTACTTGGCCACCATCGCGAAGGCATGGTTGCCCGAGGCGAAGGCCTTGAGCCCCGAAAGCTCGCCGGTTTCGACACAGGCCGGCGAGATGATGCCGTGCTTGTTCACCGCGTCGACCACCCACTGCAGGGCCTGCACCGCGCCGCCGTCGGCGTTCTGCATCACGGAATCGCCGTTGTCGTCGGTGAAGTGGCCGCCGTGCGAGAACACCAGCGACGACATGAACTCGATCAGCCAGCTCTCCTGTGCCATCGCCAGCATCATCGGGTATTCCGAAATGCCCTTTTCCTTCATCACCAGCGATTGCTCGACCACCTCTTCCCAGGTCGTCGGCGGCGCATCGAACCCGGCCTCCTTCACCTTCTCCTCGTCGTAGAAGAACGCCATGTAATCGGTGTAGTAGGTCAGGCCGTATTGCCGGCCCTTGTAGGTCATCGAGTCGGTCGAGAAGTCTTCGGCTTCGGCGTTGTATTTCATCAGGAAGTCGAAATCGTCGATCGGCGCGATCCAGCCCGCCTCGACCCATTCGGGCAGCCACGAGTCAGAGACCCACATCATGTCGAGGGGGGCTCCGCCGACAAACTTGGTGACCATGCCCTCGCGATACTGCGCCCAGGGCGAGTTGCCGTAGTTGACCTGAATGCCCGTCTCTTCCTGGAAGGCATTGAGGTGGCTTTGCACGGTATCGACGGCCGCCGACCAGGTGTGCATCGTCAGGGGAGCGCCTTGCGCCATTGCCATGCGCGCAGGACCGGCGAGAGCCATCGCGCCGGCCGCGGCCGAGGTGCGCAGGAAATCGCGCCGCCCCAAGTGAACCATTTTTCGTGTCGACATGGTCAGTTCCTCTCTGTTGGTCGTTTTTGTTTTTCATGCGTGTGCCCTTGTTCGCGGGTCAACGCAGGCCGGCCCGCCCAAGGGTCAAGATTGCCAGCGGGGGCGACGGTAGCGACGATTCAAATTGTCGTCAATTGACGACTTTGGAAGGTTTGGGAAAAATTTCCGCTCAATCGTTGAGCAAAGCGCGCGCATGTTGCGCACGGGCGAGGCAAACGGCAGGCCGCCTCGGTCACCCGGTTTCTTCGGCCGCGCTTTGCACCATGTCGGCAAAGCCATTGAGAAACAGCCGAACCTGGATCTTCACCACCCGCTTGAGCGGCACGGCCTGGCTCGCGTGGTAGAGATGCCGGCGAATCGCGTAGTGCGAGATCGCGCCGTGCAGCGTCCATCCCATTTCCCGGATGACATCCCGGTCGTCTGGCAGCTCGACCCCGCACTCGGCAGCGGTCTCCGACATGATCACCTCCAGCAGCTGGGTGATGATGCTCGAAATGTAGTCCGGCGCCATCGAAGACTCGGAAAGCGAGGCATACATGAACAATCGCAACCACTTACGCGTAAGCGTCTGTTCCGTGTAATCCTCGTAGAAATGGCTTAAACGGTCTTCCATGCTGCGCGAACGGTCCTGCAGTTCGACGAACCAGACCGCCTTGAAGGCGCCCACGATTTCCTTGCGGTAAACCTCCGCGACCAGATCCTCCTTGGTCGGGAAGAAACGATAGAGCAGGCGCTGGGAAATGCCGCATTCCTCGGCGAGACGCCGCGTCTGCGCCGTCAGGCCGTAATCGGCAAAGAAATCCGATGCGATTTCGAGGATCTGCGCCTTGCGCTCGGCGTGCGGCAAGCGCGTCGTCGTCCCGCCTTCGGCCTCGGGGCCGTTCTTCCTGGTTCGTTTGCGAAGGGCGTCAGACTTTGCCTTCATGGACTTGGCCTTCTTCTCGTATCGTTTGCGTGATCATCCGGTGCCGGGGGTTCTGTGAATAGATAACAATCCCAGCGCCAAGGAAAGGAAAACAATAGGTCGTCAGGTGACGACTTAATTGTTGCGAGGCGGTTTCGGTCCCGATACGGTCCGGTTCGACCGACCCGATGTCCAGAAGTGGGGAAGACATGATTTACGAACATCGCACATACCGGATCACCGCCGGCAAGGCCGCCGAGTTTCTCGCGATCTACGAGAAGGAGGGGCTTGGCATCATCTCGAAATACGCCACGCTGATCGGCTGCTGGGTGACCGAGAGCGGGCCGCTCAACTCGATCGTGTTCATCTGGGGCTACGACAGTTACGAACACCGGGCAACGCAGCGCGGCAAGCTCGGCGCAGACCCGGAATGGCAGGCATTCGTTCCGAGAATCCTGCCTTTCCTCGAATACCAGGAAAGCATGTTTCTCAACCCGGCGCCGTTCTCGCCGCACGCATGATCGCGCGGCGGATCGGGCCTCAGGTGCGCCTGAGAACCAGCAACGCCGCCAGGGCCGCCAGGCCGATCCCCGCCGTCAGCCAGATCGCGGAAAGCCCCCACGCGGTCAGCGCGGCCCCGAAGATCAGGGGTGCGGCCGCTTGCAGGATGCGGGCGGGCGCGTTCAGCCAGCCGAGCCGCTGCCCGTAGCCTTCGGCACCGAACAGGGCGAGCGGCAACGTGCCCTTCGCGATCGTCAGGATGCCGTTGCCCGCGCCGTGCAGGATCGCGAAAGCGTAGGCGGCAGGTCCGCCGAAGACCACCAGCGCGACGGCCGCCAGCGGATGCGCCGAGGCGGCGAGGCGTGTGGAGGCGAGGGGATGGACCCGTCGAAAAAGGCCGAACTCCAGAAAACGCGCCGCCACCTGCGCCGGGCCGATCAGCGCGCCAGCGGCGATGGCCACGGTCGTGGTGGCCCCGGCCGCCTGCAACAGGCCGGGGAGGTGGGCGGCCATGGCGGTGGCGTTGAACCATGTCGCCGCGAAGACAAAGGCCAGTAGCACGAGCGCCAATCGCGGCGGTGGCGGGCCTTCCTCGATCGGGGTTGGCGCGCGGGTGAGCTTTTCGGTGGCCCGGGGCAGCACGGCGTTCAGCGGCAGGGCGAGGGCGAGGTGGATCAGCGCCCAGCCAAGGCAGGCCTCGCGCCATCCCCACGTTGCCAGCATCAGGCCAGACAAGGGCCAGCCTATGGTGCTGGCAAATCCGGCGATCAGCGTGATGCCTGTGATCGGCCCGCGCGCGGCGCGGCCGTAGATCCCCGCCAGCGTGGCAAACCCGGCCTCGTAGAGACCGATCCCCATGCCCAGACCGATGATCGCCCAGCCGGCGAAGAGAATGACCGGCGAGGGGGCCGCGGCGAGCAACCCGAGTCCTGTCGCGAAGACGAGGTTCGACAGCATCAGAACGCCGCGCCCGCCCAGCCTGTCTATCCGGGCCCCGGCCGCGGGGCCGACCATGGCGGAGACCACCATCGCCATCGAGAAGGCCGCGAAGACCCAGACCGGCGAAAGCCCGAGGTCCTGCGCCATCGGCACGGCCAGAACCGCCGGGATGTAGTAACTCGACGCCCAGCCCACCGTCTGCGCGGTGCCGAGGGCGGCGATGACGGGGCCGCGCTGCCCCGCCGAGAGCCTTGGTATCATGCGTGGCAATCCTCGGCGGCGGCGCGGGGGGCTTTGGCTCCGGTCATCACATGCTCCAGAGTTGAAACAGGAGCCCGATGGAGAAAGCGCCCGAAAGAGACAGGGCGATGTAGAGGGCGAAGACCGGGGGCCGGGCCAGCGCCCAGACCGCCATGGCCGCGGGGATCGAGGTCACGCCCCCGGCGATGAGAAAGGCCATGCCCGCGCCGGGCGCCATGCCCTGTTCGATCAGCCCGCCCACCAGCGGCAGCGCGGCATAGCCGTTGAGATAGGCGGGCACACCCACCAGCGTTGCGGTGAGGATCGGCAAGAGCCCCTCGCCGCCGAGCGATGCCGTCACCGTTTCGGTCGGGATCCATGCCAGCATCAGGCTTTCGAGGATGAAGGCCAGCGTCAGCCACTTGGCGAGGAAAAGGCTGGTGTTGAGGGCCGTCTTGCCAAACTTCGCGCGGCGCTCGGGCTCGGCCCAGAAGCGCCAGGCCACGGGCTTCGGCGCGCGCACCGTGGCGCCGCCGCAGCCGCCATCGCCGATGCCTTCCCGCAGCGGGTGGGCCAGCGCCCCGCCGCGCGAAAGCGTGTGCACGACGAGGCCACCGAACACGCCAAGCCCGATTGCGGCGAGCGTTTTGGCGATGGCGAATTCCAGATCGAGCACACCGGCGGTCAGCACGAACATCGAGGGGTCCATGATCGGCGAGGCGAGCCAGAAGGCCATGACCGCCGAGAGCGGCACGCCCATCGCCAGCAGCGCGGCGATCAGCGGGATGACCCCGCAGGAGCAGAACGGCGAGATGCCGCCGGCGAGGGCGCCGAGCGCGATCATCAGGAGCGGGGCGCCGGTGAAGGCTTTTGCGATCAGATTGTCGGCCCCCGTGGCGCCGGCCCAGGCCGCGATGGCGATCGACAACACCAGGTAGGGCGCGGTGTGCAGGAGCGCACCGCCGGCGAAGCGCGCGCTTTGGGCGGATTGTGCCGGGTCGAACACCGCCAGAGCCAGCAGGATCAGGGCCGACGCGAGCCAGACACGCTGGTCTTGCCAGAGGCGCCGCAGAACAGACCGGAAGCCCGGCGTGGAAAGGGTGGTGTCAGTCATTACCAAATCTCCGGCATTATAGTTATTTCAAGGCAAGAAAAATCGGTGCCATGCCTCACGCCACATCCTCCGCAAGCGGGAACGAGACCCCGGCGCAGCATTCGGACGTCAGGAAGTTCACGACGCCGCGCATGGCCGGGTAATCGACCCGGTTGAAGACCTCGCGCCCCTGCTTGTCCTGCAACACGAGCCCGGCATCGACCAGCGTTGACAGGTGATGCGCGAGCGTGGACGGGGCGAGCCCGAGGTGCTCGCCGATGTCACTCACCCTCAGGCCCTCGTCGCCTGCCTTGACGAGGAGGCGGAAGATCGAAAGCCGTGCATCGTGGCCAAGGGCGGCGAGCGCGCGGGCGTTAGGGCTGGTCGTTGTCATGGGAAAAACATAACCGCAATTCTAGTTTTGTAAATGATTCGATGCGCGGACTGGCCGGGTTTGGTGACAAGCGGCCTCCTGGGGGTGAGCGCGCCGGACGAATCCTGGTGGTCTTGCGCTGATCCGCGATGCATGGATTGAAATGCGCAGGATGACGCTCTGTCGCCGATCGGCGCAGCGCGGAGGAAGGGGGCTAGAGGCGATGACGAAGAACCTGACATTGACGCAAATCCGGGTGCTCGAGGCGCTGTGCCGCGCGGGCGGGGTCGGGGCGGCGGCCCGCGACCTCGGGGTGAGCCAACCCACGGTTTCGGCGCAGTTGCGCCAGATCGAAGACCGTTACGCCCTGCGCCTGTTCCAGCGAGAAGGGCATCGGCTGATCCCCAACGCGGTTTCGCACGCGCTGCTGCCGCGGATGCGTGCGGCGCTGGCGCTGATGTCGGAGATCGAGACGACGCTCGATCGCACCAGCACGCTCGAAGCCGGTCGCCTTTCGATCGGCTATTCGACGCATCAATTCGTCATGCCGCTGTTGTCGGACTTCATCACCACCTATCCGGGGCTGCGGGTCGAGGCGCGGTCGCAGGCCACGGGCGATCTTCTGCGCCTGCTGCATGCCGGCGAAGTCGAGGCGGTGTTCATCACGATCAGCCGCCCCGATCCAGCGTTACATTCGCTTGAGTTGCGGCGGGAGCGGATCATCCTGATGGCGCGCCGAGATCACCCGCTGAGCCACGGCGATCCGCTTGGCTGGGACGATATCGCGCGGCTGGGCCTGATCCGGCGGGAGCCCAGTTCGGGCACGCGCATGATGTTCGACGCCGCTGCGGTCGCCGCCGGTGCGCGGGTGCGGCACGTGCTTGATCTGGGGTCGTGGGAATCGATGCGCGCGGCGGTGATCGCGGGCATCGGCCTTGGCGTCGCGATGGAAGGCGAAATCGACCCCGACGATCCGCAGGTTGCCGCCGTGCCGATTCGCGATCCGGCTCTGGAGGTGGGACATTATCTTGCCTGCCTGCCGGAAATGGCCGGGTTGGCGCCGGTCAGGGCGTTCTTTGATCTTGCTCGGGCCCATTTGAGCAAGTCGACCCCGGCGAAACTATAGGGTTTATATATAGTTTTTCTTTTTCACTGAGGTGTTACAATTGCTGTCGATGGTCTGCCCGTATCGAGACAACGGGAGTCTGCCATGACCACGACCATCCGCGCGCGCCTTATGCTTGGCGCATCCCTGAGCCTGATTGCCGGAGCCGCCGCCGCGGCGGATTGCCCGGCTGTCACGGTTGCCGACATGCAGGGCCTTTCGCCCGCCTTCCCGCAACAGTTCGAACTGGCCGAGCTGGAAGCGGCGGCGAGCTGCGACCTTGCCTTTCAGGAAAACCCCGAGATCGCCGATCTGAACGCCCGCATCATGGGCAACCCCGATCTGCCGCCGGTGGCCGAGCGCCTGCCGGCCGAGCCGCTGGTCGTCGCCCCCTATGCCGAGATCGGCAGCTATGGCGGTGTTGTGACCGGCCTGTCGCGCGGAACGGAATCGGGCACCTCCGATATTCTGTCGGTGCGGCACGTCAACCTCGTGCGCTATTCCGACGACCTGAAAACCATCGTTCCGAACGTCGCCAAGGCATGGGAGTGGAACGACGACTTCACCCAGCTGACCTTCACCCTGCGCAAGGGACACAAGTGGTCGGACGGTGCGCCGTTCACCGCCGAGGACGTGGCGTTCTGGTATAACGACATCATCACCAACCCGGCGATCACCGAAAAAACGCCCGATCGCTGGCTCTTCGAGGGCGAGCCTGCCAAGGTCGAGGCCGTCGACGAGGTGACGGTGCGTTTCTCCTTCCCGGCGCCCCAGCCGAACCTGCTGAACCGCTGGGCCGTTGATTATGGCCAGACCTTCCAGCCCAGGCATTTCCTCGGCCAGTTCATGGACAGGTATAACGCCGACGCCGCCGCGCTGCGTGAGCAGCACGGATTTGAGACCGAAGCCGAGGCCGTGAACTTCTACTATGGCAATTCGGACTGGAAGGACGTGCCCTCGGCAATGATGAAGGACATGTCCAAGGCCGAAGCCATCGGCAAGGCCGCCGTGCCGACGCTGGAATCGCACATCGTCGTGCGTGAAAATTCCGAAGGCCGCCGCCTCGTCGCCAACCCCTATTTCCACATGGTCGACACCGCCGGCAATCAGCTGCCCTACATCCCCGAGATCCGTGAAGACTACGTGCCCGAGCGCGAGGTGGTGAACCTGCGGATCCTGAATGGCGAGGTGGTCTGGAAGCAGCAGGCGATGGAACTCAACGATTTCCCGCTGCTCAAGGAAAACGAAGCCAAGGGTAACTATACCGCCGAGCTGGCGCCGACCCTGGGCGAAACGGTGTTCTACAGCTTCAACCGGAATCACAAGGACCCGGTGCTTGCCGAGATATTCTCGGACGTGCGGTTCAGCCAGGCGATGTCGCTGGGGATCGACCGGGAAGAGATCAAGGAAATCGTCTACCTGGGGCAGGGCACGCCGGCGCAGGCCGTGCCGGCCGAGGCCGCGACGGTGAACTTCGTCACCGATGAGCACCTCACCCAGTTCATCGAGCACGACCCCGATGCCGCCAATGCCCTGCTCGACGAGATGGGCTTGACGCGGGACGCGAATGGCATTCGTCAGCGCCCCGACGGCAAGCCGCTGACGGTGCGCATCGTCTTCGCCAGCCAGGGGAGCCCGGTGCAGCTGCACGAGCTGACCCGCGGCTATTGGGCCGACCTGGGCCTTCAGGTGGACATCCGCGAAGTCACTTCCGACGAATACCGCGCGCAGGGCAACGGCAACGACGTCGATGTCTTCATCTGGAAGAACGACGGTATCACCGGCCCGTTCATCAGCCAGGATGCGACCATGCTGGTGCCGCCGTTCGGCGATTTCTTCAACCCCGGCGGCGGCTATGAATGGGTCAACTGGATGAACTCCGATGGCGCCGAGGGCATCGAACCGCCGGCGGATATCAAGAAGCTGTGGGATCTCGCCGAAGACTTCCTCAAGCAGCCGCTGGGCAGCGCCGAGAGTGACCGTATCGGCGCGGAGATCATCGACATTCACGCCGACAACCTGCTCAAGATCGGCGTCGTGGCGGGGATCCCCTCGCCCTACGTCTACCGCAACGATCTTGCCAACCTGCAACCGCTCACGGCCAAGACCTACGACTTCTACTGGACCTATCCTTACCGTCCGCAGCAGTGGTTCCTGAAGGCCGAATGAACCGTTGATCCCGGCCCGCCCCCGCAAGCTTCGGGGGCGGGCCTTTTCATGACTATCCGGGGGGCTGACCCATGCTCCGGTTCCTGACCGAGCGCGCCATCGGCATGGCGGTGACACTTTTTCTCGTGTCGATCATGGTGTTCGTCATCATGGAACTGCCGCCGGGCGATTACGCCGACCGCTACGCCTTTCGAAAGTATTCCGGCACCGGCCTGACCATCACCGAGGCCGACGTTGCCGCGATCCGGGCCGAGCTCGGGCTCGATAAGGCCGCGATCCTGCGCTATTTCGACTGGATCGGCGGCATCATCCTGCGCGGCGACTTCGGGCAGGCCTACGCCTTTGAAACCTCCGTCAATTCGATCATCGGCGAGAAGGCGTGGCTAACGCTCGGGCTGCTGCTGGTCACCCTGATCATCACCTACGTGGTTTCGATTCCCATCGGCATCTTCGCCGCTGTCCGCCGTGGATCTGCCGTCGACTACGGGCTGACGGTTTTCTCCTACCTTGGCCTCGCGTTGCCCAATTTCCTTCTGGCGCTGGTGCTGCTCTACTTCGCCAATTCATGGTTCGGCGCCGCCGTGGGCGGATTGTTCAGCGCCGAATACGCCGATGCGCCTTGGTCGCTGGCCAAGTTCTGGGATCTGGTCAAGCACATGTGGCTGCCGGCCTTCGTGCTGGCCTGGTCGGCGATGGCCTATCAGATCCAGACCGTGCGGGCGACGATGTCGGACGAAATCGGCAAGCTGAGCGTCACCGCCGCCCGCGCCCGTGGTGTGCCCGAGGGGCGGCTCTTGCTGAAATACCCGGCCCGGCTGGCGATCAACCCGATCGCGTCGACCATCGGGTTCGACGTGAACCGGATCTTCTCGGAACTGCCGATCGTGGCGGCGGTTCTGGGCCTGACCGAGCTTGGCGACCTGCTGCTGAAATCCTTCCTCGACCTCGACATGAACGTGGCCGGGGCGATCCTGCTGCTTCTGACGGTCGTGATCGTGGTGATGAACTTCCTCTCCGACCTTCTTCTGGCGTGGCTCGATCCACGTATCCGGCTGGGAGGCTGAAGATGTCTGCAACTGAAGATCCTCGCCCCGAAACCCGCACCGAGCGGCGCGAACGCGAACGTCGTGAACGATATTACGCGGCAAGCCAGTGGACGTTGATCTGGTGGCGTTTTCGCCGCCATCGCGCCGCGATGGTGGCGGCCGCGATCCTCGGGTTGATGATGTTCCTCGGCATCTTCGCCGAGTTCTTCGCGCCATACGGCCCGACCGATCGCGACCGCACATACGTTTCGGGCCCGCCGCAACTGCCGATGTTCTGTGATCACAACGGCTGTTCGCTGCGCCCCTTCGTGCATGGCACCAGCACGGTGCGCGATCCGGTCACCCTGCGCGCGGTGGCCCGTCCCGATCCCGAAACGCGCCGCTATGTGCATTTCTTCGTGCCGGCGGAACCGACGAAACTCATGGGCCTGATCCCCAGCCAGACCCGCTTTTTCGGGTTGGAGGACGGCGAGAAACTGCACCTCTGGGGCACCGACACGCTGGGGCGCGACGTGTTTTCGCGCACGCTCTTCGCCACGCGAACCTCGCTTTCGATCGGGGTTCTGGGCGTGCTGATCTCGTTCGTGCTGGCGCTGACCATCGGCGGGGTGGCGGGCTATTTCGGCGGGCTGATCGATAGTGCGATCCAGCGCGTGACCGAAGTGGTGCGGGTGATCCCGATCATTCCGCTCTACATGGGCCTTGCGGCGGCGATGCCCAAGGAATGGTCGTCAACGCAGGTCTATTTCGCGATGACGCTGATCCTCGGGCTTTTCGGCTGGCCGACGCTGGCGCGAAGGATCCGAAGCCAGCTGTTGTCGATCCGCGGCGAGGATTACGTGCTGGCCGCGGAACTGGCCGGCGCGCGGCCGGGGCGGATCATCGCCAACCACATGCTGCCCAGTTTCACCAGTTTCATCATCGTCGATCTGGTGATCTCGTTTCCCTACATGATCCTGTCGGAAACGGCGCTGTCCTTCGTCGGGCTGGGGCTGCGCCCGCCCGCGGTGAGCTGGGGTGTGATGCTGCAACAGGCGCAGTCGATCCAGGTGATCGAGCAGGCGCCCTGGTTGTTCATCCCTGCCGGGTTCGTGGTGATCGCGGTGCTGGCGTTCACCGTGGTGGGCGATGGTCTGCGCGATGCGGCCGACCCATACGGGCAAAGCGGGTGACGCCATGATGCTGCGGGTCGAAAACCTTTCCGTGTCGTTTCGCACCGACGAGGGCATGATCACCCCGGTGGAGGGCGTGCAGTTCGGGCTCGACGCCGGGCGCACCCTCGGCATTGTGGGCGAGAGCGGTTCGGGCAAGTCGGTGTCGACCAAGGCGCTGATGCGCCTTCTGCCCAACTCCGCCCGGCTGTCGGCAAACACGCGCATGACCTTTGTCGACAAGCGGGGCGAAACGATCGAGATCGAAAAGCTGCGCCCGGGAAGCCGGGCGCTGCGCCGCCTGCGCGGTGGCGAGATCGGGATGATCTTCCAGGAACCGATGGCGAGCTTTTCGCCGGTCTACACCATCGGCAACCAGATCATGGAAACGATCCGCCTGCACAGGGGGCTGAAGGGCGCCAAGGCGCGTGAACTGGCGGTCGAGACCTTGAGCAAGGTCGGCATCTCGAACCCGTCAGCCCGCATAGATCAATATCCGCACGAATTGTCGGGCGGGATGCGGCAGCGCTGCATGATCGCGCTTGCGCTGTCGGCCGAGCCGCGCCTGCTGATCGCCGATGAACCCACCACCGCGCTGGATGTCACGATCCAGGCCCAGGTGCTGGACCTGATGCACGACCTGCAACGTGAGCTCGGCATGGCGATGATCTTCATCACCCATGACCTCGGCGTGATCGCGCAGATCGCGCAGGACGTTGCCGTGATGTATCTCGGCACCATCGTCGAGCAGGGGCCGGTGCGTGACGTTCTGCAGACCCCGGCCCATCCCTACACCCGCGATCTGATCGCGGCGATCCCGCGGCTCGACAGGCTGGAACACCGGCTGCACACGGTGCCGGGCGAGATCCCCAGCCCCTCGGCTCGGCCCACCGGCTGTTCGTTCCGCACCCGCTGCTCGGACGCCATCGACGGGCTTTGCGCCACCAAGACCCCGCCGGTCACCGATTTGGGGGGAGGGCGCATGGTGCGCTGTCATCGGCATTATCCCGAAAGGACCGCGACATGACCGACACGCTGATCGAAGTGCAGAATCTCGAGGTGACCTTCGAGATCGGGCGCAGGGGCCTTTTCAGCGGCGCGGCGAAAAAGCTGCGCGCCGTCGATGATGTGAGCTTCGACATCAAGCACGGCGAAACCGTCGGGCTGGTGGGCGAATCCGGCTCGGGCAAAACCACGGTGGGCCGCGCGATCCTGCGCGCCCTCGAACCGTCGGGCGGGCGCGTTCTCTATCACGGCGAAACCGGCGATCTGGACCTCGCCCACGCCCGAAAGGACGAGATCGCCAAGGTGCGCGGCAAGCTTCAGATGGTGTTCCGCGAGGGCGGGCTGGATCTGGCGACGTTGGGTGGCGCGGCGCTGCGCGCCTTTCGCCCCCGCATGAGCCTTGTGTTCCAGGACCCTTACAGCAGCCTCAACCCCCGCATGACGGTGCGCGACATCATCGCCGAGCCGCTGGTGGCTGCCGGCCTGATGACCGACCGGAAGCAGATCGACGCCCGGGTGCGCGAGATCGCCGCGCGCTGCAAGTTGAACCTCGAACATCTTCGGCGCTTTCCGCACGCCTTCTCGGGCGGGCAGCGGCAGCGGATCTGCATCGCCCGCGCGCTGGTGGCACGCCCCGATTTCGTCGTCTGCGATGAGAGCGTCTCCGCGCTCGACGTTTCGATCCAGGCCGAGATCATAAATCTTTTGAAGGACTTGCAGGAGGAGATGGGGGTTTCCTTTCTGTTCATCGCGCATGATCTGAGCGTGGTGGCGCAGATCAGCCACCGGGTGGCGGTGATGTATGTCGGCAAGTTCGTTGAATACGCGCCGACCGAGGCGTTGTTCTTCAACCCGCGCCATCCCTATACCCACGCGCTCCTGACGGCGGTGCCGCAGGCTGATCCGGATATCGAGTTCCGCCCCGAGCGGCTGGAGGGCGAAATTCCCAATCCCGCCGCCGCGCCGCCGGGTTGCCGGTTTCACACCCGCTGCCGTTTTGCGCGCCCGAAATGCAGTGCCGAGGAGCCACAGTGGCGACAGGTGGCACCGGAGCATTACGTCGCCTGCCATTTTGTCGACGAGATGGATTTCTCGCGCACCATCGCCTGACCGGAGAAAACAAAGTGACGCATGTGAAGATCGAAGCGCCCCGCATGGGGGAGCCGTGGCTGCTGACGCCCGGGCCACTGTCGACCTCCTTCGCGGTGAAGGAGGCGATGCTGAGGGATTGGGGGAGCTGGGACACCGATTTCCGCGCCATGACGGCCGAGGTGCGCGCCCGCCTCGTCGCGATGCTGGGGCCGGGGGGCGCGTCATACGAATGTGTGCCGATGCAGGGCTCGGGCAGCTATTGCGTCGAGTCGATGCTGGGCACGCTCATTCCGCGGGATGGCAAGGCGCTGGTGCTGGCGAACGGCGCCTACGGCCTACGCGCGGCAAGATCACTTGCGGTGATGGGCCGCGCCTTCCGAGTGCTCGACAAGGGTGACTACCTGCCGCCGCGCGGGGCCGAGGTTGCGGCCATTCTCGACGCCGACCCGGCGGTCACCCACGTTGTCGCGATTCATTGCGAAACGTCCTCGGGTATCCTCAACCCCTTGGCGGAGATCGCCGAAGCGACGGCCGCCGCCGGCCGCCGCCTGCTGATCGATTCCATGTCGGCCTTCGGGGCCGTGCCGGTGCCCCCGTCCGAGATCGCTTTCGACGCGCTGGTGAGTTCGTCCAACAAGTGCATCGAGGGTGTGCCGGGTTTCGGCTTCATGCTGTGCCGCAGAGAGGTTCTGGAGGCTGCGGCAGGCAACGCCCATTCCCTCAGCCTCGACGCCCACGCCCAATGGGCCGAGATGGAGGGGTCGGGCCAGTGGCGCTACACGCCCCCCACCCATGTCGTGGCGGCCTTCTTGCAGGCCCTGCGCGAGCATGAGGCGGAAGGCGGCGTTGCGGCCCGTGGCGCGCGCTACGCCGCCAATCGCGACAGGCTGGTGCGCGGCATGCGCGAGCTGGGGTTCGAGACGCTTCTGGCCGACGCGTGGCTTTCCCCCATCATCGCCACCTTCTTCTGCCCCGCCGATCCGGCTTTTGCCTTCCCCGATTTCTACGACAGGCTCAAGGCGCGGGGCTTTGTCCTGTATCCCGGCAAACTGACGGTGGTGGAGAGTTTCCGTATCGGCACCATCGGCCGTCTTGATGGGTCGGTGATCGACGCGGTCCTGTCCGCCATCGGCGAGACGCTGGCCGACATGGGTGTGGTTTCCGCCGCCCCGCCCCAATCCGCGCTGGATGAGCGCGCGCGTTTTCTGGAAGAGGTTAAAGCATGAGACGTTTCAAAGCCGTTGTCTTCGACTGGGCCGGCACGATGATCGATTTCGGTTCCTTCGCGCCGATGGGCGTATTTGTCGAGGCGTTCAGGCGCTTCGGGATCGAGACGACCGTGGCGCAGGCCCGCGCGCCGATGGGGATGCCGAAATGGGATCACATCCGGGCGATGATGGACGATGCCGAGATTGCCGCGCAATGGCAGGCGAATTACGGCCACGCCCCGACCGACGCCGATGTGGACGAGGTCTACAAGGTTTTCGTGCCGATGAACGAAGAGGTGGTCACGCGCTACGCCACGCTGGTGCCTGGTGCGAAAGAGGTGGTCGACGGCTTGCGCGCCAAAGGGGTGAAGATCGGCTCGACCACCGGCTACGTGCGCTCGATCATGGAGCGCGTCCTGCCGGTCGCGGCCGAGCAGGGCTATGCCCCCGACAATCTGGTCTGCGCCGATGACCTGCCCGAGGGCCGTCCTGGGCCCCTGGGCATGTACAAATGCTTCATCGACCTGCAGGTCTACCCGCCGCAATCGGTGGTCAAGGTAGACGACACCGAACCCGGTATCGCCGAAGGGGTGGCGGCGGGCTGCGTGACCGTGGGAGTGGCGCTTTCGGGCAACCACGTGGGCCTCACGGTCGACGAACTGGCCGCGCTGCCGGAGGCGGAGGTGGATCGCCTGCGTCGGCGCGCGGCGGAGGCCTTGAGGGCAGCGGGCGCCGATCACGTGATAGATACCGTGGCCGATCTGCCGGCGCTTCTGGAGCGGTTGGATGCCGAGGCCTGAGGATCTGAACCTTCTTTTCGTCACGCTCGACCAACTGCGGGCGGATGTGGTGTCGGGGCGTCTGCATGGCTACGCCCCCACGCGCAACCTCGACCGGCTTCGGGCTGGCGGCACGACGTTTCTTAACTGCTACACGGCGACGGTGCCGTGCGGACCGTCGCGCGCCTCGCTGCTCACGGGGCTTTACGCCTTCAATCACCGGGCCATCCGCAACGGCACACCGCTGGCGCGCCACCACGCCACGCTCGGCACCGAACTGCGCAAACTCGGGCGCGAGCCTTTGCTCTTCGGCTATAACGACATCACGCCCGACCCCACCGGGCGTGACCTCAACGACCCCGACTTCCAGACTTACGAATTGCCCGCGCCGGGCTTTCGCGAGATCGTCGAAATGCGGTTCGAAAACCCGCTGGCCTGGATCGGCCACCTGCGCGGGCGGGGCTATGATCTGCCCGAGCCGCTACCGGAACGGTGGTATGAGTTGTATCGCCCGGTCGCGTCAGAGGGCGGGGAACCCCGCATCGACGACCCCGCGCTTTATAGCGCAGCCGACAGCGACACCGCGTTCCTCACCGACCGCACGCTGGAGGCGCTCGATGCGCGGCGCGACACGACCTGGACGGCGCATGTAACCTATATTCGTCCGCACCCGCCGCTGGTGGCGCCCGCGCCCTATAACCGGCTGGTCGATCCTGCCGCGCTGCCGGCGACGGTGGCGCCGGGCGCGGCGCACCCGTTTCGCGAAGCGTGGTTCTCGCAGCCCGCGTCGAACGGCCTTTGGTGGGGGTTCGACGGCGATTGCGCGGGAATGCAGCCGGAAACGGCGCAGGCCCTGCGCGCGGTCTACCTCGGCCTTGTGGCGGAACTGGATCATCACCTCGGCCGCCTGCTCGACTGGCTCGACAACACCGGCCAGGCCGAACGCACGGTGCTGATCGTCATGGCCGATCATGGCGAGATGCTGGGCGACCAGGGCTTCTGGGGCAAGGACAACGTGCTGGCGCCTGCGCATCACATTCCGCTGATCATCCGCGCGCCCGGCGTCGATGCGGGGCAGGCCGTCGAGCACATGGTGTCGAGCGTGGATATCGCCCCCACGATCCTGACCGCGCTGGGCGGCGCGGTGCCGCCGGCGATGGACGGCGTGCCGCTGCAGTCGCTGCTTGCAGGAGAGGGGGCCGCCCCGCGGAGCGTGTTCACCGAGATCGACCTTGGCGATGCCCGGCAGCCCTCGCGCTTCCAGCGCGCGCTGGGCCTGGCGCCGAACGAGGCCAACGCCGCGATCCTGCGCGATGCGCGCTGGACCTGCGTGCACTTCAACGGTGGCGTCCCGCCGATGTTGTTCGACCGCAATTCGGACCCGGAGGAGCGGATCGACCTTTCCGGCGACGCGGCGGCGGAGAGGCAGATCGCGGCGATGCGCGCGCGGATGCTGGATTTGCGGATGACCCGTGCCGACCAGCGCCTTACGCGGTTCCAGTTTGGTGCGTGAAAGGCGGCTTGTCGCCGGTGCGTGAGTGCCGAGTTTTCATCCCGTCGCACAAGGTCGCGCACCGGGGCGGCTGTGGTGTGCGGCTATCCGGGGTCGGTGCGGGGCAACGCGCGACCGGCGAACCGGATCAGGCGCGCGCCCACTCCAGCGTGATCTCGCAGTTCAGCGTGTTGCTCACGGTGCAGATCTCCTTGGCCTGAGCCACCAACCGCTGCGCCTCCTCCGGATCGTCGGCAAGATCGCCGCGGATCAAGCAGTGGATGGATTGCAGGCGCCCGGGCATGTCGATCGCCTTTTCGCCGCCGGCGGAGACGTCGAACGCCGGCAGCGTGACGCCTTCGTGCTTTGCCACCATGCGGAGCGATACCTGAAGGCATTGGCTGACAGCGGCCAGAAGAGTGAGAACCGGCTTGTCGTTCGGCGGGTGGCTGTGTCTTTCGCCGGTCTCGCTGGTGGCGAATGTGGTGCCCCCCGCGCCATCGTCGAACACGAAAACGGGCGGGAAACGCTTGGGCTTGAAGGTGGCGGCCATGTCGATGCCTCGTCAGAACAGCAGGTTGGGAAGGAACAGCGCGATGATCGGGAAGGCCGTGAGCACCACCACGGCGAACAGGTGGATCCCCCAATAGGGCACCGTTGCCTTGGCCACGCGGCCGAGGCTGATCTCGTTGTTGGTGAGGCTGGCGAGCACCGAGAGGTTCAGCCCGACAGGGGGAGTGACCTGGCCGATCTCGATCACGATGGTGATCAGCACGCCGATCCAGATCGGATCGAAGCCGAGCCCGGTGAGCAGGGGGAAGACCACCGGCAGGGTCATGATCATCAGCGAGAGACCGTCGAAGAAGCAGCCGAGGATCAGGTAGACCAGCACCACGATCAGCAGGATGCTGTAACGGTCCAGCCCGCTGTCGGCGACCACGTTGAGGATCTGCTGGGGGACGCCGAGAATGCTCACCGATTGGGCCAGGATGGTGGCGCCGAGCACCACGAAGCCGATGGCGGCGAACAGCAACGTGGAATGGAAGATCGCGTCGAGCAGCTTGCGAAGGGTCAGATCCCCCCAGATCGACGAGATGATCGCGGCCAGCACCACGCCGATGCCGGCGGCCTCGGTCGGGGTGGCGATGCCGCCGATGATGCTGCCGATCACCGCGAGAACCAGAACCAGCAGGGGCCAGACCTGGCCGAAGCCGACAATGATCGCGCCGAGCGATTGGCGGCTCGTGTCATGCGGTGCGAGCTGCGGATTTCGCAGCGACCGCACGAAGATATAGGCCATGAACATGGCACCGATCATCAGCCCGGGGAGGATCCCGGCGACGAAGAGCCGGCCGATCGAGGTTTCGGTCAGGGCGCCGAAAATCAGGAACGAAAGGCTGGGCGGGATCAGGAGCCCGAGCGTGCCGCCGCCGGCGAGGCTGCCCACGATCATGTCCTTGTCGTAGCCGCGTTTCGTCATCTCGGGGTAGGCGACCGAGCCGACCGCGGCGGCGGTCGACAGGCTGGATCCGCTGACCGCGCCGAACAGGGTGCAAACGGCGATGTTGGTGTGCAGAAGCCCGCCGGGCACCCGGCGAAATACCGGTGCCAGGGCCGTATAGGCCCGGCTGCTGACGCCGCTGCGCAGAAGGATTTCGCCCAGCAGGATGAACAGCGGCACCGCGCTGAGGGTGAAGGAATTGAACACGCTCCAGATCGCGTCGACGGCAAGCGATGTCGCGCCGTTCGAATAGACTTGCAAGAGCACCAGCCCGGTCAACCCGAGCGCCGCGCCGAGCGCCACCCCGGTCGAGGCGGTGGCGACCATGATCCCGATCAGGTTTGCCCAGAGCATTCGTCAGCCGTCCTTCTGCGCGGGCGCGATGGTGGGCAGCTCTTCGAGCTTGCCGTGGCGTTCGGCGTCGAGGAGGCCGAGGAGCCGGGCCAGGTAGATTACCCAGGTCAGCCCGATCGACAGTGGCAGAACCGCCATCCAGGGATAGAGCAGGAGCCGCGCGGTCTCGGTTTTCAGCCCGCGTTTCCAGGCGAATTCGAACCAGGGGATGCTCTCGAGCAGGATCCAGCCGAAGAACAGCACCCCCACCAGCATCGCGGCGATGCGCATGGCGGTATCGAACCGTGCCTTCAGTGCCTCGGCGACGATCGAAACCCTCACGTGCTGCGAGCGGAAGGTAACCAGCGGCAGGCCGAGAAACAGCACCGCGCTCAGCATCAGCCCGACGACATCTTCGGTGATGTGCAAGGGCGTGTTGAAGAAACGGCGCATCGTGACGCCGGTGACGATGATCGCGACGATCCCGACCATGGCGAGCGACGCGAGCAGGGCCATCGCAAGGGCCAGAACCTCCAGCCCTTGCGCGAAGTATTTGCGTGCAGCACGCATCGGCGCGGATCAGCGTCCGAGCGCGGTGAGAACACGCTGGCGGTAGTCCATCGCGTTGCCGCCGGCTTCTTCGGCCAGCATCGCCCAGGTTTCCGACACCGCGTCGAGGAACAGGGCACGGTCGGACTCGGGGAAGTCTTCGCCCCAGGTCACACCCATCTCGGAGAGTTTTTCACGCGCGGCGAGCTCGAGTTCGAAATCCTTGTCGTACTGGTTGGTGCGCTCCCAGAGCGCGTCGGCGGCGGTGACGATGGCTTCGCGGATCTCGGGATCGGTGGCTTCCCACTTGTCGGTGGCAACGCCGAGCGAATAGGGCGCGGAGGCCATCGGGTAGAGGAACGAGGCATAGCTCGTCACCTCTTGCAGCGAGATCGTGTGGGCATAGAGCGCCGGGTAGAGCGCGCAATCGACAACGCCGGTCTTGAGCGCGACGTAGGTTTCCTCCTGCGGGATGATCTGCGCGGAAACCCCGAGGTTGGTGAAAGTTTCCACCTGCTCACGCGCCCAGACCCGCAGCTTCACGCCGTTGAGGTCTTCAAGCGAGTTCACCGGCTTGTCGGCGCAGAACACCGAGACCGAGAGCGTCGGGATGGCGACGAAGCCAACCGTGGTCACGCCCCAGTCGTTGTATTCCTCGGTGTAGATCTCCTGTGCCACGGGCAGAACCGCCTTGAGCTCTTCGACCGTGCTGATCGCCCCCTGCACGAAGACCGAGCTGAGCGCCGGTGCGTCGCGGCCGAGGTAGTTCGACCACATCAGGCTCATCTCCACCGCGCCCTTGGGCAGAACGCGCAACAGGTCGGTGTTCTTGATCCCGAGCGAGCCGCCGGGGTAGTGGGTGAGGGTGAAATCCTTGTCGGCCAGCGCCGCGTTCACGTCGGCGGTGAACTGTTCGATCTGCGCCGACTCGGGCCGGGTCTCGGGCAGGAAGTTGTTGAGGCGCCATTCCTCGGCGGACGCGGGCACGGCCGCGATGCCGGTCAGGGCAAGGCTCAATGCGGTGGTTCGGAAGCTGTTCTTCATCGGGTCACTCCTGTTGGTCGGGCCGATTGCCCCTGGTTTTTGGAAATTCCGGGTCGTTAAGCGCCCGCAATCTCTCGGTTCATCACGTCAACCGGAACCTGCGCGATCGCGGAGCCGGTCGTTTCATCGGTCAGGCTGCGCGCACCTCCCAGGACTTCGCAAGGGTCGATACGGATTCGAGAATCTCGTTCACCGTATCTTCTGTCATCAGCACACTGAAATTCAATCGCACGAAACCGGGTTTTTCTTCGTCGTGCCCGGCGAGGATGCGTTCGCGCAGGATCGCCGACCGGGCCGGGTCTATCCGCAGCAGGTGGTGGGCATAGGGTCCCGCGCAGGCGCATCCGCCCCGGGCCTGAATGCCATGCACTTGCGAGAGCGCGCGGGTGAAATCGGCCGGGTCGACGCCGAGATCGGCGCGGGGAACGAAGGAAAAGATCGGCAGCCGGTTGCGGTGTTGCGGCGCCAGCAGGCCGATGCTGGGATCGTTGCTCCAGGCCGCGAAGGCACGGTCGGCCAATTCGCGGTTGCGCGCGTCGATCACCTCCTGCCCGATCACATCCTTCACGATCAGCACCAGCGCCGCGCGGATATCACCGAGGATGTTCGGCGTGCCGCCCTCTTCGCGGTGCTCGATCTCGGCGAGATAATCGTGCTGGTCGTCGTTCACGAAGGCCACGGTGCCGCCGCCGGTTCGGTAGGGGCGGGTGGCGCGCACCGCGTCGCGGCGCAGGATCATCACGCCGCTGGCGCCCGGCCCGCCGATGAACTTGTGGGCCGAAAACACGATGCCGTCGATCTCGCTGCCCGGGGGGGACATCGTCATCGGAAGATAGGGCGCGCCGGCGGCATAATCCCAGATCATCGTCGCGCCGTAGCGCTTCACCAGCGCGGTGGTGGCGGGCACGTCGGCGAGGATTCCGGTGACGTTCGAGGCCGCGCTCATCGCGACGATGATCCGGCCCGAGCCTTCGTGCTGTGCCAGTTTTGCCTCCAGCGCCGCGAGATCGGGCCCGCCCTCGGGCGCCTCGCCGATGGTCTCGACCTCGGCGCCGCTTTCGCGCCACGGCAGGATGTTGGAATGGTGTTCGTAGGGGCCGGTAAACACCCGCACCGGCTCGCCGTGCGCGAGCGCATCGGGCACGCCGAGCAGGTGCACGAGCTGGTTGAGCCCGGCCGTTGCGCCGCTGCCCGAGAAGATCACCGCGTGGTCCTCGGCGCGCGCGCCGCAGGCCCGGGCGATGGTGGCGCGTGCGGCCTCGCGCAGGCCGGTGGTGAAGGCGCCGCAGAACGAGCTTTCGGTGTGGCTGTTGGCGTAGAACGGCAGAACCTCGTCGAGCATGAAACTCTCGATCTGTTTCAGCGCCCGCCCGGAGGCCACGTAATCGGCATAGACCAGCTTGCGTGGACCCGAGGGCGTTTCGATCCGGGCATCGTGGCCGACCAGCCCATTGCGCAGCGCGCCGATCGGATCGGGCTCGGCGCGCAACGCGGCTTCGAACCTTTCAAGGGGCGCAGTGCTCGCAGACATGGGCGTTCCGTTTTCCTGTTGCCGGGATTCGTCTCGCCTTTCTAGCGCGGAATCGGCGGGAAAAACTCACAAAAAACTTGGACTGAATGGGAAAAGATGGTGTGTTTGATTTGTAAAATGGGATAAAGTTCGATCAAAATATCGCATCGGTGCTGGATGGTGTGTCATGCTGATCCCCGCCGCCGGTGATGCGCTGGAGGGGCCGATGAGTGCTGACAGAATTGACCGCAAGATCCTCTGCGCCCTGCACGGCGATGCCTCGCTTTCGCAGCGGGAACTGGCCGACCGGGTCGGGCTGTCGCAAAACGCCCTCTGGCGGCGGCTCAAGCGGCTGGAGGCCGACGGGCTGATCCTCGGCAGCCAGGCCAGGATCAACCTGCCCGCGATGGGCTATGACCTGACCGTCTTCGTCATGGTGCAGACCCGCAACCACTCGATGGAATGGGCCGAGGTCTTTCGTGACCACGTTTCCCGCATCCCGGAGGTGGTGGAGATGCACCGCATCGGCGGCGAATGGGATTACATGCTGAAGATCATCACCCGTGGCATGGCGGGCTACGACTCGGTCTACCGCCGCCTGACGACGGGGGCGGAACTGGAGCGGGTGACGGGCTATTTCTCTATGGAAACCATGCTCGACAACCGATTGCCCAATCTTCTCGACATCGGCTGAAACGAAGGCGCGGCGCGGGGCCTCCTGCTTGCGCCAAATCAAGGACGTCTCACCGAAGCGATCGCAGGATGAACCGGTTGCGGGCCGCGGGCGCCCGCGAATTCAAGGAGACATGCCATGACCCTCGACCGTGCCGTGCTGGCCTTTGCCGGCTTGATGACCCTGCTGAGCGTCGCGCTCACCGTCTGGGTCCACCCGCTCTGGATGTGGTTCACCGTGTTCATCGGGCTGAACATGCTGCAATCGGCCTTAACCGGGCTCTGCCCGGCGGCCTGGGTGTTCCGCAAGCTCGGGGTGGACGAGGGCAAGGCGTTCTGAACCCGCAACCGGCCACGGCTTGACCGGTGTCAACGACAACCGGTCCACCGCGCGCTAGTCACTATGCAGCACGGCGCAGCCCGCGCCGGGCGTTTTGGGGGGAGACGGAACGATGAAACTCCTCGACTGGCTTGCGAAACTTGGAATCCTGCGCTTCGGCGTGAAAACCGGTACCTTTACCTCCGGCAAGGACCGCCCCGCCGAGTTCATGATGGACGACGTCTACGACGCCAAGCGTGACCTGACCACCAAGGAGGATGTGAAGAAGGTGGTGGGCAAGGGATAGGCGCGGCACCCGGCCCCGGAGGTAGGATGGGTGATCTTCACCCATCGTTAACCACAATCCGGTTCAATCTGGCCGATGACGAACTACCGACGCGTATCGATCCCGGGGGGCACGTATTTCTTCACGGTCGCACTGGCGAACCGGACGGCATCGACCCTTGTCGACCACGTCGATGTGTTGCGTCATGCGTTTTTGGCAACCCGCGCGGAGCGGCCTTTCGTCACCGATGCATTCGTCGTGTTGCCGGACCATCTGCATGCCGTGTGGACGCTGCCCGAGGGAGACGCGGATTTCTCGACCCGGTGGCGGTTGATCAAATCGCGTTTTGTCCGCGAGATCGGGGCGGCCGCGTCGCGCAGCGCGTCGAAACACGTGAAAGGCGAGCGCGGAATCTGGCAACGCCGGTTCTGGGAACACAGGATCCGCGACGAAACCGATCTGGCGATGCATGTGCAGTATTGTTGGGCCAACCCGGTGAAACATGGGCTTGTCACGCGGGCGGTCGATTGGCCGTATTCGTCGATCCATCGCGACATCCGGGCCGGACGTGTCGCCCCGGAATGGGCGGGCGTGGCCTTGGCGGGAGAATTCGGCGAGTGGGATGGGTGATTTCACCCATCGTTGTTGCGGTCGTTACGATTGGGGTGATGGGTGCGAGCACCCATCCTACGCTTGCTACGCCGCGACGCGGGGGCGAAATCGCCCCCACCCTCGGGCCGGGGGCGAATCTGTGGGTCGTTGGATGTAAAAAATGAAGGGCGGCCCCGAAGAGCCGCCCGACGGTCAGACGAAGAACGTCAAGATCGTCAGAACGAGTGCGATAGTGCCGATTACATCGGCGTAGGACACTCGCCCCTTCAACTTTCTCAAGTATCTCATAGCATAAAGCCTTTGAGATGCTCGAGCGCTCGAGCGTTTCAAACGCTCAGTGTTTGTATACCGCCCGTTTCACAGCGGTTGGGTTGGCCCTATGATCACTTGGGCCTTCCCAGTCGACGGTCGTCCTCAGGCATCGCCATCGGGCCACCTTCGCAGGAACCCGCTAAGGCCCCACTTAGCGCCGCTAGGCACTTCCTTGATCGTGGGCGGGGATTGCCTTGTTCGCATCGCGAGTGGCGCACCTGCCCTACAGCCGGTTTGAGCGGCCTCCTAAGGCTTCTCAGAATTAGTGCCTTCGCCCGGCACGTTCAAGGGCGAATATTCGTGTTTTGTTCGCCCTGTCTATGACCAGTCGCCTGAGATGATCCCTGTGCTAGGTATGCCTCACGACGTCCAACCTGGGTGCGCACGCATTTTGGCTGCGCCAAAACGCTTTCGCGCACTGTAGGCGTTTTCCTTCGGAAAGCCGCCTACCTCGTAAACTTCTTATACTTCAACCGCTTCGGCTCCAGCGCATCCGGACCCAACCGCCGCTTCTTGTCTTCCTCGTAATCCTCGAAGTTGCCCTCGAACCATTCCACGTGGGCTTCGCCTTCGAAGGCGAGGATGTGGGTGCAGAGCCGGTCGAGGAAGAAGCGGTCGTGGGAGATGATGACGGCGCAGCCGGCGAAATCCTCGATGGCGTCTTCGAGGGCGCGGAGGGTTTCGACGTCGAGGTCGTTGGTCGGCTCGTCGAGCAGGAGCACGTTGCCGCCGGATTTGAGCAGCTTGGCCATGTGCACCCGGTTGCGTTCGCCGCCCGACAAGAGCCCCACCTTCTTCTGCTGGTCGCCGCCCTTGAAGTTGAACGACGAGCAATAGGCGCGGGAGTTCACCTGCGCGTCGCCGAGGTCGATCACCTCGCCGCCGCCGGAAATCTCTTCCCAGACGGTCTTCTCCGGGTCGAGCGCGTCGCGCGACTGGTCGACGTAGGCAAGGCTCACCGTGTCGCCGTATTCGATGCTGCCCTGGTCGGGTTGTTCCTGCCCGGTGAGCATGCGGAACAGCGTCGTCTTGCCGGCGCCGTTGGGGCCGATCACGCCGACGATGCCGCCCGGCGGCAGCGCGAAGCTGAGATCTTCGATCAGGAGCTTGTCGCCCATGTGCTTTTTCAGGCCGTTGACCTCGATCACCTTCTGCCCGAGGCGCGGCCCGCGCGGGATGACGATCTGGGCGCGGCTGATCTTCTCGCGCTCGGACTGCTCGGCGAGGCTGTTATAGGCGTTGATCCGGGCCTTCTGCTTGGCCTGCCGGGCCTTGGCGCCCTGGCGGATCCAGTCCAGCTCGCGCTCCAGCGTCTTCTGCTTGGACTTGTCTTCGCGCGCTTCCTGCGCCAGCCGCTTGGCCTTCTGTTCGAGCCAGGCGGAATAATTGCCCTCGTAGGGCACGCCCCGGCCACGGTCGAGTTCGAGGATCCAGCCGGTGATGTCGTCGAGGAAGTAGCGGTCGTGGGTGACGATCAGGATCGTGCCCTTGTAGTCGATCAGGTGCTGCTGCAGCCAGGCGATGGTTTCGGCGTCGAGGTGGTTGGTGGGCTCGTCGAGCAGCAGCATGTCGGGCGCTTCGAGCAGGAGCTTGCACAGCGCCACCCGGCGCTTCTCGCCGCCCGAGAGGTTGGCGGGCATCGCGTCGTCGGGCGGGCAGCGCAGGGCTTCCATGCTGACGTCGACCTGGGCGTCGAGATCCCAGAGGTTCTGGGCGTCGATCGTGTCCTGCAACTCGGCCATCTCGTCGGCGGTTTCGTCGGAGTAGTTCATCGCCAGTTCGTTGTAGCGATCGAGGATGTCCTTCTTTGCCTTCACCCCGAGCATGACGTTGTCGCGCACGGTGAGGCTTTCGTCGAGTTCGGGCTCCTGCGGCAGGTAGCCGACCTTGGCACCCTCGGCGGCCCAGGCCTCGCCGGTGAAATCCTTGTCCCACCCGGCCATGACCTTGAGCAGCGTCGATTTGCCGGCGCCGTTCACCCCGACCACGCCGATCTTCACGCCGGGCAGGAAGTTGAGGTGAATATCTTCAAACACCTTCTTGCCGCCCGGGTAGGTCTTGGAGACCCCGCTCATGTGGTAGACATATTGATAGGCGGCCATGGTGCGTCCTCCGGGAATGCGGGTTTGGGCCTAGATAGCGGCGCCGGGGAGGCGGGGCAATGGGGGGTGCGTTGACAGCGTCGCGCGCCGGGTGTCTGCTCGCGGCCAAAGAGCAAGGAGTCCGCCATGACCCGCATCACGTCCGCGAAAAATCACCCTGTCCCTTACGTGCCCGCCGAGGACCGCTACGAGCGCATGGTCTACAACCGCTGCGGCAGATCGGGGCTGAAGCTGCCGGCGGTCAGCCTCGGGCTGTGGCACAATTTCGGGCATGACACGCCGCATGAGACCAAGCGCGAGATCTGCCGGACGGCCTTCGATCACGGCATCACCCATTTCGATCTCGCCAACAACTACGGCCCGCCCTATGGCAGCGCCGAGGCGGCCTTCGGCGATATCCTCGCGAGCGACTTCAAGGGCTTGCGCGACGAGCTGATCATCTCGTCGAAGGCGGGCTATGACATGTGGCCGGGGCCCTACGGCGAATGGGGCTCGCGCAAGTACCTAATCGCGTCCTGCGACCAGTCGCTCAAGCGCATGGGGCTCGATTATGTCGACATCTTCTATTCCCACCGGTTCGACCCGGAGACGCCGCTGGAAGAGACCATGGGCGCGCTCGATCATATCGTGCGCTCGGGGCGGGCGCTCTACGTCGGGATCTCGTCCTATAACAGCGCGCGCACCCGCGAGGCGGTGGCGATCCTGCGCGAGATGGGCACGCCGATGCTGATCCACCAGCCGAGCTACAACATGCTCAACCGCTGGGTCGAGCGCGACGGCTTGCGCGAGACGCTGGCGGAACTGGGCGTGGGCTCGATCGCCTTCACGCCACTGGCGCAGGGGATGCTCACGAACAAGTATCTCAAGGGCATCCCCGAGGGCAGCCGGGCGGCGCAGGGCAAATCGCTCGACCCGGGAATGCTGAGCGAAGGGGCAATCGGCCATATCCGGGCGCTGAACGATATCGCTGCCGCGCGGGGCCAGACGCTGGCGCAGATGGCGATTGCCTGGGTCTTGCGCGGCGGCGGGATCACCTCGGCGCTGATCGGTGCATCGAAACCGGCGCAGGTGGTGGATTGCGCGGGCGCGGTGGCGCGGCTCGATTTCACCGAGGAGGAACTGGCCGAGATCGACCGCTATGCCGACGAGGAGGCGATCAATCTCTGGGCGCAATCGGCCGAGATCGACTGAGGCGTCGGTGCCGGGAGGCTGCCCGCCGTGCCGAGGCGCGCCTTCGGCCGGTGCCTCACAGGTGTTCGACCTGGGGTGACGGGCGCGCCGGCGGGCGATTGACACTTCACGCGCACCGGGCGAAGCAGACGCGATGCGGCATGATATTCCATATGCGCGGTCCGGGCAGGCGATCGGGCTTCTCGGGGGGTCATATGACCCCGCCCATGAGGGCCATGCCCATATCACCCGCGAGGCGCTGAAGCGGTTCGGGCTCGATCGGGTGTGGTGGATGGTCACGCCGGGCAATCCGTTGAAACCGCATGGGCCCGCACCGCTGGCCGAGCGGATGGCACGGGCCCGCGCGGTGATAGATCACCCCCGCGTGGTCGTGACCGATATCGAGGCCCGGCTGGGCACGCGGTTTACCGCCGAAACGCTGAAGGCCTTGTTCGGGCTCTACCCTGGGGTGCGATTCACCTGGCTCATGGGCGCCGACAACCTCGCCGACTTCCATCGCTGGGAGCGGTGGGACGAGATCATGCAGGCGCTGCCCGTTGGCGTGATCGCGCGCCCGGGCGAGCGGGTTGCGGCCCGCACCTCGCCGGCGGCGCGGCGGTTTCGCGCGGCGCGGCTGAGCGGGGCATCGGCGCCGCTTCTGGCACATGCGTCGGCACCGGCCTGGTGCCTCGTCAACGTGCCGATGGTCGATACCTCGTCGAGCGCGATCCGCGCCGGTGGCGGCTGGCGCGGCGCGCCCGGTTGATGGCCGGGACGCACGATCTTTTGACGGAACCGCTGCAACAATCCTGTGGATTGTTTCCAGAAGAGACCTTGAGGCGACTCGGGTGGCTTGGTTAACTCGTGCCATGCTTGGGGGCGTGTCCAGACGGGGGTTTCTGGCGGGGGGACTCTCTGCCGTCGCGGGTGCCGCCCTGGCGGAGGCCCCGCTCTCGTCCTTGCGCCCGGTGCCCCGACCGGACCTGATCGGTGGCGCGGCCCCGGCGATTACCCGGCTGGCCTCGCCGTCGGTTCCCGATCTGATCGCGGAAGCGCGGCTGGGCGGGCGCATCGGCTTCGTCGTTGCCGACGCGCGCACCGGTGTGTTCCTCGAGACCCGCGAGCCCGATCTTGCGCTTCCGGCGGCCTCCGTCACCAAGGCGGTGACCGCGATATACGGTCTTTCCACGCTCGGCGAAAACCATCGTTTTCGAACCCGGTTCATTGCGACCGGTCCGGTTGAGGACGGGGTGATCGAGGGCGATCTCGTGCTCGCGGGTGCCGGCGACCCGGTGTTCGATACCGATGCGATGGCCGCGATGGTGGCGGAGCTGAAGGCGCGGGGCGTGCGCGGCGTGCGTGGGCGGTTTCTCGTCGCCGCGGGGGCTTTGCCCTACGTGCGCTCCATTGATCCGACCCAGCCCGACCACGTGGGCTACAGCCCGGCGATCTCGGGGCTGAACCTCAATTACAACCGGGTTCACTTTCAATGGGAGCGGGCCGAGAGCGGCTGGTCGGTGAACCTCGACGCGCGCTCGGCCAGCCTGCGCCCGCCGGTGACGGTGGCGCGAATGGCCGTGGCGGCGCGGGACGTGCCGATCTACACCTACAGCGACGCCGGCGGCGTGGATGACTGGACCGTCGCGAGCGAGGCGCTGGGCAATGCCGGATCGCGTTGGTTGCCGGTTCGCAGGCCTGATCTCTACGCCGGAGAGGTCTGCCAGGTGATCGCTGCGTCGCAGGGGATCGAGTTGCCGGATGCGGAGCCGATCGAAGACATTCCGGCCGGGCGCGTGCTGGTTGCGCATACCAGCGAGAGCCTTTCGGAGATCATCCGCGGGATGATGCGGTATTCGACCAACCTGACGGCCGAGGTGATCGGCCTCAGCGCCAGCGCGCGCCGCGGGGTCGGGGCGGCGGATCTGCGCAGCTCGGCCTCGGCGATGAGCGCATGGATGCGTGACGAATTCGGCGCGCGGAGCGCGGATTTCGTGGATCATTCGGGGCTTGGTGACGCGTCGCAGCTGTCGGCCGCCGACATGGCGCGCTTCCTCGTCAGGCTCGGCCCCGGCGGGCCGCTGCATCGGCTGATGCGCGAGATCGTGCCGCAGAACGCCAGCGGCGCGGCCGACCCCGGGGCGCTGCACCGTATTCACGCCAAGACCGGCACACTCAATTTCGTCTCGACGCTGGCGGGATACGTGACCGCCGACAACGGTGTGCCGCTCGTCTTCGCGATCTTCACCGGCGATACCATCCGCCGCGCGGACATCAGCCCCGAAGACATGGAGCGCGCGCCCGGGGCGCGGGCATGGGCGCAACGCTCGCGCTGGTTACAGCATCAACTTATCAACCGCTGGGCCGGGCTCTACGGCGTTTGAGCCGTTAGGCGTGCCGGGCACGTGATCGGCCGGAACTGGCCGAAGGACGGCCCGCTTGACCGGGATCAGGGGAAATATTGCGATTGGGTGGTAACATATTAGAATTGAACAGGAGGAAGGAGGATATGATGAAACGGCTCATGACATTCATCGCGATCATCCTCGCAGCCACGACTTTCTCGGCAATGGCACAGCAAAGTGCAGGTGAAAACGAGTACATGATTGCCTGCGCGGGTTGCCACGGTGAAAGCGGCAAGGGCGAGGGTCCGTTCGCCGAACTGCTCACCATCCATGTTCCGGGCCTCACCGGGCTGAGTGCGGCGAACGAGGGCGTTTTCCCGTTCCTCGACACGCTGATGGCGATTGACGGGAGAACCGGCGTGCGCGGCCATGGTGGACCGATGCCGATCTGGGGCGACCGCTTCGAAGCCTCGGCGCTTGAAGAAAGCGGCTTCTACGGGTCTGAACTGATCGTGCGCGGGCGGCTGATGGCGCTCGTCGAATACATCGAATCGATCCAGGAATAGGATCACAGCCGCCCCGGCCCCAGCAGGCCGGAGCGCGCCTTGCTTGAGACCGGGGCCGATGACATCGGTGCCGGTTTCGTTATGCTGGGAGGCGGGAAATACGGGAGGATTCCATGAAACATCGCGTGTTGCCGGCGGCGCTGGCCGTGGTCTTGTCCGCGGCCGGGGCGGTTGCACAACAGGGGCTGGGCGAGGCTGAATACATGACCGCTTGCGCCGTCTGCCACGGCGAGAGCGGGCGCGGCGAGGGGCCCTTCGCGGAGGTTCTTTCCGTCGCGGTGCCGGGCCTCACCGGGCTCGCGGCGGCCAATGGCGGGGTGTTTCCGGTGATGGAAACCCTGCGGATCATCGACGGGCGCGCCGCACTCGCAGCGCATGGGGGGCCGATGCCGATCTGGGGCGACCGCTACGTCGCCGCCGCCGAGGCCCTCGGCGGGCCGTTCGACGCCGAGATGATCGCGCGCGGGCGGCTTCTGTCGCTGGTCTACTACCTCGAAGCCATCCAGGAATGACTCACGCCGGGCGCGGCGGGATGTTGACGGCCTTGAGGCTGGCGGGGCGCGTCGAGCAGGCTTCGAACCAGCGGTTGACGTTGTCGAGATCGCCCATGTCCAGCAGGTCGAAGGCATCGTAATGCCCCGACAGCACACGCACCCAGGGCCAGACCGCGAGATCGGCGATGGTGTAATCCTCGCCCATGATGAAGCTGCGGCCGTCCAGGCGTTCGTCGAGCACATCGAGCAGGCGCTCGGTTTCTTCCTTGTAGCGCCGCCAGGGGTATTTTTCCTCGAGGTCCTTGCCGGCGCCGGTGTGGAAATGCCCGAACTGGCCGAACATCGGGCCGACGCCGCCCATCTGCCACATCAGCCACTGGATCGCCTCGTAGCGGCGGGCCGGGTCGGTGGGCAGGAGCTTTCCGGTTTTCTCGGCGAGGTAGAGCAGGATCGCGCCGGATTCCCACAGCCCCAGCGGCTTGCCGCCCGGCCCGTCGGGATCAATGATCGCCGGGATCTTGTTGTTCGGGTTGAGCGAGAGAAACTCGGGCGTGAACTGGTCGTTCTCGGCGAAGCTCACGAGATGGGCCTCGTAGGGAAGGCCGCATTCCTCCAGCATGGCCGAGGCCTTGATTCCGTTCGGCGTGGCGTAGGAATAGAGCTGGATGGCCGACGGGTCTTTCGCCGGCCAGCGCCGGGTGATCTCGAATGCGTCGAGCATGGGTGTTCGGTCTTTCGCTTTGCGCCGCGGGGTCACTCGTCCCGCAACGTCATGTGCCGGGCGCGCGCGCCCCGTTCAATGGCCGCGGCGTGCAGCCGGTCGATGTTGAGCTCGTGGCGGATCTCTTCGAGGATGCGCAACTCGGTGGTGTGCAGCGCGCCATCGGCGGCGGCGACGTCACAGGCCAGCGCGTAGGCGGTTTCCCACAGCGCCTCGGGCAGGTTCTCGCGCACCAGGCCGAAGAGGGCGTCGAGCCCGTCATCCTCGGTGAGCAGGTCGAACACCACCTGCGACACGGTGCGGGCGCGGTCCATGTCGTAGGTCGCGAATACCGGCAGGTGATTTACGGTCGCCTCGATGCGCACAAGCTCGGCGGTGCCGATCTGGCTGTCGGAGACGGATACGGCCAGCATCACGGCGACGAGGCTGTCCTCTGGCGAGAGGGCGTGGGGAAGGTCGGGCACTGGCGCATCCTTGGGGTTTGGTGATGTTGCGGCGCAGAATATTGACCAAACCTCCGGGCTTCAATAGGAAGCGTCATTTGCGGGGCATGGGGCCCCTGAGAGAGTGCAACCGATGTCCGAGATCCGTGACCTTGCGATGAAGTCGAAAGCCTGGCCCTTCGAGGAGGCGCGCCGGTTGCTGAAACGCTATGAGAAGGCGCCGCCGGAAAAGGGGTTCGTGCTGTTCGAGACCGGCTACGGCCCGAGCGGCTTGCCGCATATCGGCACCTTCGGCGAGGTGATGCGCACGACGATGATCCGCCGCGCCTTCGAGACGATCAGCGATATCCCGACCCGGCTGATCTGCTTTTCCGACGATCTCGACGGGATGCGCAAGGTGCCCGACAACGTGCCGAACAACGAGATGCTCTATGAGCACCTGCAGCGTCCGCTCACCTCCGTGCCCGACCCGTTCGGGGAATACGAGAGCTTCGGCCACCATAACAACGCGATGCTGCGCCGGTTTCTCGATACCTTCGGCTTCGAATACGAATTCTATTCGGCCACCGAGTTCTATGCCTCGGGCCAGTTCGACGAGGTGCTCAAGCGCGCGGCCGAACGCTATGACGATATCATGAAGATCATGATGGCGAGCTTGCGCGAGGAGCGTCAGCAGACCTATTCCATCTTCCTGCCGATCCATCCCGAGACGGGGCGGGTGCTTTACGTGCCGATCAAGGAAGTCGATGCTGCGGCGGGCACGATCACCTTCGACGATGCGGACGGCCGCGAATGGACGCTGCCGGTGACGGGCGGCAACGTGAAGCTGCAATGGAAGCCCGATTTCGGCGCACGCTGGGCGGCGCTCGACGTGGATTTCGAGATGTATGGCAAGGACCATTCGTCAAACACGCCGATCTATGACGGCATCTGCAAGGTGCTCGGCGGCCGGCCGCCGGAGCATTTCGTCTACGAGCTGTTCCTCGACGACAAGGGCGAAAAGATCTCCAAGTCTAAGGGCAACGGGCTGACGATCGACGAGTGGCTCACCTATGCTTCGACAGAGTCGCTCGCCTATTTCATGTATCAAAAGCCCAAGACCGCGAAGCGGATGTTCTTCGACGTGATCCCGCGGGCGATGGACGAATACCACCAGCAACTCGCCGCCTACCCGGGCCAGAGCCTCGAACAGAAGCTCGCCAATCCGGTGCATCACATCCACAACGGCGACGTGCCGGAGAGCCGGATGGTGGTGAACTACTCGATGCTGCTGAACCTCGCCTCGGTGGCCAGCGCGCACGACAAGGGCGTACTCTGGGGCTTCATCCGCAATTATGCGCCCGAGGCCAGCCCTGAAACCCACCCGGATCTCGACGCGGCGGCGGGCTACGCGGTGAAATACTACGAGGATTTCGTCGCCCCGATGAAGCAATACCGTCTGCCGAGCGATCTCGAGCGCGAGGCGCTCACCGATCTGCGCGACCGGCTGGCGGCGTGGGATGGCCCTGTCGATGGCGAGGCGCTGCAGGGCGAGGTGTTTGCCTGCGGGCGCGAACGGTTCGAGCCGATGCGCGACTGGTTCAAGGCGCTCTACCAGGTGCTGCTCGGCGCCGATCAGGGGCCGCGTTTCGGTTCGTTCGTGGCGCTTTACGGTGTGAAAGAGACCGTGGCGCTGATCGACAAGGCGCTCGCCGGGGATTTTCTCGCCGAGAATTGATGAACCAACCTCCCTTGGCTTTCGTAGCCTGAGCACAGGGAGACAGGACATGAAACAGATCATACTGGTTTTGGCGATGATCGTGGCCTGGAGCTTCCCGCTTCAGGCGGCGGAGCCCGAAGACGGCATCCGCGCGGTGATCTCGTCGCAATTCGAAGCCTTTCTGGCCGACGATGTCGAAAGCGCCTTCAGTTATGCCGCGCCCGGTATCCAGCGGATTTTCGTGACGCCCGAGGGCTTCGGCAGCATGGTGCAGAACGGCTACCCGATGGTGTGGCGCCCGGCGGAAACGCGGTTTCTGGAGCTGCGCGAGCTGGATGGCGCGCTGTGGCAGAAGGTGCTGATCCGCGATCAGGCCGGAGCCTGGCATGTGCTCGACTACGAGATGATGCGCGTGGATGCCGATTGGCGGATTGGCGGGGTTCAATACCTGCGGCAGGCCGAGTTCGGCGTCTAGTCCGCGCGCCTTGCCCAGCGACGCCGCCAGAGCCGCGTCAGCGCGCGGGGTCTTGTGTCGAGCAGCCGCCCCCCGAGCGTGAAGGCACGGGCCTCGATCCGGCGGCGCTCGGTCTCGATCACCGCCTTCATCCGCTCACGCAACGCCGGGTCGACATTCAGCCCGTCGAGCCGGGCCGCGAAGGTGACCAGATCGTGGTGCTCTCCGAGCAGTTCACCGAGATCGCCGGCGAGGGCGACGTGAGCGGCCATCTTTTTCGGTGCGATCTTTTTGAGCATGCGGGCCTGATACCAATGCGCCTTCACGCTCTTGCGCCAATCATGGAACGCGCTTGATGCGCCGGTTTCATGGGCTTCGCGCATTGACCGGCGCGCGTTTTCGTAGGTCTTTTTCAGCCCCTTGGACAACGGCATGAAACCGTGCCCCTTGACCTTCCATTTCCTGCTTCGCGCGCGCACCGAGGCAAGGGCCTGGCGGAACCCGTCGATCTGCGCGCTGGCGTCGTCCGATCCGGGGGCGGCGCGGGAGAGCGCGGCACGCACCGGTGCGAATGCCTCGGCTTCGCCGGGCGGGATCGTGGCGGCGAGCCGATCGAAGGTTTCTACCATCGCCGTGTCGTCGCGCAGGGCGGAGACGGCGCGCGCGGCATCGCGCAGGGCCGTGTTTTCGCGGCGATAGGCCTTGAAGGCCGGGCGGGCGAGCTTGAACTGGCTGCGCAGGCGCTTCACATCGGTGCGGGCCGCGTGCAGGGCCTCGCCCGTCGGTTTTTCGCCGTCGAGCGCGGCGAGCGCGTGGTCAAGCCGCTTGCGCGCGATGCGGCGGAATTGCTTCTCAATCCGTCCGCGCGTTGGTTTGAAGCGCTTTGCCATTGTCTCATCGCCCGCCGTTCTACCCTCAAGAGATATCTGGGATCGCGCAGGCGAATTTGAAGCCGGTGCGGCCGCCGCGTGCAAGATTGATGGAAGATGACGGCAATCCGGCACAAGAAAGGGTTTCGCCACGCGCTCTGACTACCATATATTGTGGTAGGGTGTTGGGGATTCGATGTACGAGAGCCATTTCATCGCGATCATGTGCGGGCTCATCTTCGGTGGTGAACCGGAGGTGACGCATGGCTACAGCGTCGGCTACGACATCCACCGCATCCGGGTGGATTGCGAAATCGAGGCGCACGTGATCGAGGCCGGGCGCGATACCCGCTCCTCGCTCGATTCGATCCAGCAGGCTCTGTTTGCCGCGCAACTGACCGGCAAGACGCCGATGGTGGTTCTGATCGACACCGACGGGCGCGAGGGGGCGATCGAGTTCCGCGTTCGCACGGTGGCCGAGATGCTGGGGGTGGACTACCGGGTTTTCACGCAAGAGGCGCTGGTGCGCACGATGCTCGGGTCGTGAGAGCAAGGTGGGCACGGGATACGAACCGCTCGATCTGCCCAAGCCGGTGGCCGAGGATATCTGGATCGTCGATGGCCCCGCTATCCGCTTCTACGGCATGCCGTTTTCCACCCGGGCCACCATCGTTCGGCTGGCGGACGGTGCGCTCTGGGTGCATTCCCCGACGCGGCTGACCCCGGCGCTGGCCGAACGGGTCGAGGCGCTGGGGCCGGTGCGCCATCTCGTTGCCCCGAACTGGATTCACTACGCCTGCGTCGCAGACTGGCAGGCCCGCTTCCCCGAGGCCGAGGCCTGGGCTGCACCGGGCGTTGCGAAACGGGCGAGCAAGCGGGGAATGACGCTGCATTTCGACCACCAGCTCACGCAAGACCCGCCCGCCGGCTGGGCCGGGGAGATCGACCAGATGATCGTGCGCGGGTCCGAGGTGCACCGCGAGGCGGTGTTTTTCCACCGTGCGAGCGCCACGCTCATTCTCACCGATCTGATCGAGAATTTCGAGCCGCGCAAGCTCGGGTTCTGGATGCGGCTCGCCACCAGGCTGGGCGGCATCCAGGCGCCGCGCGGCAGCATGCCGCGCGACATGCGTGCCACCTTCCGCGACCGCGCGGCTCTGCGGGAAGACGTTCTGCGGATGATCGGCTGGCAGCCCGAGCGGGTCATCCTCGCGCATGGCCGCTGGTTCGAGCGTGACGGCACGGCGGAACTCGAACGCGCGTTCCGTTGGCTGTTGTGACACGCCGGCCGCACCCCGCCTCCTGACACCGAACGCTCGCCTTAACGCCGGTTAACCCCGCGTTGCTACCCCTTTCGCGCTGCCGGCCTTCCAACCGGCGCCCGCGAGGCCTGCCCGCGCGCGACACCGCGCGCCCGCCGCCGACCCCGGGTTCTTGCAGATTTGTGACCTGAAAGGGAATTGAATGAACATCGCAATTACCGAGGGGCTGGACCTGATGCCCCCTCCCTTCGCCAATGGCCTCGATGCCTGGTCGAGCGAGGACGGCACCCCTGGCTCGGCCACCTATGACGGCGCCGCCAATGCCGCCTTCGTGCCCGCCGACCAGGATTTCGGCGGCTGCCTCGAACTGCTCAAGACGCAAGCGGTGCAGAAGCTGCGCTGGACCGGCCAGACCCCGATCATGCCCGGGGTCTACCTGCGCATCCGCGCGCGCGTGAAGGCGGTGAGCGGCGTTTTTCCGAGCGTGCGGATTGCGGCCTATCCCGCCGACGCGGGCGGCAACAACCTCGTGGCGCTCGACCAGGTCGGCCCCTCGGTGACGCTCACGCAATACGGCGAGATCGTGGAAGTGAGCGCCATCGTCGGCACCGGGGCGCGCCCGGGTGTTCACATGGCCTGGGGCCTCGGCGCGTCCTATGGCCATTTCGGGCTGGACCTGACCGGCGGCTCGGGCGGAATTGTTCGGATCGACGATCTCGAGATCGAGGATGTGACCAGCGCCTTCCTGCGCGACATGATCGACCTCGTGGACGTGCGTGATTACGGTGCCGTGGGGGATGGCGTGACCGATGACCGCGCCGCCTTCGTGGCCGCCGACACCGCGGCGGACGGGCGCACGGTGGTGGTGCCAGATGGCACCTATTTCATCGGGTCCAGCCTGACCATGCAGTCGAAGATGCGGTTTGACGGCACGGTAACGATGGATGACGCCACCCGGCTGATCCTGATCCGCAACTTCGACCTGCCGAATTACATCGACGCCTTCGGCGACGAGCTGCTCGCCTTCAAGAAAGGGTTTCAGGCGCTGATGAACTACGCCGACCACGACGCCTTCGACATGAAGGGGCGGCGCGTCGAGCTGGATGGCCCGATCGACATGCAGGCGGCGGTGGCGGATGTGGATGCGTTCGAGATCCCGCGCACCATCCGCAACGGGCAGTTCTACGCGGTGGAGTCCACCGCGTGGGATCCGGAGCAGAGCACCAGCCAGGGCACCTACAACCCGGCGAACCCGTTCAAGATCACCGCGCTGGGCAACGCGGCACAGATCCAGCCGGGTTCGCTCGTTACCGGCCATGGCGTGGGCCGGGAGATCTACGTGCGCGACGTGGACGTGAGCGGTGCGAGCTTGACGCTCAGCGAGCCGCTCCACGGCCCCAACACGACCCAGACCTACACCTTCACCCGCCACAAATATGCGCTCGACTTCGTCGGTTTCGCCGCGCTCTCGCGGATGACGATCCAGAACGTCGAGTTCCAGATGCTCAAGCGGGGATCGGGGATCATGCTGCCGCGCAGCGGGATGAATTTCCAGGTCAAGGATTGCTATTTCAACAAGGTCGCGGCGCGCGGGATAAGCTCGGTGGGCACCGGCTGCCAGGATCTGCATATCGACCGGTGCCATTTCACCTCGCCCGATTCCGATCAGCCGGCCGTCGATCGCGCGTCTGTCGCGTTCAACGTCAACGCCAATGACGCCAAGATCCGCAACAACCGGTTCCAGCGGTTCGGCCTCACCGCGGTGATGTGCGGCACGCACCACCTGATCATCGGCAACCACCTGTTTCAGGGCGATGATCTGGCGGGCGGGGCGCTGGCGCCGGGTTGGGTGTTCACCTACGAGCCGGTGACGAGCATCTTCAACGGCAACTACGTGGACAACTGCTATATCGAGTGGACCAACGAGCATGACGCCACGCCCGACCACAACAACGAGTTCTCTTTCGGCGGGCTCACGATCACCGGGAACATCTTCCTCACCGGCAACACGCTGCCCTCGTTCCGGTTCATCGTGGTCAAGCCCTACGGCACAGGTCATTTCATCTCGGGACTGCACGTGAACCAGAACGTGTTCCGCTCGATCAAGGGCGATATCGACAGGGTCGACGGGGTCGATACCACCTTCGCCGATCTCGACCCGTGGCGCTGCCGCAACCTTGTGTTCGAGCGCAACACGTTCCACGGCGTGGTTCAGCCGGCGTCGAGCCCGATCCCGCTCAAGTTCCAGCAGAATTCCGACCAGAGCACCTGGACGCTGGATGTGAGCGCCTACATGCCCTTCGGCGGCAATGCACGCACGGTGACATCGGTGGTGGCCGAAAGCGCGATCACCGACAGCAACGGTGACCGTGTCGAGGCGATGCCTTTCGTGCGGGTCAACGAGGGGCCGAACAACGATTACGTCCAGCTCGTCTGGCCCCGTCCCTGCAAGGGCACCGTGCACGTGACCGCACGGGTCGACCGCCCCCTCTGACGTGCGCAAGAGCGCCAGCACCCCAGCACCGCCCCGGCCCCGCGCCGGGGCGGTTGCCGTTTGTCAGCGTTCCGAGCCGGTGCGCACGAGCCAGCCCCGCGGCCCGGCGATGGAATCGGGCAACAGGAGCAGCATTGCCTCGCGCAAGGCCACCGTCGCCAGCAGCGCGATGATGACCTGATCTGCGGTCATGGTTTCAAAGAGTGGCATCTGTCATCTCCCGTCCGGATCACGGTTCAAACCTCGCCCCGAATCCCGGCGAGATCGTGGCGCAATCTTGCAAAGCGCATGACCTTGGTCGGACGGCCATCGACAATCGCGCACGGCGGGGAAGATTTTGCCGCGTGTGGGTCATCCCGGCCCGGCGGCGCGGATTGACTCGGATCAAGGCGCGCGCGGCCGGTTGCGCCTAAAATCGTTGCTGAACGAACGATGGAGAGTAACGTAATGGCGATTTCCACGCAGAAACCTTCCGTGACCGCCGAAAAGGAATCGGAAAAGGTGGAGAACGGGCCCGGCGACAAGGAATCCCTGCGCCTGAAGGCGCGGGCGGAACTGGCCCGGAAGCGGCAAGCTGAAAAGGCTGCCGAGCAGGCGCAAACTGCCAAGTTTCCGCAGGTGACCGCCGATCTGATCCGTCAGACCTTCGAGAACGGTGAGTACCCCTACGAGGGCAAGCTCGACCGCAAGACGTACGAACGCGAGAAGGCGATGTTGCAGGCGGAACTCCTGAAGGTTCAGAAATGGGCCAAGGAGACCGGGCAGAAGTTCGTGGTCCTGTTCGAGGGGCGCGACGCGGCCGGCAAGGGCGGCACGATCAAGCGCTTCATGGAGCACCTCAACCCGCGCGAGGCCCGGGTGGTGGCTCTGGGCACGCCGACCGAGAAGGAAAAGGGCCAGTGGTTCTTTCAACGCTATATCGAACACCTGCCGACCCGGGGCGAAATGGTTTTCTATGACCGGTCGTGGTATAACCGCGCCGGCGTGGAACGGGTGATGGGATTCTGCACCCCGAACGAATACCTCGAGTTCATGCGCCAGACGCCGGAGTTCGAGCGCATGCTGACCCGCACCGGCATCCGGCTTTACAAATACTGGTTCTCGGTGACCCGGGAGGAGCAGCGCGCGCGGTTCCAGGCGCGCGAGCACGATCCGCTCAAGCAGTGGAAGCTCAGCCCGATCGACAAGGCCAGCCTCGGCAAGTGGGACGATTACACCGAGGCCAAGGAAGCGATGTTCTTCTACACCGACACCGCCGACGCGCCATGGACGATCGTGAAGTCGAACGACAAGAAGCGCGCGCGGCTCGAAGCGATGCGGCATTTCCTGTTCTCGCTCGACTATCCCGACAAGGACCATGCACTGGCCTATGTTCCCGACCCGCTGATCATTGGCCACGCCAGCCAGGTGATCCACGGGGCCGACCATATCCTCGGCGCGAGCATGCATCCCGAGCAGCGCCGCGTGGGGCAGGGCGACAGCTGAGCCGCCGCCCGTTCGCGATCAACGCGCGCGGCCTGTCGGCCGGGCGCGTTTTTCGTGCGGCCGCGCCAGATTCCGCCGAGGTTTCGCGAAGGCTTTGCCGCCCGAGGTGCGGCGCGCTAGGCTCGCGTTGAACTGGAGGCGGCAATGAATGTAACACGCAGAACGGTTGGCCTCGGGCTCGTGGCGGCGGGGCTTGCGGGCTGCGCTCCCGCGATGCGCGGCCCGGTGGTGGCGATGGGGTCTTCACAGGCCGCCCCGGACCCGGCGCCGAAGGCGAGCCCCGACAGCGGTTACGATGCCTGGGTGCGCGCGTTTCGCGGCCGCGCCTCGTCGAAGGGGATTTCGCAGGCCACGCTCGAGGCCGCCTTCAAAAGCGCGGGCTACCTGCCGAAGGTGATCGAGAACGACCGCGCCCAGTTTGAATCGCGGCGCACGCTGGAGGATTACATCGCCATCGCCGCCTCCGACGCCCGGCTCGAGACCGGTGGCGGGATGCTTTCCCGCCACGCCCGCGTGCTCGACCGGATCGAGGCGCGCTACGGGGTGCAGAAGGAGGTGCTCGTCGCGATCTGGGGGATGGAAAGCTCCTATGGCACGCGGCGCGGCAGCATTCCGGTGGTCTCGGCGCTGTCGACGCTGGGCTACAAGAGCCGCCGCGCGGCCTTCTTCGAGGGCCAGCTCGTCGCCGCGCTCGCCATCCTGCAAAGCGGCGACATCACCCCGGCGAAGATGACCGGGAGCTGGGCCGGGGCGATGGGGCACACCCAGTTCATTCCCACCACCTACCGGGCCCATGCCGTCGATTTCACCGGCGACGGTCGGCGCGACATCTGGTCTGACGACCCGACCGACGCGCTCGCCTCGGCCGCAAATTATCTGGCGCAATCGGGCTGGCAGGCCGGGCGGCCATGGGGCGTGGAGGTGCGCTTGCCCTCGGGAAGCGACGATCTGGTGACCCGCAGCGTGGCCGACTGGCGCGCGCGGGGGGTGACGCAGGCCGCCGGCGGCGCGGTGCCGGATCACGGGCCGGCAACGCTGATCCTGCCAAGCGGCGCGGGCGGCCCGGCTTTCCTGTTGTTCCGCAATTACAAGGTGTTCCGGGCCTACAACAACTCGATGAAATACGCCCTCGGCGTGGGCCACCTCGCCGACAGGCTCGCTGGCGGCGGCCCGCTCGTTGGCACCTTCGGCCCCGACGCGCAGGGGCTGACGCTGGAGGAACGCAAGGAAATCCAGGCCCGCCTCACCGCCGCCGGCTTCGACACCGAGGGCACCGACGGGGTGATCGGCGACAAGACCACCGCCGCCATCCGCGCCTTCGAACAGGCCCGCCGCCTGCCGGTAACCGGGATCGCCTCGAAGGCCCTGCTCAGGCAGTTGCAGGGGTGAGGGGAATGCCGCTGACGCAGGGCCTGCGCGAGCCGTCCTGAGAGGCGGTAATGCGCGGGAAGCGGACCCGGCAAAGCTGCGAATAGCGAACGCCCGTCGGAACGTGACCGGCCATACCGGCCCTCCGTGGCATGTGCAGCGAACGCCGCCGCAAACCGGGGGCGGTTCTCTCACGCAAGCGATCCCCGAGCCTTGCCGAATTTCATTCGCTGCACGGGGAGCAGACCTTCTGCCAGGCCAGCGCCCCGTGCGAGAATGGACAATCCCGCGACCCGTGCCTATCCTGCCGGCATGATCGAACGGTTCGCCATCATGCTGGCCATACTCGCGATCACCGTGTCGGCGACGGTGACCTCGGCACATGCCGCGCGCATGGGCATCGGGTCCGCCCCGGATCACGCGGCGCATCTGGGCGAGATGGTCCACGCGCCCGACCTTGCGCAGCTCGGCTGTGACGGTGCGCAGAACTGTGGGTCGGCCGATTCCGCGGCCTGCGCGGTGGTCTGCGCGGGCCTTTCGGCTTTCCTGACCCTGCCTGACGCGCAAGCCGCGCGCAGCCGTGGCGCCGCCACCCATGACCTTCCGCCCGCGGCAAGCCACATCGGCCGCGCGCCGGGACTGAACGAACGCCCGCCGAAGCTCCGTTTCCTCTGATCGCGCCGCGGCGGACGTCTGCGGCGTCACCTGGGCCTTGATGAACGGGACGGGATGTCCCGAGGAGACAACCATGAACATTCATTCGCGACGCGGCTTTCTCGCCGCAAGAGCGGCCGCCATCGCGTGGCACAGCTGCCCCGCGCGGCCGGGCAGGGAGCATGCCGGGATGATGGGCGGAATGGCCGTGGACCTGAACGACTACGGCCGGGACGCCTGTCTCGTCAATGAACGGGCCCTGTCTGACCCGGAAGTGGTGCAGGTCGAGCGCGGCGGTTTGCGATGAGCCTGCGCGCCGGCATCCTCACAGGCCTGGCGATCCTCGGGATCGTCCTGCTCGGCGTTTGGTTGGTCGCGCCCTCGGTCCTTGCCGGGGCAAGCGTGCTGATGGACGGTGAACGACTGGAGATCCTGGTCACGCGCGCCGGCCTCTGGGGGCCGTTCCTGATCGTCGCGCTGATGACCGTCGCCGTCGTGGCCAGCCCGATCCCCAGCGCGCCGATCGCGCTCGCGGCCGGGGCGGCCTACGGGCATTTCTGGGGAACCGTGCAGGTCGTGATCGGCGCCCAGCTGGGGGCGCTGATCGCGTTCGGCCTCGCCCGGGTGCTGGGGCATGACGTCTTGCGCAGGGTGTTCGGAGAGCGCGTCGATGCGGGGCTGCTCGGGTCACAGACTGCCCTGACGGCAACGGTCTTCGCCAGCCGCCTGATGCCCTTCGTGTCGTTCGACATGATAAGCTACGCCGCCGGGCTCAGCCGGCTTCATGCCTGGCGGTTCGCCCTCGCGACTTTGGCGGGGATCATCCCGGCGAGCTTTCTGCTCGCCCATTTCGGGGGCGAGGCGGTCAGCGGGGACCTGGGCCGGACGACAACGGCCGCGCTCGTCCTCGGGCTTGTCACGGCGGTGCCGCTGCTCTGGGTGGCGACGCGAACAAAGGATGGAAGGAAAGAGTGATGGCGCAGCAATACGAGAAGAACAGCCTGTCGCTGTTCGACGCCGTGGCGATGGGCACCGGGGTGATGATCGGGGCCGGGATCCTCGCGCTCACGGGTCAGATAGCCGAACTGGCCGGGTCCTTGTTCCCGCTGGCCTTCGTGGCCGGTGCGGTGGTGACGGCCTTCAGCGCCTATACCTACGTGAAGATGTCGAACGCCTGGCCCTCGGCGGGCGGGATCGGGATGATCCTCACGAAAGCCTATGGCCCGACCACCGTCGCGGCCGGGGCCGCGCTTCTGATGGCGCTGTCGATGGTCATCAACGAAAGCCTCGTCGCGCGCACCTTCGCGACATACCTGATGCGCGGCCTCGGCCTCGATCCCGAGGGCTGGTCCGTCCCGGCGATCGGCGTCGGGCTGATCGTCTTCGCCTACCTCGTCAACGCGGCGGGCAACCGTTCCGTCGGCCTTCTGTCTCAGCTCATGGCGGTGCTCAAGGTGGGCGGGATCGCGGCCTTCGGCATCGCGGGGCTCTGGGCCGGCGGCATTTCGTTCGAGGCCGCGAGCGACGGCGGAGGTGACGGGGGCGTGGCGGCCGGATTTCTGGCGTCGGTCGCGCTCGCCATCCTCGCCTTCAAAGGGTTCACCACCATCACCAACAGCGGCGCCGAGATTTCCGACCCGCACCGCAACGTCGGGCGCGCGATCGTGATTTCGATCGCGATCTGCGTGGTCGTCTATCTTCTCGTCGCCTTCGCGGTCGGCTCCAGCCTTCCGCTCGACCAGATCGTCGCGGCGAAGGATTATGCGCTCGCCGAAGCCGCCGAGCCGGCGCTGGGCCGTGTCGGCTTCTACCTGACGGTCGCGCTGGCTTTGGTCGCGACCGCGTCGGGCGTGATCGCCAGCATCTTCGCGGTGTCGCGGATGCTGGCGATGCTGACCGACATGAAGCTGATCCCGCACAGCCATTTCGGGATGCCCGGCACGATCCGCGACCACACGCTGGTCTACACGGTGGTGATCGCCGGGGCGCTGACCGTCTTCTTCGATCTCAGCCGCATCGCCTCGCTCGGGGTTTTCTTCTACCTCGTGATGGACATCCTGATCCATTGGGGCGTCTGGCGAACGCTGCGCGCGCAAATCGGCGCCCGGGGCTGGATCCTTCTTACCGCAATCGCGCTGGACGGTATCGTGCTGGCGGCCTTCGCGACGCTCAAGTGGCAGAGCGATCCACTGATCGTGGCCATCGCGCTTGTGGGGATGGCGGCCGTCTTCCTGTTCGAGCGCGTCTTCCTCGGGCTGAACCCGGCCCCACGCGGGGAGGCCCACGGCGACCACGCTTCCGCGCCCGAAAACGATCGCTCCGACGCTTGACCTTCCAATGACTGGAAGCCCCATATCTGTGCCGAAAGGACATGATACCATGGCAAACCATCACCACGATCACGACGCCCCCGAAATTACCCCCGGCGCCGACATCGCGACCGATCCGGTCTGCGGCATGGAGGTCGAGATCAAGGAGGGCACCCGCAGCCGAGATTACGGCGACGAGACCTTCCATTTCTGTTCGGCCGACTGCCAGGAGAAATTCGACGGCGATCCCTATTTCTACGCCTCGGGAAATGCCCGGAAGGCGGGGCGGCGCGCGCAGCCCGGCGCGCAATACACCTGCCCGATGCACCCCGAGATCCAGCGCGACGAACCCGGCAATTGCCCGATCTGCGGCATGGCGCTGGAGCCGATGGTGCCCTCCGACGAACCCAGCGAGGAATTGGCCGACTTCACCCGCCGGATGTGGATCAGCGTCGGGGCGGCGGTCCCGCTCGTCATCATCACGATGGGCGAATTCGTCGGGCTCGATGTGCGCGGCTGGCTCGGACACCAGATGTCCGTCTATGCGGAGTTCGTGCTGGCGACACCGGTCATCCTGTGGGCGGCGCTGCCGTTCTTCCGGCGCGGACGCGACTCGATCCGCAACCTCTCACCGAACATGTGGACGCTGATCGCGCTCGGCGTGGGCGCGGCCTACCTCTATTCGCTGGTGGCGACCTTCGCCCCGGGGGTGTTCCCCGAACAATACCGGATGGGCGAGGGCGTGGGCACATATTACGAGGCTGCCGTTGTCATCGTGGCGCTGATCTTCGTGGGCCAGGTGCTCGAATTGCGGGCGCGCGAGCGCACGGGCGACGCCATCCGCGCCCTGCTCGACCTCGCACCCAAGACCGCGCGCCGCATCCTGCCCGACGGCTCGGAATACGACGCGCCGCTCGAGAACATCGTCGAGGGCGATCTCCTGCGTGTTCGGCCGGGCGACAGCATGCCGGTGGACGGCGAGGTTGTTGAAGGCCGGTCCTCGGTGGACGAGAGCATGATCACCGGCGAACCGGTGCCGGTGGAGAAGGTCGAGGGCGACCGCGTGACGGGCGGTACGATCAACAAGAACGGCGCGCTGGCCATTCGGGCGACCCAGGTCGGCGCGGACACGGTGCTCGCGCAGATCGTCGAGATGGTCGCCGGTGCGCGGAGATCGCGGGCGCCGATCCAGGGGCTGGCCGACCGGGTCTCGTCGATCTTCGTGCCGACGGTGGTGCTGGTGGCCATCGTCGCCTTCGGCGTCTGGCTGTGGGCCGGGCCGGAGCCGGCGCTGGCCTTCGCCATCGCCTCGGCGGTTTCGGTTCTCATCATCGCCTGCCCTTGCGCCCTCGGCCTCGCCACGCCGATCTCGATCACCACGGCCGCGGGCCGCGGCGCGCAGGCCGGCGTCCTGATCAAGGACGCCGAGGCGCTCGAACGCATGGCGCGGGTCGACACGGTGATCGTCGACAAGACCGGGACGCTGACCGAAGGCAAGCCGCGGCTGACCGATGTGGTGGCGCTGCAGGGGGACGAGAAAGAGGTGCTCGGCCTTGCCGCCGCGCTGGAACGCGGTTCCGAACACCCGCTTGCAGAGGCGATCCTGAACGGTGCGGAGGACCGTGGTCTGTCGCTCGCGACGGCGGAGGATTTCGAGGCGGTCACCGGCAAAGGGGTGCACGGCACCGTCGACGGACGCAAGGTCGCGCTCGGCAATCCGGCGATGATGACGGAACTCGGGCTCGAGACGGGCGAGGCCGAAGCGCAGGCCGATACGCTCCGCTCGGAAGGCAAGACGGCGATGTTCGTGGCCGTGGACGGGGTGCTGGCCGGGATCGTCGCCGTGGCCGATCCGATCAAGGAGACGACCGAGGCCGCGATCGGCGATCTTCATGCCCTTGGCCTGACCATCATCATGGCCACCGGCGACAACCAGCGCACGGCGGAAGCCGTGGCTTCCAGGCTGGGCATCGACGAAGTCCGCGCGGGAGTGCTGCCGGAGGACAAGCAGAAGCTGGTCGAGGAACTGCGCGCGAAAGGCGCGTCGGTGGCGATGGCCGGTGACGGGGTCAACGACGCCCCGGCGCTGGCCGCCGCCGACGTCGGCATCGCCATGAGCACCGGGGCCGACGTGGCCGTTGAAAGCGCCGGGATCACCCTGATGCGGGGGGATCTCGTGGGGCTCGTGCGGGCGCGGAAGCTGGCCAAGGCCACCCTGAGGAACATCAAGCAGAACCTGTTCTTCGCCTTTGCCTACAATTCGCTCGGCGTGCCGATCGCGGCCGGCGTGCTCTACCCCGCCACCGGCCTCCTGCTCTCACCGATGATCGCGGCGGCGGCCATGAGCCTCTCGTCGGTGTCGGTGATCACGAACGCCTTGCGGCTCCGGCGGGTCGCGCTCTGACCTGCCGGCACAATATCCAACCCAAGAAGGAGAACCAAAATGACCGAAGTGACTTTTTCCCGCCGCAGGCTGCTGTTCGGGGGGGCTGCATTGCTGGCGGCTTCGCCCCTGAGGGCCATGGCGCAGGGTGCCGGACCGTCGATCCACGTGCTCAAGGACCCGAACTGCGGCTGCTGCGGTAGCTGGATCGAGATCCTCGAGGGGCGTGGTTTCCGCGTCACGACCGAGCCCGGCGCCGGGACGCTCCTGATGAACTACAAAGCCGCGAACGGCATCCCGCAGGAGATGGTTTCGTGTCACACCGCGCGGGTCGAGGGCTACATGATCGAGGGCCACGTCCCGGTCGCCGATATCCGCCGTCTGCTGGATGAACGCCCCGATGCGGTTGGCCTCGCGGTGCCGGGCATGCCTTACGGATCGCCCGGTATGGGGCCGGAAAGCGAACGCGAAGCCTATGAGGTATTCCTCATTCGAGGCGACGGGTCGACCGAGGTCTATACCAGCTATGCGGCTGGTTGACCGCGCGCAGGCCCCCGCTCAGATCGGCCCCGGGCGGCGTTCTTCGCTCAGGAGCACGTTGGCCTCCACCTCGCCCGCACCCGGCAGCGTCATGATCCGGCGGCGCAGGATGCGTTCGAAATCGGCGAGGTCGCGCGCCACGACGCGCAGGCGGTAATCGTAGAGCCCGAGCACGTGGTGGACGAGTTGCACCTCGGGGATCGCCCGCACCGCGCGTTCGAAATCCTCGAGGCTGACCCGGCCTTTGGCGGCGAGTTTCACGCCCAGAAACACCGTCACCCCGAAGCCGAGCGCCTCGTGGTCGAGATCGAGGCGGCGGCCGCGGATCACGCCCTCGTCGTGCAGACGTTTCACCCGCCGCCAGGCCGCCGGCTGGCTCAGCCCGAAACGCCGTCCGAGGGCGCCGGCCGACAGCGTGGCATCCTCGGCCAGCGCGCGCAGGAAGGCGCGGTCGGTGTCGTCGAGCCGGATCACAGCGGCAGCGCCTCGCCCTCGGCGATCACCGCCACCTGCATCAGCGCCTCGATATCGGCGATATGCGGCAGGGTGAGGATCTTTTCGCGGTAGATCTGCTGGTAATGCCCCATGTCGCGCGCGATCACGTGCAGGCGCACGTCGACGCGGCCGAGGAGGGTCTGGATCTCGGTCACCTCCGGCACGGCGCGGGCGGCGGCGAGAAACTCGTCGAAGGCGCGCGGGTTGGTCTTGTCGAGGGTGAAGCGGAGCGACACCTCGACCTCGTAGCCGAGCCTTGCCCAGTCGATCACCGCGTGCTGGCCTCGGATCACGCCGCCGCGGGTGAGCTTCTCGATCCGCCGCGAGCAGGTGGCGGGGGTGACGCCGGCCAGCTCGGCCAGCTCGCCCGCGCTGAGGGCGGGATTGGCCTGGAGGCGGCGCAGGAGGCGGCGGTCGGTATCGTCGATCTGCATGAATATTGCACCAATCATCATTTTGGCGAATTGAATTCAGCCCTTTTGAGCAAATCCACCCGCTTTTGCAAGCCATATTCAGGAAAGATCGCTAGGATGCCCGGCGAAACATCCACCAAGGGAGCCTCTCCATGCGCGTGTATTACGACCGCGATTGCGACATCAACCTCATCAAGGACAAGAAGGTGGCCATTCTCGGCTACGGCAGCCAGGGTCACGCCCATGCGCTGAACCTGCGCGATTCGGGCGCGAAGAACATCGTCGTCGCCCTGCGCGAAGGCTCGGCTTCCGCCAAGAAGGCCGAGGCCGAAGGGCTTAAGGTGATGGGCATCGCCGAGGCGGCGGCCTGGTGCGACCTCATCATGTTCACCATGCCCGACGAACTTCAGGCCGAGACCTACAAGAAATACGTCCACGACAACCTGAAGGAAGGCGCCGCGATCGCCTTCGCCCATGGCCTGAACGTGCATTTCGGCCTGATCGAGCCGAAGCCCGGCGTTGACGTGATCATGATGGCGCCGAAAGGCCCGGGCCACACCGTGCGCGGCGAATACGTCAAGGGCGGCGGCGTGCCCTGCCTCGTCGCCGTCGACAATGACGCCTCCGGCAAGGCGCTCGACATCGGTCTTTCCTACTGCGCGGCGATCGGCGGCGGGCGCTCGGGGATCATCGAGACCAACTTCCGCGAGGAATGCGAAACCGATCTGTTCGGCGAGCAGGCGGTGCTTTGCGGCGGCCTCGTGGAACTGATCCGCGCCGGGTTCGAAACCCTCGTCGAAGGCGGCTACGCCCCCGAGATGGCCTATTTCGAAACGCTGCACGAGGTGAAGCTGATCGTCGACCTGATCTACGAGGGCGGCATCGCCAACATGAACTACTCGATCTCGAACACCGCCGAGTATGGCGAATACGTTTCGGGCCCCCGCGTTCTGCCCTACGAGCAGACCAAGAAGGCGATGAAAGAGATCCTGACCGACATCCAGACCGGCAAGTTCGTGCGCGACTTCATGCAGGAAAACGCCGTCGGCCAGCCGTTCTTCAAGGCGACCCGCCGGATCAACGACGAGCACCAGATCGAGCAGACCGGCGAGAAGCTGCGCGCGATGATGCCGTGGATCTCGGCCGGCAAGATGGTCGACAAGGAAAAGAACTGAGCCGCAGGGCCGTCACGAAAAAAAGGGGCTCCGCCTGGAGCCCCTTTCTTGTTTCGGCGGGACCGTTCAGTCGTCCAGACCCGTCGGAAGTGAGGCGATGTAGCGCAATACACTGACACGATCTTCGACCGAGAAGGCGCTCAAGTTGATCATTGCAACGCCGGGGTGCGCGTTCGAGAGCTTGTTGAAGACCTCGTCGGGCAGTTCCGCCGCTTCGGTGCCGACGAAATTGTGCTCGTCGCCTTCGCCCCAATCGAGCGCCCGGCCATCGAAGCCGTGGCAGGCCGCGCAGGTGGTCTGGAAGATCGCGCGGCCACGATCCACATCGCCCACCCCGGGAATAACCTGACGGGTTTCGAGGTTGATGAAGGGGCGCATGTCGACGAGGCCCTTGGCGACGAAGGTTGCCACCCGCATCATCTCCTCCGCCGAAATCATCTCTTCGGTGTAGGGGTGGTTTTCGTCACGCAGCGTTGCCAGCAGGGATTCCGGCGGCACGCCGCGCATGGCGAGCAAACCCTTGATGCCGGTGAAGTGGCTGCCTTTGCTGTAAACGCCGCCGGCTCCCATGTAATCCCAGCCATGGCACTCCTTGCAGCGCCAGGTGCCCGCGCCCGATTGTTCGCCATTCACGTCAACCGGGTAGGCCGGGTTGGTGGCTTCTGGCTCGTCCCGGTCGAGCGCCTCCCACCAGTTGTCGTAGATCCGTCCGCCGGCCGCGATTGTCCATTCAAGCGATGCGACATGCGGCGCACCGTGAACGAATTCCTGTTGCTGTGGGCCGTGCTCCTGGGGCGTAATCGACACGGTCTGCGCCGTGGCGCTGACGGCGCCAAGCGCCATGAGCAGGGCAAGTATTCCGCTATTCGTTGTTTTTTTGATCACCGTTCGTCCCTCCCTCTTCCTGTTTGTGAGAAAAGCCGATTGTTGATCGGCTTCTCGGTTGAAGGCGGACTGCAAGCCGTTGATTTCATGAAGAGGGATGCGCCGACCCTTTGGCCCACGACGCCCTCACCAGCCCACCTGTGTCATTTTGGCGCACCGCCGATGATCGAGCAAACGCCGCGACCCATTCCAACGTTTTGAGAAAACGCAATTTTATGCGACATTGCACAAAGGTTTATCCCGGAATTCAGGCAATCCGGGGCCGTATCCGGTGGGAGGGCGAGGGGATCAGGTGGCGGGCTTGGGCGAACGGGCACAGTTCAACAGCTTGAAGCTGGTCGCGGCGCTTCTTTTCGCAAGTGGGATCGTGCTCGTGATCGACGTGGCGGAGGAGTTTCGCATCGCCTTGCGCGATCCGCCCAACGTCGGCGTGGGGATGTGGCTGCACCTCGGCTTCGAATTGATCGCGTCCTTCGGGGTGGCGGTCGCGTTTTTCGAGATTGTCCGACGGATGCGGCTGACCGTGACTGAGCTGGAAACGGAAACCGATCGGTTGCGCCGTCTTCGTGGCGATTTCGACAGGTTCGTCAACCGGCGGTTCGAGGAGTGGATGCTTACGAGCGCGGAAAAGGACGTTGCCCTGCTCACCGTGCGCGGCCTGCGGATCACCCAGATCGCCGAGGCACGAAACACGCGTGAAGGCACCGTGAAGGCACAGCTTTCGAGCATTTTCAGAAAGGTCGGTGTTTCGACCCGCGCGGAATTCCTGGCGCAGGTGCTCGACGAATTCCTCGGCGTGACGACCGAACCCGAGGCGCTGCCGAACCGCGCCTAGCCCGCCACCCGGGTGACCTCGTCGACGATCCGGTCGACCACGTCTTCCATCAGCGCCTTGTCCTCGCATTCCGCCATCACCCGGATCAGCGGCTCGGTGCCCGATTTGCGGATCAGGAGGCGTCCCTTGCCGGAGAGCAGCCCCTCGCTGTCGGCAATCACCTTTCGCACCTTTTCGTTCTCCAGGGGCAGCGCCCCGGCCGTGAAGCGCACGTTTTTCAACATCTGGGGCACGGTCTCGAAAATCCGGGTCAACTCGGAGGCGCGTTTGCCGGTGTTGATCATCTCGGCGAGAAAGTGCAGCGCCGCGAGCAGGCCGTCGCCGGTGGTGGCATAATCGGTCATCACGATATGGCCAGATTGCTCGCCGCCGAGGTTGTAGCCGCCGGCCCGCATCGCTTCGACGACGTAGCGATCGCCGACGCCGGTGCGCAGCAGCGTCAATCCTTCGGCTTCGAGGTAGCGCTCGAGCCCGAGGTTCGACATCACGGTCGCCACCAGCGTGCCGTGGCGCAACCGGCCTTCCTTGGCCCATTGCCTGGCGAAGAGCGCCATGATCTGGTCGCCATCGGCCACCCGCCCGGTTTCGTCGATCAGCATCACCCGGTCGGCATCGCCGTCGAGGCAGATGCCGAGATCGGCCCCGGATTTCACCACCAGCTCCTGCGCCCGCGCGGTTGCCGTCGAGCCGACGCCATCGTTGATGTTGCGCCCGTTCGGCGAAACCCCGAGCGGCACCACGTCGGCGCCAAGCTCCCACAGGGCCTCGGGCGCGGCGCGGTAGGCGGCGCCGTTGGCGCAGTCGATCACCACCTTCAGCCCGTCGAGCCGGTGACCGGCGGGGATGGTCGTCTTGATGAACTCGACATAACGCTGGCGGCCCTCGTCGATGCGCTTGGCGCGGCCGATCTCCTCGGGTTTCGAGGGTTCGATCTCGCCTTCGAGGATCGCCTCGATCGCCATTTCGTCCTTGTCGGAGAGCTTGTAGCCGTCGGGGCCGAAAAGCTTGATGCCGTTGTCCTGGTAGGGGTTGTGCGAGGCCGAGATCATGATCCCGAGATCGGCGCGCATCGAGTGGGTGAGGTGGCCGACCGCGGGCGTGGGCACCGGGCCGAGGAGCAGCACGTTCATGCCCGTCGAGGTCAGCCCCGCGGTGAGCGCGTTTTCGATCATGTAGCCCGAAAGGCGGGTGTCCTTCCCGATCACCACGCGGTGATGGTTGTGGCCGTCGCCGCGGAAGAACTGGCCTGCCGCAGCGCCCAGCCGCAACGCGGACGCTGCCGTCATCGGGTGGCTGTTGGCCAACCCTCTCACACCGTCGGTGCCAAACAGTTTTCGGCTCATCGTGTCACGGGTCTCCATGCAGTGCCGCGAACAGCCGCAGCGCCTGGGTGGTCTCGAAGGTATCATGCACGCGCAGGATGTGCACCCCTTCGGCGGCGCCGTGCAGCGCCACCGCGAGCGAACCCGCCATGCGGTCTTTCGCCTCCGGCGCGCCGCCGATCTCGCCGATGAAACGCTTGCGCGAAACCCCGAGCAGCAGCGGAAGGCCGAGATCGTGGAAGGCGGCGAGGTTGCGCAGAAGGGTCATGTTGTGCGCCCCGGTCTTGCCGAAGCCGATGCCCGGATCGGTGATGATCCGGTCGCGGGCGATGCCCTGGCCCAGGGCGTAGTCGATCCGCTCTTCGAGAAAGCCGAGCACCTCGGCCAGAACGTCATCGTAGGCCGGCGCCTTCTGCATGTCGGCAGGCGTGCCCTTGGCGTGCATAAGGCAGACCGGCACGCCGCGCTCGGCGCAAAGGGCGGCAAGCTCCGGATCATAGCCGAAGGCGGCCACGTCGTTTACCATGTCGGCGCCGGCGTCGAGCGCGACTTCGGCGACGGCGGCCTTGCGCGTGTCGATCGAGATCGGCGTGGTCACGCCGGCCTCGCGGATCGCCCGGATCACCGGCGCGGTGCGGTTGATCTCTTCCGTCACGCTCACGTCTTCCGCCCCCGGCCGGGTGCTTTCGCCGCCGATGTCGATGATGTCGGCCTCGTCCGCCATGCGGATCGCGCCCGCCACCGCCTTGCTCAATTCGGCGTGGTCGCCGCCGTCGGAAAAGCTGTCGGGCGTGACGTTGAGAATGCCCATGACCCGGGGCCGGTCGAGGCTCAGGCCACAGAGTGCGGGCCGCTCGGCGCTGAGCCGGGCGCGGCCCTCGGCGTTGAGACCGCCGGGCGAGATCACCTTCACGCCGCCATCCTCGCCGCGCCGCTCGATGGTGTTGAACCAGGCGCTGCGGCTGCCGGCGAGCGGCAGGCTGCCGCCATGGCCGGTGGACCGCTGCCCGAGGCGGGGAACCGGGCGGTAACGGATCGTCATGGCAGCTCCCCGGGGGCGAGGCTGCGGGCGGGAACCTCCGCCTCCGGCGCATCCAGGCCGACGCAAACCAGCTCGGTCGCGTGCATCAGCGCCGCGAACCAGGCCGTGAGCGCGGCCGCATCGCGCGGGCTGGCTGAGGGGCCGTCGACCGCATCGAGCACGATCTTCGACGGTGCCCAGACGCTGATCTGGCCGTGTTTCATCGCCCAGTCCAGCTCGGTGCGGGTGGAGACGACGACGCAACGGTCATCGCGTGCGGCGAGCACCCAGGCATTCTGCTCGATCGCCAGCAGGTCGATCCGGCGCTGGGTCATCGCGTGGCCGGTCTGCGGTGCGGGCAGGTCGTTGGGGCCAACGCAGAGGATCACCGGGCGCGGATCGGCGGCGAGCGCGTCCAGCAGGCTCGGCAGGCGCGCATCCCGGATCGCCTCGTTGGCAAAATGCAGCACCAGCGGGTGGGGCACCTCGTCGTCATCCGGCGCGGCGGGCGGGGTCTGGCCCCGCGAGCGCACGATTTCCACACCCAGTGCGCCGGGCCCCCGGTCGAGCTTCTCGATCCGGACGAAAACACGCAAAGCCTGCGGGGCGTGGAGGATGCGGTCGGCGACCTTGTCGGCCAGCGTCTCCAGCAGGTTCAGCCGTTCCTCGGCCAGTTCGTGGGCAATCGCCTCGGTGATCGTGTCGTAGGACAGGATCTTGTCGACGTCATCGTCGAGCGGCGCGCCCGGCGGCGCGACCTCGACGACCACGCTGAAATTCAGCCGCTGCCGCTTGCCGCGTTCCTGCTGGAAAGCGCCGATATCGGCTTCGACAACGTGATCGCGCAGCGAGATCCGGTCGTGCGGGCGGGTGGGCTGGCCGGTGGCCTCGGCCCGGGCCAAGGGGTGCTCGAAGGCGAGGCGGGTATCGGATGTCATCGCGGCGGTCTCCTTCCGGGCGGCACCATGGGACAAAGCCATGCGATTTGCCAGCCCCCGGTCGCCATATGCGGCTGACCACCGCCGACGCCCCGCACCGGCTCAGCGGTAGAAGTGGTGCACCCCGATCGAGGCCGTGCGGTCGAACTTGCGCGACCAGCTCGGGGCCACCGCGTCGGTGTGGTAGAACAGCGCGCCCTTGGTAAGGCTGCGCGGCGCACCCTCGAGCATCGCGCGGGCAACCTTGCCCACCCGCACGAACGCGGCGGGATTGTTGATGTGCTCGGGTGCGCCGTCGCAGGTATAGGTGAACTGGCAGGCGTAACGCTTGCCGGTGCCCTGCTTGACGACGCCGCAGACGCTGTCGGGGTAGCGGGCCGATTCGACGCGGTTGAGGATCACCTCGGCGACCGCGAAAAGCCCCGGCGCGGTCTCGCCGCGGGCCTCGAAATAGAGCGCTTCGGAGAGGCACCGCCACTGTTCCCCGCCCTTTGCGACAGGCTGGCTTGAGATCCAGTCCTCCGAATGCAGCGCGGCCAGCGCGGACGAAGGGTTGACCGACGCGAGGCGTGCGATCCGGCTGGAGCCAACGCCGGCCAGCGCCGCGCGCTCGTTGCCGATCAGTTTCGCGATCAGGGCCTCCGGCGCGCCGGGGCCCTCGGCGACGGCGGCCGATGTGAAGATGCCCAGCGCGGCGAGCGCGCCAAGAACGATCCGTCCCATGTATCCCCCCATTCTCGGGCGTTGCGGGGCGACGCCCGGTTGCGGGCGGACATAGCGCAAAACGGGGGATTCGTCCACGTTTTGCGACCTCTATAGTGGTGCAGGTATCACCACCTACAAGATGTGGTGTTGGCCACGTATATCTTGGGGCGTGTTATCGCGATCCCGCGCGGCTCAATACATCCGGGGCGGGCGCTCCGCACCGCGTTCGGCGATGGCGAGATGCGCGGCGGCGAGTCGCGCCACCGGCACACGGAACGGCGAACAGGAGACGTAATCGAAGCCCGCGGCGCGGCAGAAGGCGATCGATTCAGGGTTGCCGCCATGCTCGCCACAGACCGACAGCGTGACGCCGGGGTTGGCGGCCCGCCCACGCTCCGCGCCGATGGTCAGAAGCTCTCCCACGCCGTCCGGGTCGAGCACGTGAAACGGGTCTTCGTCGTAGACGCCCTGGTTCACGTACTGGCTCATGAAGCGCCCGGCGTCGTCGCGCGAGAGTCCGTATGTCATCTGCGTCAGGTCGTTGGTGCCGAAGCTGAGAAAGGCGGTGTAAGGCGCGATTTCACCCGCGCGCAGCGCCGCGCGCGGCGTTTCCACCATCACGCCCAGCCGGTAGTCGAACGCCGCGCCGCGCTCGACCCGCACCGCCGCCGCCACGGCGTCGATCCGCGCCTTCACGATCTCGACCTCGCGGCGCGCCGAAACCAGCGGGATCATGATCTCCGGCACCACAGCGCCGCCCGATTGCGCCACGTCCACCAGCGCCTCGAAGATCGCGCGCGCCTGCATGTCGTAGATTTCGGGCACGGTCAGGCCCAGCCGCACGCCGCGCATCCCCAGCATCGGGTTGAACTCGGACAGCGCCTCGGCGCGGCGGGTCACGTCCGAAAGCGGAAGATCGAGAGCTTCCGCCAACTCGCGCAGCCCCTCGCGCCCTTGCGGCAGAAACTCGTGCAACGGCAAATCGAACAGCCGGATCGTCACCGGCCTGTCGTGCATGATCGAGAACAGCTCGATGAAATCGGCGCGCTGCATAGGCAGGATGCGGTCGAGGATCGAGCGGCGGTCCTCGGCGTCGTCGGCGAAGATCATCTCGCGCATCGCGAGCAGGCGGTCTTCGGCGAAGAACATGTGCTCGGTGCGTGCAAGCCCGATCCCCTCGGCCTCGAACATGCGGGCCTTGCGCGCGTCTTCCGGCGTATCGGCATTGGCGCGCACACCGATGTCGCGCGCGGCATCGGCCCAGGCGAGCAGGGTGGAAAAGTTCTCGCCCAGCGCCGGCGCCAGCATCGGCGCGGCCCCGGAAATGGCGTGGCCCCGGGTGCCGTCGATGGTGATTACGTCGCCCTCGCGCAAAACCCGGCCGTTGGGCAGCGTCATCGTGCCGGCCCTGAGGTCGAGCGCCATGTCGGACACGCCGACGACACAGGGCAGCCCCAGCCCGCGCGCGATCACCGCGGCGTGGCTCGTCACCCCGCCGCGCTCGGTGAGCACCGCGCGCGCCGCGTGCATACCGCGAATGTCCTCCGGCGTGGTTTCACGGCGCACGAGGATGCTCGGCTCGTCCTGCGCCGCCATCGCCTGCGCCGCGCGCGACGAAAACACGATCTTGCCGGTGGCGCCGCCCGGCGATGCGGGAATGCCCCGCGCAATCACCTCGCGCGCGCCCTCGGGATCGACCTGGCTGTGCAGAAGCTCCGGCAGCGAGCGCGGCGGCACGCGCAGCACCGCCTCGTCCTCCGAGATGATCCCGTCCTTCGCCAGCGCCACCGCGATGCGCAGGTTGGCGCGCGAGTTGCGCGGCACGCGCACCGCGTCGAGGATGAACAAGCGCTCGTTCTCGACGGCGAACTCGATCTGCATTTCCTCGCGCAGCCGGCGCCGGGCAAGATCGCCGTAGCGCATCAGGTCGTCCCAGACACCGGGCAGAACCTGCTCGATCGAACGCCCGCGCGCATCGGCGGCGAGGTAGAGGATCGCGCCCTCGTCCTCCTTGGCGGTGAGCGCATCGCGCCCCTGCGCCTGGCACATGTAGCGGCCGCGGATCTCGCGTTGGCCGGTGCTGCCGTCGACGAACTGGATCACCCCCGAGCCCGAGAGCCCGTTGCCGACGCCGAGCGCCATCTTCTGCACCACCAGCCCCAGCCCGGCATCGGCGGGCGCGCCCTTGGCCTCGCGCAGAAGCCGTGCCGTGGTGCCCTCCCAGGCCCGCGCCATCGAGCGCAGAACCTCGCCGAGCTGGCGCTTGGGGTCTTGCGGAAACCGCTCGTCGGTTTCCGCCTCGTAGGCGGCGAGCGCGCGTTGCAGAGCTTCGGCGGTTGGGATCGCCACGGTTTCGAACTCGTCCGCGTCGAGCCGGGCGACGTGCACGGCGAAAGACTGGATGAAACGCAGGTAGAGCGCGTTCGCCGCCGGCTCGCCGTGGCTGGCCGCGAGCCGGGCGTGCAGCGCATCGTTCATGCCGATGTTCAGGATCGCGCCCGGCCCGCCCCAGTCGGGATCCTGCGAGGAGGGGCGCACCGAAACCAGCGGGTCGGGGCCGAACAGCGCCAGCATGGCGTCGAGATCGGGCATGTCACCGGCCGACAGCGCATGCACCGCGTCGAAATCGAGCGCCAGAGTGCGCGGCACCGGCATGTCGAGCCGGATCAGGCGTTGCAGGCACTTCGCCCGCCCGCCATGCCGCTCGGCCGAGATCGCCGCCGTGGGGGTGATCTCGTCGAACCCGGTGATCTCTGACAGGCCCTGTTTTTTCTGCACCGCAGCAACTCCTTTGAGCCGAAGATAGCGCCGAACCGCCGCGAGACAAGCGCCGCGGCGCGGAAAACGCCCGATCCCCTTCATCCTGGCCCAAATACGTCCGCCGGAGGCAAGGCGTTTCAAAACGCCTTACACGCGATTGCGAAATCGCGTGCCCCGGTTTCAGCCCTCGATCCGGGTGAGATCGGCCACCCGCAGGCAGATATCGCGGATGCGGGCGAGCAGGTTGAGCCGGTTGCGGCGCAGGATCTGGTTTTCGGTGTTGATCTGCACCGCCTCGAAGAAGGCGTCGATCGGGCCGCGCAGCTCCGCCATCGCTCCCATCGCGGCGGCGAAATCCTCCGAGATCATCGCCGGGCCGATCTTCGCCTCGGCCGCATCGAGCGCGGCAAACAATGCCTTCTCGGTCTCGTCCTCGGCGAATTTCACGTCCGGCCCGTAAGAATACTCCACCCCGTCCGCTTCCTCGGCTTGGGCGAGAATGTTGTTGGCCCGCTTGAAGCCCTGGATCAGGTTGGCGCCGTCGTCGGTGTCGAGCACCGCCTGAAGCGCGCGGGCGCGGGCGACCAGGAGGGTGAGATCGTCGTTGCCGGGCATGTTCACGCAGGCGTCGATCACGTCGTGACGGATACCCTCCTCGCGCAGGTGCACCTTGAGGCGGTCGTGGATGAAGGCGAGGAGGTCGTCCGACAGGTCCGGCATGGTCTCGCGGACACGCGCGAGGTAGCTGCCATCGTGGGTTGGCGGCGCCTTGTCTGCCTTGTGCAGGGCTTTCAGAACCACGTCGAAGGCCGCGCCGAATACGCCGTGCTTGGCGATCTCTTGAAGCGTCTGCTCGAGCGCGTCGATCTCCGTCTCGTGGGCATCGTCCGCCCGGGCGCGGGCGATTTCGTGCTTCAGGAGCTGGGCGTCGATGAACTGGTCGAGCCGCAGGCGCACCCCGTTCGCCAGCACCAGCCGGATCACCCCGAGCGCCGCGCGCCGCAGCGCAAACGGGTCTTTCGACCCGGTGGGTTTCTCGTCGATCGCCCAGAACCCGGTGAGGGTATCGAGCTTGTCGGCCAGCGCCACGGCGACGGAGACCGGCGCGGTGGGCACGTCGTCAGACGGCCCGAGCGGCGAATAATGTTCCTCGCAGGCCGCGGCCACCTGCGGATCAAGCCCGGCGGCCTCGGCGTAATAGCGCCCCATGATCCCCTGCAACTCGGGGAATTCGTAGACCATTTCCGACGAGAGATCGGCCTTGGCCACCTTCGCCGCCTGCGCGGCAAGGTCGGCATCCGCGCCCACCACCGGGGCGATCTCGCGCGCCAGCGCGGCAATGCGCTCGATCCGGTCGCGCTGGCTGCCCAGCTTGTTGTGGAAGGTGACGTTGCCGAGCCGGTCGGTCCAGGCCTCAAGGCCCTGCGCCTTGGCCTGCCGCAGATCGTTTTCCCAGAAAAACTTGGCATCCGAGAGCCGGGCGGCGAGCACCTTCTGGTTGCCCGCAAGGATGGTGACGCCGTGATCGGCGGTGTCGCGGTTGGCGACGGTGACGAATTTCTCGATCCGGCCGCTGCCGGGGTTCTTCACCGAGAAGAACTTCTGGTGCTCCTTCATCGAGGTTTGCAGCACCTCCGGCGGCAGCTCGATGAACTCGTCGGCGATATCGCCCAGAAGCACCACCGGCCATTCCACCAGCCCCGCCACCTCGGCGAGGAGGCCTGCGTCTTCGACCACCTCGAAGCCCAGCGCGAAGGCCTTTTGCTGCGCGTCGTGCCAGATCGTCCCGGCCCGCTCGGTGGGGTCAAGCACGACATGGGCGGCCTTCAGCTTCGCCACGTAATCCTCGAAGGACGCCACCCGGATCTCGCCCGGCGCCATGAAGCGGTGGCCGCGCGTGGTGTCGCCCGCCTTGAGGCCGTCGATCTCGAGCGGCACCACCTGCGGCCCGTGCTCATCGGTGAGGATGCAGAGGATCGAGTGCAGCGGCCGCACCCAGCGCAAGGAGCCCACGCCCCATCGCATCGACTTCGGCCAGGGAAAGCCACGCACCGTGGCCTCCAGCACCTCCGCCACGATCTCGGCGGCGGGGCGGCCCTTGTGTTCGATCGTCGCGAACCAGACAGCACCCTTCGGCGTGTCGCGCTCCTCCAGCTGGTCGCGGGTCACCCCGGCGCCGCGCAGGAAGCCCTCGATCGCCTTGTCGGGCGCGCCCACCTTGGGCCCCTTGCGCTCCTCGCGCCGATCCGGGCTCACCGCCGGCAATCCCTCCAGCGTGAGCGCGAGGCGGCGCGGGGTGGCGGCGGCGGCGGCGGCGGCGTAGGTGAGCCCGGCTTCCACCAGCCCGTCGGTGACGAGCTTCTTCAGGTCTTGCGCCGCCCGCGCCTGCATCCGCGCCGGGATTTCCTCCGAGAAGAGTTCGATCAGCAGGTCCATGCGGTCAGTCCTGATATTTTTCGTTGAGTTGACGCCAGGCGAAGGCCCGGCCATCGGGGAAGACGGCGACGACGAGATCGACCCCGTCGGAGATGTTGCGCTGCCCGAGGAAGGCCAGCGCCTCGCCGCGTTCCAGCGCCTCGCCGATGGTCACCGCGTCGTAGCAGCCGAACCATCCGGGGCCGGTGAGCGGCGCGGCCTCGGGGTAGGCGGCGTAGGTTTCGGTGAGGGTTGCCAGGCTCTGCCCGGTTTCGAAACAGGCGCGGTAGCGCAGCGGCGACGAGGTGGCGTCGATCCCCTCGAAGCCCGAGATCACGATCGGCTCGGGCTGGCCGGTGGCGACGTTGACGAGGGTGATCGCGGCATCGTCCGCCGATACCTCGTCGTAGAAGGCGTAAAGCTGCAGCCAGTAGATCGCCACCCCGGCGATGAGCGCGGTCAACACGACGAAACTCCCGACGATCTTGCCACTCACGCGCCAGCTCCCCCGGCTTCGGTCAGCACGAAGGCGTCGGCGCACATCTTGGCCAGCGCCCGCACCCGGCCGATATAGGCCTGCCGCTCGGTGACCGAGATCACGCCGCGGGCGTCGAGCAGGTTGAAGATGTGGCTGGCCTTGATGCACTGGTCATAGGCCGGGTGGGCCATGACGATCTCGCGGCCGGTTTTCGGGTCGGTCGCCGGGTGGTCAAGGATCGCCTTGCACTCGGCCTCGGCGTCTTCGAAGTGGCGAAACAGGATCTCGGTTTCGGCCACGTCGAAGTTGAAGCGGGAGTATTCGCGCTCGGTCTGGCGGAAAATGTCGCCGTAGCTCAGCGGGATCGGCGCGGTGGGGGCGTTGAACGGCATGTCCATCACGTGGTCGATGCCGAGCACATACATCGCCAGCCGTTCGAGCCCGTAGGTGAGCTCACCCGAGACCGGGCGGCAGTCATGCCCGCCGACCTGCTGGAAATAGGTGAACTGGCTCACCTCCATGCCGTCGCACCAGACCTCCCAGCCCAGCCCCCAGGCGCCCAGGGTGGGGCTTTCCCAGTCGTCCTCGACGAAGCGGATATCGTGCATCGCCATGTCGATGCCGATGGCTTCGAGCGAGCCGAGGTAGAGCTCCTGCAGGTCGGGCGGGCTGGGTTTGATCAGCACCTGGTATTGGTAGTAGTGCTGCAGCCGGTTGGGGTTTTCGCCGTAGCGCCCGTCGGTGGGCCGGCGCGAGGGCTGGACGTAGGCCGCGGCCCAGGGCTGGCTGCCGAGCGCGCGCAGCGTGGTGGCGGGATGAAAGGTGCCCGCGCCCACTTCCATGTCGTAGGGCTGCAGCACCGCGCAACCCTTCTCGGCCCAGTAGTTCTGAAGCCTGAGGATGATCTCCTGGAAGCTCTTCGGTTGGGTGAGCGTGGTGTTGGCCATGGCATGCGTCCTCGCGCGGGAAGTGCGCGCACTCAATAGGCTTTGCGCCGGGGCGGGTCAATCGGCCCCGGCCGGATCACAACCCCGCGGGGAGGGGGCCGGGCCTGCTTGACCTCCGGCCCCGCCTTGGTGTTACTGGCTCGAACGGTTTGTATGAAAACCCGGGGGGTTACAGGGATATGTCACGCGCGGTTGCCGCATTCATTCTTTTTGTCAGCATTTTTTCCACCAGCGCCGCGCAGGCGCAGCAAAGCTATTGGGTGCAGGTCGAGGCCAACGCCACGCTGCGCGAAGCCGAGGCCGCGGCCCGGCGCTATTCCCAGGCCATCGCCGACGTGAACGGCTTCCGACTTGGCCAGAGCGGCTGGTATGCGGTCGCGCTCGGGCCCTACACCGAGACCGGCGCGACCGAGACGTTGCTCGAACTGCGCGGGCGCGGCCTGCTTCCCGGCGACGCCTATGTTTCCGACAGCACGGCCTATGGCCAGCAATTCTGGCCGGTGGGGGCGAACGCGCTGGGCGCGGCTCCGATGGCGGTGGAACCGGCGGCGCCGGAACCTGCGGAGGCAAGCCAGGAGTTGGCCGAGACCGCCCCCGAGCCCGCGCCCGAACCCGATCCGCTCCAGGCGCCGGAGGAGACCCGGCAAGAGGCGCTGCGCTCCGAGCAGACGCTGGATTTCGACCAGCGCAAGGAACTCCAGGTCGCGCTGCAATGGGAGGGCTACTACCGCTCGATGATCGACGGCGCGTTCGGCCCCGGCACCCGGGGCGCGATGTCGGCCTGGCAGGAAGCCAACGGTTTCGAGATCACCGGCGTGCTCACCACCCGGCAGCGCGCGCTGCTGCTCAAGGGCTATTACGATGTGCTCGACTCGATGGGGCTGGCCAGCGTGACCGACGCCGAGGCCGGGATCGAGATTACCCTGCCGGCCGCGATGGTCGGCTTCTCCCGCTACGAAGCGCCCTTCGCCCACTACGAGGGCGACGAGGGCGTGCGCGTGATCCTGATCAGCCAACGCGGCGACCGGGCAACGCTCTACGGGCTTTACGACATCCTGCAGACGCTCGAAGTGGTGCCGGTCGAGGGCGAACGCCGCCGGCGCGACAGCGATTTCACCATCGAGGGTGCGAACGATGAGCTGATCTCCTACACCTACGCCACGCTTGCCGATGGCGCGGTGAAGGGCTTCATGCTGATCTGGCCTCAGGGCGATGCGGTGACCGACCCCGAAACCGGGGAGACCACCCGCGAGATCGACCGCCGCCGCGCCATGGTGCTCGACGCGATGCGCTCGAGCTTCACATCCACCGGCGCCGCCGTGCTTGACGACAACGCCGGGCTCGACACCACCACCCAGTCGATCGACCTGATCTCGGGGCTCGAGATCCGCCGCGCCGAGAAGGCGCGCTCGGGGGTCTATGTCTCGGCGCAGGGCGCGGTGTTGACCACCACCGAGGCGGTCGCCGGCTGCGGCCGGATCACGCTCGATGAAAGCTATGACGCCACCGTGGCGGCCACCGACGACACGATCGGGATCGCGCTGCTCCGGCCCACGCGGCAGCTTGCGCCGATGCGGGTGGCCGAACTGCTGACCTTCGAGCCGCGGCTGCAGTCGGAACTCGCGGTGGCGGGTTATTCCTACGGCGGGCGGCTGTCTTCGCCGACGCTGACCTACGGCAAACTGGCCGATGTGCGCGGGCTTGCGGGCGAGGATACCATCGCCCGCCTCGACATCCGCGCGCAGGATGGCGACACCGGCGGCCCGGTGCTCGACCAGGGCGGTGCGGTGGTTGGCATGTTGCTGGCCTCGCTCACCGGCGGGGAGCGGCTGCTGCCCGCTGACGTGGGCTTCGCCGCCAAGTCCGCCACGCTTGCGGATTTTCTCGCCGCCAACGGTGTGACCGCCTCGCTCACCGAGACGCAAGGCGCGCTCACGCCCTACGATCTCTCGGCGCTGGCGGCGGATATCACCGTGTTGGTGAGCTGCTGGGAGTAGCACCGCGCGCCACGCCATCCCGACAAACGCCCGCCCGACCCGGCGGGCGTTTTTCATGGCTTTCGCGGCGGGCGTTGCGCGGTATGCGAAGGTAGGCTTTGCCAAGGCCGCGCCTGCGCGCTAGGTCAAGGCGACGACAGGATGGAGGATCACATGACCGCGCTTCGCAACGATATCGACCCCGACGGGCTGCTTGAATTCTCGGTGGTGTTCACCGACCGCTCGCTCAACCACATGTCGGCCGCGTTCCAGCAGGTGATGCGCGACATCTCGGGCATCCTCAAGGAGGTCTACAACGCCGACGCGGTGGCGCTGGTGCCGGGGGGTGGAACCTACGCGATGGAAGCGGTGGCGCGGCAACTGGCCACCGGCAAGCGCGCCATGGTGATCCGCAACGGCTTTTTTTCCTTCCGCTGGAGCCAGATTTTCGAGATGGGCGGGATCCCCGAGGAGGAAACGGTGATGATGGCCCGGCGCACCGGCAACGCGCCGACCGCGCCCTTCGCGCCGGCCCCGATCGACGAGGTGGTGGCGAAGATCCACGACGAGCGGCCCGAGGTGGTTTTCGCCCCGCACGTGGAAACCTCGAGCGGCATGATCCTGCCCGACGATTACATCGCCGCGGTGACGCAGGCGGTGCACGAGGTGGGCGGGCTGTTCGTGCTCGATTGCATCGCCTCGGGCACGGTCTGGATCGACATGAAGGCGCTGGGCGTCGACGTGCTGATCTCGGCGCCGCAGAAGGGATGGTCGGCGCAGCCCTCGGCGGGGCTCGTGATGATGAACGCCCGCGCCCGGGACACGGTCAAGGCGGCGCAGTCCACCTCCTTCGCCATCGACCTGGGCAAGTGGCTCTCGATCATGGAAGCCTACGAGAACGGAGGCCATGCCTATCACGCCACGATGCCGACGGACGCTCTGCGTGCCTTCCGCGACGTGATGCTGGAAACGAAGGAATACGGTTTTGAAAAACTCGCCGAGGCGCAGTGGGAGCAGGGCCGCCGGGTGCGCGCGGCGCTGAAGGCGCGCGGCATCCAGTCGGTTGCCGCCGAAGGCTTCGAGGCGCCGGGCGTCGTGGTGTCCTACACCGGCGACCCGGAGGTGCAGGCCGGGCGGGCCTTCGCCGCGCTCGGGCTTCAGATTGCCGCCGGGGTGCCGCTGATGGTGGGCGAGGGCGACGATTACCGCAGCTTCCGCCTCGGCCTGTTCGGCCTCGACAAGCTCTACGATGTCGAGGCGAGCGTGGCCCGGTTGGAGGCCGCGCTCGACAAGGTGTTCGGCTGAGGCGCTACTTGCCGACCGAGATCGTGATGAGCACCACGTAGATCAGCGGGACCAGCACGACCATCACCATGGTCAGCCCGGCGACACCGGCGAAGACGAAGCCAAGGGCGAGCGCCGCGACGAGCACGAGCGCGAGCAGGAAGGCTCCGATCTCGCCGGGGTTCGACTTGTAGCGGCCGTGCGTGGTGGGTTCGGTGGATGTGTTCTTGTTCATGAGCGCGTCTCCTAGAGTGTGACGCGCTTTTTGAACCATGTATCTGGCTGTCTGAATGCGGCAAGACGCCACGTTGCCCGGCGCGACCGGGCGCAACCGGGTGGGAAACGGGGCAGGCCGCCAGCGTCAGCCCGCCCGCAGCCGATGGACGGTTCTCAGCGACCGACCGACACGACCATCATCACGACGAACATGAGCAACGTGACGGCGAGCATCGCCAGAACGAGTGCGGGCAACATGGTCAGGCCTCCTTTCGGGTGGATAGAAGCACGTTTCCGCCTCAGCATAACGCCATGATCGCGCGTTTGTGAAGGCCCATGACGTCGCGGTTCAGCGCGGGCCGAGGCCCGCCCGCATCACGCCCTTGCGCACCGGTGAGATATCGTGCACCGCCTTTAACCCGGCAAGCCGCAGCGCCTGCACCGCCGCATCGCCGGAGCGGGCGACGCGGTTGAAGGCGTCGATCACCCGGGCGCGCGCGGCGATATCGGGTTTGCGGGCGGCCTCGTAGGCGGCGAGCGCGGCAGGCGTGCCGGGATCACCGGGCGATTTCCCCGCCGCGTCGAGCAGGGCGATAATGTCGTTGAGCGAGGTGTTGAGCCCCTGCGCGCCGATAGGTGGCAGGGCATGGGCAGCTTCGGCCACCACCGCCACGCGACCCTCGGTGAGCCGCTTGGCGGTCTGGGTGATGATCGGCCAGATCGAGCGGCGGCCTTCGAGGTGCATCCAGCCGAGCAGGCCGGTGGAGCGAATGAACATCACCTCCTCGAAGGCGGGCACCTCCATCTCCATCAACTCGACTGCGCGGGGGCCGAAATTCATCCAGACGATGGCCGAGGCGGGTTTGCCGCCGATGTCGGGCAGCGGCACGATGGTGAAAGGCCCACCCTCGTTGTAGATCTCGGTCGAGATATTGTCGTGCGGCAATTCGTGGGTGACGGTGAAGGCGAGCGATTTCTGGCCGTAGCGCGTGGTGGCAACCTCGATCCCCGCCGCCTCGCGCAGGGGGGAAAACTTGCCGTCGGCGGCGATGGCGAGGCGGGTGCGCACCCGGTCGCCGTTGTCGAGGCCGATGATCGCCTCGCCGGTGCGCTGCACGATGGTCTTGAACCCAGTGCCATAGAGCGCGGTGACGCCCGGGGCGTCCTGCAGGTAGCCCCAGAGCTCGCGGCGCACGACCCAGTTCATCAGGTTCCAGCCGAAGGGTTCATCGCCCATGTCGGAGGCAACGAAGGTGCGCCGGTCACGCACCACCGGGGGCCAGCCGGTGGTGTCGATCACCGCGAGGCTGTCGAGCGGCTTGGAGTGGGGTTCGAGCAGGGGCCAGAGGCCGCAGGCCTCGAACAGGTCGCGCGCCGGCCGCAGGAAGGCGGTGGAGCGCAGATCGGAGCCGTCGAGATCGGCCTCGGTGACCGGCGGCACCGGATCGGCCAGAACCACGGAGAAGCCGCGCGCGGCGAAGACGGCGGCGGCCACCTGGCCGGCGATCCCGCCGCCGGAGATGAAGATATCGGCGTCATGCGTCTGCATGGTCAATCCCTACTCCCGTTCCCGGACGGCGGGAAGGGGGCCTCGGACAGCTGCGACAGAAAGCCCGGCAGGTTGTCGGTGTGGTAGTGGATGTGGTCGGCCGGCGCGGCTTCGGGGGCGACGTGGACGGTGCGCATGCCCAGGGCGTGGGGCACCGCGAGGTTGCGCGGATCGTCCTCGAACATCGCCGCCGCCAGCGGATCGAGCCCGTCGGCGGCGAACACCGTCTCGAAAGCCTCGCGCGCGGGCTTGGGATGAAACTTGGCTTCCTCGACGCCATAGATCGCGTCGAACAGCCCCGACAGCCCGCGCGCCTCGATCACCCGTTCGGCATAGGGCACGGTGGCGTTGGTGTAGACGATCCGCCGGCCGGGCAGATCGCCGATCCGCGCGGCAAGGTCGGGATCGGGCTTCAGCGGGGCGAAGGAAATGTCATGCACCTCGACGAGATAGGGGCCGGGATCGACGCCGTGCTCGATCATCAGGCCGGCCAGCGTGGTGCCGTATTTGCGCCAGTAATGGTGCCGCAGCCGGTCGGCCTCGGCATGATCGACGCCGAGCGCCGCCATCACCCACCCGGTCATCCGCGTCTCGATCTGGTCGAAGAGGCGCGCCGAGGGCGGGTAAAGCGTGTTGTCGAGGTCGAAGACCCAGGTGGTGACGTGCGAGAAGCGTTGGTGCAGCATGCGGCGACCCTACGTCGGCGCTCGGGTCCGGGCAATGGGGCCGGTGGGCAAGCGCAAACACGTGTTGGCGAGCCCCGGTGCGATGATCCCGCCCGCTGGCATACCATGCCCTCGCACGGGTTGATCCTCTGCCCAAGCCGTGCATATTCGATGCAATTGTATACGGAGGCATACGTGTCAGACGAGAAGACCGCCCAGAAAGACGCCTACGGCCTCATCCTCGATGCGATCGACGCGGGGCTCTACAAGCCCGGCGAGCGCATGGTGGAGAGCGAGTTGGCGGAGCGCTTCGGCGTTTCGCGTACGCCGATCCGCGAGGCGCTGCAGCGGCTGGAGACGCAAAGCCTGCTCACCCGCGATGGCCGCTCGCTCGTGGTGGCTTCGCTCGATCACAACCAGCTCGCCGAGCTTTACGCGGTGCGCGCCGAGCTGGAGGGGCTGGCCGCGCGGCTCGCCGCCCAGCATGCCGCGCCGGAGGAGGTGCGGGTGCTGCGCGAGATGGTCGAGGACGACCGCGGGCTGGTGAACGATCCCGGCGCGCTCGCCCGGGCCAACCGGCGGTTCCACAAGCAGATCCACCTTGCCAGCCACAATCGCTACCTGGTCCAGCAACTCGATCTCGTGCATCGCACCATGGCGCTGCTCGCCACCACCTCGCTCGCGGTCGAGGGCCGGTCGCAGACCGCGATCGACGAGCACGACGCGATCGTGCGCGCGATCGAGGCGCGCGATGGCGATGGCGCCGACGAGGCCCTGCGCATCCATATCAGCCGCGCCTTCGAAACCCGGCTCAGGCTCGATTCGACCGGCGCAGAATCCCGCGCCTGATACCCCACACCTCGCCATCGCGGTGGTAGTGGCCGTGCTGGGTCTTGTCCCAGTAGAACGGCCTGGTGACCAGTTCGATCATCGCCTTCATCGCCGCCAGCGAGGCGAGCGGCCAGTAGACATGCAGCGTCGGCACCCATTTCATCAGGAAACGGTGGTCGGGCCCGGAGACGGCGAGCATGCCCACCGCGATGGTGAGGATCTCGGAAAAGGCGAACACGGCCGCCAGGCCCCAGAACATCGGCGCGGGCATTACCTCGATCAGCGGGTGCGGCAGGCCGAGCGGCAGGGCCCAGAAGCTCCACAGCACCGGCGCCAGCAGGAACTGGCTCAGCGAGCCCAGGAACAGGAGCTGCACACCGAGGAACTTGCGCAGCCCGACCTCTGCCAGAAGCCGGCGCGGGCGGCGCATGTGCACGACCCATGTCATCGCGTAGCCCTTGATCCAGCGCGAGCGCTGCTTGATCCATGGCCAGGGACGGCAATTGGCCTCTTCCCGCGTCACCGTGTCGATCAACTCGGTGCGGTAGCCGTGGCGGGCAAGGCGGATGCCGAGATCGGCGTCTTCGGTGACATTGTGGGCGTCCCACCCGCCCAGCTCTTCGAGCGCCGCGCGGCGAAAGAACAGCGTGGTGCCGCCGAGCGGCACGGCGAAGCCCATCCGCTCCAGCCCCGGCAGGATGATGCGGAACCAGGTGGCATATTCCACCGTGAAGGCGCGGGCGAGCCAGTTGGTTCGCGGATTGTAGAAATCGAGCACGCCCTGCAGGCAGGCAACCGATGGCCCGCGTTCGGCAAAGCGGCGCACCGCCTTGTGGATCTGCGCCGGCTCCGGGGCGTCCTCGGCGTCGTAGACCCCGATGATCGAGCCGCGGCAGAAATCGAGCGCGAAGTTGAGCGCGCGCGGCTTGGTGCGCACCGCGCCGCGCGGCACGATGATCTGGCGCATCCAGCGTGGCAGATCCGAGCGCGCCAGCGTGTCTTGCGTGGTGGTGTCGTCCTCCTCGACGACGAGGCAGATGTCGAGCAATTCGCGCGGGTAGTCGATCGCGGCGAGGCGCTTGACCAGCCGCCCGGCGATCTCGCGTTCCTTGAACAGGGGCACCATGATCGAAACCGTGGGCAGGCGCAGGAAACCGGGGCCGCCGGGGATCTGCGGGGGGGCCGACTCCACCCGGCTGCGGTGGCGCATGTGGGTGATCGCGGCGATCAGCTTCAGGCCGGTATTGGCGACGAGCGTGGCCACCGCCCAGGCCACCAGCAGGGCAAACCCCCACACCGGCGACAGCAGGAAGACGGCGGTTATCGCGGCGAGAAAGGCGGCGGTATAGCGCCAGACCGGGCCACTCTTCCAACTCCGGCAGCTTTCGTGCTCGGCAACGCGGGTTTCGGCGCGCCCGGCCAGCGCACGGTGACGGGCGGCGACGAGGGCGGCCTGGATGTCGTCCTCAGGCGCGACGGCGAGGCGGACCCGGCCGAAGCTTTCGGGCAGCGTGGGGGCAAGACGGGCGAATTCGTCGGGTCGCGAACAGATCACCACCGTGGCCCCGCCCGCGCGCTTCCACGGCAAGATGCCGTTGCGGATGCAGAAATCGGCGCCGAGCGCGTCGATCAGCCTCGGATCGGGCCGTTCGCGGCGCAGGTCGGCGACGACGGTGCCGTATTGCTCGGCCAGCGTGGCATAGAGCGCCTCGGTGGTCACCATGCCGTGGGCGAGCAGGATATCGCCGAAGCGGGCCTCTTCGCGGGCCTGCAGGGCCAGCGCGCGGGCGAGGTCTTCCGGGCTGAGTGCGCCGCGTTCCAGCAGCATCTGGCCCACCAGCCGGCGCGGCGTCTGGCTGCTGGCGGAGGGCCTTGTGCGCCGGGCGACGACGCGCAGGCTCCGGAGCGGTTCGATGATGCGTGGCGGCTCGGCGCGGAAGATGCGCAGCGGCGGGGTGGCGGGGGCCGGGAAGGCGATCAGGCCCCCGTCGCCCGGCGGCGGCGGTGCGGGCGCGCGCGCCGCGCCGCCCGCACCGGGAACGGTGAGGAAGCGGGGAAGCGAAACCTGATCCGGCGCGATTGCCATTGCCCTGCCCGAGCTGTTGTTTCGGGCAGGATGCGCGCGGGCGGGTTAATGCAAGGTTAACGCGGGCCCAAGACGCGACGCGCGGGCTATTTCCGGGCGGCCATCGCCTCGGCGAAACGCTCGAACAGGTAGTAGCTGTCCATCGGGCCGGGGCTGGCCTCGGGGTGGTATTGCACCGAGAACACCGGGCGATCCTCCATCGCGATGCCGCAATTCGAGCCGTCGAACAGCGAGACGTGGGTTTCCTTCACGCCCTTGGGCAGGGTCTGGCTGTCGACGGTGAAGCCGTGGTTCATCGAGGTGATCTCGACCTTGCCGGTGGTGTAGTCCTTCACCGGGTGGTTGGCGCCGTGGTGGCCGTGGTTCATCTTCACGGTTTTGGCGCCCAGCGCCAGCGCCAGCATCTGATGACCAAGGCAGATGCCGAAAACCGGCAGGTCGGTGGTGTCGAGCAGTTCGCGGATCATCGGCACGGCATATTCGCCGGTTGCCGCCGGATCGCCCGGGCCGTTGGAGAGGAAGATCCCGTCGGGGCCGAGCGCCTTCACCTCCTCGGCGGTGGCGGTGGCGGGCAGAACGGTCACCTCGCAACCCGCCGACGCCAGCGAGCGCAGGATGTTGCGCTTGGCGCCGTAGTCGATCGCCACGACCTTGTGGACGGGGTTTTCCTGTTTCGGGTAGCCGTCGGGCCAGGCCCAGCGCATCTCGTCCCAGCGGTAGGACTGCCGGCAGGTGACCTCCTTGGCGAGATCGAGCCCGACGAGGCCGGGGAAGGCGCGGGCCTTGGCGACCAGTGCCTCGATGTCGAAATTGCCTTCGGGATCGTGCGCGAGCGCCACGTGCGGGCTGCCCTGCTGGCGAATCGCGCGGGTGAGGCGGCGGGTGTCGACGCCGCCGATGCCGATCCGGCCGCGCTTGGTGAGCCAGTCGGTGAGCGGTTCGGCCGCGCGCCAGTTCGAGGGTTCGGTCGGATCCCATTTCACCACCATGCCGGCGGCGACGGGCTCGTTCGCCTCGTCGTCTTCCGGGTTCGTGCCGACGTTGCCGACATGCGGGAAGGTGAAGGTGACGACCTGGCCGGCGTAGGAGGGATCGGTCATGATTTCCTGGTAGCCGGTCATCGCGGTGTTGAAGCACAGCTCGGCGGTGGTGTCGCCTACGGCGCCGAAACCTTCGCCGTAGAAGATCGTGCCATCGGCGAGCGCGAGGCAGGCGGTGGGTTTGCGGGTCCGGGATGTGGGCGCGGCAGCAGGCATGGCGGTTCCCCTCTGGCCAAATTGTCGCTTTCCTACGGGCGGGCGCGGGCGGGGTCAAGCGCGGGCGGGGCCGATCCGCACGGCTTGTCTTGCCGGTTCCAAGCAGGTATGTGCGGGGCTTGGCAACCGCAACCACTCCGGGGCATTGACCGATGGACATGCGCAGCCGCCTCAGCGAGGCGCTCAAGACCGCGATGAAGGAGAAGGACGCAGCCCGTCTCTCCACGCTCAGGCTCATCAACGCCGCGATCAAGGACCGCGACATTGCGCTCAGGGGCTCCGACGTGGAGGCCAGCGAAGTGTCGGACGACGATATTCTCGGTATTCTCGGCAAGATGGTCAAACAGCGCCAGGAAAGCGCGCGCGCCTACGAAGAAGGCGGGCGGCTGGAACTGGCCGAGAAGGAACTGGCCGAGATCAAGGTGATCGAGGAGTTCCTGCCCAAGCCGCTCAGCGAGCGCGAGGCCGAGGCCGCGATCGAGACCGCGATTGCCGAGGTCGGTGCCACCTCGATTCGCGACATGGGCAAGGTCATGGCCGTGCTCAAGGGCCGGTTCACCGGGCGGATGGACTTCGGCAAGGTGGGCCCGGCGATCAAGGCGCGGCTGGGCTGAGGGCGATCAAGGCGCGGCGACGCGCCTTTTGACTCAGGTGAAACCGCGTCTCCGGTTGGAACCAGCCGGCGGCTATCCGCCCTGCCTCGATTTCGCCAGCACAAGCGCGCGCTCGATCTCGGCGTGCAGCCGCGGGCGTTCATCTTCCGACAGGAAGGCCCCGATCTCGACCTCGCGGCCGCCCCCCTTCAGCGTGACGTAATCCGGCACGGGCCCGCCCGTCTTGTGCAGTTGAACCGTCACCCAGTAGGGATTCGCCTCCCACTCCGCGTGGCGCCCATGCGGGCCGTGCCGGGTGAGGCGGATCATGTCTGGCCAGATGTCGAGCTCTTCCAGTATCTCGCCGTCGCGGTAGCTCTTGCCGATGAACCACCACAGGCCGCCGATGGCGATCAGTCCCGGCACCAGCAGCCACCAGATCGCGAGCGTGCCGACGAAAGCCGAGATCGGGATCAGGAAGAGAACGTAGGCCATGCCGATGATGAAGGCGAAACCGCGCTTGGGCAGCGAGCGGAACGGCCAGGCGTGCAGCACGGCGATCGGCGCGGCGCCCTGGGCCCTGCCTGGCGCATCGAGCGCGGGGGCGGTGGTGAGCGGCCTATCCCATTCAAAGGGCATCTGAGGGGCTCCACAAAAAAGGCCCGGGCGATCGACCCGGGCCTTCTGGTTCCTGTCCGCGGCCCTCAGTGGACGTGCGACTTGTCCCAGTCTTCCTGCTTCGGCAGCTGCTCGAAGGTGTGCTCCGGCGGCGGCGAGGGCAGGGTCCACTCCAGGGTGTCGGCGTATTCGTTCCAGTAGTTGTTCTCGGTCACGCGGCGCCCGGCGAAGAGCGTGTAGAACACGATGCCGATGAACAGCAGGAACGAGGCGAACGACAGCAGCGCGCCGTAGGACGAGATCTTGTTCCAATAGGCGAATGCTTCCGGGTAGTCGATGTAACGACGCGGCATGCCCTGACGCCCGAGGAAGTGCTGCGGGAAGAAGGTCAGGTTGACGCCGATGAAGAACAGCCAGAAGTGAAGCTTGCCGGCCCATTCGGGGTATTGCCGGCCAGACATCTTGCCGATCCAGTAGTAGACGCCGGCGAAGATGGTGAAGGCCGCGCCCATCGACATGGTGTAGTGGAAGTGCGCCACGACGTAGTAGGTATCGTGATACAGCCGGTCCACGCCCGCCTGGCTGAGCACCACGCCGGTGACGCCGCCGATGGTGAACAGGATCAGGAAGCCGAAGCCGAAGAGCATCGGCGTCTTGAACTCGATCGAGCCGCCCCAGAGCGTGGCGATCCACGAGAAGATCTTGATGCCGGTGGGCACCGCGATCACCATCGTCGCCAGCATGAAGTAGCTCTGCTGGGTCAGGCTGAGGCCGACGGTGTACATGTGGTGCGCCCAGACCACGAAGCCGATCACGCCGATCGCGATCAGCGCCCAGACCATCGGCAGGTAGCCGAAGATCGGCTTGCGCGCGAAGGTGGCGAAGACGTGGCTGACCAGGCCGAAGCCGGGCAGGATCACGATGTAGACCTCCGGGTGGCCGAAGAACCACAGGATGTGCTGGTAGAGCACCGGGTCGCCGCCTCCCGAAGGATCGAAGAAGGTGGTGCCGAAGTTGCGGTCCATCAGCAGCATGGTGATGGCGCCGGCGAGCACCGGCAGGGCCAGCAGGATCAGCCATGCGGTGACGAAGATCGACCACGCGAACAGCGGCACCTTGAACAGGGTCATGCCCGGTGCGCGCATGTTGAGGAAGGTGGTGATCATGTTGATCGCGCCGAGGATCGAGCTGGCGCCCGAGACGTGGACCGCGAAGATCGCGAGGTCCATCGAATAGCCCTGCTCGGTGGTGGAGAGCGGTGGGTAGAGCACCCAGCCCACACCGGAGCCGGCTTGGCCGTTCCCGCCCGGGGCGAGCAGCGAGGCGACGCCGAGCGAGGTGCCGGCGACGTAGAGCCAGAACGACAGGTTGTTCATCCGCGGGAACGCCATGTCCGGCGCGCCGATCTGCAACGGCATGAAGTAGTTGCCGAACCCGCCGAACAGCGCCGGGATGACCACGAAGAACATCATCAGCACACCGTGGTAGGTGATCATCACGTTCCACAGGTGCCCGTTCGGGGTGCAGGGATCGGCCATCAGGCCTTCGAGGCACATGTATTGCACGCCCGGGTCCATCAGCTCGAGGCGCATGAACACGGTGAAGCCCACCGAGATCAGGCCGACGAGACCCGAGGTGAACAGGTAGAGGATCCCGATGTCCTTGTGGTTTGTGGACATGAACCAGCGGGTGAAGAACCCGCGGTCGTCGTGATGTTCTTGCCCGTGAATGGCTGCGTCGGCCATGGACGTCTCCCTTTGCTGAAGGCTGTCTGCGGCCAGAGGTCGCAAGCAGAATTTGGAATTTGTTTAAAGGGGGAATCGTGTTGGGGCAAGTTGTCACAGCGACAATCTGCACAAAAAAACCGCCCGCGAAAACGCGGGCGGTTTCGATCTCGGCCTTGGCCGAGGATTATTCCTCGGCGTCGTCCTCGCCGTCCTCGTCGTCTTCGGGGCCGTACTGGGCAAGGAAGGCGGCCACATCGGTCGGATCCTTCAGGCGCTGCGGCGTCATCGCGGTGCGGACCTTGTCGAGCCCGAGCTTCTCTTCGAGAAAATCGGAGGCGTTGGGCGTGTAGGCGGCGATTTCCTCGACCGTCCAGACGAAGCCCTCGGCGCCGAGTTGTTGCATCTCGTCCGAGTAGCGCTTGAACGATTCTTCCGTCCCGGCCGTGCGGCCGACGACGCCCCAGAGGTTGGGCCCGGTCTTGCCGCCCTTCACGATCACTTCGTCATCGGGCGAAACGATCGCGTGGCAGGCCTTGCACTTGTTGAAGTCCTTTTCGCCGGCGGCGACATCGCCCTCGGCGAAGGCCGCGGTGCCGGACAGGGCAAGAAGGGCGGCGGCGGTGGAGAGAATGGTCTTCATGTCGTTCCTCGTGAGTTGACTACGGGTTGGGTCGCAGGTTCGGTGGCGCGCGCCAAAGCAAATCTCCTCCGTCGGCACACGCATGCATGTCGTTGAGAGATACTTGGGCATTTTTGGAATGATTCTCAAGCGGCGTCCTGTCGCATTGGCGTGAGGGATTCGCCTGGTGGTCAAACGGCCCGCGCGCCATGCGGGCCGAAAACCCCTTCGAACCTGCGCTCGAGTGCCAGGTCGAGGTCGGCCATGGTCACCGGCAGGCCTAGGTCGACAAGCGAGGTCACGCCATGCTGGCGGATGCCGCAGGGCACGATGCCGGAAAAATGCTCGAGGTCGGGATCGACGTTGATCGACAGGCCGTGAAAGCTTACCCAGCGCCGGAGCCGCACACCGATGGCGGCGATCTTGTCCTCGGCGGGCGCGCCGTCGGGGCCGGGCGGGCGCTCGGGGCGGCTCACCCAGACGCCGACGCGGCCGGGCCGGATTTCGCCTTTGACGTTGAACTCCTCCAGCGCCGCGATCACCCAGTCTTCAAGGCTTTTCACGAAGGCGCGCACGTCGCGGCCGCGCTGGCCGAGATCGAGCATCACGTAAACCACGCGCTGGCCGGGGCCGTGGTAGGTGTATTGTCCGCCGCGCCGCGTGGCGTGGACCGGGAAGCGGTCGGGCGCGACGAGATCGGCGGGGTTGGCGGACGTTCCGGCGGTATAGAGCGGCGGGTGCTCGACCAGCCAGATCAGCTCGCCCGCCTCGGCGCGCGCGATCGCATCGGCGCGCGCCTCCATGAAGGCCTCGGCCTCGGCGTAATCGGTCAGGCCCGGTGCGATACGCCACTCGGGCCGGGGCAGGGCAGGGGCATCGGTCATGGCGCCAGATTGCACCGCTTCGGGGCGGTGTCAAATCGTTGAGATTCCCTCTTGGCTTCCCGAAGCAGGGGCGCTAAATAGCCCCCCACCAAGCCAAGACAGTGCGGTCGTGGCGGAATTGGTAGACGCGCAGCGTTGAGGTCGCTGTGGGGTAACTCCCGTGGAAGTTCGAGTCTTCTCGACCGCACCATCTTGCTCTTTCCCGTCACCACGGGATCGAGCCGGTTCCGGGTCAGGCGTCGGTGACGCCGGTTTACTCGGAACGTCCCTTCGAGCCGTTGCCCCATCCGCCCTTGCCGTTCGGGTTCTCGCCCGCCCGCCCGACGTTCTTGTCGTTGCCCGGGTTGCCGAGGCCTTCGTCGGACGAGCCCGAGTCGCCGTCGTCGTCCGGTTCATCGCCGTTGTCGTTGCCGCCCTGATCGCCGGTGTCGTCGGCGACCGGCGCAACGCCGGAACTGTAGGATTGCTGGATCTCGGAGATGATGAGCTCGTAGGAGGTGCGCTCGTTGACCCGGTCCGTCAGGTGCATGGTGGCCCGCGCAACGTCGCCGACGATGGTCATGCCCATCCAGACGACGCCGCCGAGAAAGACGACGTAATCGACGGTGACGGCACCGTTTTCGTCCTGAATGAAGACCCTGATCATCCTGTGCTCCCGAGCGAAGTTCATCTACTCGCCCGGAAGTAGAGGCGAAACGCGCCGACGATGTGGCGGATTTCTGTTAAACGCGCGGGAATTTCGCGGCACTATGGCCCGGCGGTGCCGCCGCGGTGGCCCGTGCGGGTCAGACTTCGGCGAGATCGGCCGAGACTTCGGCCACCGAGGGTTTGCCCAGTCGGTCGAGGAGGCCGTGCACGAGGCGGCGGGTGCGCGGGCCGGTCCAGCTTTCGGGAAAGAATGCCTCGGGCAGGTCGGGATGGCGCAGCACGAGGCGGCGCCAGCCGTGAACGATCAGCACGCGGAGGACGGCCCGGTCGAGCGGCGACACCGCGGCGGCGCCAAGCGCCGCGATTGCGGCCTCGAGACTGTCAGCGAAGCGGGCGTAGGCGGTTTCGAGCGCGGGCGGCATGAGCTCCGCGCGCAGCCAGCCGGGCACGGCGGCGGGGTGCCCTTCGAACGCCAGCATCGCGCCGACCTCGGCGGGCGCGGGGCCGGGGCCGAGCCACGTGCCGGGGGCCACCGCGATGTAGCCGCGCGCGGCGAGGGCGCCATCCTGTTCGAGCCGCTGCGCCTGGTCCATCGGGCCGGCGACGAGCAGGTGCCACCGCTCCGGCGTGGCGGGCCGGGTTGCATAGATCCGGCCGGTGGCGGTTTCGGATTCCGCACGGCCCGCCTCGGTGAGCAGGTAATGCGACACGCGGCCCTCGCGGCGTGAGGTGAGCCAGTCATCCTTGCGCAGCCGGTGGAGCGCCACGCGCATCGCTTCGGGCTTCACCCCGATCCGCCCGGTGATCGCAGAGAGCACCGGGCCGGGGATCTCGGCCCCCGGCGCGCGGGCCAGGTCGCCGAAGATCGTCACGATCAGCGACCATGTGCGCAGTTCGGCATCCTGCGCGAGCGCCGATATCGCGGCGTCCGTGCTCATCAATAGGCGTTCATGGTGAGAAGCTCGTATTCGGCCACCACCTCGTCATCCTGATTGTAGAGGGTGACGTGCCAGCGCACCTCGCCATATTCGGCGGTGCGGCGGGTTTTCTGCTTCACCGTAAGACGCACGCGCAGCGAGTCACCCGGCACCACCGGCTTCATGAAGCGCAAGTTGTCGAGCCCGGTATTGGCGAGCACCGGCCCCGGATCGGGCTGGACGAAAAGCCCGGCGGCGAAGGCGAGCAGCAGGTAGCCATGCGCCACCCGGCCCGGGAAGAACGGGTTGGCCGCCGCTGCCTCCTCGTTCATGTGGGCATAGAAGGTGTCGCCGGTGAAATCGGCGAAATGCTCGATGTCGTCGAGGCTGATCTCGCGCGCGGCGGTGTGGATCGTTTCACCGATGTCGAGATCGTGGAAGCTCCGCGTGAACGGGTGCGCCGGGCCTTCGATCTCGGCAGCCCCCGGCACCCAGCGCCGGCCTATGGCGGTGATGAGGTCGGGCGAGCCCTGAACGGCGGTGCGCTGCATGTAGTGCAGCACGCCGCGCACGCCGCCCATCTCTTCGCCGCCACCCGCGCGGCCCGGCCCGCCGTGGATCATGTGCGGCATCGGCGCGCCATGGCCGGTGGCCTCGGCGGCGCTGGTGGGGTTGTTGAAATAGAGCCGCCCGTGGCTTGGCCCGGCATCCATCACCACCTCGCGCGCCACGTCGCCCGATTCGGTGATGACGGAAGCCACCAGCGAGCCCTCGCCCCGGTTGGCAAGGGCGATGGCGTGAGCAAGGTCGCGGTAGGGCATCACCGTCGACACCGGGCCGAAGGCCTCGGTTTCGTGCACCTTGGTGGCGGCGTCGGGATCGGCACAGTGGAACAGCATCGGCGGCAGGAAGGCGCCGCGGTCGACGTTGCCGTGAACGGCGAAATCATCGGGATCGCCGAACACCCGTTCCGCCTCCTCGCCGATGATCGCGGCCTTGGTCAGCACGTCGGCCTTCTGGTCGGCGGAGACCAGCGCGCCCATGCGGGTGTCTTTCTCGCGCGGGTTGCCGATCACGGTCTTGGCGAGCCGGGCCGAAAGCGCCTCGATCACCGCCTGTTGCTGTTCCTCGGGCACGATGATGCGGCGAATGGCCGTGCATTTCTGCCCCGCCTTCACCGTCATCTCCCGGTGCACTTCCTTGATGAAGATGTCGAAGGCGGGCGAGCCGGGCGCCACGTCCGGCCCGAGGATCGAGGCGTTGAGGCTGTCCTGCTCGGCCACGAAGCGCACCGCGTTGGCAAGGATGCCCGGGGTGGAACGCAGCATGGTGCCGGTGGCGGCCGAACCGGTGAAGCTCACCACGTCCTGCCCACCCAGCCGGTCGAGCAGATCGCCGGTGTCGCCAGCGATGAACTGGAGCGCGCCCTCGGGCAGCAGCCCGCTTTCCAGCATCATCCGCACCGCAAGTTCGGTGACGTAAGCGGTGGCCGTCGCCGGCTTTACGATGGCGGGCACGCCCGCGAGCAGCGTCGGGGCGAGCTTTTCCAGCATCCCCCAGACCGGGAAGTTGAAAGCGTTGATATGCACTGCGACGCCGTGCAACGGCACTGCCACATGCTGGCCCATGAAGCTGCCGGTCTTGCCGAAGCGTTCGAGATCGCCATCGAGGTAGACGTTGCCGTCGGGCATCTCGCGCCGGCCCTTCGAGGAGAACACGAAGAGCGTGCCGATGCCGCCGTCGATATCGAACTTGTGGTCGCCCAGCGTGGCACCCGTATCGTAGGAGATCTCGTAGAGTGCCTCGCGCCGCTCGTTGAGGTAGAGCGCAAGTTGCTTGAGCATCGTCGCACGCTCGTGAAAGCCCATCGCGCGCAAGGCGGGGCCGCCCTTCGATTTGGCGAAATCCAACATTCGGGCGAAGTCGAGCGCGCCGCCGCCGGACTCGGCGATCACTTTTCCGCTCACCGCGCTATGGATGGGGCGGGCGGCGCTGCCCGGGGCGATCCAGTCACCGGCGGCGTAGCTGTGCACTTTGAGAGAGGTCATGTCTTATCCTTCGGGGGAGGTCAGGCCGAGATCCGCCAGCGCGGTGGCGGCGCGGCGCTCCCAGCAGCCGCGCAGTTCGGCGTTGGTCTGGTGGCGCAGGCCGAAGGCGGCCAGCGTGGCGGCGCGCGTCGAGACTTCGTGGCCGAAACTCACGGCGACGCGCGGCCACCAGTAATCGACGCTGGCCTGAAGCGCGGCCTTTTCGGTGCCGGTCTCGATCAGCCGTTCCATCCCCTTGCGGGCGGAGGCGGTGTGGGCGGCCTCGACCGGGGCGATCTCGCGGAACACCTCGGCAAGGGGTCCGTAGGAGACGCGGGCGAACTCGCCGAGCTGTTCGTCGGCGGCCAGCCCCATGAGCAGGTGCATCGCCACCGAATCCGCCCAGCCCGAAAGCGGGTAATTGAACACCGAGAGCCGCATGTCGCCCTCGCGCCGGGTGGTGCCGATATCGGCCTCGCGCGGCAGCCGCGCGGCCCAGGGGTGGGCGCCGACGTAGCGCGCGGTATTGGCGCCGAAATCGCCCATAACCCGCAGCACCCGGCCCGCGTGGGCGGTTTTCTCCATCACGATCCGGGCCGCGGCGATCCGTTCGGGAATGCCGGGGCCGGCGTTTATCATCTCGGCAAAGCCCGCCGCCGCCGCCAGCTCGCTGTCGACGAAGGTGGCCATCAGCCTGAGCAGCTCGGCGCGGTAACGCGGCGGGGCGTTCTCGGGCGAGGTCAGCACGCCGCCCTGTGCGAGATATTCCTCGATCTTCATGTCGGCCTCCTCACTGGTCGTAGTCCACCGCCACCCGGTCGGTGAGCGGGTAGCATTGGCAGGTGAGCACGTAGCCGCGTTCGACCTCGTAATCTTCCAGCGCGTGGTTGGCGCGCATCTCGACCTCGCCCTCGGTCACCTTGGCCCGGCAGGTCGAGCACACGCCCGCGGTGCAGGCATAGGGTGCGTCGAGGTCGTGCGCGAGCGCAGCCTGGAGGATCGAGGTGTCGCGGTCCATGGTGATCGTGCGGCAGGAGCCGTCGAGGGTTATCACCGCTTCGGTGCCGGGGCCGGTGCTGGCGCCCTTGGCCGTGGTTTTCTGCTTCAGCCGTCCCGGCTGGGCCGAGGCGAACAGCTCGAACTTGATCTGGGCGTCGGTCAGCCCGTGGTCGCGCAGGCTCTTCGCGATCCCCAGCATCATCGGTTCGGGGCCGCAGATGAAAGCGGTGTCGACGCTGCCCACGTCGATCCAGTGCTCGAACAGCCGGGCGCATTTTTCCTCGTCGACCCGGCCAGTGAACAGCTCGATCTCCTGCGCGTCGCTTTCGAGCACGTGGATCACCGTGAAGCGGCCCATGTAGCGGTTCTTGAGGTCTTCCAGCTCCTCGCGGAACATGATCGTGTTGACCGCGCGGTTGGCATAGACCAGCGTGAACTCGCTGTGCGGCTCGGCCTCCAGAACCGATTTCAGGATCGAGAGCACGGGCGTGATCCCCGAGCCACCGGCAAAGCCGAGGTAGGCCTTGCGGGCCGCCGGATCGAGCGGGGTGTGGAAGCTGCCCATCGGGGGCATCGCCTCGATCACCTCGCCGGGCTTGAGGTTGTCGTTGGCCCAGTTGGAAAACGCCCCGCCCTCGACGCGCTTGATCCCGACCTGAAGTTTGCCCTCGGCCTTGCCGGCGCAGATCGAATAGCTGCGGCGCAGTTCTTCGCCGTCGAAATCGCGGCGGAAGGTGAGATACTGGCCGGGGATGAAGTCGAAGGCCGCCGTCTCGCCCGTCTCGGGGGCGAGGGTGACCACCACGGCGTCGCGGATGGTGTTTTGCACATCCGTCACGGTCAGCTTGTGAAATCGTGCCATGTGTCCCTCAGATACATTTGAAATAGTCGAATGGCTCGAGACAGTCCTTGCAGCGCCACTGCGCCTTGCAGGGGGTCGAGCCGAACTGGCTGATGCGCTCCACGTTCGTGCCGCCGCAGTGCGGGCACTTGTCCGGGCCGCCGGCGGGCTGGGGCGGCGCGATACCGTAGGCTTCGAGCTTGGCGCGGCCCTCCTCGGAGAGCCAGTCGGTTGTCCAGGGCGGCGAGATCTGGCGCTTGAGCGCGATCTTCTCCACCCCGTGCTCGCGCAGCGCCCGCTCGATCTCGAAATTGATCAGCGAGGTGGCGGGGCAGCCGGAATAGGTGGGCGTGACGGTCACGGCGAGGGTGTCGCCGTCCCAATCCACGGCCCGGATGATGCCGAGATCGACCAGCGAGATCGCCGGGATCTCGGGGTCGGGCACCTCGGCCAGCCAGGCCCAGACCTCGTCGATGGTCGCGCGCGTCATGCCACATCCCTCGCGGCGCCGGAAATCGTACGATTTCCGCCCCGATTTCCGTACGGAAATCGCCGGCCCATCACCATCTCGCGTCCGGATAGGCGCGCTGGAGCCATTGCATCTCGGTCAGCATGTGGCCGAGGTGCTCGGAGTGGCGCGTGCCGTCACGCCCGCCGGTATGCGTCCAGCGGCTGTCGGGGATGGTGAGCGTGGCCTCGGCCATAATATCCGCGATCAGCGCGTCATAGGCCCCGCGCAGATCGGCGGGCAGCGGGGCGATACCGCGTTCGGCGATCTCGGCGTCGATCTCGTCGGCACCGAAGAGCTCGCCGACGTAAGGATAGAGCTTGTCGAGCGCCGCCTGCATCCGGGAATGGCTCTCGGCGGTTCCGTCGCCAAGGCCGACCACGGTGTCGCGCGAGCGGTCGAGGTGATAGGCCACCTCTTTCGATGCCTTCTCGGCGATCGCCTTCACCCGCACGTCCGACGAGTCCTTGAGACGGTCGAGCATGAGCGATTGCCATGCGTCGAACAGAAACTGGCGCATCATCGTCTGGCCGAAATCGCCGTTGGGCTGTTCCACCAGCAGAACCGAGCGGAAATCCCAGGCATCTCGGCGGAAGGCGAGCGTATCGGCGTCCCGCCCCTTGCCCTCCACCTCGCCTGCCAGCCCGAGCCAGAACTGGGTCTGGCCGATCAGGTCGAGCGCGGTGTTGGCGAGCGCGATATCCTCCTCCAGCACCGGGGCATGTCCGCACCATTCCGATACGCGGTGGCCGAGAACGAGGGTGTTATCCCCCATCCGCAAGCAGAATTCGAACAATGCGGTGTCCATCACATCGCTCCCACGTCGTCGGGAATGTCGAAGAACGTCGGGTGACGGTAGACCTTCGACTCGCTGGGCTCGTAGAGCGGGCCTTTTTCGGAAGGCGAGGAGGCGGCGATATGCTTCGCCTCGACAACCCAGATCGACACGCCCTCGTTGCGTCGCGTGTAGACGTCACGCGCGTTCTTGATCGCCATCTCGGCGTCGGGTGCGTGCAGGCTTCCGACATGGCGGTGGCTCATCCCGTGCTGGCCGCGGATGAAAACTTCCCAAAGGGGCCATTCTTTCGACATTGCGTTCTCCCTTATTCGGCGGCAGTGCGCCGGGCGGCGCGTTTCTCGGCGTGGGCCATGAGCCCGTCACGCACCCATGCGCCGTCGTCCCAGGCCTTGCGCCGGGCTTCCAGCCGCTCGGTGTTGCAGGGTCCGTTGCCCTTGAGCACCTCGTAGAACTCGCTCCAGTCCGGCTCAGAGAAGTCGTAGTGCCCGGTTTCCTCGTTCCACTTCAGGTCGGGATCGGGGATGGTGAGGCCGAGGTATTCGGCCTGCGGCACGGTCTGGTCGACGAATTTCTGGCGCAGCTCGTCGTTGGTGTTGATCTTGATCTTCCACGCCATCGACTGCGCCGAGTGCACGCTGTCCTTGTCGGACGGGCCGAACATCATCAGCGCGGGATACCAGAAGCGGTTCATCGCATCCTGCGCCATGCGCTTCTGCTCCGGCGTGCCTTTCGCCATCTTCATCATGATGTCGTAGCCTTGGCGCTGGTGGAAGCTCTCTTCCTTGCAGATCCGGATCATCGCGCGGGAGTAGGGGCCGTAGGAGGTGCGCTGCAGCGGCACCTGGTTCATGATCGCGGCGCCGTCCACCAGCCAGCCCACCGCGCCGATGTCGGCCCAGTTGAGGGTGGGGTAGTTGAAGATCGAACTGTATTTCATCGACCCGTCGAGAAGCTTTTCGGTCAGCTCGTCGCGGCTGATACCGAGCGTCTCGGCGGCGCAGTAGAGGTAGAGCCCGTGGCCCGCCTCGTCCTGCACCTTGGCGAGCAGGATCGCCTTGCGCTCCAGCGTCGGCGCGCGGGTGATCCAGTTGCCCTCGGGAAGCTGGCCGACCACCTCGGAATGCGCGTGCTGGGCGATCTGGCGAATGAGCGTCTTGCGGTAGCCCTCGGGCATCCAGTCCTTCGGCTCGATCTTCTCGTCGGCATCGACGCGATCCTGGAAATGCCGTTCTTCCTCGGTCATTTCCTCGCGCGATTTCACGCCCTTGCCGGTCGATTTCACCATTTGTGCATACATGGTCAGACCCTTTCGAGGATGATGGCGACGCCTTGCCCCACGCCCACGCACATCGTGCACAGGGCATAGCGCCCGCCGGTTCGTTGCAGTTCATAAGCCGCCGTGAGCACCAGCCGCGCGCCCGACATGCCGAGCGGGTGGCCCATGGCGATGGCGCCGCCGTTGGGGTTCACGTGCGCCGCGTCGTCGGGCAGGCCGAGTTCGCGCAGGGTGGCGAGGCCCTGGCTCGCGAAGGCCTCGTTGAGTTCGATCACGTCGATCTGGTCGATGCTGAGCCCGGCCTTCGCCAGCGCCTTGCGCGAGGCGGGCACCGGCCCGATCCCCATGATCCGGGGCGGCACCCCGGCCGCCTGCATCGTCACGATCCGGGCCATCGGCTTGAGGCCGTGCGCCTGCAGACCGGCTTCGGATGCGATCAGCAGCGCCGCGGCGCCATCGTTCACGCCCGAGGCATTGCCCGCGGTCACGGTCTTGCCGGGGCCGTTGACGCCGCGCAGTTTCGCCAGCATCTCGACGGTGGTGCCGGGGCGGGGGTGTTCGTCGGTATCGACGACGACCGGCTCGCCCTTGCGCTGCGGCACGCTCACCGGGCAGATCTCCTCGGCGAAGCGCCCGGCGGCATGGGCGGCGGCCCAGCGGGCCTGGCTGCGAGCGGCGAAGGCGTCCTGGTCTTCGCGGCTGACGTTGTAATCCTCGGCCACGTTATCGGCGGTTTCCGGCATCGAGTCCGTGCCGTACTGCGCCTGCATCTTCGGGTTGATGAAGCGCCAGCCGATCGAGGTGTCGTAAACGGCGTTGGACCGGGAATAGGCGGTTTCGGCCTTCGGCATCACGAAGGGGGCGCGGCTCATGCTCTCCACCCCGCCGGCGATGACCAGATCGTAATCGCCAGCCTTGATCCCGCGCGCGGCGGTGCCCACGGCGTCCATCCCCGAGGCGCAGAGCCGGTTCATCGTGGTGCCCGGCACGTCGACGGGCAACCCGGCGAGCAGGGCCGCCATGCGGGCCACGTCGCGATTGTCTTCGCCGGCCTGGTTGGCGTCGCCGAAGATCACGTCATCGACCTTCGACCAGTCCACGCCTGGATTGCGCGCGACGAGGGCGGCGATCGGGATCGCCGCGAGATCGTCGGTGCGCACCGAGGCGAGCGCGCCGCCGTGACGACCAATGGGTGTGCGCTGCGCGTCGCAGATAAACGCGTCTGCCATGTTTGGCTTGTCCTCCCTGATCCTGCCGGCAGTAAAGCCGACCGCATGGTCAGGGATACATCCGCGCGCGATTCGGCGCAAGTGAAACGTTACGGGAATGCCCTTCGATCTTGAATATGGTAACACATAGGTGCGCTTGTATCCCGTCGCATACCCGCGCTAGATGCCCTCATGACCCGGCCGCCCGCTTCGCACCTCGCGCTGACCGCGTTTTTGCTCCTGCTCGGGGCCGGCGGCGGCTGGTCGCTGGCACAACTGGGCGCGCCCTTGCCCTACATGCTGGGCAGCCTGCTGACCTCGGCGCTGGCGGTGGCGTTCTTCCAGCACAGGTTCCCTAAAGATTACCTGTTCTCGCAACGGTTCCGGATGCTCTTCGTCGGCGTGATCGGGGTGATGATCGGGGCGCAGCTCACACCGGAGGTTGCCGCGCTCCTGCCGCTCATGCTGGTTTCGATCCCGGCCATGGCGCTCTTCGTGCTGGCGGCCCACGCGATGAATTACGCCATTTTCCGCCACCTCGGCGGCTACGATCGGTCCACCGCCTATTTCGCCGGCAGCCCGGGCGGGCTGATCGAATCGATCACCATGGGCGAGGCGGCGGGGGCCGACGTGCGGCTGCTCACCCTCATGCAGTTCCTTCGCATCATCGTGGTGGTGGCGCTGGTGCCCGTGGGCATGTCGATCTGGGAGGGCCACCCGGTGGGCTCGGCGTCGGGGCTGAGCCTGGGGCCGAACGCGGGCGGAGACTGGCTCGGTGTGGCGCAGGTGATGGCGCTGGCGGTTGTCGGGGTGGCGCTCGGCGTTTGGCTGCGCCTGCCCGCGGGCCAATTGCTCGGGCCCTTGGCGCTCGCCGGGGCGCTGGTGCTGACCGGGCTGGTCGAGATCAGCGCGCCGCCCTGGCTGCTGGCGATGGCGCAGGTGGTGCTCGGCACCGGGCTCGGCGTGCGCTTCACCGGCATGACCCGGGCGATCCTGGTCAAGGGTATGGGGCTCTCGCTCGTCTCGGTCGCGGGAATGATGGCGCTCGGCGTCGCGCTCTCGATGATCGTGGCGCGGCTCTCCGGCCTGCCGGTCGACATGCTGGTGGTGAGCTTCGCGCCCGGCGGCGTGGTCGAGATGGGGTTGATCGCGCTGTCGATCGCGGCCAACCCGGCTTTCGTGACGCTGCATCACCTCGTGCGCATCTTCCTGACGGTGGGCGAACTGGCGCTGGTGGGCCGATTGCGCCGGTTCTGAACCGATCAGCGGTTCGCGTCGATCCAGCGCGACATCAGCCCGGCATCGCGGAAACATTCGTCGGGGATCGCGCGGCGCTTGATCCGGGCGATCTTCTCGGCGAAGGCGACCTGCCGCGAGGTGGCGCCGGGGCCATGCACCCCGCCGGATGGCTTGTGCGAGTCGATCCAGCGCGAAAGCGCCTGACGGTCTTCAAGGCCGGCGCGGGGGATTGCCATGTCGAGCCGGCGGGCGATGGCCCGGGCGTAATCCAGCTGTTTCTGCGTGGGGGGCAGGGGTGTGGGTTCAAACATGACTGACCTCCTCATCCTTTGGAACAAAAATAGAACATTTGTGCCGCGAAATCAAGTCATGGGCCGCTCACATGTGGGTGAGGCGCGCCGGGCAATGGGCCTCAGGCCGCATTGCGCGTGCTTAGGGTGACATCCAGCGCGGATTCCCACGGCCGGGAAACTGCCCTAAAAGGCCGCATGGCCGATCTTTACGAAACCGATCTTTATGCCCCGGTGAAGGCGCATCTCGAAGCCGCCGGCTACACCGTCAAGGCCGAGGTGGGGCCGGCCGACGTGATGGGCGTGGCGGGCGACGAGGTGGTCCTGGTCGAACTCAAGGCGGGGTTCTCGCTCGTGCTGTTGCAGCAGGCGGTGGCGCGACAGGCGATCACCGACATGGTTTATGTTGCCGTGCCGCGCTGGCGGGGCCGGGCGGGCTGGCGCGCCTTCAAGGGCAATCTCGGCCTGTGCCGCCGGCTGGGGCTGGGTGTGCTCTCGGTGCGCCTCGCAGACGGTTTCGTCGAGGTTCACGCCGATCCGGCCCCGTTCCGCCCCCGCAAGTCGCCGGCGCGGCGGGCACGGCTGCTGGGCGAGTTCGCGCGGCGCGCGGGCGATCCCAACACCGGCGGCACCCGTGGCAAGGTGATGACGGCCTACCGCCAGGACGCCGAGCGCCTTGCCGCCCATCTCGCCGCGCAGGGCGCCTGCCGGGGTGCGGAAGTGGCAAGGGCTACCGGCGTGGCCCGGGCGACCGAGATGATGCGGACAAACCACTACGGCTGGTTCGAGCGGCAGGGGCGCGGGGTGTATGCGCTCACCGAAGTGGGGCTTGCAGAACTTGACTGTTTCGATCAGGATCAAGGCGCTCCTGCGCCCGGCGCGCTATCGGGGCGAAAAACACCGGAGACCCCGTAATGAAACGCCTCGTTCTCGCCGCCGCGCTCGCCCTTAGCACCAGCGCAGCGTCCGGCGAGGAGTTCGGCAGCCTCGAGGCGCTGGGCGAGGCCCTGTTCTTCGACGTGAACCTTTCGTGGAACCGCACCCAATCCTGTGCCACTTGCCATGATCCGGCTTTCGCCTTCACCGACCCGCGCGAGACCGACCTCGGGCGGATGGTTTCGCTTGGTGACGACGGCACCAGCCTTGGCGACCGAAACACCCCCACCGCGGCCTACGCGATGTTCTCGCCGCGTTTCGAGAAACTCGATCCCGGGGTTTATCGCGGCGGCCAGTTCCTCGACGGACGGGAGCCGGATCTGGAAGGGCAGGCGGGTGGTCCGCCGCTCAACCCGCTCGAAATGGGGATGCCCGACAAGGCCAGCGTGGTCGACCGGCTGGCCGAAAACCCCGATTACGTCGCGGCCTTCGCCGCCCATTTCGGCCGCGATGTCTGGGCCGATACCGAGGCCGCCTATCGTGCCATGACCGAGGCGATCGCCGCCTTCGAGCGCACCGACACCTTCGCGTCCTTCGACAGCAAGTATGACAGGTTTCTGCGCGGCGAGGCGGAACTGAGCCCGGAAGAAGAACTCGGGCGGGTCCTGTTCTTCTCGCAGCAGTTTACCAATTGCAACCTTTGCCACCAGTTGCGCCCGTCGCCGATGGCCGGAGACGAGACCTTTTCGAACTACGAGTATCACAACATCGGCGTGCCGTTAAACCAGCGGGTGCGCTCGATGACCGGTTTCGAGGGGATCGACCACGGCCTTCTCGCCAACCCCGAGGTCGATGAACCCGAGACTGACGGTCAGTTCAAGGTGCCCACCCTGCGCAACGTCGCGGTGACCGGGCCCTACATGCACAACGGGGTGTTCGAGGATCTGCGCACCGTCGTGCTGTTCTACAACATGTTCAACACCCGCGACCCGGCGCGACTGATCAACCCCGAGACGGGCGCCCCCTTTCGCGACCCCGAGGTGCCGGGCACGCTCTCGATGGAAGAGCTCACCCACGGCCCCGCGCTGGATGACCGGCGCGTGGACGCGCTGGTGGCCTTCATGAAGACGCTGACCGACGCACGTTACGAGCATCTCGTCGAGGACTGAGCGGGCGGCGCGGACGCCGGCGGGCCGTGCCTCGTGCCCCGGTCGAAAGTTTTCGGAAATTTTTTTCCCGCGGCCACCTGTTGACAGCCCCGATGCGTCCGCCTAGCTATGCGCCGTTAGCACTCGCCGATGGTGAGTGCCAAAGCCAGAATAACCGAGTTGAGGAGCCTCAGAAATGGCATTTACTCCCCTGCATGACCGCGTACTCGTTCGTCGCCTCGAAGGCGAAGAGAAAACCGCCGGTGGCCTGATCATCCCCGATACCGCCAAGGAAAAGCCCGCCGAGGGCATCGTTGTGGCCGTGGGCGAAGGCGCCCGTGACGACGACGGCGACCGCATCCCGATGGATGTGAAGGAAGGCGACAAGGTCCTTTTCGGCAAGTGGTCGGGCACCGAGGTGACCGTTGACGGCACCGAAATGCTGATCATGAAGGAATCCGACATCATGGGCATCATCGCCTGATTTCGGACCGGATTTCAAAACAATAGAACACAGGAGCTAGGAACATGGCAAAAGAAGTCAAGTTCGGCAACGATGCCCGCACCAAGATGCTGAAGGGCGTGAACGTTCTCGCCGACGCGGTGAAGGTGACTCTCGGCCCCAAGGGCCGCAACGTGGTGCTCGACAAGTCGTTCGGTTCGCCGCGCATCACCAAGGACGGCGTCACCGTGGCCAAGGAAATCGAGCTGGAAGACAAGTTCGAGAACATGGGCGCCCAGATGGTTAAGGAAGTCGCTTCCCGCACCAACGACGAGGCCGGCGACGGCACCACCACCGCCACCGTGCTCGCCCAGGCGATCGTGAAAGAGGGCATGAAGGCGGTCGCCGCCGGCATGAACCCGATGGATCTCAAGCGCGGCATCGACCTCGCCACCAGCAAGGTGGTGGACGCGATCAAGGCGGCCGCGCGTGACGTGACCGATTCCGACGAGGTTGCCCAGGTCGGCACCATTTCGGCGAACGGCGAAGCCAACATCGGCCGTTTCATCGCCGACGCGATGCAGAAAGTCGGCAACGAGGGCGTGATCACCGTCGAGGAAAACCGCGGCATGGAGACCGAGGTTGAGGTCGTCGAAGGCATGCAGTTCGACCGTGGCTACCTCTCGCCCTACTTTGTCACCAACCCCGACAAGATGCTCGCCGAGCTCGAGGATTGCTACATCCTGTTGCACGAGAAGAAGCTCTCGTCGCTGCAGCCGATGGTGCCGCTGCTCGAGCAGGTGATCCAGAGCCAGAAGCCGCTGCTGATCATCGCCGAGGACGTGGAAGGCGAAGCCCTCGCGACCCTCGTGGTCAACAAGCTGCGCGGTGGCCTGAAAATCGCCGCCGTCAAGGCGCCGGGCTTCGGTGACCGCCGCAAGGCCATGCTGCAGGACATCGCGATCCTGACCGGCGGCCAGGTGATCTCGGAAGATCTCGGCATGAAGCTCGAGAGCGTCACCATGGACATGCTCGGCACCGCCAAGTCGATCACCATCTCGAAGGAAGAGACCACGATCGTCGACGGCCATGGCGACAAGGCCGAGATCGACGCGCGCGTGGCCCAGATCCGCACCCAGATCGAGGAAACCAGCTCCGATTACGACAAGGAGAAACTGCAGGAGCGGGTTGCCAAGCTCGCCGGCGGTGTGGCCGTGATCCGCGTTGGCGGCATGACCGAGACCGAGGTGAAGGAGCGTAAGGACCGCGTCGATGACGCGCTGAACGCAACCCGCGCTGCGGTTCAGGAAGGCATCGTCGTCGGCGGTGGCGTTTCGCTGGTCCAGGCTGCCAAGAAGCTCGCCGGTTTTGAAGGCGACAACTCCGACCAGACCGCGGGGATCGCCATCGTGCGCCGCGCGCTCGAAGCGCCGCTGCGCCAGATCGCCGATAACGCCGGTGTCGACGGTGCCGTAGTCGCGGGCAAGATCCGCGAGTCGGACGATCTCACATTCGGCTTCAACGCCCAGACCGAAGAATATGGCGACATGTTCAAGTTCGGCGTGATAGATCCGGCCAAGGTGACCCGCACCGCGCTGGAAGACGCGGCCTCGATCGCCGGCCTGCTGATCACCACCGAAGCGATGGTGGCCGAGCTTCCCGCCAAGGACGGCGGCGCCGGTGCCGGCGGCGGCATGGGCGACATGGGCGGCATGGGCGGCATGATGTAAGTGCCTCCGGCGGGCGATGCTCGCCGGGCCTTCGCCCAGACGCAAGACCGGGAAGGGGCCGCCAATGGGCGGCCCCTTTTCCTGACACCGGCGAAAACATTTTTTGCACGCCTGTCTTACAAATGACATGGCGCACGCCTATGTTAACCCAAGTAACATTATATCGGGGGCAGACTCATGCTTCGTGCTATCATTCCCTTTCTTTTCATCGCGCTCGCCACGCCGACGTTGGCACAGGACGACGCCGATTGGCGCTTTGGCGGCGATGCCTATCTTGCCGGGCGCACGGTCACGCTCTCGGGCGAGGCGGTCGACGATCTCTTCGCCGCGGGCGACAAGGTCACCGCGCGCACCGAGATCGGTGGCTCGGCCCACATGGCCGGGCGCTACGTTACCCTGATGAGCCGCGTCGGCGAGAATTTCTACGGCGCCGGGATGGAAGTCGACGTCGAGGCGCCCGTCGCGGGGGACGTGACCATCATGGGCCAGCGGTTGACGATCACCGAGCCCGTTTCCGGCGATGTGCGCGCCACGGGGTCACGTATCCGGCTTGATGCGCCGGTCGCGGGCAACGCTTTGCTCGCGGGTGAAACCATCACCCTGAATGCCGCGATCATGGGCGACCTGGCCCTTGCCACGCCTGATGTGAGCTGGGGCGACGCGGCCTCGGTCGCCGGCGAGGTGCATATCTACACCGACGATCCCGACAACGTTGACGTGCCCGAGCGGGTGGCGTCCGCCGATCGCGTGACGTTCCACCCCGCGCGCGCCTTCGACGCGGTCGATGGCGACGTGCTTCAGGAACGCCCCGGCTTCTTCACCCGCCTGCGCGGCTGGCTTGGCGGTATCCTCGCGGTGGGCCTGATCGGCACCCTGTTCGGGGCGATCGCGCCGAAACAGCTCGCGGCCCTGCGCGAACGCGCGCTGGACCGTCCGCTGCGCACCGGGCTTCTCGGCTTCGCCGGGCTTTCGGCGCTGGTCGGGTCCGTCGTCTTCCTCGCGATGACCGGGATCGGCATCGTGGTGATCCCGGTCGCGCTGATCGCAGCGGTGTTGCTCGGCATCGGCGGCTACGTGGTCGGCACCTATTCCATCGGTGTCTGGGCCACCGCCGTCGCTGGCCGGCCGATGCCGAAATCGATCGGCGACCGGGCCCTCGCGGCCTTCTCGGGCGCCGCCATCGGCGCGCTGATCGGCCTTATCCCCTGGCTCGGCTGGCTTGCCGTGATGGCGATCTTCCTCGTCGGCGCCGGGGCGGTGGTGGTGCGGATCACGCGCCCCGCGTTCGGGGTTGAACCGGCTGCCTGAAAACAAACGGCGGGCGCGCGCCGAAAGCCGGCGCGCGCCCTTGCCGAGGCCCCCTGATGTGCTGATCTTTCCACCATGATTCGCCTGCTCACTGCCATCCTTGCACTTTCGGTCTCGCTCGCGGGGCCTGCCGCACCGGCCCGCGCCGGCGCGGGCGAATGCGTTGTGCTGCTGCACGGCCTCGCGCGCAGCGCCGCCTCGATGCGGGTGATGGAGGAGGCGCTGTTACAACTCGGCTACAAGGTGGTGAACGACGGCTATCCATCGACAGAGGCCCCGATCCAGGAGCTTGTCGAACTGGCCGTGCCCGACGCGGTGCAACAATGCGGCGGCATGACCACCCATTTCGTCACCCATTCCATGGGCGGCATCCTGGCGCGTGTCTGGCTGCGCGATTTCCGCCCGCCCAACATGGGCCGCGTGGTGATGCTGGCCCCGCCCAACCAGGGATCGCAACTGGTGGATGCTTTCCGCGACTACCAGCTTGGCGATTTCGAGCCGTTCGAATGGCTGAACGGCCCCGCCGGGCTGGAACTGGGCACCGGCGCGGGCTCGGTGCCGCGCACCGCCGGTCTTCCCGCCTTCGAGCTTGGGGTGATCGCGGGCAACCAGTCGATGAACCCGGTTTTCTCGGCGCTGATCGAGGGCGAGGACGACGGCAAGGTTTCGGTCGAGAGCACCAAGGTCGCCGGCATGGCCGACCATATCGTGCTGCCGGTCACCCACACCTTCACCATGGTCAGCCCGCTGGTGATCGCCCAGGTGGTAACGTTCCTCGAAACCGGGCGCTTCGACGAGGCTCTCGATTACGGCGACGTGCTCGACAGGATCCGCAAGGAAGCCGGCTACGAGTGATCCTCGGCGGGACCGGTGATCCGGTTGACGTGCCCCATCTTGCGCCCGGGTTTCACCTCGGCCTTGCCGTAGAGGTGCAGCGCGTTGGCCGGGTCGGCGGCAAGCTCCGGCACGCGGTCCATGTCGTCGCCGATGAGGTTTTCCATCACCACGTTCGAATGCCGGGTGCCGTCGCCCAGCGGCCAGCCCGCGATGGCGCGGATATGTTGCTCGAACTGGTCGATCACGCAGCCGTTCTGGGTCCAGTGCCCTGAATTATGCACCCGCGGCGCGATCTCGTTCACGAGGAGGCCGGACGCGGTGACGAACATTTCCACCCCCATCACGCCCACGTAATCCAACCCTTCGGCGATGGTTTGCGCTGCGAGCTTCGCGGCTTTCTGCCGGTTCTCGCCGAGCCGCGCGGGCACCGTCGTGGTGGCGAGGATGCCGTTTTTGTGGACGTTCTCGCCGGGGTCGTAGAACGCCACCGAGCCGTCGACCCCGCGCGCCACGATCACGCTCACCTCGCGCTCGAAATCAACGAAGCCTTCGAGGATCGCCGGGGCGTTGCCTACCGCTTCGAGCGCCGCGGCGGCATCTTCTTGCGATGACAGGCGTGCCTGTCCCTTGCCGTCGTACCCGAGCGTGCGGGTTTTCAGGATCGAGGGCACACCGACGGTTTCCAGCGCGACCATGAGATCAAGCGCGTTGGACACCGCGCAATGGGGCGCGATATTCAGCCCGCAGCTCTGGATGAAGCCCTTCTCGATGGCCCGATCCTGGCTGATGCGCAGCGCCTCGCGGTTGGGGCGGATCGGGGCAAGCTCTTCGAGGATGTCGAGGGCCTTGGTGGGAATGTTCTCGAACTCGTAGGTGATGACGTCGACGGCCTCGCCAAATGCCCGCAGGGCCGCCTCGTCGTCATATCCGGCAGTGGTAACGCGGTCGGCGACCTGCCCCGCCGGCGGGTTCTCGCCCGGTTCGAAGATATGGGTTTTCATCCCCAGCCGCGAGGCGGCGACCGAGAGCATGCGGCCAAGCTGGCCACCGCCGAGGATGCCGATGGTGGCGCCCACCGGCAGCGGGGCGGGGATCTCGGCGATCTCTTCGGGATCGGGCGTGTCGAAATCAATCATCTTGCGGCTCTTGCGGAATGGCGGCGGAAAGCGCTGCGCGCCAGGCGTCGAGGCGCTGGGCGAGGGCCGGATCGGAAACCGCGAGGATGCCCGCGGCCATCAGCCCGGCATTGGCCGCGCCCGCCGCGCCGATTGCCATGGTGGCGACGGGAAAGCCCTTGGGCATCTGCACGATGGAATAAAGGCTGTCGACGCCTGAGAGCGCCTTTGTCTGCACCGGCACGCCGATCACCGGCACCCGGGTTTTCGACGCCATCATGCCGGGAAGGTGGGCCGCGCCGCCCGCGCCGGCGATGATGACATGCAGGCCGCGGTCGACGGCCGTTTTGCCGTATTCCCACAGCCGGTCGGGGGTGCGGTGGGCCGAGACGATCCGCGCCTCATAAGCCACGCCGAGTTCATCGAGAACCTGCGCGGCCTCCTTCATCGTGGGCCAGTCCGACTGGCTGCCCATGATGATCCCCACTTTCACGTCTGCCATGGGCGCCTCGCTGTCCGGCTTGTGTTTGGAAGCGGCGTTCTACGCGCAAACACGTGATTACGCAATGATATCGGGGGTGAGTTGGTCTTCGATCCGGGCGATCTTGTCCTTCAGGACGAGCTTTTGCTTCTTGAGCCGCCGGATCGTGAGCTGGTCGGCGGTGCTGCGGTCCTGCAGGGCCACGATCGCCTCGTCGAGATCGCGGTGCTCGCGCTTGAGCACTTCAAGCTCGATCCGCAAGACATCCTCGGTCTTCATCTCTTCGGCATTGGACATCGGCACCGAGTCGTTTTTTTTGCTGTTGGAAGAACTTAGCCCGTGGCTGGGAATCCGCCAAGCCCTTTGCGGCTCTTGCACGGCCGCGCGGGCAGCCCCATATTTCTCTCACGGGTCGCCGGAATCGGGGCCTATCTGACAGGTCGCTTTTGTAAAGGACGTGGAGATGACGAAACTGACGCTGGGGACACACCCGTTTCTTCTCGGGTTTGACCAGCTCGAGCGGATGCTCGAACAGGCCGAGAAATCGGGCACGGAGGGGTATCCGCCCTTCAACATCGAACAGGTGAGCGAACGCGCTTACCAGATCACGCTGGCCGTGGCCGGATTCTCGCAAGATGATCTCTCGCTCACGGTTGAAGACCGTAAGCTGGTGGTGCGTGGCCGCAGCCCGAAAAAGGAAGAGGGCCGCGTGTTCCTGCACCGGGGCATCGCCGCGCGGCAGTTCATGAAGAGCTTCGTGCTGGCCGATGGTGTCGAGGTGACGGGGGCGGCGACCGAAAACGGGCTTTTGCATATCGATCTGGAACGTGCCGAGCCCGAGAAGATCGTTAAGACGATCCAGATCCGCCAAGGGTGAGCCCGATGGGGGCACCCGCTCAAGTGAGAAGGAGAGCGAGATGGATGTGAAATACAAGGCTCTGCCGGAGAGCGATGACAGGATCGTCTACGTGCGCGAGGTTGCGGTGGACGACCTTCCCGAAGATATTCGTCCGCAGGTTGGCGGGCTGAAGAAGCTTTACGCGGTGCATAGCGCCGATGGCGAGCGGCTGGCGCTGGTGCGCGACCGTGAACTGGCCTTCGTGCTCGCCCGCCAGAACGATTTTGCGCCGGTGACGGTGCACTGAACCGCAATGGCACTTGTGCCTGATCAAGGGGCGCCCGCACATTGGCGGGCGCTTTTTTGTTTTTCGTCACCGCGTCAGGCGCGCGGCGATTGCCGCAACTGGGCGACCTCCTGACGCAGGGCGCGAAGCTCGGCGAGGATCTCCCCCTGCGCATCGGCCGAGGCCGCCTCGGGGGCATTCTCGGCATCCTCGGCCGCGTGCTGGCGTTGCATGGCATCGACCACGATGCCGATGAACAGGTTCAGCACCGTGAACGAGGTGACGAGGATGAAGGGCACGAAATAGAGCCAGGCGAGGGGGAAAACCTCCATCACCGGCCGCACGATCCCCATCGACCAGCTTTCCAGCGTCATGATCTGGAACAGCGAGTAGAACGAGGCCCCGATCGAGCCGAAGAATTCCGGGAAAGCGGCGCCGAACAGTTTGGTCGCCATCACCGCGAAGACGTAGAACACCAGGAGCAGCAGCCCGACGATCGAACTGATGCCGGGGATCGAGGCCAGCAGCGCCATCACCACGCGGCGCATCGATGGCACCGCCGAAACCAGCCGCAGAACCCGCAGGATGCGCAGTGCGCGCAGAACCGAGAGCGGGCCGGTCGCCGGCATCAGCGCAATCGAGACCACGGCGAAATCGAACAGGTTCCACGGGTCGCGGTGGAAGCGGCTGCGGTAGACGATCAGCTTGGCGAAGATCTCGAGCGCGAAAACCCCCAGCACGATCTTGTCGAAAACCAGCAGCTGCGGGCCGATGACCGCCATCACGGCGGGGCTGGTTTCCAGCCCGAGCGTGATCGCGTTGACCATGATCAGCACGATGATCGCATTCTGGAACCGCGCCGATTCCAGCAGCGCCTGAACCCGGCCCAGGGGGCCCGGCTGCAGCGGCGGGATCTGCCTGAGTTCGGTTTGTTCGGTGTCCGGTTTCTGCATGCCCTTGTCCATTCTTCGCCGTTTCCTCCGCCCGGTGCCTGCGCGTGGCGCGCGTAGCTCATGTGGGATGCTTTCGAGCGGAAAACAGCGCCAGACCGGAGAATCCTTCGCCGATGGTCGCCTCGCGTAGCGCCGCGCCACCCCGCGTGGGGGCGGCAACGGGTCAGGCCTTGATCAGCCCCAGCGATTCCAGCTTCAGGATCACCTGGTGCGCGCAGTTGTCGACCTCGACACCCTCGGTGTCGACGCGCAGTTCGGGCGTTGCCGGTTCCTCGTAGGGGTCGGAGATGCCGGTGAATTCCTTGATCTTGCCTTCGCGTGCGAGCTTGTAGAGCCCCTTGCGGTCGCGCCTCTCGCATTCCTCCAGCGAGGTCGCCACGTGCACCTCGACGAAGGCGCCGTATTGCTCGATTTCTTCGCGCACGGCGCGGCGGGTGGCGGTATAGGGCGCGATCGGCGCACAGATCGCGATGCCGCCGTTCTTGGTGATCTCGCTTGCCACGTAGCCGATGCGGCGGATGTTGAGGTCGCGGTGCTCTTTCGAGAAGCCCAGTTCCGACGAGAGGTTCTTGCGCACCACGTCGCCGTCGAGCAGCGTCACCGGGCGGCCGCCCATCTCCATCAGCTTCACCATCAGCGCGTTGGCGATGGTCGATTTGCCCGAGCCGGAGAGGCCGGTGAAGAACACCGTAAAGCCTTGCTGCGCGCGTGGCGGCGAGGTGCGGCGCAACTCCTGCACCACCTCGGGGAAGGAGAACCACTCGGGGATCTCGATCCCCTCGCGGAGGCGGCGGCGCAGTTCGGTGCCGGAGATATCGAGCACGGTCGCGTCCTCGGGCACTTCCGAAACCGGGTAATACTGCGCCCGTTCCTGCACGTAGACCATGTGCTTGAAGTCGACCATCTCGACGCCGATCTCGTCCTGGTGCTGCTTGAACAGCTCCTGCGCGTCGTAGGGCCCGTAGAAATCTTCACCCGCCGAGTTCTTGCCGGGGCCGGCATGGTCGCGCCCGACGATGAAGTGGGTCACGCCGTGGTTGGCGCGGATCAGCCCGTGCCAGACCGCCTCGCGCGGGCCGGCCATGCGCATCGCGAGGTTCAACAGGCTCATCGTGGTGGTGGATTGCGGATACTGGTCGAGCACCGCTTCGTAGCAGCGCACGCGGGTGAAGTGATCCACGTCGCCGGGCTTGGTCAGCCCCACCACCGGGTGAATGAGCAGGTTGGCCTGGGCTTCCTTGGCGGCGCGGAAGGTGAGTTCCTGGTGCGCGCGGTGCAGCGGGTTGCGGGTCTGGAACGCCACGATCCGGCGCCAGCCGAGCTTGCGGAAATAGGCGCGCAGCTCGTTGGGCGTATCGCGCCGGCCGCGGAAATCGTAATGCACCGGCTGCTGGATGCCGGTGACCGGCCCGCCGAGATACACCTTGCCGGCGGTGTGATGCAGGTAGTTGACGGCCGGGTGCGCCACGTCATCGGCGCCGAACACCTTCTCGGCCTCGCGCGCCTTGTTCGGCACCCAGCTGTCGGTGATCGTCATCGTGGCGAGGATCACGCCTTCCTGGTCGCGCAGGGCGATGTCCTGCCCCTCTTCGAGCTTGGCGGCGAAATCTTCCGAAACGTCGAGGGTGATCGGGATCGGCCAGAGCGTGCCGTCGGCAAGGCGCATGTTCTCGACGACGCCGTCGTAGTCCGCCTCCGAGAGGAACCCCTTGAGCGGGTTGAAGCCGCCGTTCATCAGCAGTTCGAGATCGCAGATCTGGCGCGGGGTCAGATCCCAGCTTGCGAGATCGGCGGCCTCCTGCTTGAGCTTCTGCGCGCTGTCGTAGGACACATAGAGTTCGGAAATCGGGGCGAGGTTGGGCAACATCATTCTTTGGGCCTTGTTAACTACTGCTCGGTGGCTCGCCTCGCGGGCGACCTGATGGGGGCATCTATCCGGCGTTGCCGCCGGACTTCAAGTTTGCCGGGCGGCATTATCTCGCGATTGCGGCAAAAATGGCTCGAAACCACGAAAAAGCCGCCCCCGCGAGCGGGGACGGCCAGACCTTGCGGTGCCTGCGGCGATCAGGCCGTTTCGGGTTCGGCCATTGCGGCCTCGTCCTCGGTTTCGGCGATGAACTTCTCCGCATCCAGCGCCGCCATGCAGCCCATGCCAGCCGAGGTCACTGCCTGGCGGTAGACGTGGTCGGTGAGGTCGCCCGCCGCGAAAACGCCGGGGATGGAGGTGCGCGTCGTTCCCGGTTCGACTTTCACGTAACCGCCGTTGTGCAACTCCAGCACATCCTTCACCAGTTCCGACGCCGGGGCGTGGCCGATGGCGATGAACACGCCGTCGGCAGGCACCTCGGTGATCTCGCCGGTCTTGACGTGCTTGGCCCGAACGCCGGTGACGCCCATCGGCATGTCGGTGCCGACGATCTCGTCGATGGTGTGATCCCAGAGCACCTCGACCTTCGGGTGCTTGAACAGGCGGTTCTGCAGGATCTTCTCGGCGCGCAGCTCGTCGCGGCGGTGGATGAGCGTGACCTTCTTGCCGAAGTTGGTGAGGAACAGTGCCTCTTCCACGGCGGTGTTACCGCCGCCGACCACCACGATGTTCTTCTCGCGGTAGAAGAAGCCGTCACAGGTGGCACAGGCCGACACGCCGAAGCCCTTGAACTTGTCTTCGCTCGGAAGCCCCAGCCACTTGGCCCGCGCGCCGGTGGCGAGGATCACCGCGTCGGCGGTGTAGACGTTGCCCGAATCGCCCTTGGCGGTGAACGGACGCTTGGAAAGGTCGAGATCGGTGATGATGTCCTGGATCACCTTGGTGCCCATGGCTTCGGCGTGTTCCTGCATCTTCACCATCAACTCGGGCCCCTGCACCTCGGTGAAGCCGGGGTAGTTTTCCACCTCGGTGGTGGTGGTGAGCTGGCCGCCGGGTTCCATTCCCTGAACGAGGATCGGCGAGAGCATCGCGCGCGCGGCGTAGACCCCGGCGGTGTAGCCCGCCGGCCCCGAGCCGATGATGAGAACCTTGGTGTGATGTGTTTCGGACATGGTGTTATCCTTCGAATTTCATGGTTGATCCCGATATAGTCCGCTAAGCGCGGCCTCGTAACCCCTTGCGACATGCTGTCAGGGGGCCCAATTAGGTCGACGTGTGCGAGAAATGATCTTGCGCAATCGCGAAACTTTATTGCGGATCCCTGCGTGCGGGAGTAAGTTCCGCGCAAATTTGCCAGGGAATTCTCAATGTCCGCCCACAAGCTCGACGCGATCGACCGCATGATCCTTGCCGAACTGCAGGCTGACGGTCGCATGACCAACGTCGAACTGGCCAAGCGCGTCGGCATTTCCGCGCCGCCGTGCCTGCGCCGGGTGCGGACGCTGGAAGAGGCCGGCTACATTCGCGGCTATCATGCCAAGGTGGATTCCCGAAAACTCGGTTTCGAGGTGCAGGTGTTCGCCATGGTCGGGCTGGTAAGCCAGGCCGAGGCCGATCTCGTCGCCTTCGAAGACCGCTGCCGCGCATGGCCGCTGGTGCGCGAGTGCCACATGCTGAACGGGGAGGTGGATTTCCTGCTCAAATGCGTCTCGCCCGATCTCTCGACCTTCCAGAGCTTCCTCACCGAACAGCTCACGGCGGCGGAAAACGTGGCCAGCGTGAAAACCTCGCTGGTGATCCGCGACGCCAAGGACGAGCCGGGCGTGCCCTTCGACGTGCTCGAGTCTCGGGTCAACGCGGTCAGCTGAGGGGCGTTTGAAAGCCAAATGAAAGCCAAAAAGCCGCTCTCGAGAGCGGCTTTTCGTTTTCGCACGGTGAGGTGAGGGAAGTGCGTCAGGCGGCCAGGGCGCGGGCGCGGGCGGCGGCCTTCCAGCGTGTGCGGCGGCTGCCACGGGCCCAGGGAAGATCGAAGGCCTCGGTTCCGGCCGCTTCGACTGCCAATTTCATCCAGCGTTTTTTCATCTCTTTGCCCTTTTTACTGCGGCTTCACCAAGGCCGGGCCTCCCCGACGTTTCAAAGTGATTTGTCGCCTCGGAATGGGGCAAGTTTTTGTCGCATCGGGGGAATGTCGGGGGCGATTTCCGCGATGACGATCGCCCAGGTTGCGCGATGCCGTTTCTACCTGCGCGATGACCTGCCGGTCAAAGCCGGATCGCCGAGATCAGCCGGCCGTAATCGGGCTCCTTGCGGTGCACCGAGCGGCGGTAGGAAAAAAAGCGCCCCGCGTCGCCATAGGTGCAATCGCCGGTCCACTCGGCATGGCCCACGCCGGCGCGATGCAGTCGGTCGAGTCCGAAGGCGGGCAGGTCGAACAACGCGCGGTCGCCGTTGCCGGGCTTGAAGAAACGGGCGTGGTCGGGGTTTGCGATGATGAAGCGGGCGACGAATTCGGGGCCGACCTCGTAGTTGGGCTGGCTGATCGTCGGGCCGATCACGGCAACGATCCGGTCGCGCCGTGCGCCGAGGGCTTCCATCGCGTCGAGCGTGGCTTCGAGCACGCCGTCGAGCGCGCCCTTCCAGCCTGCATGCGCGGCACCGACGACGCCGCCCGCGCGGTCGGCGAAAAGCACCGGCTCGCAATCGGCGGTGAGCACTGCCAAAGCGACGCCGGGGGTGGCGGTCACCATCGCGTCGGCCTCGGGGCGGGGCTGGCCGAGCGGGCCGGTCACGGTGACCACGTCGGCGCTGTGGGTCTGGTGCACGGTGACGAGTTCTTCCGGACCCACCCCCATCGCCTTTGCCACCCGGGCCCGGTTGAGCGCCACCGCCTCGTTCTGGTCGCCCGAACCGCCACCGCAGTTGAGCCCGGCATAAACCCCCGACGACACGCCGCCGCGACGGGTGAAGAACCCGTGGGCGGCGCCCTCGAGGGCGGGGGAAGTGATGGCGTCCAGCGTCATGGCTCCAGTCCGGGCAGCATCGGTGCGCCCGGCGGCACGAGGGCGAGCACCTTGAACAGGGTTCCCATTTCGTCGGGGTGCGTCAACCGCCGATGCGCGGCGACATGCGCGTCAAGCGCCGTGCCGCTCAAGCGCCGGGCAAGCGCCTCGGCGCGTGGCGTGATTCCGAGCCGTTCGAGAAACACCCCCTGCGGCGTGAGCCGCGAAGCGGCAAGCGCCGGGGCGGCGCGCGCCAGCGCCTCGAAATCGACATGCGCCGTCAGGTCGGCCTCGCCCGGCGTGGCGAGCGGGTCCACCGGCGCGTGGGATTTCAGCGCCTGCAGCGTATCGCCAAGCGAGCGCCAGTCGCCGTAGTCGACGATCAGCGCGGCGCCGCCGTGGGTGCCGATGCGGCGGGCGATCTGATCCATGATCGCGGCGGCGGCGGGGCAGGTCTCCACCAGCCCGCCCTCGGCCACGTCGTCGCGGTGGGCAAGCTCGGCCGGCATGTCGGGCACGCCGAGGCCGAAGGCGAGCGTGTCGTCGTCGAGCCCGACCAGCCGCTCGCGCCAGGCGTCGCCCGCGCGGATGAACTGCCGGATCGGCAGCGCGTCGAAGAACTCGTTGGCGATCAGGAAAAGCGGCGCCTCGGGGAGCGTGCCCGCGCTGTCGTGGTGGGTGATGTCATGGCCCGCCAGCGCCGCGCGCTGCTTTTCGCGCAAGGCGGGCGAGGCTTCGACGAGGTGAATTTCGAGCGCGGCGTGAAAGCCCGGCACGGCCTTGGTGGCGCGCAGGATATCGGCCATCAGCGTGCCGCGCCCGGGGCCAAGCTCGGCCAGCGTGATGGCGTCAGGCGTGCCCTGGTCCATCCAGGCTTGCGCGAGAGCCAGCCCGACAAGCTCGCCGAACATCTGGCTGATTTCCGGCGCGGTGGTGAAATCGCCGGCCGTGCCCAGAGGGTCACGAGTGGTGTAATAGCCCCATTTCGGGTGCAACAGGCACTCGGCCATGAACGCGCCCACCGTGATCGGCCCGGCCTCGGCGATCCGGGCCCGGAGCGCCGCAGCGAGGCTCATGCTCGCGCGCGCCGGCTGGCCCAGATCAGCGTGAGCACGCCCGCGACGATCATCGGCAGGCTGAGCACCTGCCCCATCGTCATGCCAAGCAACACGTGGCCCATCGGGTTGTCGGCGGTGACGAACTGCGCATCGGACTCGCGGAAGAACTCCACGGTGAAACGGGCAAGGCCGTAGCCGAGGAAGAAGGTGCCGGCGATGCGCCCGGGCGTTTTCAGCCAGCCGCGCCCGTAAGCGAGGAAGGCGAGCACCGCCATCAGCACCAGCCCCTCCAGTGCCGCCTCGTAGAGCTGCGAGGGGTGGCGGGCGCAGAGGCCCTCGACGCCGGGGCAATCCTGCGCCCGCGCGCCGGGGAAGATCACGCCCCAGGGCGCATCCGTCGGCCGGCCCCATAGCTCGGCGTTGATGAAGTTCGCCACCCGCACCAGCCCCAGCCCCGGCGGGGTGGCGAGCGCGATCAGGTCGGCCACCGAGGCGGTGGGCAACCCGTTGCGGCGCGAGAACAGCCACGCTCCCAGCACCACGCCGAGAAAGCCGCCGTGGAACGACATGCCGCCTTGCCAGACCTTCAGGATCTCGAGCGGATTGGAGAGGTAATAGCCCGGCTGGTAGAACAGCACGAAGCCAAGCCGCCCGCCCGCTATGATGCCCACCACCATCCAGGTGACCATCTCTTCGAGTTGCGCCCGCGTCATCGGTGCGCCGCTTTGCCACAAGCTGGCGTTGGCGATGGCGCGCGACATGATCCACCACGCGATCAGGATGCCGACGATATAGCCCATGGCATACCAGCGCAGCGCGAAGCGGAAGCTCCCGAGGTCGATCGAAAAGATCTCCGGCGAGAGGTCGGGAAAGGGGATCGCGGCAAACATGGCGTCTTGTTGCGGCGGCGCGCGCGGGGTGTCAACCTTGTGGATCGCCACCGGCTGCGCCATATAGGGCGAAAGCGCATGGAGGCGGCAATGCAGACGCGTAACAAGGTTCTCGACGACATTTCCCAGCTGATGACCAACGCCATGGGCGTGGCGCAGGGCGCGCGCTCGGAGGCCGAGACGGCGATGAAAAGCTGGATGGATCGCTGGCTGGCTGATCGCCAGCTGGTGACCCGCGAGGAATTCGACGCGGTGCGCGCCATGGCCCAGAAAGCGCGCGAGGAAAACGAGGCGCTCAAGGCCCGGATCGAGGCGCTGGAGGCAGCGGCCAAGCCAAAGGGCAAGAAGTGAGGGCTTTCGCGCTCGCGGGACTTCTCGCCGTCGCCACCCCGGCTGCGGCTTGTGATCTGCCGGCCAATGCCGCGGGCCTGATGGCCGATGCGGGCGCAAACATGAACGCCCAGCGCAAGGCGGGGGGGCGCAGGGCGCTCGACCGCGACGCCCGGCTCGACAAGGCCGCTCAGGCCCACGCCTGCTGGATGGCCGAAACCAACAGCTTCTCGCACAAGGGCGCGCGCGGCAGCCTGCCCAAGCGGCGAATCACCGCCACCGGCTACCGGCCGATGCTCACTGCCGAGAACATCGCCTTCGGTCAGACCACAGGCGGGCAGGTGATCGCCGAGTGGATGGCGTCATCGGGCCACCGCAAGAACATCCTGCTCGGTTCCGTCGACGACTACGGCGTGGGTGTGGCGCTGATGCAGGAACGGCCCGTCTGGGTGATGGTCTACGCCGGGAAGTAATTCCCTTCGATTGCGGGAAATGTGAAAACGCCGCCCCTGTGGGAGCGGCGTTTTTGGTCTTGAATGCCCGAAATGGTCAATTCGCGTTACTTCAGGATCGGCGGCTTCGCCGGGTCGCTGCCCGGGGCGGGGTGGATCTCCTCGTAACCGTCATCGTCGCGCTCGCCCGCTTCGGGGTCGGGGAATTCGTAGCGCAGGCCCATGTGGTCGAGATGTTCGCAGATCGGGTCGTTCGCGGCGAAGAAGGCCACGTCGACGCTGGCGAGATCGGTGCCCGAGAAGATCAGCGCCTCGTGGGTGGCGCGCGCCAATGCCTGCTCGGCACCGGGCTGGGCGTCGATGAAGGCCAGAAGCCAGCCCTCGCGGTCGTCGGAATAGGTGCCCTTGACGAAGACCGCGTGGCTCGCCAGTCCGGCGGCGCTCACCAGCTTTTCCTCCAACCCCTCGATCAGCCCGTCGGGCAGCCCGAAGGGCGGGGCGATGGCGATCAGCGAGGCCTCGCCCTCGGTGGGCTCGTTCGCCAGCGTGTCGGCCAGCCAGTCCATCGCCGCGGCCGGCAGCATGATCGACGAAACCGCCACGTCGAGGTTGAGCGCGAGCCCCACGCCCTGGCCCGCGATCGCCTGCGCGACCACCCGGCCCGGCAAAGCGGCGTAGGGCAGGGGCTCGTTGCGGTAATCGGCGGCGAAGGCGCCAAGGCGATCCTCGGTGTCGAATGCCAGCGCGAAACGCTCGATATTGGCGGTTTCCTTGTTGTCGATCTCGAGCACCTCGGGATCGAGAACCTCGCCCTCGGGTTCCTTCGAGAGCAGCACGAACAGCGTGGTGTCGGCGAGCCGCTGGTAGAACTTCAGCCGCGCGGCGTCGTCATCGGGGTCTTCCATCATGTCGGCATGCGCATGATCGAGCGGGGTCAGGGCCATCGGTTTTCTCCTCCCAGTTCTTCGGCGACACGGGCCCGGAGCACCGGCAGAAGCTCGGCCTCGAACCACGGGTTTTGCTTGAGCCATCCCGTATTGCGCCAAGACGGATGTGGCAAGGGAAAGACATAGGGCGCATGGTCGCGCCAGCCGCGCACGGTATCGGTCATCCGCCCCCTGGCGCCAAGATGGTGGCGCTGGGCATGGGCGCCGATCAGCAGGGTAAGCCGGACGTTCGGCAGCGCCGCGTCGACGGCGTCGGCCCAGGTTTCGGCGCAGAGCCGGGGCGGCGGCAGGTCGGCGCCGCGGGCGTCGTAGCCGGGAAAGCAGAAGGCCATCGGCGTGATCGCGATGCGGGCGCGATCGTAGAAGGTTTCGCGGCTCACCCCCATCCAGTCGCGCAGCCGGTCGCCGGACGCATCGTTGAACGGCAGGCCGGTTTCGTGCACCCGCAGCCCCGGCGCCTGGCCGATCACCCGCACATGGGCGCTGGGCGCGAACCAGGCCACGGGGCGGGGCGCATGGCCGGTGGCCGTGGCGGCGAAGGCATCGGCGCAAAGGCGGCAGGTGGCGATCTGGTCGGCAAGCGCGGGCATCCACAACAGATAGGCCGGGGCTGGGCCGCGGGCAACGCCCCGGCTGGTCGCCGCCTGCTCCCGCGCAGCGTGCACTCTTGCCAGAACTACGCTCACTGCGGGAAAAAACATGCGCCGGGGGCCAGCGCCGATCCGCCAAAACCGTCGCTGGGACAGTTGCGGCTTGGCAGGAACGCGATCAGACCGTAAACATCCGGCGGGGGATATTGCCACAGTCTTGCCGAGATCGACCTGGTGACCGTTGTTTCGCGGGCGATCTGCGCGACATATTGGTGCCAGATTGAACCTTTAGACCCCTTCGTTAACGAAGCTCGACTATACGGGCACAAAAAGGCAGTATGCGGGGCCGAGGCACGCGAAGATGATCGAGTTCAAGAACGTCAGCAAATCATTTTGGACGGGTAAGCAGCGCAAGGTCATTCTCGACAATGCGTCTTTCCGGGTCGAACCTGGCAACAACCTCGGCATTCTCGCCCCTAACGGCACCGGCAAGAGCACCGTCATCAACATGATGGCTGGACTCGAAAAGCCGGACGAGGGCGCGATCGTCAAATCCTCGCGCGTGTCTTTTCCCCTCGGGTTCATGGGGGGCGTGGTCTCGCGGCTCTCGGCCAAGGAAAACGCCCGCTACGTCGCCAAGCTCTACGGGCTCGATCCGGATTATATCGAGGCCTACACCCGCTGGCTTTGCGGGTTGGAGGAATATTACGATTTTCCCGTCGGCACGTTTTCATCGGGAATGCGGGCGCGGTTCTCGTTCTCTCTGCTGCTCGCGCTCGAGTTCGATATCTACCTGATCGACGAGGGCATGCCGCAGACGACGGATGCCGAGTTCAATCGCAAGGCGGGCGATGTGCTCAAGGAGCGGCTGGAGAACGCAACCGTTGTGATCGTCAGCCACCAGGCGAAGACACTCGAAAAATTCGCGCACTCCGCCGCCGTTCTGCGCGACGGACAGCTTTACATGTTTGATACCTTGGAAGAGGCAAAGCAGCTTTATGACTACCAAACCCAAGGCTAAGAAGTTTCGTATCCGTCGCTCGTCGGTCATCGGCGGCGCGCAGCCGGTGGAAGAGGCGCGCCCCGAGCAGGCCGCGCAGGCGCCGCGTCAACTCAACCCGCTGGAACAATCGGTTGCCGACGGCACCGAGGACGGCTTTCCCGACGAGGGGTTCACCACCGCCAGCCGGGCCGCGCCCGCCCAGGGGCAGGGCGAGGGCAGCGCCGCTGCCGCGAACCAGGTTGGCCAGGGCGAAGACGAACTGGCCGCGATCCGCAAGGAAGGGCTCACCGGGCGGCAACTGCGCATGGCCCGCCGGCTGGCGCAGAAGCACGGCCTGCCCGCAACCTCGGATTACGACGCGGTGCGCCTTCTGCGCGGCGCCGGGATCGACCCGTTTCATCGCGCCAACATGCTCGAACTCGTGTCGGCCGACGGCAAGCCGCCCCGGGGGCCGGGCGGGGGCAACCTGCCGCAGACGGTGCCGGGCGGCGGCAACCTGCCGCAGACGATGCCGCCGAAAAACAACCAACTGCCCTCGACCAACGTGATGGATGCCGCCGACCGCGCGCGTTCGGTGATGGAAATCCAGCGCGACATCGCGCGCCGCCGCCGCCGCAAGCTGCTGCTTCTGTTCACCCGCCTGGCGTTCTTCGTCTTCCTGCCCACCTTGCTCGCAGGCTATTACTTCTACGCCATCGCCACGCCGATGTACGCGACGAAATCCGAATTCGTGATCCAGAAGGCCGAGTCGGGGCAATCGACGCTGGGCAGCCTGTTCGCCGGTTCCGGGCTGGCGACGAGCCAGGATTCGATCACCGTGCAGAGCTACCTCACCTCACGCGATGCGATGTTGCGGCTCGATGCGGAACTCGGCTTCAAGGATCATTTCTCCGATCCGAGCATCGACCCGATCCAGCGTCTCGATCCGAACCCGACCAACGAACAGGCCTACAAGCTCTTCAAGCGCAACGTGAAGATCGGCTTCGACCCGACCGAGGGGATCATCAAGATGGAAGTCGTTGCGGCGAGCCCCGAGCTTTCCGCCGCATTCTCCGAGGCGCTGATCCGCTACTCCGAGGAGCGGGTCGACAATCTCACTTCGCGCCTGCGTGAAGACCAGATGTCGGGGGCGATGGAAAGCTACCTCGCGGCCGAGACGAAGCGGGTTGAAGCGCAGAACGAGGTGCTCCGGCTGCAGCGGGAACTCGGCGTGTTCGATGCCACGTCCGACGCCAGCGCGGTGATGAGCCAGGTCACGGGGTTTGAAACCCAACTCGCCGAGAAGCAGCTTCAGCTTCAGCAATTGCTCGACAACGCGCGCCCGAACCAGGCCCGCGTCGACGGCGTGCGCGGCGATATCCGCAGGCTCGAGGCGCTGATCGCCGAACTGCGCGCCAAGCTGACGGAGGTGGGCGGCACCAGCGCCTTTGGCGAAAGCCTGGCCGAGATTTCCGGCCAGCTCGCCATCGCGCAATCCGATCTCGAAACCCGCACCGCGCTGTTGCAGCAGGCGTTGCAGCAGCTCGAATCGGCGCGTATCGAGGCCAACAAGCAGACGCGCTATCTCGAGATGGGCGTGCACCCGGTCGCGCCGGACCAGCCGACCTATCCGCGCGCCTTCGAGAACACGATCCTCGCCTTCCTCGTTTTCGCCGGGATCTACCTGATGCTCTCGCTTACCGCCTCGATCCTGCGCGAACAGGTCTCGGGATGACATCACCGCGCCGGCTGGACATCGGCGGTGTCACCATCGGCAACGACGCGCCGCTGGTGCTGATCGCCGGGCCCTGCCAGCTCGAAGGGCTCGATCATGCGCTCGCCATCGCCGAACCCCTGCAGGCGGCCTGCTCCGCCGAGGGGCTCGGTTTCATCTTCAAGGCATCGTTCGACAAGGCCAACCGAACTTCCGCCGGCGCGGTCCGTGGCCCCGGCCTCGAGGAAGGGCTTGCCATGCTCGCGGGCGTCAAGGCCCGGCTCGGTGTGCCGGTGCTGACCGACATCCACCTGCCCGAGCAGGCCGCGCCTGTCGCCGAGGTGGTGGATGTGTTGCAGGTTCCCGCCTTCCTCAGCCGCCAGACCGACCTGTTGCAGGCGGCCGGGCGCACCGGGCGGGCGGTGAACATCAAGAAGGGCCAGTTTCTCGCGCCATGGGATATGGCGCAGGCCGCCCAGAAGGTCGCGGCGACCGGAAACGAGGCAATCCTGCTCACCGAGCGCGGCACGAGCTTCGGGTACAACGCGCTGGTGGCCGACATGCGGGCGCTGCCGATCATGGCCGAAACCGGCTACCCGGTGATCATGGACGCCACCCACGCGGTTCAGATGCCGGGCGGGCAGGGCAGCGCCTCGGGCGGCGACCGGCGCATGGCCCCGGCGTTGGCCCGCGCCGCCGTTTCTCTCGGCATCGCGGGCGTGTTCCTCGAAACGCACCCCGACCCCGACAATGCCCCTTCGGACGGGCCGAACATGATCCGTCTCGAAGACATGCCGGCGCTGATCGGTGATCTCGCGGCCTTCGACCGGCTGGCCAAGGCGCGCCCGTTCCGGCTTGGGTGAGCGCCCTGGCCGCGGCGCGCCTACCCCAGCAGAACGTCGAGGTGGCGCACCACCGAACGGCCGAGCGCGTGCGGCTCGTAGCCGCCTTCGAGCATCGACACGATTCGCCCCTGCGCATGGCGCTCGGCGATCTTCACGAGCTCGCCGGTGAGCCAGCCGTAATCGTCATCGGTGAGCGCGAGCGATGACATGTCGTCGGCCACGTGGGCGTCGAACCCGGCGGAGATGAACAGCATCTCGGGGGCGAAACTGTCGAGGTGCGGCAGCCAGTGATCCGTGATCGCAGCGCGAAACTCTTTCGATCCGGCTCCGGCGGGCAGCGGCACGTCGACGAGGTTTTCGGTTTCCTTCTCGTGGCCGGTGAAGGGGTAGAAAGGATGCTGGAACGAGGAACAGAACAGCACCCGCTTGTCGGCTTTGAAGATATCCTCGGTGCCGTTGCCGTGGTGCACGTCGAAATCCACGATCGCCACCCGTTTCAGCCCATGCACCTCCATCGCATGGGCCGCCGCCACCGCGATGTTGTTGAACAGGCAAAACCCCATCGCCTGCCCGCGCACCGCGTGGTGGCCGGGCGGGCGGACGGCGCAGAACACCGGGTTCACCTCGCCCTGCATCACGAGGTCGACGGCGAGCACCCCGGCCCCCGCCGCGCGTTCGGCGGCGGCGAGCGTGCCCGGGCTCATCACCGTGTCGCCGTCGATCTCCACGGGGGCTGCGCCCTTCGCGGGCGCCATCGCGTAAACCCGGTCGAGATAATCCGCGTCGTGCACCCGTTCGAGATCGGCGCGGCTGACCTTCGGCGCATCGTAATGGCGCAGCACGTAATCCATGCCCGAGGCGATCAGCTGGTTGGTGATCGCCTCCAGCCGCACCGGCGCATCTGGGTGCAGATCGCCGGTCACGTGGTCGTGGCATTCGTAGTGTGAGATGAAGCCCAGCATTCGGGTTTCCCTTCAGAGGTAACGCTCGACGAGCACCAGTTCGGGATCGTCGGGGTCCATGCGCTGGGTGAAGCCGAGCTCGTGCATCAGCTTCAGCATCGGGGCGTTGTTCCTGAGCACCGTGCCCTCCATCACCGTCATGCCGTGATCGCGCGCGGCGCCGAACAGCGCCTTCATCAGCCGCGTGCCGATGCCCTGGTGCTGGACCTTGTCGTTCACCACGATGGCGAACTCGCAGCTGCGGCCGTCAGGGTTGATGACGTAGCGCGCCACGCCCACCTGCTGCGAGCTTTTGCCGCGCTGCACCATCGCCACCATCGCCATCTCTCGGCGGTAGTCGATCTGGGTGAACTGCACCAGCATCTCCGGCGAAAGCTCGTTCATCGAGCCCATGAAGCGGAACATCTTGGCCTCGTCGGAAAGCTCGCGCACGAAGGTCTGCTCGCTCTCGGCGTCTTCGGGGCGGATCGGACGGATGATCAGCGGCGTGCCATCGGTTAGGTAATCCTCGCGCACGAGGTGGCGCGGGTAGGGGTGGATCGACACGTGATCGTAGCGCCCGTCGCGCGCCGGCGGGCGGGCCACGCGCACCCGGGCATCCACCGCCAGCACCCCGTCGGGGCCTGCGAAGAGCGGGTTGATATCAAGCTCCACCACCTGCGGCAGTTCGCACACGAGGTCGGACACCCGCATCAGCACGTCGATCACCGCCTCGCGGTCGACGGCGGCCCTGTCGCGGAAGGCGTCGAGCAGGCGCGACACGCGGGTGCGGTTGATCAGCCGGTCGGCCAGCACCGAGTTCAGCGGCGGCAGGGCGACGGCGCTGTCTTTCAGAACCTCCACCATGGTGCCGCCGGCGCCGAACAGGATGGTGGGTCCGAACACCTTGTCGCGGCTGGCGCCGATCACCAGTTCGCGCCCGTCGGTGACCTTGGCCATGGCCTCGACGGTCACGCCCTTGATCCGCGCATTGGGCCGGGCCTTCTTCGCGGAGTCGACGATGGCGCGGAACGCGCGTTTCACCTCTGCGGCATCGGAAATGTTGATCCGCACGCCGCCGACGTCGGACTTGTGCGAAATGTCGGGCGAGTTGATCTTCACCGCGACGGGAAAGCCCACCGTTTCGGCCGCCACAAGCGTCTCGGCTTCGCTGTCGGCCTCGACGGTCAGGTTGATCGGGATGTGGAAGGCACGCATCAGCGCCTTCGACTCGACGTCCGACAGCATGTCGCGGTCTTCCGCGAGCACGGCGTCGACGATCATCCGTGCGCCTTCGAGATCGGGGTGATGGGTCTCCGACAGCGGCGAGGGGGTTTCGAGCGCCAGCCGGCGGTTGCGATGATGCTGGGCGAGGTAGGAAAACGCCGACACCGCCGGTTCGGGCGTGGCGAAATCGGGAATCCCGTTCGACGAGAGCAATTCGCGCGCCTCGGCCACCGAGGTTTCCCCCATGAAACTCGCAAGCAAGGGCTTGGTGCGCTTTTTCGGCAGCGCGTCGATCACCGCCCGGGCGATGGCGGTGGCCTCGGTCATCGCCTGCGGCGTGAGCAGCACGAGCAGCCCGTCGACGTTCGGATCGTCATAGACCGCCTTCACCGCCGCGCCGTATTCCTTCGCGCCCGCGTCGCCGAGCACGTCCACCGGGTTGCCGTGGCTCCAGTAGCGCGGCAGCACCTTGTCGAGCGCCTCGATCGTCTTGGGCGAGAGCTTGGCGAGATCCACCCGCGTATCGCCCGCGCGGTCGGCGGCAAGCACGCCCGCACCGCCGCCGTTGGTGACGATGGCGAGCCTGTTGCCCGCCGCGCGCTTGTTGGAACTGAGAATCTCGGCCGCCGCGAAGAGCTGGCCGAAGGAGAGCGCGCGCACCGCCCCGGTGCGCTCCAATGCGGCGTCAAACACCGTGTCGGTGCCCATCAGGGCGCCGGTATGCGTGGCCGCCGCCGCCGAGCTTGAGGCATGGCGGCCCGATTTCAGCACGATCACCGGCTTGAGCCGCGTCGTCGCCTTCATCGCCGAGAGAAAACTGGGCGCGTTCCGAATGCCCTCGACATAGAGCAGGATCGCGTCGGTGTGCGGGTCGGTGGCGAGAAACTGCATCACGTCGCCGAAGTCGATATTCGTCGAGTTGCCGAGGCTGACCAGGGCGGAAAACCCGAGGTGATGCGGCCCGGCCCAGTCGGAAATCGCCGAGTTGAGCGCGCCCGACTGGCTGATCAGCGCGATCCGGCCCTTCGGTGTGCCCGCGCGCAGGAAGGTGGCGTTCATGTTGTTCCAGGGCCGCACGAGGCCAACGCAGTTGGGCCCCATGAAGCGCACGCCGGCGCGCTGGGCCGCGGCGATCAGCTCTTTTTCCTCGTCGGCGCCGTCACCCCCGCCCTCGCCGAAGCCCGCCGACAGGATGATGGCGTTCTTCGTGCCCGCCTCGCCGAGATCGCGGATGATGCCGGGCACGGTGCGCGCCGGCGTGGCGATCACCGCGAGATCGACCTCCTCGCCGACATCGAGAATGCTGGGATAGCAGGTGAGCCCGCCCACCTTCTTGTATTTCGGGTTGATCGGGTAGATCGGCCCGGCGAAACCATCGGCGCGCAGGTTGGCGAACACGAGACTGCCAACGCTCTTGCCGCTTTCCGAGGCCCCGTAGACGGCGACGGAGCGCGGATTCATCATCTTCGCAAGGGGGTTGGCGTCCATGTTCACTCTCCTTGGGCCGGGCGATGCGCGCCCGGTTGGCTTGCTCGATCCTCCCCGTGTGGGCGGGATGCCCCACGAGCGCAAGCGGGTCTTTGATATCGGTCAACACGGGCGCGCTTGCGCCGTGGTGCCGTAACGTCAATCTCGCGTCACCCGAAGCGGGCCGGATCGAGGGCGGCGCGGGTTTCGGCGTCGATCTCTGGCGGGCGATCCGCAACCAGATCGGCCAGCAACCGGCTCGCGGCGGGGGCGGTCTGGAAACCGTAGCCGCCCTGGCCCGCGCACCAGAGGAAATCGCGGTCTTGCGGCGCAGGGCCGATCACCAGGTTGCCATCGGGCGAGAAGGTGCGCAGGCCCGCCCAGTTGGCGAGCATCCGGGTCACCGGCGTGGTCACATGCGCCTCCCAGCCGGCGATACCGGTTGCCAGCACCATGTCGTCGGCCCAGGCGTCGTGCGGCTCGACCGGCTCTGCATCGGCGGGAGAGATCAGCAGCGCGCCCGCGTCGGGTTTCATGTACCACGTCTCGCCGGCGCCGACGACCATCGGCCAGCCGCGCACGTCATGGCCCTCGGGGGCGGCGACGCGCGCCATCGAACGGCGCTTGGGGGTGAAGCCGATGGGGGGTATCCCGGCCATCCGCGCGATCGTGTCGGCCCAGGCGCCGGCCGCGTTCACCAGCTTGCGGGCCGTGTAGGTTTCGCCGCGGGCCTCCACTTCCCAGCCGGTCGGGATGCGCCGGATCGCGGTCACTTGCGCGCCGGTCACCACCTCGCCGTTCGCCCGGATCTCGCGGGCGAAGGTCTGGATCAGCCGGTCGGTGTCGATGTCCCATGCCTCTTCGTGCCAGGCGGCGAGGCGGACGGCCTGCGGATTGAGCACCGGCACCATGGTGCGGGCCTCGTCGACGTCGATGGGATGCAGGCCGATATTGGCGATGTCGGCGGCAAGTGCTTTCTCCTCGCCGTCGCCGGCGATGAACATGATCCCGCGCGGGCTGAGCACGCCGCCGTTGGCGTGGGCGTGATAATCGGCCGAGGCGCGCGACAGGGCGACGGTCGAGGCCAGCCCGTATTGCTGTTCGAACAGCGCCGCCGAGCGGCCCGAGGCGTGATGGCCGAGCCCGTCTTCCGCTTCCAGCAAGGTGACCCGGCCGAGTGCCGCCAGCCGGGCGCCTGCGGAGGTGCCGGCGATGCCGCCGCCGATGATCAGGAAGTCGTCCATCCCTGCAGGCTGCCACGGGCCGACAGCAAAGAAAAGGCCCCGCGCCGGGGAGCGCGGGGCCTGCACCGGGCGGGGCGTTGCCGCGGTGCCTCGGGGATCATTGTTGCGGGACGGAGGGGAAATCCTGCGTGTTCACCACGCCGTCGCGGTTGCGGTCGAAGCGCGGCAGCCAGGCCTCGCCGGCCTTGACGAATTCGTCAAGGCTGATCCGGCCATCGCCGTCGGCATCAAGCGCGCCGGCCATCCGTTCCTGCATGGCCTGCGGCCCGGTTCCCTGCTGACCCGGTTGCCATCCCATGCCGCCGCCGGGGCCCATGCCCTGAGGTTGGCCCCATCCGGGTTGCATCATGCCCTGCGGTTGGCCCCAGCCTTGCTGCGGCCCCCAACCTTGCTGCGGGCCGTAACCTTGCGGCTGGCCCCAACCCGGCGCGGTGCCCCAGCCAGGGTTCGGCTGGCCATAGCCCCAACCCGGGTGCGGCATCCGGTAGCCGTAGCCCTGCATTGGGCCGTAGCCTTGCCCGGGTGCCTGCATCATCGGCCCGCGCGGACTCATGCCGGGTTGCCCCATGCCCGGACCGGGGCCGTATCCTTCGCCCGGGCCGCGCGCGTTGTTGTCTTGCATCGCATCGCGCATGGCGTTGTGGTCGGCGAGTTCCTCGGCCGAGAGATAGCCGTCATCGTTGGTATCGAAGGTGGTGAACAGGTCGCCGCGGCGCTCGAGCACTTCCTCAAGCGTCACCTGACCGTCGCCATCGGTGTCCCAGTTGGTGAAAAAGTTCGCACCCGGCGCCTGTGCCAGCGCCGCGACGGGCAGGGCGAGCGCGAGCATGGCGGCGGACAGAAGCGATGTCTTGGCGTGGCGTTTCATAGCGTGGCTCCTCTTGGATGATCCTTGGTTACTGAACATCAAACGCGCGGCGCGGCAGTTTCCGTCGCCACACGGGAGCAGACAGGGCCTCGCACCACGAAAAAAGGCCCCGCGCGCCGCGCGGGGCCTTTCGTTCTCGTGCCGTCAAGCGATCAGTTGGGGATTTCGCCCTCGATGCCCTCGACGTAGAAATCCATGCCCAGCAGGGTGCCGTCGTCGGCGGTTTCGCCCTCGGCGAGCCAGACCGAGCCGTCCTGCTTGTTGAGCGGGCCGGTGAAGGGGTGGTACTCGCCCGACGCGATCGCGTCCTTGAGCGCCAGCGCTTCGGCCTTCACATCGGCCGGCACGGCGTCGGAGATCTCGCCGATGCCCACCATGCCCGGGCCGATGCCGTCCCACGTGTCGGCGGTTTCCCAGGTGCCGTCGATCACGGCGCCCACGCGTTCGATGTAGTAGGGCGCCCAGTCGTCGATGATCGAGGAGACCCGCGGCATCGGCGCGTATTCGATCATGTCGGAGGCCTGGCCGAAGGTGTAGACGTTGCCGGCCTCGGCGGCGGCGGCCTGCGGCGCGGTGGAGTCGGTGTGCTGCAGGATCACGTCGGCGCCCTGCTCGATCAGCGCCTTGGCGGCGTCGGCTTCCTTGGCCGGATCAAACCAGGTGTAGGCCCAGATGATCTTGAACTGGATATCGGGGTTGACCTTCTTGGCGTGGATATAGGCCGAGTTGATGCCGCGGATCACTTCCGGGATCGGGTAGGAGGCGATGTAGCCGACGATGTTCGATTCCGTCAGGTGCCCGGCGATGGTGCCCTGCACGGCGCGACCCTCGTAGAACCGCGCGGAGTAGACCGCGAGGTTGTCGGCCGTCTTGTAGCCGGTGGCGTGCTCGAATTTCACGTCGGGGAATTTCTCGGCCACGGCAACGGTCGCGTCCATGAAGCCGAAGGAGGTGGTGAAGATCAGGTCGGCGCCGGAAAGCGCCATCTGGGTGATCGCGCGCTCGGCGTCGGCGCCCTCGGGCACGCTTTCCTGGTAGACCGTTTCCACCGCGTCGCCGTAGTGCTCTTCAACCGCCAGGCGGGCCTTGTTGTGCTCGTAGGTCCAGCCGCCGTCGCCGATCGGGCCGACGTAGATGAAGCCCACCTTGGTCTTGTCCTGCGCGACCGCGGCGCCGGCGACGCCGGTGGCCAGGGCAGCGCCGACTGCGAGGGTTTTGAGAAGGTTCATGTCAGTCTCCGTGGTTTGTTGTCAGGTTTCTGTTCACGGCGCTCGGGTCTGGCGCCTTGGTTGGGCACCGAAGCGGTGCGATGCCGCGATCCCCCATCGCGGATTCACGTTCAGCTCGAGGCATGGAACACCCGCCCGAGCGAGCCCGGCGCGCCGTGGTTGCCGCGCAGCGAGATTATGACCAGCACGAGGATCGTGACAAGGTAGGGCGACATCGAGAGGTATTCGACCGGGATCGCCACCCCCGCCGCCTGAAGGTTGAGCTGCAACACGCTCACGCCGCCGAAAAGATAGGCGCCGAGCAAAATTCGGCCCGCCCGCCACGAGGCGAAGACGACGATGGCAAGCGCGATCCAGCCCGCGCCGGCGGTCATCCCCTCGACCCAGGTGGGCACCCGCACGAGGCTGAGATAGGCCCCGCCCATGCCCGCCGAGGCGCCGCCGAACAGGATCGCCGCGAGCCGCACGCGGATCACCTTGTAGCCGAGCGCATGGGCGGCGGTGTGGTTCTCGCCCACCGCGCGCAAGACAAGACCCGCGCGGGTGTATTTCAGCCCGGCCCAGACGCCGAGCACGATCAGCAGCGAGAGGTAGACCATGGGATCGTGGCGGAACAGCACAGGTCCGAGCACGGGGATGTCGGAGAGCAGGGGAATGTCGAGCTTGCCGAGCGAGGGCGCCTTGATCCCCTCGTAGGGTTTGCCGATCAGCGATGACAGCCCGAGGCCGAACAGCGTGAGCCCCAGCCCGGTGGCGACCTGGTTCGACTTCAGCACCTGGGTGATCAGGCCGAACAGCAGCGCGAGCCCCGCACCCGCCAGCGCGGCGGCGACGAATCCCGCTGCGGGGCTGCCGGAATTCACCGCAACGGCGAAGCCGACCACCGCGCCGGTGATCATCATGCCTTCGACCCCGAGGTTCAGCACGCCGGCTTTCTCCACCACCATCTCGCCGATCGCGGCCAGCAGGATCGGGGTGGCCGCCACCATCAGCGAGGCGGCGAGCAGGACCGGGTTGATCTGTCCGAGGTCCATCACGCGGCCCTTTCACAATGTGCGCCTGCGGCGCGCTCGACTTGTTTGCGTTCAGGCCACGCAGGCCTTGGGGATTCCACCCCCAAACCCCCGAGGTATTTCTGGACCCAAGAAGACAGGGGGGCGTGCCTTGGTTTCATGCCGCCTCCCTCGTCTTGATGCGGATGCGGTAGTTGGCGAAGACATCCATCGCCAGCAGGAAGAACAAGAGCATCCCCTGGAACAGCTGAATCGCGGCGGCGGGCATGCCGAGCATGAGCTGGGCCAGTTCGCCGCCGATATAGGTGAGCGCCATCAAGAGGCCCGCGAGCAGAATGCCGACGGGGTGGAGGCGACCGAGGAAGGCGACGATGATCGCGGTGAAGCCATAGCCCGAGCCGAAGTCGATCGAGATCTGCCCGGCGGGGCCGGTGACCTCGAACAGCCCGGCCATGCCGGCGAGCGCGCCCGCCATGCCGAGGCTGAACACCACCAGCCGCGTGGGGTTCACCCCGGCGAAGCGCGCCGCGCGCGGGGCCTCGCCGGTGAGCCGGATGGAAAAGCCCATCTTGTGGCGCGTCATCAGCACGTAGGCCGCGATCACCGCGATGAAGGCGGCGACGACGCCCCAGTGCATCCCCGTGCCGGGAAGAAGTTCGAGGTTTGAGGCGGCCGGGTAGTCGCGCGCGAAGTTGCGGCTGCCGGGAAAGCCGCGCCCCTCGGGGTTTTTCAGCACGCCCGAGGCGACCGAGGCGAGAATGTTCTCGGCGACGTAGACCAGCATCAGCGAAACCAGGATCTCGTTGGTGCCGAGGCGGGTTTTCAGGATCGCCGGGATCATAGCCCAGGCCCAGCCGCCGAGCGCGCCGGCGATCACCATGGCGGGGAAGATCAGGCGGCTTTCGGTCGGGTAGAAGGCCAGCCCCACGGCCGCACCCACCACCGCGCCGATGATGTATTGCCCCTCGGCGCCGATGTTCCAGATCCCGGCCTTGAACCCGAGCGAGAGGCCGATGGCGATCAGGATCAGGGGGGCCGCCTTGACCAGCAGCTGCGGGCGGGAATAGGCGCCGAAGGTGGGATCGAACAGCGGGTCGAGGAAGATCGTGCGGATCGCCTCAACCGGGTTGGCGCCGAGCGCCCAGAACATCACCCCGCCCGCCAGCATGGTGGCGATCACCGCGAAAAGAGGGGTGAGCCCGAGCATCAGCCGCGAGGGTGCGGGGCGTTTTTCCAGTGCGAACCTCATGCCTGCACCTCCGCGATGGCGTTTTCGTCGGCCACGTCCATGTCATGCGCGCCGCCCATCATCAGGCCGACCTCCTCGATGGTCAGCCCGCGCGCGGGCCGGATCGGGGCGAGGCGGCCTTCATTGAGTGCGGTGAAATGGTCGGCGATGTCCATCAACTCGTCGAGATCCTGGCTGATCACCACCACGCCGGCCCCGGTCTCGGCGAGGTCGAGCAGCGCCTGCCGGATCGCGGCGGCGGCGGAGGCGTCGACGCCCCAGGTGGGCTGGTTGACGACAAAGACATCGGGTTTTTGCAGGATTTCTCGCCCGATGACGAATTTCTGCAGGTTGCCGCCGGAGAGCGCGCCCGCCGCCGTTTCGGCCCCCGGGGTGCGCACGTCGAAACGCTCGATCACCCGGGTGGCGAAATCGCGCGCCTTGCCCCAGTGGATGAAACCGCGCGTCGAAAGCCGCTCGCGCACGTCGCCGGTGAGCAGGGCGTTTTCGGTCAGGCTCATCTCCGGCGCGGCGGCGTGGCCGAGGCGTTCTTCCGGCGCGGCCAGCAGCCCGAGCGCGCGGCGCGCAGTGGGGCGCAGGCGGCCGACGTCGCGCCCCCGCAGCGAGATCATGCCGGGTGGCGCCGGGCGCTCGCCCGAGAGCGCGGCCAGCAGTTCGTCCTGACCGTTCCCCGCGACCCCTCCGATCCCGAGCACCTCGCCGGCGCGCAGGGTGAAGCCGATCTCGCGCAGCGGTGTTCCGAAGTCGCTGGGCGCGGGCAGGCTCAGGCCGGTGACCTCGAGCAGCACCTCGCCGGATTCGCCGCCCTCGCGTTCGGGCTGGTGCAGCACGCTCCCCACCATCATCTCGGCCAGGTCACGCGCGGTTTTCTCGCGCGGGTCGCAGGTGGCCACCACGCGGCCGAGCCGGAGCACCGTGGCATCTTCGCACAGGTTGCGGATCTCTTCGAGCTTGTGGCTGATGTAGAGGATCGAGGTGCCCTCGGCGGCGAGCTTGCGCAGCGTCGTGAACAGGATCTGCACTTCCTGCGGGGTGAGCACCGAGGTGGGCTCGTCCATGATCAGGAGCTTGGGGTTCTGCAGCAGGCAGCGCACGATCTCGACGCGCTGGCGCTCGCCGGCCGAGAGATCGCCGACGGTGCGGTCGGGATCGAGCGGCAGGCCGTAGGCTTCGCTGACCTCGCGGATGCGCGCGCCGAGTTGGCGCTGGCCGGGTGGATCGTCCATGCCGAGCGCGACGTTTTCGGCGACGCTCAGCGCGTCGAACAGCGAGAAATGCTGAAACACCATCGCCACGCCCGCGGCCCGCGCCGCGCGCGGGTTGGCCGGGGCGAAGGGCGTGCCGTTCAGCAGCATCCGGCCGGCGTCGGGTTTGACGAGCCCGTAGATGGTCTTGACCAGCGTCGACTTGCCGGCGCCGTTTTCGCCGAGAAGCGCGTGCACCTCGCCGGGCTTGATCTGAAAGGACACGTCGTCATTGGCGACCACGCCCGGATAGGCCTTGGTCAGGCCCTCAAGCGTCAAGAGCGCGTCTGTCATCCCCGTTCCCCTCGTCCCCTGGCGCCGGGCGTTCCGCCTCGTTTTGTGCCAGTTCCATGAGTAGCCCGTAGGCGACGCCCACGGCAATGGCCTGCGGATGTTTGCCGAGGCGCTTTTCGCCCACCGGGCAGCGGATGCGTGCGATCGCATCGGGCCGGTGGCCCATCTGCCCAAGTCTTGCGCGGAACCGGGCCCACTTGGTGGCGGAGCCGATCAGCCCGAGACCGGCGAAGCCGTGGCCGAGCAGGGCGTCGCAGAGGGCAAGATCGAAGGCGTGGGAATAGGTGAGCACGATGTGATGCGCGTTTGCCGGGGCATCGGCGGCGGCGGCGGCGAGATCCGGCGCGCTGCGGTGGGTGACGCCCGCGGGGATCGTGGCGGGAAAGCGGTCCGCGCCGGTGTCGAGCCAGGTGAGCGCGAGGCCGGGGTGTGGCGCGAGCGTCTCCACGAGCGCGCGCCCGACATGGCCCGCGCCCCAGATCCAGACCGGGGCCCGGGTGGCGCTGAGGGGTTCGACGAACCAGCCCTCGACCAGGCGGGGGCTCGGGCGCGCGCCCGAGCGCCGCGCCTGCGCGCGCAGGCGCACCACCGCGAGCGGCGGCGTTTGGCTGGCGCCGTCATCGACGGGGCGGGCGTGGAGGGTGTCGGTCAGCGCGGCGAGGGCGTCGGCATCCCAAGCTTCGAACAGGAGCGTGACCGCGCCGCCGCAGCATTGGCCGAGGTCGGGCCCGAGCAGGGCCTTGCGGCTGGCGCGCGCCTCGCCCCGGGCAAGCATCTCGCGGGCCTGTGCCGCCGCCTCGTATTCCAGCGCGCCGCCGCCGATGGTGCCTTCCTGCCCACCGGGCCAGACCAGCATCGCCGCCCCCACTTCGCGCGGGGCCGAGCCGAGCACCTCGGCCACCACCACGCGCACCACGCTCCCCTGCGCAGCGACGGCGCTGGCGAGGGTGGCGCGGTCGAGGCTCACCGGCGCACCCGCCGGGCGGCCATCAGCACGCGTTCGGGCGTGGCGGGGGCATCGAGCGCGGGGTAATCCGTGCCACAGGCCGCGACCGCGTCCGATAGCGCCATCAGTGCCGAGATCCCGAGCATCAGCGGCGGTTCGCCCACCGCCTTCGAGCGGTAGATCGTCGGCAGGCTGTTGGGTTCGCCCCAGAGCGCGATATTGAACACTTCCGGCATGTCGGAGGCGGTGGGGATCTTGTAGGTGGAGGGGGCATGGGTGCGCAGCCGGCCCTCGTCATCCCAGACCAGTTCCTCGGTGGTGAGCCAGCCCGCGCCCTGCACGAAGCCGCCCTCGATCTGGCCCATGTCGATCGCCGGGTTCAGGCTCTCGCCGACATCGTGCAGGATGTCGGTGCGCAAGAGGCGATACTCGCCGCTGAGCGTGTCGATCACCACTTCCGTCACCGCCGCGCCGAGGGCGAAGTAGTAGAACGGATGACCGGTGCCCGTGCTGCGGTCCCAGCTGATTTCGGGGGTCTTGTAGAACCCCGTGGCCGAAAGGCTCACGCGGCCCTCGTAGCAGGCCTTCGCGGCCTCGGTGAAGGATAGGCGCAAGCCCCCGACATGCACTTTTCCGCCCTTGAAGGCGATCTGGCGCGGTTTCAGCCCGTGGGTGGCTGACAGATATCGAGCCATCCGGCCCCTGATCTCGTCGCAGGCCGCCTTCACCGCCATGCCGTTCAAGTCGGAGCCGGAGGACGCGGCGGTGGCGGAGGTGTTGGGCACCTTGTGGGTATCGGTCGCGGTGATCTGCACCCGGCCCATGCCGATGCCGAACGCGCTGGCGGCCACCTGCGCCACCTTCTGGTTCAGCCCCTGGCCCATCTCGGTGCCGCCGTGGTTGAGGTGCACCGAGCCGTCCTGGTAGACGTGCACCAGCGCGCCGGCCTGGTTGAGGTGGGTGAGCGTGAAGCTGATGCCGAATTTCACCGGGGTGAGCGCGATGCCGCGCTTGAGCACGTCGTTCTCGGCGTTCCACGCCGCGATCGCCGCGCGCCGCTCCTCGTAGTTCGAGCTGTCGACCAGCACCTTGACCATGTCGGGCAGCACGAAGCCTTTCACCGGCTGGCCGTAATGCGTCTCCTGCACCTTGGTCTTGGTGTAGAAATTCTTGCGCCGCACGGCGAGCGGGTCGAGCCCGAGGTGATGGGCGACGTGGTCGATCACCCGTTCGATGCCGAGCATGCCCTGCGGCCCGCCGAAGCCGCGAAAGGCGGTGGCCGAGGCGGTGTTGGTGCGCAGCCGGTGGCTTTCGATCCGGAGCGCGGGGATGAAATAGGCGTTGTCGGCGTGCAGCATGGCGCGGTCGGCCACCGGCGCGGTGAGATCGGCCGACCAGCCCGCGCGCACATGATGGGTGAAATCGACGCCGAGCAGCCGCCCGCCCGCGTTCACCCCGGCGCGGTAGCGGATGCGCAGATCGTGGCGCTTGCCGGTGATCGTCATGTCGTCGTCGCGGTCGTAGCGCATCTTGCAGGGACGGCCGGTTTTTTGCGCCGCGACGGCACAGGCCACCGCGAGCCAGTTGCCCTGGCTCTCCTTGCCGCCGAAACCGCCGCCCATGCGCCGGGTCTCGACCCGGACCGCGCTCATGTGCACCCCAAGCGCCTCGGCCACCTTGTGCTGAACCTCGGTGGGGTGCTGGGTGGAGGAGTGCACCTGCATCTCTCCCGCCTCGCCGGGCAGCGCCAGCGCGGCCTGGCCTTCGAGGTAGAAATGCTCCTGGCCACCGATCTCGATCTCGCCCTCGATCACGTGGGCCGCCTCGGCCAGCGCCGCCTCGACATCGCCGCGCACCCAGGTGAGCGGGCCGCCCTCGAAATGGCTGCCGGCGGCGAGCGCGTCGTCGATGCTGAGGATCGCCGGGCGCGGGTCGATCACGATCTCGCCCAGCCGCGCCGCCGCCCGGGCCGCGCGGTGGCTGGTGGCGATCACGAGGAAGATCGGCTGGCCGTGGTAATGCACCTCGCCGGTGGCGAGGAGCGGTTCATCATGCGCGGCGGGGGAGCAATCGGTGGGCCGGTCGAGATCGGCGGCGGTGAGCACCGCCACCACCCCCGGCGCTGCGCGCACGGCGGAAAGATCGGCCGAGGCGATTACCCCGCGCGCCGCGTCCGAGAGCCCGAAGGCAAGGTGCAGCGTGCCCGGCGGGGTGGGGATGTCGTCGATGTAGCGCGCCGCGCCGGTGACGTGAAGGGTGGCGCTGTCGTGCGGCAGGGCTTTGGAAACGCTCATGGCGACACCTCCCCGACGGTCACGACCGCGCCCTGATCCTCGAGCCAGTAGCGCATGAGCAGGTTCGCTGCGCCGCCGAGGCGATAGCTCATCGAGGCGCGCATGTCGCTGAGCGGGGTGAAATCCTGCGCGATCGCCGCCATCGCGGCCTCGACGCTGGCCCTTGTCCAGGGCTGGCCGGTGAGCGCTGCCTCGACCGCACGGGCGCGTTTCGGCGTGCCCGCCATGCCGCCGTAGACGATCCGCGCCGATTTCACTTTTCCGTCCTCGATGACGATATTGAAGGCGCCGAGCACGGCGGAAATATCCTGATCGAACCTTTTTGAGAGTTTGTAGACGCGCAGGCGGCTCGCCTGTCCGGGCTCGCGCGGCACCGTCACGGCCTCGACGAATTCGCCGGGTGCGATGTCCTGCTTGCCGTAGTCGATGAAGAAATCCTCCAGCGCGATCTCGCGCGTGGCATCGCCCCGGCGCAGGATCAGCGTGGCTCCCAGCGCGATCAGCGGCGGCGGCGCGTCGCCGATCGGCGAGCCGTTGGCGATGTTGCCGCCGACGGTGGCCGCGCCGCGCACCTGGGCGGAGGCGAAGCGCGCGAGCATGGCGGCGAAATGCGGGTGATGTTCGGCCATGGCGAGGCGCAGCGCCTCGATGCTGGCCGAAGCGCCGATGCGTATCATGTAGGGCGCGGTCTCGATCCGGGCCATCTCCTCGATCTGGCTGACGAAGACCACTTCGCCGAGATCGCGGAACTGCTTGTTGACCCAGAGCGCCACATCGGTCGCCCCGGCGATGATCCGGGCCTCGGGATGGGCAGTGAGAAACGCCGCGAGCGCCTCGGCCGTCGCCGGCAATTGCGCCTCGGAAGCGCCGCGCGGGCCGGGGCCGGCGGGCAGGCCGCGCAGCCATTTCGGCACCGGCTTGTGCACGGCGATATTGGCGGCCTTCAGAATCGGGGCGTAGCCGGTGCAGCGGCAGAGGTTGCCCGCGAGCTGGCGGGCGTGGTCGGTCTCGCCTGCGATCCGGCCGGCCGCGAGGCTCACCACGATGCCCGGCGTGCAGAAGCCACACTGGCTGCCGTGGTGCTCGACCATCGCCGCCTGCACCGGGTGCAGGCTGCCGTCGGGCGCGGACAGCCCCTCGACGGTGGTGAGTGCCTTGCCGTCGAGCTGCGGCAGGAACAGAAGGCAGGCGTTGAGCGCGCGGCTGTCCTGCGCGTCGGTCACCATCACCGTGCAGGCGCCGCAATCGCCTTCGTTGCAGCCTTCCTTGGTGCCGGTCAGTCCGCGCGCCTCGCGCAGCCAGTCAAGCGCCGTGACCGTCGGATCGACGTTCCTCAGCGCGACGGTCTCTCCGTTGAGAAGAAACGCGATATCCATGCAAGTGTCCGCCGCCTTACCCTGTTGGCCCCGGCAACCCTTCGATGCGGCGTAGAAGGGCGGGGTTATCGTTGCCGCCAGAAAAGCGCAGAAAGCCGCTCAAGGCAAGCCGGGCTTGATCTGGGGCAAGGCCGCGGGATCAAACCTGTGCGATCAGGGGGCGGAACAGGGAGGGCTTTGCCGTGAAAACCGCCGTTTTCGTGATCATTCTCGCACTGGGCGTGGTGCTGGTGGCGCTACTGGTGCTGGGCGCGCGGTTCTCGCGTGACCTCGACCGGCTCGAGGCGCGACTGGCGGCAGCGCCCGCCGGCGCGGCGCGCGACGATCTGCCCGAGGCGATCGGGGCCTTCGCCATGCGGGGCCTTGCGGGTGGCGTTCCGGCGCCCGCGATCTTCCTCGAACAGGCCGCCGAGATGCGGTTGAAGAAAGGCGCAAACTGGCAGGCGATGGCGGCGCGCCAGACGATCGCCACCGCCCAGCCGGGCTTTGCATGGGTGGCGCGGATGCGCCTTGGCCCGGTGCCGGTGGTGCGCGTGCTCGACGCTTATGAAAACGGCGAGGGGCTGCTCGAGGTCCGCCTGTTCGGCGCCATCCGTCTCGATGCCAGCTCGGGCCCCGAAATGGCGCTGGGCGAAGGCCTGCGCTACCTTGCCGAGTTGCCCTGGGCCCCCGATGCGATGCTGGTGAACCGCCAGATTTCCTGGGGCGAAACCGACGAGGGCATCACCGCCCGGATCGAGACGGCGGGCGGGCCGGCCGAGGTCATCTTCACGCTCGACGCGGCGGGCGACATCGTGTCGGTGCTCGCGCGCGACCGCCCCGCCGCCCTGGCCGATGGCACCCCGGCCCCGCTCGACTGGCGCGGGCGCTTTTTCGATTATGTCGAGATCGGCGGGCGGCGCGTGCCCACCGGTGCCGAGGTCGGGTATGATTATCCCGACGGGTACGAGGCCTACTTCCGCGGGCGGGTGACCGCGCTCACACCCCGGGGCTGACGCCGATTCACGATTTCGCGGCTTGCCCCCGCGGCCTGCCGCCCTACACTCGCGCCATGCCCGATCAGCCCCGATTCATCCACCTGCGCCTGCACACCGAGTATTCGCTTCTCGAAGGGGCGATGCCGGTCAAGAAGCTCGCCGGGATGTGCGAGGCGGCCGGCATGCCTGCCGTCGCGGTAACCGACACCGACAACATGTTCGCCGCGCTGGAATTCTCGGTGCTGGCCTCGGGCGCCGGGGTGCAGCCGATCCTCGGCTGCCAGATCACCGTGGCCTGGGATGCGCCGGCGCCGGGTTCCAAGCCCCGCCCGCCCGCGCCGCTGGTGCTGCTGGCGCAGAACGAGGCGGGCTACCTGAACCTGATGAAGCTCAACTCCTGCCTCTACGTTGGCAAGCACGACGGGCTGCCGCAGGTGACGCTGGAGGAACTGGAGGCGCATGCCGAGGGGCTGATCTGCCTGTCGGGCGGCGCCGAGGGGCCGGTGGGCCAGCTGCTGCAGATCGGCCACCGCGCCGAGGCCGAGGCGCTGATGGCCCGGCTCGCGCGCGCCCATGCGGGGCGGCTCTACGTCGAGCTTCAGCGCCATCCGGGCGAGGGCGGCGGGCTGCCGGAGGCCGAGAGGCTCACCGAGCGCGGCTTCGTCGAGATGGCCTACGCGATGGATTTGCCGATCGTCGCCACAAACGATGTCTACTTCCCGAAGGCCGATCTCTACGAGGCGCATGACGCGCTGATCTGCATCGCCGACGGCGCTTACGTCGACCAGCAGGAGCCGCGCCGCCGTCTCACGCCGCAGCATTATTTCAAGAGCCCACAGGAAATGGCGACGCTGTTCGCCGATCTGCCCGAGGCGCTGGAAAACACCGTCGAGATTGCCAGGCGCTGCGCCTTCATGGCCGAGCGCCGCAAGCCGATCCTGCCGCGCTTCGCCGATGACGAGGTGGAGGAGCTGCGCCGGCAGGCGCAGGAGGGCCTCGCCGCGCGGCTTGCCGTCATTCCCCACGCCGCACCGGTGGAGGACTATGAAAAGCGCCTCGCGTTCGAGCTTGGCATCATCGAATCGATGGGCTTTCCCGGCTATTTCCTGATCGTGGCCGACTTCATCAAGTGGGCGAAGGAACACGACATCCCGGTAGGGCCGGGCCGGGGTTCGGGCGCGGGCAGCCTCGTTGCCTATGCGCTCACGATCACCGACCTTGATCCCTTGCGCTACTCGCTTCTGTTCGAGCGCTTCCTCAACCCCGAGCGGGTGAGCATGCCCGACTTCGATATCGACTTCTGCATGGATCGCCGCGAGGAAGTGATCCAGTATGTGCAAGAGAAATACGGCCGCGAGAAGGTGGCCCAGATCATCACCTTCGGCGCGCTGCTCTCGAAGGCCGCCGTGCGCGACGTGGGCCGGGTGCTGCAGATGCCCTACGGGCAGGTCGACCGGTTGTCGAAGATGATCCCGGTGGAGGGGGTGAAGCCGGTTTCGATCGAGAAGGCGCTGAAGGACGAGCCGCGCCTGCGCGAGGAAGCGCGGCGCGAGGAGGTGGTGGCCCGGCTGCTGGATTATGCCCAGCGGGTAGAGGGCCTGTTGCGCAATGCCTCCACCCACGCCGCCGGCGTGGTGATCGGCGACCGCCCGCTCGACGAGCTGGTGCCGCTCTACCAGGACCCGCGCTCCGACATGCCCGCCACCCAGTTCAACATGAAATGGGTGGAACAGGCGGGGCTGGTGAAGTTCGACTTCCTCGGGCTGAAAACGCTCACCGTGATCCAGAACGCGATCGACCTGATCCATTCGCAGGGCCGCGATCTGCACACCGGCCCGGATGGCACGCGGCTCTACGACCCGCCCGAGGGGGCCGAGAACGATATCGGTGCGATCCCGCTCGACGACGTGGCGACCTACGAGCTTTACGCCAGCGCCCGGACCGTGGCGGTGTTCCAGGTGGAAAGTTCCGGCATGATGGACGCGCTCCGGCGCATGAAACCCACCTGCATCGAGGACATCGTGGCCCTCGTGGCGCTCTACCGCCCCGGCCCGATGGAGAACATCCCCACCTATTGCGACGTGAAGAACGGCGCGAAGGAACGCGCCTCGATCCACCCGCTGATCGACCACATCCTCGAAGAGACGCAAGGCATCATCGTTTACCAGGAACAGGTGATGCAGATCGCGCAGGAGATGGCGGGCTATTCGCTCGGCGGCGCCGATCTTTTGCGCCGCGCCATGGGCAAGAAGATCGCCGAGGAAATGGCCAAGGAACGGCCCAAGTTCGTTTCGGGCGCGAAGGAAAATGGCGTCGACGAGGCCAAGGCTTCCGAAGTGTTCGACCTGCTCGAAAAATTCGCCAACTACGGCTTCAACAAGTCTCACGCCGCGGCTTACGCGGTGGTGAGCTACCAGACCGCCTGGCTCAAGGCCAACCACCCCGTCGAGTTCATGGCCGGGGTGATGAACTGCGATATCCACCTCACCGACAAGCTCGGGGTTTACGCCGAGGAGGTGCGCCGGGGATTGGGGCTGGAGATCGTGCCGCCCTGCGTCAACCGCTCGGGCGCGACCTTCACGGTCTCGCAGGGCCGGGTTCATTACGCGCTGGGGGCGCTCAAGAACGTCGGCGTAGAGGCGATGAAGCTGATCGTAGAGGCGCGCACGGTCGACGGTGGCGAGAAGCCCTTCGTGACACTGTTCGACCTCGCCCGCCGGGTCGATCTCAAGCGCGTGGGCAAGCGCTCGCTCGAAATGCTGGCGCGCGCCGGGGCCTTCGACGTGCTCGATCCGAACCGCGCCCGGGTGTTCGACAGTCTCGATGCGCTGGTGAGCTATTCCGCCGCGATCCACGAGCAGCGCGCCTCGAACCAGGTTTCGCTGTTCGGCGAGGCGGGCGACGACCTGCCCGAGCCGAGGCTCAGCCCGGTGGGCGACTGGCTGCCCGCCGAGCGGCTCGCCGAGGAGCACAAGGCGATCGGCTTCTACCTCTCCGGCCACCCGCTCGACGACTACCTGCCCGCGCTCCGGCGCAAGGGCGTGCTGACGCTGGAAGAGGTGACAGCCAAGGCCGAGCGCGCGCCGCTGGTGGCGAAGATGGCGGGCGCGGTTTCGGTGAAGCAGGAGCGCAAATCGGCACGTGGCAACCGTTTTGCCTTCGTCGGGCTGTCCGACCCGACCGGGATCTACGAGGTGACCGTGTTCTCCGACACGCTGGAGGCATCGCGCGATCACCTCGAGGTCGGGCAGAACGTGGTGCTGACCGTCGAGGCCAACATGGAAAGCGAGCAGCTCAAGCTGCTGGCGCGGTCGATCGCGCCGGTCGATACCATCGTCGCCGATGCCGGTGGCATGGCGCTCAGGGTGTTCCTTGACCGCGCCGAGGCGGTGACGCCGGTGGCGAGCCTGCTCGCGCGCGCGGGCGAGATGGCCAAGGGTGCGCGGCCCGGCAGCGTCTCGCTCTGCCTGATGGGGGGCGACCTGCCCGGTGAGGTGGAGATGGACCTGGGCGCCGATTACCCGCTGACGCCGCAGATCAAGGGCGCGCTGAAAAGCCTGCCCGGGGTGATGAGCGTCGAGGAAGTCTGACGAAGGCCCGCGCCGCGCCCGGTTTCAGCCGTGATGCGCGGCCACGGTTTTCAGCGTGGAGAAACCGTAGAGCGCCTCGAACCCCTTCTCGCGGCCGTGCCCGGAAAGCCCGCTGCCGCCGAAGGGCAGTTCGACCCCGCCGCCCGCGCCGTAGTTGTTGATGAACACCTGGCCGGCGCGGATCCGCTTTGCCAGCCGCATCTGCCGCGCACCGTTCTCGGTCCAGACCGAGGCGACGAGGCCGTAGCCGGTGCCGTTGGCGATGGCCACCGCTTCCTCCTCGGTGTCGAATGGAATGGCCACCTGCACCGGGCCGAAGATTTCTTCCTGCGCGAGCACGTGGTCCGGCGGCACGTCGGCAAACAGCGTGGCGGGCAGGTAATGCCCGCCCTCGGGCGCGCCCTCGATCACCGTGCCCCGGCCTGCGACCGCCAGATCGGCGCCGCGCGCGAGGTAGCCTTCCACGATCTCTTTTTGGCCCGCCGAGATCAGCGGGCCGAGGTTGGCGTCCATCGTCGCCGGGGCCGAGATCATGCCGTTGTAGCTGTCGGCCATGCGCGCCACGAGCGTGTCGTAAACCCCGCGCTGGATCAGCACCCGCGAGGCGGCGGAGCAGGTTTGCCCGGCGTTCTGGATGCAGGCGCCGACGAGGAAGGGCAGCGCCGCGTCGAGATCGGCGTCGTCGAAAACGATCTGCGGGCTCTTGCCGCCCAGTTCCAGCGTGACCGGCACGAGGTTGTCGGCCGCGGCCTTCTGCACCAGCCGGCCGACCCCGACCGAGCCGGTGAACGAGAGGTGGTTCACCCCCGGATGCGCGGTGAGCGCCGCGCCCGCCTCCTCGCCCAAGCCCGGCACCACGTTCAGCACGCCCGGCGGTAGCCCGGCCTCCTCGGCCAGTGCGGCGAAGGCGAGCGCGGTGAGGCAGGCTTCCTCGGCCGGTTTCAGCACGCAGGCGTTGCCCATGGCCAGCGCCGCGCCGACCGAACGGCCGATGATCTGCATCGGGTAATTCCACGGGATGATGTGACCGGTCACCCCGTGAGGTTCGCGCAAGGTGTAGACGGTGTAGCCCGCGAGGTAGGGGATGGTTTCGCCCATCACCTTGTCGGCGGCCCCGGCGTAGAATTCCATGTAGCGCGCGAGCGCGATGGCGTCGTTGCGGGCCTGCGTCAGGGGCTTGCCCACGTCGGTGGCCTCGATCAGCGCGAGATCGTCCACCCGGGCCTGCACGAACTGGCCGATGCGGGCGAGGATGCGGCCGCGTTCCAGCGCCGTCATCCGCCCCCAGTCACCCTCGAGCGCGTTCCGGGCGGCGTTCACCGCGGCGTCTATATCGGCGGCGGTGCCGCGCGCGATGGTGCCGATCGCCTCGCCCGTCGAGGGGTTTTCGAGCGGCAGTTGCCCGCCGCCTTCAGGTGCGCGCCAGCGGCCTGCGATGAAAACCCGTGTCGGGTCATACCAGAGCGTTTCAAGCATTCTGCTCTCCTTGCCAATCGGCGGGAATGCGCGGCGTGGCCGCGATCAGGGCCTTGGTGTAATCATGCGCGGGTGCTGCGAACACCGCCTCGGTCGGCCCTTCTTCCACGATCTCGCCGCCCTTCATCACCATCACCCGGTCGGTCACGCTGCGCACCACCGAAAGATCGTGGCTGATGAACAGGTAGGCCAGCCCGTGCTCTTCCTGCAACCGGGCGAGCAGGTCGAGGATCTGGGCCCGCACCCGCACGTCGAGCGCCGAAACCGCCTCGTCGAGCACGATCAGGTCGGGGTTGGTGATCAGCGCCCGGGCGATGGCGATGCGCTGGCGCTGGCCGCCGGAAAACTCGTGGATGAAGCGGTGCATCGCCTCCGGCTCCAGCCCGACATCCTCGAGCGCGCGCGCCACCCGGTCGCGCCGGTCAGGCAGGTGCTCCGGGCTGAGGTGGAAGGGTTCGGCCACCAGCCGCTCGACACGCCAGCGCGGGTTGAACGAGCCATAGGGGTCCTGGAACACCACCTGCATGCGGCGGCGTATGGTTGCGTCGAGATGCGGCCCGGCGTGAATCTCCTGCCCGTCGAGCCGGATCGCGCCGCCTTGCAAGGCATCGAGCCCGAGGATCGCGCGGGTGAGGGTGGACTTTCCGCAGCCCGACTCGCCCACCAGCCCGAGGCTCTCGCCGCGCCTGAGCGTGAAGCTCACTCCATTCACCGCCCGGAAGCGGCCGGGTTGGCCGAAAATGCCCAGCCGCGCGGTGGCATAGTCGCGCACCGCGTTCTCGACCGTGAGCAGGGGCACGTCTTCGGCCTGCGCCACCCGGGCCGGCTGGTGCGACGAGGCGGCGAAGAGTTTGCGTGTATAGGGATGCGCCATGCTGCGGAACAGGGCTTCCGTCGGCCCCTGTTCGACGATCCGCCCGGCCTGCATCACCGCCACGTGGTCGGCGAGCCCGGAGACCACGGCGAGATCATGGGTGATCAGCAAGAGGCTCATGCCTTCCTCCGCCACTAGCCTTTTCAGCAGGTCGAGGATCTGGGCTTGCGTGGTGACGTCGAGCGCGGTGGTGGGCTCGTCGGCGATCAGCAGCTCGGGGTTCAATGCCACCGCCATGGCGATGCAGACGCGCTGGCGCTGGCCGCCGGAAAGCTCGTGCGGATAGCGGCCGAGCGGGAAGCGGTCTTCCGGCAACCCGACGCGGGCAAGGCGCGCGCGGGCGATCTCCAGCGCTTCGCGCTTGGTGGCGCGGCCATGGATCACCAGCGTCTCGGCCACCTGGTCGCCGATGGTCTTGAGCGGGTTGAGCGCCGTCATCGGCTCCTGGAAGATCATCCCCACGCGGTTGCCGCGCAGGGTGCACATCTCGCGCTCGGTCTTGGCCAGCACGTCGCCCTCCTCGAGCCAGGCATGGCCGGAAGCGGTGCTGCCATGGGGCAGCAGCCCCATCATCGCGAGCGCGGTGATCGACTTGCCCGAGCCGCTCTCGCCGACCAGCCCGGTAACCTTGCCCGGCGCGATATCGAGCGAGACCTCGCTCAGGATCGGCGCGCCGTGGATCGTGACCGAGAGGTCTTCGAGCCGGATCATCCGCGCGCCCTCCGCACCCGGGGATCGAGCAGGTCGCGCAGTCCGTCGCCCATCAGGTTCAGCCCCAGCACCATGGCGACGATGGCGAGGCCGGGCAGGATGGCCAGCGCGGGGTTGGTGTAGATCATCGTCTGCGCCTCGGCGAGCATCCGGCCCCAGGACGGCGTGGGCGGCTGCGCGCCGAGGCCGACGTAGGACAGCGCCGCCTCGGCGAGGATGCCGAGTGAGAACTGGATCGTGCCTTGCACGATCAACAGGTTGGTGATGTTGGGCAGGATATGTTCGAGGCTGATGCGCAGCCGCCCCTTGCCCGCCACGCGGGCGGCGAGGATGTAATCGAGCGTCCAGAGGCTGAGCGCGCCGCCGCGGGTGACGCGGGCGAAGACGGGGATGTTGAAGATGCCGATGGCGAGGATCGCGTTCAGCGCGCTCGGGCCGAAGACGGCGGTGATCAGAATGGCGATCACCAGCGAGGGAAAGGCGAAGATGAGGTCATTGCCGCGCATCACCACCTCGTCGAGCAGCGAGCCGCGATTGGCCGCGGCGATCAGCCCGAGCGGCACCCCGATGCCGATGCCGATGCCCACCGCCACCAGCGCCACCGCGATCGAGGTGCGCGCGCCGACCATCAGCATCGACAGGATATCGCGGCCGAAATGGTCGGTGCCGAGCGGGTAGATCGCGCCCATCGGCTTCAGCCGGTCGGCGATGTTGAGCGCCTCGACGTCATGTGGCGTCCAGGCGAAGCTCAGGAGCGCCGCGAGCAGGAACACCGCCGTGAGGCCCGCCCCGACCCAGAGTTGCGCGCCCAGCCTCATGTCCGCCGCCTCAGCCGCGGGTCGACCGCGGCATAAGCGAGATCGACGAGGAAGGTTACCACGATCACCGCGAAGACCAGCAGCATCACCAGGCTTTCCACCACGATCAGGTCGCGCTGGGTGATCGCCTGGAACACCAGCCGCCCGAGGCCGGGCAGGAAGAAGACGTTCTCGATGATGATCGCCCCGGCGAGCAGGAAGGAAAACTGCAGGCCGATGATCGTGAGCACCGGGATCAGCGCGTTCCTGAGCGCGTGGCGCAGCACCGCCTGGCGCCGGCTGAGCCCCTTGGCGCGGGCGGTGCGGATGTAGTCCTGCCCCAGGGTCTCGATCAGTGCCGAGCGCATCACCCGCGCAAGGATCGAGGCCTGCGGCAGGGCCAGCGCGATGGCCGGCAGCGTGAGCGCCTTCAGCCCCGCCAGCAGCCCGTCCTCCCAGCCGGGAAAGCCGCCGGCCGAGAACCAGCGCAAGTTCACCGCGAAGACCATGACGAGCAGCATCGCGAACCAGAAGTTGGGCACGGCGATGCCGAGCTGGGTTGCGCCCATGATGCCGTAATCCGTGGCCCCGCCGCGCCGCGCCGCGGCGATCAGCCCGACCGGAAAGGCAATCAGCGTCGACAGCGCCAGCGCGTAGAGCGCCAGCGGCAACGAGACCCAGAGCCGCTGCGCCACCAGATCGGCCACCGGCACCTTGTAGGTATAGGAAACCCCGAAATCGCCGCTCAGCATCCCCCCCGCCCAGCCGAGGTAGCGCGACACCACGCTGCCCTCCAGCCCCAGTTGCCCGCGCAGCGCCGCCACCGCCTCAGGCGTCGCGTTCATGCCCAGCATATAGGCCGCCGGATCGCCGGGGATCACCTCGATCACCGCGAAAATCACCACCGAGGCGACGACGAGGCTCAGGCCGAGCGAGAGGGCGCGGGTAAGGGCGTAACGCAACATGACCGCCAGCCTAGGCCGGCACGCGGGGGCGAAAAAGACCCAAAACGCGGCTCTCCTTCATCCTGGCCGAAATACCTCGGGGGTGTGGGGGTGGAACCCCCACCCCGGCAAACCTGTGCGCCGAAGGCGCTCCGCTGAAAAGCGAAAGGGCGCCGGGTCGCCCCGACGCCCTCCGCAAGCCTGGCGGCAGATCACTCCACCCAGCGCACGGCGGTGAGATCGTTCGCCTGCGTCGGCGCGTTCTCCCACAGGCCCTCGATCCTGGCATCGGCAACGCCGGTCTTGGCGAGCTGGAACAGGTAGCCGTTCACGTAATCGCGCGCGATCATCTCCTGGGCCGCCTGGTTCAGCTCGCTGCGCTTGGCCGGGTCGGCGGTGACGCCGAGTTCCGCGATCAGCGCCTGGAACTCCGGGTTGTCATACTGGAAGTAGTAATCCGGACGGGCGTAGATGTTGATGTCGGCCGGTTCGGTGTGGCTGACGATGGTGAGATCGAAATCCTTGCCCGAGAACACCTGTTCAAGCCATTGCGCCCATTCGAGGTTGCTGATCTCGGTCTCGATCCCGACGCTGCGCAGCTGCGCCGCGATGATCTCGCCGCCGCGCCGGGCGTAGCTGGGCGGCGGCAGCATCAGCCGCAGCGGGCGCACCTCGCCGACCTCGGCCAGCAGCGCCTTCGCCGCCTCGGGGTCGTGCTCGGAGAGGCCGGTGAGATCTATGTAGTCGGGATTGTGCGGCGCGAAATGGGTGCCGATCGGGGTGCCGAAGCCGAACATCGCGCCGTTGATGATGTCCTGCCGGTTGATCGCGTGGGCGATCGCCTTGCGCAGGCGGATATCGTCGAGCGGCGGCTCGGCGTTGTTCATCGCGAGGATGGTTTCGCCCTCGGTCGAGCCGACGATCACCTTGAAGCGGGAATCGGCCTCGAACTGCGCCAGCGTTTCGGGCGCGGGAAAGTTCGGGAAGGCATCGACATCGCCGGCCATCATCGCGGCGAAGGCGGCGTTGGGGTCGGCAATGAACTTGAAGGTGGCCTGCGCCAGCGCCGGGGCCTCGCCCCAGTAATCGGGGTTGCGGGTGAGGGTGACGCGGTCGCCCTGCAGCCATTCGGCGAAGACGAAGGGCCCGGTGCCCACCGGCGCGGTGGCGGCCTGCTCGATGCTTTCGGGCGCGACGATCACCGCGTCGCCCCAGGCCAGGTTGAAGGGCAGGTTCCCGTTCGGTTCGGCAAGGGTGACGCGCACGGTGAGCGGGTCCACCGCCTCGACGTTCTCGATCCCGGCGAATAGCGCCTTCTGGGCATTGGTCGTGTCTTCCGCGCGGGCGCGGTCGAGCGAGAACACCACGTCATCGGCGTCCATCGTCGTGCCGTCGTGGAAGGTCACGCCCTCGTTCAGCTGGAAGGTATAGACGGTGCCGTCCTCGCTCACGTCCCAGCTGTGGGCCAGCGCGGGCAGCACAGCGCCATCGGGGCCGAAGCGGGTCAGACCCTCGAAGATATTGGCATAGACCACCTCGTCGATCGCGGCGGCGGCGCCGGCGGTCGGGTCGAGGTTCGGCGGTTCGAGCACCATGCCGAGGGTGATCGTATCCTGCTGGGCGTGGGCGATGCCGGCGGTGAGCGCGAGCGCGGCAGCGAGGGTGAACTGTTTCATGGGTGTCCTTCCTGTCGGTCCTGCTTGGGCCTGTGCCGCATTGAAACGCGGCGGCGGCCGAGTGTGCAAGGAATTTCGCCGTTTTCCTGTGCGTCGGGGGCGAGCCGCGCCCTGGCGACGGGCGCGGGCCATCCCGTTCGCGGCGCATTGCCTGCGCGCGCTGTCAGACCTCGATCGCGCCCGGGCCTGCGCGCGACGGTTGGCCCATGCTTGACGCGGGCGGTTCGGCATGGTTCGGACGAGAGAGACCCGCTGCCCGCCTTTCACAACCGAATGCTTGCGCCGTTTCGCTGTCCGCGGGTGCGCTCCACCGGCGAAGGCTTGGGCGGCTCGGTTCGTCGGGGCCGTGGCAGGAAAAAAGTTGATGCCTTTTGCCGCCGGATCATTTCGGAGTACGAGTATGGTCATGTATTGCCGCAAGTTGATGCAGCGCCCGGAAGGAGCACAGCGATGACGAAAACCCGCCGCAACCGCGCCTGGTATGGCAAGCTCGACAAGGACGGTTTCATCCACCGCTCGTGGATGAAGAACCAGGGCTTCCCCGACCACGTGTTCGATGGCCGCCCGGTGATCGGCATCTGCAACACCTGGTCGGAGTTCACGCCGTGCAATTCGGGGCTGCGCGAACTGGCCGAGGGGGTCAAGCGCGGGGTCTGGGAGGCGGGGGGCTTTCCGGTGGAGTTCCCGGTGATGAGCCTGGGCGAAACCCAGATGAAGCCCACCGCGATGCTGTTTCGCAACCTGCTGGCGATGGACGTGGAGGAATCGATCCGCGCCTATGGCATGGATGGCGTGGTGCTACTGGGTGGCTGCGACAAGACCACGCCGGGCCAGCTGATGGGGGCGGCCTCGGTCGATCTGCCGACCATCGTGGTCAGCGCCGGGCCGATGCTCAACGGCAAGTGGAAGGGGCGCGATATCGGTTCGGGCACCGACGTGTGGAAATTCTCCGAAGCGGTGCGGGCGGGCGAGATGACCTTGCAGGATTTCATGGCCGCCGAAAGCGGGATGAGCCGCTCGAAGGGCGTGTGCATGACGATGGGCACGGCCAGCACAATGGCCTCGCTGGTCGAGGCGATGGGGATGAGCCTGCCCTTGAACGCGGCGCTGCCGGCCGTCGACTCGCGCCGCATGGCGCTCGCGCACATGACCGGCGGGCGCATCGTCGGGATGGTCGAGGAGGAGCTGAAGTTCTCCGACGTTGTGACACGCGCGAGCCTCGAGAACGCCATCCTCGCCAACGCAGCGGTGGGCGGGTCGACCAACGCGGTGGTGCACCTTCTGGCAATCGCCGGGCGGCTGGGCCTCGATCTCTCGCTCGACGATTTCGAGATCGGCAGCGAGGTGCCGCTGCTCGTCAATTGCATGCCGTCCGGGCAGTACCTGATGGAAGATTTCGCCTATGCCGGCGGCATGCCGGTGGTGCTCAAGGAACTCGCATCGCTGCTGCGGCCCGCGCGCACCGTGCTGGGCGGCGATATCTCGGCCTATGCCGAGGGCGCCGAATGCTACAACGACGACGTGATCCGCCCCTTTGCGAACCCGCTCAAGCCCGCCTCCGGCGTGCGGGTTCTGCGCGGCAATCTCGCGCCCGACGGGGCGATCATCAAGCCCTCCGCGGCCACCGCGCATCTGCTCGAACACGAGGGCGAGGCTTACGTTTTCGAGAACATCGAAGACCTCAAGGCGAATATCGACCGCGAAGATCTGCCGGTCACGCCCGATACGGTGCTGGTGCTGAAAGGCTGCGGGCCGAAGGGCTACCCGGGTATGCCCGAGGTCGGCAACATGCCGATCCCGGCCCGGCTGGTGAAACAGGGGGTGCGCGACATGGTCCGCATCTCCGATGGCCGTATGTCGGGCACCGCCTTCGGCACGGTGGTTTTGCACGTCTCGCCCGAGGCGCAGGCGGGCGGGCCGCTGGCGCTGGTGAAAACCGGCGACCGGGTGCGGCTGTCGGCATCGCAGGGCGCGCTGGAGCTGCTCGTGGATTCCGCCGAGCTGGACCGCCGCCGCGCCGCCTGGCAGCCCGATCCGCCGCATTACACGCGCGGCTATGCGAAACTCTACGTCGACCACGTGATGCAGGCCGACCGGGGGGCCGATCTCGATTTTCTCGTCGGGCAGGATACCCGACCGGTCACGCGGGAGAGCCACTGATGAGTGAATACGCCACCTTCCACGACCTCGCGGGCGCGAGCGTGTTCATCTCCGGCGGCGGTGCCGGGATCGGCGCGGCGCTGACCGAGGGGTTCATCGCCCAAGGCGCGCGGGTTGCCTTTGTGCAGCGCTCCGATGGCACGGCCTTCTGCGACGAGATCGAGGCGCGCCACGGCGCGCGGCCCCTGTTCATCCCGTGCGACATCACCGACATCGCCGCGCTCAGGGCGGCGGTGGCCGAGGCCGCCGAGGCCCACGGGCCGGTGACGGTGCTCGTCAACAACGCCGCGAATGATCAGCGCCACAAGACCGAGGAGGTCACCGAGGCGTTCTGGGACCAGGCCCAGGCGATCAACCTCAAGGCACATTTCTTCGCCGCTCAGGCGGTGGTGGCGGGGATGCGTGCGGCCGGTGGCGGGGCGATCATCAACGTCACCTCGATCAGCTACATGATGGGGCAGGGGGCCTATCCCGGTTACACCAGCGCCAATTCCGGCCTGAACGGGCTGACCCGCAGCCTCGCGCGCGAGTTCGGCCCCGATGGTATCCGGGTGAATGCCCTCGCACCAGGATGGGTGCTCACCGATAAGCAACTGAAGAAGTGGGCCACCCCCGAGGCGCTCGCCGCGCATCTCGCACGGCAATGCCTGCCGCAACATCTCGTGCCGGCCGACATGGTCGACGCGGCCCTCTTCCTCGCCTCAAAGGCCAGCCGGATGATGACCGGGCAGGCGCTGGTGGTGGATGGTGGCGTGGTGGTGACGGGATGAGCGCCCCGGCGGACTGGATCGCGGTGGACTGGGGCACGACGCGGCTCAGGGCCTGGGTGATGGATGGCGCCGGGCGCGAGATCGCGCATCTTGCCTCCGACAGGGGCATGGGCGGGCTTGCCCCTGATGCCTTCGAGCCTGCCTTGCTGGAGCTTGTCGGGCCACACCTCGCGGAGGGGCGCGCCACCCCGGTGATCGCCTGCGGCATGGTGGGGGCACGTCAGGGCTGGATCGAGGCGGCCTATGAAGCCGTGCCCTGCGCGCCGCCGGGGCTGGCCCATGCCACCCGCGCGCCCGCCGCCGATCCGCGCCTCGACGTGATGATCTTGCCGGGGTTGAGCCAGGACAGGCCCGCCGACGTGATGCGCGGCGAGGAAACCCAGATCGCGGGGTTTCTCGCCACGGTGCCGGACTTCGACGGCACGATCTGCCTGCCCGGCACGCATACGAAGTGGGTTCAGGTCAGCGCGGGCGAGGTGGTGAGTTTCCGCACGGTGATGACGGGCGAGCTGTTCGCCGCGATCTCCGGCCATACGGTTCTGCGCCACACGGTCGGACATGGGAGTGACGAGGCCGCGTTCATCGACGGCGTCGCCGATGGCATGGCACGGCCCGAGGCGCTGACGGCGCGGCTCTTCGGGCTGCGCGCCGAGGCGCTGTTGCACGGGCTTGATGCCGATGCCGCCGCTTCGCGGCTCTCGGGGCTGCTGATCGGCCTCGAACTGGCGGGCGCGCGCGGTTACTGGCTGGGCACGCGGCTGGCGCTGGTGGGCGCCGCGGGGCTCATCGCGCGATACGCCGCCGCTCTGCGGGCGCAGGGGGCCCTGCCCGAGGTGGCCGATGGTGACGAGATGGTGCTGGCCGGGCTGAAAGCGGCTTCGGCCGGGCGAAACTAGAAAAGGCGGAAAGACATGGAGCGCAAGATCATCGCTATCCTGCGGGGGGTGACACCGGCCGAGGCGGTTGCGATCGGCACGGAACTGGTCGAGGCCGGGATCGGCATCATCGAGGTGCCGCTGAACTCGCCCGACCCGCTCGACAGCATCGCCGCGCTGGCCGATGCGCTGGGCGCGCGGGCGCGGATCGGGGCCGGCACGGTTCTGACGGTGGACGAGGTTGAACAGGTGCGCGATGCGGGGGGCACGCTTGTCGTTTCGCCCGACACCAATCCGCAGGTGATCGCCGCGACGAAAGCGGCGGGCATGGCTTCCTATCCCGGCGCGATGACACCGAGCGAGTGCTTCGCCGCGCTGCGTGCCGGGGCGGACGGGCTCAAGCTGTTTCCCGCCAGCCTGATCGGCCCGGACGGGCTGAAGGCGATCCGCGCCGTGCTGCCTGCGGGGACCGAGACCTATGCCGTCGGCGGGGCCGGGCCGGAGAACTTCGCCGCCTGGCGCGCGGCGGGCGCAACCGGCTTCGGGATCGGCACGGCGATCTACACGCCGGGGCTTTCGCCGGTCGAGGTCCGTGCCCGCGCGGAGGAAATCGTGTCGGCATACGACGAGGCGTGGGCATGACAACGGCGGAGGTTTTCGATCACCGCCGCTGCACGCTGGGCGAGGGGCCGCTGTGGCACCCCGAGCGGAAGCAGTTGTTCTGGTTCGATATCCTCGGCAAACGCCTGCTCACCCGCGATGAAGACGGCCCGCGCCACTGGCCATTCGACGAGCACGTTTCCGCCGCGGGCTGGATCGACCGCGATCGCCTGCTGATCGCCTCGGAAACCGCGCTGTTTCGCTTCGACATCGAGACCGGCGCGCGCGAGGATCTTGTGGCGCTGGAGGCAGACAACCCGGCAACGCGCTCCAACGATGGCCGCGCCGATCCGTTCGGCGGCTTCTGGATCGGCACGATGGGCAAGGCGGCGGAGCCGGGGGCGGGGGCGATCTACCGGTTCTTCGAAGGAAGGCTCGAACGGCTTTTCGCGGGCGTCACGATTTCCAATGCGATCTCTTTTTCGCCCGATCGGCGCCTCGCCTATTTCACCGATACCGCCAGGCGCATCATCCAGCGCCAGACGCTCGACGATGCCGGCTGGCCCGATGGCGCGCCGGAGGTGTTCGTCGATCTCTCGCGCGATGGCTTGAACCCCGATGGCGCGGTGGTGGATGCCGAGGGCTGCCTGTGGAATGCCCAGTGGGGCGCCGGGCGGGTCGCGCGCTATGCCCCCGACGGGCGGTTTCTCTCGGCGGTCGCGCTTCCGGCGAGGCAGGTCAGTTGCCCGGCCTTCGGCGGGCCCCACCTCACAACCCTGTTCGCCACAAGCGCCTCGGAGGGGATCGCCTCGCCTGCCGAGAACGATGGCCTGACCTTCGCGGTGGAAACCGGGATCACCGGTCAGGCCGAACATCGCGTGAAGGTCTGATCCGACGAACCGCGCGCCTTGCGCCCAACCGCTTCACTCATGCCAACCCGTGCCGCTCAGAGAAGCTCCGCCAGCACCAGCGCCATCACCCCGGCGCTGTCGACCATGTCGTCGATGCCGATCCACTCATCGGGCTGGTGGGCAAGATCGAGCACGCCGGGGCCGTAGGCGATGCAGTTGCGCAGCCTGCCGATCCGGTCGATGTGCTTCTGGTCGTAGGTGCCGGGGCTCACCACGTAGTCGGGCTGCGCGCCGAGCACCTTCTCGATCGCCGCCGCCGTCGAGCGCACCACCGGTGCGTCGCGGTCGGTCATCGTCGGGATCACCTCGTGCAGCTCGCGGATCTCGTAGGCGAAGCCCGGGCGTTCCGCTTTCACCCGTTCCATCAGCGCGCGCACCTCGTCCTTGACCTCGGCGATATCCTCTTCGATCAGGAACCGCCGGTCGATCACGATGCGGCAGCGGTCGGCCACGCAAGGCGCGGGAAAGCCGGTGAACCCCGGCTCGGGCTCGGCTTCGCCGCCATGGATCGAGTTGATGTTGAGCGTCGATTGCTTCGCGCCGTCCGGCACCACCGGCATCTCGGTGCGCTTGCCGGCGAGCAGGGGGAAGAGCGCGCGCTCCATCTCTTCGAGCACCGCCCCCATGTGGCGGATCGCGCTGTCGCCGAGGAAGGGCATCGAGCCGTGGGCGATCCGGCCCTTGGTTTCGATCTCGGCCCACCAGACGCCTCGGTGGCCAAGGCAGATCCGGTCCTTGTTGAGCGGCTCGGGGATGATGACGTGCTGCACCCGCTCGGGGCTGAAATAACCGCGCTCGGCAAGGTAGGCCACGCCGCCATAGCCGCCCGATTCCTCGTCTGCCGTGGCGCTCAGTTCGATCGCGCCGGAGAAGCCGGGGTTGGCCGCGACGAAAGCCTCCGCCGCGATGATCGCGGTGGCGATGCCGCCCTTCATGTCGCAGGTGCCGCGCCCGTAGATCCGCCCGTCTTCGATCTCGGCGGCGAAGGGATCGCGGGTCCAGCCCTCGCCCACCTCCACCACGTCGTGATGGCCGTTGAAATGCACGCAATCTCCGGGGGATGCGCCCTCGATGCGCGCGACCAGGTTCCAGCGCGGCCAGCGATCGCTGTCGCCCGGCGCGCCCTCGGCGCGGATCAGCTCCACCTCCCAGCCATGCGTCTGCAGCCGCGCGGCGAGCCAATCCACGAGTTCGCGATATTGCCGTCCCGGCGGGTTCAGCGTGGGGATGCGCACGAGGCCTTGGGTGAGCGCCACCAGCGCCTCGCGGCGGGCGGCGATTTCGGCGAGCAGGGTCTGGGTGAGATCGGTCATGGCGCCACGTTAGGCGGGTTCGCCGCGCGGCACAATCTCAGTAGAACAGCGCCATCACCCCTTGCGACACGATGACGAACAAGATCGTCATGATCCCGCCCGCGCGCAGGAAATCTGCCACGCGGTAGCCGGCGGGGGCCATCAGGAGCGCGTTCACCTGGTGGGTCGGGATCAGGAAGGAGTTCGACGTCGAAACCGCAACGGTGAGGGCGAAAAGCGCCGGATCGCCCCCGGCCTCGCGGGCGATCGAAATCGCCAGCGGCACCAAGAGCACGGTGGCGCCGACGTTCGACATCACCAACGTGAACCCGGTGGCAAGCACCGCGATCCCGACCTGCAGCGCCCAGATCGGCCAGCCTTGCAGAAGCAGGAGCACCTGGTGCGCGATCCAGTCGGCGGTGCCGGTATGTTGCACCGCCATGCCGAGCGGGATCAGCGAGGCGAGCAGGAAGACGGTATTCCATCCGACCGCGCGATAGGCCTCGTCCATCGAGAGCACGCGGGTCACGATCATGCCCGCCGCGCCCACCAGCAGCGCCAGCGACAGCCGCAGATCGGTGAACAGGATCAGCGACAGGGCGATGGCGAAGAACATGAGCGCCCAGCCCATCTTGCGCGGGCGCAATTCCTCTTCCGGGAAGTCGGAGGTGATCACCACGAAATCGCGGTTCTGCTTCATCAGCGAAAGCATGTCCCACGGCGTGTGCACCACGAGCGTGTCGCCCGCCTGCAGCGGCTGCGTGCCAAGCACCACGGCGGGGTGATCCGAGGTTTCCACGTGGCTCATCGTCTCTTCGCCGCGGTGGATCGCCAGCAGGCTCATGCCGAAGGATTGCCGGAAGCGCAACTCGGTCGGGGTCTTGCCGATCACCGACGATCCCGGCTTGACGACGATCTCGGCCACACCTGCGCGGGTCGGGGCGAAATCGTCGGTGAATTCATCAAGCTCGGGCAGAACCTCGATGCCGTAGATGTCGCAGATTTCCATGATCACCTTGCGCCGCCCGAGAATCGCAAGCCGGCAGGGGGCGAGGATCGTTGTCGAGACGCGCGGATTGACCACCTTCTGCCCGGCGTAGGAGGTGCCGATGATATAGAGGTGGTGGGCGTTCATGATGTCGTCGATCTTGTGGCCGACGAGGATGTTGCCCTCGGGCACGACCACTTCCACCAGGTCGGCCTTCAGCCCGTAGGTGCCCTTGAGATAATCCGCCGTCGACTGGCCGGTGGTGGCGTCGTCGCCCTTGGAGCGGGCGGGCAGGAGCCAGTTGCCGAACAACACGAAATAGAGAATGCCCGAAACGATCAGGGCGATCCCGATCGGCGCGGGCGCGAAGAGGCCGAACATGCCGATTTGTTCATCGTCGGGCAGATCGGCGTTGGCCCCGGCAATGAGGTCGTTCAGCAGGATCATCGGCGAGGAGCCGACCATCGTCATCGTGCCGCCGAGGATCGCGGTGAAGCCCATCGGCATCAGCAACCGCGACAGGGGAAGCCCGGTGCGCGCCGAGATTCGCGAAACCACCGGCAGGAACAGCGCCGCCGCGCCCACGTTCTGCATGAAGGACGAGATGACACCGACGGTCGAGGAGATGATCGGGATGATCCGCTTTTCGCTGGTGCCGCCGAAGCGCAGGATCACGGCCGCCACCTTGTTCATGATCCCGGTTCGGTCCAGCCCCGCACCGATGATCATCACCGCGATGATCGAGATCACCGCGTTCGATCCGAAGCCTGCGAAAAGCTGGCTGATATCGGCGAGGTTGCCAAGGCCGGGCAGGTAGCTCAACAGGCCGATCAGCACCATCACGATCACCGCCGCAAGGTCGACCCGCACGATCTCGCTCACGAACAGGAACATGGTGAAGCCGAGGATGCCCAGCACCACCATCATCTCGGTTGTAAGGGTAACAGCCTCCACCCGGTCTCCCCCTCGTATCCCCCACCGTGACTCTTTTCGCGGTCCGAAAGTCAGTAACACTCAAGCCGGTCACGAGGCAAAGGGAAACATAACGCAATGCGAATATGTGATCGCTAAAATCCGCTCCATCCGCCGGATTGCGCCTCCCCATGCCGTTGAAATCGCGCTAGGCTGACGCCAACTTGATGTTACGATCATTTACTTTGAGGGGATACACATGGCTGCCAACCTCGACACCCGGATCAGGGAAAGCCAGGCCCAGGTGGCCGAGGCCCAGGGCAAGATCGCCGAACTGACCACCCGGATCGAAACCGCGCGGGCGAAGCTGAAAACCGGCGACGACATCGCCATCGACATCGAGACCGCGACCCTCGATGACGTGCACGCCCATACCGAGATCATGAACGCCAACATCGCCGAGCTGATCATGGGGCTCGATGACGTGACGGCGGCCTTCTCGAAGGATTTCAACGAGATGCGCTCGAAGACGGGGTGGGAAAGCTTCGTCGGGATCTTTTCGCGCCACAAGTCCGAGAGCCTGCGGCAGGAGCGGATGCGCACCGCTTCCATCGACGACAAGCTGCAGGATCTGATCTCGAAGTCCGACGTGATCGTGAAGCTGCTTCAGGGGCAGCTCGACATGCTCAACGACCAGAAATCCCGGGTGGAGACGAACCTTTCCGAAACGCTGGACGACCGCGAGATGACGGTGGGCGAACTGGAGCAGGTGCGGGCCGAGATCGCAGGCATGGACCCGGCGATCATCGAGCTGGAAAACAAGATCGCGGTGGAGCAGGACGCCGCCGCGCGCACCAAGCTGGAGACCGAACTTGCCGAGATGAACGCGCGCTACAACGCGCTGGTGCAGGAGGAGCAGGTCAAGCTCGCCCGCAGCCAGACGCTGGAGCGCTACATCGAGAAGGGCAAGACCTGGGTCGACAGCCTGCAGAACCAGGCCGCCACCCAGATGGTGCTGATCAACAAGCTGCAGACCGATACCAAGCAGCGCGTGGTGCTCTACGACGCTCTGTCCAAGTCTCTGAAAACTGCGCAGCAGCAGGACGTGGCGCACCGGATCAACGAGATCGGGGTGGAGACCGACAAGGAGGCGCAGGCCGCCATGGCCTCGATCGGCACCGCGACGAACCAGAAGATGGCCGACATGATGGAGGCGCACGAGGAGCACATGGTGTTTGCCCGTGATGTGCTGGAGGCCAAGGCCAAGGCCGACGAACGCTTCGCCCGCCGCTTCGCCGCGATCGTCGAGAAGCACGACAAGAACCTCTACGGGGCGTGAAGGTGTCCGATCTCTCCAGGCCGCTGCGTTGGGTGATCGCGATGGGCGCTGCATTGGCCGCCGCCTTCGCGATGGCGCTGTTCGGTGAAGCCCTCCCCTTCGGCGAGGACACCATGGGTGCGATGCTGCGCGGGCTGATGATCGGCGGCGTCACGATTGCCGCAATGCGCCTGATGCGCCTTGGAAAATGGGACGAAGCCGACCGAGACGATGCCTGAACCCGACGCCCTTATGCGCGACCACGTCACGCTCGAAGACACCCGGGTCACCCGGCGCTACTTCGCCAAGTTCCGGGCGATCACCGGGCATATGGCGCGGGTGGCGGCGCAGTTCGAGGCGGAAGGCGCGCTCAGCCGCCGCGAGGTCGAGGTGCTGGCGCGCTATCTGGTGGCGCTGGGCTTCACCTTCCGGGCGCTGGCCAACAAGTATCACATGGCCGGGCGGATCGAGGGGCCGCTGCCGGGCCGGCTCACCTTCGACCGCGAGGAATCGGGCTTCCCGATCCACGCCGAGTTGATGCAGATGGCCTCCGACGCGGCACAGGCGCACCGGCACCTCAAGAACATGCCCGGCCCGGAGGAGCTGAAGGCCCGGATGGTGAGCGAGATCGTCGGCAGCCTCGAGGTGCCGACCCGTCTGCAATTCGCGATGAGTCAGCGGCTCTACTACGAGGAACTGGCGCGCGGCGATCTGTTCTGGCCGCAGATGGACGCCGACGTGGTCTGGCTCGGCAATCTCGCCGAGGGCCGCGCGCCGAGGCGGCGCTACCTCGTGCACTGGGCGGTCTACGACTCGACGCTCAACATCCCCACGATCTACCTGATGGACGTGGAAGACACCGGCCGCACCGCGCTGCCAAAGGACGAAAGCCGCTGGCCCGAGGTGCAGGCGCACCTGATGGCGCAATCGGTGGCGGGGCTGAAGCTCGTCACCATCGCCAGCGGCTTCGACCGTGACTTCGACGACCTGCACCCCAAGCGGCTCAGGCGCATTCACGTCGGGCCGATGTATTCGCACGCCTTCACCCGCCAGACCGGGCCGCTGCGCGAGGTGCTCGAGGAGGCCAAGAGCCCACCGGGCGAAGACTGGGCGCTGGCCTGGACGGTGGAAGACCTCGAGAGCGAGCGGGTGGAAACGGAGAAATCCGGCTGGTTCGGCAGCGTCGAGCGCGAGATCTTCGCCCTCGATCCGTTCGCCGCAACCGGCGCCGACAGCGGCGTGACGCGGATGAGCCGCGCGATCATCCTGCCGCAGCGCCCGTTCCAGGTTCTGGCCGAGAAGAACCCGGCCGGGTTCCGGCAGATGCGCAAGTTCGTGGTGAGCCCGGGCGGGCGGGTGTTGAGTTACGTGTGAGGGCCGGGGGCGCTGCCCGTCGTGCCGACGGCGCGCCCCCGGGGTGACCCCCGAGGTATTTGGGACAGGATGAAGGAACAGGGCATGTCACTACCGGCAGACCGGATGGAGCTTCGCGAGGAGGAGATACGGGCGCATTACCCGGCGGCGGCGGCGATGCTCGAAGGCTTCGACCATACCCCGAGGATCGGCAAGGCCAAGGTGGCGGCCGAAGCGGTGGAGCGTTCGCCCGGGGTGAGCACGGGGCGGCGGTTTCGCTCGACCACGCCGGGACTGGTGACGCGCTCGACGGCGCGGCCCGAGGGGGTTCGGCTGATCGCGCGGATCGAGGCGAGCGACGGCGACGACCCGATCGTCTCGCCGGTGCAGGCCACCGTGCTGCACGCGCTGCGCCGGGCGCTGGCGATCTCGCTCGCGGTGGCCGAAGCCTACGCCGGGCAGACCGGGCTTGCGGCGATGAAGAAGCAGAACCTCGAGGCGGCGCTGGGTGCGGACCGGGCGGAGGCCTTCTCGGAACTGCTCGGGGCCGAGGCGCTGGTGGCGCTTTCGGTCTTCGCCAACGCCGCGTCGTTCCTGCTCGCGCCACATGCCGGCGAGGTGAGCGTAGAGGTGGGCCGCGTCGAGGAGGTGCTGACCGACAACGCGATGCTGGCGTTGCACGGCTGCCTTTGGGAGCTTGACCAGGATATCGCGCTGCTGGCGGGCGACGAGGCACGGCTGGTGGCCACGGTGATGGCCTTTGCCGAGCAACTGATGGAGCAGGTGGCCCTGCGCGCCCAGACCGCGCCGCGCCTCACCCCCTTCACCGGGGTGAACTACCACGTCGCCGCCGACGACTTCGCCATCTCGGGCTTCACGCCGAGCCGCAAGGCGCGTGGCACCCGGCTCACCATGAGTTTCAAGAAGCCGCACGAGGTGGTCGGCAACCACATAGCCAAGTACCAGGCGATGAAGCTGGCCAAGATGCTGATGGCCTATGACTTCGACCGCAAGCTCAACCCCTTCGCCGAGCTTGGCGGCTTCATCTTCACCTTCATGGGCGATGGCAAGCCCGGCACCGGCAAGACCACGCTGATCCGGATGATGGCGGGGCTGATCCACGGCTATTGCGAGGTGGCGGGCTACCCGTTCCGCTACCAGAACCTGAGCACCGAGAGCATCGACAGCTACCAGGGCAAGTCGGCCCAGAACGCCAAGGCCTTCATCAACACCATCCTCGACCCGAACGTGATCGGCTTCGGCACGGTCGACGATATCGACCAGCTCGCCGGCAAGCGCGGCGATCGGCAGTCGAGCGCGGGGCAACTCGAGATCACCGCCGTGCTGATGGAGAGCTTTTCCGGCGCAAACACGGTTGTGCGCGGCAACTGCACCTTCGGCATGTTCTCGAACTACCCCGAGAACGTCGACGACGCCCTGCGCCAGCGGGCGGGCGCGCGCTTTCTCGTCGACGGGCCGCAGACGCGGGAGGATTACATCGACATCCTGCACCTGCTCATGGGCAGGAACCATTCGATCCCGCTGGGCGACCACGAGCTTTACGCTGCGCAGGAGATCAAGCGCGCCGTGGCCGAGAGCTTCGCGCGCCATGCCCGCCCGCAGGAGGCGGGGCTGGAGCGGGTGTTCGAGCGGGTGGCGAAGGATATCGGCAAGCTCGATACCATCGCCAAGCTGGGCACCTACCTCAAGGGCATCCAGGAGGCCGACGCACGCTTCACCGGGCGCGCGATCAAGAACATCACCGACGCGATCAAGGTGCGGGCGATGGATTTCGAACTGCCCGACGAATGGATGGAAAACCCCGAGCTCTTCCTGTTTCGCGATTACGAGACCAAGAAGGCGATGATCGAGGAGCTGCGCCAGCCGATCACCGTCGACATGGTGATCCAGGAGATCAACCGCTACGCTGACAGCGAGTTTCGCTACGCCGATACTTCCGACGAAGCGGCGATCGCGCAGATGGTGCGGGAGTATCGGCTGACCGAGGAAGCCAAGCGGCAATACCTGGAGGGCAAGGGCTGATGCCGATTGCAGCGGCGATAATCGCGATGCTGATGGTAGGCGCCCCTGCAACCCTTCTTGCGGCGTGGCTCGGCTGGCGCGGCGCAACCGCCGTCTGGCCCGTGCTGGTCAACGCGCTGTGGCCCGCGCTTGGGGCAGCGGCCTACCTCGCTGTCACCAACCCCGCCGAGGTGCCGTATCGGCTCGATAGCCCGGTGGCGTCCGGCGTGCTGCTCGGGGGCACGCTCGCGGCCCTGAGCGCCCCGCTCTGGCTCGGCGGGTTCTGGGCCGGGCGGCGGGCAAGGCAGGTGCGCGCGGGATGATGATCGTCGCCGATATCGGCTGGGCCAACACCTTCCTGCCGCTGGCCGCGCTGACGGCGCTGGCGCTGCTCCTGCCGCTGCTGACGGTGCCGCGCGCGACGCGCTCGCAACGCAGGCTCGCGCTCGGGATCGGGCTTGCCGCCGGGATCACGCTGCTGGCGGGGGCGGGGCTTTTCGCGCTGCTCTACGAGGCTGGCGGTGGCGCGCCCCGGCTCGCGGCGGTGCTGCGCGGCTCGGGGCTGGCGGCGCTGGTCTGGGCGCCGCTGCTCGCGCTTTCGTGGTTCGTTCGCGCGCAGGCCGTCGAGGCGCGGCGCGGCGAAGACATCGCGCGCGGGGTGGACGGTGACCGCCGGCGTGGCGAGAATGACACCTAGGGAGACGGGCATGGACTGGACCATTCTGATCGCAACAACGCTGGTGACCGCCGCGGTGGTGGCGCTCGTCGCCCGCGAGGTGGCGCGCCGGCTCGGCTGCGCCGGGCGCGACCTCGGCGCCGGCGTGCTGCTCTTCGCCATCGTGATCTCGCTGGTGGTGCTGCAGGGCGCGGCCAAGCTCGCGGTGCTGGTGGAGGGGCTGTTCGTCCGCCAGGGGATCGACCCGGAAACGGCGCTCGGCGGACAGTTCTACCTCATGGTCTACGCCGCGAGCTTCGTGCCGATCGCGGCCTACGTGGTGACGTTGCTGGTGATGTATCGGAAGGTGAGGGCGCGGCAATGAGGGTGACGGTGTTGCAGCACCCGCGAACGAGGGCCTGCGCCCCGGTTCGCGCGCGGCCCGGCTGTGGCCGCGCAGGCGGGGAGCACAGCGAATGAAACGCCTCATCTCCCGCGGCCTGATGTTCGGCAACCTGATCCGGGTCGACAGCCCGGCGCTGGTCGAGCGCTATAACCGCGCGCTGGAGCGGCTTTCGGGCAGGCGCACGGGGCTCACCGAGTTTCATATCGACATCTCGGGCTATTCCTACGAGATCGGCGAGGAATTCGGCGATCATTTCTATCTTAACCCGGGCGGGGTGAACCGGCAGTTCATCATTCTCGACACGCGGCAGAAATCCGCGCCGCTGCTCAATGCGCAGTTTTCCACCTCGCGCGGCATCCTGCGCCAGTTCATCGAGGAGAACGAGGCCAAGCTTTTCGCCCTTACCGCGCATGATGCGGTGGCGGGTGAGCTGGACAACTCGGTGTTCGAGGTCTCCACGCCGGCGCGGCTGTTCGATATCCGCAAGATCACCGTGGTGGCCGACACCACGCAGGCGCATGTGGCCAATGCCCGCAAGCTCGCCGAGAAGATCGAGCGGTTCCAGCGCGAGGACGATGCCTGGTTCGACGATGTGCTCATCGCCGAGATGATCGAACTGGCCCGGCAGACCGGCGACGTGACGCGCAACCCGGTCGATCTTGGCCGCCCGACCTATGAGCAGGGCAATTTCTGGACGGCGCATTTCGGCGGGATCTACGTGTTCCGCGATGCCGCCCACCCCGCCGCGATCTCGGTGCGGCGCCGGGCCGACCTGGGAGAGATGCCGGTGGAGACCTGCGATCTCACCATGCGCAACGCCATCGCCACCTTTCTCGAGCGCAATGATCTGGTCGAACCGGTGATCAAGGCGCGCGGCGTCGACGGCGCGGCGATCCTGCGCCAGAAGATGGATTTCATCCTCGTCGATGCCGCCACCTCGGAAGGTATGGAGATCGATGGTTTCGACCAGCGCAGCCTGCACCGGCTGGCGCAACGCATGGCGGGGCGGTTGCCGGAGGAATTCCGCAAGCTCGGCGAGCTGGTGCGCTGGGCGCTCAACGGTGGCAAGTGGCCCCGCATCGCCTCGGATCACCCGGCCTATTTCTACACCCTGCGCGCCCGCGCCGATCACCCCGACCGCGATCTCGTCAACCAGCTTCTGTCCGAGCTTGCGCCGCTCGATATCCGGCAGTTGTTCATCACCCACAAAACGGCCTTCTACGCCGCCTACCGCGACTGGCCCGAGGCCAAGAAGGACTACGTGGCGGAATTCCTCGCGCGAGACTATGCGGCCAACAAGGCCGGTGCGCGCGAGGCGCTGTTCGGCGGGGCGCCGCCGTCGCCGTGGCGCACTGGCCCCCGCCCCCCGAAAGATGATATCATTGATCTCGTAGGCCCCTGGGGCGCGGTAAGGAGGTAGCCATGGCATTCGCGCGATTGTTCGTTTTCGGCTTCCTCGTGCTCTCGGTGATCTACCTCGCCGTGTCGCTCTATGCCCGGTCGCTCCGGCGCGAGAACCTCGAAGACGAATGGGCCGAGCACCATCCCGGCGACGACAGTAGCCCAGAGCGTGCCGCCTTCATCGAGAAGGGCATGGAGCAATACAACGCCTCGATCCGCCCCAAGCTGATCGCGCTTGTCTACGTCATCCCGCTGGTCGCGATGTTCGCGATCATCATCATCGTCAACGTCACCTGAGGCCCCCATGCGCAAAGCCCGCAACGTCATTCTCATCATCCTCGCGGTGATCATCGGCGCCTTCCTGCACTACACGCTGCCCCAGCACGACGTGGTGCGCATCGTGAACACCTACCAGGAGCGGCAGGACCTCAACGACTGGACGCGGATCTTCTGGGCCAGCCCCGACGATCAGGCCACCTCGCTCGCCAATCGCGACGTGCAGTTCATCCAGACCGTGCGCAAGAAGTCCTGGCTGTTCGGCTTCATCCGCCGCGACTCCGACGAGGTGATGGTCTATCGCAACGAGGATACCGGCTGGTCATGGCCGCCCTATTTCAAGTTCGATACCGCGAGCCTGCAGACCGAGGCCGACGATCTGCGCTCGACGCCGGAAAACCCCAAATGGGCGGTGATGACGCATTACGGCTGGCGGATGGAATTGTTCTCGGCCTTCCCCAACGCGGTGACGATCCGGCCGGCGGAAAGCCCGGATGTGACGATCATCCCGTGGTTCAACATCTTCTTCTTCATCGCCGTGTTCGGGTTCGTGCTTTTCGTCCGTGCGATGTGGCTGCAATTCCGCGAACGCACGGTGGACCCGGCGCTGGAAGACACCCGCGATGCCTGGGAAAAGGTCGACAGCTACGCCGATGACAAGCGCGGGCGGTTCAAGCGCTGGCTCGACAGCTGGCGCGGCAAGTAGGGCCGCCGCCTACTCGCCCCAGGGGATCCAGGTGGTCTTCACCTCGGTCGCGTGGTGCAGGAACTCGCGGCCCTCGCCCTCGGCGCCGAACCAGTCGCGCGACCGCGCGTTGTTCACCCATGTGCGTTTGAGGTTGCCGGCGCTCTCGTGCTCGACCAGCGAGGAGATATCCGCGCCGGACTGCGCCCAGACGGCATCGACATCGAGGTGCCCGGCAAGCGTTCCCGCGAGATCGTTGTGGAAGCCGGTGAGGATGTTGACCACGCCCGGCGGCACATCCGAGGTGTCGAGCAGCTGGTAGAAATCGGTGGCGGCGAGCGGGAAGGGCTGCGAGGCGGCGAGCACCACGCGGTTGCCCATGGCGATGGCGGGCGCCATCAGCGACACCAGCCCGAGAAGCGGGGCCTCGTCGGGGCAGAAGGCGGCGATGACGCCGACCGGCTCGTTCATGGCGAGCGCGGTGCCGCGCAGGGGCACGGGCTTGGCCGCGCCGTCGAGCTTGTCGGCCCATGCGGCGTAGGTGAACAGCCGCTCGACGCTTTTCTCCACTTCCGCTGCGCCGCCCCGCTTGCCGGTCATCCGGTTGATCCGCGAGGCAAACTCCTCCGCCCGGGCGGCGAGGTTTTCAGCGATATAGTAGATCACCTGCGCGCGCAGATGCGCGCTGGCCTTCGCCCAGCCGGTGGCCGCGCGGGCGGCCTCGACGGCGTTGCGCGCGTCCTTGCGGTTGGCCAGCCCCGCGTGCCCCAGCAGCGCGCCCTTGGGCGACCAGATCGCGCGCGAATAGCCGCCGTCGGGCCGGACCTGCTTGCCGCCGATGTAGAGCTTGGCGGTGCGGTCAAGCTCGTCGACCTTCGCCTGCGCCGGGGCGGGAAAGGCGGTGATCGGGCTGAGCGGCCTGGTTTTCCCTTTTGGCTTGGTATAGGCCAGCAACCCTTCCCAGCCGCCCTCGCGCCCGAAGCCGGATTCGCGCACGCCGCCGAACCCCGCCGCCGCGTCGAAGGCGTTGGTCGTGTTGATCCAGACCACGCCCGCCGCCAGCTTCGGGGCCACGTCGAGCGCGAGGTTGATGTTTTCGCTCCAGACCGTGGCGGCAAGGCCGTAGCGGGTGTTGTTGGCGATCTCCACCGCTTCGGCGGGGGTGCGGAAGGTGGTGGCCACCAGCACCGGGCCGAAGATTTCCTCCTGCATCAGCGTATCGGAGGGGGCGAGGCCGGTGATCAGCGTGGGCGGGTAGTAGCAGCCGCGGTTGGGCAGGGTGCAGGGCGTCTGGTAGATCTCGCCCGCGCCCTTGCCGGCCTCGACCATGCGCGTCACGCTGTCGAGTTGCACCGGGTCGACCAGCGCGCCCACGTCGATCGACTTGTCGAGCGGGTCGCCGATGCGCAGCTTCGCCATCCGGGCCTTGAGCTTGGCGTGGAACCGATCGGCGATGCCTTCCTGCACCAGAAGCCGCGATCCGGCGCAGCAGACCTGGCCCTGGTTGAACCAGATCGCGTCGACCAGACCTTCGATCGCTGAATCGATGTCGGCGTCGTCAAAGACGATATACGGGCTCTTGCCGCCCAGTTCGAGCGTGAGGCTCTTGCCGGTGCCGGCGGTGGCCTTGCGGATGATCCGGCCCACCTCGGTGGAGCCGGTGAAGGCGATCTTGTCGATGTCCTCGTGCGCGGTGATCGCTGCCCCCACCTGGCCGTCGCCGGTGACGATGTTGACAACGCCGCGCGGCAGCCCGGCCTCGGTGCAGATCTCGGCGAAGAGCAGCGCGGTGAGCGAAGTGTATTCGGCCGGCTTCAGCACCACGGTGTTGCCCATGGCGATGGCGGGGGCCACCTTCCACGCCAGCATCAGCAGCGGGAAGTTCCACGGGATGATCTGCCCCGCGACGCCAAGCGCCCCGCGGTCGGGCAGTTCGGCATCCTGCAGCTGGGCCATCCCGGCGTGATAGTAGAAATGGCGCGCCACCAGCGGCACGTCGATATCGCGGCTCTCGCGGATCGGCTTGCCGTTGTCGAGGGTTTCGAGCACGGCGAAAAGGCGCGCGTGTTTCTGCACGAGGCGGGCCAGCGCGTAGAGGAAGCGGGCGCGCTGGTGGCCGCTCAGCCCCGCCCACTTCGGCTGCGCCCGGCGGGCGGCGCGCACGGCGGCGTCAACCTCGTCGGCCCCGGCCTGTGTGACGTGGGCGAGCACTTCGCCATTGCCTGGGTTGCGGCTTTCGAAGGTCTCGCCCGGCTCCGTCCAGTGCCCGTCGATGAACAGGCCGAACCGCCGCTCGCGGGCATCGAGCCAGGCCTGCGCCTCGCCGTCGCTCTCGGGGGCGGGGCCCCATTCCATGGTTTCGAAGATGTCCTTGACGGTCATTTAAGTCTCCAGCTCCGGTGGAGCTTGGTCAATTTAGCTACCTTTTGGAGGTTTTGGCCCGCCCATCTCATATCATATTGCCAAGTGTAAAAGAGATCACCTGACGCCCGGAGGTCATCCTCGTGCCGTCTCCAAATCTCTTTCGCGATATCCGCGACTCTGGCTTCACCGCCGAGTGCCAAGAGCGCTTCAATCACCCATTCTTGTAGATCGTGTTTTGTTGCCATCGTGTTTATCCCATCGCGTGCCGCCAGAGGGCGGAGTATTGGCCGGTGACGTGGTGTTCCAGCTGGCGTTCGATGTCGCCGAGCAGCGAGGAGGCGCCGAAGCGGAAGAGGTGGGGCGTGAGCCAGTCGTCGCCCAGTTCTTCCTTGAGCAGCGCCAGATACACCAGCGCATCCTTCGCCTTCGAAATGCCGCCGGCGGGCTTGTATCCGATGCGGATGCCGGTGCGCTCGAAGTAGTCGCGGATCGCGCGCATCATCACGAGGGAGACGGGCAGGGTGGCGTTCACGCTTTCCTTGCCGGTGGAGGTCTTGATGAAATCGGCCCCCGCCATCATGCAGACGAGCGAGGCGCGGGCGACGTTGCGCAAGGAGCCAAGTTCGCCGGTGGCGAGGATCGTCTTGATATGGGCGTCGCCGCATTCGCGGCGCATCTCGCGCACCTCGTCGTAGAGCGCCTGCCAGTCGCCGGTGAGCACGTGGCGGCGCGAGATCACGATGTCGATCTCCCGCGCCCCGGCCTTGACGCTTTCACCGATCTCCATGATCCGCAGCCGATAGGGGCTGAGCCCGGCCGGGAAGCCGGTGGAGACGGCGGCGACGGGGATGCCGGAGCCTACCAGCGCCTCGACGGCGGTGGGCACCATCTCGTGATAGACGCAGATCGCGCCGGTGGTGATCGGGCCGACGCCGAGCGCGTCGAGCAGATCAGGGCGCACTGGCTGGCGCGCCTTGGCGCAGAGCCGGCGCACGCGGCCGGGCGTGTCGTCGCCGGCCAGCGTGGTGAGGTCGATCATGGTGATCGCCTTGAGCAGCCAGGCCGCCTGGTGGTCTTTCTTCAACGACCGGCGCGCGCCGATCGAACCCGCCCGCCGCTCGATGGCGGAGGTGTTGGCCTGCGCCGACATCACCCAATCCATGTCGAGCGCCATGCCGGGGTTGCGCGCCTCGATGGTCTGCGGAAGCTGCATGTCTGCCGAGCGGTTCGTCACGCTCGCGTCGCTCTCGCGTTGCACGGTGTCCTCCCAAGCGCGGTTGCCTTGCGCGAAGGTCGCATGGGGGCGGGCGAATGGCAAGATTTACCGAAAGGTCAAACCCGCAGCCGGGGCGCGGCGTTCCGACGCTGCCTGTTCCTTCATCGCCGTGCCTTAAAAGTAAATATATAACAGTGACTTAGATTGAATTTGTGCCGTCTGGATTTCCGTAAGGGAAGGAGTTGAGTGAATCGTGCGGCCGGGTCTAGGATGGTGCATCCGCGTGCGCGATATGGCTGAGTCTAATTCCGTAAATAATAATAGCTTGCGTGCGTGTGACCCGACAAACAGAGAGGAGTCACGAATTATGAACGTTTCCACGAAATCAATCCTGCTGGCCTCGGCGCTTGCGCTCGCGTCGCCGGCGCTGGCCGCCGCCCCCGAGGGCGTCGCGCTGGCAGATGACCAGACCTTTACCTACCGCGTGCTCGACGAGCACAGTTCCGTCGATCCGCAGATCGTCGAAGACGTTTCCGGCTCGGAGATCGTGCGCGACCTGTTCGAGGGCCTCTACAACCAGGACGCCGACGGCAACCTCGTGCCCGGCGTGGCCCTTTCGCACACCGTGTCGGACGACAAGCTGACCTATACCTTCACCCTGCGCCCCGAAGCAAAGTGGTCGGACGGCAACCCGGTGACGGCGCATGATTTCGTCTATGGCTGGCAGCGCCTCGCCGATCCGGAAACCGCCTCGCCCTACCAGTGGTATGTCGAGGTCATGGGCCTTGCCAACGCCGGGTCGGTGATGGCGGGCGAAGCGCCGCTGGAAGAGCTGGGCGTGCGCGCGATCGACGATCACACGCTGGAAGTCACGCTTGAAAAGCCGATGACCTACTTCCCGCTCACCACCACCCATGCTTCCACCTTCCCGAGCCCGAAATGGGTGATCGACGAGCATGGTGCCGACTGGATCAAGCCCGGCAACATCGTCTCGAACGGCGCCTACGTGCTCACCGAGCACGTGCCGCAGGAGCGCTCGGTGCGCGAGCGCAACCCGATGTACTGGGACAACGAAAACACCGTCATCGAGAAGGTGTCGGCGCTGGTAATCAACGACGAGAACGTGGCGCTGACCCGTTTTCTCGCCGGTGAGCTTGACCGCACGGAAGTTCCGGCCGGCCAGTATCCCGCGCTGAAGGAAGAATATCCCGATACCGCGCTGAGCTTCCCGCGCCTGTGCAACTACTACTTCAACTTCAACCTGTCGGAGAACGGCCCCGAGGCCACCCAGGACGTGCGCGTGCGCAAGGCGCTGTCCTACGCCGTGAACCGCGACATCATCGTCGAAAACGTGCTGCAGGGCGGCCAGTCGCCGGCCTACACCTTCACCCCGGCGGCGACCGCGGGCTTCGAACAGCCGGCGACGGACTACTCGACCTGGACCCAGGAAGAGCGCAACGCCAAGGCCGTCGAACTTCTGGCCGAGGCGGGCTATGGCCCCGACAATCCGCTTTCGCTGACCTACCTCTACAACACCTCCGAGGCGCACAAGAAGGTGGCCATCGCGGTGAGCCAGATGTGGAAGCAGACGCTCGGCGTCGATATCACGCTGGAAAACCAAGAGTGGCAGACCTTCCTCGAAACCCGTGGCAACCACGATTTCGAGATCGCGCGCGGCGCCTGGTGCGGCGACTACAACGAGGCCTCCACCTTCCTCGATCTCGTTCAGTCCAGCTCGGGTTACAACGATGCGGCCTATTCCAACGCCGAGGTCGACGCGCTGCTCGCCGAGGCCAAGTCGATGGACGATCCGCAGGCCAACTACACCCGGGTTGAAGAGATCATCGCGGAAGAAATGCCGATCATCCCGATCTACCACTACGCCGGCGTGTTCATGATGAACCCGGCGATCGTGGATAGCTGGCCGGTGCAGAACGTGGAACAGAACTGGTATTCGAAAGACCTCTACAAGGTCGCCCAGTAATCCTGTTCTGAGACAAGGGGCGTCGCGGTAACATTTCGCGGCGCCCCGCCTTCCTGCCGGGGGCCTATCGATGCTGAGTTTCATCCTTCGCCGGGTCTCCATTGCGATCCCGACGCTTCTCGTTCTCTTGATCATCAGTTTCTGGCTGATGCAGACGGCGCCCGGTGGCCCGTTCAATTCCGAACGCCCCCTGCCGCCGCAGGTTCTGGCCAATATCGAGGCGAAATACGGCCTCGATCAGCCGATGTGGAAGCAGATGGTCGATTACCTTAAGGGGATCATCACCCAGTTCGATTTCGGCCCGTCCTACAAGTACAAGGACCGCTCGGTGAACGATATCATCGCGCAGGGCTTCCCGGTTACGCTCCACTACGGCCTGATCTCCTTCATGCTGGCCATCGTCATCGGCGGCGCGCTCGGCATCGCGGCCGCGATCCGGCAGAACTCCTGGCTCGATTACTTCGCGGTCGGCATCACCATCGGGGCGCAGGTGCTGCCCAACTTCGTGATGGCCCCGATTCTGATCCTCGTGTTCACCCTCTGGCTCGGCTGGCTGCCCGGCGGCGGGTGGAACGGCGGGCAGTGGGATCACGTCATCATGCCGGTGATCGCGCTTTCTACCTCCTACATGGCCTCGATCGCCCGCCTCACCCGCTCCTCGATGCTCGAGGTGCTGCGCTCCAACTTCATCCGCACCGCCCGCGCCAAGGGCCTGCCCGACCGGGTGATCATCTGGCGCCACGCGCTCAAGCCGACGATCCTGCCGGTGGTGTCCTACCTCGGGCCGGCCTTCGTCGGCATGGTTACCGGCTCGTTCATCATCGATTCGATCTTCTCCACCGGCGGCGTCGGGTATTTCTACGTCAACGCCGCCTTCAACCGTGACTACGCGGTGATGATGGGGCTGACCTTCCTGCTCGGCTCGATGACGATCCTGTTCAACATGGTGGTCGATATCCTCTACGCGTGGATCGACCCCAAGATCCGGCTTTGAGGGGGCGGCGCATGTCAAACGGTATGGCCATACTCAACCCGCAGCAGCCGAGAACCGCCGCGATGGCCGAGCGCATGGCCGAGGTCAAGGGCCGCTCGCTCTGGGCCGACGCCCGCGCGCGCTTCCTGCGCAACAAGGCGGCGATGGTTTCCGTGGGGGTGCTCGGCGCGGTCTTCATCTTCGCCTTTTTCGGCCACCTCGTCACCCCTTACGACAACGAGACGATCGACTGGAACGTGCTCGGCAAGGTCAAGGAACTCGGCAAGCCCTCGCTGGCGAACGGCCATTACTTCGGCTACGACGATTCCGGGCGCGATCTCTTCGCGCGCGTCGTGCAGGGCACGCAGGTCAGCCTCATGGTGGGGGTGATCGGCGCCGCCATCGCGGTGATCGTGGGCACGATCTACGGCGCTGTCGCGGGATACATCGGCGGCCGGGTCGACAGCATCATGATGCGCTTCGTCGACATCGCCATGTCGGTGCCCTACATGTTCGTGCTGATCCTGCTGCTCGTCGTCTTCGGTCGGTCGATCGAGATGATCTTCGTCGGCATCGGCCTCACCGCCTGGCTCGACATGAGCCGGATCGTGCGCGGCCAGACGCTTTCGATCAAGAACAAGGAATTCATCGAGGCGGCGGTGGCCACCGGGGTGCCCAGTTTCACCATCATCCGCCGCCACGTGGTGCCCAACCTGCTCGGCGTCGTCGTGGTCTATGCCACGCTCCTGGTGCCGCAGATGATCCTTACCGAGAGCTTCATCTCCTTCCTCGGCCTCGGCGTGCAGGAACCGCTGACCTCCTGGGGCGCGCTGATCTCCGAGGGCACCAGCACGATGAACTACGGCACGCTGTGGCAACTGTTCTTCCCGCTGGCGTTCTTCGTCGTGACGATCTTCGCCTTCTTCTTCATCGGCGACGGGCTGCGCGACGCGCTCGACCCGAAAGACCGCTAGGAGCCCCGCGCAATGGCACTTCTGGAAGTCAGTGACCTGACCGTCACCTTCGACACGCCCGACGGCACCGTGACGGCGGTGGACAATATCTCCTTCGATCTCGCCCGCGGCGAAACCCTCGGCGTGGTCGGCGAGAGTGGCTCGGGCAAGAGCCAGATGGTCTTCGCGATCACCGGGCTTCTGGCCCAGAACGGCCGCGCCACGGGTTCGGTGAAGCTCGAGGGGCAGGAGATCCTCAACCTTCCCAATGCGAAGATGAACCGGATCCGGATGGAGAAGATCGCGATGATCTTCCAGGACCCGATGACCTCGCTGAACCCTTACCTTCGGGTGTCGGACCAGATGGCCGAGGTTCTGGTGCATCATCGCGGGATCTCGAAAAGGGCCGCCATCGCCGAAAGCGTGCGGCTGCTCGACGCGGTGCGCATTCCCGAAGCGAAGGCGCGGGTGACGATGTATCCGCACGAGTTTTCCGGCGGCATGCGCCAGCGGGTGATGATCGCGATGAGCCTGCTGTGCCAGCCCGATATTCTCATCGCCGACGAGCCGACCACCGCGCTCGACGTGACCGTGCAAGCGCAGATCATGAAGCTGCTCGCCGATCTGCAGCGCGATTTCGGGATGGCGATCGTGCTCATCACCCACGATCTCGGGGTTGTCGCGGGCAGCTGCGCCGAAACGCTTGTGATGTATGGCGGCCAGGCGATGGAATACGGCACCACGACCGCGGTCTTCGACCGGCCGACGCATCCCTACACCATGGGGCTTCTGAAGGCGGTGCCCCGGCTCGACAAGAAAACCGAGAAGCTCGAAACCATCCCCGGCAACCCGCCGAACATGATGGACATGCCGGCAGGCTGCCCCTTCGTGCCGCGGTGCGATTTCGCCACCGACCCATGCTGGACCGAGCGCCCGCCGTTCGAACGCGTCGCGGGGTTCGAGACCCGCACCCGCGCCTGCCGCCGCAGCCTGGAGGAACTGGCATGACCGAGACGATCCTCAAGGTCGATGACCTCAAGGTCTGGTTCGACGTGAAGAAGCCCGGCGCCATGCCCTGGACGCGGCCGCGCAAGCTCAAGGCGGTGGACGGGGTCAGCTTCGAGCTCAACGCCGGCGAGACGCTGGGCATCGTCGGGGAATCGGGGTGCGGCAAGTCCACGCTGGCGCGCGCGGTGATGCAGATGGTGCCGATCGAGGCGGGGTCGGTGGTCTGGCTCGGCGACGACCTGACCGGGCTCGACACCCGGCGGATGCGGCCGCACCGCAAGGAAATGCAGATGATCTTCCAGGATCCCCTCGCCTCGCTCAACCCGCGCATGACGATCGGCCAGATCGTTGCCGAGCCGCTGAAGACGCATTTTCCAGGCTTGTCGGCCGCCAAGGTGAAGGCCCGGGTTCAGGACGTGCTCGATACCGTCGGCATCCTGCCCAACCTCGTGAACCGTTATCCGCACGAGTTTTCCGGCGGTCAGTGTCAGCGCATCGGCATCGCGCGGGCGCTGATCGTCGATCCCCAGCTGATCATCTGCGACGAGCCGGTCTCGGCGCTCGACGTGTCGATCCAGGCGCAGGTGATCAACCTGCTGATGGATCTGCAGAAGGAGACCGGCGTCGCCCTGATCTTCATCGCCCACGACCTGAGCGTGGTGAAGCACATTTCCGATCGGGTGATGGTGCTCTACCTCGGCAACGTGATGGAGATCGCCCCCGCCGCCGAGCTCTACGACCGCCCCTTGCACCCCTACACCGAGGCGCTGATTTCTGCCGTGCCGATCCCGGACCCGGTGCTCGAACGGCAAAAGCAGGTGATGCTGCTCGACCTGGACTTGCCCTCGCCGCTCGATCCGCCTTCGGGCTGCGTGTTCCGCACCCGTTGCCCGATCGCCGAGCCCGGTTGCGCGCAGGTCAAGCCGGTGCTGGCCGACAAGGGCCGCGAGCACCTGGTGGCATGCCACCTGCGCTGAGCTTCTGACGCGCGCGGCGGGGTGCCCGCGCTTCGCAGCGCGCGCGGCCGCCCCGATCAGGCAATCCTTCGCGGCGCCTCCGCTGGCGAGGTTTGCGCGCCGGGCGATGTTTCGGTGCGGAAACGCGAGATCGCCTGCACCAGTTCGTCGGTTCCATGTGCCAGGGTCTGCCCCGCGGCCGAGGTTTCCTCGAACATCGCCGCGTTGCGTTGAGTGGCCTGGTCGAGGGTGGCGAGCGTGCCATTGATCTCGTCGAGGCGGGCCGCCTGCTGTTCGGCGCCCTCGGCGATGTCGACGATCCGGCTCACGATATCCTTAACGGCGTCCATCGCGGCGGTGTTGGCCGTGCCGGTCTGGCGCACAAGCCCGACGCCCTCGCCGACCCGCATGTCGCTTTCGGCGATGAGGGCCTTGATCTCCTGCGCCGCGTCGGAACTGCGGCGGGCGAGGCCGCGCACCTCGCTTGCGACCACGGCGAACCCGCGCCCGCTCTCGCCGGCGCGGGCGGCCTCGACCCCGGCATTCAGCGCGAGCAGGTTGGTCTGGAACGCGATCTCGTCGATGACGCCGACGATCTTCTGGATCTGCCCCGACGAGGCTTCGATCGCGCCCATCGCCGCCACCGCCCGGCTCACGAGATCGGCGCTGGTCTCGACCTGCGTCCTGGTCTGCTCGGCTTCCGACCTGGCCTGGTTGGCGTTCTGCGCGGTTTCGCGAACGGAGTGATTCAGTCGTGACACCGTTTCGGCCACCTCGGCGAGTTGGTGGGCCTGGGTTTCGGTCCGGTGCGACATGTCGGTCGCCGCATTCACGACGCTGGCGGTCTCGCCACCGATGATTTCGGCGTTCTGCTGGACAACCTGGATCACGTTGCGCATGGCGACGAGGGCGATGTTGAAATCCTCGCGCAGGTCTTCGTATTCCGGGGCCAGCGGCGTCGCGATCTCGGCGCAGAGATCGGCGTCGCGCAAGCGCTTGAGGCTCTGGCGCAGCACCTCGACGACGGCATTTTGCTGTTCAAGGAAGGCCTCGCGCTCGGCGGCCTCGCGTTCGGCGGCGCGAGTGGCGCGAAGATCGGCCTCGCGGGCATGTGCCGTCTCGCTTTCCGCGCGCTTCAGGGCGCTTTCCGCCTCGCTCTGGGCGGCTTCAGCGTCGCGCCGGGCGGCCTCGGCCTCGGCCAGCGCGGATTCGGCGCGATCGCGCGCGGCGCGGGCGTCGGCCATGCTGTGGGCGAGGTCGCGCGCTTGCTCCTCCTGTTTCCGGGTCAACCGCTGGCGGACGACGATCGCAATCACGAGGGCCGTGGCCTCGAACACGACGACGGTGGCATGAAAGGCGGTGCGCGGCAGGTTTTCGGCAAGGTTGGTCGAGGGATAGACCAGCGACGGCATCAGGACGGTCAGCGAGAGGTGGTGCAGCGCGATCAACCCGGTCGCGGCAAGGGTGGCGCGCAGATCGTTGAGAACCATGGTGCAGGCCAGCACCGCGAAATAGACCATGTGCATGTCGATCTGCCACGGGTGGCCCGCCATGGCCGCGTTCAGAACGATGGCCTGGCCGACCCAGACCAGCGCCGCGGCGATCCCGGCCTCCGGCGGGCTGGCGCGGCCGGCGATCATCCCGAGCAGGGTGAACGGGATTGAGGCGGCGGCGATCAAGACGAGGTTGGATCCGGCGATCCAGCCGAAGCCGAGCGATATCGGCAGGGCGGCGAGGCTGAACAGGATCGCGCGCTGCGCCGTCATGCTTTGCCCCTCGGGCGCCATGGCAAGGGTGGTGTCGCTCATGTGTTCCCTCCGCATAGCGCGGCGATCCGCCCGCCATCGAGCACTGCCCATGCGCCCCGGGCGCGCAGGGCCTCGGCGAAACCCGGATCGGCCGAGGCGGCGATGAGGCCGAAGGGTGCGCGGGCCGGGCCGATCACCCGGCCGCCCGCGGCGGCGACATGCGCCTGCGCCGCCCCGCCCCAGCCGGCGATCACCAGCACCGGCGCATCGCGGGAGACGGGGGCCGACGCCAGCACCATGGCTGGCCCGGCGAGGAGCGCCGCGATCGGCATCAGAACAAGGGGTAGAAGACGCATGGCTGGCTCTCGATTGTTCGCTCACCGGCGAGGAAATCACAGCCGACTTACTAGCCGGTTAATCCCGCCCGAGCTTTCGCCCCGGTCAGTCGAGCGTCTGGCGGTAGCGCAGGAGGGCGATCAGCACGATCACGCTGCCGATCAGGGCCATCGCGCGCAGGTCGCCCGCGATATCGGCGATCTCGGCGCCCTTCAGCATCACCTTGCGCACGAGGCGCAGGAAGTGGGTGGCGGGGATGGCGGTTCCGATGGTCTGCGCCCAGCCGGGCATCCCGGCGAAGGGAAACATGAAGCCCGAGAGCAGGATGATCGGCAGGATCAGGAAGAAGCTCGCCTGCATCGCCTGCATCTGGGTGCGCACGAGGGTGGAGATCAAGAAGCCGAGCGCGAGGTTGACCACGATGTAGAGGTTGAAGCCGGCGAAGAAGGCGAGCCGCGAGCCGTTGAACGGCACGTCGAACAGCAGTTTGGCGGCGACGAGAAACACCAGCGTCTGGATGTAGCCGACGACGACGTAGGGCAGGATCTTGCCCAGCATCACCTCGGTCGGGCGCACCGGCGTGGCGATCAGCGCCTCCATCGTGCCGCGCTCGATCTCGCGCACGATGGCGACGGCGGTGATCATCACCATGGTCATGGCAAGAATGATGGCGAGCAGACCGGGCACGATGTTGGTCGCGGTCTTGCCCTCGGGGTTGAACTGCTTGTGCACCACCACCGAGAACGGCGGCGCGCCGGGGGCCACCTTGGTGAGCGGGCCGCCGAGGTTCTGGGCGATGGCGCGGTCGACGATGCCGCCGAGGGCGGCCACGGCGGACCCCACGGCGGTGGGATCGGAGGCATCGGCGGCAACGAGGATCTCGGGGGCGAGGCCGCGCAGGATGTCGCGTTCGAAATCGGCGGGGATGACCACGACGAAATTGGCGCTGCCATCGCGCAGCGCCCGGTCGCCCGCTTCGGGGCCGAAGACGAAGCCCTGGAACGCGAAGTAATCCGAAGTATCCATCCCCGAGATCACCGCGCGCGCCACCGGGCTGGGGTCGTTCAGTTCCACCAGCGTGGGCAGGTTGCGCGGATCGGTGTTGATCGCGAAGCCGAAGATCAGCAGTTGCACGATGGGAATACCGATCATCATCGCGAAGGTGAGCCGGTCGCGGCGCATCTGCACGAATTCCTTGAACAAGACCGCGCCGAAACGGGAGAGCGAGAACAGGCTCATCTGGCGCGCCCGTCGAGGCCGAAATTGTCGGCTGCGGTGGCCATGAGGTAGATGAAGGCCTCCTCGAGTTCCGCCTCTTTCTTCACCCAGTGATGACTGCCGTTCCTGCCTTTCCACTCGGCGACCACGGCGTCGAGCCCGTCGGCATCGGTGGACGAGACGTGCAGTTGCGCCCCGAACCGGGCCACCTGTTCGACGCGCGGGTCGGCGAGCAGGGCATCTTCCAGCTCGATCAGGTCGGCCCCGTCGACGCGCCAGGTGGTGAGGCCGACCCGGGCGGGGATCTCGCGCGCCGGGCCGTCGATCAGCTTCTTGCCGTAGGCGATGTAGGCGATGTAGTCGCACTGCACCGCCTCGTCCATGTAATGGGTCGAGACCAGCACGGTGACGCCCTGCTTGGAAAGCCGGCGGATCTCGTCCCAGAAATCGCGCCGCGCCTTCGGGTCGACGCCGGCCGTGGGTTCGTCGAGGAGCAGCAGGCGGGGCTTGTGCTGCATCGCGGCGGCGAGCGCGAGGCGCTGCTTCCAGCCGCCCGAGAGCGTGCCGGCAAGCTGGTTGCCCCGGCCTTCGAGGCCAAGCTCGCGCAGGGTGGCGTCCACCACCTGCCGGCGCTTCGGCAGGCGATACATCCGGGCCATGAAGTCGAGGTTCTCGCGGATCGTGAGATCGGCATAGAGCGAGAATTTCTGCGTCATGTAGCCGACGTTTTCCTTGATCTTGCGGGCCTCGGTGCGGATGTCGTGGCCAAGGGTGCGGCCCTCGCCGCCGTCGGGGGTGAGCAGGCCGCACATCATCCGGATCGTGGTGGTCTTGCCCGATCCGTTGGGGCCTAGAAAGCCGTAGATCGCGCCCGTGGGCACGTCCATGTCGATGGCGTCCACCACCACGGTGCCGCCGAAGGCCTTGGTGAGCCCCTTGACGGAGATCGCCGGGCCGGTCACGGCAGCCGCGCGAGGGTGACGGGCTGGCCGGGCAGAAGCCCGGTGCCGCGTGGCAGGCGGGCCTCGGCGCGGAACACCAGTCGGGCGCGTTCGTCGCGTGAATAGATGATCGGCGGGGTGAATTGCGGCTCGGCGGCCATCCGGGTGATCGTGGCGGTGATGCCGTGCGGGCAGCCGTCGCAACTGAGCGCCAGCGCCTCGCCGATGGCAAAGCTCGTGCGCTCGCCCTGCGGCAGGTAGAACAGCACGGTGAGGGCATCGGGCGGCAGGATCGAGATCACCGGCGCGCCCGCCGCCGCCACCTCGCCGGCCTCAAAGAAAACCTTCTCGATCCGTCCCTGCACCGGCGAGGTCACGTGCATGTCGTCGAGCCGGGCGGCGGCCAGATCGGCCTCGGCGCGGGCGGCGGCCAGCGTGGCCTCGGCGGCAAGCACCTGCGCGTCGCGCGCCGGCAGGTCCGCCACCGCGAGCTGGGCTTCGAGCTGGGCAACATGCGCCTCGGCGCGCGCGACGCCGGCCCTGTCGATATCGACCTTGGCCTCGGTGGCAAGATCGCGGGCAAACAGGCTTTCGGTGCGGGCAAGGGTGGAGCGGGCGAGGGTCTGCTGGGCGCGGGCCTCGGCCAGGGAGGCGCGGATCACCGCGATCTCCTGTTCGCGCGAGCCGGTTTCCAGGTTGCGCAAATTGGCCTCGGCCTGAGCCACCCGGGCGTTGGCGGCGCGCAACGCGGCGCGCTGCTGGTTCGCCTCGATGTCGAACAGGAAGGCGCCGGCGACGATCTCCTGCCCCTCGCGCACCGATAGCGCGTGAATCCGGCCGGTGACCGAAGGCGCGGCATAGACGTAGTCGGCCTCGACATAGCCGTTGTAAACCGGCGTGGGATCGTCGCCGAAGCCGGGAAGGAGCGCGGCGAGCAGGGTGGCGAACCACGAGGTGATGGTGTCAAGCATCGCGGGAAGGCTCCGGTTGGGCGATCAGGCCGTGGAACAGGATATCGAGGTGGTTGTCGATCAGCGCGGGCAGCGAAAGCCCGGCGGCGGGCCACACACCGAAGACCTCGGCGAGTACGAGGTGGACGACGATCGGCCCCATGATCGAGCGGATGGTGAGCTCGGGATCGACGGGGCGCAGCTCGCCTGAAGCGATGCCTCGGCGGATCATGTCGGCGAGCACGGGGAGGGCGGGTTCCAGCACCGAGCGGCGATACATCTCGGCGATCTCCGGCACGGCGGCGGCCTCGCGCAAAACGATCCGGGGCACGGCGACGACCTGCGGATCGGAGAGCCGGAGGGCGAGCTGGCCGAGGAAGGCGGTCAGCGCCGTGCGCACATTGCCGGGCGTGGCCTGCGCCGCGGCCACCGCGGCGGCGCCGGCGGGGGCCACGGCACGTTTCACAAGGCCCTCGAGCAGCGCCTGTTTCGAGGGAAAGTAGAGATAGACCGCGCCCTTCGAGACGCCCGCCGCCCGCGCGATCTGGGCCACCGAGGTATGCGCATAGCCGCGCTCGACGAAAAGCGCGAGGGCGGCGTCGAGGAGTTCGTCGGGCCGGTGCTCGGCGCGGCGGCGAAACTTCGGGGCGGGCGAGTCGTCGGTGTCCATGTCCATTGCTAACTGACCAGTCAGTTATTAGCAAGGCGGCGAGAACCGCCGCCCGCGAGGGCCGGCCTCAGACCTCGTGTTTGAGAAGCAGGACGACGGCACCCATCGTCAGCCCCACCCCAAGCAGGATGCCGGGGCCGGGCAGGCCCTTGCCGAAGGCCAGTTCCCACAGGATTACCCAGCCCGGGGTGAGGTAGGTGTAGGCCATCACCTTGGCCCCGGCGAGGCGCATCGAGGCGAAGTTCAGCAGCACGAAGGTGATCGACATGGCGCCGATCGAGAGATAGCCGAGCGCGATCCAGACGATGGCGGGCAGGGCGGCGTAATCGGTCGCACGGATCTCGCTCCAGCCGTAGACGAGCAGGATCAGCGCCCCTGCCGAGAGCACGAGGAAGGACGAGGCCGCCGCTGCCTCGCCCCGGTTCACCTTGCGCGCCATCGGCACGTAGAAGGCATGGGCGACGCAGCCGATGAAATAGAGCCATTCGCCCCGGCCGATGTCGAAGGCCAGAAGCGCCGCAAGCTCGCCGCGAAAGATCACCCAGAGCGCCCCCGCGGCCCCGATCGCGAGCCCGAGCGCGATCCGCGGCGTGGTGCGTTGGCGCAGGATCGGGTAGGCAAACAGCGCCGTCATGATCGGCACCAGCGTCATCACCGCGGAGGCCGAGACGGGCGGGGCGGTCTTCAGCCCCTCGAACATCATCACGAAGTAGATCGCGAAGGCGCCGCCGAGCAGGAGGTAGCGCCAAGGCGCGCGGAAATCGGCGCTGCGCAGCTTGCCGGTGGCGAGCGCCGCCGCGCCGACGATGGCGGCGGCCAGTCCGAAGCGCATCGCTTGCAGCACCACCGGCTCGATCTCGTTGGCCATCACCCCGCCAAAGCTGAACGATCCCGCCACCAGGGCCGAGAACACCAGCATGGCGATGTGTCCCTTGACCGCTTCGGCGCCGCCATACCGGCTCATTGGAACGCCGCCTTGAGATGCCGCGTCAGCGCCTGAACCTTGGCCGAGCGGTGCAGGTCGACATGGGTGACGAGCCAGAGCGTCACCTCCCATTCCGGCCGCGGCGGCAGGATCTGCACCATGCCCTCGGCCTCGTCCTCCGCGAGAAAGCCAAGGCCGAGCCCGGCCCGCACCGCGGCGGCGAGGCTCACATCGTCGGAGGCGCGGAACGCGATCGCCTCGGGGGCGACGTTTTCCACCGTCCAGCGCAGCAGCGGCGAGCCGGGATCGTCGTCGTCGGGGCCGACGAAGTGATGCCCGGCGAGATCGTCGCCGGGCGTGCCGTGGCGGGCGATGTAGTCCGGCGCGGCGTAGAGCGCGAAGGCCACCTGCATGAGCGGCTGCGCCACGTTGTCGGGTTCCTCGGGCGGTTTTCCCGCACGCACCGCCACGTGTGCTTCGCCATATTCCAGCCGGAACAGCCGGTGCCCGGTGCGGTAGCGCAGCCGGACGGCGGGATGATCTTGGTGAAACCCGGCCAGCAGCGGCATGATGCGGGGGGTGAAGCTCGCAAGGGCCGTCACCACCAGGTCGCCGGAAACCTCCGCGCCTTGGCCCGAGAGCTTGGCGGCGAGCTGGGAAAACTGGTCGTCGGTCGCGCGCGCAACGCGGGCCAGTTCTTCGCCCGCCTCGGTCGGGGTGTAGCCGCGCGGGTGGCGCTGGAACAGTTTGACCCCGAGCCGCGCCTCGAGCGCGTCGACGTGGCGGATCACGGTGGCGTGGTGCACCCCGAGCGCGGTGGCCGCGCCAGAAACGGTGCCCCGCCGCGCCACCTCATAGGCGGTGCGCAACTCGTCCCAGTTGTCCATTGCCGCTCCTGTGCGCTGGCGAACAGTTCTTGTGGAATCTCCCAGATTGAGTTCGCTCACGCAAGGGGCAATCTCTGCGCGGAACACAACAGGAGCCACCCCATGACCCAGACCATTCTTCGCCTCGACGCCTCCGCCCGCCACGCCGGGTCCGCCTCGCGCAGCTTCGCCGACGCCGTGCTCGCCGAGGTGCCGGGGGCGTCGATCACCCGCCGCGACCTTGCCGACGGCGTGCCGCAGATCACCGGCGCCTACACCTCGGGCACCTTCAAGGCGCCGGACGACCGCAGCCCCGAGGAGGCCGAGGCGCTGGCGCTGTCGGACGAATTGTTCGCCGAGCTCAAGGCCGCCGACACGCTGGTGATCGCCTCCGCGACCTACAACTTCAACATCCCCGCCAGCCTCAAGGCCTGGATCGACCAGGTGACGCGCGCGGGGATGGCCTTCCGCTACACCGAGACCGGGCCCGAGGGCCTGTTGACCGGCAAGCGCGCGCTGGTGCTGCGCGCCTCGGCGGGCACGCCGACGGGAGCGGACAACGACTTCGCCACGCCCTACCTGCGCTTCGTGCTGGGCTTCGTCGGCATCACCGACGTGACCTTTCTCGATGTGCCCGCCGAGCCGGGTGCCGGTGATATCGCCGCTGCCGCCGAGGTTCTCGCACCGGCCGTCGCCGCCTGAGGCCAACGAAGGGCGGCGCCCGCGCCGCCCTTCCGCGCGTCGCGGGCGCGCGCTATACTGGGTCCGCCAGCCGGGAGGGCCCACCCCTTGAAAGTGACCACCGACACCCCCGATCTTCTTGTCGTGGACGACAAGCCGCTGTTCCTCGGCATCATGCTGATCGTCTTCATTCTCGTCTTCGTGGCGGCCGGCCTGATGATCGTGATGTCGGGCGAGCCCCTGGGCATCCTGTTTGGCCTGTTCGGTGGCGGCATGGGGCTCGCGGCCTTCGCGGTTTTCGTCCGCCGGGTGCAGGTGGTGTTTCACGGCCCCGAGGGCTACGTGGAGCTTCGGCGCCGCAACCTCTTCGGCGGCAGCCGGATGCGCCACGACCTGAACGAAATCGCCCGCGCCGAGATCGAGGAGAGCCGCTCCAACGAAGGCGGGGCGACGTGGCGCGTCGTGCTGGTGATCGAGGAGGGCCAGAGCGTCGGACGCCACCCGATCACCCTGGCCTACAGCAATGGACGCGGCCACCACCGGGCGGCGGAGGCGATCAACCGCTGGCTAGACGCGGCGCGCGGACATGCGCGGCGCGAGGCGTGAACCGGCCCGCGACGCCGAACGCCATACATCTCTGGACGCGACATGCAAGAGGCCCCGTTGACCCCCACGACCATGACCGCAGACCGGCTCGTTCTTGAAGCCAGGCCCCGCCGCGAAATCCTGCTTTCGGGGCTTGCGACCGTCGGTTTTGCCGCCCTTGCGCTGGCCTTCTTCGCCCGGGGCAGCGACGCGGGCGTGCTGTTCCTCGTTTTCGCCGTGTCGGGGCCGGTCTACGCCTTGTTCTTCGTCGAAACCCGCTCGATCATGCTCGATCGCGGCGAGGGGCGCGTGGTGATCGCCCGCCGCGGGTTGCGCGGCGGGACGGAGGAGGTTCATCCGCTCGACGGGGTGGCGCGGGCCGAAGTGCACCGGGTCGGCGCGCAAGCCGGGGCGCCGGCGGCGCCGCTCGACGGTGACGCGCCGGGGCCGGGCCTGTTTCGGGCGGTGCTGGTCGGGGACGACGGCGCCTCGGTGGCGCTGTCGCACACCCCTGTCGGGTGGGATGAGGCGGCGGCGGTGGCGCGCGCGATCAATCGCTGGCGCGCGGCGTGAGCCTCAGACGATGATGATCCCGGTCGAGAGTGCGCGCGCGACCGCGTGGGTGGTGTTGAGCGCGCCGAGCTTGTGGCGAGCGCTTTCGATATAGACCCGCAGGGTGTGTTCCGAGATCGCCAGTTCCGCCGCCGCCTGCGCCCGGCTGAGGCCGCGCGCGAGGCAGCGCATCGCCGCCAGTTCGCGCGGGCTGAGCGCCGGCGGCGTGGCGTTCTCGCCACCGGGGCCGAATTCGAGCGCCTTTCGGTTGAACTCGTGGGCGAGGATCATCAGGTCGCGCCCGTTGGTCTCGATGAAGTCTTCCCAGGCGTCGTCGTCGGCCTCGGTGTTGAGCGTGAATAGCGCGAACTGGCCCGAGGGGCCGCGCACCGGGATGGTATATCCCTGGTTGCCAAGGCCATGCGCGCGCGCGTCACGCCACATCTCGCGGGCCGCCTTTGCCGACCAGTCCAGATCCTTCCAGTTCACCGGGGTGAAGCGCTGGAAACAGCCGAAGATCACCGGGTCCATCCGCAGGTAGTCGCGCTCGACGTAGCGATCGACCCATGCGCCGGAATAGGTGCCCGCGCCGAAGCGTTCGCCCTCGGCGTTGACCCAGTGATAGACCACGTGCCGCACGCGGTAGTGATCGCGCACCCGTTCGGTGGCGGTCTGGAACGCCTCAAGCGAGCTTGCGGCCTGCAAAAAGGTGAGTGACGTTTCCAGCTTGCTGTTCATGCCCCGCCCGAACCCCTGCGCCCTCGCCGGACCTTTCGCGGGCGTCGAGGCTGGAAAGTTCGGCCAGCGTCACGAGCATCGCATCGTCGAGCCCGTCCGCGGTTGCCGTCATTCCATTCAACTCGGCAAAGGCCCTGAGGTCGGCCAGAACATCAATGATCCATTCGTTCGGCATGTAAAGCTCCCATCGCTTGAAACAGCGCACAACCATAGCATGTGCCCGATTTTTCCCCAATTCACCGGTTTGTCCTCCCCATTTCTGGCGGGGCGGGCCGGTGAAGAGCATTGAAAAGCCGTGAATCCGGCGGCTGGCAGTGGGGGCCGAGCCCCGCTGATTCGGCATGTGAACATCTCGGGAACAACTTCAGGGTGTGCCGGTTAAGGATGGGTGAAAGCCGGAACGAAAAGGGCCCCCGGCCGAAGCCGGAGGCCCCCCTCCTTCCTTCGCGCGGGCCGGTGTCAGCCGCGCGCGTCGAGCGCGTCTTCGAAGGTGCGCAGGCCGGTGCGGGGGGCCTGGACCAGCACCGCCATGTTGCCCGGCTTGTGTTCGTTGCGGCGCATCTTCATGTGCGCGGCCGGAATATCCTCCCAGGAGAACACCTCCGACATCGCCGGGTCGAGCCGCCGCTCGATCATCAGCCGGTTGGCCGCGGCCGCCTGCTTGAGGTGGGCGAAGTGGCTGCCCTGGATGCGCTTCTGGTGCATCCAGACGTAGCGCGCATCCATCGTCAGGTTGAAGCCGGTGGTGCCGGCGCAGATCACCACCATGCCGCCGCGCTTGACCACGAAGGTCGAGACCGGGAAGGTCGCCTCGCCGGGGTGCTCGAACACCATGTCGACGTTCACGCCCTTGCCGGTGATCTCCCAGATCGCCTTGCCGAACTTGCGCACCTCGCCGAACCATTCCTTGTATTCGGGGCTGTTCACCTTCGGCAGCGGCCCCCAGCAGTTGAAGTCTTTCCGGTTGATGACCCCCTTGGCGCCCATGCTCATCACGAAGTCGCGCTTGTCTTCGTCCGAGATCACGCCGATGGCGTTGGCGCCGGCGGTGTTGATCAGCTGGATCGCGTAGGAGCCGAGTCCGCCCGAGGCGCCCCAGACCAGAACATTCTGGCCGGGCTTGAGTTCATGCGGGTGGTGGCCGAACAGCATCCGGTAGGCGGTGGCGAGCGTGAGCGTGTAGCAGGCGCTTTCCTCCCAGGTCAGGTGTCTGGGGCGCGGCAGAAGCTGCTGGGCCTGCACGTTGGTGAACTGGGCGAAGGAGCCATCGGGGGTTTCATAGCCCCAGATCCGCTGGCTGGGCGAAAACATCGGATCGCCGCCGTTGCATTCCTCGTCGTCGCCGTCGTCCTGGTTGCAGTGGATCACGACCTCGTCGCCCACCTTCCAGCTTTTCACCTTGGAGCCGACGGCCCAGACGATGCCCGAGGCGTCGGACCCGGCGATGTGGAAGTCGGCGCCGTGCACGTCGAAGGGCGAGATCGGCTCGCCGAGCCCGGCCCAGATGCCGTTGTAATTCACGCCCGCCGCCATCACCAGAACCAGAACCTCGTGGCTGTCGAGCACCGGCACGTCGACAACCTCGACCTGCATCGCCTTGTCGGGTTCGCCGTGGCGCTCGCGGCGGATCGCCCAGGCGTACATCTGCTTCGGCACATGGCCGAGGGGGGGCATTTCACCGATCTCGTAGAGGTCTTTCTTGGGCGCGTTGTAATCCGCGATGGCCGGGATCTTGTCGAGAGCCATGGGGGCCTCCATTGGTTTCCTTCGAATCTGTTGCCGCAATGCAGAATTGCGGATGCTCCTGCAGCATTACGAATGCTATCGCAAGATTGCAACCGTGATTGAGCGGGAATTGTAATTTTATGTCGTGGCCGATTCCGCCTCCGGGGCGACATGCCCCAGCGGGGTGGGGATCGCCTGCGAAAGATGCGCGATCGAGTTGGCGTAATAGGTCAGGAGATCGCGGTCGGGCGGGTTGATCAGGTAGCGCCCGTCACGTTCGGTCACGATCTGGCGCAGGGCGAGGAGCCGCAAACCCACTTCGACGGCGTAGTCGAGGTCGCCGCGCGGCATGTGGATATGCGCCCCGTGCGCGCGCATGTCGTCGACCAGTACGGCGAAGCGCGCGGCGATCTCGGCCCGGCTGCGGCCGTCCTGTTCCAGCATCACCGCCGAAACCACCGGCACCGGAAGCACCGGCACCACCGCCCGGATCCGCGCCATCAGCGTGCGCGCGAGCAGGCCGGTGGGGGCGGTGGTCAGGTTCGGGTTGGCGGCGAGGAACCCCGAGAGCGACAGCGGCTGGCCGAAGCTCACGCTGGCATAGCCGAAACGGTGAAACCGGCCGGTCATCCGCTGCCAGAAATGCTTGCCGACGTGCCGGGCCACGTCGCGCAGGCGCAGGCGAAACTTGCGCTCGCCGGAGATGTCGGCAGCCACCAGCACACGGTCTTCGAGCACCCGGTCGTAGTTCAGCGCGACCGGAATGAACACCACGTCGCGCCCCTGACCGGGCGTGAACCCCTCGACGATGTAGTTCAGGAGGCCCATGCGTGGCGTGCCGACCGCGCCGTTGAGGCTGAGCCCGCCCTCGGGGAACATCGCCTGCGTCACACCACCCGCGGTGGCGATCTGGACGTAACGCGAAAGCACCCGGCGGTAGAGCCCGTTCTTCGAGCGGCGGCGGATGAAATAGGCCCCCATCGCCCGGATCAGCGCCCGCAGCGGCCAGCGCCGGGCCCACTCGCCCACGGCGTAGCTGAGGTGCGAGCGTTCGGCGGCGAGCCAGGTGACGAGCACATAATCCATGTTGGAGCGGTGGTTCATCACGAAGATCACCGTGGCGTCTGGGTCGATCTTCTCCAGCCCCGCCTCGTCGAAGGCGCCGAGCCTCACCCGGTAGAACGCCCGGCTCAGGAGCTTGGCGACCCGGATGGCAAAGCCGAAATAGGCCGATGCCGAGAACCGCGGCACGATCTCGCGGGCATAGCGCCGCGCGGTTTCGAAGGCGACCTGTTCGGGCACCCCGGTATCGCGTGCGTGGTCCGAGATCGCTTCCGCCACCTTCGGATCGTAGATCAGCCGCTGGATCATGTCGTGCCGGCGGGCGAGCTTGAACGGTTCGATCGGGCGGGTGAGCCGGGTGTTGAGTTCGGCCACCGCGCGTTCCAGCCGCTTGCGGAAAAACCAGCGCACAGAGGGAAACAGGAAATGCGACGCGAAGGTCACCGTGGCGAAGGCCAGGATCAGCACGAGCGCCCAGAGAGGAAGTTCCACCGTGCGGGTCATTGCCCGAAGGTCTCACCAAAAGCTTGCCCGGTCCAGCCTGATCGAACAGGGCGGGCGCGGATCGGTGCGAATCTTGGCGCGCAAGGATGTTCCTTCGACAATCGGGGTTGAGTAATTTTGTTGCTTGCGGCAGAAATGCTGCACTGCAACATGGAGCCCGAGTCACACCATGCCGACCGAGACCCCGACCCGCGATCGCCCCTGGCTGTTCCGCACCTATGCCGGGCACTCCACCGCGCGCGCCTCGAACGCGCTCTACCGCAACAACCTCGCCCGGGGGCAGACCGGCCTTTCGGTGGCCTTCGATCTGCCGACCCAGACGGGATACGACAGCGACCACAAGCTGGCGCGCGGCGAGGTCGGAAAGGTCGGTGTGCCGGTGGCGCATCTGGGCGACATGCGGATGCTGTTCGAGGACATCCCGCTCGAACAGATGAACACCTCGATGACGATCAACGCCACCGCGCCCTGGTTGCTCGCGCTCTATATCGCGGCCGCCGAGGAGCAGGGGGCGGATGTGTCACAGCTGCAAGGCACGGTGCAGAACGACCTGATCAAGGAATATCTCTCGCGCGGCACCTACGTCTGCCCGCCAAAACCGAGCTTGCGGATGATCACCGACGTGGCCGCCTATACCCGCGAGCACCTGCCGAAGTGGAACCCGATGAACATCTGTTCCTACCATTTGCAGGAAGCGGGGGCGACACCGGAGGAAGAACTCGCCTTCGCGCTGGCCACCGCCACCACCGTGCTCGACGATCTGCGCACCAAGGTGCCGGAAGAGCACTTTCCACAGATGGTGGGGCGGATATCGTTCTTCGTGAACGCCGGCATCCGCTTCATCACCGAGATGAGCAAGATGCGCGCCTTCGTCGAGTTGTGGGACGAGATCACCCGTGAGCGCTACGGCGTGGAGGAGGAGAAATTCCGCCGCTTCCGCTACGGCGTGCAGGTCAACTCATTGGGGCTGACCGAGCAGCAGCCTGAAAACAATGTCTACCGCATCCTGCTGGAAATGCTCGCGGTGACGCTCTCGAAGAACGCCCGCGCCCGGGCGGTGCAGCTTCCGGCCTGGAACGAGGCGCTGGGCCTGCCCCGGCCGTGGGATCAGCAATGGTCGCTCAGGATGCAGCAGATCCTGGCCTACGAGACCGACCTTCTCGAATACGACGATATTTTCGACGGAAACCCGGCGATCGAGCGCAAGGTGGAGGAGCTGAAGGCGGGCGCGCGGGCGGAGCTTGCCCAGATCGACGCGATGGGTGGCGCGATGGAAGCCATCGACTACATGAAATCGCGGCTGGTGGAGAGCAATGCCGAGCGCATCGCCCGGATCGAGGCCGGAAAAACCACCGTCGTCGGTGTGAACAAGTGGACCGAGGCCGCGCCCTCGCCGCTCACCTCCGGCCCCGAGGCGATCATGCTGGCCGACCCCGAGGCCGAGGCCGACCAGATCGCCCGGCTCGAAGCCTGGCGCGCGGCGCGCGACGAGGCGGCGGTAAAAGCCGCACTTGCCGAGCTCAAGCGCGTGGCGCAAACGGGCGAGAACGTCATGCCCGCGAGCATCGCCGCCGCCAAGGCCGGGGCCACCACCGGCGAATGGGGCGACGCGGTGCGCGCCGCGTTCGGCGAATACCGGGGGCCGACCGGGGTGAGCCGCAACCCGTCGAACCGCACCGAGGGGCTGGAGCAGATCCGCGCCCGCGTCGATGCCGTGTCGGACGCGCTGGGGCGGCGGCTCAAGTTCGTCGTCGGCAAGCCCGGGCTCGATGGCCATTCCAACGGCGCCGAACAGATCGCCGCGCGGGCGCGCGATTGCGGTATGGATATCACCTATGACGGCATCCGCCTCACGCCGGAGGAAATCGTCGCCTCAGCCAAGGCCGATGGCGCGCATGTGGTGGGGCTTTCGATCCTGTCAGGTTCGCATATCCCGCTGATCGAGGAGTTGATGGAGCGGATGCGCGCCGAGGGGCTGGGCCACGTGCCGGTTGTCGCCGGCGGGATCATCCCCGATGATGACGCAAGGCGACTCGTCGCGATGGGAGTGGCCAAGGTCTACACGCCGAAGGATTTCGAGTTGAACACGATCATGGATGATATCGTGACCCTCGCCGACCCGAGGGCAAAGGCGGCCGAGTGATGCGCGCGGCCTGCCACGTTCGGGTCACCGGCCGGGTGCAGGGGGTTTCCTTCCGGGCCTGGACCCGCGGCCGCGCCGAGGCGCTTGGCCTCTCGGGCTGGGTGCGCAACGAGCCCGACGGCGCGGTCACCGCATATATCGCGGGCGAAAAAGCGCCGTTGGACGAGATGATCGAGGCGTTGCACAAGGGGCCGATCATGGCCCGTGTCGACAGCGTCGAGGCCACGCCCGCCCCCGCCGACGAGGCGGAAGCGGGCTTTGTCATCAAGGCCTGAGGCGGCCGGCGCGGCGGGTCAGCCCAGCACCGCGCGCACGGCCTTTTCGGTGGCGGCGACGATGGTGTCGGCCTCCTCGCGGGTAAGGCAGAGCGGCGGCGCGAAACCGAGGATGTCGCCCTGCGGCATCGCCCGGCCGATCACCCCTTCACTCGCCAGCGCCGCGGCGATCCGGGGGCCGACCTTGTCGGCGGGATCGTAGAATTGGCGCGTCTCGCGGTCGGCCACGAACTCCAGCGCGCAGAGCATGCCCTCGCCCCGGATCTCGCCCACCTGCGCATGTTCGCCGAGCGCCGCCACCATCGCCGCGCGGAAATAGCCGCCGGTTTCGCTGGCGTTGGCGATCAGCCCCAGATCGTCGATGAGCTTGAGGTTGGCCACCCCGGCCGCCGCGCCGATCGGGTGGGCGGAATAGGTCCAGCCATGGCCGATCGGGCCGTTTTCGTCGGTGCCCTGTTCGAGCACCTTCCACATCTTGTCCGACACGATCGAGCCCGAGAGCGGCGCATAGGCCGAGGTGAGCCCCTTGGCGATGGTGATGAGATCGGGTTTCAGCCCGTAATGCTCGGAGCCGAACATCGAGCCGAGACGCCCGAACCCGGTCACCACCTCGTCGGCGATCAGCAGGATGTCGTGGCGGTCGAGCACCGCCTGGATCGCTTCCCAGTAGCCCGCGGGCGGCGGCACGATCCCGCCCGTGCCCAGCACCGGTTCGCCGATGAAGGCTGCGATGGTGTCGGCGCCCTCACGCTCGATCAGCGCCTCCAGTTCGGCGGCGCAATGGGCGGTGAAATCGGCCTCGCTCATCGCGAAATCGGGGCGGCGGAAGTAGTAGGGCGCCTCGGTGTGGATCACCTGCGACAGCGGCAGGTCGAACTTCTTGTGAAACAGCTCAAGCCCGGTGAGCGAGCCGGTCATCAGCCCCGAGCCGTGATAGCCGCGCCAGCGCGAGATGATCTTCTTCTTCTCGGGGCGGCCGAGGATGTTGTTGTAATACCAGATCAACTTGATGTTGGTCTCGTTGGCATCCGACCCCGACAGGCCGAAATAAACCTTGCTCATGTGGTCGGGGGCGCGGTCGAGGATCATCTTGGCCAGCGTGATGCTGGCTTCGGTGCCATGGCCGACATAGGCGTGGTAATAGGCCAGTTCCCTGGCCTGATCGGCAATAGCCTCGGCGATCTCGGGCCGCCCGTACCCTGCGTTGACGCAGTAGAGCCCGGCGAAGGCATCGAGCAGCCGGTTGCCCTCGCGGTCCTCGATATGACAGCCCTTGCCGCCGGTGATCACCCGCTGCGGTGCCTCGCCCCGGGCGAACTCGGCGAGATGGGTCGAGGGATGGAAGAAATTCTCCCGGTCCCAGGTTTCCAAAAGGTCGTTCTTCAGCATCCGTTTCCCTTTCCAGTTTCATGCCCCGCGCGGGGGCAGGATTTTTCGCAATATCCCGGCAACGATCTTCGAAGATCGTTGGCCGTCAGGCCCAGTCGCGGCAGACGTATTTGATCTCCATGAAATCCTCCATCCCGCGCCGCGCCCCTTCGCGCCCCAGCCCCGATTGCTTGGTGCCGCCGAACGGGATCGGCGCGCCGGTGACCTTGGTGCGGTTCACCGCGACCATGCCGTATTCCAGCGCCCGGCTGAGGCGGTAGATCCGGCGCGGATCGTTGCTGTGCAGGTAGGCTATCAGGCCATATTCGGTATCGTTGGCGCGCGCGATCACCTCCTGCTCGGTCTCGAACGGGGTGATCGGCGCGACCGGGCCGAAGGTTTCCTCACGCATGATCTTGGCGTCGTCCGGCACGTCGGTGAGCACCGTGGGGGCGTAGAACAGCGGCCCGAGGTCGAGCCTCTTGCCGCCGGTGGCGAGGTTGGCGCCATGGGCGAGGGCGTCGGCCACGTGATCTTCCTGTTTCTTCACCGCGTTCTCGTTCATCAGCGGGCCGATATCGCAATCGTCCAGGCCGCGCCCCACGCTGAGCGCCTCGGTCGCGGCGATGAAGCGGCGGCAGAACTCGTCGTAGATCGGCCGCTCCACGTAGATCCGGTTAGCGCCGAGGCAATCCTGCCCGGAGGTGGCGAACTTGGCCTTGATCGCCTCATTCACCGCGTGATCGAGATCGCAGCCCTTGAACACGATCACCGGGGCGTGGCCGCCCAGTTCCAGCACCAGTTTCTTCACCGTGGCGGCGGATTGGCGGTAGAGCAGCCGGCCGACCTCGGTCGAGCCGGTGAACGACAGCGCGCGCACGCGGGCATCCTCGGTCCAGGGTTCGACCAGCGTGGGCGCATCGCCGGTCACCACGTTGAACACGCCGGGCGGAAAGCCCGCGCGCTCGGCCAGTTCCGCCAGCGCGAGGGCGGAAAACGGCGTTTCGCGCGCCGGGTGGGCGACCACGGTGCAGCCGGCCGCGAGCGCGGCGCCGGCCTTGCGGGTGAGCATCGCGGACGGGAAGTTCCACGGCGTGATCAGCGCCACCACCCCGACCGGTTCGAGCCAGAGCTCCACCTCGGCGTCGTGCAGGTGGCTGGTGACGCCCTCGATATTGGGCCGCTTGGCCTCCTCGGCGTAGAATTCGAGAAAGCTCGCGGCGTAGTCGATCTCGCCCTTCGCCTCGGAAAGCGGCTTGCCCTGTTCGAGCGTCATGATCCGGGCGAGGTCGTCCTTGTGGGCGTGCATGAGATCGAACCAGCGCCGCAGGATCGCCGCGCGTTCCTGCGGCAGAAGGAAGGACCAGGCCGGGAAGGCCTCCTGCGCCGCGTCCACGGCGCGCAGGGAATCGTCGGCCGTGAGCGCGGCCACCTCGCCGAGGCTGGCCCCGTCTGCCGGGTTCGTCACCGCAAACACCGCCCCGTCGCTGGCGGCCACCCATTTCCCGCCGATGTATGCGAAGCCCCGCAACAGGCGCTTGTCGGATATCGTCTCGTCGAGCATGCGTCGTCTCCCCTGTTCCTGCCGTCGATCATGGCACGCCGGGGCAAGCGTTCGGGGCCGAACTACGGCGCTCTGGGAGAGAAAAGCTCTTTTTCGTGGCCCTGTCGGAGAGGTTTCGTCTCATGGCTGGATGGAGATAGACGACCCCGGGGTGGCGGCGGGGAATTTGGTCTCCCGGCTATTCGTCGAACAGCAAGTCGAGCGGCGGCGGGGCAGGGCCCTTCACGGGCTTGGTCACGATATAGGTGAAATAGCGCGCAAGCCCGATCCGGGCTTCCAGCATCGCGTCGATCAGGCGCTGGTAGGCGTCGATATCGCGGGTGACAACCTGCATCAGGTAGTCGAAGCCGCCGCCGAGCGCCCAGCAGGCCACCACTTCGTCATAACGGTCCAGCGCGGCCTCGAAGATGCGGAATGTCGCCGCCGTGTGGTCTGCCAGTTCGACGGCGACGAAGACGGTGACGTGCGGCCCCAGCTTGCGCAGCGCGATTCGCGCGCCGTAGCCTTCGATCAACCCGGCGTCTTCGAGCCGTTTCAGGCGGTTCCAGCAGGGTGTGGGTGACAGACCGACGCGCTCGGCCAGCGCCGCCTTCGAGATCCGCCCCTCCGTCGAGAGCACGCGCAGGATGGCGATATCGCGGGCATCGAGCTTCATGGCGCGGGTCGGTCTCCCGATCGTGGCGTTGTTTCGGTTGCGCAAACGGATTGACGAAGGGAGCCAGCCTCCGCCAATGTCGCGCAGATCACCACGATGCGCCCGCGCGGGGCAAGCCCCTATATCGCCGGTCGCCGTTCCGGTCAGCTCGGGATGGCGCGCCGCGCGGCCGTTGCGCCCATCGCGCAGGAAGAAGGACCGAAGCATGACCAAGATTTCCGATACCCTCGAGCTGCTGCGTGAACTGGTCGCCTATCCCACGGTTTCGGCCGACAGCAACCTGGCGATGATCGACAACCTCGCCGGATGGCTCGAAAGTGCCGGCGCGCGGGTCGAACTGCACCATGACGAGACCGGGCAGAAGGCGAACCTGTTCGCCACGATCGGCCCGGATCGCAATGGCGGTATCCTGCTTTCGGGCCATACCGACGTGGTGCCGGCGCTGGCCGACGACTGGACCAACGACCCGTTCGAGATGGTCGAGCGCGACGGCAAGCTTTACGGCCGCGGCACCTGCGACATGAAGGGGTTCATCGCCGCCACCGTCGCCATGGCCCCGGTTCTGGCGCATTCGGTGAAGGATCGGCCGTTGCACTTTTCCTTCACCTATGACGAGGAGGTGGGCTGCCTCGGCGCCCAGGCGTTGACCGATACGCTCGCGGCCAAGGGCCTGCGCCCCGGTGTGGCGATCATCGGCGAGCCCACCAGCATGCGGGTTATCGAGGGTCACAAGGGCTGCTGCGAATACACCACCCATTTCGAGGGGCTCGCCGGCCACGGCTCGGAACCCGACAAGGGAGTGAACGCGGTGGAATTCGCGGTGCGCTACGTTTCGCGGCTGCTCGATCTGCGCAAGCCACTACGGGTGCGGGCGCCGAAAGACAGCCGCTTCGACCCGCCTTGGACGACGATCAACCCGGGCTCGGTGTTCGGCGGAGTGGCGCATAACGTCATCGCCAGCCATGCCTCGGTGCTGTGGGAGATGCGGCCGGTGCAACCGGCCGATGGCGCCTTCGTGCGCGAGGAGATGCGCCGCTACGTGCACGAGCACCTCCTGCCGGAGATGCAGGCGCATTGGCCCGACGCGCGGATCATCACCGAGGTGATCGGCGAGGTCGACGGGCTGGAGCCGGCGGATGAGAACATGGCGCGCGACATCGTGATGGAACTCACTGGTGCCAATGCCTGCGACCTGGTGGCGTTTTCCACCGAGGCGGGGGTGTTCCAGAAGCTCGGGATGGATGTCGTGGTTTGCGGGCCCGGCTCGATCGAGCAGGCCCACAAACCGGACGAATACCTTGCCATCAGCCAGCTCGAGCAATGCCTGGGGATGCTCGAAGGGTTGGGCAAGAAGCTGGCGGCCTGAGACGTGTCGCCTCAGGCCACGCGTGATAGCTTGGGCGCCTCGGCTTCGATGAAGGCGCCGTGCAGCGCCTTGATCACCGGTTTCAGGGCCTCGCGTTCGAGGATGAACTGAACGTCCACGTTGCGCGGCCCCTGGCTCGCGCCGATCGCTTCGAGCCCCACGCCGGCGATTGCCTGAAGCCCGCGCGTGAGCACCGAAAGCCCGTTCAGATCGCGCCCGATCACCGAGGCCATCGACAGCGTGCGCGCCGAGATTTCAGCCGCCGGGTAGAGGCGGGCGAGGTCTTTTTCGACGCGGCGCATCGTCTTCAGCGAGGTGTCGAGGTAATGCGTGATCGTGTTGGCGTTGGAAACCTTCGCCACGATCCGCACGTCGTGCCGGGTGAGCACGTCGAGGATTGCGGCGTCGTAGCCCTTCACCCCGACCATGTCCTGTTCGAACACCTCGAGTGCCACGATGTCTAGCCCGGTCACGATCTCGACCGCCGCCTCGTCGGCGGGCCGATCGTCGATCAGCGTGCCCGGATCGTTCGGCTCGAAAGCGTTGGTGATGCGCAGCGGCACATCGGCCTGGCGCAGCGTCTTGGCGGCCTTCGGGTGGATCGCCTCCATCCCCATGTTCGAAAGCTGGTCGGCCACGTCGTAGTTGGTCCGGCCAAGCTTGCGCACCGCGTCCGCGCCCACCAGATTCGGGTCGGCCGAAGACAGGTGGAATTCCTTGTGGATGATCGCCTCGCGCGCGCCGGTCATGGCGGCAAGCCGCGAGAAGGTCACCTCGGAATAGCCCCGGTCATACTCGCCCATGAGCCCTTCGGCGCACTGGGCGTAGCCGGTCACGATCGGCATTTCGCGCGAGGGATCGACGCCTTCCATCGCGCCGGCGATCCGCTCTTCGAGGCTCACGTCGCCCTCGTCGCGCCAGCCCGAGAGATCGACGAAGCGGGCGTTCACACCGGCCCGTTGAAGCATGAGCGTGGTGGTGAAGGCCGAATGCGCCTCGCCCAGCCCCGAGAGCAGCTCGCGGGTTTGCCCCATGTGCTCGGAGAGCCGGAAGTGGCCGTAGGAGCACAGCCGCTGCAGGTCGATCAGGCAGTTGCGCGCGCCGAGCACGCGGTCATGCACGAAGGCGTCGGCGCGCTCGATGTCGGCGGCGTTGTCGAGCACCGCGCGATGCGCCTCCATCATCGCCTCGGCCACCTGGTTGAGCTGGTCGTGCCAGCCGTGGTCGGTATCGTCGTTGGCGAACGAGGCGTAGACGCCGGGCTTGCCCGATTTCTTGTGTTCGAGCAGCAGGTTGGTGATGCCGCCGAAGGCGGAGACGACGAAGACCCGACCGTAGAGGTCCTCGCCCTCGCGCCCGCCGATGAACAGCGTATCGCGCAGTTCGTTGACGCGGCTCATGGAGGTGCCGCCGATTTTCTCAACAGTATGGGTCATGTCTCAGGCCAGTTCTTCTGCCGGGGCATAGGAGCCGTCTTCGCGGTGCACTTCGGTGCCGGTAACGGGCGGGTTGAACACGCAGGCCATCACCAGTTCCTCCTCGGCGCGCAGCGTATGGCGGTCGTGCTCGTTGAGCGCATACATCACGCCGGGATGGATCTCGTGGGTTTCGCCGGTGGCATGGTCGGTGATCGAGCCCTTGCCCTTCATGCAATAGACGCTTTCGAAGTGGTTCTTGTATTCGAACACGTGCTCCGAGCCGGTATCGAGGAAGGTGAGGTGGAACGAAAAGCCCATCTTGTCGTCGGCGAGCAGCATCCGCACGCTCGTCCAGTTCGCGTCCGAGACCACGCGGTCCTTTTCGTTCTCGATGATCTTGTTGAAATCACGCACGATCATGTCTGTTACTCCGCTGCCAGTTTGGCCCGCGCCGTCACCGCATCGCGGGTGGCGTCGAGAAGAATGTTGAAACCCTTGCGGAAGGTGTCCGCCGGGGTGGTGAGGGGGGCGAGTACCTTGACCACCTGGTCTTCATTGCCCGAAGTCTCGATCACGAGCCCCTTGTCATAGGCGCGGGCACAGATATCGCCCGCCAGCTCGCCCGATCCCACGTCGACGCCCTGCATCAGGCCACGGCCCTTGAGCCGGGCGCCGTCCACCAGAGCAGCCACCTGCTCGAGCGAGCGGGTGATCTGCGCCGCCTTTTCGGCCAGCTCACGCTGGAAGGCGTCATCCGACCAGAACTTCTCGATCGCGACACGGGCGGTGACGAAGGCATGGGTGTTGCCCCGGAAGGTGCCGTTGTGCTCGGCGGGGCCGAACACGTCATGTTCCGGCCGCACCAGCACCAGGGCCAGCGGCAGGCCGAAGCCGGAGATCGACTTCGCCATGGTCACGATGTCGGGCATCACGCCCATCTCCTCGAAGGAGAAGAAGGTGCCGGTGCGGCCGACACCGGCCTGGATGTCGTCGATGATCAGGAGCGCGCCGTGCTTCCTGGCGATCTCGGCGATGCGCTTGACCCACTCGGGGGAAGCGGCGTTGAGCCCGCCTTCGCCCTGCACGGTTTCGAACATGATCGCGGCCGGCGCGTCGATCCCGCCGGAAGCGTCCGACAGCATCTGGTCAAGCAGCGCCGCCGAATCCACGCCGTCGGCGTAGGCGTCGAACGGCATCCGCGTCACGCCGGACTTGTCCATCCCGGCACCGCCACGGTGATAGCCGTTGCCGGTGGCGGCGAGCGCGCCCATGGTCACGCCGTGAAAGCCGTTGGTGAAGGCGATCACGTTGGTGCGGCCGGTCACCTTGCGGGCGATCTTCATCGCCGCCTCGACGGCGTTGGCGCCGGTCGGGCCGGTGAACATCACGCGGTGATCCATGTCGCGCGGGGCGAGGATGTGCTCCTCGAAGGCGCGCAGGAAGGCGCCCTTGGTATCGGTGTGCAGATCGAGCCCGTGGGCGATGCCGTCCGACGAGATGTGCTCGATCAGCGCCGTCTTCATGTCGGGGTCGTTGTGGCCGTAGTTCAGCGAGGAACAGCCGGCCAGGAAGTCGATCCAGCTGCGCCCCTCGGCGTCGGTGATATTCGAGCCGCTTGCCGAGGCGAACATGGCGGGCATGCTGCGGCAATATGAGCGGGCTTCGCTCTCGCGGCGTTCAAAAATGTCACGTGTTTCAGTCATGTCCTTGGGCATGAGGAAGCTCCTTTCGGGAGAAATCGGATAAATAGGGAATCAGGCCGCGCGGCGCAGCTCGACCACGTCGGGCAGAGTGATCGTCACCATGTGTTCGGTGTCGTGGTGCCCGTCGAAGTGCACGTCGCGCTCGAAGTGCGGCTCGTCGTCGAGCTTGCCGCCGATTGCGCGCGCAAAGCTCTTGAACAGGCCCCAGGAGGCGTCGTTGTCTTCGGTGATCGTGGTCTTGAGGTGCGTGGCGCCGTCGCAGGCGTCGCGCTCGACGAGGTCGAGCAGCATCAGCTTGCCGAGGCCGAGGCCACGCGCCTTTTCGCTCACCGCTACCTGCCAGACGAACAGCTCGTCCTTCGAGGGGATCATGTGGCCGGAAATCCAGCCGACGATCTCGCCATCAAGCTCCGCCACGACACAGGTGTCGCGGAAGTGGTCGGCCTGAACGAGGTTGCAATACATGGAGTTCTCGTCGAGCGGTTTGCAGCTCTTGATCAGCTCCCAGATGGCGGCCCCGTCCGTCGCAAGCGGTTTGCGCAGGCGGGGCGCACGCGTTCGGGGGGTATCAATGTCTTTCGGCATGGGTCTAGGCCCTCTCATGATTGCTTTGAGCAGCTAAGTAACCCATCCAGCCGCAAAATTCAACAAGGTAAGCAAACTTTATGTATTTCCGGCGGAAACTGGAGGATTTCATTTTTTCCTTTAGGAATAGTCCTTAGATCATCAAAACACACCCGTATCAATATGGTTAGGAAGACTAAGGACTTGGCATTATTGTTCAGGGATTGAAGGTTTTGCCATGTTCATGACACTATGACCGCCATGACCGAGGGGCCGATCGACCGCACCGATGAAAGCCTGATCGCGCTGAGGCGAATCCTCCGCGCGACCGAGCTCTATTCGCGCGACCTGGCCCAGGCGGCGGGGCTCACCCCGGCGCAGCTTCGCGTGCTGCAGATCGTCGACCAGAAGGGCGGGGCCACGCCCAAGGTGCTGGCCACCCAGATGGGCGTGAGCCAGGCCACAGTGACGGCGCTGGTCGACAAGCTCGTGCGGCGCGACATGGTGCACCGCCGCCCGTCGCAGACCGACCGGCGCCAGACCAATATCGAGGTGACCGCCACGGGCCGCGAGACCCTCGACCGCGCCCCGGATGCACTCCAGCAACGCTACGTGCGCGAGTTTGAAAAACTCGCCGACTGGGAGCAGGCCCAGCTGGTTTCCTCGCTCGAACGGGTCGCGGCGATGCTCGACGCGCACCGGATCGACGCCTCGCCGGTATTGACCACGGGCGATATCCAGGGCGCGCGGAAGGCCGGGCAGGGCGGCGTTCCGCAATAATCCGGACCGCTGAAAAAAACCTCGCGGACGGGTAAGAACCGGCGCCAAACTTGTTCGAGGTCAAATCGCCGGTCTTGAATGTGTGGTCTAAGCCGGGGCGACAATCGCTGAACAGGCTCCCGGCAGATGGCTGACATTTCCTCCTCGCGCGCCGCGCCGCGTGCCGCTGCGATCAAGCTTTTCGCCACGCTTTTCGTGTTCTGGCTGCTGCTGAACGGCAATGCCGCGCCCGGCACGCTGGCGGTCGGGGTGGTGGTGGCCGGGGCGATCGTGCTGCTGTTTCCGTCCAGTCTCTCGGTGCTGTCGGGGCACCGCCTCACCGCCGAGGCGCTCGTCGCGGCGCTGCGCTTCGTCGGGCTTTTCCTGCGCGAACTGGTGCGCGCCAACATCGCCATGGCCGCGCTCGTGCTGAACCCGCGCCTGCCGGTGGCGCCGGCTCTGGTGAAGGTGCGCACAAGGCTTACCGACCCGGTGGCGCGGCTGCTGCTGGCCAATGCCATCAGCCTCACGCCCGGCACGCTCACCGTCGAGATCGCGGGCGAATGGCTCTACGTCCACTGGGTTGTCGCGCCGACGACCGATGCGGACGAGGCCACCCGCGCCATCGTCTCCGGCTTTGAACGTCACCTGGAGGTCATGTATGGCTGATCCCTTCCTCATCGCGGCCGCCGCGCTGGTGGCGCTGGCGCTGGGCCTCGCGCTCGCCCGCTTCCTGCGCGGGCCGCGCGCGCTCGACCGGGTGGTGGCGTTCGACGCGCTCACCATCGTTTCGGTCGCGGCCATCGCGCTCGCCGGGCTGGTCACGGGCCGGGAAATCTACCTCGACGTGGCGCTGGTCTATGCGCTCTTGTCGTTTCTCGGCGTGATCGTGGCGGCGCGCTACCTTGAGGGGGGCGAGCAATGAGTGCGGTGCTGGACATGATCGGCGGGCTGCTGATGGTGGGGGGTGCCGCCTTCCTCGCGCTGGGTGGGCTGGGCCTTGTGCGCATGCCCGATACCTGGACGCGCATTCAGGCCGGCACCAAGGCCACCACGCTCGGCACCCTGCTCACGCTCGCGGGCATAGCCCTGATCGAGCCGGGCTGGGCGCTGAAACTCGCGCTGATCGTGCTGTTCCTGATGTTCACCAACCCGCTGTCGAGTCAGGTGCTTGCCCGCGCCGCGCATCGCGCCGGGCTGAAGCCTGCGCCACAAACCCGCGCCGACGCGCTCGCCGATGACGAGGGGAGGGCGGCCGAATGACGCTTCCGCTGCTCGCCACAACCGGCTTCGCCGCCGCCATGCTGATCGCCGCGCTGGTGGCGCTCGTCACCCGCAGCACCGCCGTTGCGGTGCTTTCGGCTGGGCTGGTGAGCCTGTTCGCCTCGGTGCTCTTCCTGTTCCTCGCCGCGCCCGACGTGGCGATGACCGAGGCCGCCATCGGCTCGGGGCTGACCACCTTCCTGTTCTTCTTCGTGCTGGGCCGGATCCGGCGGGAGGGCCGCGATGAGCAATAGGTTTTCCATCCGTCACGCCGCCGTGCTCGGGCTGCTCGCGCTCCTCGGCCTCGCCTTCTGGACCCTGCTCGCGGGCTACGTGCCCGACACCGAGCTCAACCGCACCGCCGCCTACTACGCCGAGAACACCGCGCGCGAGACCGGCGCGCAGAACATCGTCACCGCGATCATCGTCACCTACCGGGGGCTTGATACGCTGGGCGAGGTGACCGTGCTGTTCCTCACCGCCGCCATCGTGGCGCTGGTGCTGGGCCAGTCGAAGGCGCCGCGGGGCGGCACCGGCTCGGGCTTCCTGCCCTCGGGCGAATTGCTCGCTACCGGCACGCGGATGCTCCTGCCGATCATCCTTCTGTTCGGCGCCTACGTGGCCGTCAACGGCCACCTGACCCCCGGCGGCGGCTTCCAGGGCGGGGCGATCCTGGCTTCGGGCATGTTGCTCTTGCTGCTGGCCGATCCGGCCCGGCGTTTCAGCCATCGGATCATCGCCCGCGTCGAGAGCGTGTCCGGCCTTGCCTATGTCGCCATCGGTGTGCTCGGCGTGGCGCTTGCGGGCGGCTTTCTCGACAACCGCATCCTGCCGCTGGGGCAATTCGGCGCGCTCCTCTCGGCCGGTGCGATCCCGCTGATTTACGCGCTCGTCGGCCTCAAGGTGGGCGCCGAGTTCAGCTCGATGCTCGAAAGCCTCGAAGAGACGGAGGATTCCTGATGCATCTCGTCGCCATGGCCGCCGGTTTCGCGCTGATCCTTCTCGGGCTCTACGGCGCACTCACCCATCGCAACATCCTGCGCATGATCGTGGGCTTCACGCTCGCCAATACCGGGGTGCACGTGGTGCTGGTGTCGGTCGGCTACATGCCCGGCCGTGCCGCGCCGATCCTCGACGGCGCCGTGCCGGTGGGTGAGGCCGCTGCCCGGATCATCGACCCGGTGCCGCAGGCGCTCGTGCTCACCGCCATCGTCATCGGCCTCGGGATTACCGCGCTGATGCTGGCCTATGCCTACCGGCTGTTCCGCGCCCGCGGCAGCCTCGACATCGCCGATTACACGGAGCTGAAATGGTAAGCGCCATCTTCATCATCGCCGCCGGACTCGGCGCGGGCTTCCTCATCGGGCTTCTGCGCGAAGAGCAGAAGGGCGCGGCCTTCGCCGTGGCGCTGGCCGCACTCGGCTTCATGGCCTGGGTTTCGGTCTCGTGGTTCATCGCGCTCGCCAGCGGCACGGCGCAGGCGCATGACATCATCACCGCCGGAACCCAGCCGCCGTTCGCGATCAACCTGCGCATGGGGTTGGCGGAAGCCGGGCTCTTGTCGGTCATCACCCTCACCGGGCTGGCCTCGCTGATCTACATGGCGCCCGCGCTCCACGCGCTCGGGCGGCGGGCCTTCGCGGTGCTGGTGATCCTGGTGATGGCGCTTTCGGGCCTCGTGCTCACCCGCGACATCTTCAACCTCTTCGTGTTTTTCGAGCTGATCGTGATCGCCACCGGCGGCCTCGTGCTGCTCTCGGACGACAAGCGCGCGGTGGCGGCGGGGTTCAAATACCTCGTGGTGAGCCAGATCGTCGGCATCCTGCTGTTGATCGGCATAATCTTCACCTACCACGCGGGTGGCTCGCTCAACATCGACGATATCGCCGCCCAGCCGATGGCCTTCACCGGCGCGGGGCTGGCGCTGTTCCTGCTGCTGATCGCGCTGATCGTCGAGTTGAAGCCTTTCCCCGCGAATGGCTGGGCGCTCGACATCTACGAATCGGCGCACCCGGGCTTTTCGGCGCTGTTCTCGGCGGCCTCCGCCACAGCCGCGCTCTATGCCGCCGACAAGCTCTTCGCCGCCGCCGGGCCGGACTGGCTGCCGCTGGCCACCGTGCTGGGCCTCGTGAGCTTCCTCGGGGCCAACCTGCTCGGCCTCGCGCAGCGCAACGACCGCCGCCTGCTGGGGTACTCCTCGATCGGCCAGATCGGCCTTGTGCTCGTGGTGGTGGGGCAACGCGATATTCTCGGTGACGCCTATCTCTACGTCGCGGGCGGCATCCTGTTCACCCATGCCGTCGCCAAGGCGGGGCTCTACTGGATCTCGGGCCTTGTGCCCGGGCGCGACCTGGCCGACTGGGCGGTGCTGCGCGCCAACCCGGTGCTGCTTTTCGCCTTCGCCGCCTTCATCGCCATGCTGCTCGGCCTGCCGCCCTTTGCGGGCTTCTACGCCAAGTGGGATCTCGCCCATGCGCTCACGGGGGCCGACCGGCTGCCGGTGCTGGGCCTCGTGCTGCTCGGCGCGCTGATCGAGGCGGGCTATCTGTTCCGCTGGTTCGGCTTCGCGCTCAAGCGGCCCAACCCGGTGGCCTTCCCCGGCTTCTCCACCACCGGCTTCGCGGTGGTGCTGGTGGCGCTCGCGGGTGGCTGGGGGCTTGGCTTTGCCTGGGGTGCGGGCTCGGTGCATGGCAACCTTCTGCTTGCCGCCCCGCTGATCTTCGCGCTCGCCTTCCTGCTGCTCGAACCGCTCCCGGCCTGGGCCAAGAACATCCTCGCCATCGCCGGGCTTCTCGGCTGGGTGGCCCTGCGCGCCCCGGAATACGACCCGCTGCACCTCGTCTTCGCCCTCGTGATGCTGGCGGGCGGCGCGGTGATCCTGCTCGCCTCCTTCACTGCCAAGGGCGAGCGCCTCGGCTTCTACCCGTCGGCGATGGTGATGTATGCCGGCCTCGCCCTGTTGATCGACGCGCAAACCTCGTTTCAATTCTTCGCCGCATGGGAACTTCTCACCATCGGCTCCTACTTCCTGATCCTGCGCGGGCGGGAGAGCGAGCCGCACGCGCTGTCCTACATCCTGTTCTCGCTGGGGGGCGCCTTCGCCATCCTCGCGGGCTTCGCGCTGGCCTCTGGCGGCCTCCAGCCATTTGCGCTGGAAAACCTCGCCGCCATCGCCGAGGCCGGGCTGCCGGTCGCCCCCTGGGTCTTCGTTCTGCTCGCCTTGGGCTTCCTGACAAAGACCGCCTCGGTGGGCTTCCACATCTGGCTGCCCGGTGCCCATGCCGAGGCGGAAACGGATGTGTCGCCGATGGTGTCGGGCATCCTGCTCAAGGCTGGGCTGTTCGGGCTTTGGATCCTGCTCATGCACATGGGGGCGCAAAGGCTCTGGGGCGTTGATCTGACCTATCTTCTGGTCTGGATCGGCGCGCTCTCGGCCTTCCTCGGCGCGGTGCTCGCGATCTTCCAGGAAGACGCCAAGCGCCTCTTGGCCTATTCCTCGATTTCCCAGATGGGCTACGCGCTCTTCGGGCTCGCGCTGATGAACCACCTTGGCTGGCTGCTGGCGCTGATGTTCGTCATCAACCACTACGTCTACAAATCCATGCTGTTCCTCGCGGTCGGTGGCGTCTACCACCGCACCGGCACGAAGCTGATGTACAAGATGGGCGGGCTGATCACGCTGATGCCCTTCACCTTCGTGAGCGTGCTTGTCGGCATCATCGCGATGTCGGGTGTGCCGCCGCTTTCGGGCTTCGGCGGGCGCTGGGTGTTCTACAACGCGATCATGTCGTCAGAGATGCGCCTGCCGGTGGTGCTGATCTTCATGTCCGGCCCGATCGCCTTTCTCTACCTGTTCCGGCTGATCCACACGATCTTCCTCGGCCAGCCCAAGGACGAGCACCGCAAGCTGCGCGAGGCGCCGTTTTGGCTCCTCGTGCCGCAGATGATCTTCGTCGCCTTCCTGATCGGCTTCGCCGTCCTGCCCGGCATGGTGCTGCGCAAGGTCGACGCCTATATCGGCGGCCATTTCGGGGACGAGGCGCTAGCCTGGTCGGGCCGCACCATCACCAGCCAGTTCGGCTACTGGAACCCGGTGGCGATCATGCTGGTGATCGGCGCGATCTTCGTCATCGTGCTGGCGCTCCTGCTGATGATGAACCGCAACGCCCAGAAGGTGAAACAGTTCAACATCGTGTTCTCCGCCGAACGCCCGTTCAAGCCGCAGACCACCCATTTCGCCTGGAACTTCTTCGCCCCCTACCGCAAGGCGCTGGGCTTCCTCGAAGCCCCGCATGTCACCCGGTTCTGGGGCGGGATCACCGACAGCTTGCACGCCACCGCCGATTTCACCCGCCGGATCTACACCGGCAACGGCCAGACCTACGCGGCGCAGGTGCTCGTCTTCGTCGTCGCCGTCTACCTCGTCGTGCTGGGAGGGGTGTCATGAGCTTTGAATGGATCCAGCTGGCCTACGCCGCGCTCACCGTCTTCATCGTCATCAACTACGGGCTGATCATGACGGCGGTGGTGCAGAAGATCGGCGCGCGGGTGGGCGGGCGCTACGGCATCCCGGTCTGGCAGAACTACATCGACCTCGTGAAGAATATCGCCCTGCGTTCGAAGATTTCGCACGGCGTGATGTTCTACCTCGGCCCGGTGTTCCGGCTCACCGGCGGCATCGGCCTTCTGCTCTTCGTGCCGACAATCTACGGCTCGGTGATGCACCAGAACTTCGCCTTCGCGGGCGATCTGATCCTCGCGCTCTACTTCGTCTTCTTCGGCACGCTCGGCATGGCGCTGGGGGCCGGGGAGAGCGGCCACCCGCACGCCGCCATCGGGGTGTCGCGCGGGCTGGCGCAAGTGACCGCCGCCGAATTGCCGCTGGCGCTCGCCGTCTTCGCGATCTCGCTGCAATACCAGACGCTCAGCATCACCGAGATCGTCGCCGCCCAGCAGGGCGGGATCTTCAACTGGACGCTGTTCACCAACCCGATCGCCACCCTTGCCGCGATGTTCGCCCTCGTCGGCACGATGATGCGCGCGCCCTTCGACGTGGTGGTTGCGCCACAGGAGATTCCGATCGGCCCGCCGACCGAATACCACTCGGCCTACCTCGCGCTGATGCAGACCAACCGGGTGCTGTTCCCGGTGGCGAAAACCGTGATCTACATGAACCTGTTCTTCGGCGGCGCCTCGAACTGGGCCGAATTCGCCGTGAAGGTCTTCGCGATCTACATGGTCTCGGTGCTGGTGGGCGTGGTGCATCCGCGCTTCCGCGTCGAGCAGAGCATCCGCTTTTTCCTCAAATGGGGCCTGCCTGTGGGCATCCTCGCAATCCTCGTGGTGTAACGCATGAAAGATATCGACAAGAGCTTCCGCAAGGACACCGAGACGGAGTTTCCGCTGCGCGAAGAGCTGCGCCCGCGCTCGGTCACCGCGCCCGACGGGCAGGTGATCGAGATCGACCCGCTGCAGGATTACTTCTGCCAGGAGCCGCCGAAGGTTCACAAGCAGAGCTACTTCAAGATCGTCGAGGATTTCTACAACTGGGCGCGGGCGCATTCTTTATGGATCCTCGGCTTCGGCACCGGCTGCGGCGCGATCGAGATGCGGCCCTTGATGACGCCGCGCTTCGATGCCTACCGCTACGGCATCCAGTGGCGCCCAACGCCGCGCCAGGCCAACCTCCTCGTGATCTCGGGCTACCTCTCCGTGAAAACCCTCAAGCGCGCAATCCGCGCCTATGAGCAGATGCCAAGCCCCAAATACGTCGTCGGCCTCGGCTCGTGCACGATCAACGGCGGGATGTATTGGGACAGCTACAACACGATCAAGCGGCTCGACGACTACCTCCCCGTCGATCTCTACATCGCCGGTTGCATGCCCCGCCCCGAGGCGCTGCTCGCGGGGTTCATGGACCTCAAGAAACTGATCCGAAAGGGCAAGGCGGAAGGGGCGAACAAATACGCCGAGAACTTCGACTGGTACAAGGCAAACCAGAAGTCCGTGATCAAGGACTGGGACATGCCGGATTACAACTGGTGACATGATGCGCGATCTTCACGACCACCTCAAAACCCGCTACCGCCTTGGCGATCTCGCCGAGCGGCGGGGCAATCTCGCCTTCGTCGATGTCGAGCGCGCCGACCTGCGGGCGCTTCTGGTCGAACTGCGCGACGTGCACGGCTTCACCCACCTCTCCTTGCTCACGGCGGTGGACTGGATCGAGGAGGGCCGCTTCCAGCTCACCTACCTGATGAACAACCGCGCCGCCAACCGCACCTTGGGCCTGCGCGTTTTTCTCGACCGCGCCGATCCGGTGGGCGACACGATCCACGATCTCTGGCCGACGGCCGCCACCTACCAGCGGGAGTTGCGCGAGATGTTCGGGATCGCCTTCCCCGGCAGCCCGCGGGTGGACGAGGAATTCATCCTCGAAGGCTGGACCGACATGCCGCCCTACCGGCGCGACTTCGACACGCTGGCTTACAGCCAGCAAACCTTCTCCGACCGCGAGGGCCGCGAAACCCACGATCCACGCAGCCACATGGCGAAAAAACTCTACCCGGAGGGCCAGCGATGATCCGTTTCGAGCCCGACCGCAGCCAATATCCCCAACCCGGCGACGACGGGAAAATCGAGATCGACCTCGAGACGGGGAAATACCTCAAGCTCTGGCACGGTCCCAACCACCCCGGCATCACCGGCAACATGAGCGTGGAACTCACGCTCTGCGGCGACGAGGTGGTGGAGGGCAAGACCCACGTGGGCTACCTGCACCGGGGCTTCGAGAAGCTGATGGAGCGGCGCACCTTCATCCAGGTCTTTCCCATCGTCTGCCGGGTCTGCGTGCCCGAGCCCGATTTCAACGAATGGTGCTATGCGCAGGCCGTCGAGGAACTCGCCGGGATCGAAGCGCCCGAGATGGCGCAGTGGATCCGCACGCTCATTCTCGAGATGGGGCGGTTCAACTCCTACATGATGGCGATGGGCGGCATCGGCGGCGCGCTGGGCATGGGGGTGATCGGGCAATGGATGACCTACGTGCGCGATCTCATGCTCGACCGGTTCGAGGAGATGACCGGCGCGCGCATCTACCACATGTTCATTCTCCCCGGCGGCGTACGCGGCCACCTGCCAGAGGGCTTTTCTGAACGGATGGAGGAGGTGCTGCAGACGGCCGAGCGCTACCTTGCTGATGTCGACAAGGCGATGTTCACGAATGCTGTCTTCAAGGCCCGCACGAAGGGTGTTGGCGTCATTGATCCTGCACTTTTCGAACCTTACGGCGTGACCGGCCCCAATGCGCGGGCGGGCGGCGTGGCCAAGGACTTGCGCAAGGACGCGCCCTATCTGGTCTACGACCAGCTCGAGTTCGAGGTGGTGACGGAAACCGCATCCGACATCTGGGCGCGCGCCAGGGTGCGGCGGCGCGATATCGACGTGTCGATCGCGCTCATCCGCCAGATCCTCGCGAAGATGCCGAAGGAAGGCCCGGTGATGGCGAAGCTGCCCAACGTGCTGCACTGGAAAATCCCGCGCGGCGAAACCTACGTGGCGGGCGAAAGTTCGCGCGGCGAATACGGCTACTACCTCGTGACCGACGGCTCGGGCTATCCGCGCCGCGTCAACGTACGCGGGCCGTCCTACACCCACGCCATGGCGCTGCTCGAACACCTGATCCCCGGCACCAACATCGCGGATGTGGCGGCACTGATGGTTTCGCTCCACACCTATCCGCCCGAGATCGAGAGGTAACGCCATGGGAAGCTTGCGCGACGTTCTCTCCCCCTTCACCGCGTGGAAACACGTGATCGAAACCCCGGTGACGATCAGGAACCCGATCGGCCGCGAAGCCGCCGACGGCTACCGCGGCTTCCACCAGAACGACATCGAAAAATGCATCGGCTGCGGCTCTTGCGAAGTGATCTGCCAGAACGCCGCGATCGACATGGTGCCGGTGTCGGACCCGGTGGACGGCGACAGCGGGCTGAGGCCGAAGATCGACTACGGGCGCTGCTGCTGGTGCGCGCTCTGCGTCGACGTCTGCATGACCGGCTCGCTCACCATGTCGAACGAATACACCTGGGTGGATACCGACCCCGACGCTTTCCGCTTCATCCCCGGCGTCGATCCAAAGCCCTGGGACGATCTGGAGAAGGGCTACCGGCGCGAGGGCGGGCGGGTGCTTACCGGCGCCGAACGGGTGGAGATGGGCGAATTGGCCCCCGAAGCGCGCATCGACAATTTCGACGAGATCGTGGCCGGATACACCCGCGAACAGGCGATGATCGAGGCCGACCGCTGCGTCGAATGCGGACTCTGCGTGGCGACTTGCCCCGCGCATATGGACATTCCCGACTACATCGCCGCGATCCGCGAGGGCGATTACGATCTGGGCCTGCAGATCCTCTACGAGACCAACCCGTTTTCCGAGGTCTGCGGCCGGGTCTGCACCCACAAGTGCGAAACCGCCTGCGCCGCCCGCCACGAGGGTGATCCGATCGCCATCCGCTGGCTCAAGCGCCACATCGTCGACAACGTGAGCGAGGACCGGCGGCTGGAGATCGTCGGAACCCCGCAGACGCTGCCCACCCGGCGCAAGGTGGCGATCGTCGGCGCCGGGCCCGCGGGGCTCACGGCGGCTTACGATCTTGCCCGGCAAGGCCACGCCGTCACCGTCTACGAGGCGCAGGACAAGCCCGGCGGGATGATGCGCTTCGGCATCCCCGAGTATCGCCTGCCCTACGCGGCGCTGGACCGCGATATCGCGGTGATCGCGGCGCAGGGGGTGAAGATCGAAACCGGCGTGCGGATCGGGCACGAGATCACGATGGACAGGCTCAGGGCCGAGAACGACGCCGTGGTGCTCTCCATCGGCCTGCATATCGGCCGCTCCACCCGTATTCCCGGCACCGAGGGCGGGGGCGTGGAAACAGCCATCGACCTTTTGCGCCGGATCACCGCCGGGGAAGAGGTGCCGGTGCCGAAACAGGTGCTGGTGATCGGTGGCGGCAACGTGGCGATGGATATCGCCCGCTCGATGGCGCGGCTGCAGAAGGTCAAGCACGGGGCGGTCGGCGTCACCGTCACCGCGCTGGAAGATTTCGCCCATTTCCTCGCCGACCGCGAGGAGATCGAGGAAAGCCTCGAGGAGGGCGTCGAGATTATCGACGCACGCGGGCCGCAGGAGGTGGTGCGGTTCAAGTCCGGCAATCGCAAGGGCGAGGTCAAGGGGTTGCGCAGCTGGGCGGTGACCTCGATTTTCGACGACAAGGGCCGCTTCGCGCCGCAATACGATCAGGGCGACGAGCGGCTGCACCCGGCCGAGATGGTGGTGGAAGCCATCGGGCAGGCGGCGGACGTTTCGATCCTCGGAGAGGATCTCACCGAGGCGCTGGACTGGAACCGGGGCCGCCTCGCGGTGGACGTGGCCGGGCGCACCTCCGAACCGTGGCTCTGGGCCGCGGGCGACGCGGTGCACGGGCCCGACGTGATCACCGCCGTGGCCGATGGCCACCGGGTCGCCGCGTCGGTTGGCGCGATGCTGATGGCGATGGGGGAGGTGGCCCGATGAAAACCGAGAAGCTTTCGCAGATGGCCACCGCCGAGGAGGTGATCGAAGCCGTCGCCGAGTTCAGCCGCGAGGCGCACAGCTTCTACACCGATCTCGTGCCGAAGGTGACGAAAGACATCCGCTACCTCGTGGAAGACCTCGCCCGTGCCGAGCTGGCGCATGTGCGGATGCTGTCGGACCTGATGAAATCGCCTGACATGCGCGATCACCTCAAGGACGCGATCCGTCGCCCCGAGGCGGACCGGCGGTTTTCCGACGCGGTGCAGGCCCCGGAACTGGGCGACAAGCCCGACGACCAGCAGGTGCTGCAATACGCGCTGGCGCGCGAGCAGGTCGCGCTCGAGGAATTCAGCGAACTTGCGGCCAATACGCCGCCGGGACTGTTGCACGAGGTGTTCAGCTTTCTCGCCAACGAGGAAACCCGGCAGAAGGCCGATCTCGAGGCGCTGTATTACGAGATCGTGCATTCCGGCGGGGTTTGAGCCGGAGGGCCGCACTCCTGAACCCGGTCTCCGGACGCCGGTGTTCCTGACGAAAGATACCGCCATCGCGGGTAATCTTCGCACGAAGGTGTAATCTGCGGGGTTGGAACGGTGGCGCTGGCCCTTATTATTGAATGGAGCGGCTTGATTCCCGTCCGTCGGGCTGGTCGTGCATGCCTGTTCGCGTGGCTGCGCCCGAAGGCGGCAGCGCCGGGTGGGCTACGCGCCTGGGCGAAACGCGCGGGCACGACAAGCGGTTTGGAATTCGGAGTTCGACATGCAGTTTGCAGATTCGCGGTGGCTTGCAAAGATGGTCGCCGCGGGTGCTTGCGCGACGGTGCTCTCGGCGGCCGCGACGGCGCAGGACGCGCCCACCGCCGACCCTGCGACGCTGAAGGCACAATGGGAGCGCTACACCGCCGACGCGGTTGCCAACCCGGTCGAACTCGCCCCGATGCGCGTCACCGAGCAAGCCACCGCTGCCGATGGCGCCACCCTGCGGCTGGTTTCGCTCCACCCCGGGGTCAACCGCTGGCACCTCGTGGAACGGGTTGCCCCCGAGGGCCGGGCGCAAAGCTGGCACCTCGAGAACGCCGACGCCGCGACATGGACGCTCTCGCTCACCAAAGGCGACGATCCGGCGCTCCTGATCTCGGGCAGGGGCGAAGCCTCGCAATGCCGCCCCTGGGCCGGGGAGACGTCCGAACTCGCCACCGCCGCGGGCAGCGGCCTGCCCTATGCGCCGGTGTGTGGCGGCAAGCTTTTCCTGCGCAACAAGGTGGCCGGCTCGCGCACGAACCGTGAGGCGGTGTCGGATTTCCTGCGCAAGAACGTGGTGTTTGGCGACAAGCTGGTGAACCTGATCAAGGGTGCCTTTTTCGAAGACGCCTTTCTCGAAACCGCCGCCCTTGGCGACGGAAGCGGCGACAACGGCGACGTCGTCGCCGCACTGGGACAGGCCCGGCTCGACCGCCGCCCGAACATGCGCACGGCCATGGGCCTGCCCGTCACCGGCGCGCCCGACGGCATGGAGGCGGGCAGCTGGTATGCCGTCGAGGGGCAGGAGGGCATTTTTGCCTCGGTGATGCAGCCCGGCCTGATCGCGCAGGAGATCCTTGCCGAGCGCAATGGCGCCAACTGGCTCGATGGTGTCGAGCGCAACGCCGATGTCTACCTTGCCGCCTTCGATCTGGGCCGCTTCGAGATCGGCTATGAACTGGGCACCGACCATCCCGGGCTGGAATGGTCGTCGCGCCCCTCGCGGCGTGGGGCTGAGTGGAACATGGCCGGCCCCGACGGCTTTTCCCGCGCCGACCCGCTGGTGCGCAACGGCATGTTGAACCCCGCGCTGCTGCCCCGCGTGGCGGGGGCCATCGCCGGCGGCTTCAAACGCGATCACGGCGCCTTCCGGTTCGGCGATTACGCCGGGTTCAACCGGGGCCACCATTACGGCTTCATCTCCAACGGCGTCACCTTCTCGCGGCTGATCGAAAACCTCTCCACGCTCTACATCACCACCGACGGTGAGATCGGCATGAAGCTCTGGCAGGAGGCCGACAACGAGATGATCCCGCGCCTTGCCTTTGCGCGCCAGAACGGCGTGCCGCTGGTGCAGCGCGATCCCGAAACCGGGGCCTCGGTGCCGGGCGACCGGGTGACGAGCTGGGGCGGCGGCAACTGGTCGGGGTCGGCCGAGGCGCAGTTGCGCACCCTTCGGGCCGGCGCCTGCCTGCGCGAGGCGGGCGGGCGGCAATTCCTGATCTATGCCTATTTTTCCTCCGTCACCCCCTCGGCGATGGCGCGCACCTTCCAGGCCTATGACTGCGACCATGCCATGCTGCTCGACATGAACTCGCCGGAACTGACCTATATGGCGGTCTACCGCCAGAACGCCGCCGGCGATGGCCTCGAGGCCGACCACCTCTCGCGCCTGATGGCCGAGAGTGACCCCTGGGCCGGGGGCGTGCGGGTGCCCCGTTTCGTGACCTTCTCCGACAACCGCGATTTCATTTACCTGCTGCGAAAGGAATGAGGCGATGCGCAAACTGATGACGGCGATCGGGCTCGCGACGAGCCTTGCCCTGGCGGTGCCCGCCCAGGGGGCGACGCTGGCCGAGAACAACGAGAAGATGTTCGCCCAGATGCAGAAGTATCGCGGCGTGACCGCCGGCCAGATCAAGCGCATCCGCGAGATCTTCCAGGCGTCGGGGATGATGGGGCAGGGCAACCCGGCGATCACGCGCCACCCGATGACGCCCGAACAGGCGCAGGCGAAGCTGCCGCGGGATGCCTACAGCTACTACCGCAACGCGCGCTTCGAGCGGATCTGCGGCCGCCCCTACATGGCCCCGCTCTATGATCCGGCCACCGAGCGGCCGGAAGACGCCAAGGTCTGCGTCGACATGTTCGAATACCCCAACGTGCCGCTGGCCTACCCGGTGACATGGGTGCGTGCCTCGGAGGCCGCGCGGCTCTGCGCGGCGGAGGGCAAGCGCATCGGCGACGCGCATGAATGGGAGGGCGCGGCGGCGGGCGCGCTGCTCGAACCCGACTACCGCTTCGATCTCGGCTCGCATGGTGCGATGCGGTCGTGGCACAACGCCAAGTGGGGCCAGCAGAAAACCTGGACCTACGGCCCGCAATGGCAGCGCGGCATCTGCGCCCAGGGCAGTTCCAAGTCATCCAGCTGCGACGGCGGAAGCTGGTCGGGCTGCGGCACCAACACCTACCCGGTGGGCGCCTTCCCGAACTGCAAGAGCGCGCTCGGGGTCTACGATCTCGAGGGCAACGCCGCGGAGCACATGAACCTGCCGCTGGCGCCCGACCAGATGGCCTCGCGCGGCTCCACCAAGCTGGGCGTGACCGAGATGAAGGGCTCGTGGTTCATCTGGGACAGCGTGCGCGCGCACGAGGAATGGGCGCGGTGGCGCGCACCCTATTGGCACGGCAGCCGCGTGCTCTCGCCCTCGTCGCACCGCAACTACCACCTCGGCTTTCGCTGCTTCGCGGACGTGAAGTAGCGCGGGCGGCGCGCCTTCGTCCGGGAAGGGGCGAAGGCGCTGCGCAGAACCGGCCGTGTGGCGCAGACCTCTCCGCCGCGCGGCCAAAATCCGCGGCGGATTTCGTTTCGTTTTCCGCTGCGGAAAACGCCCCCGGCCCCATGGCTCCCGGCAGTTTCCTCAGCGCGAGGCGATACGGATGACCGGGCCGGGCAGGGGCCCTTCCTCGTTGAGCAGCCAGGCGTAGCGGCCCGAGGCGAGCAGGTCGTCGAGGTTCACCGCCTTGCCGTTGAGATAGGCGGTCTTGCTCACCAGGCGGATGCCGTGGCTGTAGTCGGCGTAATTGGCGCCGTGCACCGTGCTCACCGGCTGGATCGGGCTGCCCGAGTTGCGGTGCCAGCCGTAGATCGCCACCCGTCCGGGCGCATTCGCCATCCGGCTGGCCATCACCACGTCTTTCTTCTGCCCCGCCACGAGGCCGCCGCGCCCGCGCAACTGGCCTTCGATCGTGGCGTTGTGGCGCAGGAAATAGTCGGTCGACGACATCTGCGGCCCCGGTGTCATCGGCGCGGGCGAAAGGCGTACGCTGGCCTGGGAATAGATCGCATCGACCATGCGCGGCGTTGGCAGCGTCATTCCGAACCGGTTGGCGATGCTGGCGGCGGCGGGCAGGCCGAGCGGCACGCGCACGTAGTCGCTGTCCGACCCGAGGGCGAGATAGTCGGGGGTGACGCAGACGACGATTTCCGCCTCGGCGCCGCGCGCATCGGTGCCCCGGAAGGCCACCGGCTGGAGATCGCGCAGGAAGCCCGGCATGTTGCCGCGGGCAAGCTCGTTGATGATCTGCTGGTCGCGGCCGCTGCCCGAAGCGCCGAGGCTGGCGAAGAAGGGCTGGGCGGAGGGCGCGTTGCCGCTGCGCTTCGGGATCGAGCGGGCGAGGGCGGGGCCACAGGTGCCGCCGCTGGAGAACAGGCCGCCGCTGGCGCGGCGCGGCGCCGGCGCGACGGCTGTGTCGGGGACGGTCGCCGCGGCGAGCTGCCGTGTTTCGGCCTGCGCCGGGCGCGGCCGGGGACGCAGCGCCGGGATCGCTTCCACCGGGGCGGGCGTGGCCGCCGCGAGCACCAGCGCATCGGGGCGTGGGCGCGGGCGGATCGGGGCGATGTCGGGTGCGGCGCGGGGCGGTGTGAGCGCGGCCAGGGTTTCGGGCCGAGGTTCGGGCCGCAACGACGGTGTTGCCGCGATGGCGGCGCTGTCGCGCACCGCCGCGTCTGCCGCGGCGCGGGCGGCGAAGGTGGCCGGGGTGGTGTCCGCCTCCGGCGCGGGCAGGGCGATATCCGGCTGGCTCTTGGTGGCCACGACGAGCGCGTCCATGTCAGCCGGGGCCGGGGCGGCGCGAAGCCGGCGTGCCGTGTTTTCGGCGCGCTCCGTCGGGGTCAGGTTGCTCGCCACGGCCGCGGCGGCGTCCGGAGCCGGCAGGGCCTGGGGCGCCGGGGCGCGAGCGACGCGGGAAAGGTCGGGGTCCGCCGGGGCAATGTTGGCCGGGGCGCGCGCGGCGATGGCGGCGGGGGCAACGGCGGCTCCCGGGGCGGGAGGCTGCGGAAACAACGCGCTCACCAGCACATAGCTGGCGGCCGCCGACACGACCGTGCCTGCCACGGCACCGCCAGCGAACACGACTGCACGTTTGAGAAGCTTCGGCGCGGCGGCGAGGTTGCGCCGCGGGGAGAGGGGAAAATTCATCATGCGAGGGCAGCTACCGAGTCATCCTTAAGATCACAATAACCAAGTCCCCGCGTTTGGGGGAGTCCCGGAGATGTGGGCGGTTATCCGCCACTTGCGCGGCGGGAACCGGCCAAACCACGCCAATCGGACGCGGAAATTCTGGTTCAGGCGATGATCGCCGCGACGAAGAGCGCCGCCGTCACCAGCCCCGTCACCTGGCTCGTCCGGTCGGTGAGGGCGAACACCACAGGATCCTGATCGACCAGCCCGCGGTATGCGAGCAGCACGATCCGGCTGACCCAGAACAGCAGCACGAGGCAGATCCCCCACAGGATCTGCGGCATGCCATATTGGCCGCGCACGTCAGGCGAATCGATGTAGAGCGCCAGCACCAGCACCGCGAGAAAGCCAGACGATGTGGCGATCATCGCCACCACCGGGCGGTCTTCGGCCACGTAGGCGCGCCCCGCCACCTTGCGCTGCGCGCCGTTCTGCTCGTGGTCGACGAGTTCGGCCACCCGCTTCACCGCCGCCAGCGAGAGGAACAGGAAGATCGAAAAACTCAGAAGCCACATCGAGGGAATGATCCCGGTGGCGGCCGCACCGGCGATGATGCGCAGGGTGTAGAGCACCGCGAGCACGAGAACATCGGCCGCGAGCGTGCCTTTCAGGCGCAGCGAGTAGGCGGTGGTGGTGAGGGCGTATAGCGCCATCACAGCGAAGAGCGCCGGGCCGGAGAGTGCCGCCAGCGCGAGCCCGGCGGCGAAAAGCCCCGGCGCCATCCATGTGCCCACCCTCAGCGGCAGCCGCCCGGAGGCGAAGGGCCGGTTGCGCTTGCTCTCGTGGCGGCGGTCGGCGGGCAGATCGATCAGGTCGTTGACGAGGTAGACCGCCGAGGCGATCAGCCCGAAGCTGACGAAGGCCACGAGGCTCCAGCCGAAGGTGAGAGCGTCGAAGCGGTGGGCAACGACGAGCGGCAGGAAGACCAGCAGGTTCTTGACCCATTGGTGCGGGCGCATGGCGCGCAGCAGGTCGGCGGCGCGGGTCTGGCCGGCGGGGGTGGGCTTGCGCGCGCCATGCCCACCCTCGGCGCCGTCGAAACAGCCGAGTTCCCGCGCCACCGCCTCGGCCAGCGCCGCCGGCCCGGAGGTGACAAGCACCACGCGCCGGCCCTCGGCCCGCGCCGCCTCGCAGCGATCCAAGGTCGGTCGGTGGTAGGGCAGGTGGGCGATGTCGAGCAGATCGGCCGCCTGGTCGAGGCCGCGGCGGGACAGGGCGCGCGCCCAGTCTTGCCGCATCGCGCTCCAGAAGATTTCCGCCGACAGGTTGCCGCGCAGGAGATCGGCGTCGAGGTCGACGATGAGCGGAGTATCGTCCTGGCCGGTTTCCGGTTCCTGCGCCGCTGCCTTGTTCATGCCTGCCGTGCCCCGTCTTGCTTCTGCCTCGGACGGAATCGTGGCATGCCCTCCGGTTGAGGGCAAACCTTTTGTGATTGCGGGCAAGGGCTTGTTTTCATGGACATGCCGCCCCGTGGCCGCTACCCATTGGGGAGAAGCTGCAAGGGGGATGTCGCGGTGAAAACATCGGCTCGGGCTTGGGTGATTGCGCTGTGTTTTCCCGGCGCGGGACTCGCGCAGGACACGTCTGTCGCAACGGCTGAACCTGTCCCGGTGCTGTCGGCCCCGGCGGCGGAGGCGAATGGCCATGACGATCCCGCGCCGCAGCTTGCGGCCACGCAATCGCTGACCACCACGAGTGAAGATCCGGGCGATGCGCCCGCGCCGGTGGTGCTTTCCGCCAACGACGAAGCCGAAGCGGCTGCCCCCGGCGCGGGCACGGCCGAGCCGCCTGCCGGGAAGTTGGCCGACGACATGGAGGGCGCCGACGCAGTCCGCGACGACGTGGCGACCGATCCGGCGCCCACGCTTTCTCCCGAGGCGGCGCGGTGCCGCGAGATCGCCGGGCCGGCCGATGCAGGCGTGCCCGCCAATGCCGAGAGCGCCGCGCGCCGGCGTGCCGCGATCGCCGAGGCGGCGGAGGCCTGCACCGCCGCGGCGCGTGCCGACGATGCGCCCGCCGATGTCCTCTTTCTCGCCGCCGAGGTGGCGCAGGCCAGGCGCGATCTACCCGCCGCCTTCACCCTGCTGGAGCGCGCGGCGGACGCGGGGCTCGCCGCCGCGGTGACCCGGCTGGGCGATTATCACCTGTTCGGCGTCGCCCCGGGCGGGGAAGACACCGAGGCGGCGATTGCCCACTTCCAGCGCGCCGCCGGGATGGGCGACCCGGCGGGCATGACCACGCTGGCGATGATGTATCGCGTCGGAAAGGGCGTGCCGCGCGATCCGGCCCGGATGGTGGACCTGCTGCAGACCGCGGCCGACGCGGGCTATCACTTCGCGCAGTATCGCCTCGGTCAGACCTTGCTGACCGGCGAGGGCATTCCCAACCGCGCCGACGCGGACCTCGGCATTCCCGACCCGGTGCGCGGCGCGGCGCTCTATACTGCTGCCGCCCGTGCCGGCAACGTCACCGCCGCGCTCGAGCTCGCCGCGCTGTATGGCGATCCCGCGTCGGGCCTCGAGGACAACCCGAAGGCCCGCGCGCAGCTGACCAGCCTTGCCTCGCGCAGCGGATTGCCCGAGGCGATCGCCGCCATGGCGGTGCTCTACGAAACCGGGGACGGCGTTGAGTATGACCCCGACGTCGCGGCGCAGCTCTACGTGCGCGCGCTTGAGAGCGGCAAGGTTGCTTTCGAGACGCTGCGCCAGGGCGCGCCGGGCGGATGGGACCGCGAGACCGCGCTCGCGTTCCAGGCCATTCTCCGGGAGCGCGGGCTCTACACCGGCGCGCTAGACGGGATCGTCGGTTCGGGCACGGCAGCGGCGGCGCGCGGGCTTTCCCCGGGCTGATCAAAGTCGCGCCGTTCTGCCCAATCCCGCGCCGCCCCGGCCCCTCGCGCCATGCCTCGGCAGGACCAACCCCGGCGATCTCTGGACCGGCTGCGCCCCGCCCAGCTAACCTCGTTGCGCGCGGGAGGCAGGCCCGCCGCCCTCGAAACCCGAGCCAGAGATGACGAAAAAGGCGACACCCTTCTCCGCGCGGCTGGAAGAGCTGCTGGCGCGGATCTACCCCGAGGCCGACAGCGCGATCCTCGCCAGCCAGGTGATCGACGCCTTCTGGCCCGAGGGCAGCCACCGGCGCAAGCGCGGCCGCAAGCCGGGCAACAGCCTGTGGTCGCAGCGCGACGCGCTGGTGATCGCTTACGGCAACTCGATCACCGACGGCACCCACAAGCCGCTCGACCTGTTGCACGATTTTCTCGACACCCATCTCGCGGGCGTGGTGAACGGGGTGCATATCCTGCCGTTCTTCCCCTACACCTCCGACGACGGTTTCGCGGTGACCGATTATCGCAAGGTCGATCCCGCGCTGGGCGACTGGTCCGACATCGCCCGCATCGGTGGCAGGTTTCACCTGATGTCGGACCTCGTGCTCAACCATGTTTCCTCGCAGAGCCCGTGGTTTCACGCCTATCTCCAGGGCCACCCGCCGTATGACGGCTTCTTCATCGAGGCCGATCCGGAGGCCGACCACGCGCAGGTCGTGCGGCCGCGCACCACGCCGCTTCTGCGCGAGGTCGAAACCTCGCGCGGGGTGCGGCACGTGTGGTGCACCTTCAGCCACGACCAGGTCGATCTCAATTTCGCCAATCCCGAGGTGCTGCTGGAAATCCTGCGGATCATCCGGCTGCATGTCGACGCGGGCGTGCGCATCGTCCGCCTCGATGCGGTGGCCTTTGTCTGGAAGCGCGAAGGCACCCGGTGCATTCATCTCGAGGAAACCCACGCAATTGTAAAATTGCTACGTTTGCTGGCCAATTTCGCCGTTGAGAACGTCATAATATTGACCGAAACGAACGTTCCCAAGGCCGAGAACCTGAGCTATTTCGGCCAGCGCGACGAGGCTCACTCGATCTATAATTTCCCGCTGCCACCGCTCGTGCTTCACGCCATGCTCTCCGGCTCGGCGGCCTACCTGCTGGAGTGGCAGCGCGCGATGCCGCCCGCGCCGCTCGGCTGCGCCTATCTCAATTTCACCGCCAGCCACGACGGGATCGGGATGCGGCCGGCCGAGGGGCTCCTGCCCGAGGGCGAGATCGACCGGATGATCGAGACGGTGAAGGCCAGCGGCGGGCTGGCGTCGATGCGCGCGTTGCCCGGTGGCGGCGAGGCGGTGTATGAACTCAATACCTCCTGGTTCGACGCCATGGGCCAGACCTTCGCGGGCGATGAGAGTTTCAAGATCGAGCGATTCCTCTGTTCGCAGACGATCATGATGTCACTCGAAGGTATCCCGGCGTTCTACATCCACTCGCTGCTGGCCACGCCCAACGATACCGAAGCGGTGGCCCGGCGCGGCCTGAACCGGGCGATCAACCGCCACCGCTGGCATTACCCCGCCCTGCGCGACCGTCTCGCCGATCCGGGCAGCGACCAGGCCCGCGTGCTCGCGGCGCTTTCGCGGCGCCTGCGGCTGCGCGCCCGGCAGCCGGCCTTTCACCCCAATGCCACGCAATTCACCCTCGCACTCGATGCCCGCGTCTTCGGTCTGTGGCGCCAGTCGCTCGACCGGGGGCAATCCATCTTCGCGCTGCACAATGTCTCGTCGGACAGGATCGAGGTGCCCACGACCGCGCTGAACCTGATCGCCGGCGAGGCCTGGGCGGATCTGCTGAGCGGCGAGCCGCTGCGCCCCGGCGAGGACCGGATCACGCTGGCGCCCTACCAGTGCCGCTGGATCGCGAATTTCGTCTGATCGCGGGCTTGCGCCGCCTCAGGGCGCAAACTCCGCATCGTCTTTTGCCGCCGCCACGCGCAGATCGGGCAGGATCGTCGCATCGGCGGCGTTCACCCGGTTCCAGTTGGGGATGAAGGGTGTCTCGTGCGGGTTCTCGAGAAAGATCCGGCCCGCGCGCACGATGTTCTCGGCGAACAATTCGATCGCCTGTTCCTCGCCGTGGCGGTCGAGCGTGAGCCCGTTCATCCGCGCGTCGTTGGCGTAGGCTTCGAGCAGGTCGAGCGCGGTGCGGTAGTAGGTGGCGCGCAGCGTGCGGAAGGTGTTGTTGGTGAACACCGTGCCGTCGGCGGCGAGCTTGCGGAATATCGCCTTGCAGATATCCGTCGACATCCGGTTGAGCCCCGCGTTCGCATCCTGCGGGCTCATGTCCTGGTGCTTGTGATCGTAGCTGTCGGCGATCTCCACCTGGCAGACCGCCTGCGGCCCGAGGTTGCGCCAGGCTTCCGAGAGCACGCCGATTTCCAGGCCCCAGTCGGAGGGGATGCGCAGATCGGGCAAGACCCCGGCCCGCATCGCGAATTCGCCCGAGAGCGGGTAGCGGAAGGCGCGCAGGTAGTCGATGTAATCGCGATCACCGATCACCTTCTTGAGCGCGATCAGCAGGGGCGAAACCAGAAGCCGCGTGACCCGCCCGTTCAACTTGCCGCCGCCCACCCGCGGGTAGAAGCCCTTCGACAGCTGGTAGGAAAAGCCCGGATGCGCCACCGGGTAGACCAGCCGGGTCAGCATCTCGGAAGAGTAGGTGAGAATGTCGCAATCGTGGATCGCCATCACGGCGCTGTCGGCGCAGGCGATGAGATAGCCGATCGCGGTCCAGACATTCTTGCCCTTGCCCGGCTCCTCGGGCGCGAGCCCCAGCGCCTCCAGCCGCACGCCGATCGCGCGCATCCGGGGGCTATCGTTCCAAAGCACCACGTGGCTTTGCGGCAGCCGCGAGAAGAAGGCGCGGGCGTGGCGGTATTGCTCCTCGTCGGCCTGATCCAGCCCGATGACGATCCGGTGCAGGTAGGGCACCTTCGCCAGTTCGTCGAGGATGCGCGGCAGCGCCTCGCCCTCCAGTTCGGAATAGAGCGAGGGCAGGATCAGCGTGATCTTGCGTGTCTGGGCGAAGGCTTCAAGCTCGTAGGCCAGTTCCTCGACCGGACGCGCGCGCAGGTTGTGAAACTGGGCGATATTGCCGTTTTGGTGAAAGTCGGCCATGGGTCAGCCCTTTCCCTTGGGATCATGGGTGGAGAGAAAGTCGAGCACGGCGGCGTTCCAGCCCTCGGGGCCGGGCAGGGTGCTGCGGGTGATCCGGCCCGTCGCCTCGCCCGCGAGCGGGGGCAGGCCGGGGCCGTGGTCGTTGCGGATGATCACGCCATGGTCGGCGGCCTCGAGCATCCCGATGTCGTTCGGCGCGTCGCCCAGGGCAAGGGTGCGCGGGGTGCCGTAGGCGGCGGCGATCTCGGCCATCCGCTCGGCCTTCGAGCCGCCGAAGCCGAGCGTCAGGAAGCGCCCGCCGGCCTGAACCGTGATGCCCTGCTCCGCGAGGGCCGCGCAAAAGGCGCGCCGCCCCGCCGCCGCGCCGCGCCACAGGCCGGGCTCGGAATGGGCCCGCGCTTTCGCCCGGGCGGCGGCGTCGGGCGAGAGGCCGGTGAGATTCGCCACCTCGGCCGCGCTCATGTCGCCGAACCCGGTGAAGCCGGCCCGCAGGGGACCGGGCAGCCGGGCGAGCGCCGCGCGCAGGCGGCGGTAGGCGCTGTCATCCTCGCCTGGCGCCGCCTCGGGCCAGATCACGCCCGCGCCGTTCTCGACGATGGCCGGGGCCGGGTCGAGGCCGAGGTCCGCCTGCAACGGGGCGATCTCGGCGGCGGTCTTGGAGCTTGCGAGCACCAGCGGCACGCCGCGCGCTCGCAACGCGGCAAGGGCCGGGCGCGCCGGCGCATGGCCGTAGCCGGCATGATCGAGCAAGGTGCCGTCGAGATCGGAGAACACCAGCAACGGCACCGGCTGGGGCGCGAATGTCTTCATGGGGCGAGCCTAGGCCGCGCTGCGCCTCGACGGAACCGTGCTCGGCGCCTGCGCCCGCATCGCGGACAGGCCCTGCCGAAATGCGCGCCATGTTGCTAAGAAAACGGGCAAGGCGCAAAGCCCCGGCGCGGGGGCTGGCTTTACCGCGTGCCCCGGGCACCCTATGTCTAGGGCAGCCATGTGCCGCCATCCCGGTGGACCGGCGAGGGGAATGAGCATGTCCGTCTTTCTGACCCACGGCGTGATCGTCTTCGGCGTCCTCGCGTCCGGCCTGGCGATCATGTGGGTGCTGCAACAGCCGCGCAGCCCGCAATCGGCGCTGGCGTGGATCCTGTTCATCGTCGTGGTGCCCTACCTCGGCGTGCCCTTGTTCTTCGTGCTCGGCATCCGCAAGCGCGGCACCCGCTACGACGAGATCGCCTTCGCCCCGACCGAATCCACGCCCCCCCTGCACCGGATCGACGACCAGCTCACCCGCCTCGGCCTGCCCGCCGCCGCGCCGGGGCACGAGATCCTGTTCGAGACCGAGCCGCAGACCGCGCGCGCGAACCTCGCCAACCTCGTCGCCGGCGCGCACAACTCGCTGGACGTGGTGCTCTACCGGCTCGACCCTGACCCCTACGGCGAGGAGTTCGTCACCGGGCTCACCGAGGCGGCCGAGCGCGGGGTGCGGGTGCGGCTGATCCTCGACCAGGTCGGCACCTGGCGCAGGCCGCGCAAGGCGCTCGCAGCCTTGCGCGCCGCGGGCGGCGAGATGCGCCTGTTCTCGCCGGTGCACAACCTCGTCGCCACCGGGCGGCTCAACCTGCGCAACCACCGCAAGATGGTCATCGCCGACGGCGCGAAGATCTGGTCCGGCGGGCGCAACGTCGGCCGCAGCTATCTCGGGCCACAGGATCACCCCGGCACCTGGCTCGACCTGAGTTTCCTCATCACCGGGCCGGTGGTGCAACGCTACTGCGAGGTCTTCGAGGCCGATTGGGCCAAGGACAACGGCGCTGCCCACCCCACGCCGGCGGCCGGCACCACGCCCCCCGATGGGGGCGCCGTCGCCCAGCTCATTCCCTCCGGCCCGGATCTGCCGCATGACGGGCTGCACGATGCGCTGGTTCACGCCATCCACACCGCGCGCGAGCGGATCTGGATCGCCAGCCCCTACCTCCTGCCCACTGACCAGCTTCAGCACGCCCTCATCACCGCCGCCCGCCTCGGCCGCGACGTGCGCCTGATCGTGCCCGCGCGTTCCAACCAGCACCTCGCCGATTTTGCCCGCGGCGCCTACCTGCGCCACTTCGAAGACGCCGGGTGCCGGATCCTGCGCCATACCGGGCCGATGCTGCACGCCAAGGCGGCGATCTTCGACGACGCCGCCATCATCGGCTCGGCCAACCTCGACGTGCGCTCGATGCTGCTCAATTTCGAAACCGCGCTGGCGCTCTACGACGCGGCGAGCGTGGCGCTTCTGGCGGAGTGGTTCGCCGGGCTTGAGAGCGATTGCGAAACCGGCACCAGGCCCGCGAGCCTGCCCCGCCGCCTGGCCGAATCCGCCTTCCGCCTCGGCGCGCCGCTCCTGTGAATGCGCGCACCTGCGGCGCACAGGTTGCCCTGGCCGGCGCCACGCCATCAATGTCGCTGCCCTCAGGTCTTTCAACCTAGATCAAGATCAGCCGGCAAGATGCCCGGGGATTTCCGCGCAAACCGCCGCGACGCAGACCGAAACGGCCGGGGTCATCGCCGCCCCTGTGGCGAAGTCCGCGCCCTCGATCGCCCAGACCTCGACCTCGGGCGGCAAGACCCCGAGCACCCGGGCCAGCGCAACCCCCTCGGCCAGCCCGATCCCGTGCGACGAGACCGACCGCAGCCAGGGCGGCAGCTCGCCCGCGCCCGAGTCAAGCCGGTGCAGCGTGCCGGGCGGGGCGCCCGCGCGGCACGCGTCGACGATCAGCACCCGCTCCCGGCCCTCCATCAGCGTCACCAGATCGGCCGCCGCACCATGGCACTCGGCCAGATCGAAGCCGGACGCGCCCCTGAGCCCGCGCGCCACCAGCCGCCCGGCGGCATCGTCCCCGGCAAAATCGTTGCCCACACCGATCAGAAGCGGCTTCATGGTCTTCTTGGGTCCAGAAATACCTCGGGGGGGAGTGGGGGGGCAGCGCCCCCCCACCCGGTCGGGTCGCCTTCAGGCGACCCGAAACCTATCCCCGGTCGATGGTCAGATCGAGAAAATGCGTGGCACATGAGATGCAAGGATCGTAGTTGCGGATGGTCTGCTCGCACAGCCACTGGATTTCGTCGTGCGGCCGGTCAAGCTCATCGGCGATCAGCTCGGCGAGGTCTTCCTCGATCGACGGCTGGTTCTGCGCGGTGGGCGGCACGATCTGGGCCTTGGCGATGCTGCCGTCCTCTTCCAGCGTATACTGGTGAAAGAGCATGCCCCGCGGGGCTTCGGAGGCGCCCATGCCGGTGCCCGCGCGCGGGGTGATCTCCATCGCTGCCGGATCGAATTCCTCGTAATCCTCGATCAGCCGGATTGCCTCTTCCACCGCGAACAGGCTTTCGACCGCGCGCACCACGATCGAGCGATAGGGGTTCTTCACCTCGCGCCCGAGGCCCGACCGCTCGGCCGCCGCCTTCGCGCGCTCGGAAAGCTTGTCATAGGCAAGGTTGTAGCGCGGCAGCGGGCCGGTGAGATAGGCGCCGCCGGCTTTCATCCGCCCCTGCAGCGCGTTCGACTGTTTCACATGATGCTCGTCGAAATGGTCGTTGAACGCGGTTGCCGGAATGTCCATGCCCCGGTTCGAGATCAGCCGCGTGCCCTCGTACATCGGGTAGCGCCCGTTCGGCTCCTCGATGCAGACCATGGTGTAGTCGCGCTCCTTGTCGGGGAAGGGCAGCGCGGCGGTGAAATCGACGAAGGCATCCGCCATGTCGAGCGCCCGCAGGAGGTCTTCGCGCAGTTTCATCATGTCGCGCTTTTTCGGGGCCTTCCACCAGCCGCCCACCTTCACGTTGATCGGGTGGATCTCGCGCCCGCCGACGAGGGTGACGATGGAATTGCCGATCTTCTTGTAATCAAGCGCCAGTTTCACCGCGTCGGCGTGGCCGTCGTTGGCCATGTCGATCGCGCTGGCGTAGCCGAGGAAGTCGGGCGCGTGCAGCATGGCGGCGTGCAGGATGTGGCTCTCGATCCACTCGCCGCAATAGAGCAGCCGGCGCAGGTTCTTGATCGGCTGGCTCACCTCGACGCCAAGCGCCATTTCCATCGCCTGCACCGAGCTCATCTGGTAGGCCACCGGGCAGATGCCGCAGATCCGCGCGGTGATGTCGGGGGCCTCGGAATGGTCGCGGCCGCGCAGGAAGGCCTCGAAGAAGCGCGGCGGCTCGAAGATGCGGAACTCGGTGCCGACGATCTTGCCCTCGCGCACCACCACCTTGAACGCCCCCTCGCCCTCGACGCGGGCGAGCATGTCGACCTTGATCGTTGTGTCAGTCATGGGCCTTGGCCTCCTCGCGGAACGCGGGCGCGTTGGTGTTGTAGGTCGAGTAGAGCCGCCTGATCTGCCGCCGGTCGGCACCGTTCTCGGCCAGCCGGGCCGAGAGCGCGGCGGTGTTGGGCGTTTCCTTCGGGCCGAAGCAGCCGTAGCAACCGCGGGCGTAGCCCGGGCAGAGCGCGCCGCAGCCGGCGTGCGTCACCGGACCGAGGCAGGGTTTGCCCTCGGCCACCATCACGCAGACATGCCCGGCCATCTTGCACTCGATGCAGGTGGCGTGGGCTGGGGTCTGCGGCGCGCGCCCCGCCAGCGTGGCAGCGATCAGCTCGATCAGGTGGGTTTTCGAGATCGGGCAGCCGCGCAGCTCGAAATCGACCTTCACGTGGTCGGAGATCGGCGTGGCGGTGTCGAGCGTGTCGATGAACTCGGGGTGGGCATAGACCGCGTCGATGAAATCCTTCGTCGAGGCGCCGTTCTTCAGCGCCTGGATGCCGCCCGAGGTAGCGCAGGCGCCGAGCGTGATCACCGTGGTCGAGCGGGCGCGGATGTCCTTGATCGCCTCGGCCTCGTGCGGCGTGGTCACGCTGCCTTCGACGAAGGAGATATCGTAATGCCCGCCGTCGTCCTCGCGCCGCGTGGCCTCGGGGAAATAGGCGATCTCGATCGCCCCCGCGACGGCGAGCACCTCGTCCTCGCAATCGAGCAGGGATAGCTGGCAGCCGTCGCAGGACGAGAACTTCCAAACCGCGAGCCTTGGTCTGCCGGTCATGTCACAGCTCCTTGATACGCATCAGCGGCTTCATCGTGGCCCAGTCGAACACCGGGCCGTCCTTGCACAGGAAGTATGGCCCGAGCTGGCAATGGCCGCACAGCCCGATGCCGCATTGCATGTTGCGCTCCATCGAAAGGTGAATGTCGGTGGCGGCGACGCCGAGATCGGTGAGGCCATTCGCGGCGAAACGAATCATGATTTCCGGGCCGCAGACGAAGGCGGTTGTGTTGGCGGGGGCAAAATCCGCCGCGCGCAACAGCGCCGTCACGACGCCGACATGGCCGTGCCAGTCTTCGGGCGCCCGGTCCACCGTCACCTCCACGCCCATGTCGAGCCGCGACCGCCACGCGCCCAGTTCCTCCCGAAACAGGATCTCCGAGGGGCTGCGCGCGCCGTAGAGCAGCGTGATCTTGCCATAGGCATCGCGGTTTTCCATCAGCTCGTAGAGGATCGGCCGCACCGGCGCGAGCCCGAGCCCGCCGGCCACCACCACCACGTCGCGCCCCCGCGCGGCCTTCACCGGCCAGGGCGCGCCGTAGGGGCCGCGCAGGCCGAGCACCGCGCCGGGCTCGAGCGCCGCGAGCGCGCGGCTCACCGGGCCCACGTCGCGGATCGTGTGGATGATCTTGGAGCTGTCGGAGACCGGCCCCGAGATCGAGATCGGGATCTCGCCCACCCCGAAGACGGCGAGCATGTTGAACTGTCCGGGTTCGAAGCCCGGCCAGCCTTCCACCTCCATCTCGAAGGTGACCACGTCGGAAAGCTCGCGGGTCCGGCGGGTGATCCTGGCGATCACCGGCAGCATCGGGTCGGTATGGGGGTCAGGGGCGTGCATCGTAGAGGTCCAACATCTGCACCCGGGTGTCGTGGAGCCGGTCCACGAGCGCGGGCAGGATCCGTTTCATCACCGCGTAGCCGAGCGCGGGGTCGGCGTCGCATTTTCCGCGCAGGCATTTGGCATCGAAGGCGATGGCGCGCAGGTCTTCCTTCGCGCGCGCGTCGAAGCGCCAGCGGTAGGGTGGCACCAGCCAGCTCAGGCCGATCACGCCGCCGCCGCTCACGGTCTGGAAGACCATCCGGCCGTGCCCGGGCGCCGAGATTTCCAGCGCCGCGTGGCCGTCGCGCACGAGGTAGAGGAAATCGGCGTCGTCACCCTCGTGAAACATGTAGGTATCTGCCGCGAAGCGCACGTTCTTCGCACAGCCCGCCAGCATGTCGAGAAAGGCGGGCGACAGGTCGCGGAACAACGGATGCCCCGCGAGGATGCGCTGAAGTCCTTCAATCGCCATCTCAGCCCCCTCCCTTGCGGATCGCGGCCGCTTCCTCGGTGATGTCGATCCCCACCGGGCACCACGAGATGCAGCGCCCGCAGCCGACGCAGCCCATCTCGCCGAACTGGTCGACCCAGGTGGCGAGCTTGTGCGTCATCCACTGGCGGTAGCGCGATTTCGCGCCGGGGCGCACCGCGCCGCCGTGGACGTGGCTGAAATCGACGGTGAAGCACGAGGCCCAGCGGTTCACCCGCTCGGTCTCGGGGCCTTCCAGCGAGGTCACCTCGTCGACCGTGGTGCAGAAGCAGGTGGGGCAGACCATGGTGCAGTTGGCGCAGTTGAGGCAGCGCTGCGCCACCTCCGACCAACGCGGGTGATCGGGCCGGTCCTTGAGCAGCGCGGGCAGGCCGTCGGTGTCGATCCGGCGTTGCTGGTCGCGGGCGCGGTCGATCCCCGCCGCCGCCGCGCCTTCGTCGTCCGCCGTTGCGGGCCGGGAGGGCAGGGCGGCCAGCTGCGCGGCCCCCGCCTCGCTGGCGGCTTCGGCGAGAAAGCGCCCGCCCTCCAGCTCGGTCAGCGCGATGTCATAGCCCTTCGTGGCCTTCGGCCCGGTGTTCATCGAGGTGCAGAAGCAGGTCTCGGCCGACCGGGTGCAGTTCACCGCGACGATGAACAGGTTTGCCCGCCGGGCGGCATACTGCGGATCGCGGTAGGGCCCCTCGGTCAGAACCTTGTCCTGCGCGGCGATCGCGGCGAGATCGCAGGCGCGCGCGCCGATGAAGGCGCGGCGGGTGGTGTCGAGCGGCTCGGGGATGATCTTCGTCTCCTCCCCCGCGCCCTCGGTGCGCCAGAGCACCTGTTTCGGCGGATGCAGGAGGCGCTTCCAGCCCTGGGGGCCGAGCGTGGCGCCGAAAAAGGCATCGCCCTCCTGCCGCAGCCGGTAATGCCCGCCCGATTGCTCGTCGGCCCAGCCTTTCGGCAGATCGTCGCTGGAGGAGATTTCCTCGTAGACCACCGCCCCCTCACGCCGGACCGGCCCGAACACCTCGCGCCCATCGCTTGCGAGCGCCGCGATCAGCGCATCGAGCCCTTGCGCGTCGATCATCCGGGGGCCTGTTTTCACGGCCCCGCTCATGACGTCACACAGATCATCCCTGCCTCCTGCGCCCCATCGGGCAAAACCGTTCGTGCTCAAGATTCGAAGGCAATAGAGCACGTGAAAGTTGCGGCTTCCCTGATCCTAATCAATTCGGAAGCCTGCATGTTTTCCCGGTCGGGCAGGTGGGACGGGCCGCGGGGCCCATCCCGGCCGGTCACTCTTGCGCCGGTGGCGTAACGTGTCTCGTCCAGGGGTGTTGCTCCTCGAACCCCAGAACCTCGCGGATCTTGCGGTTGCAATAGGGGCTCTCGCCCGGACCGATCTCGCGTTTCACCGGCACCCCCTGGTAATAGCGGGCCAGAACCTCCTTGGGGCTGAGCGCCACGCTCATGCCGTCGTTGGCGGCGTTGAACACCTGGTAGCCAAGCCCGTCCTTTTTCAGGCAGAGATCGACGATCTGGCCGAGGTCGCGCGCGTCAATATAGGAGAAGATGTTGCGCCGGCGCAGATCGGGATCGGCGAAATAGGCGGGCCAGTCGCGGGCGTAATCCTCCGGGCTCATCACGTTGTTGATCCGCAGCGCGTAGACGTCCGCCCCGGTGCGTTCGGCGAAGCTGCGCGCGGTGACCTCGTTGACCACCTTCGACATGCCGTAGCTGTCTTCCGGCACGGTCGGGTGCGCCTCGTCGACTGGAACATAGAGGGGCTTGCGCTCGCCGTCGGCGAAGCAGACGCCGTAGGTGGTTTCCGACGAGGCGATCACCACCTTGCGCACGCCCATCTTCAGCGCCGCCTCCAACACGTTGTAGGTGCCGATCACGTTCACCCGGTAGCACTCGTTGTCGGGCGTGAGCAGGATGCGGGCGATGGCGGCGAAATGCACCACCGCGTCGAAGCGCGGCACGCCGGTGCCCGGCTCGAGCTCGCCGAAATTGGCATACATCGAGAGCGCGTTGAACATCTGGCCCGAATCCGTGATGTCGGCGATGATGTTGTCGACGTCGGGCAGGTCGAGCGGTGTCAGATCGACGTTCATCACCCGGTGGCCCTGGTCGAGCAGGTAGGGGATGACCTCGCGGCCCGCCTTGCCGGACCCGCCTGTGAAGAGAATGCGCATGGCTGGCTCCTTTTTCGCCCAATTGACGACGTGGGGCAGGCGGAAGCAAGCCATGAGCCCAGAAACGCGCGAAAAAGCCGCGAAATCGTGCTATACTGCCTGCCAACCTGACAGGGAGGACAGCCAATGCGACGGTCCATCGCGGGGTTCGTAACCGGTATCCTGGTCATCATGACAACAAGCGGGCTGCCCGCCGCGGCCCAGGGGCTCGCCGAGACGCTTTCGGAAACGGTCACATCGCTCGGCGAGACTTTTCCCGCCGGGGAGGCGAAAGGCTTCGCCGAAGTTCTCGACAACGCGCCGGACGGGGTGTCGGGCGACACGCTGGGTCACCTGCTCTACGCCCGAAGGCAGTTCGACAAGGCGGCATGGTTCTTCGGCGCCGATGCAGCACGCGACCCCACCGACCCGGCCTCGCTCAACAATTTTGCGGCGCTGCTGGTGGAGCTGCACCTCCACGATCCCGAGGCCTATCCCGCCGACTGGGTCGAGGCCGCGCGGATGGCCGCGCAGGAGGCGAGCGCGCTGCGCCCGCAGGAGGCAGCCTATCGCAACACGCTGGGCCTTGCCGCGCTCGCGCTCGGCGATACCACCGCGGCAACGAAGGACTTGCTTCTGGCCACCGCCTTCGCGCCGGGAGAACCGCTCTACCTCACCAACCTCGCCCGCGCGCTCGACGCCGCGGGCATTCCAGGGGCCGCGGCCGCGGCGCTCGCCAAGGCCCACGCGCTGGAGCCGAACGGGCTGCCGGTGCTCACAGCCGTCGCCCAGCTTCCCGACATCGGTGCGCCCTATCGCGACGAGCTTGCGAAAAGCTGCAACGTCAATTTCCGCTGCCAGGAGATCTGCCCGAAAAGCATCATCGGCGGGCTGATGTCGGTGACCTGCGAAATGGAGAACGCCTCGGCCCAGATGGCCTGCGAGGCCGGCGAACCCTACCCGACCTCCTACGACTGCGCCGAGGATTTTCCCGACTACGGGATCATGATCCCGGGCTTGAACGCCGGGTTCTCGATCGGCGTGCCGGGGTTTTCGGCCCATGTGAAGGTGAACGGCGACGGCAGCGTCGACGTGCGCGTGGAGGCGGGCCCCAGCCTAGGCCCGGTCACGCCCTACCTCACCGGCGACGGGCATTTCTCGCCCACGCATGGCGCGAGCTTCGACAATTTCGGCGGCGGCGTGCGGCTCGGCCTGACACCCGGCGGTAGCGCGGCGGGCGGATTGGCGAGCGGCCTTGGCCATCCGCCTGCGCATATCGAGATGGAACAGAAGGGCGACGGCCCCGCGACGATCGGGCTCGAGACCTATAACGCGGGGCTGCTTTCGTTCTGAGCGCGCCGTCACCCGCAAGATATTGCTACCGCCCGCCCCGGATGGTCTAATGCCGGCTCAACAAGAGCAAGAAAGTTCGAGCAATGGCCAGCGATCTCCTCACCGGCGGACAAGACACCTATGACGCCACCTCGATCGAGGTGCTGGAGGGGCTGGAGCCCGTGCGCCAGCGCCCGGGCATGTATATCGGCGGCACCGACGAGCGGGCGCTGCACCACATGGTGGCGGAGATTCTCGATAACGCGATGGACGAGGCGGTGGCGGGGCACGCCAACCGCATCGAGGTGGAACTTCATGCCGACCACTCGGTAACGGTGCGCGACAACGGCCGAGGCATCCCGGTGGACCCGCACCCGAAGTTTCCCCAGAAATCCGCGCTCGAGGTGATCCTGTGCACGCTGCACTCGGGCGGCAAGTTCTCCGGCAAGGCCTACCAGACCTCGGGCGGGCTTCACGGCGTCGGCTCGTCGGTGGTGAACGCGCTCAGCGATTCGATGGTCGTGCAGGTGGCGAAGAACAAGGAGCTGCACGAGCAGCGGTTTTCACGCGGGTTGCCGCTCGGCCCGGTGCAGAAGATCGGCGCGGCCCCGAACCGGCGCGGCACCGAGGTGACCTTCCACGCCGACGCGGAGATCTTCGGCTCGCACAAGTTCAAGCCCAAGCGGCTGTTCACCATGGCGCGCTCCAAGGCCTACCTGTTCTCGGGCGTTGAGATCCGCTGGAAATCGGCGGTCGACGACGGCGAAACCCCGCGCGAGGCCACCTTCCATTTTCCCGGTGGTCTCTCGGACTACCTCAAGGAGAGCCTCGGCGGCGCCAGCACCTATTCCGAGGGCGGCTTCCACGGCAAGGTGGAGTTCCGTGAGAAGTTCAACGAGCCGGGCTACGTCGAATGGGCGATCAACTGGACGCCCGCGCGCGACGGCTTCATCCAGTCCTATTGCAACACCGTGCCGACGCCCGAGGGCGGCACCCACGTCGCCGGGTTCTGGGCCGCGATCCTGAAGGGGATCAAGGCCTACGGCGAGCTTGTCGGCAACAAGAAGGCGGCGCAGATCACCCGCGACGATCTTCTCGCCGGGGGTTGCGCGCTGGTCTCCACCTTCATCGCCGATCCGGCCTTCGTCGGCCAGACCAAGGACCGGCTGAGTTCGGAGAGTGCCGCCAAGCTGGTGGAAGGCGCTGTGCGCGACCACTTCGACAACTGGCTGGCCGCCGACACCAAGAGCGCCGGCGCGATCCTCGATTTTCTCGTGCTGCGTGCGGAGGAGCGGCTGCGGCGCCGGGCCGAGAAGGAAACCCAACGCAAGACCGCCACCAAGCGGCTGCGCCTGCCCGGCAAGCTGGTGGATTGCTCGACCAGCGCGCGCGAGGGCACCGAATTGTTCATCGTCGAGGGCGACAGCGCGGGCGGCTCGGCCAAGATGGCGCGCGACCGGCGCACTCAGGCGCTCTTGCCGCTGAGGGGCAAGATCCTGAACGTGCTCGGCGCGGCCAGCTCCAAGCTCGGCTCGAACGCCGAGATCAACGACCTGTGCCAGGCGCTCGGGGTGGGCATGGGCACCAAGTTCAACGTCGAGGATCTGCGCTACGACAAGATCATCATCATGACCGACGCCGACGTCGACGGCGCGCATATCGCGGCGCTCCTGATGACCTTCTTCTTCAGCCAGATGCGGCCGCTGATCGACCACGGCCACCTCTACCTCGCCTGCCCGCCGCTGTTCCGGCTCACGCAAGGGGCCAAACGGGTCTACGTCGCCGACGAGGCGGAAAAGGACCTGTGGCTCGAGAAGGGCCTCGGCGGCAAGGGCAAGATCGACTTCCAGCGCTTCAAGGGCCTCGGCGAGATGGACGCCAAGGACCTCAAGGAAACCACGATGGACCCGGGCACCCGCAAGCTGATCCGGGTGACCATCGACGAGGACGAACCGGGCGAGACCGGCGACCTGGTGGAACGTCTGATGGGCAAGAAGCCGGAATTGCGCTTCCAGTATATCCAGGAGAATGCGCGGTTCGTTGAGGAGCTGGATGTTTGAGGGGGGACATGTATATTGGGTTGGGAAAGTTATCCTAACTTGGGGGGAGAGGGCATGAAAAAGACGTTCGTTCTGGCAGGGCTTGTGAGCCTTCTCGTGGGGTGCCAAGCTGAAGAACTTGAAGTAAGCATTTCCTCCGAACAGATGATTTCAGCCGCCTCGGGTGAATCGGAATACGTGGAATTCGAGGCTGAAATCGGCGAAAGCATGTCGGATGTCGACGACGAGAAGCGCGCCACGATCAAAGCGATTGAGATCGTTCTGGGCAAGTACTTCCCTGATGCCGACATTGAAACAAAGATAAGTTCGGACAGTTACAGGATCGAAATCGAAGGCGAGTTAGCTCTTTCGTCTTCCATACCAAGATCCGGCGCTCCGTGGTTCGTAGAAGTGATGCCACAAGGCGGAAACAACCATCTTGTTCGATTAATGCCCTCAGGCACGTTTTCAGCGTTCAAAAGCGAAATGGCGGATATCAATTTCATGATAACGCCAGATGAATTCCAAGGGGTTGATTTTTCGATTCGCGGTTCGATCGGGACTGTAACTTTCGGTGGCGCATATCTGAACGGTGAACCCAGAGCTTTTTCCGTTCTGGAATTGGATGGCGAAAGGCACAGAGTGTCTTTCAAGGAAGGAATATGGACAAAGACGGGTGCAGGATTTCTATTCTCATCTGAATGAATATAATCTCGTTAGCTCGCGCGTTCGCCCGCCATTCCCACTCCCCCCTTACGTGCCGGTCTGACGCCCGACCCACGGCGCGCAAGTTCCCCCCTCCCGCCGTTCCCTCTGGCCATGTCCCTGATCCATCCATAGATTGCAGCGTATGGATGATGTGGAGATCTTCCGGCGGCTCCTGCTGGCTTTGGCGATCGGCCTTCTGTTCGGGCTCGAACGGGGCTGGCATGCGCGTGAGCAGGCCGAGGGCGATCGGATCGCGGGGATCCGCACCTTCGCGCTGACCGGGCTCCTCGGCGGGATCTCCGGCTGGCTGGTCACCGTGACCGCCCCGATCTTCCTCGCGGCGGTCTTGCTCGCGCTCGCGGGGCTGCTCGCCGTCAGCTACTGGCTGCAGACGCGGAGCGATGAAGACCTTGGCCTGACCACCGAGATCGCGCTCCTGCTCACCTTCGTGCTCGGCGCGGTGTCGATGCTCGGCGAGATGGCCCATGCCGCGGCTGTGGCGGTGGTGGCGGCGCTGCTGCTCGCGATGAAACGGCCGCTGCATCGCTGGGTGGCGCAGATCGAGCGGTTCGAGCTGGAGGCGGCGTTCAAGCTGGCGCTGATCTCGGTCGTGGTGCTGCCGCTGCTGCCCGATCAGGGCTATGGCCCGGGGGAGACGCTCAACCCCTACGAGCTGTGGTGGGCCGTGGTGGTGGTGGCCGGGCTGTCCTTTGCGGGTTACCTCGCGATCCGGCTGGTCGGGGCACGGCTCGGCATTCTCGCCACCGGCCTGTTCGGCGGCCTCGCCTCGTCGACCTCCACCACCCTCGCGCTTGCCCGCCTCGTGCGCAGCCAGGGTGCGCTGGCGCCGGTGGCGGCGGTGGGGGTGGTGCTGGCAGGCTCGGTCACCTTCTTGCGCATCCTCGTGCTGGCGGCGATTTTCCAGCCCCGGCTGGTGGCCCCGCTGGCGCTGCCGATGGGGGTGATGGCGGCGACGGGGCTGCTCGGCGCCGCCGCGATCCACCTTCTGTCTGACCGCAATGGCAAGACCGAGGACGAGATCGAGGGCATCGCCAACCCGCTCGAATTGAAAACCGCGCTGACCTTCGGCGCGGTGCTCGCGGTGGTGCTGCTGGGCGTGTTCTACCTGCGCGACTGGCTCGGGACCAGCGGCGTCTACGCCGCCGCCGCGATGTCGGGGGTGACCGATGTCGACGCCCTGACGATTTCGGTTTCGAGACTGGTTGGGGGGGATCTCGCCCTCGGCACCGGGGCGATCGCGATATTCATCGCGGTCGCGGTGAATACCGCGGTGAAGGCGGGGATTTCACTCGTCGCCGGTGATCGCCGGCTCGGCCTTCGGGTGATCGTGGTTTATCTCGCGGTGATCGCGGCGGGCGGCGCGAGCCTCTGGCTCGGCGTTTGATTGCGACAGTCAATCCCCAACCGCGAAAAAATGCGTTGTGGGTTTTCCGAAAATCAATATTCTGGCGCTCGTGAAAACCGAAGGGGATTATTCCCCGTATTCGTTCCAGCAACGTCATTGCATTTGAACGACTGGACAGAAAGGCGAGCCGACCAAAATGAAATTCAACCTCAAGGATATGAAGCGCCGAGAACTGGAAAAACTCCGCGGCGATGTCGACAAGGCGCTCGACAAGCTGGCGCAGGCCGAGAAGAAGCTTGCCCTCGACGCCGCGAAAAAGGCGGCGAAAGCGCATGGGTTTTCGCTTGAGGAATTGACCGGCGCAAAACCCGCGAGCGCCGCCAGGGAAAGCGCGCCAGCCCGGGCGCCCAAGGCCAAGGGCGACGGCCGGGCCAAGGTTGCCCCGAAATTCCGCAATCCCGAAAACCCCGAACAAACCTGGACGGGCCGGGGGCGCGCGCCGAAATGGGTCGAGGCCCATATCGCGCAAGGCGGATCGAAGGAAGATCTGGCGATCTGAGCCTCGGCTGTGCCGGTGGTTCGAAGCGGCCCGGTGGAAGCCGGGCCGTTTCGCGCCCGCGTCCTGAAAACCGGCTACCCTTCGCCATGCCGATGGCTATGATCCGGCGGACTGCAAGGAGAGAGCCATGACCATTCACATCGGGGCAAAGCCCGGAGACATCGCCGAAACCGTGCTCATGCCGGGCGACCCGCTGCGCGCCAAATGGGCGGCGGAAACCTTTCTGGATGCGCCGGAACTGGTGAACGAGGTGCGCGGGATGCTGGGCTTCACCGGCACCTGGCGCGGCAACCGGGTGACGATCCAGGGCTCCGGCATGGGCATGCCGAGCCTGTCGATCTATGCCAACGAGTTGATCCGCGAATACGGCGCGAAAACCCTGATCCGCGTCGGCTCCTGCGGCGCTATGCAGGAAAAGATCGCGCTGCGCGACGTGGTTCTGGCGATGACGGCGACGTCGATTTCAACGCCGTCGGTGGGTATTCTGCGTGACCTCAATTTCGCCCCTGCCGCCGATTACGGCTTGCTCGCGGCGGCCCATGCCGCCGCCGCCCGGCGCGACGTGGCCACGCATGTGGGTGGAATATACTCGGCCGATGTGTTTTACGATGAGCGCCCCGACCTGAACGAACAGATGACCCGGCATGGCGTGCTGGCGGTCGAGATGGAAGCGGCCGAGCTTTATATTCTCGCCGCGCGTTACGGGGTGCGCGCGCTCGCGGTGCTCACCGTGTCGGACCACCTGGTCACCGAGGCGCCGCCGCTCACCTCGCAGGAACGCGAGCAGAGTTTCGGCGACATGATCGAAATCGCCCTCGAAGCGGCATTTGCGTGAGGAAAACATGAATACCCAGAAAAACCTCGATCGCCTCGCGCGGCTTTGCGTGCAATTCGGCCTTGGGCTTCGGCCCGGGCAGGAACTGGTGCTGACCGCAGATATCGGCGCGATCGACCTGGTGCGCCGGATCACCCGCGAGGCCTATGCCGCCGGGGCAAGCAACGTGCTGGCGCTCTATGCCGACGACGAAAGCACGCTCGCGCGCTACACCCACGGCAGCGAGACCGCGCTCGAGACCGCGCCGGGCTGGCTCTACGATGCCATGGCGGGGGCGTTCCGGAATGGCGCCGCGCGGCTCGCGATTGCCGGCAACACGCCGGGGCTGCTCGCGGGGCAGGACCCGGCCAAGGTCGCCCGCGCCAACAAGGCGATGAGTTCCGCCGCGCGGCCGATGCTGGAGGCGATCACCTCAGGCGCGACAAACTGGAATATCGTGCCCTTCGTCACCGAGGGCTGGGCGCGGCAGGTTTTCCCCGATCTCGCGCCCGACGCCGCGGTGGAGAGGCTCTGGGGCCATGTTTTCGCCGCGCTCCGGCTCGACCGCGACGATCCCGTGGCGGCCTGGCGCGAAAACTTCGCCGAACTGGAGCGGCGGCGGGCGCATCTTCAGGGCCTTGCGCTTGACGCGCTGCATTTCGAGGGCGGCGGCACCGATCTGACCGTCGGGCTGGCGCGCGGCCACAAGTGGGTGGGCGGTGCGCAGACGCTGGAAGACGGCACGACCTATGCGCCCAACCTGCCCACCGAGGAGATCTTCACCATGCCCGACCGCGCCCGCACCGAGGGCCGCGCGGTGTTCACCAAGCCCGCCGTGATCGGCGGCAGCATCGTGGAGGGGCTGGTGGTGACCTTCGAGGCCGGGCGCGCGGTTTCGATCGAGGCCGAGAAGGGTGGCGACGTGGCGCGCGAGTATTTCACCACCGACGAGGGCGCTTCGTTCCTCGGCGAAGTCGCGCTGGTGCCCGAAAGCTCGCCCATTGCGCGCTCGGGCGTGCTCTACTTCAACACCCTGTTCGACGAGAACGCCGCCTGCCACATCGCCTTCGGCAATGCCTACGCGATGAACCTTTCGGAGGGGGCCGACCCGGAAGAAGCGGGCATGAACAAGAGCAACATCCACATGGATTGCATGATCGGCTCGCCCGCGATTGCCGTTACCGGCATCGGCCCGGATGGCGCGCGGCACCCGATCATGGCAGACGGTGAATTCGTGATCTGAGGGGAATGGCGATGAAGAAAAGGAAACTGGGGCAGAACGGTCCCGAAGTGTCGGCCATCGGGCTTGGCTGCATGAGCTTTGCCGGGTTCTACGGCGAAACCAGCCGCGAGGTGAGCTTCGCCACGCTGGATGCGGCCTGGGACGCGGGCATCGACTTTCTCGACACCGCCGAGCTTTACGGCGGCGGTCTGAGCGAAACGATCATCGGCGCATGGCAGAAGGAGCGCGGCAAGCGGTTCAAGATCGCCACCAAGGGCGGCATCGTTCTGGGTGCGCCGCGCGGCACCAACGACAATTCCGAGGAACATATCCGCGCCTCCATCGAGGGGTCGCTGGACCGGCTCGGGGTCGATCACGTCGAGCTTTACTATATTCACCGCCGCGACTGGTCGATCCCGATCGAAGCGGTGACCGAAACGCTGGAAACCATTCGCGAGGATGGGCTGATCGGCGCTTTCGGCTATTCCGAGATATCACCCGCCTCGCTGCGGCTTGCGGCATCGGTGGCGCATGTGGCGGCGGTGCAGAGCGAGTATTCGCTGTGGACGCGCCAGCCGGAGCTCGGGATGATCCAGGCCTGCGCCGAGCTGGGCACCGCCTTCGTGCCGTTCTCGCCGCTCGGACGCGGCATTCTCGGCGACATAGATCTCGACCCGCACAGCTTCCGCGATACCGATTTCCGCAAACCCAACCCGAGGTTCATCGGCCGCAACTTCGCCCACAACATGGAACACGTGCGCGCCCTGCGCGCCTTCGCGCATGACCGGGGCTGGTCCACGGCGGCCACCGCGGTGGCCTGGACGCTCGACCAGGGCGCGCACCTGATCCCCATCCCCGGCACCCGCAGCCCCGAGCACCTGAAGGACTGGGCCGGGGCGGACGAGATCGCGTTCAGCGAAGCCGACCGGGCCGAACTGGCCCGCATCCTGCCGCCCGGTTGGGCGATGGGCGACCGCTATTCCTACCAGCAACTCGTTGGCATCGAGCGGTATTGCTGAGCGTGGGGGAGGGTCCGTTCCTGTCCGTGGTTCCCGCCCGGTTCAGCGCCGCATCCGCCCCACGCGCGGCCGTTTTGCGATTGCGCGCGGGCAGGGGCTTTGCTGAATTGCGCGCAGTCCGCAGGGAGCTTTCGATGACCGCACAACCGAACCAAGTTCCGGACGCCGGATGATACGCCGTTTCGCCTTGGTGTCTCTCGCGCTCGCGCTCGCCGGCTGCGGCTTGCCGCAGGTGCACCGCGATTTCACCGGCCTTGCGCCCGACGCCGATCCGAAAAGCTTCGCCTGTTGCCACGATCCCGAGCGCTGGCCCGAGGCGATCGCCAATCTCTCGCTCGCCGTTGCGCCCGTCGCGCTGGAACTCAATCCGCTCGATACCGGCGAGATCCCCGGCACCCTCACCGGCAAGGCCGAGGCCCATGCCCATATCGTGAAAACGGCCCGCCCGCTCGATCTGCTGCTGTTCGCCAACAAGACCTATATCGGCGGTCGCTTCGTGCCCGGCCGCTTCACCCATTCGGCGATCTACCTCGGCACCGAGGCGGAGCTGCGCGCGATCGGGCTGTGGAACGATCCCGCCGTCCTGCCGCTGCAAGACGATATCCGGGCGGGGCGGGTCTTTCTCGAAGCCTTCCGCCCCGTGGTGCGCCTGATCGAGCCGGCGAAGCTCCTGCAAACCGACGCCGTTGCGATCCTGCGCCCGGCACTCACCCAAGCGCAACGCCGCGAGGCCGCGCGCCGGGGTGTTGCCCGGCTCGGCGCGCCGTTCGACTACTGGTTCGACAACCGCACCCCGGACGAACTCGCCTGCACCGAGCTGATCCAATACGCGATGCCCTGGATCGCCTTCGACGAGACGGTTTCCTACGGTCGGCCGGCGGTGATGCCCGACGCGATGGTGGCGCAGGCCATCCGGGGCGAGGGGCTTGGCTTCGTCGAACACGTGCGCGGTGTGAAGGGCGGCGGCTTCGTCGTCGAGGATGCGCGCGCGGCGATGGAAGATATTGCCGCTTTCTGGGGGCCGCCCCCCGAAGCGTGAGTTGGCAGGGGCGATTGGCCGCGCTAGGCTATGGTGAAACCTGTGCGAGGACTGGCGATGTTTCGACCCGAGAACCCGATCCCGTCGATCAGGGCGCTGGCAGTTCTGGCGCTTGCCGTGATCGTCTCGGCGTGTTCCCAGCCCGATTTCGGCCCCACCTTCCCCGAGGATGCCAAGGCGCTCAGGGCGGACAATTTCGAATGCTGCTTCGAGCCGGAGAAGTTCTATCCCGCCCCGGTGGCGAAACTGGCGACGGCGCTGGGCAACCAGTTTGGCGTCAAGGCCTCGGAACTCGCCTACGGTGATTTCGAGGAAAGCTCCTATCCCGGCAAGCTCACCGGCAAGGCCGATGCGGAAGCGGCGATCCTGTCGCGGCTGCGCCCGCTCGATATTCTGGTCATCGGCAATACCTCGCACCAGCTTGGCCGGTTGATGCCAGGCCGGTTCAGCCATGCCTTCGTCTATGTCGGCACCGAGGCCGAGATGCGAGCGGCGGGCTACTGGAACCTGCCCGAGATCGTGCCCTACCACGACGAGATCCGCGCCGGGAAAACCATGATCCAGAGCGTCTCTCCGGCGGTTGAACTGACCCGCCCGAGCGATGCCTTCGAGGTCGACCGGGTGCTGGCGATGCGGCCCCGGCTTTCGCCGGGCGAGCGGCGGGACGCCGTGCGCCGTCTGTTCTCGCAGATGGGACAGCCGTTCAATTTCGGCCTTTCGATCGACCCGAACAACGAGAGCTTCGTCTGCACCGGTCTGGTCGACTACGCCATGCCCTCGGTCGGCCTGACCCGGCGGGTGGTTTACGGCGAGCCGACCATCCTGCCCGACGATCTTGCCGCGCAGGCGATCCGGGGCGAGGGCCTCGATATAGTGGTTTACGTGCTGGGCAATGACGGCCCCGGCTTTGCCTACCGCAGCACCTATGCGCTGATGGTCGATATTGCCGCCTACTGGGGCATTCCCGGCACCCCGAGCGCGCCGCGCTCAATGCGCTAGAAGAACGCCTGCAACCCGGTTTGCGCGCGTCCGAGGATCAGGGCGTGCACGTCGTGGGTGCCTTCGTAGGTGTTGACGGTTTCGAGGTTGATCATGTGTCGGATCACCTGGAACTCGCCGGAAATGCCGTTGCCGCCGTGCATGTCGCGGGCATGGCGGGCAACGTCGAGCGCCTTGCCGCAGTTGTTGCGCTTGATCAGCGAGATCATCTCGGGCGCGGCCTTGCCCTCGTCCATCAGCCGCCCCACCCGGAGCGAGGCCTGGAGGCCGAGGCTGATCTCGGTCTGCATGTCGGCGAGCTTTTTCTGGAACAACTGCGTGCCCGCGAGCGGCTTGCCGAACTGGTGCCGGTCGAGCCCGTATTGCCGGGCGGCGTGCCAGCAGAACTCGGCCGCACCGAGCACTCCCCAGGAGATGCCGTAGCGGGCGCGGTTGAGGCACCCGAACGGGCCTTTCAGCCCTTCGACGTTGGGCAGGAGCGCGTCGTCGTCGACCTCGACGCCCTGCATCACGATCTCGCCGGTGATCGAGGCGCGCAAGCTCAGCTTGCCCGCGATCTTCGGCGCCGAAAGCCCCTTCATGCCCTTTTCCAGCACGAAGCCGCGGATCTTGCCGCCGTGGGCGTCGGACTTCGCCCAGACCACGAAGACATCCGCGATCGGGCTGTTGGAAATCCACATTTTCGAGCCGGTGAGGCGGTAGCCGGTGGCGGTTTTTTCCGCCCGGGTTTTCATCGCGCCGGGGTCGCTGCCGGCGTCGGGCTCGGTCAGGCCGAAACAGCCGATCAATTCGCCCGAGGCGAGGCCGGGCAGGTATTTGCGCCGCTGTTCCTCGGAGCCGTAAGCGTAGATCGGATACATCACGAGGCTGGATTGCACCGACATCATCGAGCGGTAGCCCGAGTCGATCCGTTCCACCTCGCGCGCGACGAGGCCATAGCTGACGTAAGAGCCGCCAAGCCCGCCGTATTCTTCCGGCACGGTGACGCCAAGCAGCCCCATCTCGCCCATCTCGCGGAAGATGCCCGGATCGCTCGCTTCGGTCTCGAAGGCCTCGATCACCCGCGGCGCAAGCTTTTCGCTGGCATAGGCGCGGGCGGAATCGCGGATCATGCGCTCGTCTTCCTCGAGCTGGTCATCAAGGCGGAACGGGTCTTCCCAGTCGAAGCCGGAAAGCTCCGGGCGGCTCTTGGCGGGCAACGCTTGGGTCATGTCTGTCTCCGTCGCGGCTGTGGCTTTGCTCCCGTATTGCGCAATATACTGAGCAATGCTAGGAGAAATTTGCGCAAACCGTGGAGGGGCGCCAGATGAGCGATGAATTCGACGTGGGCGCGCGGCTCAAGGCCCTGCGCCAGGAGGCGGGGCTGAGCCAGCGCCAGCTGGCCGAGCGCGCCGAGGTGCCGCATGGCCAGATCTCGATGATCGAAACCGGGCGCTCCTCGCCCTCGGTGGCCTCGCTGCGGCGCATCCTCGGGGGGCTTGGGATCACCATGTCGGCCTTCTTCGAACCCGACGAGACCCCGCGCGCGCAGGTATTTTTTCGCGCTGCGGAGTTGACCGACCTGACCGGCCACCTCGGTGACGGGGTGGCGATCGCGCAGGTTGGCGATGCGTCGGCGCACGGCCTTCAGATCCTCTATGAAACCTACGCCCCCGGCGCCGACACCGGCGAAGCGATGCTCGCGCACGAGGCCAACGAGGGCGGCATCGTGGTGCAGGGCGAGATCGAGGTGACGGTCGGCGACCAGCGCACGGTGCTCGGCCCCGGCGACGCTTATCTGTTCGACAGCCGCGCGCCGCACCGCTTTCGCAACACCGGGACGGGGCTGGCCCGGATCATCTCGGCCTGCACGCCGCCCTACCTGTGAGGATTGCCCATGAAACCGCTTGAAGGCCTGAAGGTCGTCGAACTCGCGCGCATTCTGGCCGGGCCTTGGGCCGGGCAGGCGCTGGCCGATCTCGGTGCCGAGGTGGTGAAAGTGGAAAGCCCGGAGGGCGACGATACCCGCCGCTGGGGGCCGCCCTTCATCGAGCGCGACGGCGACAGGACCGCAGCCTATTTCTACGCCGCCAACCGGGGGAAAACCTCGGTGATCGCCGATTTCAACACCCCCGAAGGGCAGGAAACCGTCCGCAAGCTGGTGGCGGAGGCCGATATCCTGATCGAGAACTTCAAGGTCGGGGGGCTGGCGAAATACGGCCTCGATTATCCCGGCCTCGCCGCGCTCAATCCGCGCCTGATTTATTGCTCGATCACCGGTTTCGGACAGGACGGCCCGCGCGCCCGCCAGCCCGGCTATGATTTCATGATCCAGGGGTTGTCGGGCCTGATGTCGATCACCGGCGAGAAGAGCGGCGAGCCGATGAAGGTGGGCGTGGCGGTGACCGACGTGGTCACCGGCCTTTACGCCACCATCGGTATCCTGGCCGCCGTCGAGCAACGCCACCGCACCGGTCGCGGGCAGATGGTCGACATGGCGCTGCTCGACAGCGCCACCGCGCTGCTTGCCAACCAGGCGATGAACTATCTCGCCACCGGCACCAGCCCCGGGCGGCTGGGCAACGCGCATCCCAACCTCGTGCCCTACGACGCGCTCCCGGTCGAGGATGGCCACGTGATCGTCGCCGTCGGCAACGACCGGCAGTTTCGCGCCCTGTGCGAGCTTCTCGGCCTCGGGGCGCTTGCCGATGACGCCCGGTTCGCCACCAATGCCGCCCGGATCGGCAACCGCGATCTGCTGATGGGCATTCTCGCCGAGGCCACGGAGGTTTGGCAGCGCGCGCCCTTTCTCGAGGCGCTGGAGGCGGCCGGGGTGCCGGCCGGGCCGATCAACGAGATCGCCGATACCTTCGCCGACCCGCAGGTGCGGGCGCGCGGGTTGCGGATCGAACCGGAGGGGGTGCCCGGCGTGCGCGGGCCATGGCGCTTTTCCGATGCTGATCTGTCGCTGGAGCGCAGCGCGCCGATCCTGCCCAAGGCGAAGGGCTGAACCAAAATGCCCGGGCACGAGGCCCGGGCATTTCCTGGTTCACTGTCCCGCGTTAGCTTAGTGCAGCTTGCTCTCGACGTCCGAGATGGACTCGTCGATCAGCTTGTTGCCGTCGGCGGCGGTCATGTTCTTGGCGATCAGGTCTTTCGCGGCGCCGATCGAGACGGAAATGGCGGTATCGCGCACTTCCTTGACGGCGGCATCCTGGGCCGACTTGATCTGCTCTTCCGCCGCCGTGATCCGGCGGGCGATGGAGGCCTTGAGCTCTTCCTGGGCCACGTCGGCCGCCGCCTGCGCGTCGCGCTTGGCGTGTTCGACGATCTGGCCGGCCTGCTCGGCCACTTCCTTTTGCTTGCGCTCGTAGCTGGCGAGGATCGCCTGAGCTTCTTCCCGCAGCGCCCGGGCCTCGGCGAGGTCCGCCTTGATGCCCTCGGCACGCTTGTCGAGCATCCCGCCGATCATGCCCGGCACCTTGAAATAGACCAGCACGCCGATGAAGACGATGAAGGCCATCAGCACGATGAAGTCGGTGTTCTTCAACGAGAAGAACGGGCCCGACGCGGCGAGGGCAGGGCTTGCGGCGGCGATCAGGGCAAGACTGAGAAGATGTTTCATGATCTTACCCTTTCATCCGCGCGGTGACGGCGGCGGTGACCGCCTTGGCATCGGCTTTCGACCCCATCGCGGAGAGGATCTCCTTGGTGGTGTCCTTGGCGACGGCCTTCACGCTTTCGACGGCGCCGGCACGGATTTCGGCGATCGCCTTCTCCGATTCAGCGGCCCTCGCGGCGATCTCGGCATCGGCCTTGGCCTGGGCCTTGTCGAGTTCCTTCTGGATCTCGGCCTTGGCTTCGGCGCCGATCTTCTGCGCTTCGACGCGGGCTTCGGCGAGTGCCTGGTTATAGGCTTCTTCCGCTTCCTTTGCCTTCTGCTTCAGCTCCTCGGCGGCGGCGATGTCGTTGGTGATCGTGCCCTGGCGCTCGGCCAGCACGCCCGCGATGCGCGGCAGCGCAATGCGGCTGAGCACGAAGTAGATGATAACCAGCGTCACCACGAGCCAGAAAATCTGGTTCGGGAACGTGGCAAAATCCAGCTGCGGCATGCCGCTGGAGCCTTGCGCGGCGTCGGCAGTGGTTTCGGTTCCGCTTGCCATGATGTCCTCCTGGAGCCCGGATCGAATAGGGTGGGGCTACGCGCTGGCGCACCCCCACCCGATCGTAAGGATAGGGTCCTCGAGGATCAGACGGCGAACATCAGCAGCAGCGCGACGAGGAACGAGAAGATCCCGAGCGCTTCTGCAAACGCGATGCCGATGAAGAGGGTCGCGGTCTGGCCACCAGCGGCCGAGGGGTTGCGCAGGGCGCCGGCGAGGAAGTTGCCGGCGACGTGGCCCACGCCGATGGCGGCTGCGCCCGAACCGATGCCGGCAAGGCCGGCGCCGATGAATTGACCCATTTGTGCGATATCGCCTTCCATGATGTTTCTCCTTACGATGGGATTGCGTTGAACTTGTGTATCTCGCCCGTCAGTGCGCCGGATGCAGCGCGTCTTTCAGATAGACGACGGTCAGGATGGTGAAAACGTAGGCCTGCACGGCCGCCACGAGCACTTCGAGCCCGTAGATGGCCGTGATCGAGACAACGGCGATCGGGCTGATCGCGGCGATGGCGGCAAAGCCCGCGAAGACTTTCATCACCGCGTGGCCGGCCATGATGTTGCCGCCAAGACGGATGCTGTGGCTGACGGGGCGAACGAAGTAGGAAATCAACTCGATGATCGCCAGCACCGGGCGCAGCGCCAGCGGCGCCGACGAGACCCAGAACAGCGACAGGAACTTGGTGCCGTTCTTGACGAAGCCGAGGATCGTCACGGTCAGGAACACCGCCGCCGCCAGAACGCCCGTCACCGCGATATGCGAGGTGGTGGCGAACGACATCGGGATCAGGCCGAGGAAGTTCGAGAACAGGATGAACATGAACAGGGTGAAGATGTAGGGGAAGAACTTCACCGCGTCCTTGCCGGCCACGTCCTCGACCATCTTGTAGGTGAAGCCGTAGAGCACTTCGCCGATCGACTGGGTGCGCGAGGGCACGATGGCGCGGCCACGGGTGCCGATGACGAAGAGCGCCACGATGGCGACAACGGCAAGGGCCAGCCAGAGGGTCACGTTGGTGATCGTATACCAGTGGACCGCGCCATCACCGAACAGGGGCTTCACGATGAATTGGTCAAGCGGGTGAAATACCAGGCCGCCTTCTTTTTCAGTCGCCACGTCTTTCTTCCTCGTCCAAGGCCGCCTTGGCGGCCTGTTGCAACTCGATCTCCCTGGCCGAGGCGAGCATCGTTTTCACGCCCGCCGCGAGGCCGAGGAAAATGAAGATCACCAGGAACAGGGGCATCGTCCCGAAGAGGTAGTCCAGCCCGTATCCCACGCCAAGGCCGATCCCGAGACCGGCCACAAGCTCGATGACCATCCGCCAGGCGAGGTTCGCCTGGGCATAATCCTTCTTCATATGGGGGATCTCGCCTTCGGTGCCCTTGACCTTCGCGATCCGCTCCTCAAGCGCCTTGAGGCGGTCCTGGGAAAGGTCGTCCAGCGGGTCTGCCACGGCGTGAATGCCCCCTCATGTGCCTGTGAGGTTGCTAAGCGGCGCGGGGCCGTGAGTCAACGGCGTTTAGCGCCAACAGGAGCGCCGCCAAGGCATTGAAAAGATTGAACTTGGCGTTCGGGGCCGCAAATTCGCGAAGGTGCGGCTGCCCATTCCGGCGGGCGGGGCATATTCAACCGTCTGGTTGACGAAAACGCGCCCGTCACCTATCGCCCTGTGCATGGACCCGCGTCTCGACCTCGTTTTCGCCGCCCTTGCCGACCCGACACGCCGGGCGATCCTGACCATGCTGCTCGAGGACGACATGGCGGTGACCGACGTGGCCGAGCCCTTCGCGATGTCGCTCGCGGCGATCTCCAAGCACCTCGCCATCCTCTCACGCGCAGGGCTGATCAGCCAGGAAAAGCGCGGCCGGGTGAAGTGGTGCAAGCTTGAACCCGAAGCCCTGCGCGACGCGAGCATCTGGATGCAGGCTTTCGGCCAGTTCGAGGCGGTCGATCTCGATGCCTTCGAGCGTTTCCTGGAACACGAAATCCGCGAGTGAAACCGCCTCAGTCAACCGGCCGCCGCGGCGTCGGCGCAACCTGGTCGCGCGCCACCGACAGCGACTTGACGATCGCGTGCACCTCGTCACCGGGGGCCAGCGCCATCTGCCCGAGCGCCCGGCGGGTGATGCGGGCGAGGATCTCGTGCGCCCCGATCGCGACATGGATGATAACGCCCGGCCCATCCCCCGGCACGATTCGGGTCACCCGCCCCGCGAGGATATTCTGCGCGGAAAGCCCCTCGGGCCGGGGGCGCGACAGGATCACCTCGTGCGCCATGATCCGCACCCGCACCTGTGCGCCCGGGGCGCCGTCGATCCGCGGAAGGAACAGAGGGCCGCTGGCGGCATCGAGCCGGGTGAGGCCGTCGTCGGTATGTTCGGCGATGGTGGCGGGCAGCATCGCGGCGAGTTCGCGCAGCCCCATCGCGTGCAGCGCCGCCGGATCGGACATCACCTCCGCCGTGGAGCCTTGCGAAATCACGCGTCCTGTCTCGATCAGCACCATGCGGTCGGCGAGGATCTGCGCCTCGTTCACATCGTGGGTGACCAGCACCACCGGCATGTTGAGATGCGCGCGCAGGGCGATGATTTCGCCGTGGAGTTTCTCGCGCGTGGCCCGGTCGACCGCCGAGAAGGGCTCGTCGAGCAGCAGGGCCTTGGGCCGGCGGGCCAGGGCGCGGGCGAGGGCGACGCGCTGTTGCTGGCCGCCCGAGAGCGCGGCGGGCTTGCGGTCGGCGAAGCCCGTGAGGTTGACCAGATCAAGCAGGCGCTCCGCTTCGTTGCGGGGTGCCTTCACCGCGCGTCCCATCGCCGCCATCACGTTCTGCGCCGCCGTCATGTGCGGGAACAGCGCGAAGTTCTGAAACACGATGCCGACGCGGCGACGATGCGGGGGCAGGTCGGTCCCGGTTTCGGTGTCGAGCCAGGTTTCCCCGTCCACCCGCACCCGCGCCACCTCGGGCCGCCAGAGCCCGGCGATGGTGCGCAGAAGGGTGGTCTTGCCCGAGCCGGAATGCCCGACCAGCGCCAGCAATTCGCCGGGATCGACCCGGAACTCGGCTGCGAGCGGGATCGGCGCCCCGGCGCGTGCCATAACCTCCAGCGCCATCAGGACAGCCTTCGCCCGACGCGGGCCGACAGCCAATAGGTCACCGCGATGGTGAACAGCGAGATCGCGACGAGCACCGCCGACATGATCGCCGCCGATTCTCCGTCGAAGGCCTGCACCCGGTCATAGATCGCGATGGCGATGGTCCTGGTCTCGCCGGGGATCGACCCGCCCACCATCAGCACGATGCCGAATTCGCCCAGGGTGTGCGCGAAGGTCAGAACCATCGCCGTCATCACCCCCGGCCAGGCCAGCGGCAGTTCCACCCGCCACAGCGCGGCAAGCGGCGACATCCCGCAGCAGGCCGCGGCCTCGCGCACGTCGCGGGGCACCGCCTCGAAGCCGCGCTGGGCGGGCTGGATGGCGAAGGGGAGGTTGAAGATCACGGAGGCCAGCACCAGCCCCTCGAAGGTGAAAACCAGCTGTTGCCCGAAGAGATCCTGCCAGACCTGGCCGATGGGCGAAGTGCGCCCGAAGGCGACAAGCAGGTAGAAGCCGAAGACCGTGGGCGGCAGGACGAGCGGCAGCATGACCAGCGCCTCGACGAGTCCACTGCCGGCAAAGCGCCGGTAGGCCAGCGCGCGCCCGGCCAGGATCGATACCGGCAGCAGGATCGCCACCGTCCAGGCGGCGAGGCTGAGCGAGAGCCGGAGCGCGTCCCAGTCCACGGCTTATTCCCCGGGCAGCGAGAAACCGTAGCGCGCCATGATGCTGCGCCCGGGTGGTGACTGGATGTAATCGTAGAAGGCTTCGGCAACGTCGCCGGCACCGGTGAGCAGGGCCATGCGCTGACGCAACGGCGCATGCCATGCTTCGGGGATGAGCGCGTAGCTTCCGCGCGCGCTGACCGAGGGCGCAAGCGCCAGCGAATAGGCGATGAGTCCGCCCTCTGCATTGCCTGACAGCGCGAACTGGGCCGCCTGGCTGACGTTTTCGCCCAGCACGATGTTCGCCTGCAGATCGTCCCACATTCCGCGCGATTGCAGCGCCTCCATGGCGCGCATGCCGTACGGGGCATGATCGGGGTTGGCGATCGCGAAACGGTTGATCTGCCCGGCCGCCAGCATGGCTTCCAGGTTCGCAAGCTCGGGATCGGGCGTCAGCGTCGAGCCATGCGGCGCGATCAGCACGATCCGGCCAAGCGCATAGAGGTCGCCGGAGTCGCGGGTGAAGCCGTCGGCGTCGAGCTCGGCGATGAAGCGCTCGTCGGCCGCCATGAACACTTCGAACGGCGCACCCTCGCGGATCTGGCGGGCGAAATTGCCGGTCGAGCCGAACGAGAGCCGCACCTCGTTACCTGTTTCAGCCCGAAACGCTTCGGCGATTTCGGTCACCGCGAACTGCAGGTCCGATGCGGCTGCGACAACCGGCGCGTCGGCCGTTTCGGCCGCGCAGGCCATGGTGGCGAGGCCAAGTCCGGCGACGGCGGCAAGCAGGCTGCGTCGCGCAATCGGGGTGGGCATACGGTCCTCCACTAGTCGCGTCATCTCGTTATGTTTCGTCAAACATATCGCGGATCGCTGCCGTGATGGCAAGCGCGATCCGCACCGGGCCACTACTTCAAGAGCGCGCGCATCGCCTCCAGCCGCTCTTGCCCCGCCGCCTCTGCCTCGGCCACGATCGCCCGGTAGAGGGCCAGAACCTCCTGCCCGGCGGGTGTCAGCTCCGCGCCGCCGCCACCGGGACCGCCGCGCACGCGCTCCACCAGCGGTTCGCGGAACATCGCGTTCAGCGTCTCGATCAGCATCCACGCGCGCTTGTAGCTCATGCCCATCTCGCGCCCGGCCGCCGCGATCGAGCCGCAGCGCGCGATGCGCTCCAGCAGCTCGGCCTTGCCCGGCCCCATCATCCCGCTGTCGTCGAAGACGAGGCGGATGCTCAGGCGGTGCCGCTCGGGCGGGGGGGCTGGCGTGCGTGTCATGCCGCGAGCATTGCGAGGAAACCGGGCGTTGCGCAAGCCGGGGGGCGAAAAAGGCGCCGCCGGATGCGCGCCGGACCCGGTGCGCGGGATGGTCGGACGCTGCCGGATCGCGATACCGCGTGCGGGGTCGATCGGCCCCGCGCACCGTGGCAATGATGCCACGGGAGCAGGGGCGCGGAACAAACCATCCTAGTGCGAATCGGACATTTGGGGCACAAACTTTGGCAGGTGGGGGCCTTGAACTTGGATTTTTCATGCGCGCGGCCGTCCTAGCCCTTCTCTCATCGCTTGTTCTGACCTGCCTTCCGGCCGCCGCCGAGGAGCGCGTGACGCTCGGGGTCGGGCGGCTGTTCACAAATGACCAGATTGGCGACGGGCAGGACCGCTGGCGCACCGGGTCCTATTCGATGAGCTGGATGCGGGGCGCCGAGGGAACCATGGCGCGCCCCGGCGGTCTGGGCGAGGTGATCGAATACCGCTTCGGGCACCGCATTCTCGCCCCGGCCGACCTGACGAGCCCCACGCCGGGTGACCGGCGCTATGCCGGGATCATGGCGCTCGGCGCCTACAGCCACTTCACGCGCGGCGGGATCGAGTTCGCGCTGGGCGGCGAGTTGGTGGCGGTCGGGCCGATGACGCGGACAGACGTGCTGCATGATGCGACGCACGAGGCGGTCGGGATGCCGCGCCCCTCGGCTGCGGTGCGCGCGGCGCAGTTCGGCAACGCGGTCTACCCGACCATCGGCCTCGAAGCGGCGCGACCGGTGGCGCTGGGAGGCGCGGTGCTGCGCCCTTTCGTGCAGGTCCGCGCGGGCGACGAAACCTATGCCCGGGCGGGGGTTGACCTCATGTTCGGCGAGAATTTCACCCGCGGGATAACGGCGCGTGACGAGACCACGGGTTTCCTGTATCAGACGCTCGAAGACGCGCCGGGCAGGGGGCTTTCGTTCCTCGTGGGCTATGACGCGGCGAAGGTGTTTTCCTCCGCCTGGTTGCCCGAACCGGCGCACAGCCTCACGCCGTTGCGCCATCGGCTGCGAGCGGGGGCACATTGGCAGGGCGAGCATGTCGGGCTGTTCTACGGCGCGGCCTGGCTTGGGCCCGAATTCATCGCGCAGCCCTCCGGTCAGGTGGTGGGGGCGGTGCAACTGCAGGTCAGGTTTTGAGCGCGGGCTCGGGGCCCTTTGGTCGGGACATCATGATAATGCGCCGCTTTTTCCGCTTTGCCCTCGGATTCGCCGCCGCGCTCGCCGTGGCCGTCCCGGCCTCCGCCGAGGAGACGGGAAGCTTCGGCTTCCTTGGCTGGGCGCGGCTGAGCAACAACGACTGGATCGGCGATGGCGATGACCGCTGGCAGAGCGGCGGGTCGAGCCATTCGTTCATGTTCGGCCCCGAGGGGATCACCGAGGCACCGGCGCAATGGGGCCGCCTGATCGAGTTGCGCGCCCGCATCCAGGTGATATCGCCCGACAATTACACCGCTCCCGCGGCGTGGGATCGACGCGCCGCCGGGGTGATCACCAGCACGCTCAACAGCCATGTCGAGCAGAACGGGTTCGAACTTTCGGCCGGGGCGGGCCTTGCCTTCACCGGGCCACGAACCGGTCTGATCCGGTTCCAGAACTTCATCCACGACCTGACCCCGGCGGACGATCCGAAAGTGCCTGCCGCGGTCGAGGCGGCGCAGATCGGCAACGGGATCTACCCGACGCTTCAGGGCACGGCGGCGCGCCGGATCCGGCTGAGCGATCACGCCACGCTGCGCCCCTTCGTCGAGGGACAGGCGGGGGTGGAGAGCTTTGCGCGGGTCGGCGGCGACCTGTTCATCGGCCCGGCCTTCGACGGTGGCGTGCTGCTGCGTGACGGCACAACCGGCTTCAATTACCGCGGGCTCGACGCGGGCGCGCGCCCCGGCGTGTCGCTGGTCTTCGGGGCCGACACCGCGCGGGTATTCTCCTCGGCGCTGCTGCCGGCGTCCGACGGCTACCAGCTCACCCCCCTTCGGCACCGGGCGCGGGCCGGCGTGATGGTCGAGGGGCGGCGGCTTTCGCTGTTCCAGGGGGTTGCCTGGCTCGGCCCCGAATTCGACGCCCAGCCCAGCGGGCAGGTGACAGGGGTGTTCCAGCTGCGCCTGCGGTTCTGACCGCGCCGGGCCGCGACAGCCGACCCCGGATGCCAGCGGGCTCTTAACAAGCCGATTCGTCCGTGCTACGCTGTCGGCAATAAAAAACTAAAGAGCAGGCATACAGGCATGATAACGGGCTCTCGTGGCACGTTCGTCATCTCCTGGACACAAACCGAGGTGGATGGGCTCGAGCAGGCCCCGCGAGGTGCGATCGGCGTTGGCGCAAGCTGGCGCTGGCGTGGCCGGGCGGTTCGGATCGACGGGCCGGGCGATCTTCTGAGTCTCGGAGTGGCGGAAGGAGAGGCGGTTTTCCGGGCGCGCGCCGCGCGTCGGGTCAGGAAAGTCGTGGGATTGGGGGCCAGCGTTCGCGAGGGCGCGGCGGCTCCGCCGGACGATGATGGGCCGCTGTTCCAGCACGGGTTCGACGTGACTGATGGCCTCGCCCTCTACAACATTTCGCTGATCGACCTCGGCCCCGGCCTCGCTCCGCTGTTGATGGTCAACGGCCAGATGCCCCCCGCCGACACCGATCTCTGGGTGGTGCGCGCGAGCCTCGAGGCACGCGAGACCAACCGGGTGACCGACCAGCCCACCGGGGTGATCTGTTTCACCCCCGGCACCCTCATCCGCACCGGGCGTGGCGCGGTGCCGGTCGAGACGATCCGCGAGGGCGACCGGGTGCAGACCAAGGACAACGGGCTCCAGGAGGTGCTCTGGAAGGGCGAAAGGCGCATTTCCGGCGCGCGGCTCTACGCGATGCCGGAACTCCGGCCGATCCGGCTGCGCGCCGGCGCGCTCGGTGTCGACCGGCCGCAGGACGATCTCGTCGTGTCGCCGTCTCACCGGATGCTGGTGAAGGGCGCGAAAGCGCGGGCGCTGTTCAACGCCGACGAGGTGCTGGTGCGTGCGTCCGACCTGATCGACGACCGCCTCGTGCTGCGTGATCTCACCTTCGCCTGCGTCACCTACGTTCACCTGCTGCTGCCGCGCCACGAGGTGGTGTTTGCCAATGGCCTCGAAACCGAGAGCTTCCACCCCGCCGGCGCTGCGCTCGACAGTGTCGAGGCCCATAGCCGCGCGCGGCTGATCGGCATGATGCCCGCGCTCGACCAGGACCCGATGGCCTACGGCGATTACGCCCGCCGCGCGCTGAGCCGCGCCGAGGCCGCGATCATGGCGGCGACGCAGCACTGAGGCGCGCGCCCGAAAGCCGTTGACTCCGCGACCAGCCCGGCTATAAGCGCGGCTTCATTGGTGTTGGTGGCCCCCGCAAGGGGAAGCCTGTCATGGGTTCGCGCCCAAGAGGACAACGCCCTTCATAGCGGTTCCAGGACCGGTTTGAAGCCAGAACCCGATCGGGGGTCGCGTCGCGCCAGCGTCCGCAACCCGAAGAACGGGAGCCGGTTTTCGGATCGCGTTGGGGAGCCAAACCATAGAAGGAGATCAGACGGTGACCAAACGCACCTCTGCCAAGTACAAACTCGACCGCCGCATGGGCGAAAACATCTGGGGACGTCCGAAGTCGCCGGTGAACCGCCGCGAATACGGCCCCGGCCAGCACGGTCAGCGCCGCAAGGCGAAAATGTCGGACTTCGGTCTGCAGCTCCGCGCCAAGCAGAAGCTCAAGGGCTACTACGGCGATCTTACCGAGAAGCAGTTCCGCCGGATCTTCGCCGAGGCCGAACGCCGCCGTGGCGACACCGGTGAAATCCTCATCGGCCTGCTCGAGCGCCGCCTCGACGCGGTCGTCTACCGCGCCAAGTTCGTGCCCACCGTCTTCGCCGCGCGCCAGTTCGTCAACCACGGCCACGTGCTGGTGAACGGTCAGCGCGTCAACATCCCGTCCTACCGGGTGAAGGAAGGCGACGTCGTGGAAGTCCGCGAGAAGTCGAAGCAGATGGCGCTGGTACTCGAAGCCGCCGGCCTGCCCGAGCGTGACGTGCCCGATTACATCGAGGCGGACCACGCGAAGATGACCGCCACCTTCGTGCGCACTCCCGGTCTTTCGGATGTGCCCTACGCGGTGCAGATGGAACCCAACCTCGTGATCGAATACTACGCGCAGAACTAAGCGTTCCGCGCCTGCGTTTCGAAGGGCCGCCCGATGGGGCGGCCCTTTTCATTTGGGCCGCGCCTCGGGGAAATATCACATTCAATTTATGGAATTAGTCTTTTCGACCCGTCCCGCATCACCTAGATAGAGCGAAGAAACCGCAAGGGGCGACAGCCCGCGTGAACAGGAGAGATGACATGCAGACCGAAAATATCAACGGCAGGGTGCTGGAAACCTGGACCCCGCAGGAAGTGCGCGAGGGTCTGGAGAAGGGCGAGATCGTGCTGATCGACGTGCGCACCCCGGCGGAATACATGTTCGAAAGCATCGAGGATGCGCTGCTCGCGCCGCTCAGCCATTTCAGCGCCAAGGCGCTGCCGGCGGAGCTTGGCAAGCACGTGGTGCTTTATTGCGGCTCGGGCGTGCGCTCGCGCAAGGTGTCCGAACAGTGCCTCTCCAGCAAGTTCGAGAAGATCGCCCACCTCGAGGGCGGCTTCGCCAACTGGAAGGCCTCGGGCGCGCCCTACCTCGGCACCAACATGGCCACCGGCGCCCCCGAGCGCATGGCCCAGAAGCCGGTCGCGGCCGCCTGAACCTCTGGCCTTTCTGCAACACCTGGAAAACCCCGCCCCCGCGCGGGGTTTTTCGTTGAGCGCGTTGGCTCTAGCCCTTTCCCCCCGGCCCGGCTAATAGGGGCGCAACAGGACGGGGAAGAACATGAACAAGCCTCCGAAGCCGCAACCCGGCATCATGGACATCGAGTTGTACGTGGGCGGCGCCTCGACGGTCGAGGGCATGTCCAACGTCATCAAGCTGTCGTCGAACGAGAACCCGTGGGGGCCTTCACCGAAGGCCGCCGACGCGTTCCAGCGCGCGGTTCATGATCTGCACCGCTATCCCAACACCGATCACGCCGCCCTGCGCACCGCCATCGGCGAGGTGCACGGGCTGGACCCCGACCAGATCATCTGCGGCGTGGGATCGGACGAGATCATCACCTTCCTCTGCCAGGCCTATGCCGGCCCGGGCGACGAGGTGATCCACACCGAGCACGGGTTCTCGATGTATCGGATCTCGGCGCTGGCCGCCGGCGCGGCCCCGGTGGAAGTGCCCGAGCACAACCGGGTGGTGAATGTCGACGCGATCCTCGACGCGGTCACCGAGGCGACGCGGCTGGTGTTCATCGCCAACCCGGCCAACCCGACCGGCACCATGGTCGGCAAGAAAGAGCTTGTGCGGCTGGCCTCGGCTTTGCCCGGCGAGGTGGTTCTGGTACTCGATGGGGCCTATGCCGAGTTCGTCGAGGGGTTCGACGGCGGGGCTTCGCTGGTTGACAGGTTCCCGAACGTGGTGATGACGCGGACATTCTCGAAGATCTACGGGCTCGGGGGGCTGCGCATCGGCTGGGGCTATGCCAGCCGCGAGATCATCGACGTGCTCAACCGCCTGCGCGGACCGTTCAACCTGTCGACCGCGCAGCTGGCGGCGGCCGAGGCGGCGGTGCGCGATCGCGCGCATGTCGAACGGTGCCGCGCCGATAATGCCCGCCTGCGCGCGTGGCTCGCCACCGCGCTCGCCGAGCATGGCGTGCCGTCCGACACGTCGAGCGCCAATTTCGTGCTCGCCCGCTTCGGCTCGCGTGAAGAGGCGCAAGCCTGCGATTCCTACCTGCGCAGCGAAGGCGTTCTGGTGCGCCGGGTCGCGGGCTACAAGCTGCCCGATTGCCTGCGCATCACCGTGGGCGACGAGGCGTCCTGCCGCCGGGTCGCGCACCTGATCGGCTTGTTCAAGGGCGCGGGCGCTGCGGGGGCGCAGGCCGATGACTGAGCGCGTCCCGATCTACAACCGCGTCGCGCTCATCGGGCTGGGCCTGATCGCCGGGTCGATGGCGCACGCGATGCGCCGCGGCGGGCTCGCGGGCGAGATCGTCGGCACCGCCCGCTCGGCCGAAACCCGCGACGTGGCGCGCGAGATCGGGCTGGTCGATCGGGTGACGGACACTGCCGCCGAAGCGGTCGAGGGCGCCGATCTCGTGGTGCTCGCGGTGCCGGTGGGGGCGATGGAGGCGGTTGCCGAGGAGATCGCGCCGCACCTCGCGCCGGGCGCAACCGTCACCGATGTCGGCTCGGTCAAGCGCGCGGTGATCGACGCGGTGGCGCCGCATATCCCCGAGGGCGTGCATTTCGTGCCGGCGCACCCGCTCGCGGGCACCGAGCATTCCGGCCCGCGCTCCGGCTTCGCCTCGCTGTTCGACAACCGCTGGTGCCTGATCGTGCCCCCCGAAGGCGCCGACCGCGCGGCCGTCGACCGGGTCGAGGCGCTCTGGCAGGCCATGGGCAGCCATACCGACGAGATGGACCCCGATCACCATGACCTGGTGCTCGCGGTGACCAGCCACGCGCCGCACCTCATCGCCTACACGATGGTGGGCGTGGCCGATCACCTGCGCCGGGTGACCGACTCGGAAGTGATCAAGTATTCCGCCGCCGGTTTTCGCGATTTTACCCGGATCGCGGCCTCCGACCCGACGATGTGGCGCGACGTGTTCCTCACCAACAAGGAGGCCACGCTGGATATTCTCGGGCGTTTCACCGAGGAGCTATTCGTGCTGCAGCGCGCGATCCGGATGGGCGACGGCGACATGCTGCACGAGTATTTCACCCGCACCCGCGCAATCCGGCGCAGCATCATCGAGGCCGGGCAGGATACCGACGCGCCCGATTTCGGCCGCAGCGGAGGGCCACGATGAGGCACTGGGCGTGGGGTCTCGGAATAGCCATGCTGCTCGGCGCCTTCGCGGCCCGGGCCGAGGCCCCCGAGAGCGCGCCGCGCCCGATGCCGCGCCCGGCGGTGTTCGGAGTCCAGGAGTTGGTGACCGCAAGCCCCACCGCGCCCCGGCGCTCGCTGCGGCCGCAGCCGCGCCCGGCGCCGCCGCTGGCGGAGGCCGTCGAGGCCGCCGTCGTCGCCGCCACGGTGCAGCCGCGCGACCCGGTCGGCGCGCTGCTCCAGAGCCTCACCGGCACACGCCCCGCCGCGGCGGCCGCCGCGCCTGACGTGCCCGACGTGGCGCTGTCCGATGCCACCGCTCTCGCGGTGGCGCGTTCCGCCCGCCCCGCGCCGCGGCCGAACGACTTCGTCCGCCTCGCCTCGGCTGCCGTGACCACGCCGCGCGCGGCGTCGCGCAAGGGCTCGGTCTGCGGCGTGGCCGAGATCAAGGGCGAGGCGATCGCGCCAGTCAACGGCGCGGGGGCCTGTGGGATCGAGGCGCCGGTGCGGGTTACCTCCGTTTCCGGGGTGGCGCTGCGCCAGCCGCCGACGATCGACTGCACCACCGCCAAGGCGCTGAACGACTGGGTGCGCAAGGGTGTGATCCCGGCCGTGGGCAACACCGGCGGCGGTGTCGCGCGGATCAACGTGGTGGCGCATTACGCCTGCCGTGGCCGCAACAACCAGACGCGCGCGAAGCTCTCGGAACATGCCTTCGGCCGGGCCGTCGACATCTCGGGCGTGACGCTGAAGGACGGCAGCACCCTGACCGTGCTCGAGCATTGGCGCAGCGCGCGGTTCGGCAGGATCATCAAGGCGATGCACAGCTCCGCCTGCGGCCCCTTCGGCACTGTCCTCGGGCCGAATTCCGACCGCTTCCACCAGGATCACCTGCACGTCGATACCGCGCGCTACCGCGGCGGTTCCTATTGCCGCTGAGGCCCCGCCGGCCAGCCGCCGCGCGCAATTGCCACTCGCCTCTGCCGCGCAACTTTTCTATAAGCGGCGCAATGGGGCATGAAGGAGCCGGGGATGTCATCCAACCTTTCACCGATCGATACCGCGAAATTCGTCGCCGCGAAGAAGGCGGTCGATTTCGTCGAAGACAAGATGCGCGTGGGCCTCGGCACCGGCTCGACGGCGGCGTGGATGGTGCGCGCGCTGGGTGAGCGGGTGCGCGAGGAAGGGCTGAGCATCGTTGGCGTGCCGACCTCGACGCGCACGGCGGAGCTGGCGGCGCAGGTGGGCATCAAGGTGGTGAGCCTCGACGAGGCGCGCTGGCTCGATCTGACAATCGACGGCGCCGACGAGTTCGACGACGATCTCAACCTTATCAAGGGCGGCGGCGGTGCGCTGCTGCAGGAGAAGATCGTCGCGACGGCCTCCGACACGATGGTGGTGATCACCGATCCCTCCAAGCACGTCGAGCATCTGGGTGCCTTCCCGCTGCCGGTGGAGGTGGTGCCGTTCGGCTGGCAGACCACCAAGGCGCTGATCGAGGAAAGCCTGGATTCGATGGATGTGCTCGGGCGCAGCGGCACGCTTCGGATGAACGGCGAGGCGCCCTTCGTGACCGACGAAGGCAACCATATCGTCGATCTGCACCTGCAACGGATCGAGGATGCACGCAAGTTGAGCCTGGTGCTCAACCAGATCCCCGGCGTGGTCGAGAACGGCTTGTTCATCGACATTTGCGACCGGGTGGTGATCGGCCACCAGGACGGGCGCGTCGAGGTGATCGACATCAACGAGGGCACGCACCAGGAAAGCCTCATCGAGTTCGCCGACGACGACAACATCTTCAAGGATCTCTGAGGCGCGATGGACGGGGAACTGTTTCCGGTTCTGCCCGCGCGCAAGCGGCTGAAGGCGATCCAGGCGCTGGTCTTCGCCCTGCTCGGCGCCGGCGCGGGCTGGCTCGCGGCGACGGGCCAGGGCTGGGCCTTCTGGGTTCTGGCCGGCCTGCTGCTCGGGATGGCGGTTGGCAAGCTGATCTCGCTGGCGCGGATGCGCTACGTGGCCAAGCTGGATGCCACCGGCGTGTCGGTCTGCCTGCCCACGGGGCGCGAGATGCACGGCCAATGGAGCGACATCGAGGCCCATACGATCGACCCGGCCCGCGGCCTTGGCGGGCTCGTGCTGCGCGCCGGCGGCAACGCCCGGGTGCGCATCCTGCCCGTGGCCACCCGCGACATGGGGCCGGAAGCCGCCGAGCGGCTGATCGCGGCGCTGGAGGCGCGGCTGCCGCAGATCGAATACCGGGTGCCCAGCCTCAGGGCGCGCAAACCCTAGCCGCGCGGGTTCACAACCGCTTGCCCCGATCCGCACCGCGCTTTCCAACCGGGGCCGGTTGCGCTAGTCAGGCGGCGGACAGGACGAAGGCGCAGGCATGACGACATTCGACTACGACCTTTTCGTGATCGGCGGCGGCTCGGGCGGCGTGCGCGCCGCGCGCGTGGCCTCGGAGACCGGGGCAAAGGTGGCGCTCGCCGAAGAGCACCGCATGGGCGGCACCTGCGTGATCCGCGGCTGCGTGCCCAAGAAGCTGATGGTTTTCGCCAGCCACTACGGCCCGGCGGCCGAAGCGGCGCGTGACTACGGCTGGGATTACGAGGGCGGCCGCTTCAACTGGAACCGGTTCCGGCCCAAGCTGCACGAGGAACTCGCCCGGCTCGAGGGCATCTACCGCGCCAACCTCGAACGCGCCGGCGTGACGATTCACGATGTCCGCGCCACGCTGGCCGACCCGCATACCGTGGCGCTTTCCACCGGCGAGAGCTTCACCGCGAAACATATCCTGATCGCGACCGGCGGCGCGCCCTACGTGCCGGAAACCTCGGGGGCGGATCTTGCGATCACCTCGAACGAGATATTCTCGCTCGATACTTTTCCCGAGCGCATCCTGATCGTCGGCGGCGGCTACATCGCCTGCGAATTCGCCACCATCTTCAAGGGCCTCGGCGCGCATGTGGCGCAATGGTATCGCGGCGCGCAGATCCTGCGCGGCTTCGACGACGAGGTGCGCGGGCATCTTGCCGAGATCATCCGCGGCCACGGCGTCGATCTGCACGTCGGGCTCGAAGTCGAGCGGATGGAACGGCGCGACGGGCGGATCTGGGTCAAGGGCACCGATGGGCGCGAGGATGTGTTCGACCAGGTGCTCTACGCCACCGGCCGCCACCCCAACACCGACGGGCTCGGGCTGGCCGAAGCCGGCGTGCGCCTCGGGCGCTGGGGCGAGGTGGAGGTGGACGATTACGGCCAGACCAGCGTGCCGTCGGTCTACGCGGTGGGCGACGTGACCAACCGCATCCAGCTCACCCCGGTGGCGATCCGCGAAGGCATGGCCTTCGTCGAGACGGTGTTCAAAGGCAACCCGACCAAACCCGATCACGATCTCGTGCCCTCGGCGGTGTTCACCACGCCCGAATATGGCTGCGTCGGGCTGACCGAGGAGCAGGCACGCGAACAGGAGCCGATTGACGTTTACTGCGCCGCCTTCCGGCCGATGCAGACGAGTTTCATCGGCCGCAGCGAGCGTGTCCTGTTCAAGCTCGTTGTTTCAAAGGCAACCCGGAAAGTTCTGGGCTGCCATATCGTCGCCGACGGTGCGGGCGAGATGATCCAGCTCGCGGCGGTAGCGATCAAGATGGGCGCGACCAAGGAAGACTTTGACCGCACCGTGGCGGTGCACCCGACGATGGCCGAGGAAATCGTGCTGATGAAACAACCCACCCGCAGCCACTGAACCGGCTTGCGGGTTGAAAACCGGGGGCGGGGGCCACATTTCTGCCCCGAACCCCTTGAGACCAGAAGAGAGGAAACAAACCACATGGCCAGCGACAATGGCGGCCCCTGGGGCGGCGGCGGACACCGCGGCGGCCCGGGCGGCACGAATGGCAGCGGGGGGGGCGGCCGGCGCCCGGGCGATGGCAACGAGCCGCCGCAGGTCCCCGAGATCGACGAGTTGATGAGAAAGGGCCAGGAGCGCCTGCGGGTGCTCATGGGCGGCGGCGGCGATGCCCGGCGCGGCGGTGGTGAAGGCGGCGGCGGCGGGCCGAAGTTCGGACGCGGCAGCCTTGGCCTGATCGCGCTCGCGCTGGTCGCGGCCTGGGCTTTCGCCTCGTTCTACCGGGTCGATACCTCGGAGCAATCGATCGAGCTTCTGTTCGGTGAGCGCTACAAGGTCGGCACCGAGGGTCTGAACTTCGCGCCCTGGCCGATCGTGACCAAGGAAATCTACCCGGTCACCCGCGAAAACATCATCAACGTCGGCTCGCAACTCGATAACGGCCTGATGCTGACCGGGGACGAGAACATCGTGGATATCGATTTCCAGGTGGTCTGGAACATCGGCAACATCGAGGACTTCATCTTCAACCTCGCCGAACCGGTGAACACGATCACCGCCGTTTCGGAATCGGCGATGCGCGAGATCGTGGCGCGCTCCAACCTCGCGCCGATCCTCAACCGTGACCGTGAATCGATCGCCCAGGAAGTCGAGGCGCTGATCCAGAGCACCCTGACCAGCTATGAAAGCGGCGTGAACATCGTGCGTGTGAACTTCGACAAGGCCGACCCGCCGCCGGAGGTGATCAACGCCTTCCGCGACGTGCAGGCCGCCAAGCAGACCCGCGACACGCTGGAAAAGCAGGCCGATGCCTACGCCAACCAGGTGGTTGCCGGGGCGCGCGGTGAAGCCGCGCAGTTGCTCGAACAGGCCGAAGGCTACCGCGCCCAGGTGGTGAACGAGGCCGAGGGTGAGGCCGCGCGCTTCATCTCGGTCTATGAGGAATACGCCAAGGCCGAAGATGTCACCCGCAAGCGTCTCTACCTCGAAACCCTCGAACGTGTTCTCGGTGGGGTCGAAAAGATCATCATCGACGAGGGCGCGCAGGGTGGCCAGGGCGTGGTGCCCTATCTGCCGCTGAACGAACTGCGCCGCAGCGCGCCGTCGTCCACCACCACTTCAGGAGGGTCCAACTGATGCGCCGCTCACAAATCCTGCTTGGGCTCGCCGTTGTGCTCGCCGTGCTCGGGCTCAATTCCTTCTACATCGTCGACGAACGCGAAAGCGCGCTCCGGCTCTGGTTTGGCGAGGTAACGGCCGAAATCCGTGAACCCGGGCTCTACTTCAAGGTGCCGTTGCTCCACGAGATCGCAAAATACGACGACCGGATCCTCCCGATCGAAACCGCGGCGCTGGAAGTCACCCCGGCCGACGATCGTCGTCTCGTGGTCGACGCCTTCGCGCGCTGGCGCATCGTCGACTCCACGCAGTTCCGCCGCGCGGTGGGGGCGTCGGGGATCGAGGGCGCGCGCCAGCGTCTGGAGCGGATCCTGAACGCGCAGGTGCGCCAGGTGCTCGGCCAGGTCGATTCCGGCACAGTGCTGTCTGTTGACCGAGCGGGCCTGATGACCCGGATTGGCGACGGCGCGCGCCTTGAGTCGGAAGGCCTCGGCATCGAGGTGATCGACGTGCGGATCAAGCGCGCCGATCTGCCCGAGCAGAACCTCACGGCGACCTTCGAGCGGATGCGTGCCGAGCGTGAACGCGAGGCGGCGGACGAGATCGCCCGCGGTCGTGAGGCGGCGCAGCGGGTGCGCGCGCAGGCCGACCGGACGGTGATCGAGACCACTTCGGAGGCTCAGCGTCTGGCCGACATCACCCGAGGCGAGGCCGACGCGCAGCGTAACGCGATCTTTGCCGACGCCTTCGGGCGCGACCAGGAGTTCTTCGCCTTCTACCGCTCGCTCAGCGCCTACGAGGAGAGCATGAAGGGCGAGAATACCACGCTGGTGATTTCGCCCGACAGCGAGTTCTTCGACTATCTCAAGTCTGATACCGGACGCGAGTGATGGGCTGGATCGCACTTGGCCTCGGCCTCGTGCTGGTGATCGAGGGGCTGGTGTTCGCACTGGCCCCTTCGCGTCTGGACGGGATCGTGGCGATGATGGCCGCGCTCTCGCCGGAGCAGCGCCGCCTGATCGGGCTCATCGCGATCACGCTCGGCGTGGGGCTGGTCTGGCTGGGGCGCAGCCTCGGGGTGTAAGCTGGCGCGCCGCGCCGACGTGACCCGAACCGCGGCCCGCACAGGCCGTTTCGCAGCCCCATGGCGGCATCCCGCGGCGCGACCGGCGAAACCTCGCCATTTCACTTGTCCGTGAAAAGCGTTGCGTTTCTTTGTGTTGCGCCGATGCCGCACTATCTCCATGTTCAAAGGCGGAGCGCCGAGTAACATGTGCTCCGCGCGTGCCAAGAAGGAGGCTCAGGTGACCGCACAGGTTCAATCCATACCCGATTTCCACCGCGCCCGCTGGTCGCAGGCGTTCCTTGCGCTGATGCTGGCCGTGGCGCTTGCTCTGGTTCCGGCCCTGCGCGCCGAGGCGCGCGGCGTGCCGGAGAGTTTCGCCGATCTCGCCGAACGGGTCAGTCCGGCGGTGGTGAACATCACCACCTCGACGCTGATCGCGCAGGAAACCCAGCCGCACCCGATGGTGCCCGAGGGCTCGCCGTTCGAAGACTTCTTTCGCGATTTCCTGGACAATGAACGCGGTGACCAGCCGCGCAGCCGCCGCTCGAGCGCGCTCGGCTCGGGCTTCGTGATCTCCGAAGACGGCTTCATCGTCACCAACAATCACGTGATCGAGGGGGCCGACGAGATCCTGATCGAGTTTTTCAACGGCCGCGGCACCTTGACTGCGGAAGTGATCGGCACCGATCCCAACACCGATATCGCCCTGCTCAAGGTCGAACCGAGCGAGGCTCTGCCCTTCGTCAACTTCGGCGATTCGGACGTGATGCGGGTGGGCGACTGGGTGATGGCGGTGGGCAACCCGCTCGGCCAGGGCTTCTCGGTGTCGGCCGGGATCATCTCGGCGCGCGGGCGCGAGCTCAGCGGCACCTACGACGATTTCATCCAGACCGACGCCGCGATCAACCGGGGCAACTCGGGCGGGCCGCTGTTCAACATGGCCGGCGAGGTGATCGGGGTCAACACCGCGATCCTGTCGCCCACCGGCGGCTCGATCGGCATCGGCTTCTCGATGGCCTCGAACGTGGTGACCAAGGTTGTCGCCCAGCTCAAGGAGTTCGGCGAAACCCGGCGCGGCTGGCTCGGCGTGCGGATCCAGGACATGACCGAGGATCTCGCCGATGCGATGGGGCTCGACAGCACCGCGGGCGCGCTGGTGACCGACGTTCCCGATGGCCCGGCGAAGGATGCGGGCATCGAGGCGGGTGACCTCATCATCAGCTTTGACGGGCAGGATGTGCCCGACACGCGCGGCCTCGTGCGCATCGTCGGCGATGCGCCGGTGGGCAAGACCGTGCGCGTCGTGGTGCTGCGCGATGGCGCGACGCAGACCCTGCGGGTGACGCTCGGGCGGCGCGAGGAAGCCGTGGCCGCGTCCGACAACGGCAGCACGCCGTCGACGCCGCCGGCGCCGGTGGAAAAGACCGTGCTCGGACTGGAACTCGCCGAGATCACCGACGCGCTGCGCGACGAGCTCGGCCTCGACGCCAATGCGACCGGCCTGGCCGTGCGCGACGTCGACCCCAGCAGCGAAGCCTGGGACAAGGGCCTGCGCCCGGCCGATGTGATCGAGGAAGCGGCGCAGAGCCGCGTGACCACGATCGCCGATTTCGAAGACAAGATCGCGGCGGCGCGCGATGGCGGACGGCAATCCATCCTGCTGCTCGTCCGTCGTGACGGCGATCCGCGCTTCGTCGCGCTCTCCGTGGCCGAATGACAATGTAAAAGCCCCCGCGACTGGCGGGGGCCTTGCAAGGGCCGCCCTTCGGGGCGGCCTTTTCTTTTGCCTGCTGTCCTGCCCCGAAAGATCAGAACCGGCGGTGGATGTCGCCCCGGGTCAGGCCGATGTCGTCAAGCTCGCGGTCGGTGAGCTTTTCCAGCGTCTGCCGCGTGGCGCGGCGTTCACGTGCTTCGGCGACCTGCGCCGTCAGGGTTGCGATGGCGCGGGTCAGGCGCGGGGCGAAGGCAAAGCCGAAGCCGTGGCTGCGCGGGGTGGTGGTGTCGATCACGCTCATGTCTGTCTCTTCTCGATAGGAGGAAATCCGGGTGCTCAGCCTCTTGGCTGCCGAGCGCATATGATCCTCTTTCTGCGCTTGCACAATGTCCGGATTCGCAAGGCCCACATGCGCATTTCGCATGGGTCGCGCGGGCGCGCGGCGGTGGCGTGGCGGGATTTCCCTTGGCGGATGTTCGCCTTTCGTGCTAACCGGAGGAAAACCAACAGGGCAGGGTGGCACATGCGCGTGATCGGGATCGACCCGGGGCTTCGTAACCTCGGCTGGGGCGTGATCGAAACCGAGGGCACGCGGATTTCGCATGTCGCCAACGGGGTGCTCCACGGCGAAGGTTCGGCGCTTGCCGAGCGGCTGCTTGCCCTGTTCGAGGGGCTGAGCGAGGTCGTCGCACGCCATGCGCCCGATGCCGCGGCGGTGGAACAGACCTTCGTCAACCGTGACGGCGCCGGCACGCTGAAGCTCGGGCAGGCGCGCGGGGTGGCGATGCTGGTGCCGGCGCGGGCCGGCATACCGGTGGGCGAATACGCCCCGAACCAGGTGAAGAAAACCGTTGTCGGCGTCGGCCATGCCGACAAGCGCCAGATCGCCCACATGGTGCGGCTGCAGCTTCCCGGCGTCGAGATCGCCGGGCCCGACGCCGCCGACGCGCTCGCCATTGCGCTGACCCATGCCCATTTTTCCCGTGCCGGCGGTAAGCTTGAAGAGGCGCTGCGGCGGGCCTCGGCATGATCGGGCGGATCGCCGGGCGGCTCGACTACCGGGGCGACGACCACGTGCTGATCGACGTGCGCGGGGTGGGCTACATCGTCCATGTCAGCGAGCGCACCATGGCCGCGCTGCCCGGGCCGGGCGAGGCGGTCACGCTCTGGACCGACCTCCTGGTGCGCGAAGACCTGCTGCAGCTTTTCGGCTTCACCTCGCTGATGGAAAAGGAATGGCACCGCCTGCTGATGAGCGTGCAGGGCGTGGGGGCGAAGGCCTCGCTCGCCATTCTCGGCGCGCTCGGGGCCGACGGCGTGAGCCGGGCGATCGCGCTGGGCGACTGGAACGCGATCAAGGCCGCGCGCGGGATCGGGCCGAAGACGGCGCAGCGCGTGGTCAACGAGCTGAAGGACAAGGCGCCTGCGGTGATGGCGATGGCGGGCGCCGGCGCGGGCGAGGCGCCGCCGCTGGTGGAGGATGACGCGCCGGGCGTGCCACCCGCCGCCGCCCCGGCCGCGATGCCCGCAGCCAGACCCGATGCCGCCGCCCAGTCCGAAGCGCTCTCGGCCCTGCGCAACCTCGGCTACGCCCCGGGCGAGGCCGCCTCCGCCGTCGCCACGGTGCTGAACGAAACACCGGAAGCCGACACCGCCGCCCTGATCCGCGCCGCCTTGCGGCTGCTGGCACCGAAAGGGTAGGGCTTTGGCGCGGCTCAGGTTCAATGCGCTACTGGAGGCGGAGGGCCTTGACGCCGACCGCGTGGCGATCGTTCTCCATACGCCGCAACCGGCCAAACTTCGCGCGCTCCTCCCGGTGATCGTGCACGACAGGCCAGAACTCTTTGCCGCCTATCAATCGGTGCATTCCGAACCCGCGACCAAGACCCTTTTGCGCCGCGATTTCATGGCGAGTTTCATCCGCCATCCAAGCGGGCGACAGACATTCGCCGGATTGTTCCGGATTACGGATGCGCGTGACCTTCCAACCGCCGAGATCTATGGCGACGAGTGGTTCAATGAGCTTGAGGACGTCTATGGTGCAAGTGACACGGCGCCAAGTCGCAACATTGCACGCATTTCCCATCAGGTCCGGTTCGAGACTGAGCCCGTCGATCTGCTTTCCGGGTTTATCGGCCGGCTCCAGATCGCGCAGCCACCCGGACGTGCCTATGTGCGGGTCGCCGCCAACCTCGACCCCGAGATCGTGGCGCTCAGTGTCGACGATCTTCTGATGCCTCCCCCGCCGCGCTGGGACGCGATGGTGGTCCACGCCCCGTTTCTTCGGGCGCTGCCGGAAAGCTGGGCGGCCAGACTGCGAGAATGGCGCGCGGTCTACCTGATCGTCGATGAACGTGACGGTGCCCGCTACGTCGGGTCGGCCTATGGCGAGGAGAACCTCCTGTCTCGCTGGCGCGGACATGTGGCGCGCGACAAGGGTATCACCGCTCGGCTGATCGCGCGCGATCCGAGGACATTCCGCTTCTCGATTCTCGAGCTGTTGAACCCCAGCCTCGATGCGTCGGACGTCATCGAGACCGAAAACAGATGGAAAGAGCGGTTGCACACCCGCCAATTCGGGTTGAATGAGAATTGATATGACCGAACCCGACCCCACCTTGCGCCCCGAACCGCGCCCCGAGGATGTCGACCGCGCGCTGAGGCCGCAGCGGCTGGTCGATTTCATCGGCCAGGCCGAGGCGCGCGCCAATCTGGCCGTGTTCATCGAAAGCGCCCGCCAGCGCGGCGAGGCGATGGATCACGCGCTGTTTCACGGCCCGCCCGGCCTGGGCAAGACCACGCTGGCGCAGATCATGGCGCGCGAGCTGGGGGTGAATTTCCGCATGACCTCCGGCCCGGTGCTGGCCAAGGCGGGCGATCTCGCCGCGATCCTCACCAACCTCGAGCGCAACGACGTGCTGTTCATCGACGAGATCCACCGGCTGAACCCGGTGGTGGAAGAGGTGCTCTACCCGGCATTGGAGGATTTCGAGCTCGACCTGGTGATCGGCGAGGGCCCCGCCGCGCGCACCGTGCGGATCGAGTTGCAGCCCTTCACGCTGGTGGGGGCGACAACCCGGCTCGGCTTGCTCACCACCCCCTTGCGCGACCGCTTCGGCATCCCGACGCGGCTCGAGTTCTACACCGAGGACGAGTTGCACGAGATCGTCACCCGCAACGCGGTGAAGCTCGGCGCCCCGGCCGATGCCGAGGGCGCGCGCGAGATTGCCCGGCGCGCACGCGGCACGCCGCGGATTGCCGGGCGGTTGCTGCGCCGGGTGCTGGATTTCGCCGTGGTCGAAGGTGAGGGCCACATCACCCGCGAGATCGCCGATAACGCGCTGACCCGGCTCGGGGTGGACCGCCTCGGCCTCGACGGGGCCGACCGGCGCTATCTCGGGCTGATGGCGGAGCATTACGCCGGCGGCCCGGTGGGGATCGAAACCCTCGCCGCCGCGCTCTCGGAAAGCCGCGATGCGCTGGAGGAAGTGATCGAGCCTTTCCTGTTGCAGCAGGGCCTGATCCAGCGCACCCCGCGCGGCCGGATGCTGGGGCAGCGGGCCTGGACCCACCTCGGCCTTCCACCACCGCGCGCGCCGGGGCAGGCGGAACTTTTCGAGGGATGACAGCGTGCCGCAAGGAGGCCCGATGCGCCGGTTGATCCTTTTCCTCGCCCTGATCCTGGCCGCGCCCGCAACGGCATTCGACACGCGGGCGGGGCCGCTCGAGATCGTCGAGGGGGCGTCCGGTGAAAGGGCGCTGGTCGCGGGCGGTGAGGTGATTGCGCTGCCCACCCAGCCCTTCCTCGCCTTTCTCGAAGAGCAGTTCGGCGATTGGGTGCTGATCCTCGTTTCGCAAGGTGGCAATGCCTGCAACGGCCAATACGTGTGGTTCCATGCCGCGCCGGGTGATCTGCGGTTCTCACCGGATTTCGGCACCTGCGCCCAGGCCAATGAGGTGCGCGCGCGCGACGATGGCGTGCTGGCTGTGACCATGCCGCGCGTCGAGCCGGGCCGCCCGCCGGTGACCTACCTCTGGGATGGCACCCGGTGTGGGAAGAAGACGCGCCGCGCCCGGCTTCGGGTATGGCGCCGGGAGATGGCCCCGAGTTCTGGATCGGCCGTTACCCGTTCGAGTTGATCGAGGCGGCCGATTACCAGGACCGTCTCGCCGCGATCATGGACGCGGAGGCGTTGATCGAGGCGGATCGGTTGATTGACCTGTCGTCGCCGTTCCGGGTGGAGGGCGACTGGATCGTGGGGGAGGGCTGCGTGAAGTTCTCCTGCCAGAGCGAGCGCGGCGCCGTGGCGGTTTCGCGCGCGGACGGGCGCGTGATCGTGGTGCTGACCAGCCCGGAGCAGGGCGCGCGGCTCTACGGCAGCCCGGGCGGAGCCTTGCCGGGCACGATCATCGGGCTGCTGGCGGGCGAATAAGCGCATCCGGGCCGGTTGCGCGCCCGCGGGCGAGGTTCTATGCCTGCGCGCGGCAGATTTCGGCACGATGGGGGGAAAGCGATGACGCCCGAAGAGGTTCAGGCCCTGTTCACGCGCGATGCTGGCTACGGCTTTGCGCGCTGGGGGCGGCCAATCGTGCCGGTGGTGTTCGGCGTCGAGGACGAGAGCCTGCCGGTGATCAAGGGTGCGATCGAGGCGGTGGCGGCGCTCGCCGGCGTCGAGGTTGCCGAAACTGACCCGGAACTGGGCGCCAACCTGATGCTGTTCTTCCTGCGCGACTGGGGTGAGCTGATCGACGTGCCCAACCTCGACGCGATGCTGCCCGGCCTTGCCGACACTGTCGCGCGGCTGGAGCGGGCCGGGGCCAGCCAATACCGCGCTTTCCGCTTCGACGAGACCGGGGCGATCCGCGCCTGTTTTTCCTTCTTGCGCATGTCGGGCGAGATGGCCGCTCTGCCGGCGGAAACGCTGGCGCTGGGCGAGGCGGTGCGGGTGATGCTCACATGGGGCGAGGCGGCCTTCGCCGAGGCCTCGCCGGTCGGCAGTCACCCCGAGACCGGCGCGGCGGTGCTGCGCCCCGAGTTCGCGGCCCTGATCCGGGCAGGCTACGACCCGGTGATGCCCCCGGCCAGCACCGATCCGGCCCACGCACTCCGGCTCTGGGCGAGGATGCAAGGATGAGGGCCTTCATCGCCCTCGACCTGCCCGAGGCGCTGGCCGACGCGCTGGCGCGGCTGCAGGCGGGGCTGACGGTGGGCCGTGCGCTGCCCGAGGAAAACCTGCACCTCACCCTCGCCTTCCTCGGCGAGATCAGCGAGCCGAAGGCGCGCGATGTGGCCGAAGTGCTCATGACGCTTCGGCTGCCGCCGGTGGAGCTTGTGCTCGGCGGGCTTGATCTGTTCGGCGGGAAGAATGCCGGAGCCCTGGTTATCACCGCCCGGGGCGAGAGGCTTGAGCGGCTGCACGACAAGGTGGCCCACGCCGTGCGCGCCGCCGGCGTGGCGCTGGAACGCCGCCGCTTCCGCCCGCACGTGACCCTCGCGCGCCTGCCCCGCGAAATGCCCGCGCGCGACCGCGCCCGGCTTGGCGAATTTCTCGCCCTCAACGGCACGGTGACCCTGCCGGCGGCCACCGCCGAAAGCTTCACGCTCTTCCGCTCCCACCTGCGCGAGGAAGGCGCCATCCACGAGCCGCTGGCAGAGTTCCCGCTCGGCAATCAGGAGATGACATGACCCACCGCCTCCGCTTGCGCGTTTACTACGAAGACACCGATGCCGCCGGGATCGTCTATTATGCCAACTACCTGCGTTTCATCGAGCGCGGGCGCACCGAGTTCGTGCGGGCGCGGGGGGTGGATCAGCGGGCGCTGCGCGAGGCGGAGGGGATCGTGTTCGCCGTGCGCCATGTCGAGGCGGATTACCTCGCGCCCGCCCGGCTCGACGACGAGCTGGAGGTGGAAACTTCGATCGAGAGCGTCGGCGGGGCGCGGATCACCATGCGCCAGGAGGTCTTCCGCGACGGCCAGAAGCTGTTTTCGGCGCGCGTGGTGCTGGCGGCGCTGAACGAGGCCGGGCAGGCGGCGCGGCTTCCGGCGAATATCCGCCTGTTGTTGCACTGAAGCGCCGCAAATCCCGCCGACGCGGCGGTTTCATTGGATTTCCCCGTTGATCTGGGCTATTTCTGGGGGAAATTGCCGCCCGAAAGAGGCGGACCCCAAGAGGCAGGCGGATCGGGATCATGGAAACGGAAACTCTCGCTTTGGCGCAGGAGATGGATTTCTCCTTCTTCTCGCTGTTCCTTCGCGCAACGCTGGTCGTGAAGCTGGTCATGCTGCTGCTGGTGGCGGCATCGTTCTACTCGTGGGCGATCATCGTCACCAAGTTCATCCAGTATCGCCGCGCCCGGGCCGCGTCGGCCGAGTTCGACCGCGCGTTCTGGTCGGGCGAACCGCTCGACGAGCTCTATGAAACGCTCGGCCCCAATCCGGCGGCGCCGCCGGAACGGGTGTTCGCGGCGGGCATGACCGAGTGGCACCGCTCGCACCGCGCCGATGGCGGGCTGATCGCGGGCGCGCAGGCGCGGATCGACCGGTCGATGGACGTGGCGATCGCCAAGGAGGCGGAAGAGCTCAACAAGGGGTTGTCGTTCCTCGCCACGGTGGCCTCGTCGGCGCCCTTCATCGGGCTGTTCGGCACCGTCTGGGGGATCATGAACAGCTTCATCGAGATCGCGCAGCAGCAGAACACCAACCTTGCCGTGGTGGCCCCCGGCCTTGCCGAGGCGCTGTTCGCCACCGGCCTCGGCCTGCTCGCGGCGATCCCGGCGCTGATCTTCTACAACAACCTCACCGCCCGGAGCGACGGCATCGTCGCCGGCTGGGAGGCTTTCGCCGACGAGTTCGCCACCATTCTCAGCCGCCAGTTGGACAGTTGAGATGGGCGGAAGCGTTGCACAATTCAAACCGCGCGCCCGGCGCGGGCGCCGCCGTGGCCGCCACGGCGCGCTGATGTCGGAGATCAACGTCACGCCGTTTGTCGACGTGATGCTGGTGCTCCTGATCATCTTCATGGTGGCCGCGCCGCTGATGACCGTGGGCGTGCCGGTGGAACTGCCGAAAACGTCGGCCACGCCGCTGCCATCGGTGGAGGAGGAACCGCTTACCGTGTCGATCACTGCCGAGGGCACGATCACGCTGATGAAGACCGAGATCGCGCGCGACGAGTTGATCGAAAAGCTGCGCGCCATCGCCGCCGAGCGGCAAGACAACAAGGTCTTCCTGCGCGCCGACGGGCGGGTGCCCTACGAGGTGGTGGCGCAGGTGATGGGCGCGCTCAATGCCGGCGGGTTCAACAACATCGGCCTCGTGACCGAAACCGGTGGGCCGTCGATGGACGGGCGATAGATCGCTGCGATGAGAACGGGCTACATCATATCCGGCATCGGGCACGGGCTGTTGATGCTGTGGCTCCTGTTCGGGGGGCTGTTCCTGCGCGGGCCGGATGAGCCGCCGCTCAGGGTGTCTGAGGTGTCGCTGATCTCGGGGGCGGAGTTCGCCGCTTTGAACGAGGCAGCGCAGGCGCCCCGGCCCGCCCCGGCCCCTTCGCCGCCGGAAACCTCGCCCGCGCCGCCGCGGCGCCCGGCGCCGCCCGCGCCGGAACCGGACCCCGAGCCCGCCGCGCCCGAGCCTGAGCCCGAGCCGGAACCCGCGCCGCCGGCACCGGAGCCCGAGCCTGAACCCGAGCCGCCGGCACCGGCGCCGGAAGTGACGCCGCCCGCCGCCGACCGGGTGACGAACGAGGTTGTTGAAGCCCCTGAGGATCCGTTGCCCGAGGGGCCGGTTCTGATCGAGGAAAGCGCCCCTGCCGAGGCGACCGAGCCGCAGGCCCCGGTCGAGGAACTGCCGGCGCAGGCGCCGGAAGCCTCGACAACCCAGATCGTGACCGAGGCCGACCGGCCCGACGCCGCCCCGACGAGTTCGCCGCGCCCGCCGCGCCGCCCCGACCGGCCCGCGCCGCGGCCCGAAACCGTCGAGGCCCCCGCGCCGGACCCCGAGCCCGCGCCCACGCCCGAGCCGACGCCACCGAACAACGCCGCCATCGACAGCGCGGTCAACGACGCGCTGGCGGATGTTCTTGGCGAGGCGGCGGGCACGCCGGGCCCCTCCGGTCCGCCGCTCACCAGCGGCGAGCGCGACGGGCTGCGGGTGGCGGTGTCGCGCTGCTGGAACCTCGGCTCGGCCTCCACCGATGCGCTCAACACCACGGTGGTGGTGCTGGTGCAGATGTCGCGCGACGGGCGGCCGGAAGGGATCGAGATGATTTCGTCGAACGGGCCGACCCAGGAGGCCACGCGCATCGCCTACGAGGCGGCCCGCCGCGCGGTGATCCGCTGCGGCACCTCGGGCTACGGCTTGCCGGCCGAGAAGTATGACCAGTGGCGCGAGATCGAGATGACCTTCGATCCCGGAAACATGAGGATCAGGTGAGCGTCATGTTTGTGTATAAGAACGGGCGGGGGCTTGGCCGATTCCCGCCGAAGCCGGGCCCCGGGTGGTGGCGCGTCGACGAAAACGGGGATAATCGGGAGACCGAGAGGACATGATGAAACCAATTCGCATCCTGATCATGGCTCTGGCCATCGTCGGTCTGACCCAGACCGCAACCCACGCGCAGCCGCTGCGGATCGTGATCGACGAGGGCGTGATCGAGCCCTTGCCGGTGGCGATCCCCACGTTCGTCGCGGCGGGCGGCGAGGCGGCGCAATACGCCGCCGAGATCACCCGGGTGATCGCCGCCGATCTCACCGGCACCGGGCTTTTCCGCGAAATCCCGGCTTCGGCGCATATCTCGTCGGTCACCAGCTTCGACGCCCCGGTGGCCTATGCCGACTGGAAGGCGATCAATGCGCAGGCGCTGGTGGTAGGTGCGGTCGAGATGGCCGGGGGCGGCAATCTGGTGATCAAGTTTCGCCTGTTCGACGTGTTTTCCGGGGCCGCGCTCGGCGAGGGGCTGCAATTCTCCGGCACCGTCGAGGGATGGCGGCGGATTGCCCACAAGGTGGCCGACGTGGTCTATAGCCGGATCACCGGCGAGGGCGGCTATTTCGACAGCCGGGTGGTCTTCGTCAGCGAGCAGGGGCCGAAGAACGCGCGCCTGAAACGGCTCGCGCTGATGGATTACGACGGGGCCAACGTCCAGTTCCTCACCGATTCGGACGATCTCGTGCTCGCGCCGCGGTTCTCGCCCACCGGCGACCGGGTGCTCTACACCTCCTACGAGACCGGGCGGCCGCAGATCTACGTGCTCGACGTGGCCTCGGTCAGCCGGGTGGCGCTCGATACCTCGGGCGGCAACATGACCTTCGCGCCGCGCTTCTCGCCCGACGGGCAATCGGTGGTGTTTTCGCTCGAGCAGGGCGGCAACACCGATGTCTACACGGTCGGGCTCGACGGCAGCGGTATGCGGCGGCTCACCGATGCGCCCTCGATCGAAACCGCGCCCAGCTTTTCGCCCGATGGCAGCCGGATCGTCTTCGAAAGCGACCGGTCCGGCACCCAGCAGCTCTATGTCATGCCGACCTCTGGCGGCGAGGCCAAGCGGATCAGCTTCGGCCCCGGGCGTTACGGCACCCCGGTCTGGAGTCCGCGCGGCGACCTTATCGCCTTCACCAAGCAGAACGCCGGGCGGTTTCACATCGGCGTGATGCGCACCGACGGCTCGGAAGAGCGGCTGCTCACGGCCTCCTTCCTCGACGAGGGGCCGACATGGTCGCCCAACGGCCGGGTGATCATGTTCACCCGCGAAACGCAGGGCGAAAGCGGCGCGCCGGCGCTCTACTCGGTCGACATCTCGGGGCGCAACCTGCGCCGCGTGGCAACCCCCTCGGCGGCCTCCGATCCGGCCTGGGGGCCGCTGCAGAACTGAAGCGCCCGATTCCCAATGGGCCCGCGATCTGCTACACTGAACAAAACGGGCAACAAGAACACCTTTTGAAACAGGACAAATCCGATGAAACACTTCACCATGGCTGCGATGCTGATCGGCGCGCTCGCGCTCTCGGCTTGCGACAGGAACAGCCGCTTCGGCGACGACGCTGCGACCGCGGGTGCAGGCGGCATCGTGCCGGGCTCGCCCTCCGATCCCACCTCGCCGGCCTATTTCGAGCAAACCATCGGTGACCGGGTGCTGTTTGCCGTCGACCAGTCGACGCTCAGCGCCGAGGCGCAGGACGTGCTCGCCAAGCAGGCGACCTGGCTGATGGAAAACCCCGAGTTTTCCGCGATTGTCGAGGGCCATGCCGACGAGCAGGGCACGCGTGAATACAACCTCGCGCTCGGTGCGCGTCGCGCCAGTGCCGTTCAGGCCTACCTGATCGACCGGGGCGTTGCCCCGAACCGGCTCAGAACCGTGTCCTACGGCAAGGAACGTCCGCTGGCGATCTGCTCCGACGAGAGCTGCTACGCGCAGAACCGCCGGGCGGTGACGGTGCTCACCGCTGGCGCGGGCACGAGCTGAGGCAACCGGCGCAGGAGGCGGCACGATGGCGGTTTGGGCACGGATGATCGCGGCGACGCTGGCGCTCCTGTTGCTGGCGATGCCGCTCAAGGCGCAGGACCGCGCCCAGACTCTGGCCGACATCCGGCAGGAGCTGACCGTGCTCTACGTCGAGATCCAGCGCCTCAAGGGCGAGTTGAACACCACCGGCGGCGCCTCGGCGGCGTCGGGCGGTGGTTCGATGCTCGACCGGGTGAACGCGATCGAGGCGCAGGTGACCCGGCTCACCGCCAAGTCCGAAGAGCTCGAGTTCCGCATCAACCAAGTGGTCAGTGATGGCACCAACCGGGTCGGGGATCTCGAATTCCGGCTGTGCGAACTGGAAGCGGATTGCGACATTTCCAAGCTCGGCGAAACCCCCGCGCTCGGCGGCGGCAGCTTGCCGGAGGTGACCGGCCCGGCGGCCTCGGCGATCGCCGCCACGCCCGACCCGGCCGCCGGCACCGGAACCGGGCAACTCGCGGTCGCCGAACGTGACGATTTCGATGCCGCTCAGGCGGCTCTCGAGGCGGGCAACGCAACCGAGGCGGCCGAGTTGTTCGGCCGTTTCGTCGAAGCCTACCCCGGCGGGCCGCTCACCGGCGAAGCGCATTACCTGCGCGGCGAGGCGCTGACCGATCTGGGCATGGTGGCCGAGGCCGCGCGCGCCTACCTCGCGTCCTATTCCGGCAGCCCGCAGGGACCGAAGGCCGCCGACGCGCTGTTCAAGCTCGGCGCGGCGCTGGGTGAGCTTGGCCAGATCAACGAGGCCTGCGTGACGCTGGGCGAGGTCGCCAACCGTTTCCCCGGCGCCGCGGCGGTGGCCGAGGCGCAGGCGGCGCGGGCCAGCCTGGGATGCGACTGAGCGCGGCCGACAGGCACCTTCAAGACCAGCTTTGCACCGCGCCGCACTGGCCGGAACTGCGCCGCCTCGGCATCGCGGTGTCCGGCGGCGGCGACTCGATGGCGCTTCTGCATCTTCTGAGCGCCTGCGCTCGGGAACACGGCGTGCCGGTTCTGGCCGCGACCGTCGATCACGGATTGCGGCCCGAGGCGGGCGAGGAGGCGGCCTTCGTGGCCGAAACCTGCGCGGCACTCGGCATCGGCCATGAATCCCTGCGCTGGGACGGCTGGACGGGCAGCGGAAACCTGCAGGCCGAGGCGCGCGCGGCGCGCTACCGCCTGCTCGCCGACTGGGCCGGGCGGAACCGGCTCGACCGGGTGGCGCTGGGGCACACGATGGATGATGTCGCCGAGACCTTCCTGATGCGCCTTGGCCGGGAGGCGGGGGTCGACGGCCTCGCCGCGATGGAGCCGGTTTTCGAGCGCGACGGCGCGCGGTTCTGGCGCCCGGCGCTGGGGCTGGGCCGAGAGGCGTTGCGCGGGTTTCTCACCCGCCACGGCCTTGGCTGGCGCGATGACCCGTCGAACGAGGATACCGGGTTCGACCGCGTGAAGGCGCGCAAGGTTCTGTCAGCCCTCGCCCCGCTCGGTATCGGCGCCGAGACCCTGGGCAACGTCGCCGCCAACCTCGCCGCCGCGCGCCGCGCGCTGGGGCGCTGCGCCGGCGAAACCGCCGGGCATATCGCCCGGGTCGACGCGGCGGGCGACGTGGTCTTCGATCGCGCCGGCTTTCTCGCCGCCGACCCCGAGATTCGCCGCCGCCTGCTGGCGCGCGCGATCGTCTGGGTTTCGGGGGCCGACTACCCGCCGCGGCGCGAGGCGCTGGCGGGGCTGGAAGCCGCGATCGGCGACGGCCGGACGCAAACGCTCCACGGCTGCCTCGTCTCCAGTGCCGGGCATGACCTGCGCCTTGGACGGGAATACGCCGCGGTGCGCCACACGGTCGCGCCGACCGGGGCGCGCTGGGACGGGCGCTGGCGCCTCACCGGTCCGCGGGGGGCGGCGGAAGACGGGCTGGAGATCCGCGCCCTCGGTGCGGCGTTGAAGGATTGCCCGGGCTGGCGCGACGCCGGGCTGGCGCGCGCCGCGCTGATGGCCACGCCCGCGCTCTGGCGCGGTGAAACCCTCGTCGCCGCACCCGTGGCAGGGCTGGGCGCCGGAATCTCGGCGGAAATCGACCATCCGGCGGGTGATTTCGTCACATCTTTTTTATCGCATTGAACATGGGCGCATCCTGCCTATTTTAAGAGAAACCTCCGGGCACGCCCCGGCGGAGCACTCTTCAAGGGAGACCGACTTGGGCAACGCGAGAAACTTCGCCTTCTGGATCGTGCTGTTCGTGCTGATCCTGGCCTTGTTCAACCTGTTCTCGAACAACTCGTCGACGATGGCGTCGCAGCAGGTGAACTATTCCGAATTCGTCGCCGCCGTGGATGCGGGCGAGGTCACCAAGGCCACGATCGACGGAGAAACGGTCCGCTACGTCGGCGCCGAGGGCAAGGTTTATACCACGGTCCTGCCCGGCGATGCGGAGATCACCAACCGGCTGATCGACCAGGGCATCACCGTCGAGGCCGAACGGCAGGCGCAATCGGGGTTCTTCTCGCTCCTGTCGCTGCTGCTTCCGGTGCTGCTGCTGATCGGTTTCTGGTTCTTCATGATGAACCGGATGCAGGGCGGCGGGCGCGGTGGCGCGATGGGCTTTGGCAAGTCCAAGGCCAAGATGCTGACCGAGCGCGAGGGTCGGGTGACCTTCGACGACGTCGCCGGCATCGACGAAGCCAAGGAAGAGCTCGAGGAAATCGTCGAATTCCTGCGCAACCCGCAGAAGTTCTCGCGCCTTGGCGGCAAGATCCCGAAAGGTGCGCTGCTCGTCGGCCCGCCGGGCACCGGTAAAACGCTTCTGGCGCGCGCGATCGCGGGCGAGGCGGGGGTGCCCTTCTTCACCATCTCGGGTTCTGATTTCGTCGAGATGTTCGTCGGCGTCGGCGCGAGCCGGGTGCGCGACATGTTCGAGCAGGCCAAGAAGAACGCGCCCTGCATCGTCTTCATCGACGAGATCGACGCCGTGGGCCGCAGCCGTGGCGCCGGCTATGGCGGTGGCAATGACGAGCGCGAGCAGACGCTGAACCAGCTTCTGGTGGAAATGGACGGGTTCGAGTCGAACGAGGGCGTGATCATCATCGCCGCGACCAACCGCAAGGACGTGCTCGATCCGGCGCTGCTGCGCCCGGGCCGCTTTGACCGGCAGGTGACCGTGCCCAACCCCGACATCAAGGGCCGTGAGAAGATCCTCAACGTGCATGCCCGCAAGGTGCCGCTTGGGCCCGACGTGGACTTGCGCCTGATCGCGCGGGGCACGCCCGGGTTCTCCGGCGCCGACCTGGCCAACCTGGTGAACGAGGCGGCGCTGACGGCGGCGCGCGTTGGCCGGCGCTTCGTGATGATGCATGATTTCGAACAGGCCAAGGACCGGGTGATGATGGGCGCCGAGCGCCGCTCGATGGTGCTGACCGACGAGCAGAAGGCGCACACCGCCTATCACGAGGCGGGCCACGCCATCGTCGGCCTCAGCCTGCCGAAGTGCGACCCTGTCTACAAGGCGACGATCATCCCGCGCGGCGGCGCGCTCGGCATGGTGGTAAGCCTGCCCGAAATGGACCGGCTGAACTGGCACAAGGACCAGTGCGAGCAACAGCTTGCCATGACCATGGCCGGCAAGGCCGCCGAGATCCTCAAGTGGGGCGAAGACGAAGTGTCGAACGGCCCCGCTGGCGACATCATGCAGGCCAGCCAGCTGGCCCGCGCGATGGTGATGCGCTGGGGCATGTCGGACAAGGTGGGCAACATCGATTACGCCGAGGCGGCCGAGGGCTATTCGGGCAACACCGCCGGGTTCTCGGTATCGGCCAATACCAAGGAGCTGATCGAGGAAGAGGTTCGCCGCTTCGTTCAGTCCGGCTACGAACGCGCCAAGTCGATCATCGAGGAACGTCGCGATGACTGGGAACGCCTGGCGCAGGGGCTGCTGGAATACGAGACCCTCACCGGCGACGAGATCAAGCGGGTGATCGCGGGCGAGCCGCCGCACGTCGACGACGACGAAAGCGGCAGCGCGGAGAAGGCGGACGACGAGCCCTCGGTGCTCTCGATCCCCAAGACGCGGCCGCGCAAGAAGCCGCGGGATGATAACGGGGAGCTCGAGCCCGAGCCGACCTGAAGACACCCACGAACATGACCGAAGGCCCCGGCAGCGCAGAGCTTCCGGGGCCTTCTCTATTGGGGGAGAGGCGGTGTCGCAGTCGCCGCCGTGCCCGAGCGGAACGCGAGTTTCCCATCGGTGACGCCGATTTCCCTCGAAGGCGGAACCACCCGCGGAAATGTCGGTTTTCTCCCTGTTCCCCCGCGCTGTGCTGGCTATACCCCACGGGACAGGGTGTCGCAGCCGAGGAGGAATGAACCCGTGAGCCACAAGACCGATATCGAGATCGCCCGCGCAGCCAACAAGAAACCGATCCAGGAGATCGGCCAGAAGCTGGGCATCCCAACCGAGCACCTGCTGCCCTATGGCCATGACAAGGCCAAGGTGGGCCAGGAGTTCATCAACGAGCTCGAAAGCCGGCCCGATGGCAAGCTGATCCTCGTCACCGCGATCAACCCCACGCCCGCGGGCGAGGGCAAGACCACCACCACCGTTGGCCTCGGCGACGGCCTCAACGCCATCGGCAAGAAAGCCGCGATCGCGATCCGCGAGGCGAGCCTTGGCCCGAACTTCGGGATGAAGGGCGGCGCGGCCGGCGGCGGCTACGCGCAAGTGGTGCCGATGGAAGACATGAACCTCCACTTCACCGGCGATTTCCACGCCATCACCAGCGCCCACAACCTGCTCTCGGCGATGATCGACAACCACATCTACTGGGGCAATTCGCTGGAGATCGACGAGCGCCGGATCACCTGGCGCCGGGTGATGGACATGAACGACCGCGCCCTGCGCGACATGGTGGTGGGGCTCGGCGGCGTGTCGAACGGCTTCGCCCGCCAGACCGGGTTCGACATCACCGTGGCCTCCGAGGTCATGGCGATCCTCTGCCTCGCGCAGGATCTTGACGATCTGCAGCAGCGGCTCGGCGACATCATCGTCGCCTACACCCGCGAGCGCACCCCGATCACCTGCCGCCAGATCGGCGCCGACGGGGCGATGACGGTGCTCCTGCGTGACGCGATGCAGCCCAACCTGGTGCAGACGCTGGAGAACAACCCGGCCTTCGTGCACGGCGGCCCCTTCGCCAACATCGCCCATGGCTGCAACAGCCTGATCGCCACCCGCACCGCGCTGAAGCTCGCCGACTACGTGGTGACGGAAGCCGGGTTCGGGGCCGATCTCGGCGCCGAGAAGTTCATGAACATCAAGTGCCGTAAGGGCGGGATCGCGCCATCCGTGGTGGTGCTCGTGGCCACGGTGCGGGCGATGAAGATGAACGGCGGCGTGGCCAAGGAAGACCTTGGCACCGAGAACGTCGAGGCGGTGCGCGCGGGCTGCGCCAACCTTGGCCGCCACATCGAGAACATGAAGAGCTTCGGCGTGCCGGTGGTGGTGGCGATCAACCATTTCGTGACCGATACCGAGGCCGAGGTGGAGGCGATCAAGGCCTATGTCGCCGAGCACGGCTCCGAGGCGATCCTTGCGCGGCACTGGGCCGAGGGCTCGGCCGGGATCACCGAACTGGCCACCCGCGTGGCCGAGATCGCCGACAAGGACAGCGCCCATTTCGCGCCGCTCTACGCCGACGACATGGGGCTCTTCGCCAAGATCGAGACCATTGCCAAGCGCATCTACCGCGCCGACGAGGTGCTGGCCGACAAGAAGATCCGCGACCAGCTGCGCGCCTGGGAGGAGGCCGGCTTCGGCCACCTGCCGATCTGCATGGCCAAGACGCAGTATTCCTTCTCGACCGACCCCTCCCTGCGCGGCGCGCCGACCGGCCATTCGGTGCCGGTGCGCGAGGTGCGGCTCTCGGCCGGGGCGGGATTCGTCGTGGTGATCTGCGGCGAGATCATGACCATGCCGGGCCTTCCGTCGAAACCGGCGGCGATGTCGATCGGGCTGAACGCGGCGGGGGAGGTCGAGGGCTTGTTCTGAACGGTATGCGGATGTATACCGGCGGCGAGGCCGAGATGAACCCGATCTCAGAACCCCGGAGGACATCATGCAAGACCGCGCCCCCCGCGCCGCTTTGATCGACGGAAAGGCCATCGCGGCCGATATCACACGCGAGGTGGCCGCCGAGGCGGCCACCCTGCGCGAGCAGGGCTGGGCACCGCGCCTGGTTTCGGTTTCGGTCGGCGATACCCCGGCCGCCGATCTCTACGTGCGCAACCAGCAAAAGCACGCCGAGAACGCGGGCGTCGATTTCGAGGCGCGCAGCTACCCGGCCGAAACCTCGCTGGAACAGCTCGTCGGCATCCTTCAGGGCCTCAACGCCGACCCGCGGGTGAACGGCATCATCATCCAGCGGCCCTTGCCCGACCATATCCCGGTCAAGGCGCTGCAGAAGGCGGTGCATCCGCTGAAAGACGTGGAGGGGATGCACCCCGCTTCGATCGGCAACATCGTCTACAACGATCTCGCGCTCGGCCCCTGCACGGCAGTGGCGGCGGTGGAGATCCTGAAAACCCTGCCGCTCAAGGTGGAGGGGCTCGACGTGACGGTGATCGGGCACAGCGAGATCGTCGGCAAGCCGATCGCTTTCCTGATGATGGGGCTGGGGGCGACGGTGACGGTCTGCCACCACATGACGCGCTCGGTGGCGATGCACAGCCGGGCCTCGGACGCGGTGTTCGTCGCCGTCGGCAAGGCCGGGCTGGTGACGGGCGACATGATCAAGCCGGGCGCCGCGGTGATCGACATCGGCATCAACCGGGTCGACGGCAAGACGGTGGGCGACGTCGATTTCGACAGCGTGGCGCAGGTGGCCGGCTGGCTCACCCCGGTGCCGGGCGGCGTCGGCCCGGTGACGGTGGCCACGCTGATGAAGAACGCCGTGCTTGCGACGCGGATGCAGATGGCGCATTACCGCGACGCCTTTGCGAAAACCGATTTCTGAGGAGGGCGCCATGACGGCGACAATCATCGACGGAAAGGCCTTCGCGGCCGAGGTGCGGGGCCGGGTGGGCGAGCACGTGGCGCGGCTGAAGGAAGAAAACGGGATCACCCCGGGTCTCGCGGTGGTGCTGGTGGGTGAAGACCCGGCGAGCGAGGTTTACGTGCGTTCCAAGGGGCGGCAGACCATCGAGTCGGGGATGAACTCCTATGAGCACAAGCTGCCCGCCGACACCTCTGAGGCCGATCTGCTGGCACTGATCGACCGGTTGAACGCCGATCCCGCGGTGAACGGCATCCTCGTGCAACTGCCGCTGCCCGGGCACCTGAACGAAGACCTCGTGATCAACGCGATCGACCCGGCGAAGGACGTGGACGGCTTCCACATCTCCAACGTGGGCCTGCTGGCGACCGGGCAGAAGGCAATGGTGCCCTGCACGCCGCTCGGTTGCCTCATGCTGCTGCGCGAGCACCACGGCAGCCTTTCGGGGCTGAACGCGGTGGTGATCGGGCGGTCGAACATCGTCGGCAAGCCGATGGCGCAACTGCTGCTGCGCGACAGCTGTACGGTGACGGTGGCGCATTCGCGCACCCGCGATATCGAGGCGGTGGTGCGCGGCGCGGACATCGTCGTTGCCGCCGTGGGCCGGGCGGAGATGGTGACGGGCGACTGGATCAAGCCCGGCGCCACGGTGATCGACGTTGGCATCAACCGGCTGCCGCCGGCGGAGGAGGGCGGCAAGGGCCGTCTCGTGGGCGACGTGGAGTTCGAGAGCGCGGCCGAGGTCGCGGGCGCGATCACCCCGGTGCCGGGCGGAGTGGGGCCGATGACCATCGCTTGCCTGCTCGCCAACACCCTCACGGCCACCTGCCGCGCGCATGGGCTGGCCGAGCCCGAGGGGCTGACCGCCTGAGCGCGATTGCAGGAAAAGGTAAAGAAGGGCGGCGCAATGGCCCGCCCTTTTGCATTGGAATGTCGGAAATCTGAAAGCCAGCGTGGTCAGTCGGTGAACTTCGGTGGGCGCTTTTCAAGCCCCGCCATCACCGCCTCGACCTGGTTGGGCTGGCCCACCAGCGCCTCCTGCGCGGCGCTCTCGGCGAGCAGCGCATCGGCGGCGGGCATCAGCGCCGTCTCCCCGATCAGCCGCTTGGCGGCGCGCACCGCGTCGGGCGAACGCGTGGCGATCTCCCCGGCCAGAGCTGTGGCGCGGGCGCGCGGGTCATCCGCCAGTTCCGTGACGAAGCCCCAGTCGAGCGCGCTGTCGGCGCCGAATATCTCGGCCGTGTAGGTCAGCCGCCGGATCACGTCGGACCGGGCGAGACGGGGCATCAGCACCATGCCGCCCATGTCGGGCACGAGGCCCCAGCGTGTCTCCATCACCGCGAAGCGGGTATCGGGGGCGGCGATGCGGATATCGGCGCCGAGCATCACCTGGAAACCGCCGCCGAAGGCATGCCCCCGCACCGCCGCGATCACCGGCTGGGGCAGGTCTGCCCAGACCATCGCCGCGGCCTGGAACAGGTTCGAGGCGCCGTGGCTGCGGGTCATGAATCCAACCTCGCGCGCAAGGCGGGCGATCTCGGGCATGGCGGCGGTATCGAGCCCGGCGCAGAAGCTCACACCCGCCCCGGTGAGCACGACGGCGCGGATGGCGGGTTCGCGCGCGAGGCTTTCGCCCGCCTGCACCAGCGCCTCGATCAGCGGAATATCAAGCGCGTTGAGCTTGTCGGGCCGGTTCAGGGCCACGGTGGCGACAGGCCCGTCGCGGGTGATGGTGACACGGTCGGTCATGGATTTCTCCCTTTGGCGAAGGATGGCCGTGGCCGGGCCTTGGGGCAAGACTGACGCAGCGTTCAGCGTGGCATCGGGATCGGGCGCGGCACCGGGCCGATGAGCACCGCGAGCGCGCCCGGGCCCATCAAGGTGGCAAGCACGGCATCGTCGCTGCGCAACCCGCCGGTATAGGTGCCGTAGGCGGGCAGGATCGCGCGCGCGTGGTCGACCAGCAGGCAGGGGCGCGCCCCGCCGCGCCCGCCTGCCGAGAGCCGCGCCTTGGGGTGGTAGTGCCCCGAGATCTCGCCCAATGCTCCCGGCTCGGCGATGTGCCGGAAGGTGAGGAGGCCGCGGTGCAACTCGGCGCGGTGGGTGCCGCCGAGGTCGAGCGGGCCGGGATCGTGGTTGCCCTCGATCCAGACCCAGTCACGCCCCGCCATCAGCCGGGTGAGCCAGTTGCGCGCCTCCGCGTCGAGCCCCTTCGCAGCGGCGGCATCGTCGAAGGAATCGCCAAGGCAGACTATGCAGTTGGCGCCGGTGGCCTCGATATCGGCCTCCAGCCGGGTGAGGGTGTCGCGCGTCTCGTAAGGCGGCAAAAGGGCGCCCGCATTGCGCGCGAACCGCTCCGAGCGGCCAAGGTGCAGATCGGAGACGCAGAGCAGCCCTTCGTCGCCCCAGAACAGCGCGCCGGAGGGCAGAAGCGCGAGCGACGCGCCGCAGAGGGTGAAGCTATAGGCGTTCATGCTTCGTTCTGACAGCATCCGGCCTGAAAAAGCAAGGGTGGGTGAACCGGCGCGCGTGATGCGCGCCGGTTGGCGTCGTGCCGCGTCAGGCCGCGCGGGCCGGGTCGAACCGGGTGTAGAACCGCTCGCCCGCCTCGGCCATTTCGCGCAGGAGCTTCGGCGCGGCGAAGCGGGGGCCGTGGGCGGCCTCCAGGCGATCGCAGATCTCCACCGCCTTGCCCGCGCCGATCATATCGAGCCAGGAGAACGGCCCGCCCGACCACGGCGCGAAGCCCCAGCCGAGGATCGCGCCCACGTCGCCCTCGCGGATATCGGTGAGCACGCCCTCTTCGAGCGCGCGCACCGCTTCGAGCACCTGCGCCATCATCAGCCGGTGCTGCACCTGCACAAGCTCGGGCTGGTCTTCGGCGAGCGGGAACTTCTCCACCAGCCCCGGCCAGATCCCTTGCCGCTTGCCCTTGTCGTCATAGGCGTAGAAGCCCGCACCCGCCTTGCGGCCCATCCGGCCCTGATCGGCGAGCCAGAACACCACGTCGTCCACGTCTGCATCTGGGTAGGCCTCGCCCATCGCCGCCTTGGTGGCCTTCGCGATCTTCACCCCGAGGTCGATGGAAACCTCGTCGGTGAGCTGCAGCGGCCCCACCGGGAAGCCCAGAAGCTCGGCCGAATGCTCCACCATCCACGGCGCGACCCCTTCGCCCACCATGCGGATGCCCTCGTTGATGTAGGGCAGGATGCAGCGGTTGGCGTAGAAGAAGCGCGCATCGTTCACCACGATCGGTGTCTTGCGGATCTGGCGCACGTAGTCGAGCGCCTTGGCCACCGCGCGGTCGCCGGTCTCGCGCCCGCGGATGATCTCGACAAGGTTCATCTTCTCGACCGGCGAGAAGAAGTGGATGCCGATGAACTGCCCGGGCCGGGCGCTGGCCTTGGCCAGATCGCTGATCGGCAGGGTCGAGGTGTTGGTGGCGAAGATCGCGTCTTCGCCCAGCACCACCTCGGCCTTCGCCGTGACCTCGGCCTTCACGCCGGGATCCTCGAACACCGCCTCGATCACGAGGTCGCAGCCTTCGAGCGCGGCGTAATCGGTGGTGGCGGTGATGAGGGCGAGCGTGGCTTCCTTCTTCTGAGCCGTCGCCTTGCCGCGCGAAATGCCCTTGTCCATGTAGCTTTCGGCATAGGCCTTGCCCTTGTCGGCGGCCTCTTGTCTGGCGTCGATCAGCACAACCTCGATGCCCGCCATGGCCGAAACCAGCGCGATCCCTGCGCCCATCATGCCTGCGCCGAGCACGCCCACTTTGCGCACCCGCTGATCCTCCACCCCCTCTGGCCGCACCGCGCCCTTCTCGAGCGCGCCCTTGTTTAGAAAGAGCGAGCGGATCATCGCGCCCGAGGTGGGATCGAGCACGATCTTGGTGAACCAGCGCGCCTCGATCTTGAGCGCCTCGTCAAAGCTCACCAGCGCGCCCTCGTAAACCGCCGAGAGCAGCGCCCGGGCGGCGGGGTAGACCCCCTTGGTCTTGCCATGCACCATCACCGCCGCCCCCATGAAAGTGGGGAAACCGGCGGGCGTGTAGGGCGCGCCGCCGGGCATCTTGTAGCCCTTCGCGTCCCACGGCTTGAGAAGGTCCGCGTCACTGGCGTTCAGCACCCAGTCCTTGGCCTTGGCCAGAAGCTCCCCGGGCGCGACCACCTCGTCGACCAGCCCCGCCGCCTTGGCCTTGGCAGGCGCAAGGGTCTTGCCTTCGAGCAGGTAGGGCGCGGCGGCCATCGCGCCCAGCTTGCGCACCAGCCGCGTGGTGCCGCCCGCGCCGGGGAAGAGGCCGACCATGATCTCGGGCAGGCCGATCTTGGCCTTTGTTTCGGCGGCGAAGATGCGGTGGCATGCGAGCGGCAACTCGTAGCCGATCCCCATCGCCGTGCCGGGCAGCGCCGCCACGATGGGCTTGCCGCCCTTGTGGCTCTTGGCGTCCATGCCCGCGCGCTCGATCTTGCGCAGGATGCCGTGCATCCGCATCACCCCCTCGAACACGCCCTTGGCCGGATCGCCCTCGATGGCGTCGCGCAAGGAGGCGAGGATGTTGAGGTCCATGCCGCCAGCGAAGCTGTCTTTCCCGGAGGTGATGACGGCACCCTTGATGCTGTCGTCGGAAAGCACTTCGTCGATGCAGGCGTCAAGCTCGGCGAGGCCCTCGAAGGACATCACGTTCATGCTCTTGCCCGGGCAATCCCAGGTGATGACGGCAACGCCGTCCGTGCCGGTTTTCAGTGTGAAATCAGCCATGGTTCGTCCTCCTCACACGCGTTCGATGATCGTGGCCGCGCCCATGCCCGAGCCGATGCAGAGCGTGGCAAGGCCGGTTTCGCGGTCGGTGCGCTCCATCTCGTCGAGCAGCGTCGACAGGATGATCGCGCCGGTGGCCCCGAGCGGATGGCCCATCGCGATGGCGCCGCCGTTGACGTTCACCTTTGCGGTGTCGGCGTTGAAATGGGTCAGGAAGCGCAAGACCACCGAGGCGAAGGCCTCGTTGACCTCGAAGAGATCGATATCGGAAAACTGCATTCCCGCGGCGGCCAAGACCCGTTCGGTGGCGGGCACCGGGCCGGTGAGCATGATCGTGGGATCGGTGCCGACCCGGCTGGTGGCGACGACGCGGGCGCGGGGCTTCAGCCCGTGGCGCTCGCCGAAGGCCTTCGAGCCCACCAGCACGGCCGCCGCGCCATCGGCGATGCCGGAGGAATTGCCCGCGTGGTGGATGTGCTCGACGCGCTCGAGCTCGGGGTATTTCATCAGCGCGACCTGGTCGAACCCGGGCATGACCTCGCCCATCTGCTTGAAGCTGGGGTTGAGCGCGGCGAGCGTTTCGGCGCTGGTTTCGCGGATCATTTCGTCGTGTTCGAGGATCGGCAGCCCGTTGATGTCGGTCACCGGGATCTGGGATTTGAAGCGCCCCTCCTCGGTGGCCACCTTCGCGCGGCGCTGGCTTTCCACGGCGAGGGCGTCGGCATCTTCGCGCGAGAAGCCGAAGGTCGTGGCGATGATGTCGGCCGAGATGCCCTGCGGCACGAAATAGGATTTCATCGCGAGGAACGGGTCGGCCGCGATGGCGCCGCCGTCCGAGCCCATCGGCACCCGGCTCATGCTTTCCACCCCGCCGGCGATGAAGGCCTCGCCCGCGCCGCCCCTGATCTGGTTGGCCGCCATGTTCACCGCCTCGAGGCCGGAGGCGCAGAAGCGGTTGATGCTCACACCCGGGATGCGCTCGTCGAGATCGGAGTAGAGCACTGCGGCGCGGGCAAGGCAGGCGCCTTGCTCGCCGACCTGCGTGACGTTGCCCCAGATCACGTCTTCGACGGCATGGCCCTCGAGCTGGTTGCGTCGGGCCAGTTCGTTGAGCACCAGCGCCGAGAGCCGCACGGCGGGCACCTGGTGCAGCGTGCCGTCCGGCTTGCCCTTGCCGCGGGGTGTTCGCAGGGCGTCGTAGATATAGGCGTCTGTCATGTCTCTCCCTTTCGTCTCGTGCCGGGTGCTCCGGCGGGCAAGGCCGGGGGGCGCTGCCCCCCGGACCCCCCGAGGTATTTCAGCCAGGATGAAGGGGCATGGGTGCCCATTTACCCGGCGTTAAGGTTAACGTGCCATGCTTGGAGGTGCGGGACAGGCTGAGGAGCCGATGACCGCCCAGGGTGAAGCCCCGGCGCGCGTGGACTGGATTGGCACAGTGCGCGTGCCGGGGTGGATCTGCCCTCGCCCCTTCATCCTGGCGAAAATACCTCACGGGGGTGCGGGGGTGTGAAACCCCCGCTCCGGAGATATCCGCCCGGCATGGCCTCACCGTTTCCGCGCCTCCAGCTCGGTGTTGAACAATCTCAGCCGGTGGGTGAGTTTCTCCTCGTCCATCACGCTGTCGAAATGCTCGAACAGGAAGGACAGGGCTTCCCCTTCGTCGAGGCCGGCTTCCTGCGCGAACCGTTTCAGCCGGCGGTAGCCGTCCTCGGTCATGCCGACCTGGAAGCGGCGGGTGAGGCGGAAACGCTTGGGCATCAGAACGCCTCCGCCGCCAGCGCCATCACCGGCTCGGCCCCGCTCTCGATCCGGGCGCGCAGGGCGCCGGTTTCGGGCAGGCGGCGGGCCATGTAGAAACGGCCGGTGGCGAGCTTGGTTTCGTAGAAGGCGGGATCGCCGCGGCCCTCGTCTAGGGCCGCCCTCGCCGCCTTCGCCATCTTCGCCCACATCAGCCCGATCGCCACGTGGCCGAAGAGGTGCATGAAGTCATAGGCGCCGGCGAGGGCGTTGTTGGGGGCTTTCATGCCCGATTGCAGGAAGTAGGTCGCCGCCGCCTGGAGGTCTTTCGAGGCGGATTTCAACGGTTCGAGGAACTCGGCGTTCAGCGCGTCGTCGCTTTCGTTTTCCTTGATGAAGCCTTTCACCATCTCGAAGAAGGCCATCATCGGCCTGCCGCCATCGGCCGCGAGCTTGCGCCCGACCAGGTCGAGCGCCTGGATGCCGTTGGCGCCCTCGTAGATCATCGCGATCCTGGCGTCGCGGGCGAACTGGCTCATGCCGTGTTCCTCGATGTAGCCGTGGCCACCGTAGAGTTGCTGCGCCTGCACCGCGGTCTCGAAGCCGCGGTCGGTCTGCACGCCCTTGATCACCGGGATCAGCAGGCTCACCAGCGCTTCGGCCTCGGCGTCGCCCATCCGCTCGGACCGGTCGATCAGTTCGGCGGCCCAGAAGGTGAGCGCGCGCGCGCCCTCGATGAAGCTCTTGCCCTCCATCAGCACCCGGCGCACGTCGGGGTGGACGATGATCGGGTCGGCCGGGCCTTCGGGGTTTTCCGGCCCCGTCACCGCGCGGCCCTGGAGGCGTTCGCGGGTATAGGCCACGGCGTTCTGGTAGGCGGCTTCGGCCTGCGCCAGCCCCTGCACCCCCACCGCGAGGCGGGCCTCGTTCATCATCGTGAACATCGCCCGCAGGCCCTTGTGTTCCTCGCCCAGCAGGTAGCCGGTGGCGCCATCGTAGTTCATCACGCAGGTGGCGTTGCCGTGGATGCCCATCTTCTCCTCGATGTTGCCCACGTTCACCGCATTACGCGCCCCGAGCGAGCCATCGTCGTTCACCAGCACCTTGGGCACGATGAACAGCGAGATGCCCTTCACGCCGTCGGGGCCGCCGGGGATCTTGGCCAGCACGAGGTGGACGATGTTCTCGGCAAGGTCGTGCTCGCCCGCCGAGATGAAGATCTTGGTGCCGGTGATCCTGTAGCTGCCATCCTCCTGCGGTTCGGCCTTGGTGCGCATGAGCCCGAGGTCGGTGCCGGCGTGCGGCTCGGTCAGGTTCATCGTGCCGGTCCATTCGCAGCTGACCATCTTCGGCAGCCACTTGCGCTTCTGCGCCTCCGTGCCATGCGCCCGGATCGCGGAATAGGCGCCGTGGGTGAGGCCGTGATACATGTTGAGCGCCATGTTTGAGGCGGCGAAGATCTCGCCCATGGCGGTGCCCATCAGGTGCGGCATGCCTTGCCCGCCGTAGTCCTCATCGCAGTCCAGCGTGGTCCAGCCGCCGTCACGCAGCTGGTCGAAGGCGTCGCGAAAGCCCGTGGGGGTGCGCACCACGCCGTTCTCCAGCCGGCAGCCCTCGCGGTCGCCGACCTGGTTGAGCGGCTGGAACACCTCCGATGCGAACCTGCCGCCTTCCTCGAGGATCGCGGCGGTGGTTTCGGCATCGAGTGCGTCGTAGCCGGGAATGTCGGCCTCCTGGGCGCGCAGCACCTCGTGCAGCACGAAGGCCATGTCGCGGGTGGGTGGGGTATAGCTCGGCATGGGTCGTAACCTCCTCGTTTCGGCCCTTCTGTGGCAGGGGCGCCTATTCGGCGGCGTCGTCGTGGCTCATAGAGGCGAGCATCCGCGCGCCCCATTCGATCTGTTCGCAAAGATCGCGGATTGCCTCGTCGAGCTCGGCGCGCTGGGCCTTGAGATCGGCGAGGTGCTGGCGGGCCCGCTCCATCGTGGCGCGGTATTGCGTCTGCTGCTGATCGCCGATGTCGTAGAGATCGAGCAACTGGCGGATCTCCTCGAGCGGGAAGCCGAAACGCTTGCCGCGCAGGATGAGTTTGAGCCGGGCCTGGTCGCGGCGGGTGAACAGCCGTTTCTGGCCCTCGCGCAGGGGGGAAAGAAGTTCCTTGGATTCGTAGAATCTCAGTGTCCGTGCCGTCACGCCGAAGGTGTCGCACATCTCGCGGATCGTCATCATGTCGCGGGTCATCCGGGCCTCGTTCGAAAGCCGCGCGTGGCGGCGGATCGGGGGCCATGATGCACGGCTTGACCTTTACGTCAACGTCAAGACACGGGGTCACCGCGGTGTGACGTTGCGTCTCGCGTGGATGTGAAAGCCGGTGACCGGGTCAGTCGAGTTCGCGGGCGACCTCGTCGCGCAGGGCTTCCAGTTCGGCGCGCGCGGCGCTGAGGTCGGCGATCTGGGCGTCGAGGGTTTCGAGCTGCCGGGTGGCGGCCTCGACCCAGGTGCGCATCTGCGCCTCGGTGCCCTGGTGGTCGTAGATCTCCAGCCACTGGCGCACCTGTTCGAGCGAGAAGCCGAAGCGGCGGCCGCGCATGATCAGCGTCATCCGGGCCACCTCGCGCGGGCCGTAATGGCGGCTGCGGCCCTGTTTCTCGGGGGTGAGCAACTCGATGTATTCGTAGTAGCGCAGGGTGCGCGGGGTCACCTTGAAGCGCGCGCACATCTCCTTGAAGCTGAGCTTTTCCTCTGTCATCGCCCTGGTCCCGGTTCGTGCGCGGACCCTAGGCGCGCTGGCCGGGGCTGGCAAGCGTGCGGGCGCGGCCGCGCGCACTTCGGGGCTTGCCCCGCGCGCCGCGAGAGCGAATAAACGAGGCAGGACAAGCCGGGGAGATCACCGTGTCGGAACCAGATCCGGACCGTAAGGCCATGATTGCGCGACAGTTCATCGAAGCGATCCCGCATTCGCGCGAGCTGGGAATGCAGCTCGACGAGATCGGGGGCGGCTACGCGGTGGTCTCGATGCCGTGGGACGCGCGGTTCGTCGGCGACCCGAAGACCGGGGTGATTCACGGCGGCGCGGTTTCGGCGCTGATGGACACCTGCTGCGGCGCGGCGGTGATTTCGGCGGAGAAGACGCCGGGCGTGACCGCCACGCTCGACCTGCGCATCGACTACATGCGGCCGGCCACGCCGGGCCAGCGCATCGTGGCGCGCGCGACCTGCTATCACGTGACCCGCTCGGTGGCCTTCGTGCGCGCCGTCGCCCATGACGACGACGCCGAAACGCCGGTGGCGAGCGCGGCGGGGGCGTTCACGGCGGGAGCGGGCGAAGACCGCCGACCGAGCACGGAGGCGCTGTCGTGAAACGTCCCGAACCGGTGCAGGTCATCAAGCAGCGGCGCGATACGGCGCTGGCGCGGCTGGTGAGCGGCGTGCCCTATATCGCCTGGCTCGGGATCGAGTTCGAGCGCAAGGGCGACGAGCTTACCGCGACGCTGCCCTTCACCGACAAGCTCGTCGGCAACCCGATGCTGCCGGCGATCCACGGCGGGGTGACGGCGGCCTTCCTCGAATCCACGGCGACGATGGAACTGGCGTGGCAGATGCTCTGGGCCGAGGTCGAGAGCAAACAGCTCGATCCCGAGCAGATCACCGCCGAAACCATGCCGCGCCTGCCGAAAACGATTGATTTCACGGTCGACTACCTGCGCGCGGGCCTCCCGCGCGACGCCTATGCCCGGGCCCGCGTGGTGCGCTCGGGGCGGCGCTACGCCAGCGTCCAGGTGGAGGCCTGGCAGGATAACCGCGACAAGCTCTTTGCCGCCGCCACCGGGCATTTCCTGATGCCGGCGCGCGATGACTGAGGCCGCCGCGCCCCGCCCGATCACCCACGGCCGCGTACTCAACATCGCCGTGCCGGTGGTGCTGGCCAATATCTCGGTGCCGATCCTCGGCGCGGTCGACACCGGGGTGGTGGGGCAGCTGGGCGAGGCGGTACCGATCGGCGCGGTGGGCATCGGCGCGGTGATCCTCACCGCGATCTACTGGATGTTCGGCTTCCTGCGCATGGGCACGGCGGGGCTGACGGCGCAGGCGAAGGGCGCGGGCGACGGCGCCGAGGTGGCGGCGCTTCTCACCCGGGTGCTGATGATCGGGTTCACCGCCGGCATCGGCCTGATCCTGCTGCAGACGCCGCTGTTCTTCGGCGCGTTCCTGATCTCGCCCGCCACCGCCGAGGTCGAGGCGCTGGCCGAGGGCTACATGGGCATCCGGGTCTGGTCGGCCCCGGCGGCGATCGCGCTGTTCGGCATCATGGGCTGGCTCATCGCGCAGGAGCGCACAAGGGCGCTGCTGGCGGTTCAGGTGACGATGAACCTCGTCAACATCGTGCTCGACCTGCTCTTCGTGCTCGTGCTCGACTGGGGGGTCGAGGGCGTGGCCTTTGCCACCTTCATCGCCGAATGGCTGGGGCTGGGGCTTGGCCTGTGGCTCTGCCGCGCCGCCTTCCGCCAGCCCGCGTGGCGCGACTGGCCGCGCGTGTTTGACCGGGTGCGGCTTGCCCGGATGACCCGGGTCAACACCGATATCCTGGTTCGCAGCCTGCTGCTGGAAGCGATCGTGGTGAGCTTCATGTTCTTCGGCGCGGGCTTCGGCAACGTGACGCTGGCGGCCAACCAGGTTCTGGTGCAGTTCCTGCACATATCCGCCTTCGCGCTCGACGGTTTCGCCTTCGGGGCCGAAAGCCTCGTCGGCCAGGCGCTGGGTGCGAAAAACCGCGCGGCGCTGCGGCGCTCGGCGCAGCTCAGTTCGATCTGGGGGGGCGTGATGGCGCTGGCGATGGCGGCAGGCTTTCTCGTCGCCGGTGGGCTGATCATCGACGTGATGGCGAAAGACACCGCGGTGCAGGCGGCGGCGCGCGAATACCTGCCGTGGATGGTGGCCGCGCCGATCCTCGGCTGGGCGCCGTGGATGCTCGACGGCATCTTCATCGGCGCCACAGCCACCCGCGAGATGCGCAACACCACTGCCCTGGCCGGGCTCGTCTTCCTCGCCGCGCTGGCGCTGCTGATCCCGCCTTTCGCAAACCACGGGCTCTGGGTGGCCTACCTGCTCTCCTACGTCGCGCGCGGCGTAGGGCTCGGGCTGCGCTACCCCGCGCTGGAGGCGCAGGCCGACCGCTGACCCCCCTGTGCAAGCCCCAGCGCGCCGCCTATGCTGGACCCAAGGGAGGCCGGGCGGCGCGCCATGAGGGACATCTTCGCCAATTTCGAGCTCTGGACCGGCCTGCTCGGGGGGCTTGCGCTGTTTCTCTTCGGGATGGACCTGCTGACCCGCGCGCTCAAGCGGGTCACCGGCGACCGGATGCGCGCGCTGCTGGCGCGGCTGACCGAGAACCGGCTGAAGGGCGTTCTGCTCGGGGCGGGGGTGACGGCGGTCGTGCAAAGCTCGTCGGTGACCACGGTGCTTCTGGTCGGTTTCATCTCGGCGGGCGTGATGACGATGGCGCAATCGGTGGCGGTGATCATGGGGGCCAATATCGGCACCACCGTCACCGCGCAGATCCTCGCCTTCAAGATCACCACGCTGGCGCTGCCGATGGTAACGCTCGGCGTGGCCGCGATGCTCATCGCCAAGGACCGGGTGTGGCAGGAATACGGGCAGGCCGTGATCGGGCTCGGACTGGTGTTCTACGGCATGGCCGTGATGTCGGACGCGATGTCGCCGCTGGCGCAATACCCGGGCTTCCTGAGCGCCATGGCCTCGCTCGACGCGCCGGTTTTGGCGCTGCTTGTGGGGGCGGGTTTCACCGCGCTGGTGCAATCCAGCTCGGCCACCACCGGCATTCTGATCGTGCTGGCGGGGCAGGGGCTGTTGAGCCTCGAGGCGGCCATCGGCGCGGCGCTGGGCGCGAACATCGGCACCTGCATCACGGCGTTGCTGGCCGCGACGGGCAAGCCGCGCGAGGCGGTGCGCGCGGCCCTGGTGCACACCTTGTTCAACGTCGCGGGTGTTCTCGCCTGGGTCTGGTTCATCCCGCAGCTCGCGCTGGTGGCCAGCGCGATCGCGCCGGCGGGCGATAGCGCGCGCGGCCTCGCCTGGGCGCATACGATCTTCAACGTCGTCAACATGCTCGTGCTGATCGGCTTCACCGCGCCCTTCGCGCGGCTGGTCGAATGGCTGGTGCCCGACCGGCCCGATGTCGTCGACGCCGAGGGCTCGCCGAAATTCCTCGACCGGGCGCTGCTTGACACGCCCGCCATCGCGCTCGATGCCGCGGCCCGCGAGATCGCCCGTCTGGGCTACCGGGTGGCCGGGATGGTCGAGAGCGTGCTGCCGGTGGCGATCGAGGGGCCACGGGTGAAACTCGATGCCCTCGCGGCCACCGACAAGCCGGTTGACCGGTTGCACGCCGCCATCGTCGATTACCTCGGCGCGGTCAGCCTGCGCCGCCTCAGCCCGGAACAATCGTCCCGGCTGGTTAGGCTGATCTCGGTGGCCAACGACATTGAACAGATCGCCGACATGGTGGCGCGCGACGTGGTGATCTCGTCGCAGAAGCGGCTTGACGATCGGGTTCTGGTGAGCACCGCGACGCGCCGGGTGATCGCGCGGTTCCATGCGGAAGTGGCGGCGGCATTGCACGGCGCGATAGAGGCCTTCGAGACCGGCGACGCGGAGCGGGCGCGGCAGGTGCGCGGGATGAAGGGCACGATGCGCGCGATGGGGCGAGAAATCGCGCTGCACGGGATCGAGCGGCTGACGGCGGAGGCGCCGCGCCGGGTGCAGACCTATACCCGCGAGGTGGAACTGGTCGAGATCCTCGACGATATCTTCCGCCTCACCCGCCGGATCGCCCGCGAGGTGGCCGAGGCGGAGGGAGCGAACGGAACACTGCCCGCCTCCGAGCCGCCGCCGGGCTAGAGAATCTCGAGCACCTGTTCGGGCGGGCGGCCGAGCCGGGCCTTGCCGCCGGCGAAGACGATCGGCCGCTCGATCAGCTTGGGCACTTCGGCCATGGCGCGGATCAGCGCCGCGTCGTCGCTGTCCTTCGACAGCCCCATGTCCTTGAACTCTTTTTCCTTGGTGCGCATCGCCTCGATCGGGCGCAGACCGAGCGCGGCAAGGGCTGTGCGGATCTCGTCTTCGCTCGGGGCGTCGTCGAGGTAGCGGCGCACCGCCGCGTTGATGCCCCGCTCTTCGAGCAGAGCCAGTGCCTGGCGGCTCTTGCTGCACCTCGGGTTGTGCCAGATCGTCACGTCATCGGTCAAAGCCAGTCTCCTCTTGCCGTGCCCACCGCCTGCGAAACGTGGGCGAACCCGTCGCGCGCGAGCAGCACCTCGAGCCCGCGCACGATATCGTCGACGAGGCTCAAGCCGTTGTAGACGAGCGCGGAATAGACCTGCACGGCGGAGGCGCCCGCGCGGATCTTGGCATAGGCGTCTTCCGCGCTGGAGATCCCGCCAACGCCGATCAGCGGCAGGTGGCCCTGCGTGAGCGCCGAGAGGCGCGCGAGCACGCGCGTGGACTTTTCGAACAATGGCGTGCCAGAAAGGCCGCCCTGTTCGCTCTTATTTACACTTTTCAAGCCTTCGCGGTCCAGCGTGGTATTGGTCGCGATGATCCCGTCGAGCCGCGTCCCGCGCGCGACTTCGGCGATCGCCTCGATCTCCTCGCCGCCGAGATCGGGGGCGATCTTGAGGAAGACGGGCAGGAACCTGTCCTGGGATTCGCGCTCTTCCAGCACCCGGGTGAGCAGCGCGCGCAGCGCGACCGGGCCTTGCAGATCGCGCAGCCGCTCGGTGTTGGGCGACGAGACGTTGACGGTGACGAAATCGACATGCGGGCCACAGGCCGCCAGGACCGCAACGTAATCGCCGGCGCGGTCGTCACTGTCCTTGTTCGCCCCGAGGTTGAGCCCGATCGGCACCGGGTGGGTGCGGCAACGCCGGGTCAGCCGCGCCGCGGCGGCCTCCATCCCTTCGTTGTTGAAGCCCATCCGGTTGATGATCGCGCCGTCCTCGTAAAGCCGGAACAGCCGGGGCTTGGGGTTGCCCGGTTGCGGCCGCGGCGTCACCGCGCCGACCTCGACGAAGCCGAAGCCCGCCCGCGCCAGCGCGTCGACCACCTCGGCGTTCTTGTCGTATCCCGCCGCCAATCCCACCGGGTTGGGCAGCTTGAGCCCGGCCACGGTGGTCGCCAGCGCCGGGCTGGTGCGCAGCCCGGGCACCGGGGCGACCCCGGCCTTCAGCGCCATCAGCGAAAGGCCGTGCGCGGCCTCGGGGCCGAACCGGTGCAGAAACGCCATGCCAAGACGTTCGAAGGGAGTCATGTCATCGCTCCGGGGAAGTCATGCGCGCCATTGGAGCCGAGCGGCAAGGGCTCGGTCCAGGCCACGTCGGTGGCATCGAGCTCACGGTAGAGATGCGGAAACAGCGCCCCGCCACGCGAGGGCTCCCAGCGCAGGTCGGTGCCGAGCCGGTCCACCTCAACGGCGACGAGCACCAGCCCGGCCTCGCCGGCAAAATGTTTCGCGGCGGTTTCCCGCGCCTGCTCGGCGGTGGAGAAATGGATGAACCCGTCGGCCAGATCGACCGGTGCGCCCGGCGTGCTGCCGGCCGCTTCGAAGGCCGCCCATTCGGGACTGCGGAAGATTTTGTAGATCAGCATGGCCGCTGATGTGCCCGCGCCGCGTGCCCGCGTCAAGCCGGCGCTGTTACGCGGATGTCACGCCGAGATGCAATGTGACCGCGTGTTGAGCTTTGACAGGCGTGACCGACTCGCGCCAAGCTTGCACCAGTTCAATTTCAGGGGGCACCCATGACCAATCGTCTTCTCGCATCCGTCGCCGCGCTGGCGCTGACCACCGGCACGGCCTGGGCGGATTACACGCTCACCATCCTGCATACCAACGATCTGCACAGCCGGATCGAGCCGATCTCGAAATACGATTCGACCTGTTCGGCGGAAGACAACGAAGCGGGCGAGTGTTTCGGCGGCTACGCCCGTCTCAAGACCGCTGTCGACGAGGCGCGCGCCGCGCTCGACGGTGGCAACGTGGTGCTGATGGACGCGGGCGACCAGTACCAGGGCTCGCTGATGTACACCACGCACAAGGGTGCGGTCGAGGCGGAGATGATGGGCCGCGTCGGCTACGACGTGATGGCGGTGGGCAACCACGAGTTCGACGATGGCCCCGAGGGTCTGCTCAAGCTGATCGAGGCGGTGGAATTCCCGGTGATCTCGGGCAACATCGACGTCAGCCAGTCGAACATCCTGGCCGACAAGGTGCAAAACCACGTGGTGCTCGAGATCGGTGGCGAGCGGATCGGGGTGATCTCGGTGCTGGCCACCGACACCGCCGAAACCTCGAGCCCGGGGCCGAACGTGATCTTCCAGAATGCCGTCGACAGCCTCAAGGCTGACGTGGCCGCGCTGGAGCGCGAAGGCATCAACAAGATCATCGCGCTCACCCATATCGGTTTCTCTCATGACCTCGAGATCGCCGAAGCGGTGCCCGGGATCGACGTGGTGGTGGGCGGCCATTCGCACACGCTGATGTCGAACACCGTCGAGGGCGCACAGCCCTACCCGACGATGGCCGGCGAGGTGCCGGTGGTGCAGGCCTATGCCTATTCCAAGTATCTCGGCCAGCTCACGGTGACCTTCGATGACGCCGGCAACGTGACCTCGGCCGAGGGAGAGCCGCTCCTGCTCGACGCCGCCGTGGCCGAGGACGAGGAGATCAAGGCGCGCGTGGCCGAGCTGGCCGCGCCGATCGACGAGATGCGCCAGCAGGTGGTGGCCGAAACCGCCGAGCCGATCGACGGCGATCGGACCTCCTGCCGGGCGATGGAGTGCCAGATGGGCACGCTCGTGGCCGACGCCATGCTCGCGCGCGTCGCCGACCAGGGCATCGAGATCGCGATCCAGAACGGCGGCGGCCTGCGCGCCTCGATCGACGCCGGGCCGGTGACGATGGGCGAGGTGCTCACCGTTCTGCCGTTCCAGAACACGCTGTCGACCTACTACGTCTCGGGCCAGACGGTGATCGACGCGCTGGAGAACGGCGTGAGCCAGATCGAGGAAGGCGCGGGCCGCTTCCCGCAGGTGGCGGGGCTGACCTTCGCCTTCGACGCCGCCGCCGAGCCCGGCGCGCGGGTGTCGGACGTGATGGTCGCCGACGGGATGGACTGGAAGCCGATCGACCCCGAAGCGCGCTATGGCCTCGTGTCGAACAACTACGTGCGCAACGGCGGCGACGGCTACCGGATGTTCGTCGATGCCGAGGATGTCTACGACTTCGGCCCCGACCTGGCCGACGTGCTGGCGGAATACCTCGCCGAGCGGTCGCCTTACACGCCCTTCATCGACGGGCGGATCACCGCGAAGTAAGCGCGGGCGCCGGGGACGGCGCGGGCCTGGCCGCCCGCGCCGGTTTTTCGAATTGCTGCGCAATCCGACCGATGCGAGGGGCGCTGCCCCTCGCGCTCCCCGAGGTATTTGTGCCAGGATGAAGGGAGGAGCGGCGACAGGAGGCGGAGATGCAGGGCAGATGCAGTTGCGGCGCGGTGGGGTATCGGCTGACGGAGGTGCCGCTGGTGGTGCATGCCTGCCATTGCAGCTGGTGCCAGCGCGAGAGCGGCTCGGCCTTCGGGCTGAACGGGATGATCGAGACGCGGCATGTCGAGGTGACGCGCGGGACGCCGGAAGCAATGGAACTACCCACCGCCTCGGGCAAGGGCCAGAGGGTGATGCGCTGCCCGGATTGCGGCGTGGCGCTCTGGGCGCAGTATCACGGCACGGGGCCGGCGTTTTCCTACGTCAAGATGGGCACGCTGGAGGCCACCGGCGCGGTGCGGCCGGACGTGCATATTTTTACCTCCAGCAAGCAGGACTGGGTGCAGATCCCCGCGGACATGCCATCGTTCGAGGCGTTCTACCGCCGCAGCGAGGTTTGGCGGCCCGAGGCCTATGCGCGGTTCCAGGCCGAGCGGGCGCGGGTGGCGGGGTGACCTTGCGCGCCCGGCTGCGAGGCTGAGGCCATGTGCGGACGCATGGCCAATACGCTGCCGCCCGATGCCGTGGCGAAGCTGTTCGACGCTGCCCCGGCGAATGACCTGCCGCCGGTGCCCGACTACAACATCTGCCCGACCCGGCAGGTGGCGGTGGTGACCGCCGATCCGGGGCGCAGGCTCAGGCCGATGCGCTGGGGCTTCATCCCGCATTGGTACGACAGCCCGACCGACGGACCGCTCCTGATCAACGCCCGATCCGAAACCATCGCCGAGAAGCCCGCCTTCCGGGCCGCCTGCCGCGAGCGGCGCTGCCTCGTGCCGGTGACGGGGTTCTACGAGTGGCACCGCAGCGGGGAGGCGAAGCTGCCGTGGTTCGTGCAGCGCGCCGACGGGGCGCCGCTGGTTCTGGCGGGGATCTGGCAGGACTGGGGCGCGGACCATGCGCCGAGCTTCGCCATCGTCACCACCGAGGCGAACGCGGCGATGGCGCCGATCCATCACCGCATCCCGGTGGTGATCGAGGCGGGCGACTGGGGGCTGTGGCTGGGCGAGGCGGGCAAGGGCGCCGCCCGGCTGATGCACCCGCCGGGCGAGGATGTGCTGGCCTTTCACCGCGTCTCACGCGCGGTCAACTCGAACCGCGCCGAGGGGCCGCAGCTGATCGAACCGTTCGAGGATTAGAGCCGGTCGCGCAGCCACAGGAGCGGCGTGGCGGCGGTGAAGAGCGCGCGGCGGCGGCGGCCGAGCGGGAAGCGGCCGAGCGGGGCCTGCATCACCGAAGGGTAGGGCTGTGTGGGGGCCTGGCCGCGGATCAGGCTGGCCACCAGCGCGCCGGAGTAGCTCGCCATCGCGACGCCGTTGCCGTGGTAGGCCATGGCGATCCAGGCGTTGTCCATGCGCGGCACGGGGCCGACGAAGGGGGTCAGCCCGCGCGAGAGGTTGACCAGCCCCGACCATTCATGCGCGATCTCCACCCCTTCCCAGGCGGGGAACATCGCCGCGAAATCGGCGCGGATCTTGCGCGCGATGCGGGCTTCGGCGGCGGGGGTGGCGCGATAGCCGCCGCGCATTCCGAAGAGGAAGCGGCCATCGGGCATCAGGCGGAAATAATGCAGAAGCTCGCGGCTGTCGTAGGCCATGAGATCGGAGGTCCAGCCCTGCGCGGCACGTTCGGCGGCGCTGAGCGGGCGGGTGACGATCACGCTCGATTGCAGCGGCAGGGTGCGGCCGGCGAGCCAGGGCGGCAGGTCTTCCGAGGAATAGCCGTTGGTGGCGATGAGCAACCGGCGGGCGCGGAGTGTGCCGCCGGGCGTGACGAGGCGATGGCCGCCCTTCTCCGGGCGGATCGCGGTGACGGGGGAACGGGCGCGGATATCGGCGCCCGCCGCCCGGGCGGCGCGGGCAAGGCCGGCGGCATAGGCGCCGGGATCGAGGCCGAAGCCGATTTTCACATGTAGCCCGCCGTGGATGCCTTGCGCGGCGAGGCCACGCTCGGCGAGCGCGTCCGGGGGCAGCACGTCGGCCCCCACGCCGCGCGCTTCGAGCCAGGCGGCCTCCGCGCCGAAGCTTTGATATACGCGCGGGCGGTGGGCCAGCACCACCTCGCCGTCGGAATGTGTGTGGGCCTCGATCCGGTGCTCGGTGAGCAGGTCGGCGACGAGGGCGATGGCCCGTTTCTGCGCCTCGAACCACAGATCGGCCTCGTCGCGCCCGAAGCGGCGGGCCAGCATGGCGTCGGGCGCCTTCGCCCCGCCGAGGCAGCAGAAACCGCCGTTGCGCCCCGAGGCGCCCCAGCCCGGCGCATTGGCCTCCAGCACGGTAACCGCGGTGCCCTCCTTCGCCAGGTGCAAGGCGGCCGAAAGCCCGGTGTAGCCGCCGCCGATCACCGCGACATCGGTTTCGGCGTCACCGTCGAGCGCGGGCCAGTCCTGCTCCAGCGCCCAGGCGCAATCGGCCCGGGGCGCATCGCTGTAGGCGTGGGGTTCCCAGAGCCGGGTCACAGCCGGCCAAGGTAGGTGCGATACTCGATCTGGCTGATCGCCGTGGTGAGCTGGGAGATCTCGTCACGGCGCACGGCGGTGTAGATGTCGCGGTACTGCGTGCCGAAGATCGTGGCGGCGATCTCGGACTCGGCGAAAACCTCCACCGCGGTCGACCAGTCGGCCGGCAGCGGGTCGCCATGGCTGCCGTTCTCGTCGTCGAGCGGGAGCGGCAGCGGCAGATCGGGGTTTTCCAGCCCGTGCAGCATGCCGCCGAGGATCGCCGCGAGCGTGAGATAGGGGTTGGTGTCGGCGCCGGCGATGCGGTGTTCGAGCCGGGCGCCGGGGCCGGACACTTCCGGCAGGCGCACGGCGGCGGCGCGGTTATCGATCCCCCAGTCCGGCGCGTGCGGCGCGAAGGAGGCGGGCTGGAACCGGCGGTAGGAATTCATGTGCGGCGCGAAGATCGCCTGCAGGTCGGCCATGGTGACGAGGGTTCCGGCAACCGCCTGCTTGAGCAGCGGGGAGGGTTCGTCGGTGCCCTCGTCGAACACGTTGCGGCCGCTCTCGTCGATCAGCGAAACATGGGCGTGCATGCCGTTGCCGGGATGATCGGCATAGGGCTTGGCCATGAAGGTGGCGCTCATGCCGTGGCGGCGTGCGGTGCCGCGCACGAGGCGGCGGAAGAACAGCGCGTCATCGGCGGCGGCGAGCGCATCGTCGGTATGGTGGAAGTTGATCTCGAACTGGCCCGGCCCGTATTCGGCGATCAGCGTGTCGGGGGCCATGCCCTGCGCCAGCGCGCCTTCGAGGATGTCGTCGAGAATGGCCTGGGTGCGGTCGAGCACCTCGAGGTCGTAGTTCTGCGCGAGCGGCGAGCGTTCGGGCGGCTCTGGGGCCTCGTCACGATCGTCGCGCGGCTTGTAGAGGTAGAACTCGAGCTCGGTGGCGACGACCGGCGTGAGGCCGCGTTCGCGGAAGCGGGCGAGCACCTTCTCGAGCTGGAATCGGGGCGAGAACTGGGCGACGTTGCCGGTCTCGTCGTCCATCTCCACCAGCACCTGCGCCACGTTCTGGCCGCCCGCCGCCCAGGGCACCGGCCGCAGCGTGCCCGGCACCGGGTAGAGCCGCCCGTCGGGATCGCCGACGATGATGCCGAGCCCGGTCGCCTCCACCTCTTCGCCGAGGATGTTGGGGGCGTAGGTCGAGAGCGGCAGGCGCACGCCGCCTTCCGACAGTTTCTGCTCGTCGTCGCCCGGCAGCCACTTGCCACGCAGGACGGCGTTGATGTCGCACAGCATCAGTTCGAGTCGGTCGGGGCGGCCATGCGCTTTGCAAAAGGCCGCGTATTCGGTGAGAAAATCGCTCATGTGTCTGCCCGGTTTTCCTCGGCGATGCGCTTCATGATCGCGCGTTTGGAGATCAGCGAGGTGGTGATGACGCCCACGGTCACGATCCCGATCAGGATCGCCGAGAGCGCGTTGATCTCGGGGGAGACGCCGAGGCGCACCGCCGAGAAAATCTTGATCGGCAAGGTCGTTGCCGAGGGGCCCGAGGTGAAGGAGGCGATCACCAGGTCGTCGAGCGAGAGCGTGAAGCCGAGCAGCCAGCCCGAGATCACCGCCGGCGAGATGATCGGCAGGGTCACCGAGCGGAACGCGTCCCACCGGGTGCAGCCGAGATCGCGCGCGGCCTCCTCCAGCGAACGGTCGAAGGCGACGAGCCGCGAGGTGACGACCACGGCGACGAAGGCCATGGAAAAGGTGGTGTGCGCGAGGACGATCGTCATCATGCCGCGGTCGAGCCCGATCGAGATGAACAGCAGCAGCAGCGAAAGGCCGAGGATCACGTCGGGCATCACCAGCGGGGCGTATAGCATGCCGGAAAACAGCGTGCGCCCGTAGAACTTGCCGCCGCGCACAAGAACGTAAGCTGCCGCGGTGCCGAGCACGGTGGCCAGCGTGGACGAAACCAGCGCCACCCGCAGCGTCACCCAGGCGGCATCGAGGAAGGCCTCGTTGCGAAACAGCTCGCCATACCACCTCGTCGAGAACCCGGCCCAGACGGTGACCAGCTTGTTGGCGTTGAACGAGTAGATCACCAGCACCAGCATCGGGATGTAGAGGAAGGCGAAGCCGAGGGTGAGCGAGGTGGCGTTGAACCATGAAATCCGTCTCATGCGCGCGCCTCCCGGGCGGCGAAATCCGCAGCGGATGTCGCACCGGTTTCCGTGCGGAAACCGAGACGGAAAACGAACGTTTTCCGTGCCGTTTTTCGGATCGAAAAACGCGTGCCCGTCATACCTCGCTCTCCCATTGCTTCTCCTCGTTCTTGATGAAGAGCACGATCGGGATGATCAGGATCGCCAGCAGGATGATCGCCACCGACGAGGCCACCGGCCAGTCGCGGTTGGAGAAGAACTCCTCCCACAGAACCTTGCCGATCATCAGCGTGTCGGACCCGCCGAGCAGCGTGGGGATCACGAATTCGCCCATCACGGGGATGAACACGAGGAAACTGCCGGCAATGATGCCCTGCTTCGAAAGCGGCACCGTGATGAGCCAGAACGCCTTCATCCGCGAACAGCCGAGGTCTTCGGCCGCTTCCAGCAGGCTGTCGTCGAGCTTTTCGAGCGCGGCGTAGAGCGGCAGCACCATGAAGGGCAGATAGGTATAGACGATGCCGATGTAGACGGCGATGTTGGTGTTGAGGATCGTCAGCGGCTCGGAGATGATCCCGATGCTCAGCAGCAACTGGTTGAGAAAACCTTCCTGCGCGAGGATCGCCTTCCACGAATAGACCCGGATCAGGAACGAGGTCCAGAACGGCAGGATCACCAGCATCAGCAGCGTCGGGCGCCATTCGTCGGCGGCGCGGCTCATCGCGTAGGCGATCGGATAGCCCACCGCGAGGGTCATCAGCGTGGAAAGCACGGCGATCTGCAGCGACGAGAGATAGGCTTTCCAGTAAAGGCTGTCGGTGGTGAGGAAGATGTAATTCTCGAAGTCGAGCCCTGTCACCCAGTCGGTGATGCCCTCCCAGCCGCGCGAGAGATCGAGCGTGGGCGTGTAGGGCGGAATGGCGAGGGCGATGTCCGACAGGCTGATCTTGGCAACGATCAGGAACGGCACCAGGAACAGCGCCAGGAGCCACATGAAGGGCAGGGCTATGAGCGCCGCGCGCCTCATTTGGTCAGCACCAGGCCCGCGGTCTCGCGCCAGGAAAGCCAGACCTCGTCTTCCCAGGTGAAGTCGCGCCGGTCGAGACGGGTGGAGTTGGTCATCGCCGCTTTCACCATCTGCCCGCCGGCCATTTGGACGTGGTAGGTCGAGACATTGCCGAGGTAGCCGATGTCGATGATCGTGCCCCAGGCGCTGTTGGCCCGGTCTTCTGGCTTTTCGGCGCTGACCCGGATCTTCTCGGGGCGGATCGCGTAGCTGACGGTCTGGCCGTCGGGGATATCCTCGAACAGTTCCGCCGCGATCGGCGGCTCGTTTTCGGAATAGGTGATCTCGCCGCGTTCCGGGCCGGTGCGCCGGAACGTGCCTTCGAGCAGGTTCACGTCGCCGATGAAATCGGCCACGTAGACCGAGTTCGGCGCCTCGTAGACCCGTGCCGGCGTATCGACCTGGATCACCTTGCCGTTGTCCATCACCGCGATGCGGGAGGCCACGGTCATCGCCTCCTCCTGGTCGTGGGTGACGATCACGAAGGTGGTGCCAGTCTTTTCCTGGATGTCCATCAGCTCGAACTGGGTTTCCTCGCGCAGCTTGCGGTCGAGCGCGCCGAGCGGTTCATCGAGCAGGAGCAGTTTCGGTGCCTTGGCGAGCGAGCGGGCCAGCGCCACGCGCTGGCGCTGGCCGCCGGAAATCTGGTGCGGCTTGCGGTGGCCGAATTTCTCCAGGCGGGTGAGGCGCAGCATTTCCTCGACCCGCTCGGTGATCCGGTCTTTCGGCAGCTTGTCGCGCTTGAGGCCGAAGGCGATGTTGTCCCACACCGAAAGGTGCGGAAACAGCGCGTAGCTCTGGAACATCATGTTCACCGGCCGCTCGTTGGGCGGCACGCCGACGATGCTCTGGCCGCCGAGCAGGATGTCGCCCTCGGTCGGCCGCTCGAAGCCCGCGAGCATGCGCATCATCGTGGTCTTGCCGCAGCCCGACGGGCCGAGCAGCGCGAAGAACTCGCGCTCGTAGATGTCGAGGGTCAGGTCGTCGATCGCGACGAACTCGCCGAATTTCTTGGTGACGCCACGAAACTCGATGAGCGGTTTGGCCTGCGGGTCTTCCCACGGGGCATAGACGACCTGGGAGGGTTTGCGGGGTTTCTCCGCCATGCGCGCCTCGGGACTGTCGGTTGGGGAAAAGGAAAGCCCCCGCGCGGGTTGCGCGGGGGCGGGGTCGGGGATCAGGTGCCCGATTTGATCTTGGTCCAGAGCCGGGTGACCACCCGCTGCACCCGGGCGTCATAGGGCGTGGTGGTGAACAGGTTGTCCAGCGTCTCCTCGTCCGGGTAGATCGCCGGGTCGCCGATCACGTCCTCGACGAGGAACTCCTGCGACGCCTTGTTGCCGTTGGCGTAGTAGACGTAGTTCGAGGCCGCGGCCATGTTCTCGGCGTCCATGATGAAGTTGAGGAATACGTGCGCCTCGTCCGGGTGCGGCGCGTCGACCGGGATCGCCATCTGGTCGAACCACATCTGCGCGCCTTCCTTGGGCGCGTGGTAGACGATCTCGACGCCGTTCTCGGCCTCGACGGCGCGATCACGCGCCTGCAGGATGTCGCCCGACCAGCCCACGGCGACGCAGATGTTCCCGTTCGCGAGCGCCTCGATGTATTCCGAGGAATGGAACTTCTGGATGTAGGGCCGAACGGGGGCGAACACCTCTTCGGCCTTGGCGATCACGTCCGGGTCATGGTCGTCGGGATCTTCGCCGATGTAGTTCAGCGCGGCGGGGATCATCTCTGCCGGGGCGTCGAGGAAATGCACGCCGCAGCTGGCGAGCTTTTCCATGTTGGCCGGATCGAAGACCAGCGACCAGGAGTCGATCGGGGCGTCCTCGCCGAGCAGCTCGGTCACCATGCCGACGTTCACGCCGATGCCGGTGGTGCCCCACATGTAGTTGATCGAATACTCGTTGCCCGGATCATATTGCTCGGTGCGCTCGGAAACCACGTCCCACATGTTTTCCAGGTTGGGCAGCTTCGACTTGTCGAGCTTCTGGAACGCGCCGGCGGTGATCTGGCGCTGCAGGAACGTGCCGGACGGCACGACCACGTCATAGCCCGAGCCGCCCGCGAGCATCTTGGTTTCGAGCACCTCGTTGGAATCGAACACGTCGTAGATCAGCGTGATCCCGGTTTCTTCCTGGAACTTGGCGAGCAGATCCTCGTCGATGTAGTCGGACCAGTTGTAGACCCGGACTTCCTGTGCGAGCGCGCCGCCGGCGACGAGGGCGAGCGCGGAGGCCAGCAGCGTCGCGTTCGTTTTCGCGGTGGTCATCATGTTTTTTCTCCCGTTGGTCTGGGCCGAAGCCCTGTTTGACTTTTGATCAAAACTAACCCGTTCGTCGGATATGGTCAAACCCTCCGTGCCGGGCTACCCTACGCATCAAGATTATCCACTCGCGAGGCGAGCGCAATGGACTTCCCTGGGAAAGGCCGATTGGTGAAACCGTCCGCCGTCAAACTGCCGGACCACGAGCGCGCCTACCGCGGCCTGCGTGAAATGGTGCTCTACGGCGAGTTGGCGCCGGGCCAGCCGGTGACGATCCAGGGGCTGGTCGAGGCGCTGGGGCTCGGGATGACGCCGGTGCGCGAGGCGATCCGTCGCCTCACCAGCCAGGGCGCGCTGGTGTTCAAGGGCAACCGCCGGGTCGAGGTGCCGCAGATGAGCCTCGACGAATACGGCGAACTGGCGTTCGCGCGGCTTGCGGTGGAGCCGGAGCTGGCCCGACGCGGCGTTGAAAACATGGGCGATGAAGACGTAACCGCCCTCGCGGCGATTGACCGCGCGGTCGATCTGGCGATCGAGCGCGGCGACGTGCGGGGCTACCTGGAGAACAACCACCTGTTCCACGCCCGGCTCTACGCACTGTCGGGCGCCGAGGTGCTGCTGGCGATTTCGGAGATGCTCTGGCTGCGCTCGGGACCCTCGCTCAGGATCATGCTCGGACGCCACGGCACCGCCAACCTGCCCGACAAGCACCAGGAGGCGCTGGTGGCGATGCGCGCGCGCGATGCCGAGGGCGTGGCGCAGGCGATCCGCGACGACATCGAGCAGGGAATCGCCCAGGTGCAGCGCGGTCTCGGCACGGGCGGAGATTGATCAAATGCCCGGTCTCTGCGTTGACAGCCCAACTTTTGATCATATTGTGAAGCGCGATTGCGCCCAAAGGAGCCCCCGATGAACAAGATCACGAATCACATGCCGACCGCCGAGCTTCAGGCGCTCGACGCCGCCCATCACATGCACCCCTTCACCGCCAACCACGAGCTTGCCGAAAAGGGCGTTCGCGTCATCACCCGCGCCAACGGCGTGCGGCTGACCGACAGCGAGGGGCGGGAAATTCTCGACGCGATGGCGGGGCTGTGGTGCGTGAACATCGGCTATGGCCGTGACGAACTCGCCGAGGTGGCGCATCGCCAGATGAAGGAACTGCCCTATTACAACACCTTCTTCATGTCGACGCATGTGCCCGCGATCGCGCTGGCCGACAAGCTGGCCGAACTCGCGCCCGGCGATCTCAACCACGTCTTCTTCGCCTCCGGCGGCTCCGAGGCGAACGACACCAACATCCGTCTCGTGCGGCGCTACTGGGACCTGATGGGCAAGCCCGACAAGAAGGTCATCATCAGCCGCAAGAACGCCTACCACGGCACCTCGGTGGGCTCGGCCTCGCTCGGCGGCATGCAGGGAATGCACGCCCAGGGCGGGCTGCCGATTCCCGACGTGGTGCACATCAACCAGCCCTACTGGTATCTCGAGGGCGGCGAGATGAGCCCCGAGGAGTTCGGCATCGCCCGGGCCCGCGAGCTGGAAGCGAAGATCGACGAACTGGGCGAAGGCCGCGTCGCCGCCTTCATCGCCGAACCGATCCAGGGGGCGGGCGGGGTGATCGTGCCGCCCGAAAGCTACTGGCCCGAGGTCAGCCGGATCTGCGCCGAACGCGATATCCTGCTCATCGTCGACGAGGTGATCACCGGGTTCGGGCGCACCGGCAACTGGTTCGGCAGCCAGACCTACGACCTCAAGCCCGACATCATGACCATCGCCAAGGGGCTCTCGTCGGGCTACGCGCCGATCGGCGGCTCGCTGGTTTCCGACAAGGTGGCCGACGTGATCGGGCGCGAGGAATTCACCCACGGCTACACCTATTCGGGCCATCCCGTGGCCGCCGCCGTGGCGCTGGAAAACCTGCGCATCATCGAAGAGGAAAAGATCGTCGACCACGTCCGCGACGAGGCCGCGCCCTACCTCGCCGAGAAGTGGCACCAGCTGGCCGACCACCCCTTCGTCGGGGAGACCAAGATCGTCGGCATGATGGCCTCGCTGGCGCTGACCGCCGACAAGTCGGTGCGCAAGCCGTTCGAGGCACCGGCGGGCACGGTGGGCTACATGGTGCGCGAGCGCTGCTTCGCCAACAACCTGATCATGCGCCACGTCGGCGACCGGATGGTGATTTCGCCGCCGCTGGTGATGACGAAATCCGACATCGACGATCTGTTCGAGCGCGCGGTGAAGTCGCTCGACGAGGGCTATGCCAACGTGAAGGCGGCGGGCCTGCTCAAGACCGCCGGGTAACGCCTGCGGCGCGCAGGGTGGGGGGCTCTGCCCGTCGTGCCGGAGGCACGCCTTCGGCGTGACGCCCCCCGAGGTATTTGGACCAGGATGAAGGGCAGGATGGCTCGGCTCGATATTCTCACCGCGAACGATCGCCCGGGCGAATACCCGCAGTCCTACTACGCCGCGACGGCGGAGGCGCTGGCGCCCTTCCCGAAGGCCGAGGGCGAGATCTCCTGCGACGTGGCGGTGATCGGCGGCGGCTACACCGGGCTGTCGGCGGCGCTGCACCTGGCCGAGGCCGGGCTCGACGTGGTGGTGCTGGAGGCGCACCGGGTGGGTTTTGGTGCCTCGGGCCGCAACGGCGGGCAGGTGCATCCGGGCCAGCGCGTCGACCAGGACGGGCTGGAGCGGATGGTCGGCCGCGAGATGGCGCGCGGGCTTTGGGACCTGGCGGTCGAGAGCGTCGATCTTGCCGTGGATCTTGCCGGGAAACACGCGCCCGGGGCGGGTTTCGTGCCCGGCCTGATCCACGCCGATCACAAGGCGCGCTTCGTGCGCCATTCGCACGACTACGCCGAGAAGCTCGCGCGCGACTACGGCTATGACCGGATTCGCCCGCTCGGGCAGGCCGAGATCCGCGAGAAGGTGGGATCGGATGCCTATTTCGGCGGGGTGATCGACATGGGCGGCGGGCATCTGCACCCGCTCAACTATGCGCTCGGGCTGGCCCGGGCGGCGCGCGACGCGGGCGCGCGGATCTTCGAGAACAGCCGGGTGGATTGGGTGGCCGAGACCGACCCGGTGCGGCTTGGCGCGAACGGTGCGAAGATCACCGCGCGCCACCTGCTCTGGGCCGCCAACGGCTACCTCGGGCACATGGATCGGCGGATCGCGGCGAAGGTGATGCCGATCAACAATTTCATCCTCGCCACCGAACCGCTCGACGATGCCATGGTGCAAAGCCTGATCCCCGGTAACGAGGCGGTGTCGGATTCAAAGTTCGTGATCAACTATTTCCGCCTGTCGCAGGATCGACGGATGCTGTTCGGCGGCGGCGAGAGCTATGGCTACCGCTTTCCCGCCGACATCGCCGCCAAGGCGCGAAAGCCGATGCTGGAGATCTTTCCGCAGCTCGCCGCCGCGCGGATCGACCATGCCTGGGGCGGCACCCTGGGGATCACGGTGAACCGGATGCCGCATTTCGAGCGGATCGCGGGCAATATCCTCACCGCCGGGGGCTATTCCGGCCACGGCGTGGCGATGGCGACGCTGGGCGGCAAGATCGCGGCGGAGGCGATCAAGGGGCAGGCCGGGCGCTTCGACCTGATGGCCCGGGTGCCGACGCACAAGTTCCCCGGCGGGGTGGCGTTGCGCACGCCGCTGCTGGTGCTCGCGATGGTCTGGTTCAGTCTGCGCGACCGGCTTTGAACACGCCCAGTTTGCGCATGGCCAGAAGTGCGCCGCCGATCGCGAAGACCAGCAGGTAGTCGATCGCGGGGATGCGGATCACCTCGTTGATCGCACCCCAGCCCTTCTGCGAATAGACCGCCAGCATGAGCGCGACCGAGAGCGCGGCGATGGCCCAGCGGGCGCGGCGCGTGAGCCCCAGCCCGTGCATTTGCGTGACCACCACGAGAAACAGGAAGCCGAAGAAGAACATCGTCCAGAATTCCTGCCCCGCCACCAGCGCCACCACCACCCCGTGGATCAGCACCGAGGCTTCGAGCGTGAAGGTCCACCAGCGGTTGGTGTGCACCCGGGTGAAGATGAAGGCGGCCTGCAGGAACAGAAGGAAGGTGTAGAGGAAGCCGAGCAGGTGGCCGGCGGTGGTTTCCATCGGGTGATACCAGTAGGTGAAGGTGATCGCCCAGGCGAAGTAATAGCCGTGGTAGCGGATCAGGATCGGCTTGATCGAGGCGAACCAGCCGCGCCCGGTGCCGAAAAACAGCCCGCGCCGGGGCGCTTCCATCAGCAGCACGATCACCAGCAGCAGGATCACCGAACCCTGCGAGGTGATGACCGGCAGATCTTGCCCCAGCCCGTCGTAGAACAGCGCGGTCTGGCCGTAGTGCAGCGCGACGAAGGCGGCGGTGCCGCCGAGCGCGATCCAGTTCACCGGGTGCATCCGGTTTCGGTCGCGCAAGCGCTCGCGGTTGGCCTGCGCCCAGGCGATCACGCCCCAGATGAAGACCTGGTGGGCGATGTAGCTCGCCCACATGCTCGCGCGTGAAATAGCGTCCGGGTCAGGGCGTTTCCAGTAATACCAGTTGAAGCCCTGGTCGGGGGCGAAGGCCACGTGGTCGATGAAGGGCCGGATCGTGAGCAGGCCCAGCGTTGCCAGCACGGCGGCGGCGATGGCGAGGCCCCAGGTGAGGCGAAGCACTGGCGACATGGCGTGTCCTTTCCCGTTGTCCCGATTACGGCACGAGGTGCCGGGCCGGATCAAGCTCGGTGCTTGACACGGCCGCCCCCCTCGCAAAGCTTGGCGCCGCATCAGCGGGAGACGGGCATGACCGGGCAGTGGGAATTCTGGATCGACCGGGGCGGCACCTTCACCGACGTGGTGGCGCGGCGCCCCGATGGCGCGATCGAGACGCTGAAGCTGCTGTCGGAAAACCCCGGGCACTACGATGACGCTGCCGTCGAGGGCATTCGCCGCTGTCTCGGGCTTACAGGTGACGCGCCGATCCCCGATGGCGCGATCCGGGCGGTGAAGATGGGCACCACGGTGGCCACCAACGCGCTGCTCGAACGCAAGGGCGAGCGCACCCTGCTGGTGATCACGAAGGGGTTCGGCGACCTGTTGCGGATCGGCTACCAGGCCCGCCCCCGGCTGTTCGATCTCGCGATCCGGCGGCCCGATCTGCTCTATGAGAGCGTGGTGGAGGCGGATGAGCGGCTCGATGCGGACGGCGGGGTGATCGCGGCGCTCGACGAGGCGGCGCTGACGCCGGCTCTGGCGGAAGCGCGCGCAGAGGGCGTCGCGGCGGTGGCCATCGCCTTTCTGCACGGCCATGCGAACCCGGTGCACGAGTTGCGCGCCGCCGATCTCGCCCGGGCGGCGGGGTTTTCCCAGGTGAGCACCAGCCACGAGGTGTCGCGGCTGGCCAAGCTGGTGAGCCGGGGCGACACCACCGTGGTCGATGCCTATCTCTCGCCGATCCTGCGCCGCTACTTCGCCCGCGTGGAGGCGGCGCTCGATCTCGGGCGCGCCACCGGCGGGCTCTATTTCATGCAGTCGAACGGCGGGCTGACCGATGCGCATCGTTTTCAGGGCAAGGACGCGATCCTCTCGGGGCCTGCCGGCGGGATCGTCGGCATGGTGCGCACCGCCGAGGCGGCCGGGTTCGACCGGCTGATCGGCTTCGACATGGGCGGCACGTCGACGGATGTGAGCCATTACGCCGGGGCCTATGAGCGCAGTTTCGAGACGGAGGTGGCGGGCGTGCGGATGCGCGCGCCGATGATGGATATCCATACCATCGCCGCCGGGGGCGGTTCGATCCTGAGCTTCCGCGATGGCCGGTTCCAGGTTGGCCCGGAGAGCGCGGGGGCCGACCCGGGGCCGGCGGCCTATTGCAACGGCGGGCCGCTCACGGTGACCGATTGCAATGTGATGCTGGGCCGCTTGCAGCCGGAGCACTTTCCCGCCGTCTTCGGCCCCGAAGCGAACGCGCCGCTCGATGCCGAGGCGGTGCGCACAGGCTTCGCGGCGATGGCGCGCGAGATTGCCGAGGCCACCGGCCAGCCCGAGATGGCGCCGGAGGAGGTGGCGGAAGGGTTCCTGCGGATCGCCGTCGACAACATGGCGGCCGCGATCAAGAAGATCAGCGTCGAGCGCGGCCATGACGTGACCGGCTACACGCTGCAATGCTTCGGCGGCGCGGGCGGGCAACATGCCGCCCGGGTGGCCGATGCGCTGGGGATGGAGCGGGTGTTTCTGCACCCGCAGGCGGGCGTGCTCTCGGCCTATGGCATGGGGCTGGCCGACATCCGCGCCTTGCGCGAGGCGCAGTTTGACGCGCCGCTGGCCGACGTGGATGCCGCCGGCGCGCGGCTGGAGGCGCCGGCGGCGGAGGCCGAGGCGGAGGTGCGGGCGCAGGGGATAAGCAATGTGCGGCTCGTGCGGCGGGCGTTCCTGCGCTACGAGGGCTCGCACCAGCCGCTCGACGTGGACTTCGCCAGCGCCGGGGCGATGCGGGAGGACTTCGAAGAGGCGCACCGGGCACGCTTCGGTTTCGCCTCGCCCGAGCGCGGCGTGGTGTTCGAGATGCTGGCGGTCGAGGCGGTGGGCGAGACCGGGGCCGCAGCGGAGGCGCGCGCGCCTTCGGGCGATGGCGCGCCGGTGGCCGAGGTGCGGGCCTGGTTCGACGGCTGGTGCGACGTGCCGCTCCATGATCGCGCCCGGCTGCCCGAGGGCGCGCGGGTGCGTGGCCCGGCGATCGTGTCGGAGGCCACCGGCACCAACGTGGTCGAGCCGGGCTGGGCGGCGCGGGTGGACGCGGCCGGCAACCTGATCTTGGAGCGCGCCGTGCCGATGGCCCGCGCGCTGGCGGCGGGCACCGAGGCCGACCCGGTGCTGCTCGAGGTGTTCAACAACCTGTTCATGTCGGTGGCCGACCAGATGGGCGCGACGCTCGCCAATACCTCGTGGAGCGTCAACATCAAGGAACGGCTCGATTTTTCCTGCGCGATCTTCGATCAGGCGGGCGATCTGGTAGCGAACGCGCCGCATGTGCCGGTGCACCTCGGCTCGATGGCCGAAAGCATCCGCACGGTGATGCGTGAAACCGAGGGGCGGCTGAAACGGGGCGACGCCTACATGCTCAATTCGCCTTACAACGGCGGCACGCACCTGCCGGACGTGACTGTCGTGACCCCGGTCTTCATTGGCGATGAGATCGCCTTCTGGCTCGGCTCGCGCGGGCACCATGCCGATATCGGCGGGCGCACGCCGGGGTCCGGCCCGCCCGATTCGACGCGGATCGAGGAGGAGGGGGTGCTGATCGACAACGTGCAGCTCGTCGATGGCGGCCGTTTTCTCGACGCCGAAGCGCGCGCGGTGCTCGCCTCGGGGCGCTGGCCCGCGCGCCAGCCGGACCAGAACATCGCCGATCTCAAGGCGCAGGTAGCGGCGAACGAGACCGGGCGGCGCGAATTGCTGGGCGTGGTGTCACGTTACGGGCTCGACGTGGTGCGCGCCTACATGGGGCACGTGCAGGACAACGCCGAGGAAAGCGTGCGCCGGGTGATCGACAAGCTGGTGGATGGGCAATTCACCCTGCTGCTCGACCACGGCGCGCAGATCTGCGTGAAGATAACCGTCGACCGCGTGGCGCGGGCTGCGACGGTGGATTTCAGCGGAACGTCAAAACAGCACAAAGGCAACTATAACGCCCCGCTTTCGATCTCTCGCGCGGTGGTTCTTTATGTTTTTCGAACATTGGTGGGCACGGAGATCCCGCTCAACGAGGGCTGCCTGAAACCGATCGAGATCATCGTGCCAGAAGGCTCGATGCTGAACCCCGTGCCGCCGGCGGCGGTGATCGCGGGCAACACCGAGGTGAGCCAGGCGCTGTGCAACGCGCTGATGGGGGCACTCGGCGCGATGGCCGCGAGCCAGGGCACGATGAACAATTTCATCTGGGGCAACGATGCTTTCCAGAACTACGAGACCATCGGCGGCGGCAGTGGTGCGGGCCCCGGGTTCGATGGCGCCGACGCGGTGCAGAGCCACATGACCAACACCCGGATGACCGACCCGGAGGTGCTGGAGAAGCGGTTCCCGGTGCGGCTGGAGGAAATGTCGATCCGGCGCGGCTCGGGTGGGGCAGGGCGTTGGCATGGCGGTGACGGCATGGTGCGGCGGCTGCGCTTCCTCGAACCGGTGACCGTCACCACCCTGTCGCTCTCGCGCGTGGTGCCGCCCTTTGGGGGCCAAGGCGGTGCACCGGGGGCGCTGGGCGAGAACATCGCCGAATGGCCGGACGGGCGGCGCGAGGTTCTCGCCGGAAACGCCGAGGTGGCCTTGCCGGTGGGCGGGGTGTTCGAGATCCGCACCCCGGGCGGCGGCGGCTGGGACTGGTCGCGCAAGGCGTGACCGCCCCGCGCCTCTTGGCGCGGCGCGGGGATTGGTCTCGGGTTTGGATCACTCCGATTCGAGGCAGTCGGCAATCGAGCCTGCAGCGGCCATCAGGGTGGTTTCGTAGTGACCGGGGCCGATTTCCTGAAGCGTGCCGGTCGGGTCGAGCACGCCGATGCGCAGGCCGGTTTCACCCGAGATCGCTTCGAGCAGCGCCGGGTCGAAGGCCGGTTCGGCGAAGGCGCATTTCACCCCGTGATCGGCGATGATGTCGCGCAACTCGGCGAGCGCGGCGGCCGAGGGGGTGGAGGCGTCGCCGGGGCGCACGGTGCCGGCGATCTCGATGCCGAAACGGTCGGCGAAATAGCCCCAAGACGCGTGGAAGGTCACGATCTCCGTGCCTTGGTGGGGGGCGAGACGCGCCTCGATCCGGGCGGCGAGGTCGTCCAGCCCCGCCACGCCGCTTTCGGCATTGGCGCGGTAGGTGGCGGCGTTCTCTGGGTCGCGCGCCGCGAGGTCTTCGGCGAAGGCGGGCAGCCAGGCGCGGGCGTTGTCGATCGAGGTCCACAGGTGCGGATCGTAATCGCCGTGGTCGTGATCGTCATGGGCGGGCTCATCGTGTTCCTCCGCACCGTGCTCGTCGTGCCCGTGGTCATCCTGCGCGTTGTGGTCGCCATCTTCGTGGCCGTGTTCATCCTCGGCCGGGTTCGGGCGCACGAAGGGGCGCAGCGTCGTCGCCGGATGGTCCATCAGCACGATCTGGTCGGTCACGTCGAGGCCCTCGAGCGCGCGTTCGAGCCAGGGGCTCAGGCCCGGCCCGACCCAGACCACGAGGTCGGCGTCCGACAGCATCCGCGCCTGGCTGGGGCGCAGTTGCACCGAATGGGGGTTGGTGTCCTGGTCGAGCAGGAGATCGGGCACGCCGACGCCCGCCATCACCTGCGAGACGAGGGCGTGTACCGGGGCGATGTCGACCACCACCTTCGGCGCCTCGGCGAAGGCGGGCAGGGCGACGAGGGAAAGGATTGCGGAGAGACGGAACATGGGGCACCTTGCGTGGAGTTGGGTAATGTTATATTATCACAATGCAAAGTGATAACATCACAAAACAGGAACCGCAAGCGCCATGTCTTCTCCCGATCCCGCCCGTGCCTTCGCGCCGCACGATCACAACCGCTGCACCAGCGAGGCGATGGCGCAGGCCGAGAAGCTTTGCGCGGCATCGGGCGCGCGGTTGACGCCGGTGCGCCGCCGGGTGCTGGAAATCCTGCTCGAGGAACATCGCGCGCTGGGCGCCTATGACGTGCTCGAACGGCTTGCCGCCGAGGGCTTCGGCCATCAGCCGCCGGTGGCCTACCGGGCGCTCGATTTCCTTGTTGAACAGGGGTTTGCGCACCGCATCCGGCGGCTCAATGCCTTCACCGCCTGCACCCACCCGGGCGATGCCCATGCGCCGGTGTTCCTGATCTGCGACGGCTGCGGCGCGGTGGCCGAGGCGCCGGGCAAGAACGTGCGCGCGGAACTGGAAACGGCTGCGGCAGGCATCGGTTTCAGCGTCGAGCGTGCGAATGTCGAGGCGCTGGGAATGTGCCCCGGCTGCCGGGAGGCGCGGCCATGAGCCTGATCTCGGCACAAGACCTGCAGGTTTCCTACGGGGGGGTGAAGGTGCTCGACGGCGTGAGCGTCGCCATCGAACCGGGCGAGATCGTCACCCTCGTCGGCCCCAATGGCTCGGGCAAATCGACGCTGGTGAAGGTGCTGCTCGGGGTGATCGCGCCCGACCGGGGGCGGGTGATCCGGGCGAAGGGGCTGCGCATCGGCTACGTGCCGCAGCGCCTGCACATCGACGCCAACCTGCCGATGACGGTGGCGCGCTTCCTGTCGCTGCCCAAGCGCCAGCCGGACGACAAGGTGTCGGCGGCACTGACCCGGGCGGGCGTGCCGGGGCTGGAGGCGCAGCAGATGACGGCGCTCTCTGGCGGGCAGTTCCAGCGGGTGTTGCTGGCGCGCGCGCTGCTCACCGACCCGCAGATCCTCGTGCTCGACGAACCCACCCAGGGGCTCGACCAGCCCGGCGAGGCGGCCTTCTACGAATTGCTCGAAACCGTGCGGCGGGAAACCGGCGTTGGGGTTTTCATGGTCAGCCACGATCTGCACGTGGTGATGAGCGCCTCCGACCGGGTGGTCTGCCTCAATCACCACATCTGTTGCCAGGGCACGCCGAAGGTGGTGCGCGACGCGCCGGAATACCGGGCGCTGTTCGGCCACGGCACCCACGGCGCGCTCGCGCTCTACCAGCACGATCACGATCACAGCCATGATCCTGTCACCGGCCACGACCACGGAGGCGGCCATGCTTGACGATTTTCTGGTGCGCGCGGCGATCGCCGGGGTGGGCGTGGCGCTGGCGGCGGGGCCGCTCGGCAGTTTCGTGATCTGGCGGCGGATGGCCTATTTCGGCGATGCCACCGCCCATGCGGCGATCCTTGGCGTGGCGCTGGCACTGATCCTGTCGATGCCGGTCACGCTGGGCACGCTCATCGTCGCGCTGGCGATGGCGGCCACGGTGAGCTGGCTTGCCGCGCGCGGTCACGCGATGGATTCTACGTTGGGCGTGCTCGCCCATTCCGCGCTGGCGCTCGGGCTGGTGGCGATCTCCTTCGTGCCGGCGGTGCGGGTCGATCTCTCGGCCTTCCTGTTCGGCGATATCCTCGCCGTGGGCAAGTCCGACCTGGCGGTGATCTGGGGCGGCGCGCTGCTTGTCGTGGCGCTGATCGTCTGGCGCTGGTCGCGGTTGCTCACCGCGACGCTTTCGCGCGAGTTGGCGGCGGCCTCGGGGATCGACCCCGACCGCGAGGGGCTGGTGCTGACGCTGGCGCTCGCGGTGGTGGTGGCGGTGGCGCTGAAGGTGGTGGGGGCGTTGCTGATCGCGGCGATGCTGATCATCCCCGCCGCCGCTGCGCGCGGCCTTGCGCGCACCCCCGAGGGCATGGCGGTGGGGGCCATTGGGATCGGCGCGGCCTCGGCGCTGGCGGGCCTCGGCGCCTCCTGGCAATTCGACACGCCGGCGGGCCCAAGCATCGTCACCGCCGCCGCCGCGTTCTTCCTCGTCACCGCCCTTTTGGGGCGTCTGCGCGGCCGGTGAGCGGCTTCAGCCCAGCACGGTGAGCCAGCCCCAGGCGGTGAGGATCGACGCCGCCGTGCCGACCAGCACCGCCGTGGCGGTCACCCGCTTGGCGACGCCATACATCGAGGCGAAGACATAGGCGTTCACCCCCGGCGCCATCGCCGCCATCAGCACCGAGGAGCGGATCGCCCCCTCGGAGATCGCGAAGGCGTGGCCGAGGCCCCAGGTGATCGCCGGATGCAGGAGCAGCGACACGCCTGTGACCCAGATCACCAGCCGCATGTCCCCCTCGGGCTTGTAGGCGGCGAGGATGCCGCCGAGCGCGAACAGCGCGGTTGGGATCGCCGCGCCGGCCACGAGGTCGACGGCGCTGGCCAAAGCCCCCGGCATGGCCAGGCCCGAGACGTTCCACAGCGCGCCGAGCGCGATCCCGATCAGCATCGGGTTGCGGCTCATCGAGCGGCCCACCTGCGCGACGGTGGCGGCGAGGCTGCGGCCACCCGCGCGCACGATCTCCATCGCCGTGGTCGAGATCAGGTAGACGAAGGGGGCGTGGAAGGCGATGATCGCGAAGTTGTAGGCCAGCGCCTCGCTGCCATAGGCGCGTTCGGTGATCGGCAGGCCAAGAAGCCCGCCGTTGGAAAAGGCCGCCGCGAAGGCCACCGCCACGCTGTCGGGCCAGGGCCTGCGGAAGATCAGCCGCGCCCCGAGGAGGCCCGCGAAAAACCCCGCCACGACGCCGGTATAGAAGGCGGTGAGCATGAAGGGATCGAAGGTTTCGCCGAGGTTGAGCCGCGAGATGCCGCGAAACAGCAGCACCGGGAAGGCGAAACCCGTCGCGAAGCCCATCGCGCCCTCGAACAGGGCGTCCGACGCGCCGAGAAAGCGGCGCGCGCCGAAGCCGAAGCCGATCACCAGGAACACCGGCAGGATGACCTCGATCAGAACCGACATGTCAGAGGTCGTAGGAGATCGTCAGCCCGTCATGCGCCGGGGTGATGTGGTCGGGCGTTTCAGCCGCCACGGTGTCGTAATCGAGATCAATGTGCATATTCGTGAGCACACCCCGCTTCGCACCTGATTTTTCAAGCCACTCCAGCGCCTTGGCAAGATGCGCATGGGTCGGGTGCGGGGTCCGGCGCAGCGCGTCGATGACGAAGCAGTCGAGCCCTTCGAGCAGCGGCCAGCAGTCGGGTTTGATCTCGGACACATCGGGCAGGTAGGCCAGATCCTCGATCCGGAAGCCCAGCGAGTCGATGCTGCCATGCTCCACCTCGAAGGGCTTGAGCGTGATCGTGCCCCCCACGCCGTCGATCTCGAGCGGCCCGCGGATCGTGTGCAGATCAAGGATCGGCGGGTAGGACGAGCCCTCGGGCTGCACGAAGGCATAGCCGAAGCGCGAGAGCAGCGCGTCCTGCGTGGCGCCATCGGCCCAGACCGGCAGGCGGCGCTTGGTGTTGAACACCACCTGGCGCAGATCGTCGAGCCCGTGGACATGATCGGCGTGGGAATGGGTGTAGACCACCGCGTCGAGCTCGGCCACGCCCGCGTCGAGCAGCTGCACGCGCAGGTCGGGCGAGCTGTCGATCAGCACGCGGGTGGCGCCCGCGTCGGTTTCGCGGGTGACCAGCAGCGAGCAGCGGCGGCGGGCGTTCTTCGGGTTCGCCGGGTCGCAATCGCCCCAATCGCCACCGATGCGCGGCACGCCGCCGGAGGAGCCGCAGCCGAGGATGGTGAAGCTCAGCCGCGCCATCAGGCGGCGGCCTCGTAGGCGGGCACCTTCCAGAACAGCCGGTCGAAATTCGCCTCCGTCCGGGCCGCGAAATCGCCGTAATCCATGCCGAACACCTCCGCGCCCACCCGGGCGGTATGGGCGGTGAAGGCGGGTTCGTTGCGCTTGCCGCGATGCGGCGGGGGTGCGAGATAGGGGCTGTCGGTCTCGACGAGGATGCGATCGACCGGGGCGGCCGCGAAGATCTCGCGCAGCGCGCCGGACTTCGGGAAAGCCGCGATCCCCGACATCGAAAGGTAGAAGCCTAGATCGAGCGCCGCTTCGGCCAGCGCGCGGCCCGACGAGAAGCAGTGCATCACGCAGGAATAGGCCCCGGCGCGGTGTTCCTCGGCGAGGATGCGCGCCATGTCGTCGTCGGCGTCGCGGGCGTGGATGATCAGCGGCAGCCCGGTTTGCCGCGCCGCCTCGATGTGGATGCGCAGGCTCTCCTGTTGCACCTCGGCGCTCTCGGCGGTGTAGTGATAATCGAGCCCGGTTTCGCCCAGGCCGACGAACTTCGGGTGCGCGGCGAGCCGCACCAGATCCTCCACCGTCGCCATCGGCTCCTCGGCGGCGCTCATCGGGTGGGTGCCGGCGGCGAAGAACACCGGCGCGTGCGCCTCGGCGATCGCCTGCACGGCGGGCACGTTGCGCAGCCGGGTGGCGATCGTCACCATCCGCGCCACGCCCGCCTCGGCGGCGCGCGCCACGATCGCTTCGCGCTCGCCCTCGAAATCGGGAAAGTCGAGGTGGCAATGGCTGTCGGTGATCCGGGGGGTAGTCATGCGACGCGGGCTTCTGCTGCTTCGTTGATCCTGAAGACCATATCGAGGATCACCGCCGCAGGGTCAAGGTTGACCGCCCTTCCGTGTGCGGCGCGCGCGGTCAACTCCTGCTGAAGCCCGGCCCAGACCCGCCCGGCGCGAGCGTCGGGTGCGAGGCGGCCGAGCAGGGCGGCCTCGCCGGGTGCGGCCTCGAAGGCCGGCAGGTGGCCCGCGCCGGCCCGCGCGAGCCGGGCGAGAAACAGCGCGAACAGCCGCAACACCAGATCGAAACGCGTGGCATTGGCCGCGCCGGTGGCGGAATTGGCGAGCGCGATGGCGCGCAGCCGGTCGTAGCGCGGGGCATTGGCGAAGGTGGCGACGATCTCGCGATAGGCTTCCAGCCCGCCCTGGTGAAAGAGTTGCAGGGCCTCGCCCACCGAACCGCCGGCCAGTTCGCCCAAGGCCTCGGTATTCTCCACCCCGTCCAGGCCGGCGCCTTCGAGCGCACGGGCGAGATCGGGCGCGGCGAGCGGATCGAGCCGCAGCGCGCGGCAGCGCGAACGGATCGTGGGCAGGAGGCGCGAAGGCTGGTGCGAGACGAGGAGGAAAACGGTGCCCGAGGGCGGCTCCTCGAGGCTTTTCAACAGCGCGTTGGCCGCCTGCGGGTTCATCTCGTCGGCGGCATCGACGATCACCACGCGCCGGCCGCCGTCGATCACCGACAGGTCGAAAAACGCCCGCATGCGGCGCACTTCCTTCACCAGGATTTCCGCCGCGATCTTGTCGTCGTTGGGCTTGTCGCGCGGCCCCCGGCGCAAGAGGAAGATCCCCGGCTCCGCCAGCGCCCGACTGCGGCGGGCGACGGGGTGGTCGGCGGCGATCTCCAGCGTGGCGGGGGTGGGGGCTTCGCCGAACAGGCCGACCTCGCCCGGCGCAGGTGCGGCGCGCAGGAAGCGGGCGATCTTCCATGCCAGCGTCGCCTTGCCCACCCCGCGTGGGCCGGTGATCAGCCAGGCGTGGTGCAGACGCCCGGCATTGTAGGCATCGAGGAACGCGGCCTCGGCGGCGGCATGTCCGACGAGTTGCCCGGTCTCGCGCGGATGCGGGGCACCCTCGATCCGGTCGGGTTCGGGAAGGTCGTCGGGCTCAGCCATGGCGGCGCACCGTCGCGGCGGGGGGGCGAATTCCGTGGCGGAATTCGCAACGGTTTTCGCGGCGAAAACCGGATCGTTTTCCGTTGCGGAAAACGGCCCGGCTCATGCCAGGCGCTCCAGCGCGATCCGGGTCACATCGGCGGCCACGTCGCCCTCGGCCCGGTCGCCGTCCACCACCACGCAACGGTCGGGGAATTCCTCCGCCAGCGCGAGGAAGCCTGCGCGCATCTGTTCCTGAAGCCCGGCGCCGAAATCCTCGAACCGTTCCTCGTGCCCGCCCCGGCCCTTGGCCCGGGCGTGTCCCTTGGCAGGGTCCATGTCGATGATGAAGGTGAGATCTGGCTCGCGGCGGATCATCAGCCGGTGCAGCGCGTCTACGGCGTCGCGCAGGCCCGGGCCGCGCAAACCCTGATACATCCGGGTGGAATCGGCGAAACGGTCGCAGACCACCACTTCGTCCGCGGCCAGCGCCGGTTCGATCACCCGCTCGAGGTGATCGCGCCGGGCGGCGGTGAACAGCAGGATCTCGGTTTCGGCCGACCAGCGGTCGGGGTCGCCTTCGAGCACCAGGCGGCGGATTTCCTCGGCGCCGGGGCTGCCGCCGGGCTCGCGCGTCGAGCGCACCGCGTGGCCCGCTTCGCCGAGCGCCTCGGCCAGCATCCGGGCCTGGGTCGACTTGCCCGAGCCGTCGATGCCCTCGAAGGTGATGAACAGTCCCGCCATCCGCGTCAGTTGGTCAGCGCGTTGCCGGGCGTTTCGTCCGCCGGGGCGGGGGCCGGCGACGGGGCCGGGGGGGCGCCCGTCGTCATCTCCTGTGCCAGCGCCAGTGCCTTTCCGGCCGCCGCCTTGAACCGGGGCAGGAAGCCCGCCTTCGCCACGCTGTTCTCGGCGAGGAGCGGCACCTCGATCGGCGCGAGCCCGGGACGCTCGATCTTCATCTGCGCCACCACGTCGCCCTTGCTGATCGGGGCCTGCAGCGGCGCGGTCCAGGTGATCTCGGCGCTGAGCGCGCTGTTCGCGGTCACCGGCATCAGGAATTCCAGGTCGGTCTGCGGCACCAGCCCCACCGTCTCTTCCGCCCCGAGAAACACCGGCACCTCCGCCACCCGATCGCCGGCGCGCGCCGGGTTTTTCATCGCGAATTGCCGGAACGCCCAGTTGACGATGCCTTCCGCCTCGCTGGCGCGGGCCTGCTCGCTGTCGAGCCCGGTGATCGCGAAGACGATGCGCCGCTGGCCTTGCAGCGCCGATCCGACCAGCCCGTAACCCGCCTCCGAGGTGTGGCCGGTCTTCAGGCCATCGGCGCCGATGCCGAGATTCAGCAGCGGGTTGCGGTTGAACCGGTTGTCGGGGGCGCGGCCGTCGAACGGGTATTCGGTCATCGCGAAATAGGGATAATACTCGGGAAACTCGGTGATCAGCCGCGTGGCGATGATGGCGAGATCGCGCATCGACATGCGTTGGCGGGGATCGGGCCAGCCCGAGGCGTTCGCGAAGCTGGAATTCGTCATCCCCAGCGCCCGGGCCCGCTCCGTCATCATCGCCGCGAAGGCTTCCTCGGTGCCCGCGAGCCCCTCGGCGACCACAACGCAGGCATCGTTGCCGGAATTGACCACGATGCCCTTGATCAGCTCCTCCACCGTGGGCCGGTCGGAGGTGTTGAGAAACATCGTCGAGCCGCCCATCGCCTGCGCCCGGGCGGAGACGCCGAAGCGCGTGTCCATCGTCACCCGGCCATCGCGCAGCGCCTCGAACAGCATGTTGACCGTCATCAACTTCGACATCGAGGCCGGTGGGAGCGGCACGTCGGCGTTCTTGTCGAGGAGGATCGTGTCGGTGGTGACATCGTAGACGATCGCGCCCGTGGCGCCGGTTTCGAAAGCGCGCGCGGGCAGAGCGGCAAGCAGTAGCACGGCGAGCAGGGTGGCGAACACGCGGCAGCTTGGCATGGGCGGGTCGGTCCTTTGCTTGTCTGGTTCCGGCCGGGCGGAGCGGGGCGCGCGGCCGGATCAGTTGGTGACGTAATAAGCGTCGTTGAAGCCGAGGTCCTTGATCTTCTTCAACAGCGCGGCGCGCTCGGCGGTGCTTCCCGACGGACCGACGATCACGCGCCAGAAATCCTTGCCGTTCATCTTGCCCGGCTTGATCGTCGGCACCATGCCGGCGCGGCGCAGGGCCTCGGCGGTGTTGTCGGCGTTGCCCTGAACCGAGAAGATCCCGATCTGGATGAAGGGTTTGTCGAGCCCGCCGCTGCTGGCGGCGGCAGGCCGCGACGGGGCCGGCGCGGCGGTCGCCGCGGGTTTGCCCTCGGCGGCATCGAGCGCGGCGGTGGCAGCGAGGATCGGATCGTCGAGCGTGGTCGCGGCTACGGCGGGGGCGGCGGTGAGCGTACCGGTTTCGGCGTCGGGGTCCGCCGGGCCGTCCTCCGGCACTGCCTCGCGGCGCAGCGCGGTGACATTCAGCCGCGCCGGTTTGCCGGCAAGCATCTCGAGCGCCTCGGCCGCGTCGGACGACACCTGGATCTTCGGCCCCGGCGTCTGCCGTTCGGGGCGATAGACCACGCCGATCACGAAGGTGTTGTTCTCATCGTTGCGGATGATCACCCGCTCGGGATCCTTCACATCCGGGTGGGCCACCCAGACGCCGCCGAGCGAGGGGCGCCCGTCCCACAACCCCGTGTCGGTCACCTGGAACACTTCCGGCGCCTCGACCTCGCGCTCGACCGTTCGGGTCGTGGCGCTGGCCGCAGGCGCGCCGTCCGATCCGCCGCCCTGCAGGAAGGCAGGGCCTTCGCCGTCCTCGCATGCCGCCAGCGCGAGCGCGCCGAGCAGCGCAATGAACCCTTTTTGGAACCTGCTCGCCATGTCTGTGCCTATGCCCCTTGTTGTGCGGAGATCCTCCGCACGGCCCCCGTTTGCGCTTTGTCGCGCTTTAGGGGGGACAATAACCACAAGCCGCTGACATGAAAAGCCTCGCGGGCGCGGTGGGCGGTTTCGCGCGAAACCGGACGGGCGCGCCGGGCGCGGGGCCGGAAACTTGAACGCTTTCAGAATCGCGCGCGGCGCGCTATCGCATGTTTCGGCCCGGAGGAGTGGCAGAGTGGTCGAATGCGGCGGTCTTGAAAACCGTTGAGCGCGAGAGCGTTCCGGGGGTTCGAATCCCTCCTCCTCCGCCACTAATTTTGATTAGTGTTTTGTTGTTAAATGGTTTCCCAGATCTAGAGTGCGTGGAGATACAATTCTGGATACATTTCTGACGTTGAGGTGGCGGTCGGCGGTTAGATGGCTGTCAGCATGGAAGCAACGCTTCAACTCAGCAGAGATGGAAATCTCCCCCCCGGCCGATTTGGGCCGTAGGTCTGGGCTGCCTCCAAGATGTTTCGTGGTATTTTCGGTCGTAGATCGAAGGCCATTCTGATTTCGGGTTTCAAGATGCCATTGTCCCTGCGTTGGGCTTCAGATCGCGTCTTCTGGATCGATAATGCCCCGTCAGTGTGGCGGGAATGCCCACTTTCGGGAAGCCCCAAGCCTAATCAGGGGACTGCGGGTGACAGAGCCTTGGACGGGTTCGGAAACTCTCAGGCTCATCTTATTGAGCACCGATCAGGTCGCTAAGAAACTGGTAGTGAGGTGCCCCTAGTTTCCTAGACACCTGCCTCGTTGAGTTTCTGCTGTCTGATCTCGAAGTCAACGGGCGACAGCATGCCGTTGTTCGTGTGCTTG
>NZ_BMGI01000005.1 GCF_014640115.1 Sinisalibacter lacisalsi | reverse complement strand
TCGTGCTCCCGGTGCCTCTGTCCCGGATGCTCGCAGCATACACCCTGATCAAAGAATCAACGCCGAACATCGGCACCGAGAACCTCATACCGGTTACCAACCCGCTGGAGCGCGTCAACAAGGAGATCAAGCGGCGGACCAACGTGGTCGGGATCTTCCCGAACCGCGAGGCCGTGATCCGCCTCGTCGGGGCGCTCATGCTGGAGCAGAACGATGAGTGGGCCGTCTCCCGCCGTTACATGCCGATGGAAAAGCTGACCGCCATGTGCAACGATGACGACGCGGCGACGATGATCGCCGCTCAGTGAACGAGCAACACCGGCAATGAAGAAGCAGGTGGACGCCAGTTCCTACACCACTTCCCGGGGCACTACCCCTTCTCTACCGCCCTTGGCGAGAGTTTTCCGGCGATAATGGCATCTTGAAACCCGAAATCAGGATGACCTTTGACCTGCGATCGGAGACACCGAAAAAATGTCCGGGAAGCCAAGACCTACGGCCCAAACAGAGCGGCAAGGGAGAGTTCCGGCTCTGGTGAATCAAATCGTGGTATCCGTGCTGTCCTGATCACGACCATCTAACCGCTCACGGCCACCCAGCCGTGAGAAATGTATCCCGAATTGTATCCCTTGCACGCCCGAAAGTTAAAAAATCATTTAAAAACAATACATTAATCGAAATTAGTGGCGGAGACGAAGGGATTCGAACCCTCGAGACGGTTTCCCGCCTACTCCCTTAGCAGGGGAGCGCCTTCGACCACTCGGCCACGTCTCCGCCGACCCGTATAGCCGCCCAACCACAGGAAATTCAAGGTGAAATCACCGCGGTTGCCGGAGATGGCCGGACGCGGGCGAACTCTTTGAAAACGAACCAAAAGAAAGCCCCGTGGCGCGGTCGGCGCAGGGCGCGAGGGAAATTTTCCTTTCGTCTCGCCGATGGTCGCGCCCGGCTGGCGCGAAAGCGCGCGGCGGTCAGGGCCGGCGCCGCCGACCTTCCACGAGCCAGGCCGCCAGCGCGAGGCCGGCGGCGATCAGCAGCATCAGCCAGGGCGGAGCGAGCGGGGTGACCGTGAGCGCCTCCACCACGTAGGCCTCGCGCGGGGTGTAGCCGATCCAGCCGCGCCCGGCGGCGTTGCGGCCCGGGCGCACCGGGCGCAGGGTCGGCGTGCCGTCCTCCAGCGCCACCGCACCGCCGCCCGTGGGCGCGATCACCGGGGCGAGCGGCGCGGCGCTGGCGAGCGTTGCCTCGAATTCCTTCGGCGCCGAGGGGCCGACCGCGATCACCGCCTCCTGCGCGCCGTCTGCGAGCCGGTAAAGGCCCATCGCGGGCGCATCGAAGGTGGTGCTGAAAACCCCGGGCTGGCGCTCGGCGAGGGGCAGCACCGTCACCTCGCCATCGGGACCGGTGACCGTCACCTCCCGCGCGCCGGTGTCCAGCGAGCGGCGGGTGATCGTCACCTCGCTGCCCTTGGCTTCGGCGGTCAGCGCCTCCTCTTCGAGGTCCGGCTCCTTCATCATCCAGTGCGCGAGGCGGCGCAAAAGCTCGAGCTGCGGGCCACCGCCCTCGTAGCCGCGTGCCCAGAGCCAGGCGTGGTCGGAGGCGATCAGCGCCACGCGGCCGTCCTCGACCCGGTCGAGCACGAGCAGCGGCGCGCCTTCGGCCCCGCTCATCACCGTCATCCCCGTGCCCTCGGGCACGTCAAGCTCGACCTGCCTGAGCCAGCGCCCCCAGCCGCCATCGGGGCCGAAACCTTCGAGCCCGCGCGTGACCGGGTGGCGCGCGCCGAGGTCGGTCACTTCGGGCAGGTAGGGCGTTTCGATCAGCCGCGAGCTGGGCCGCCCCGGCAGCACCTCGCCCAGCGGCGAGCGGGCAAGGCTCCGGGCCGAGGCGAAATCCGGCCCCGCCGAGATCAGCACCGCGCCGCCGTTGCTGATGTAGTCGCGCACCGAGGCGAGGTAGGCGGCGGGCAGGATGCCGCGCAGCATGTAGCGGTCGAAGATGATCAGGTCGAACTCGTCGATCTTTTCGAGAAACAGCTCCTGGGTGGGGAAGGCGATCAGGCTCAGCTCGGTCACCGGCACGCCGTCCTGCTTTTCCGGCGGGCGCAGGATGGTGAAATGCACGAGATCCACCGCGCTGTCGGACTTCAACAGGTTGCGCCAGGTCCGCGTGCCGGGGTGCGGCTCGCCCGAGACGAGCAGCACGCGCAGACGGTCGCGCACACCGTTGATCGCCACCACGGCGGCGTTGTTGCGCTCGGTCAACTCGCCCTCGGCTACCTCGGTGGTGAACTGGATCACGTTCTGCCCGCCGTGGCTGAGTGTCACCGGCATCTGCAGGTCGCGCCCGATCGGCACCTCGTGCAGGCTTGGTTCGCCGCCATCGACCGAGATCGCAAGGGTCGCGATCTCGTCGCCCGGGCCGGCGCCGTCGTCGTCGATCCGCAGCCCGATAACCTGTTCCTCGCCGAGGATGGCGAAGGCCGGGGCGCTGGTGATGCGCAGGCGGCGATCCCAGTCGTCGCTGCGGCCGGTGGTGAGCAGGTGAAGCGGCGCGGGCAGGGCAGGGGCGGCCTCGATGTCATGCACCTGGCCATCGGAGATCAGCACCATCGCCGCCACCCGGTCGCGCGGCACCTCCGCCAGCGCCGCCGCGAGCGCGGTCATCGCCAGCGTGCCGCGGTTGTCGGCGCCATTGCCGAGCCGGGCGACGCGCAGATCCAGCCCCCGCGCCATCGCCTCGCGCTCAAGCGCGGCGAGCGCGGCTTCGGTCTGCGCCGCCCGGTCCGACAATCCCTGCGAGGCGCTTTCATCGACCACCGCGAGCAGGATGTCGCCAAGTCCGGCGCGGTCTTCGCTCTGCAGCGAAGGCCCGGCCAGCGCGACGAGCAGCGCCCCCGCTGCGAGCGCGCGCAGCGCCCAGCCCTTCAGCCCGCGCCAGAGCGCCAGCGCGGTGAGCGCCAGAACCACGGCCGCGGCGGCCCAGAGCACCGGCCAGGCAAAGGCCGGGTCGAAGATCACCGACGACGCGTTCATTGCCCGAGCCTTTCGAGAAGCGCCGGCACGTGCACCTGGTCGGATTTATAATTGCCGGTAAGCACGTGCATCACCAGGTTGACGCCGAAGCGATAGGCCATCTCGCGCTGGCGCTCGCCGGCATAGCCGCGGCCAACCGGCAACATCGGCTGGCCGGTTTCGTCCACCGCCCAGGCCCCCGCCCAGTCGTTGCCGCCGATCACCACCGGGGTGACGCCGTCATTGAGGTTGCGAAACGGCATGCCGTCGGCGCGCTCGGCATCCGGCGGGGCGGCCTCGACCCAGATCTCGCGCCCGGCGTGACGGCCCGGGAAATCGTTCAGGAGGTAGAAGGCGCGGGTCAGCACATGGTCGCTGGGCACCGGTTCGAGCGGCGGAATGTCGAGCGGACGGGCGAGGCTTCTGAGCCGCGCGCCCTCCGCCGTGGTGCCGGAGCCGAAGCCCGCGATATCGCCGTCGCGGGTGTCGAACAGGATCATCCCGCCGGCGCGCAGATAGGCGTTGAGCCGCGCATAGGCGGCATCGGAGGGCGTGGGCTGGTCGGCCGTGACCGGCCAGTAGATCAGCGGGTAGACCGCCAGTTCGTCGGCCTCCAGGTCGACGCCCGCCGGCGGCGAGGGTTCTACCGAGGAGCGCATGAAGATCTGGTCGGACAATCCCGCAAGCCCGGCTTCCGAAACCCGGTCGATCCCAGGGTTCCCGGTGCGAACATAGGCAAGCGTGACGTTGTCCGCCGCGGCGATCGTGGCGAGGTCGATCCCGTCCTGGGCCCGGGTTTCGCCGGGGGTGAGGACGACAAGCGCCAGCGCCAGCCCCGCCGCCGCGCTCCCGGCGCCGTGCGCGAGCCGGCCGGAAAGCGCGAGGGCGGCGAGGATATCGGCGGCCAGCAGCGCCAGCGCGGCCATCAGTAGCCATCCCGAAAGGTCGCGCTCCGGGCCCGCGTCCTGCCACTCGGGGGTGATGCCCATCGGCCAGTCCGCCGCGCCCAGCACGGCCTCCGGGCCGAGCACGTTCACCGCCACCCGCCGCGCCTCAGCGCGGTAGAGCCCGGGCAGCAGCTCCGGCCCCGGCGTGCCGGTGAGCGCCTCGCCGGCAATGCCCGGCCGGTCGCCCGCGTCGGAAAGCGCGCCGAACCCGTCGAGCAGCCGTTCGGGCAGCCATGTCGTGCCGGCAAGCTCGCCACGATCCGGGCTGCCGGCGGGGGTTGAAACCGCGAGGCGTTCGAGCATCTGCACGAACAGCCCCGAGAGCGGCAGGCTCGACCATTCGGCATTGGCGGTGCTGTGCACCAGAACCACCTGCCCGTCGCCCAGCGCCTTGCGGGTGACAAGCGGGGTGCCGTCTGCCAGCGCCGCGATGGTGCGCTCGGCAAGCGCCGGCCCCGGCTCGGCCAGAACCTGCGCGCTCACGGTCACGTCGTCGGGAATGGCAAGGCCGTAGAACGGCGAGTCCTCGGCGAAGGGCGCGAGCGCACGCGGCGCGCCCCAGCTCATCGCACCGCCAAGGCTGCGCCCGCCCGCGCGCAGGCGCACCGGCAGGAGCGGATCGTCGTCGCCGCGTCCGGCGTCGGCGGCGGCAAGCCGGGGTCCGGCGAAGCGCAGCAGCAGCCCGCCCTCGGCCACCCAGGTTTGCAGGGCCTCCGCCCCGGCCGGGGCGAGGGTCGCGACATCGGCGAGGATGATGACGTCGGGTCCGGTGGCGACCAGGTCGGCGAGCGGGCCTTCCAGAACCTCCGCCGTGGGCGTCAGCGCCTCGCGCAGGTAGTGCAGCGGCGAGAGCAGTTCCAGCCCCTCGCGGCCGGCGCCGCCCTCGATCAGCGCCACCTTGCGGCGCCTGAGCGAATCGTCGGCGAGGGTGACGGCGCCGGCGGCGCGCAGGCCCTCGATCTCGAACCGCGCCACCCGGTTGCGCAACTCCGGCGGCAGCGAAAGCTCCGCACGCGCCTCGCTGGCCCCGTCGGCAAAGTCGAGCGTGGCGCGCACCAGCGCGCGCTCGACCCCGGCCGGATCGGGCCCGAGGCCGGTGATGGCGATTTCCTGCGCCCCCGCCGGGCGCGACCGCAGCGCGGTGACCTGCACCATCCCGCCCTCGATCCGCGCCGGGCGCAGCCCGAGGCGCGGGGCGGGGGGCTCCAGCACGGTAAGCGGCCCGAGATCGGCAAGAACACCGGCAAGATCGGCGCGTGCCGGGCTTTCAAGCCCGTCGGAGAGCCAGAGGGTTTCGACCTGAGCCGATGCGTCGAGGCCGCGCGCCCAGTCCAGCATCGGGCCGTGATCGGGCGCGAAGGGGCGCGGCGCGAGGCCGGGCAGGGCGGCAGCGGCATCGCCGGCGGCGCGCAGGGGCAACTCGCCCGGGTCTCGCGGCGGCTGCGACACGAGCACGACCGCCGCCCGTCGTCCCGCCGCTTGCGCCGTCTTCAGCGCCCGCTCCGCCGCCTCGATGCGCGCCGGCCAGTCCGGCGCGGCGGCCCAGCCGTCGTCGATCAGCACCACCAGCGGCCCGCTGCCCGGCACCCGCGGCTCGGGGTTCAGCACCGGACCGGCGAAGCCGACGATCATCGCCGCAACCGCGAGCAGCCGCAGGAGCAGGAGCCACCAAGGCGTGCGATCCGTTTCGTGATCCTTGTCGTCGAGGCCGAGGAGCAGGATCACGCCGGGAAAGACGCGGCGGATCGGCGCAGGCGGCACGGCGCGCAAGAGCCACCACAGGACCGGCAGGGCGACAAGCGCGAGGAGCAGCCATGGTGCGGAAAACCCGATCGGGCCGAGGCTGAACATCAGATCCGCCCCTCCAGCGCGCGGTAGAGCCAGAGCAGCGCCGAGGAGGGCGCATCGCCGGTGTGATGAAGGTGGTATTGCCAGCCGGTCCGGCGCGCCAGCTCGTCGAGCCGGGCCTTGCGTTCGGCCAGCCTGTCGAGGTAGCGCGCCTTCAGATCACCCGCCTGCCGGGTTTCATGCGCGACGCTCCCGCCCACCGATTGAAACACCGTGCGTCCGCCATAGGGAAAACCCTCCTCCGCCGGGTCGAGCACCTGGAGCAGCGCGCCGGTCACGCCACGGTCGGCGGCGGTGGTGAGCGCGGCCTCGACCGGGTCGAGCGGCCCGAGGAAATCGGAGAGAAACACCGCGCGGGCGTGCCGCGGCAGGGTGGCCAGATGCGGCGCGCCATAGTCGGGCGCGCCCGGCTCGGCCAGCGCCGCAGCGATCCGCTCAAGCTGCAACGGCCCGCGCATCGGCGGCGCCTCGGTTTCGCTCAGGCCGACGCGCTCGCCGCCGTTCACCAGCAGGATCGCCGTGGCCAGGGCGATGAGCGCGGCGCGTTCGGCCTTGGTCTCGAGGCCCTTGCCCGAGGCAAAGCGCATCGACGCCGCGCGATCGACCCAGAACATCACCGCCTGCGCCGCCTGCCACTCCTTTTCCTGCACGAAGTGCTGGTCGGAGCGGGCCGAGCGGCGCCAGTCGATGGCGCGCGCCGGGTCGCCGGGCTGGGCCGGGCGAAACTGCCAGAAGGCATCGCCCAGCCCGGGGCGGCGGCGGCCGTGCTCGCCGAGCACGATACCTGCGGCGAGGTGACGGGCGCGGGCGAGAAGCGGCGGCAGCGGATCGGCCAGCGCTTCGGCACGGGGGCGCAATCGGGTCATGACGGCAAGGCCGGGGGGCGCTGCCCCCCGGACCCCCCGAGGTATTTGGACCAGGATGAAGAGGGGCGCCGGGTCATCGGATCAGGCGGCGGCCTCGGAGGCCCGAAGCCCGGCGACGACAGGGTCGATCACCCCCGCGAGGCTTTCGCCGCGCGCGCGGGCGGCGTAGCCCAGCGCCATGCGGTGGATCAGCACCGGGCCGGCCAGCGCGATCACGTCGTCGAGGCCGGGGGCGAGGCGGCCCGAAAGCAGCGCCCGCGCACGCACCAGCAGCATCAGCGCCTGCGCCGCGCGCGGGCCCGGCCCCCAGGCCACCGCGTCGCGCACGAAATCGGGGGCGGTCTCGTCGTCGGGACGGCAGGCGCGCACGAGGTCGAGGATCAGTTCCATCACCGCGTCGCCCACCGGCATCCGCCGAAGCAGGCGTTGGGCCGCGATCAGGTCATCGGCGCTGAACACCGGTGAGACCGCCGCCTCCTCCGCGCCGGTGGTGGCGCGCAGGATGTCGCGCTCGTCGGCGCGGCTGGGATAGGCGACGTCGATCTGCAACAGGAACCGGTCGAGCTGCGCCTCGGGCAGCGGGTAGGTGCCCTCCTGCTCGAGCGGGTTCTGCGTCGCCAGGACGTGGAACGGCGCCTCCAGCCGGTGCGCCTGGCCCGCCACCGTCACCTCGCGCTCCTGCATCGCCTGCAGGAGCGCCGATTGGGTGCGCGGGCTGGCGCGGTTGATCTCGTCGGCCAGCAGCAGCTGGCAGAACACCGGGCCGGGCAGGAAGCGAAACGCGCGGCTGCCCTCGGTGCCTTCTTCCAGCACTTCCGAGCCGATGATGTCGGCCGGCATCAGGTCGGGGGTGAACTGCACCCGCCCGCCTTGCAGGCCCATCACCGTCGAGAGCGTGTCGACGAGGCGGGTCTTGCCGAGCCCCGGCAGGCCGATGAGCAGCGCGTGCCCGCCCGCCAGCATCGCCGCGAGCGTCAGCTCCACCACCTGCGTCTGGCCAATGATCCGGCGCGCGATCATCGCGCGGGCCTGACCGAGCTTTCCGCCCAGCGCCTCGATATCGGCGACCAGGTCCTCCGCCTTGTCCATGCGTTGTCTCCTTGCCATACTCGCCAACCATTAAACGTCACCGGGGGGCTTGCTCAAATGACAAAACCGACAGACGGCGCAAATCGTCCACCTTCCGCCGAGAGCCTGGCCGGCGCGGCGCGCGCGGCGGCGAAGAAGGGCCCGCCGCCGGTGCACCTGTGGAACCCGCCGTTCTGCGGCGATCTCGACATCCGCATCGCCCGCGACGGCACCTGGTTCTACCTCGGAACGCCGATCGGCCGGCCCGAACTGGTCAAGCTCTTCGCCTCGATCATCCGCAAGGACGGTGACGCCTATTTCCTCGTCACCCCGGTCGAGAAAGTCGGCATCACGGTCGATGACGCGCCCTTCGTGGCGGTGGATTTCACCGTGCAGGGCGAGGGGCGCGACCAGCGGCTCACCTTCACCACCAATGTCGACGATCGCGCCGCCGCCGGGCCGGATCACCCGATCCGCGTGGTGCGCGACCCCGAAACCGGCGAGCCCGCGCCTTATGTCACCGTGCGCGCCAATCTCGAAGCGCTGATCGACCGCAAGAGCTTCTACCGCCTCGTCGACCTTGGGCGGCACGAGCCGGTCGACGGCACAAGCTGGTTCGGCGTCTGGTCGGGCGGCCGCTTCTTCCCGATCATCCCGAGCGAGGAATTGCCGGGCTGACCGGTTGCGCGCCTTTTTGCATGAAGGGCAGAGTCCCATTCGACCAAACCCGCGCCGCGCCGTCGCACCGCTGAACCTTGTTGCGCGCCCCGCGCCTTCCTGCTTTCCTCCCGCCACGGAGGAGCCATGCCGAAATTCGCCGCAAACCTCACCTTCCTGTTCCGCGAACTGCCCTTTCTCGACCGGTTCGAGGCGGCGGCGGAGGCCGGGTTCGCGGCGGTCGAGGTGCTGTTTCCCTACGATGACGCGGCGGGCGAGATCACCCGGCGGCTGCGCGCCAACGGCCTTGAGATGGTGCTGATCAACGCGCCGCCGCCAAACTGGGCGGGCGGTGCGCGCGGGTTCGCGGCAGTGCCCGGAGGCGGCGAGCGTTTCCGCCACGATTTCCGCCGGGCGATGCGCTTTGCCGAGGCGCTGGGTGCCCAGCATCTGCATATCATGGCCGGCAAGGCGCAGGGCCTCGTGGCGCGGCGCACCTTTGTCGAGAACCTCGCCTGGGCGGCGGCGCAGGCGCCGCGGATGAGCCTCACCATCGAGCCGATCAACCCCACCGACATGCCGGGCTATTTCCTCGATGATTTTGACATGGCGGCGGAGATTCTCGACGAGGTGGGCGCGCCCAACCTCGGGCTCCAGTTCGACATGTATCACGCCCAGATGATCACCGGCGACGGCATCGCGGCGTGGGAGGCGCATGGCCACCGCGCCCGCCACATCCAGGTCGGCGGGGTGCCGGGGCGGCACGAGCCCCTGGCGGGCGAGGTCGATTACCCGGCCTTTTTCGCTCGGCTCGACACCGAGGGCTACGCCGGCTGGGTGTCGGGCGAATACAACCCGGCGGGGCGCACCGGGGAGGGGCTTGGCTGGATCGCCGCGCCCGTTGCCTGAGGCGCGCTGTTTGACACAGCGCAATTCCGCCGGGCGCGCTTGCGTGCTAGAACGGTCGGACAAGCGCGACAGGAGGGTATCATGTGTCTCGGAATTCCCGGCCGGATCGTCGAGATCACCGACGCGGCTCGCATGACGGCGATGGCCGATGTCTCGGGCGTCAAACGCGAGGTCAACATCGCCTGCGTGGCGGAGGCCGAGCCGGCCGCTCTGGTCGGGCGCTGGGCGCTGATCCACGTCGGTTTCGCCATGGCATTGATCGACGAGGCCGAGGCGGCGGCCACGCTGGAGGCGCTCAGGCATCTGGGCGAGGCGCAGGAAACGCTCGAACAGATCGCCGAGAGCGCGCGGGCGCTGTCATGAGGTATGTCGAGGAATTCCGCGATCCCGCCGCCGCCAAGGCGCTGATCGCGCGGATCGGCGCGGTCGCCGAGGCGATCGGCGCAACCCGGGCCGAGCCGGTGCGGATCATGGAGATCTGCGGCGGCCACACCCATGCGATCTTCCGCTACGGGCTCGACCGGCTGGTGCATGAAGGCATCGAGTTCATCCACGGCCCCGGCTGCCCGGTCTGCGTGCTGCCGATGGCGCGGGTCGACGAGGCGGTGGAGATCTCCGAGCGCCCGGGGGTTATCTTCACCAGCTTCGGCGATGCGATGCGGGTGCCGGGCACGAAAAAGTCGCTGTTGCAGGCCAAGGCCGAGGGCGCCGATATCCGCACCGTCTATTCGCCGCTCGACGCGCTGGAACTTGCCCGCCGCCACCCGGACCGCGAGGTGGTGTTCTTCGGGCTGGGGTTTGAAACCACGACGCCCTCCACCGCGCTCACCATCCAGCAGGCGGCGCGCGAGGGCATCGGCAATTTCACCGTGTTCTGCAATCACATCACCGTGCCGCAGCCGATCAAGGTGCTGCTCGACGACCCGCATATGCTGCTCGACGGTTTCGTTGGTCCCGGCCATGTCAGCATGGTGATCGGCACCCATCCCTACGACTTCATCGCCCAGGATTACGGCAAGCCCATCGTGGTGGCCGGCTTCGAGCCGACCGACCTTCTGCAATCGGTGCTCATGGTGCTGGAGCAGAACCGCGACGGGCGCGCGGAGGTGGAAAACCAGTATGGCCGTGTCGTGCCGGAGCATGGCAACCCGGTGAGCCTCGCCGCCATGGCCGATGTCTACGAGCCGCGCCCCTCCTTCGCCTGGCGCGGGCTTGGCGAGATCGACGCGAGCGGGTTGTGCATCCGCCCGGCCTACGCGGCCTGGGACGCGGAAGCGAAGTTCGGCATCGGCTACGGCGCGCGCCGCGCCCGCGACGTGGCCGAGCCCGAGGGCACCCGCTGTGCGGCGGTGATGACCGGCCGGATCAAGCCAACCGGCTGCCCGATGTTCGGCACCGAATGCACGCCAGAGACCCCGCTGGGCGCGCTCATGGTCTCTTCGGAAGGGGCCTGTGCCGCCTATTGGCAATACGGCGGGCGGCGCGGCCCGGCGGCGGCGGAATAGGGCGACGCGGCCCCGGATGTTTGGAGCGGAGCAGAATGACATTACGCGGTGACAGGGTGACGCTGGCCCACGGCGGCGGCGGCAGCGCGATGCGCGACCTCATCGAGGAGGTGTTCACCGGCGCTTTCGAGCCCGACGGGATGGAAGACCAGGCCCGGCTGGAAGCGGGGGCGCTAGCCGAACCGGGTGCACGGCTCGCCTTCACCACCGACAGTTTCGTGGTCAGTCCGGTCGAGTTTCCCGGCGGCGATATCGGCACGCTGGCGGTGAACGGCACGGTGAACGATCTCGCCGTCGGCGGCGCCCGCCCGCTCTGGCTTTCGGCCGCCTTCATCATCGAGGAGGGCACCGATTTCGCGCTCCTGCGCCGGATCGTCGCAAGTATGAAAGGTGAGGCCGAACGCGCCGGGGTGCGCATCGTCACCGGCGATACAAAAGTGGTGGGCCGGGGCGCGGCCGACCGGGTGTTTGTCACCACCTCCGGCGTGGGGGTGATTCCGCCGGGGCGCGACATCGCCGCCGCGCATATCCGCCCCGGCGACGTGGCCATCGTCAATGGTGTGCTGGGCGATCACGGCGCCTGCATCCTCGCCGCGCGCGGTGATCTGGCGCTTTCGTCCGACCTGCAGAGCGATTGCGCCGGGCTCGGGCACCTGATGGAGGCGATCCTCGCCGCCGCGCCCAACGCCCGCGCCGCGCGCGACTGCACCCGCGGCGGGCTGGCCTCGGCGCTCAACGAAATGGCCGAAGCGGCGGGCGTGGGCATCGAGATCGAGGAAACCGCGCTGCCGCTGCGCGCCGAGGTGAAAGGCACCTGCGAGCTGCTCGGCCTCGACCCGCTCTACCTCGCCAACGAGGGGCGGCTGGTGGTCTTCGTGCCCAAGGCGGAGGCGCAAGCGACGCTGGCGGCGATGCGCGCGGTCGATACCGGCGCCGGCGCCACCATCATCGGCCGCGCCACCGAGGGCCCGGCGGGGCAGGTCACCATGCGCACGCTCTTCGGCGGCTCGCGCATCGTCGACATGCTGGTGGGCGAGCAACTGCCGCGGATCTGCTGAGCCGGCGCCTTGCCCGGGTGACGCCGGCACGATCGCCCGCGCCGGCTTTCCTGCCTTCGCAGCCGTGATAGCCGCGGGGGGTTACGACCCCCAATAGTCGTTGAAGGCCGACATGAAAGACGCGCCGTTGCGCTTCGGGACATAATCCGAGGCCGATACCACCTTGCCGCCGATACTGTAGCTTTTGCCGTCGTTGGACTGGTAAACGGGCATCCCGGATTCCGCATCCACGTACCGCGTTTCCTTGAAATCGGGGTCGTAGTTGTAGCCCTTCGGCGAACCCTCTTGCGCGGCCATGCGCGCCTGGCGCCATGCTTCCCGCCGATTGTCAGGGCTCAGCCCGATGCCCAAGTCGAAGTAATGCGTCGCCGCCTTGGCGTCAGAACCGGAAAAATCGGGCGCCACATCGGTCGCGCCGATTTCTTGCCCAACCGAGTGGCCGAGGGAATTGACGCCGGAACCCATGCTGACAGCCACCGCGACGCCGATCCCCATCACGGCGGCGGACAGGACAACCCAATCAACGACGACCGAGCCGCCATCGTCCCGTTCAAAACGGGTCAGCATGTCGGGCTTTCGAATCATCCTTTCATTTCCGGCATTCCGAAGACATGGTTACCGAGTCGTTACCTGAATTCCGTGACCTTTCTGAGTGAATGGCGTGCAAATCCTAGGGCGTTTCGGCCCGGTTTCGGCCTTACAGGCGGCGCGAGGCATTGCCGTCGTCGCTGCGAACCGATGCTTTTTGCTACCTCTTGCGCAGCCCGAAAAGGCCACCGCGCGGCCCCCCTGCGCCTCGTTCGACGGGCGCCTAGGTTTCCGCCAGGAACCCGCCCGATTGCCGGTCCCAAAGCCCCGCGTAGATTCCGCCTTGGGCGATCAGCGCCTGGTGGGGGCCGTCTTCGACCACCCGGCCCTGATCGAGCACCACGATCCGGTCCATCCGCGCGATGGTGGAGAGACGGTGGGCGATGGCGATCACCGTCTTGCCCTCCATCATGCCGTAGAGGGTGTTCTGGATCGCCGCTTCCACCTCGCTGTCGAGCGCGCTGGTGGCTTCGTCGAGGACGAGGATCGGGGCGTCCTTCAGCATGACGCGGGCAATGGCGACGCGCTGGCGCTGGCCGCCCGAGAGCTTCACCCCGCGCTCGCCGACGTGGGCCTCGTAGCCGGTGCGCCCGCGCGGGTCTTCCAGTTCGAGGATGAAGTCATGCGCCTCGGCGCGGCGGGCCGCAGCGATCATGTCTTCCTCGCTCGCGCCGGGGCGGCCGTAGAGGATGTTGGCGCGGACCGAGCGGTGCAGGAGCGAAGAATCCTGGCTCACCATGCCGATCGCGGCGCGCAAGCTGTCTTGCGTCACCTCGGCCACGTTCTGCCCGTCGATCAGGATCCGGCCCGCCTCTGCGTCTCGGAACCGCAGGAGCAGGTTCACCAGCGAGGATTTGCCCGCGCCGGAGCGGCCCACGAGCCCCACCTTCTGCCCCGGCGGGATGGTGAGCGAGACGTGGTCGAGCCCGCCCACGCCCTTGCCGTAATGGTGGCTCACGTCGTCGAAAACGATCTCGCCGCGCCCGATCCGCAGCGCCGGCGCGCCGGGGGCATCGGTGATCTCGTGCGGCACCGACAGCGAGCGCAGGCCCTCGCGGATCACGCCCGCGTGCTCGAACAGCCGGATCGTCACCCACATGATCCAGCCCGACATGCCGTTGAGCCGGATCGTGAGCGCCGAGGCGGCGGCCACCTCGCCGACGCTCACGCGACCCAGCGTCCAGAGCCAGAGCGCGGGCGCGAGCACACCGACGATGAGCAGCCCGTTCAGCACGTTCTGGCCAAAGCTCAGCTCGGTCATCAGCCGCAGGAAACGCTGGAACCGCAGCCGGTGGCGGCGCATCGCGGAGCGGACGTAGTCTTCCTCGCGCGCGCCCTGGCTGAACAGCTTCACGCTCTCGATATTGGCATAGGCATCAACGACGCGGCCGGTTACCAGCGAGCGCGCGTCCGACCATTTCTCCGAGGCGGTCGCCACCCGGATCGCCACCCAGCGGGTATAGGCGATGTAGAATGCGAGCCAGATCAGCAGCGGCAGCGCCAGCCATGGCGTGACCTGCCCGAGCAGCACGGTGGCGGCGATCACGTAGGTCAACGCATACCAGATGCCCTCGAAGGCCATGTAGGTGCTGTCTTCCACCGCCGGCCCGAGCTGCATCACCCGGTTGCTCAGACGCCCGGCGAAATCGTTCTGGAAGAACCCCGACGACTGGCCGAGCATGTGCCGGTGCGCGCGCCAGCGCACCTGGTCCTGCATGTTGCTCGACAGGGTCTGTTCGAGGAAGAAGTGGTTGAGCACGATGGCGAAGGGGCGCAGCGCGACGACGAAGAACGCGGCGAGCGCCAGTTCCAGCCCGTGGCGGCCCCAGAAGGCGGAAGGCTCGGCGCCGTCCATCAGGTCGATCACCCGGCCGGTGTAGAAGATCAGCCCGGTTTCGATCAGCGCCACGACCACGCCGGTCAGCGCCATCCAGACCATCCAGCGCCGGAAATTGCCGTATTGGCTGAGCAGATAGGCCCAGACCGTGGCCGGCGGTGTGGCCGGATCGTGCGGCGCGAAGGGGTCAACGAGGTTTTCGAAGTATCGGAATATTCTGAACATGGTGGAACACCGGGGAACGGAACGGCATGAGCAGGCAGCGCGCAGACAAGTGCCTGACCGTCGGCCGGTTGTTCGGCCGCGATCATCCTTGCTTGCGCCATTTTGCAACGCGGTGATAGGCGCACGCGCGCCGGCTGTCACGCGGTTTGTCCAATCGGAAAAATCCGCACCGGTGCACGATGCCGCCGGATCGCGCTGTCAGTCGTCGAGCGAGGCGAGCACCGATCCGGCGGCGGCGGTGGGCGAGGTCTCGCCGCGCGCCACCGCTTCGCCGAGCCGGGCGACTCTCGCGCGGATCGAGGGGTCGTTTTCGAGCCGGGCGAGCAGGCCCGCGCGCAGTTCTTCCTCGAACCAGTGGCGCGCCTGTTCGGCCCGGTTGCGCGCCCAGTGGCCGGTGCTCCGGCGCCACTCGACGAGCGCGCTCATCGCCTCCCAGGCTTCGGGCAGGCCCGCCTGGGTGAGGGCCGAGACGAGCATCGCGCGGGGGTAGCCGTCGGGGTCTTGCGGGCGCTTGCGCAAGAGCCTGAGCGCGCCGGCATAATCCGAGCAGGTGCGCGTGGCGGTGTCTTTCAGCGCGCCGTCGGCCTTGTTGACAAGGATGATGTCGGCGATCTCCATGATCCCGCGCTTGACCCCCTGCAACTCGTCGCCGCCGGCGGGCGCGATCAACAACAGGAAAAGGTCGGCCATGCCTGCCACCATGGTTTCAGACTGGCCCACGCCCACGGTTTCGATCAGCACCACGTCGAACCCCGCCGCTTCGCACAGCGCCACCGCCTCGCGCGAGCGCCGGGCCACGCCGCCAAGCTGGCTTTGCGCGGGCGAGGGGCGGATGAAGGCGTCTTTCTCACGCGCGAGGCGTTCCATCCGGGTCTTGTCGCCGAGGATCGAACCGCCCGAGCGGGCCGACGAGGGATCGACGGCGAGCACCGCCACTTTCAGCCCGCGTTCGATCAGGAACATCCCGAAGGCCTCGATGAAGGTGGATTTGCCCACCCCCGGCGTGCCCGAAAGCCCGATCCGCAACGCCTCTCGTCCGGCGCTGCCGACCGCCTCGATCAGCCGGGCGGCTTCGGCGCGGTGATCGGCCCGGCCGCTTTCGACCAACGTGATCGCGCGCGCCAATGCCCTGCGCTCGCCGGCGATGACCCGTTTCGCGAGATCGTCGATGTCCATCGCTCCACCCTCCGCTGCGGCCTCCGTCTTGCCTGCCCTGCGCTGTCTTGTCCAGCCGCTCGGCTGGGCCGGGAAGGGGCGGCGTGGTAAGATGAGGCAGCTCGAAACACCGATTCGGCTGGAGAAGGCGTGATGCGCAAATCCCTCGGTCTGCTGGCGGCGCTTGGATTGCTGCTCGCAGCGCCCGCCTTGAGCGACTCCGCGCAAGCCAGCTTCGGCGTGCGGCTCTTCGGCGCGCCGGTGGGGCAGATGGTGCTCGCCAAGAACGCCAATGGTTCGGCCTATGCGGCGAAGGGCGAGTTTCGCACCACCGGGCTCGCCGGCCTGCTCGCCCGGGTCCGCTTCACCATGAGCGCGCGCGGCGTCGGTGCCATGCCCGATCTGCGGCCCCGGAGCTACGAAGAGGATGTCGACACGGGCTATCGGACCTCCGCGGTGCGGGTGAGCTTCGCCGCGGGCGACGCGCGGATCGACCCGCTCACCGGCCTGATCGCCGCGCTGATCGACCGTGACGCCGACAAGGGCTGCGCCTTCGACGGGCAGACCTTCGACGGCAAGCGCGCCATGCGGGTGCAGATCCGGCCCGCGGCGGGCGGTGTTGGCGACACCCTCACCTGCAGTGGTCTGCTCACCCGGCTTTCGGGCTACACCGAGGCCGAGATGGCCGACGCGGTGAACTTTCCGTTCACGATCCGCTTCGAGCGCGCGGGCGACAGGTTGGTGGCGATGCGCGCCGATATCGACACGATCCACGGCAAGGTGGCGCTCGTGCGCAGATAGCGCGATAAGGCCGCCATGACGCCGCTTCCGATAGATAGTGTTCTGCCCGGCCTGCGCGCCGCGCTCGCCGAAGCCGGGCGCGCCGTGCTCGTGGCCCCGCCCGGTGCGGGCAAGACAACCCGGGTGCCGCTGGCGCTTCTGGATGACGTGGCCGGCCGGATCGTGATGCTGGAGCCGCGCCGCCTTGCCGCGCGCGCCGCTGCCGAGCGGATGGCCGAAACCCTTGGTGAGCCGGTGGGGCAAGCGGTGGGCTTTCGTATTCGCGGCGAGGCGAAGGTTTCCAAGGCCACGCGCATCGAGGTGGTGACCGAGGGCATTCTTACACGAATGCTGCAATCCGACCCCGCTTTGGAGGGGATTGGCGCCTTGATCTTTGACGAATTCCACGAACGCTCCCTTAATGCCGATCTCGGCCTTGCGCTGGCCTGGGAGGCGCGCGAGGCGCTGCGTGACGATCTGGTTCTGGTGGTGATGTCGGCCACGCTCGACGCCGAGCCGGTTGCGGAGATCCTGGGCGGCGCGCCGGTGCTGGTGAGCGAGGGCCGCGCCTTCCCGGTCAAAACCCTCTGGCTCGACGCGCCGCTGCCGCCCAGGGCGCGCTTCGAGACGGCGGTGGCCGACCTGGTGCTGCGCGCGGTTAACGAAACCAGCGGTGGCGTGCTCGTGTTCCTGCCCGGCGAGGGCGAGATCCGGCGGGTCGAGGCGGCGCTTTCGGGCCGTCTGCCGGGTGATTGCCGCATCCGCCCGCTGTTCGGCGCCCTCGACATGGCGGCGCAACGCGCGGCGATCCGGCCCGAGCCGGAAGGCCGCAAGGTGGTGCTCGCCACCTCGATCGCCGAAACCTCGCTCACCATCGAGGATATCCGGGTGGTGGTCGATGCCGGCAAGGCGCGCCGTGCGCGGGTCGATCCCGGCTCGGGCATGAGCCGGCTGGTGACCGAGCGGGTTTCGAAAGCGGAAGCGGCGCAGCGCCGCGGGCGTGCCGGGCGGGTGGCCGCGGGCACCTGCTACCGGATGTGGACCAAGGGCGAGGAGGGTGCGCTCCTGGCCTTCCCGCCCGCCGAGATCGAGATGGCCGATCTTGCGCCGCTGGCGCTGGAACTGGCGCTCTGGGGCGCGGGAGACGGCGAGGGGCTCGCCTTCCTCACGCCGCCAAACCCCGGCGTTCTGTCCGAGGCGCGGGCGCTGCTCGCGGCGCTGGGGGCGCTCGACGCGGCCGGCAGGATCACCGATCACGGCAAGCGGCTGGCGCGGCTGCCGCTGCACCCGCGCCTTGGCCACATGCTGGTGGTGGCCGGGCGCGAAGCCGCGCCGCTCGCCGCGCTGATGGAAGAGCGCGATCCATTGCCGCGCGGCGCAGCGGTGGAGCTGTCCTTGCGGCTGGCGGCGCTGGCCGATCCGGCGCGGTTTCGCGCCGAGCACGGGATCGAGCCGAACCGCGCCACCGTTGCGCGCATCCACACCGAGGCCAAGCGCCTCGCCCGGCTCGCCGGCGACGGCCCGGCGCTTTCGCCGGCGCAGATGGCAGCGCTCGCCTACCCCGACCGCGTCGGCCTGCGCCGCAAGGGCGGTGCGGCGCGCTACGTGCTCTCGGGCGGCAAGGGCGCGGTGCTCGACGATGCCGATCCGCTCGCCGGCCAGCGGCTGATCGTGGTGACCGACACCGACGGCGACCCGCGCGAGGCGCGTGTGCGCATGGCCACGGCGATCAGCGAGGCCGAGCTGCGCGCGGTGCATGGCGAGGCCATTGGCTGGCACAGGGTTTGCGCATGGTCGCGGCGCGAGGGTCGGGTGCGGACGCGCGAGGAGGAACGCTTGGGCGCGCTTGCGCTGGCCGAGCGCAACTGGACCGACGCCGATCCGGAAGCGGTGGGGCGGGCCATGCTCGATGGCGTGCGCCAGATCGGGCTTGCCCCCTCGGCGGCGGCGCGCCGCTTCATGGCGCGGATAGAGCTGGTGCGCGCCACCGACCCCGATCTGCCGGAGATGACCGAGGCGGCGTTGATGGACAGCCTCGAAGACTGGCTGTTGCCCCACCTCGGGGGGGTGCGCACGGCGGAAGACTGGAAGCGTTTCGACATCCTCGATGCGCTGCGCGCCCGGCTCGACTGGGGCCAGATGCAGCGTCTCGACGCCGCCGCGCCGGCGCATTTCACCACCCCGCTCGGGCGCAAGGTGGCGATCGACTATTCCGGCGACGCCCCGGAGATCGCGGTGCGGCTGCAGGAGATGTTCGGCGTTACCCGCCACCCGATGGTGGGGGCGACGCCGCTGCGCGTGACCCTGCTTTCGCCCGCCGGGCGCCCGGTGCAGACCACCGCCGACCTGCCGGCGTTCTGGGCCACGAGCTATGCCGACGTTCGCAAGGACATGCGCGGGCGCTATCCCAAACACCCCTGGCCGGAGGACCCGACCGCCGCCGACCCGACCCTGCGCGCTCGGCCTCGCAAGGGTTGATCGCGCGGGAAAAAGACCCGTGCGCGGCGAGTTGATTTGTAATTTACCTTTTCTTGACCTATTTAAGTTCCAACAAAAGAAAAAAAATAACAGGCGGGTACCATGTCGTCGATCATCACCAAGGCCTGGGACGAGGTCTTAGTTCCCATGTTCCGCCGCCCGAGCCGATTTCAGGTGGCGGCGCTGTGCTATCGCAAGTCCGAGGGCCGCAAGGAAGTGCTGCTCATCACCACCCGGCGCACCGGGCGCTGGATGCTGCCCAAGGGCTGGCCGATGGATGGCAAGACCGCCGCCGAGGCGGCACGGATCGAGGCCTGGGAAGAGGCGGGCGTGAAGTCGGCCAAGGTGCGCCGCGCGCCGGTGGGCGAGTTCGACTATATCAAGCATCACGACGACGGGCTGAGCGAGCCCTGTTCCGCCACGGTCTATGCGCTCAAGGTGACCGACATGGCGGACGAGTTCCCCGAGGCCGGTCAGCGCGAGCGCGCCTGGGTGACGTTGGACAAGGCCGCCGACATGGTCGAGGAAGAAAGCCTCAGCGCGCTGCTGCGGGCGTTTTGACCGCGCCGCCCTGTCACTGACCGCTTCCGCGCGCCACCGCGACGGGAGAAACCATTGCATCGCCCTGATCGCTGGGGTAGCTCGCCCGAAACGTAACGGTTTCATGACATGATCGTAACAGGGGCGGGCGGCGATGGTGGATGACAAGAGATCCCGGCAATGGAAGACGCTCGACAAGGATCTCGGTCGCATCGGCCAGCTTGAACGCGCAGCACTCTACGTGTCCCGCCCGATGGTGGGCACCGGGATCGCGCTCGCCTTCATCGTCATCGCGGCGCTTGGCGCGGCGGTGTTCTTCGGCCAGCAGACGACCAATTACATCATCGTCGCGGCGGCGGCCTTCGGCGCCTACATGGCGCTCAACATCGGCGCCAACGACGTGGCCAACAACATGGCGCCGGCGGTGGGGGCCAACGCGCTCACCATGGGCGGCGCCATCGTCATCGCCGCGCTGTTCGAGAGCGCGGGCGCCCTGCTCGCCGGGGGCGACGTGGTGTCGACGATTTCCAAGGGCATCATCAACCAGGAAGCGGTGGCCGACAGCCGGGTGTTCATCTGGGCGATGATGGCGGCGCTGATCTCGTCGGCGCTCTGGATCAACCTCGCGACATGGGTGGGCGCACCGGTCTCCACCACGCACTCGGTCGTCGGCGGGGTGATGGGCGCGGGCATCGCGGCGGCGGGGCTGAGCGCGGTCAACTGGCCGTCGATGAGCGCGATCGCCGCCAGCTGGGTGATCTCGCCGGTTCTGGGCGGGGCGATCGCCGCCGCCTTCCTCGCCTTCATCAAGAAACACATCATCTACGTCGACGACAAGATCGCCGCCGCGCGCCGCTGGGTGCCGGTGCTGATCGCGATCATGGCAGGCACCTTTGCTGCCTATCTCGCGCTCAAGGGGCTGAGCCGGGTGGTGAAGATCGACATCGGCACCGCGCTGCTCGTCGGCGTGGGGAGCGGGGCGGTCGCCTACGTGATCTCTGCGCCGCTGATCCGGTTGCAGAGCGAAGGCATGGAAAATCGCAACAAGTCGCTCAAGGCCCTTTTCGGGCTGCCGCTGGTGATCTCGGCGGCGCTGCTGAGCTTCGCCCATGGCGCCAACGACGTGGCCAACGCGGTCGGCCCGCTGGCCGCCATCGTGCATGCCGAAAGCCTCGGCGAGGTGGCCGGCAAGGTGGCGATCCCGCATTGGGTGATGATCATCGGCGCCTTCGGCATTTCCTTCGGGCTGATGCTGTTCGGGCCGAAGCTGATCCGCATGGTGGGCAGCCAGATCACCAAGCTCAACCCGATGCGGGCCTATTGCGTGGCGCTCTCGGCGGCGATCACGGTGATCGTGGCAAGCTGGCTCGGCCTGCCGGTTTCCTCCACCCATATCGCCGTGGGCGGGGTGTTCGGCGTGGGTTTCTACCGCGAATGGCACACGATGCAGCGCCGCCGCGCCAACAACCTCAAGCTCCCCGACATGCGCCGCCTGCCGGCGGAGGAACTGCGCCGCCGCAAGCTGGTGCGCCGGTCGCATTTCATGACCATCGCGGCGGCCTGGGTGATCACGGTGCCCGCCGCCGCGCTTCTGTCTGGCGGGATTTTCCGGCTGCTCAGCCTGATCGTGCTCTGATCACCCGGATCGGCCGATCGCCTGGCCCGCGTCGTCGCAGGCCTCGGCGCCGGTCTCGGTATCGAGCGTCACATGGGCGATGTGGAAACGCTCGGCCAGCATCTCCCTCAACGCGGCCTTGAGGCGGGCGACCGCCGCGAGATCGTTGGCGGTGGTGACCACGTGGGCCTCCAGCGACACGATGTCTTCCGAGATCTGCCACAGGTGCAGGTGGTGCACGTTCTCGACCCCGTCGACCGCCTCCATCGCCGCCAGCACCGCTTCGGGGGCGATGTCGGGCGGGCTGCCCAGCATCAGGATGCGCACCACGACCCGGATCTCGCGCAGCGCCATGGCGAGGATGTAGGCCGCGATCCCGAGGGTGACCAGCGGATCGGCGAGCCGCCAGTCGAACCACAACACCGCCACCCCGACGAAGATCACGGCGATCGAGCCGAGCGCGTCGGCGAGATTGTGCAGGAAGGCGGCGCGGATGTTGAGGCTCTGTTTCGACAGCCGATAGGTCAGCGCCGCCGTCGCGGCATCGACGAGCAGGGCGAGCCCGGCCACCGCGATCACCAGCCCGCCGGTGATCGGTTCGGGCGCGATGAACCGCGAGACCGCCTCCCAGACCAGGTAGAGCCCGATCAGGACCAGGGTGGTATAATTGATCAGCGCCGCGACCAGCTCCGCGCGCTTGTAGCCGAAGGTCATCATCGCATCCGTCGGCCGCCGGGCGATCCGGCGCGCGCCCCAGGCGATGGCGAGCGTGGCGGCGTCCGAGAGGTTATGGATGGCATCGGCGATCAGCGCGACCGAACCCGAGAGGATCCCGCCGACGATTTCCGCCAGCGTCAGCGCGACATTGGCCGCGATGGCCAGCGCCACAGCCCGGTCGCCGGCATCGGGCGACACGTGCTGGTGGCGGTGTCCGTCGGCTGGATGATCATGCGGCATCTTGCGGCCGAGCTTGCGCCTGATCCGGCCGCGCTGCAAGCCTCCCGGCCGACCGGGCGCCTCCTGCGACTACCGGCGCAGCCGCAGGTGCGCCTTGATCTGGCCGTGGTCGGAAGCGAGCTTGTTGTAGGGCGCTTCCGGGTGCGCGCCATCGGTGATGTGATCGTTCAGCACCGAGAAATAATCCATGTCGGCGATCCGGCCCTCGAAATCGGGGTGAAAATGCCGCGACAGCAGGATCTGGTCGAGCGACTCGTAAACGCCGCCGAAGGCCGAGGTATAGATCACGTCGCGCAGCGATTTGCGTACGAAGAGCTTTTCCGCCGCATGCAGCCGCACCCGTTCCACCGCCTCGGTGATGGCCTGGTGCTCTGCGTCGGAGTAGCGGTCGCCGTGGCTGGTGGCGTCATGGCGCAGCATCCACGAATAGTTGCGAAACGGCACCTCGCCCGCGACGATCTCGGCACTCACCGCGTGTTCCCCATCGTTGAAATCGCCCACCGCCACCACCGGGTTTCCGGCGTCGAGTTCGGCCACGATCTCGCGGCGCAGAACCCAGGCCTCGGCCATGCGCCGGACGGCGGCGCGCAGGCTGCCCATGGCGCGGCCGACGGGATCGTAACGCGTCAGGTCTTCCTCGGGCGCGAAGTCGGCGCCCTCGGGGCGGATGTATTCGCCGAGCTTCGACTTCAGGTGGCAATTGAACAGCGTCACGACATGATCGCCCACCGGCACGCGCACCTTGAGGATCGGGCGAGACAACCGGCGCAGGGTGTAGTGGCCGCCGTCCAGCGCGCTGTCCATCCCGCGCAGTGCCTGGAACGGGATGTCGAGCGGCTGGTCGAGATCCTGGATCACCTCCGGTGTGCCGACGAACCCGAGGCGCGACAGCACCGCAACGCCGGGCCGCCGCTCGCCCGGTACGCCCTCGTCGGCGGCATTCGGCGCGAACGCGAGCGCGGCGTCATCCCAGGGATCGACGCCGAGCTTCTCGAAGATGACCTTACGGTGATAGGCCTTGCCACGGTCGGGGATCACCGCGTCGTTCAGCGCCTTCGCCCGGCGGCTGGCCTCCGCGACCACGTCGCGCAAGGCGTCCTCTTCGAACACCTCCTGGAACCCGATCACGTCGGCGTCGAGGTCGATGAGCTGGCTCGCCGTCCAGTCGCGTTTCCAGGCGTATTCCTCCGGGGTGTAGATCTGGAACTGGTAGTATTCCTTGTCGGGGCCGATCAGGTTTTTCAGATTGAAACTGGCAATGGAGAACTGCATCTCTTCCCCCGCTGGGTTGCGATATGCTCCAGCCTAGCCCAACCGCCTAGCGAACGACAGCTTGGCTCGCGAAAATCGAGGCCCACAGCGCCGCTGGCCACCGGGCCGCCCTTCCTGAACGCCGCGCGCGCCGGGGTGAAAAGCCTTAACCCCCGCCGCCCACCTTGCCCGAACCAAATCGGACGAGGAGAACCCCATGCTGCGTTATGTCTACGGCCACGATCTGCACCGCTTCCCGCGTCTCGCGCAAAGCATGTTCACCGACCGGGCCTTGCAGTTCGCCGAACGGCTCGGCTGGGCGGTGAGCGTGAACGCGGCCGGTGAGGAGCGCGACCAATACGACGCGCTGAACCCGCTCTACCTGGTCTGGGAGCGCGAAGACGGGCGCCACGGCGGCTCGATGCGCTTTCTGCCCACCACCGGGCGCACCATGGTCAACGAGCATTTCGCCCACCTCAACGGCGGGGCGCCCATCACCAGCCCGCTGATCTGGGAATGCACCCGGTTCTGCCTCGCGCCGGGTGGCGACGGGCGGGTGGCGGCCGCGCTGGCGCTGGGCGCGGGCGAGTTGATGGCGGCGTTCCGGCTGGAGCATTTCGTCGGCGTCTTCGACGCGCGGATGGAACGGATCTATGCCCGCATGGGCCTCCGGCCGGAGGTGCTCGGACGCGTCGGGGAAGGCCGTGAGGCCGTCGGCGTGGGGCTGTGGTCGATGGACGAGGCGGCCTTCGCGCCCACGCTCGCGCGCGTCGGCATCAGTCGCGCAACCTCGCGGCGCTGGCTGCGCGAGGGCCTCAAGCCGGGGGCGGCCGCCACGCCGCTTCCGGGGCTCGCCCGGACGGGCTGATCGCGCTGGCCTCGCGCGCGGCGGGCGGGTAGGATCGCGCCATGAACAGCCTGCCCGCGATCGCCTTTTCCGAAGACCAGGCCGAGGCCCATGACCGCGTGGCAGAGCTGCTCCGCGGCGTCGGCGTGGATATCGACGAAGGCGTCACCACGCCGATCAGCGAGGGCAAGGCCCGGGCGATGGCGCTGGTGGGCCGGGCCGGCTCGGGCAAGACCCTGCTGCTCGCCGAGTTGACGCGGGCGGTGACCGAGGCGGGCGTGGAGATCGTCTCGGGCGACTGGGAGGGCAAGCGCCGCAAGGACCGGCGCACGCTCGCCATCCTCGCCCCCACCAACAAGGCCGCCAGCGTGCTGCGCAGCCGGGGCGTGCCCGCCACCACGATCCACCGCATTCTCTACACCCCGGTTTATGCCCCCGAATACGAAGCCATCGCCGAGTGGCTCGCGGGGCAGGGCGAGCGTCCGGAAGTCGCCGACCTGCCGCCCTCGGCGCTGGATCGGGCATATGCCTTCTACCAGACGCAGAAATCCATTCCCGGCGCGCTCGCCGCCGCCGGCCTGCGCGGCTCCGATTTCATCGCCGGGTGGAAGCGCCGCGATGACCCGCTCGACATCGGCTTCGTCGACGAAAGCTCGATGCTCGACGAAAAGCAGTTCGAAGACCTGCAGGAGATTTTCCCCGCCCTCGTGCTGTTCGGCGACCCGGCCCAGCTGGCGCCGGTGGGCCAGTCCGGCGCAATGGTGTTTGACAGCTTCCCCGCCCCGCGCAAATGCACGCTGCACCGCGTTCACCGCCAGGCGCAGGACAACCCGATCCTCGATCTCGCCCACGCGCTGGGCGACGAGGATTTGAGCTTCGAGTCCTTCGAGCGGATGGTGGAAGACGCCGCCCGGCGTGACGACCGCGTGGTGCTCGCCCCCCGGGTGAACGCCGACCTGATGGCGCGCTCGCCGGTGCTGGTCTGGCGCAACAAGACCCGGGTGCGCCTGATCACCGCTTTCCGGGCTGCCCATGGCGCGCCGGATCACGAACTCATCCCCGGCGAGCCGCTGATCTGCGACGGCATCGAACTGCCGCTCAAGCACCGCAAGCGGCGGATCGAGCTGGAAGCGAAGGGGCTGATCAAGGGCGCGCAGGTGGTGTTTCTCGGCCCGGGCCGCAAGCCGGGCTTTTCCCGCCTGCACGTGATCGGCGCGGAGGATCCACGCATCTCGGTGGCCTCGATCATCAAGATCGAGAAGCCCGACGAGGAGGAGCCTTTCATCCCCTTCGCCGCCACCATGGGCGCGGCTTTCCTGCACGGGGCGGCGGTGACGATCCACAAGGCGCAGGGCTCGCAATGGCCCGAGGTGCAGGTGTTCGCCCCCGATCTCTGGGCGGCGGCGCGGGCCGGCCGGGTCGAGGCGGGCATCCCGCTGTGGAAGCGGCTGGCCTACGTCGCGATCACCCGGGCCGAAACCCGGCTGCATTGGGTCACCCGCTACGCGCTGGCCCGGCCGACCGAGGCGCTCGGCACCGCCGATCTGGCCGCGGCGCCGGCGCCGCTCGAACTGCAGGCGGAGGAAGATGGCGCGTAGCATCCTGATCACCGGCGCGAGCGCGGGGATCGGCCGGGCGGTGGCCGAGCGCTTCCTCGCCGATGGCTGGATCACCGGCCTCGTCGCCCGCAGGCAGGCGCTACTCGAAGAGGTGGCGGCGGGGCAGGCGCGCGCCGTGGTGCTGCCCGCCGACGTGACCGATCCCGACGCCGTGGCGCAGGCCTTTGCCGGTTTCGCCGCACGGGCCGGGCGGCTTGACGTGCTGTTCAACAACGCCGGCATCTTCACCCCCGCCGCGCCGATCGACGAGATCCCGCTCGAAGACTGGCACCGCGCCCGCGCGGTCAACCTCGACGCGATGGTTTACTGTGCCCGCGCAGCCTTCGGCCAGATGCGCCGCCAGAAGCCGCAAGGCGGGCGGATCATCAACAACGGTTCGATCTCGGCGCAAAGCCCGCGCCCCGGCTCGATGAGCTACACCACCACCAAGCACGCGATCACCGGGCTGACGAAAACCCTCTCGCTCGATGGCCGTCCTTTCGACATCGCCTGTGGCCAGATCGACATCGGCAACGCCCGCACCGAGCTGTTGCAGGGCATCATCGACGCCGCCGAGGCGCGGGGCGAGGCGCCGCCGCCGACGATGGACGTGGCGCAGGTGGTCGATGCGGTGGCCTACATGGTGGGCCTGCCGCCCGAGGCCAACGTGCAGTTCATGACGGTGATGGCAACCAGGATGCCCCATATCGGCCGCGGCTGAGCCGGGCGCGGTTTCCCTGCGGAAGCCGATACGAATTCCGCTGCGGAATTCGGTTCGAAATCCGCAGCGGATTTTACGCCCGTCAGCTGCGCAGGAACACCCGGAAGAAGGCCGAGGCGCCCCAGCCCGCCGCGATCGCGATGGCGAGCGACATCAGGCCGTAGAGGAAGGCCTGCTGATGGGCGAGGTTGTAGAGCCAGCGCTCGAGCCCGACCTTGCTCACGTCGATACTGGCGCTGTGCTCGGCCACCAGCTCACCGCCCCGGGTGAGATAGATCCGCGCCCGGTAATCACCCTCGGTGAGGTTGGCGGGCAGCTCGATGCGGGTGTTGAACAGGGTGTCCTCGTTCATGTTCACAGCGCCTTCGTTGATCATGTAGAGCCCGGCTTTCGAGCGAATGCGGATGACCGCCTCGGCGAAGTTCTCGGTATCCGTCGTTTCCTCGCTTTCGAGAATGCGGATCGATTCCGGGATCGAGATATCGCGGGCCCGGTTCAGCTCCGGCGAGATGATCTCGTCGAACGGCGCCGAGGTGGCGATGGCGTAGAACGACGGCGCGGCCTCGACCTCGACGGAATCGGCGTTGACCCAGATGCCCATCCGCTTGGCCTTGCGGCGCACGGTGATCGGTTTCGACGGGCCTTCCACCACGACGGTAACCCCGAGATCGCCGATCGGCGCGGGGGCATCGCGTTTGACCGCGCCGAAGATCAGGATCTCCGAGCCGACGAAGGTGGCGGTGATCTGAACCGCGTTCTGGCTGAGGCCGGCGACGATCTCTTCCTGCTGCGCGGACGCGGGCAGGGCGAAGGTCGCGAGGGCGGCGAGAAGGGAGAAGAAGCGTTTCATGTCAGTGTCCTCCCGCGCCGAGGCTGTAGAGTTCGGAGGGCATGAGCAGCAGGTCCAGTCCCAGCTTGGCACAGACCGCGAGCACCATGATGGCGAGGAACACGCGCAGTTGTTCGGCCTTCATCTTCACCCCGATCCGGGTGCCGACCTGCGCGCCGATCACGCCACCGACGAGCAACAGAACCGCGAGCGCGACGTCGACGGTGTAGTTGGTGGTGGCGTGCATCATCGTCGTGAAGGCGGTGGTGATGATGATCTGGAACAGCGAGGTGCCGACGACCACCTTGGTGGGCATCCCCAGCACGTAGATCATCGCGGGCACCATGATGAAGCCGCCGCCTACGCCCATGATCGCCGCGAGCACGCCGACGAGCACGCCCACGAGGATCGGCGGGATCGCCGAGATATAGAGCCCGGAGGCGCGGAACTTCATCTTGAAGGGCAGGTTGTGCACCCAGTTGTGCCGCCGCCGCGTCGGAACCGACTGGCCGCCGCGCGACTTCAAGATCGCGCGCAGGCTCTCGACGAACATCAGCCCGCCGATGATGCCGAGGAAGATGACGTAAGACAGCTTCACCAGCAGGTCGACCTGGCCGATCGCCTTGAGATAGTTGAAAAGCTGTATCCCCATCGCGGCCCCGATCAGGCCGCCGACCTGAAGCACCAGCCCCATCTTGATATCGACGGTCTTGCGCTTGAGGTGCGCCAGAACCCCCGAGAAGGAGGAGGCGACGATCTGGTTCGCTTCGGTCGCGACAGCGACGGCGGGCGGGATGCCGATGAAGAACAGCAGCGGTGTCATGAGGAAGCCGCCGCCAACGCCGAACATCCCCGAAAGGACGCCGACGATGCCGCCGAGTCCGAGGAGAAGGAATGCGTTGACCGAGACTTCGGCAATGGGAAGGTAGATTTGCATGGCCGGGTATTGCTTCAAAGATTTGAATATGTCCAGAGGGCGCGTGCCCCCCACTGGCAGGTTTACCCTGGCCTCATCGTCGAGCGCGGTATTCCTCGTGCATTTTCAGTGCCTTCCAAGAACCGTTCCGTGATCCGGCTGGCGCGGTGCGGCGGATGATCCGGCCAGGAATACCCGGAAAACGAGCGAAACCTTGCCGAAAGGCCGTGCTGGCCGATGCCGATGGTGGCGACTCACTTCGCCATTGCGTCGCACGCCTAGTGGGTTTTGCGCTCTTGGGGAAGGGGTAAAGGTGCGACAATCCGGAGCAAGCGGCGCCCGGGTCACGCCAGCGTGACCGCTGCCGGCGCGTCATTCCAGCTTTTTTGCCAGCGTGAGCGCGTCGATGGCCCCGTTGGGGCGGGCATAATAGCCCTTGCGTCGGCCGGTCTCGCGCCAGCCCGCGGCGCGGTAAAGCGCGTGCGCGGCGGCGTTGTCGTCGGCCACCTCCAGAAAGGCGGTCTCGGCCCCGCGCTGCGCCGCTTCGGCCTCGAATCGGGCGAGCAGCGCGCGGCCGGCCCCGGCGCGGCGGTATTCCGGCGCCACCGCGATGGTCAGAAGCTCGGCTTCCCCAGCCACCGCGCGCCCGAGCGCGAAGCCTTCCGGCGCGGTGACGGCAAAACCGCCGGGGGCGGCGACGAGGTCCGCGATCTCGGCTGCATGCCAGCCGCGCCCCGCCGGGAAGGCGCGCGCGTGCAGCGCCGCCATGGCCTCTGGCGTCATGGCAGGATCACCGGGGCCGGGTCGCGCGGCGGCGCGGCGTCGGCGGCGCGGACGTAGAGCGGCGCGGGGCGCGCCAGGGCTGCGCCCGTGGCCAGGCGTGCCGCCGCGATTCGCGCCATCGTCGGGGTGAGCGTCGCCGGGTCGGCGATCGGCGCACGGGGCAAGTCGGGATGCAGGCCGGCGGTGTCATCGACGATCACCGGAGGGCCGTCCTGCGCTCCGAGCACCTGCGCGTAGCTCATGCCCCGGCGGGCATCGACGAGGCTGAGGCAGGGGCGGGCGATGCCCTCGGCCTGCGCCTCCAGCGTCGACACGCCGAACGCCGGCACCCCGAGCGCCAGCGCCAGCCCGCGAGCGGCGGAAACCGCGATGCGGATGCCGGTGAAGTTTCCGGGGCCCACGCCCACCGCCAGCGCGTCGAGATCGCGCCAGCCAAATCCGGCCTCGGCCAGAACCTCTTCGAGAAAGGGCATCAGCCGCTCGGCCTGCCCGCGCGCCATCGATTCCCGGCGTTCGGCGACGATCGCGTCCCCCACCAGCACAGCGGCCGCGCAATGCGCGGCCGAGGTGTCGAAGGCGATAATCCGGGGGTCGGTGCGCATCTGTCAGATCGTGACGGCGCGAACCTCGGTCACTTCCGGCAGGTAATGCTTGAGCAGGTTCTCGATGCCCATCTTCAGCGTGAGCGTCGACGAGGGGCAACCGGCGCAGGCGCCCTGCATGTGCAGGTAGACCACGCCACGGTCGAAGCCGTGGAAGGTGATGTCGCCACCATCCTGCGCCACGGCGGGTCGCACGCGGGTATCGAGCAGTTCCTTGATCTGGACCACCAGTTCGGAATCCTCGCCCTCGTGCATGGCGTGTCCGCCACCGCCCGCGCCTTCGACCACCGGATCACCGGATTGGTAATGCTCCATGATCGCGCCGAGCACGGCGGCCTTGATATGGTCCCACGCCACCGCGTCGGTTTTGGTCACGGTCACGAAGTCGGTGCCGAAGAATACCGCGGTGACACCGTCGACTTCGAACACCCGCCGCGCGAGCGGCGATTTCTGCGCCGCCTCCGCATTGGGAAAATCGGCGGTTCCGGCTTCGAGCACGGCCTGACCGGGGAGGAATTTCAATGTTGCCGGGTTCGGCGTGGATTCGGTCTGGATGAACATTTCGCGCACCTTTTTTGTCAGATATACATATGCGGGTGGTGGCCTCTCATGTCAAGGCGAGGCCCCGGCGCGCCCGGAAACGGGCGAAAAAGGGTTGCAATCCCGACCGCGCCCGGGCTTTCCTCGCCGCCATGCCGGATCATCTCAAAGGCCTCCTCATCACCGGGCTCGGCGTGCTGCTGATCGTGCCGGATTCGCTCTTCGTCCGCCTGATCGACGCCTCCGCGCTCACCATCGCCTTCTGGCGCTCGCTGCTCACCGCCGGCACCATCGCGCTCGGCGTGCTGGTTTTCCAGGGGCCGGGGGCGTTTCGGGCGATCCTCCGACTCGGCCCGGGGATCTGGCTCTACATCGTCTCGATCGGCATCACCGGCTTTCTCTTCGTGCTCGCCGTCTCGCTCACCTCGGTGGCCAACGTGGTCTTCATCCTCGCCGCGATGCCCGCCTTCGCCGCGCTGCTGAGCTGGATTTTCCTCGGTGAAGGGCTCAGCCGGCGCACGGCAATCACCATCGCGACGGTGGTTTTCGGCATCGGCATCATCGCCTTCGGCTCGGGCGAGACCGCGCATGCCTCGCTGGCGGGCGACCTCGTGGCGCTGACGGTGGCGGTGGTGTTCGCCGTCGCGCTCACCACCGCGCGCAAGCTCAAGGCCAGCTCGATGGTGCCGGCGATCCCGATCGGCTATTTCGGCGCCGCCATCGTGCTCTTTCCCTTCGCCGAACCGATGTCGGTGCCCGATGGCGACTGGATCTGGATCGCGCTGCACGGCGGGGTCTTCATCGCCGGCGCCACCGCCTTCATCTCGCTCGGCCCGCGCTACCTGCCGTCGGCGGAGGTGGCGCTCCTGATACTCGTCGAGAGCGTGCTTGCGCCGCTCCTCGCCTGGGTGGTGCTGGCGGAAAACCCCGGCCGCTGGGCGCTGGTCGGCGGCGCGCTGGTGCTCGGGGCGCTGGCGGTGTCGAACGCGATGGCGCTGCGCGAACGGCGCCGGGTGCGGGCGGCGCCGGGCACCTCGGTGCCGCAGCCGCTGCCACCTCGGCGGAATGGTGCCGGGCGCGACTGACGCCGCGCCCCCGGCTCAGGTGATCGCCTCGAGACGTTCCTTCGACATTTCGCCCGGAACGATGGTCATCGGAACCGGCAGGGTGCCCGACTCGCGCATCAGCTGGCTGATGATCGGACCCGGCCCGCCGCGGCCCGAGGCCGCGCCGAGCACCAGCACGCCGATCTCGCCCGATTGCTGCACGCGATTGAGGATTTCCTCAACCACGTTGCCTTCGCGGATCACGAGGCGCGGGTCGATGTCGTGCTTGTCACGCATCCACTTTGCGAAAACCTCGAAGTGGGCGTGGATACGCTCTTTCGCTTCTTCGCGCATCAACGTGCCCACGCCGATCCAGTGATTGAACTCGTCCGGTGGAATCACCGAGAGGATTTCGACCTCACCGCCGGTGTGCTGCGCGCGCATGGCGGCGAACCTCATGGCGTTGAGGCATTCCTTGCTGTCGTCCAGAACGACGAGAAATTTGCGCATTCCTGTGTCTCCCAAGTGTTGGCCTCAACATGGAGGAGGGCTGGCTGCGGATCAAGCGCCCTTGGCTGCGTCAGAATGCGCCCAGTCCCAGTAGAGCGAGCGGGCGCGTTTGGTCATCGGACCGACCTGGTAGTGGGTGCCGTCGAATTCCGTCACCGGCGTGACCTTGTTGAGGTTGCCGGAAAGGAAGACTTCGTCGGCGGCGTGGAAATCGTCGAAGGAGAGCACGGCCTCGTGCACCTTCACGCCATCGGCCCGGAAGTTGGCGATATGGCGCGCGCGGGTGATGCCGGCGAGGAAGGTGCCGTTGGCGATCGGGGTGAACACCTCGCCGTCGCGCACCATGAACACGTTGGCCGAGGCGGTTTCGGCGACATTGCCGAGCGCGTCGGCCACCAGCGCGTTGCCGTAGCCCTTGGAACGTGCCTCGGCGAGCATCCGCGCGTTGTTGGGATAGAGGCAGCCGGCCTTGGCGTTGACCACCGCATCCTCCATCACCGGGCGGCGGAAGCGGGTGGTGGTGAGCGTGGTGGCAGCTTCGGGCGCGGCCATCGGGATTTCCTCGAGGCTGACGGTGAAGCCGGTGGCGCCGGGCTTGGGCACGATGCCCAGGTCACCGCCCTCGATCGCCCAGTACATCGGACGAATATAGACCGGCGTGCCTTCGGGATAGAGCTTCAGCCCCTCCCAGACGATCTCCAGCATCTCCTCGGTGCTCACCGAGGGGGTGATCATCAGCGCCTCCGCCGAGCGGTTGACCCGATCGAGGTGGGCGGCGAGATCTGGCGCGATACCCTCGAAATAGCGCGCGCCATCAAACACCGTGGTGCCGAGCCAGCTGCCGTGGTCGGCCGCCCGCATCACCATCACATCGCCCTCGTGCCAGCGCCCTTCGAACCAGGTGCGCAGATTCGTGCCCGTCGCCATCATGTCCTCCTGTCGTCTGCGCGGCGACACTAGGGGCGGTTCGGGGGAAGGTCCAGCGGCTAAAAAGCGCGCCCCCGGTGGTATGAGGCCGGGGGCGCGAACGCGCGAAGCGGGTAGGGTAGGGCCGCGCGGGACTGCCGGGCCGGGGAAACTGGCGCGGCGTCACACACCGGGATAACGGAGGAATGATTCCGCAATGTGACAGGCGCCGCGCACCGGGGCGCAGGACGGCTGACAGGCGCGATTCCAATGGCTTGCGCCGCGCACGGGGCGGCCGCCCGCTAGCGCCGCGAGCGGACGAAGCCCATGATCTCGAAGGTGCGCTCGAGAATCGGCTCGGCGATGGCTTCCGCCTTCTCGGCCCCCTTCGCCAGCAGGGCGTCGATCTCGTCGGGCGCGTCGAGCAGGCGTTTCATCTCGTCCGAGATCGGCGCGAGCTTCTCCACCGCAAGCTCGGCCAGCGCCGGCTTGAAGGTGCCCCAGCCTGCGCCGCCGAAGTCGCCCAGCACCGCTTCGGCGGTGGTGTCGGCAAGCCCGGCGTAGATATCCACGAGGTTGCGCGCCTCGGGCCGATCCTTCAGCCCGGCAACATCCGAGGGCAGGCCCTCGGGGTCGGTCCGCGCCTTCTTGAACTTCTTCGCGATCGTGTCGGCGTCGTCGAGCATGTTGATCCGCTCCATGTCCGACTCGCCGGACTTCGACATCTTCTTCGAGCCGTCGCGCAGGTTCATCACCCGCATCGCCGGCCCCTCGATCACCGGCGTGGTGACCGGGAAGAACTCGACGCCGTAATCGTGGTTGAACTTCGCCGCGATGTCGCGCGTCAGCTCCACGTGCTGCTTCTGGTCCTCGCCGACCGGCACGTGGGTGGCATGGTAGAGCAGGATGTCGGCGGCCATCAGCGACGGATAGGCATAGAGCCCGAGCGATACCTTCTCGGTGTTCTTGCCCGCCTTGTCCTTGAACTGGGTCATCCGGTTCATCCAGCCCACCCGCGCGACGCAGTTGAACAGCCAGCCGAGCTCGGCATGGCCGGGCACCTGGCTCTGGTTGAACAGCACCGATTTTTCCGGGTCGATCCCCGAGGCGAGCAGCGCGGCGGCGACTTCATGGGTGGAGCGCTTGAGGTCGGCCGGATCCTGCCAGACGGTGATCGCGTGCAGGTCGACCACGCAATAGATCGTTTCGAAGTCGGGTCCCTGCATGTCGACCCAACGCTTGATCGCGCCGAGATAATTGCCGAGGGTCAGCCCACCCGAGGGCTTGATCCCGGAAAAGACGCGGGGGGTGAAGGCGCTGTCCGACATATTCGAACTCCGTCTGGATTTATCTGCCCGGCTCGCTTACCCATGCCTTGGCCCAGCGTCAAGGAAGCGCCCATGAAACCCCTGTTCCCACATCCCGACGAGCAAGACCACAACGCCCCGCCGGTGAACCCCTTGCCGCGGAGCGTGATCCTGCTGGCGCTCGCGATCTTCGGCATCGAAATGGTGCTCACGGCGGCGGGGGCGGGCCTGATCGGCGGGCCGGCGGGCAGCGGCTGGCGGTTGCAGGCGATCGAGCGCTTCGGCTTCTACGAGCCGCTCTGGTCGTGGATGGTCGACAACCGCCTGATCCGCTGGGATCACGTGCTGCGCTTCGTCACCTATCCGTTCATCCATGGCACCTTCACCCATGCGCTGTTCGTGCTCGTCTTTTTGCTCGCCATGGGAAAGCTCGTGGGCGAGGTTCTGGCCGATTGGGCGGTTCTGGTGATCTTCTTCGGCGCGTCGTTCCTCGGCGCGCTGGCCTATGGCATGGCGTGGGAGACCCGGGTAATGTTGTTCGGCGGCTACCCCGGCGCCTACGGGCTGATCGGGGCGTTCACCTTCATCCTGTGGGCCGGGCTGGCGGGGCGGGCGACGGGGCTGCAGGCCTTCACGCTGATCGCCTTCCTGATGGGGATCCAGTTGATCTTCGGCCTGCTCTACGGCGCGCGGTTCGATTGGGTGGCCGATCTTGCCGGGTTCACCGGCGGCTTCGGCCTTGCATTTGTGGTCAGCCCCGGCGGCTGGCAGGCGATCCTGCGCAAGGTGCGGCAACGGTGAGGATCAATCGCGCCGCAGCGCCGAGCGGAAATCCGACATCCTGAAGGCGTGGATCAGGTGGCCGATGGCGAAATAACTCGCGATCCCGGCCACGACGAGGATGACCAGCGCGAGCGCGTCGAGCCCCGGCACCCCGAGCAGCGCGTGCAGCGGCAGGGTGAGCAGCCAGAGCACGCCGCCCATTGCCCAGGAGGCCAGCCCGATCCGCCAGAGCCGCCCCCAGAACCGCTGGTCGAAACGCGCCACCTCGCCCATCCGCCAGCTGCCGATCCAGAGCAGCGCGACCATCGCCCAGGCCGCGAACGTGGTGCCGATGGCGGCGGCGGTGTAGCCGATCACCGGGGCGAGGCCGATCGCCAGAACGGCGTTCACCACCAGCGAGACCAGCGCGAAATAGAACGGCGTGCGGGTGTTCTCGCGCGCGAAATAGACCGGCTGCAGCACCTTCTGAAGCACGAAGGCGGGCAGGCCGAGGCCGTAGATCTGCACCGCCACGGCGGTGGCGGCGGTATCGTCGGCGGTGAAGGCGCCGCGCTCGAACAGCACCTGCACCAGCGGCATCGGGATCACCAGGAGCGCCACCGCCGCCGGAACCGTGAGCGCGAGCGCCATCTCGCCCGCCCGGCTCAGAGAATGCCGCCCGCCCACGCTGTCGTCGGCCGAGAGCTTGCGCGCGAGGTCGGGCAGCAGCACCACGCCGATGGCGATGCCGACGACGCCGAGCGGCAACTGGTAGAGCCGGTCGGCGTAGTTGAGCCAGGCGATCGCGCCGTCGAAGAAGCTGGCCACCTGCCGCCCGATCAGCAGGTTGACCTGCACCACCCCGCCGGCCAGCGCGGCCGGGGCGGCGATGATCGCGAGCCGCTTGAGCTCGGGCGTCATGCGTGGGCGGCGGGGAACGAGGCGGAACCCCGCCCGGGCGGCAGCCACCCAGAGCAGCGCCAGCTGCGCCACCCCCGCGACGGGCACCGCCCAGACCAGCGTCAGCCCCATGTCCCACCCCGCCCAGGCCCCGAGGCTGAGGGCGGCGATGAAGATCACGTTGAGCAGCACCGGCGCGGCGGCGGCGGCGGTGAAGCGCCCGGTGGCGTTGAGCACGCCGGAGAGCAGCGCCGCCAGCGAGATGAACAGGATGTAGGGAAAGGCGATGCGGCCATAGAGCACCGCGAGGTCGAAGCGTTCGTCGCCGAGAAAGCCCGAGGCCATCGCCAGCACCAGTGCCGGCATGAACACCTGTGCTGCGAGCGTGAACAGGATGACGATGGAGGCGAGCCCGGTGAGCGCGTCGCGGGCGAACTCATGCGCGCCGTGCCCGGCCTCGACCCGTTTCGCGAACATCGGCACAAAGGCCATGTTGAAGGCGCCTTCGGCGAAGAAGCGGCGGAACATGTTGGGCAGCGAGAAGGCCACCACGAAGGCCTCGGCCACCGGCCCGGCGCCGAGGGCGGCGGCGATCACCACGTCGCGCACGAAGCCCAGCACGCGGCTGGCCATGGTCCAGGCCCCGACGGTGAAAAAACCGCGCACGAGGCGGATGCCTGCCATCAGGCGGTGGCCCTTTCCGCGCCCTTTTCGATCGCTTCACGCAGCTTCTTTTCCAACGCTTTCCGCTTCGCCTCGTTATGGAACTTCAGCCCGAACATGTCTTTCACATAGAACGTATCGACCACCTGTTCGCCATAAGTCGCGATCACCGCGGAGGCAATATAGACGTTGGCGTCGGCCATGGTGCGGGTGAGGTCGTAGAGCAGGCCGGGGCGGTCGCGGGTGTCGACCTCAATGATCGTGTAGATCTCCGAACCCTCGTTGTCGAAGGTGATGTTGGTGGGCACGCGGAAGGCGCGTTCGCGCTTCTTCAGCTTGTCGCGGTCACGCATCGCCTCGCGCGCCACGACCTCGCCGCGCAGGGTTTTGTGAATCATGTCTTCGAGCCGGGCGAGCCGGGTTTCCTCGAAGGGTTTGCCTTCATGATCCTGGACCCAGAACACCGGCGTGGCCCAGCCGTCTTTCGAAGTGTAGGTGCGGGCGTCGACCACGTTGGCACCGACGAGCGCCAGCGCCCCGGCGAGGCGCGAGAAGATGCCCGGATGGTCGGCCAGCGCGAAGGCGGCGCGAGTAGCGTCGCGGTCATGGTCCTGGGTCAGGTCGATGCGGATCTCGTCGGGGGTGATGCCGCGCAGGAGCCGCGCGAAAACGATGTGCTCGGCGGTCGAAAGCCCCTGCCAGTAGGGATCGTAATGGCGCAGGCTCTCGGTGCGCAGGGTTTTTCCGTCCCAGTCCGGCAGCGCCTCGCGCAGGGCCTTGCGGGCCTCCTTGGCGCGGGCGCCGGTCGAGATCGTTTCGATCCCTTCTTCGAGCGCGAAGGCGGTCTGCTTGTAGAGTTCGCGCAGCAGCATCGCTTTCCAGTTGTTCCACACCCCGGGGCCGACGCCGCGAATATCGCAGACGGTGAGCACCAGCAGCAGGTCGAGCCGCTCCTTGGACCCCACCGCCTTGGCGAAGCCGCGCACCGTGCGCGGGTCCGACAGGTCGCGCTTCTGCGCCACGTCCGACATCAGCAGGTGGTAGCGCACCAGCCATTCCACCGTCTTGGTCTCGGCCTTGGTCAGCCCCAGCCGGGGGGCCAGCCCCCGGGCGAGGCGGGCGCCGAGGATCGAATGATCCTCTTCGCGGCCCTTGCCGAGATCGTGGCAGAACAGCGCGACGTAAAGCACCTTGCGGTTCACGCCCTCGGTGAGGATGCGGCTGGCCACCGGCAGTTCCTCGAGCCGTTCGCCGCGTTCGATCTCGGCCAGCGCCGAGATCACCTGGATGGTGTGCTCGTCGACGGTGTAGCTGTGATACATGTTGAACTGCATCATCGCCACGATCGGCTGGAACTCGGGAATGAAGGCGGCCAGCACGCCAAGCTCGTTCATCCGCCGCAGCGCCCGCTCCGGGTTGCCGTGCTTGAGCAGGAGATCGAGGAAGATCCGCACCGCGGTCTTGTCGGCGCGCATCTCGTCGTCGATCTGGTCGAGGTTGGCGGTGATCAGGCGCATGGCGTCGGGGTGGATGAGCAGCCCGGTGCGCAGCGCCTCCTGGAAGATCCGCAACAGGTTGACCTTGTCGGCGAGAAAATCCTCCGGCGTGGTCATCGTCAGCCGGCCCTGCCGCATGGTGAAGGGCGGGCGCACCTTCTTGCGGCGCTTGATGAAGCCCTGCAACAGCGGCTCGCGCTTGACGTGGCTCGCCTCCAGCGAGGTGAGCAGGATGCGGGTCAGCTCGCCCACCGCGGTGGCATGGCGAAAGTAATCCTGCATGAAATGCTCGACCGCGCGCCGCCCGCCCTTGTCTTCGTAGCCCATCCGCGCCGCCACTTCGACCTGCAGGTCGAAGGTGAGCTGGTCCATCGCGCGGTCGGTGATCAGGTGCAGGTGGCAGCGCACCGCCCAGAGGAATTCGTCCGCATCCTCGAAGGTGGCGTATTCCTCCTCGGTGAACACGCCGAGCGGCTTGAAATCGGCAATCCGGCTGACCTGGTGGACGTATTTCGCCACCCAGAACAGCGTTTGCAGATCGCGCAGGCCGCCCTTGCCCTCCTTCACGTTCGGTTCGACGACGTAGCGCTGGCCGCCCTGCTTCTGGTGCCGGGTCTCGCGCTCGGCCAGCTTGGCCTCGATGAACTCGGCCTCGGTGCCGCGAAACAGCTCCGACCACAGCCGCTCGCCGAGCTCTTTGGCCAGCGCCGCGTCACCGCAGATGTAGCGATGTTCGAGCAGGGCGGTGCGGATGGTGATGTCGTCCCTGCCAAGGCGCAGGCAGTCTTTCACGGTGCGCGCCGAATGGCCGACCTTGAGCCGCAGATCCCACAACATGTAGAGCATGCTTTCGATCACGCTCTCGGCCCAGGGGGTGATCTTGTAGGGCGTGAGGAACAGCAGGTCGACGTCGGAATGCGGCGCCATCTCGAACCGGCCATAGCCGCCGACGGCCAGCAGCGCGAGCCGTTCGCCCGAGGTCGGGCTGTTGAGCGGATGCAGGTGCCGGGTGGCCACGTCGAACACCGTCTGCACCACGCAATCGGTGAGCCAGGCCTGGGCGCGGACTGCCGGGTGCGCGTCGAAGGGCCGCTCGGCGAGGGCCGCCGCGATCGCCGCGCTGCCGCTGTCGAGCGCCTCGCGCAGCAGGCCGACGGTGCGCGCGCGCAGCCCGGCGGCGTCGCTGTCGGCGGCGCCGTCCCGGATTGCCGCCATGATCGCCCCGCGGTCGAAGATCTCGACGGCGGGGCAGATCAGATGGTCGGGCGTCGTGGCGGCTGTATCTGGCCGGGGATCAGGATCCGGCACCGGCAAAGCTTCTCGGCGCGGGGTCGATCACCACGATCTCCTTGTTCTGGATCTGCGCGATGGCGAGGCCCCGCTCGGTGGTGCCGTCGCCGCGCAGGCGGAACACGCCGTTGACGCCGACGAAGCCCTGCGCCTGGGTCAGCGCCCCGCCGGTGAGCGCATCGGCGTTGCCCGCCCGCGCCAGCGCGCCGATGGCGGCGATGCCGTCATAGGCCAGCCCCGCGATGGCGTGCGGCTGGCTGCCGTATGCGGCGAGGTAGCGGCTCTGGAATTGCGCCTGCAGATCCGGGTCGGGCAGGGCGAACCAGCCGTCCTGAAGCCCGGGCAGCGTGCGCGCCGAGGCCGGAATATCCCAGCGCTGGAGGCCGACATACTGGATCGCGCTCGGCGGCAACCCGTTCTCGGGCAGCAGTTGCGCGAGGAAGGGCAGCGCCCCGTCGGTGCCGGAGGTCAGGAAGATCGCGTCGGCGCCCGAGGACTTGGCGGTGTCGGAAATGTCGCGCACCGCGTTGATCACGCCGGTTTGCGAAACCTCGAAGCTGAGTGCCCCGGCCTGTTCGCTGCCGGGCGTGGCCGCGATCGCCCGGGCGATCGCCTGCGCGCCGAGGTTTTCGGCGGCGTTGTCGCCGTTCACGATCATGATCCTGCCCTTGCCGGAGGCCGCGGCGTAGCGCACCAGCCGGTTGGCGGTGTTCTGGAAGGTGTTGCCGAGCACGAAGACGTTGCCGCCCGCGATCCCGGGGTTGTTGGAGAACGACAGCACGTTCACCCCGCCCGCGGCGCTGCCGGCGGCGGCGGCGTTGGCGGCGTAGACCGGGCCGAGGATCACCTTGGCGCCATCGTTCACCGCCTGGCGCGCCACGGCGCCGGCCTGGGTCGCGTTGCCGGCGGTGTTGTAGACCCGCAGGTCGATGGTCACGCCCTGAAGCTCGGCCATCGCCAGCCGGGCCGCGTTTTCGAGCGAGCGCGCCATCGCGTCGTCGGCCGCGTTGCCGCCGCCCGCGGGCACCAGCAGCGCAACCGGAACCGGCCGCGCGGTATCGATTCGGGGGCCGCTGGTGGTGAGACCGTCGCCGCAGGCCGCGAGAAAGCCGAGCGACAGAACCGCGATGATCTTGCCCGAAAGCTTGCGGGCGGCGCTCAAAAACGCAAACATGCTGCAGATCCTCTTTTTTTCGGGCCGGGTCCCGCGCCTCGAAACGAGACTCACGGCCTCCCGGACAGGAGGCATAATAGACGCAACGCCACACAGGTCCACCCTCGATGCCAGACCAAAAGCCCCTGCCCGCCGGGCTCTATCTTGTCGCGACCCCGATCGGCAACGCCCGCGACATCACCCTGCGCGCGCTCGACATCCTTGCCCAGGCCGACGTGATCGCGGCGGAAGACACCCGCACCGCGCGCAAGCTGATGGAAATCCACGGCGTCGCGCTCGGCGGGCGTCCGCTCATCGCCTACCACGATCATTCCGGCGCCCGGGGCAGGGCTGGGATCTTCAAGCTGCTCGCCGGCGGCAAATCGGTGGCCTATGTCAGCGAGGCGGGCACGCCGCTGGTTTCCGATCCGGGCTATGCGCTCGCGCGCGAGGCGGCCGAAGCGGGCCATCTGGTCACCGCCGCGCCGGGGGCGTCGGCGGTGCTCGCCGCGCTCAGCCTCTCGGGCCTGCCGTCGGACCGTTTCCTGTTCGCAGGCTTCCCGCCGGCACAGCACGCGGCGCGGCTGCGCTGGATCGAGGAATTCCGCGAGGTGCCGGCGACGCTGGTTTTCTATGAAAGCCCGAGGCGCGTTCACGAATTGTTAGATGATCTGCGCGAGGCTCTGGGCGCGGAGCGGCCGGCGGCGGTCTGCCGGGAGCTGACCAAGAAGTTCGAGGAAGTGCTGCGCGGCACGCTGGGCGATCTCGTCGAACGAATCGCCGGGCGCGACTTGAAGGGCGAGGTCGTGGTGCTGGTGGATCGCGGCACCGGCGCGGTGGCGGACGAGACGATGGAGGCGGCGCTGGTGCGGGCGATGGCCGAGATGAGCCTCAAGGATGCCGCGGCCACGGTGGCCGAGGCTTACGGAATACCGCGCCGCAAGGTCTACCAGGCGGCGCTGGAAATGGAGAAGACGCGATGAGCGGCATGGTGTCCTACCTCGCCGGGATGGCGGCGGAAGATGCCGTCGCCGCCGATTATGCCCGCCGCGGTCACGCGGTGGCGGCCCGGCGCTGGCGCGGCTCGCGCGGGGAGCTCGATCTTGTTTTGCGCGATGGCGCCGGGCTGATCGTCGTCGAGGTGAAGAAGGCGCGCGATTTCGCCCGCGCGGCGGACCGGCTCACGCGCGCCCAGATGAGCCGGATCGCCGGCGCGGTGTCGGAGTTCGTCGCCGCCGAACCGCGCGGCCAGCTCACCGATGTGCGCTTCGACCTGGCCTTGGTCGATGCCGCGGGGCGGGTGCAGATCCTGGAAAACGTCTGGGCATAGCCCCATTGCTCTCCGCCCCCGCGCAGGCCATGTAAGGGGAAAACCGGGAGAGACGCATGAGCCTCAAAGTTGCCGTCCAGATGGACCCGATCGGCGCGGTCGACATCGACGCCGATTCCACCTTCCGCATCATGGAAGAAGCCCAGGCCCGCGGCCATGCGCTGTTCCACTATACGCCCGACCGGCTGTCGTATCGCGAAGGCCGCGTGCTGGCGCGCGGCTGGCCCGTCACGCTGCGGCGCGAGCGCGGCAACCATGTCAGCTTCGGGCCCGAGCAGGAGATCGACCTCGCCGACTGGGACGTGGTCTGGCTACGCCAGGATCCGCCCTTCGACATGGGCTATATCACCACCACCCACCTGCTCGACATGATCCACCCCGACACCCTCGTGGTTAACGATCCGTTCTGGGTGCGCAACTATCCCGAGAAGCTGCTCGTCCTGCGCTTCCCCGACCTCACGCCGCCGACGATGATCGCGCGCGACCTCGCCACCTTGCGCGAGTTCAAGCACGAGCACGGCGATATCATCCTCAAGCCGCTCTACGGCAACGGCGGCGCCGGGGTCTTCCGGCTCGACCCGAACGACCGCAACCTCGCCTCGCTGCACGAACTGTTCACCGGGATGAACCGCGAGCCGCTCATCGCGCAGAAATTCCTGCCCGCGGTCGCCGCCGGCGACAAGCGCATCATCCTCGTCGACGGCGAGCCTGTGGGCGCGATCAACCGGGTGCCCGCCGCCGGTGAGACGCGTTCCAACATGCACGTCGGCGGGCGGCCCGAAAAGATCGGCCTCACCGCGCGCGACCGCGAGATCTGCGCCGCGATCGGCCCGCTCCTGCGCGAGAAGGGGCAGATCTTCGTCGGCATCGACGTGATCGGCGACTGGCTCACCGAGATCAACGTCACCTCCCCCACCGGCCTGCAGGAACTCGAACGCTTCGACGGGGTCAACGTCACGGCGAAGATCTGGGAGGCGATCGAGGCGCGCCGAACGTGAGCCTGCGCCTGAGCCTCCTGACGGCCTTCGCCCGCTACGTCGTCAAGCCGATGGTGGCTCACGCGGCCGATCCGGTGCCGCTGCGCGCCCGTTTCGAACGCGTCGCCCGGCGGCTGTTCCGCGTTCCGCCGCACACGCTCTTTCGCGAAACCGCGCTCGCCCCTGGCCTGCCCGCCCTGGTGATCTCCAACCGCCCGGGTTCGCATCCGCCGCTGCCGCGCAAACGGGTGCTCTACTTCCACGGCGGCGGCTTCGTCGCCGGCAGTCCGCGCACCCACGCGGGCCTGCTCGCCCAGATCGCGCGCCTCGCCCGCGTCGAAATCGTCGCCCCGGCCTACCGGCTCGCGCCCGAGCATCCCTTCCCGGCGGCGCCGGACGATGCCCGCGCGGCCTGGGATGCGCTGATCGCCCTTGGCTACCGCCCGGCCGACATCGTGATCGGCGGCGACAGCGCCGGGGGCAACCTCGCGCTGGGCCTGCTCGCGGGCCTTCTTGCCGAGGGCCAGCGTCCGGCCGGGCTCTTCGCCTTCTCGCCGGTGACCGACCTGACCTTTTCCGGTGCCTCGATCGAGACCAACGCGGGCCGCGATTCGATGCTGCCGACCTCGCGCGCCGACGATCTGCTGCGTTATTACCTGCCCGGCACCCCGCCCGACGATCCGCGCGCCTCGCCGCTGTTCGCCGATTTCCCCGATCCGCCGCCGGTTTTCCTGCAATTCGCCGCCACCGAGATCCTCGCCGACGATTGCCGCCGCATCGCTGACCGGCTGCGCGCAAGTGGCGGCGAGGTGACATGCGATGAATGGCCCGACGCGCCCCACGTCTGGGTGATCTTCGACGGCTACCTGCCGGAGGCGCGCGAAGGGCTCACGCGCGCCGCGCGCTTCGTGTCGGGTGTTCTCGGGCCAGATCAGGCCAGCGCCATCACGCCCGCGATCCGGTAACTCAGCGCCTCGGCCACGTGCGGCCGGCGCACCGCCTCGACCCCTTCGAGGTCGGCGATCGTGCGCGCCACGCGCAACACCCGGTGATAGCCCCGCGCCGAGAGCCCGAACCGCTCGGCGGCCTTGAGCAGGATCTCGCGCCCCTCGGCGTCGGGCGTCGCCACCGCTTCGAGCGTGGCGCCCTCGGCGTCGGCGTTGACCCGGGCGCCGCTGCCCTCGTAACGCGCCGCCTGCACCGCGCGCGCCCGTGCCACCCGCTCGGCCACCACCGCCGAGCGATCGCCACCGTCGGGCAGGTCGAGATCGGTGAAAGCCACGGGGGGCACGTCGAGGCGCAGGTCGAACCTGTCCATCAGCGGGCCGGAAATCCGCCCAAGGTAATCCTCGCCGCAGCCCGGCGCGCGCGAACAGGCCCGTGCTGCGTCGGCGAGATGGCCGCATTTGCAGGGGTTGGCGGCGGCCACCAGCATGAACCGGCAGGGGTAATGCACATGCGCGTTGGCCCGCGCGACCACCACCTCGCCGGTTTCCACCGGCTGGCGCAGGGTTTCCAGAACCGGGCGAGGGAACTCGGGGAATTCGTCGAGAAACAGCACGCCGTTATGCGCGAGGCTGATCTCACCGGGCTTTGCGCCGCGCCCGCCGCCGACGATCGCGGCCATCGAGGCGGTGTGATGCGGTTCGCGAAACGGCCGCGTGCGCGAGATGCCGCCCTCCGAGATCAGCCCCGCCAGCGAGTGGATCATCGAGGTCTCCAGCGCCTCCTGCGGCGTGAGCGGCGGCAGGATCGAGGGCAGGCGGGCGGCCAGCATCGACTTGCCCGACCCAGGGCTGCCGACCATCAGCAGGTGATGGCGCCCGGCGGCGGCGATCTCCATCGCGCGCTTGGCGCGTTCCTGGCCCTTGACGTCGGCAAGGTCGCGCCCGCCCGTGTCTTCGCGCACCTCGCCCGGTTCGGCCGGTTCCAGCGGTGCCTGGCCGGTGAAATGGCGGATCACCGCCACGAGCGTCGGCGCGGCCAGCACCCGCGCCGCACCGACCCAGGCCGCCTCCGCGCCGCAGGCCCTGGGCACCACCAGCGACCGCTCGGCCTCGGCGGCGGCCATGGCGGCCGGCAGCGCACCGGTGACCGCCACCAGCGAGCCGTCCAGCGACAATTCGCCCAGCGAAACGGTGTGCTCCACCTCCTCCGCCGGGATCGCCCCGATCGCGGCGAGCAGCGCCAGCGCGATCGGCAGATCGTAATGCGAGCCTTCCTTCGGCAGATCGGCGGGCGAGAGGTTGACGGTGATCTTCTTCGACGGCAGCGCGATGGCCATCGCCGTGAGGGCCGCGCGCACCCGTTCGCGCGCCTCGCTCACCGCCTTGTCGGGCAGGCCGACGATGGCAAATCCCGGCAGCCCCGCCGAGAGCGCGCATTGCACCTCGACCGGCCGCGCCTCGACGCCGACGAACGCCACGGTATAGGCCCGCGCCACCATCCCCGATCTCCTCACAAATCGTCATGCCATGGTTAACGACAGGATGGTTTAAGAAAGGTTAATGCCGCTTCGTCATGGCCCAAATACCACTGGAGCACATGGCCACGGCATACCTCCGACATGACGGGACAACGCCCCGGTCAACACCGGGAAAACCGCCTGCGCGCCGGTCTGCGGTCGTCAGGGCAGGTGGTTGATCCGCCGCGCGTCCCAGCCCGCGGGGCCGTGCCGAAGTTCGGTCACCGAAAGGTTCTCGATCCGCTCGGCCAGCACGTCTTTCACATTGCCGCCACGCGCGCGGTGGATCTGGGTGAGGATCACGCCGAAATGCGCCACCGCGATGAGCTTGGGGTGCGTCGCCAGCGCATCGAGCGCCTCGTTCACCCTTTGCGCGAGGTCTGTGAAGCTTTCGCCGCCCGGCGGGCGGACAAGCGCCGGGTCGTCCCAGTAGGCGGACATGATCCGCGGGTCTTCCTCGTAGAGCTCCGCCGCGCTGCGGCCTTCCCATGCGCCGAAGTTCAACTCGCGCAGGCCGGGCAGGTGGGCCAGGCGCGGCCTGTCGCCCTGGATCGCGTCGGCGGTGGCCACGGCGCGCGACAGGTCGGACGACACCACCGGGGCGTCCGGCAGGTAGGCCGCGAGCCGCGCGAGCGCCTCGGTGTCGGAGAGATCGGCGGGCGCGTCGGTCCAGCCGATCATGTCCTTGCGGTGTGTCGGCCCGTGGCGCACCCACCAGATTTCGCTCATGCCTGGCCCTCCGGCAGATGCCCCTTGAGCACCAGCGGCAGCCCGGCCATCACCGCGACGACAAGATCGGCGCGCGCGGCGAGGCTCTGGTTGAGCCGGCCCTGCGCCGCGCGGAAGCGGCGCGCGAGGGCGTTTTCCGGCACGATCCCCGCGCCGACCTCGTTCGACACCACCACCACCGGCGCGGCAGCATCGCGGATCGCGTGCAGCAGGCGCGATTCCTCGGTGGTGAGATCATGCTCGGCGATGAGGTGGTTGGTCAGCCAGAGCGTGGCGCAGTCGATCAGCACCGCCCCCTCCGGCTCCACGGCGGCCAGTGGCGCGGCGAGGTCGAGCGGCGCTTCCACCGTCGTCCAGCCCGCTCCGCGCCGGGCCTGGTGGGCCACGATCTTCACCCGCATCTCCTCGTCGAAGGCCTGCGCGGTGGCGATGTAGGTCAGCGGCCGACCGGTGGCCGCCAGCATCCGCTCGGCGAAGGCGGACTTGCCGGAGGCGGCGGCGCCGAGAACGAGGGTAAGGTCAGGCAGCGAAACGGTCATGATCTTCGCCTAGCATCGGGCGCGCGCGGGGGAAAGATGCTTGTGCGGGCGCGGCGGACACCCCAGATTGAGAAGATGTTCAGGATCTTCGCGCTCATCGCCCTTGTTGCACTCCCCGCCACGGCAAGCCCGCTTGGCGAGGTGTCCGCCGATATCGTCGTGCTGGGCGAGGTGCATGACAACCCGGCGCATCACGCGGTGCAGGCCGAGGCGGTGGCCGCGCTCGCACCCCGTGCCATCGTCTTCGAGATGCTGACCGAAGCGCAGGCCGCGCGGGTGCGTGACGACATGCTGGATGACCCGGCGGGACTCGCCGAGGCCCTCGAATGGTCGGCGTCGGGCTGGCCGGATTTCGAGATGTATTACCCGATATTCGCCGCCGCCCGCGGGGCCGCGGTGCGCGGCGCGGCGGTGCCCCGCGACGAGACCCGCAACGCGATGCGGATCGGCATTCCCCGTGCCTTCGGGGCCGAGGCGGAGGCTTACGGGCTGACCGGCGATCTGCAGGCGGAGGAACTGGCGGACCGGCTGAACCTGCAGATGGCGGCGCATTGCGACGCGCTGCCGCTCGAACTCCTGCCCGGCATGGTCGATCTGCAACGCCTGCGCGACGCGGTTCTGGCCCGCGCCGCGCTGGACGCGCTGGCCGAGACCGGCGGGCCGGTGGTGGTGATCACCGGCAACGGCCACGCGCGCAAGGATTGGGGCGTGCCCGCCTATATCGCCCGGACCGCGCCCGAGGTGAGCCTGTTCAGCCTCGGCCAGTCGGAAGACGGCGCGCCGCCGCAGGGCGGCTTCGACCTGGTGCTCGACGCGCCGGGGGTCGACCGGCCCGATCCCTGCCTCGCGTTTCGCTAGCGGCGCGCGCCGGGGGTTTCACACCCCCGGACCCCCGTGAGGTATTTCAGCCAGGATGAAGGGGGGAAGCTCGCCATTGCGCGGCGTGATCTGGCCCCGTAACAAGGAGGCGACGGCACGGGAGGCGCGGATGCTCGCGGGAAAACGGGTTCTTCTCATCATCGGTGGCGGCGTGGCCGCGTTCAAGGCGCTCACGCTGATCCGGCTTCTGCGCGCAAGCGGTGCGAGCGTGGTGCCGGTGATCACGCGGGCGGGGCAGGAGTTCGTCACCCCGCTGTCGGCCTCGGCGCTGGCGGCCGAAAAGGTGTATACCGATCTGTTCGATCTCACCGAGGAGGCCGAGATGGGGCATATCGAACTGTCGCGCGATGCCGATCTCGTGGTGGTGGCCCCGGCCACCGCCGATCTTCTCGCCAAGATGGCCAACGGGCTGGCCAATGATCTTGCCTCGACCATCCTGATGGCGACCGACAAGCGCGTGCTCATGGCCCCGGCGATGAACGTGCGGATGTGGGACCACCCGGCGACGCGGCGCAACGTGGCGCGGCTCAAGGACGATGGCGTGATCTTTGCCGGGCCGACCGAAGGCGCGATGGCCTGTGGCGAGTTCGGCCCGGGGCGGATGGTCGAGCCCGACGAGATCGCCGCGGCGGTCGAGGCGGCGCTGGTCGATGGGCCGCTCAAGGGGCGGCACGTGCTGGTCACCTCCGGCCCGACCCACGAACCGATCGACCCGGTGCGCTACATCGCCAACCGCTCGTCGGGGGCGCAGGGCACGGCGATCGCCGCCGCCCTCGCGGGCCTTGGCGCTTCGGTGACCTTCGTCACCGGCCCGGCCGAGGTGCCGCCGCCCGATGGCGTGACGGTGGTGCGGGTCGACACCGCGCGCGAGATGCTCGCGGCGGTCGAGGCGGCGCTGCCCGCCGATGCCGCCGTGTTCGCCGCCGCCGTGGCCGACTGGCGCGTGGCCTCGGCCGCGTCGAGCAAGATGAAGAAGGACGGCACCGGTAACCCGCCGGTTCTGGAGTTCGCCGAGAACCCCGACATTCTCGCCACCGTCGGCGGGATGGAGACGGGCCGGCCCCGGCTGGTGGTGGGCTTCGCCGCCGAGACCGACGACGTGATCGCCAATGCCAGCGCCAAGCTCACGCGCAAGCGGTGCGACTGGATCGTGGCCAATGACGTGCGGCCCGAGACCGGGATCATGGGCGGCAGCGAGAACGCGGTGCACCTGGTGCGGGCCGATGGCGTCGAGGACTGGCCGCGGATGTCGAAGCGTGACGTCGCCCGCAAGCTCGCCGCCCGCATCGCCGAGGCGCTGGCGGGGGAGGCCGGGGCATGAGCGTGGTGCGCTTCGTCTGGGACGAGGGGGCCGACGAGAACCTTTCGCCCCCCTCCTACGAAACCGACGGGGCGGCGGGCGCCGATCTGCGCGCCAACCTGCCTATCGACGAGCGCCACCTCGGCATCCTGCTCGGGCCGATGGAGCGCCGGATCGTGCCCACCGGCCTCCGGGTGGAAATCCCGCCGGGCTTCGAGATCCAGATCCGGCCGCGCTCGGGGCTGGCGCTGAAATACGGCGTGACCGTGCCCAACACCCCCGGCACGATCGACAGCGATTATCGCGGGCCGCTCGGGGTTCTGCTCGTCAACCTCGGGCTGGAACCCTACATCGTGCACCATGGCGACCGGATCGCGCAGGCGGTGATCGCGCCGGTGGTGCAGTTCGGGTTCGAACGGGTCGAGGCGCTGGGCGAAACGGCGCGCGGCCCCGGTGGCTTCGGCTCGACGGGGCGCAAATGACCGGCTTCCTGCTTGCGCTGGCGCTGATCTGGGGGCTGGGGCAGTGGCTCGGCTTTCCGCTGCGGATGCGCGCGGGGCTGACCGCGATTCTGTTCGCCGCGGTGCTGCTCGCGCACGGCCTGCTGCCCGCGGACCACGCGCTGCCGCGGGCCATCGGCGGCTCCTTCGCCGGCTGGGCGACGTTTGCGGGGGTGTTGGCGCTGGTGGCGCTCTACGCGCGCGGGCTCGGCTGGCTCAGGGCGCGCGCGCCCGAGGCGGAGGCGGCGCAGACCGGGCCGTTTTCCGACACCGAGCTTGACCGCTACGCCCGCCACATCGTGCTGCGCGAGATCGGCGGCCCGGGCCAAAAGGCGCTGAAGGAGGCGCGGGTGCTGGTGGTCGGGGCCGGCGGGCTCGGCAGCCCGGCGCTGCTCTACCTTGCCGCCGCCGGGGTGGGCACCATCGGGGTGATCGACGACGATACCGTTTCGAATTCCAACCTCCAGCGCCAGGTGATCCACGGTGATGCCGATATCGGCGCGCCGAAGGTGTTTTCCGCCGAAGCGGCGATGCGGGCGCTGAACCCGCACATCGACGTGCGGCCCTACAACCGGCGGCTCACCGAAGAGATCGCGGCGGACCTGTTCGCCGAGTACGACCTGATCCTCGAAGGCTCGGACAATTTCGCCACCCGCTATCTCGTCAACCGGGTGGCGGCGGGGCTGGGCAAGCCGGTGATCGGCGGCGCGATCAGCCAGTGGGAGGGGCAACTGGCGACGTGGGATCCCGCTGCGGGCGCGCCCTGCTATGCCTGCGTCTTCCCCGAGGCGCCCGCTCCGGGGCTGGCGCCGAGCTGCGCCGAGGCGGGGGTGATCGGCCCCTTGCCCGGGGTGATCGGGGCTATGATGGCGGGCGAGGCGGTGAAGGAGATCGCAGGCGCCGGCGAGGGCCTGCGCGGCCGGCTCCTGATCTGGGACGGGCTTTTTGCCGAGGCGCGCATCATCAAGACGAAAAAACGCGCCGATTGCCCGGTCTGCGGCGGTTGAGCGGGACGAAGCGGTGCGGCTGCGCCGCGCAGGATGGTTTGGTTGGGGGCTCCGCCCGTCGTGCCGGAGGCACGCCTCCGGCGTGACCCCCCGAGGTATTTTCGGACCCAAGAAGCAGGGCGCGGCTTGCCGGTCCGGGCGCGCGCGCCTAGCTTGATGGCAAAGGAGACGCGCATGACCAACCCCCTTCTTGCCGAGTGGACCGGCGATTTCGCCTTGCCACCCTTCGACGCGATCAAGGACGAGGATTTCGCCCCTGCCATCGACCGGGCGCTGGAGGAGGCGCGCGCCGCGGTGACGGCGATCGCCGAGAACCCGGAGCCGGCGAGTTTTGCCAACACCATCGAAGCCCTGGAGCGGGCGGAGGTTGGGCTTTCGCGGGTTCTGGGCCTGTTCTACGCGCTGGCCGGGGCCGACGCCAACCCGGCGCGCGAGGCCCTGCAGCGCGAGCTTTCGCCGAAGCTCGCCGCCTATGCTTCCGAGGTCGCGCTGAACCCGGCGCTGTTTGCCCGGGTCGAGGCGTTGTGGCAGGAGCGTGACGATCTCGATCTGGACGACGAGCAGGCGCGGGTGCTGTTTCTGACCCGGCGCGGGTTCCTGCGCGCGGGCGCCATGCTGGCAGGCGACGACCGGGAGCGGCTCACCGGGATCATGCAGCGGCTCGCCGCGCTAGGTACAGGATTCACGCAAAACCTGCTGGCGGACGAGCGCGAATGGGCGATGAACTTGTCCGAATCCGATCTTGAAGGCTTGCCGGCCTTCGTCGTGGCAAGCGCCCGTGCGGCGGGCCGGGAGCGCGGGGCGGCCGGCCCGGTGATCACCTTGTCGCGCTCGCTGATCACGCCGTTTCTTGCCTTCTCGCCGCGCCGCGACCTGCGCCGCCGCGCCTATCAAGCCTATGTCGCGCGCGGGGCAAACGGCGGGGCGACCGACAACCGCGCCATTGCCGCCGAGACCTTGCGCCTGCGCGAAGAGCGTGCCCGGCTGCTGGGCTACGAGAGTTTTGCCGCCTACAAGCTCGAGCCGGAGATGGCGAAAACGCCCCAGGCGGTGCGCGATCTCCTGATGCGGGTGTGGCAGCCAGCGCGCGCCGCCGCCGAGGCGGATGCTGCCCGCCTCGAGGCGATGCTGCATGCCGACGGCCATGAGGGGCCGCTGGAGCCCTGGGACTGGCACTATTATTCCGAGAAGCGGCGGCAGGCCGAGCACGATCTCGACGAGGCCGCGCTCAAGCCCTACCTCCAGCTCGACCGGATGATCGAGGCGGCCTTCGACGTGGCCGGGCGGCTGTTCGGCCTTGAATTCCGCCCGCTCGATACGGCGCTCTATCATCCCGACGTGCGCGCCTGGGAGGTGACGCGTGCGGGACGGCACATGGCGGTGTTCGTCGGTGACTACTTCGCGCGGGCCTCGAAACGGTCGGGCGCGTGGTGCACGACGATGCGCCGGCAAGCCAAACTCGGTGGCGAGCAGCGGCCGATCGTGTTGAACGTGTGCAATTTCTCGAGGCCCGGGGAGGGCGATCCCGCGCTTCTGGGGTGGGACGACGCGCGCACGCTGTTTCACGAGTTCGGCCACGCGCTGCACAACATCCTTTCGGACGTGACCTACGAGAGCATCGCCGGCACCTCGGTGGCGCGCGATTTCGTCGAACTGCCGTCGCAGCTTTTCGAACACTGGCTGGAAGTGCCGGAGGTTCTGGCGCGCTTCGCCACCCATGCCGAGACGGGCGAGCCGATGCCCGAGGACATGCGCACGCGCCTGCTTGGCGCGGCGACCCATGACATGGGGTTCCAGACCGTCGAATACCTCGCCTCCGCGCTGGTCGATCTCGCCTTCCATGATGGCCCGGCCCCCGCCGACCCGATGCAGAAACAGGCGCAGGTTCTCGAAGAGATCGGCTTGCCGCATGCGATCCGGATGCGCCATGCCACCCCGCATTTCGCCCATGTCTTCGCCGGCGACGGCTATTCCTCGGGCTATTACTCCTACATGTGGTCGGAGGTGATGGACGCCGACGCCTTCGCCGCGTTCGAGGAGGCGGGCGATCCGTTCGATCCCGCCACCGCAGAGCGGCTGGAGCGCGCGATCCTGTCGGCGGGTAACGGGCAGGACCCGGGCGAGGCCTATGTCGGGTTTCGCGGCAGCCTGCCGGGCGTCGAGGCGCTGCTGAAGGGGCGGGGGCTGCTGGACGACGCCGCCTGAGGTTTCGCCGGATGGTATGCAAAAAAATGCATTATCCGGCAATTCTGGTTGCGTCACTCTGGCAGGTATGCACTATAAAGCATAATCGACTCGTGATGCGAACAGGGAGGACAGCATGTCGTCGGAAGAGTTTTCCATGCTCCTGTCGGGGATCGCCGCCCAGCTCGAGGGTGTGCCGCTGGACGAGCGGATGGCGGCGTTTCTCAACGCTGAATACCCGGCGGACGGCCCCGATTTTCAGCGCCTTGGCGCGCTCTGCGCCGAGGGCGAGCGCGACGGCTGGCTGATGAGCCGCGAGGCGGGCGGCGTGAAGTTCGGCCGCGCGATCAAGCCCGGCGGTGCGACCGGGCAGTTCTCGGTCGACGTGGTGCGGATGAAGGATGTGAAGGGCCCCCACCATGTGCACCCGACCGGCGAGATCGGCGCGGTCATCCCGATCGAGGGGGCGCCGAAGTTCGACGATTTCGCAGCCGGATGGTATGTTTACCCGCCGGGCAGCGATCATCACCCCACCGTTTCCGGCGGCGACGCCTACGTGATCTACCTGCTGCCCGAGGGGGCGATCGAATTCACCGGCAAGTAGCCGGGCCAACAGCGGCACCGGGTGCGACAGCCCGGGTCGTTCAGGGAGGACAATATGGAGAACGAAAACGCCGCGATCTGGTTCGTGGATCGTCACCTTTCGGAGGGCCGGGGAGAGAAGGTGGCTTTTCGCGAGGCCGATGGCGAACAGCGCAGCCTGACCTACAACCAGCTCGCCGAGGAAACCGCCCGGTTCGGCGGCGCGCTGCTGCGCCATGGCGTGCGCCGCGAAGAGCGGGTGGCGATGATCGTGCGCGACCAGATCGAGTTTCCGGTGGTGTTCTGGGGCGCGCTCAAGGCCGGGGCCATCCCGGTGCCGCTCAACACGCTTCTGGCCAGCGACATCTACGAGACGATCCTGAACGACAGCCGCGCCTCGATCCTCGTGGTCTCGGAGCAGCTCTGGGACGTGGTGAAACCGGCGATCGACGGCAACCGCTTCCTGCGCGCCGTGCTGGTGATCGGCGAGGCGCCCGAGGGCACCGAGAGCTACGCCGATTTCGTGCACGAGGCGCCAGCGATCGAGCCGGTCGAAGCCGATGGCGACGAACTGGCGTTCTGGCTCTATTCCTCGGGCTCCACCGGCACGCCGAAGGGGGTGCGCCACGTTCATGCCTCGCTCAAGGCCACCGTCGATACCTTCGGCGCGCAAGTGCTTGGCATCCGTGAGAATGACGTGGTGTTTTCCGTCGCCAAGATGTTCTTCGCCTACGGGCTCGGCAACGCGATGAGCTTTCCGATGAGCGTGGGCGCGACCACGGTGATCTACGGCGGGCGGCCCACGCCCGACGCGGTGTTCGACATCATGGCGCGCGAGCGGCCGACCGTGTTCTGCGGCGTGCCCACGCTCTACGCCGCGCTGGTGGCGGAGCAGGAAAAGAAGGGCGGCAAGCCAACCCACGCGATCCGCATCTGCACCTCCGCCGGCGAGGCCCTGCCGCGCGAGATCGGCGAGCGCTGGGAAAAGCTCTGGGGCGCCGAGATCATCGACGGCGTCGGCTCCACCGAGATGCTGCATATCTTCCTCTCCAACCGCCCCGGCGAGATCGTCTACGGCACCTCCGGCAAACCGGTGCCGGGCTACGAGGTGCGGCTGGTCGATGAGCACGACGAGGACGTGCCCGAGGGCGAGGTGGGCGAACTGCTGGTGCGCGGTCCGTCGAGCGCCGAGGGCTACTGGAACCGCCGCCACAAGTCGATGTCGACCTTCGAGGGGCACTGGACGCGCACCGGCGACAAGTATGAGCGCGACGCGGAGGGGCGCTATGTCTACTGCGGGCGCACCGACGACATGTTCAAGGTCTCCGGTATCTGGGTAAGCCCCTTCGAGGTGGAGCAGGCGCTGGTCGAGCACCCCGCCGTGCTGGAAGCCGCCGTGGTGGCCCGGGCGGACGAGAAGGACCTGATTAAGCCTGCCGCCTATATCGTGCTCAAGGACGGCGCCGAGGCACCTTCGATGGACGAACTCAAGGAGATCGTGAAGGAAAAGATCGGCATGTGGAAATATCCCCGCTGGATCGAGGTGGTGGACGAGCTGCCGAAGACCGCGACCGGCAAGATCCAGCGCTTCAAGCTGAGGGCCTGAGACATGGCGGATTGGGTTGAGAGCGGGTTTCTCGAAGCCGGGGGAAAGCGGCTGGAATACGCTTGCCATGGCCCGGCGCCCGACGCGGCGCCGACGATCGTGATGCTGCACGAGGGCCTGGGCTGCACCGCGCTGTGGCGCGACGTGCCGGCCCGGCTCGCGGCGGCCACGGGCTTTGGCGTGATGGTCTTTTCGCGGGCGGGCTACGGACAGTCCGACCTTGCCGATCTGCCGCGTCCGCTGGATTACATGACGCGCGAGGCGGAGGAGGTGCTGCCGCAGGTGCTCGACGCCATCGGCTTCCGGCGCGGCGTGCTGATGGGCCATTCCGACGGCGCGACCATCGCCGCCGAATACGCAGGGCGGGTGCAGGATCACCGGGTGCGCGCGCTGATCCTGATCGCGCCGCATTTCTTCACCGAGGAGATGGGGCTGGCCGAGATCGCCCATGCCCGCAAGGCCTACGTGACGAGCGAGTTGCGCGGCAAGATGGCCAAGTATCACCGCGACCCCGACAATACCTTCTACGGCTGGAACGACGCCTGGCTGGCGGAGGGCTTCAGGAAATGGAACGTCGGCGAGGTGATCGACTACTGGCGCATCCCCTGCCTCGCGATCCAGGGCAGCGCCGATCAATACGGCACGCTGGCCCAGATCCGCGAGATCGAAACCCGCAGCTATGCGCCGGTTGAAACCGCGATCATCGAGGGCGCGCACCACGCGCCGCAGCTCGAGAAGCCGGAGGACACCCTCGCCGCGATAACAGAATTCTGTGCCCGGCTCGAAGCCAACGAGGCGGCGGAGCCGGTGACGTGATACCGCACCTGCCCGGCCTCACCCCGCGCCCCGAGGCGGAGATCTGCCCCGGGCTGGAGGAGGGGCTTGCGCTCTATCGCGCCGGGTTTTTCTGGGAAGCGCACGAGGCGTGGGAGCCGCTCTGGCTCGACGCCGCCCCCAATTCGCGCGAGCGGGCGTTGCTGCAGGGGCTGATCCAGCTTGCAAACGGCTGGCTCAAGCTGCGCATGGGCCGCGCGCCCGCCGCCCGCCGCATCGCCGCACTGGCCGGCGAGCACCTTGGCCGCGCAGGCCAGGGCGAGGTGCTCGGGATCGACACCGGCTGGGGCCGGGCGGAACTCGCGCGGCTGGAATCCCTGGTGATTCCTCCGGTCGGCCGTGATGATGTAGGTAGTGCACTATAGTGCACCAATTTTCAGAAGGTGGATTTCGGTAATTCCGTCAAACCACTGTAAAATAACGAAGATAAAGATAGCACTATAGTGCACACCCCTGTTGATCTGGACGGGATGCCGCACTATACTGCACCTCAACGCAGACAGGGAGAGACGCGTGGACAAGCTGATCGACTTTCAGACCGACCCGTCGAAATACCGCCACTGGCGGGTGGAGTATGACGGCCCCATCGCCACGGTCTACATGGACGTGGACGAGAACGCCGGGCTTTTCGAGGGCTACCAGCTCAAGCTCAATTCCTACGACCTCGGCGTCGATATCGAACTGGCCGATGTCACCCAGCGGATGCGCTTCGAGCATCCGGAGGTGAAGGTGGTGGTGATGAAATCCGGCAAGGACAAGGTGTTCTGCGCCGGCGCCAACATCCGCATGCTCGGCGGCGCGAGCCATGCCCACAAGGTGAACTTCTGCAAGTTCACCAACGAAACCCGCAACACCTTCGAGGCGGCCGAGGCGGATTCCGACCAGAAGTGGATCGCGGCCGTCAAGGGCGCCTGCGCCGGTGGTGGCTACGAGCTGGCGCTGGCCTGCAACCACATCATGCTCACCGATGACAGCACCTCCTCGGTGGCGCTGCCGGAGGTGCCGCTGCTGGCGGTTCTGCCCGGCACCGGCGGCCTCACCCGCGTGACCGACAAGCGCAAGGTGCGCCGCGACCGGGCCGATGTGTTCTGCTCGATCGAGGAGGGCGTCCGCGGCAAGCGCGCGCAGGAATGGCGGCTGGTCGACGAGGTGATCCCGAACTCGAAGTTCGACGACGTGGTGGCCGAGCGCGCCCGCGAATTCGCCGCCGCCTCCGCCAAGCCCGACGTGGAGAAGGGCATCAGCCTCACCCCGCTCGCCCGCAAGATCGACGATGGCGGCGTGCATTACGAGCTGGTCGAGGTCGAGATCGACCGCGCCGCGCGCAAGGCCACGATCACCCTGTCCGGCCCCGGCGCGGATGCGCCCGGCAGCATGGACGAGGTGGTCGCCCAGGGCGCCGACTTCTACCTGCTCAAGCTCGCCCGCGAGCTGGACGACGCGATCCTCCACCTGCGCCTCAACGAGATGGAGGTGGGCCTGCTCGCCTTCCGCTCGCAAGGCGATCCGGCGCTGGTGCAGGCCCACGAAGACCTGCTGCTCGCCAACAAGGACCACTGGCTCGCACGCGAGACCCTCGGCTACTGGAAGCGCGTGCTGAAGCGGATCGACATGACCTCGCGCAGCCTCGTGGCGCTGGTCGAGCACGGCTCCTGCTTCACCGGGGTGCTGGCCGAGATCCTCTTCGCCGTCGACCGCTCCTACATGATGGAAGACGAGTTCGAGGGCGACAACCGGCCGGTGGCCACGATTACGCTGTCGGCCTCGAACTTCGGGCAATACCCGATGTCGAACGATCTCTCGCGGCTCGATACCCGCTTCCTCGGCGAACCCGAAGCGGTAGAGGCGGCCAAGGCGAAGATCGGCGAGCCGATCGAGGCCGGGGAGGCCGACGCGCTGGGCCTCGTCACCTACATCCTCGACGACATCGACTGGGAAGACGAAATCCGCATCTTCATGGAAGAGCGTGCCTCGTTCAGCCCCGACGCGATGACGGGCATGGAAGCCAACCTGCGCTTCCCGGGGCCCGAAACCATGGAAACCCGCATCTTCGGCCGGCTCACCGCCTGGCAGAACTGGATTTTCAACCGCCCCAATGCCACCGGCCCCGACGGCGCGCTGCAGCGTTACGGCACCGGTATTCGCGGCAACTACAACATGGAACGCGTCTGAGGCGCAGCTGCGCGCGCATTTCGCGCGGTCAAACAAAACTGGGAGGACCCCATGCAAGACATGATGAACGTTTCCTACGACACCCTGATCCCCAACAACGTCGGGCTGTCGTCCGACAAGCAGGTGCTCAAGGCGCTTGAGAAGTGGCACCCGGGCTACATCAACTGGTGGAATGACCTGATCCCCCAGAACTTCCAGGAAAGCCTCGTCTACCTGCGCACCGCCGTCTCCGTCGACCCCAAGGGCTGGGCCAAGTTCGATTACGTCAAGATGCCGGAGTATCGCTGGGGTATCCTGCTCGCGCCGCAGGTCGAGGGCCGCACCATTCCCTGCGGCGAACACGCCGGCGAGCCGGCGTGGCAGGAAGTCCCGGGCGAATACCGCAACCTGATGAAGCGCCTGATCGTGATCCAGGGCGATACCGAGCCGGCCTCGGTCGAGCAGCAGCGCTTCCTCGCGATCACCGCGCCCTCGCTCTACGACATGCGCAACCTGTTCCAGGTCAACGTCGAGGAAGGCCGCCACCTCTGGGCGATGGTCTACCTCTTGCAGAAGTACTTCGGTCGTGACGGCCGCGAGGAGGCCGACGACCTGCTGCGCCGCTCCTCCGGTTCGGAAGAAGCGCCCCGCATGCTCGGCGCCTTCAACGAGGAAACGCCCGACTGGCTGTCGTTCTTCATGTTCACCTACTTCACCGACCGCGACGGCAAGATGCAGCTTGAAAGCCTCGCCCAGTCGGGCTTCGACCCGCTGTCGCGCACCTGCCGCTTCATGCTGACGGAAGAAGCCCACCACATGTTCGTGGGCGAAACCGGGGTGGGCCGCACCATCGAGCGCACCTGCCAGGTGATGAAGGAAAACGGCATCGACGACCCCTATGACACCGACCGCATCCGCGCGCTCGGCGTCATCGACCTGCCGCTGATCCAGAAGAAGCTCAACCTGCACTACACCCTGAGCCTCGATCTGTTCGGTCAGGAGGTGTCGACCAACGCTGCCAACGCCTTCAACGCCGGGATCAAGGGCCGCTACCACGAGCACCGGATCGACGACGACCACAAGCTCACCAACGACACCTACACGGTGTGGGATTTCGAGGACGGCCAGCTGGTGCGCAAGGAAGTCCCCGCGCTCACCGCGATCAACATGCGCCTGCGCGACGACTACACCCGCGATGCCGCCGGTGGCGTCGGCCGCTGGAACAAGATCATCGAGAAGGCCGGGATCGATTTCGAAATGAAGCTGCCGCACGAGGCGTTCAACCGCAAGATCGGCGTCTTCGCCGACAAGCTGTTCGATCCCGAGGGCAAGCTGGTTTCGGGCGCCGAATACGATGCGGGCCAGAGCCAGTGGCTGCCGACCCATGCCGACGGCGACTACATCCAGTCGCTGATGGTGCAGGTGACCGAGCCGGGACAATTTGCCGGCTGGATCGCGCCGCCGAAAGTTGGCATCGACAACAAGCCGGGCGACTTCGAATACGTCAAGCTCGCCATGGCGTAAGACCGGCCTGTCCCCTTCTTGGGTCGAAAAATACCTCGGGGGGGACCGGGGGGGCAGCGCCCCCCCCGGCGGGTCGGGCCAGCGGCCCGAAACATGGAAACGGAGAGCGCCATGACCATCGAACGCAACATCGCCCACGCCCCGCGCACCCGTGCGCTCGCCGGCAACATCGCCGGCCTGCGCGGCGGCTGCGTCGGCTGCAAGGAATGCACCGGGCTGTGCGAGGCGCTGATCGAGGCGCTCACTCTGCCTGACACGATCCTCAAGGGAAAAAGCGCGTGAACAAGCCGCTCAAACAGCACCTGATCGACCCCGAGATCTGCATCCGCTGCTACACCTGCGAGATGACCTGCCCGGTCGAGGCGATCACCCATGACGACAACAACGTCGTGGTCGACGTGGACAAGTGCAATTTCTGCATGGATTGCATCCCCGTCTGCCCCACCGGCTCGATCGACGAGTGGCGGGTGGTGGTCGAGCCCTATTCGCTCGAAGATCAATATTCCTGGTCGGAGCTTCCCGAGCAGGAAGAGATCGTCGGCGGCGACGAGGCCGATACCGGGATGGAAGCGCTCGACGAGGCGATGGCGGCGCTGCTGGCCGAAGCCCATGCCGGCGCCGGCGGCAAGGTCAGGGCCCCGGCGACGGCCTCCAAGCCCACGGTCAACCTCTACACCATCGGCAAGCCCGCCACCGCGAAGGTCACCGGAAATTTCCGCCTCACCGCCGAGGGGTCCGACAACGACGTGCGCCACATCATCCTCGATTTCGGCGGCCAGCCGATGCCGGTGCTCGAAGGCCAGTCGATCGGGATCATCCCGCCCGGCACCGACGCCGACGGCAAGCCGCACCTGCCGCGGCTCTACTCGGTGTCGTCCCCCCGCGACGGCGAACGGCAGAATTACAACAACCTCTCGCTCACGGTGAAACGCGAGGAGGGCGGGCTGTGCTCTACTTACGTCTGCGATCTCAAGCCCGGCGACGAGGTGCAGGTGACCGGCCCGTTCGGCGCCACCTTCCTCTTGCCGTCCGACCCGGACGCGGAACTTCTGATGATCTGCACCGGCACCGGCTCGGCCCCGTTCCGCGGCTTCACCATGCGCCGCCAGCGCGAGACCCCGGCCAGCAATGGCAAGCTGAACCTCGTGTTCGGCGCCCGCCGGCCCGAGGAACTGCCCTATTTCGGCCCGCTCAAGAAGGTGCCCGAGGCCTTCATGCACAAGGTCTTCGCCTTCTCGCGGCTGGAGGGCGAACCCAAGCACTACGTGCAGGACAAGCTGCGCGAGGAAGCCGGGCGCGTTTCGGCGATGCTCACCAACCCCAATGCCCATATCTATATCTGCGGCCTGAAGGAGATGGAGACCGGCGTCGAGGCGGCGCTGGACGATATCGCCCGCGGCGTCGGGCTGGAGTGGAAAACGGTGCGCGACGCGATGCGCGAAGACGGCCGCTACCACGTCGAAACCTATTGACCCGGGCGGGGGAACCGTCTTCGAAGAGGGTTCCGGGGGCGCCTGCACGCGCCTTGCCCCGCGCCGAAGGAGAGCCAATGCCCTACGCCCACGAAATCCGCGTGTCCTGGGGCGATTGCGACCCGGCCCGCATTGCCTATACCGCCAATATCCCGGCCTGGGCGCTGGACGCGATCAACGGCTGGTGGGAGGCCAATCTCGACGGCGACGGCTGGTTCCAGATGGAGCTCGATCGCGGCTTCGGCACCCCCTTCGTCCACATGGAGATGGATTTCCGCGCGCCGATCACGCCGCGCCACCGGCTGATCTGCGAGGTCCGCCCGGTGCGGCTTGGCGAAAGCTCGATCAGCTTCCGGGTCGATGGGTTTCAGGGCGGCAAGCTCTGTTTCGAGGGCCTGTTTGTCTGCGTTTTCATCGTTGCCGGCAGCTTCGAGAAACGCCCCGCGCCTGACGAGGTGCGCGCCATCGTCGAGCCGATGCTCGCCTCGGTTGATTAATGCATTATTTTGCGTAATCGTGCGGGTTTTTCATTGAGCGATGCCGGGCGACGCCCTAGGATTGCTGCATTATTGAGCATGTGACGGGTCATGGCGGAGATCACCAATTTTCGCGGCGAGGTGCAGGAGGCCGCGTCGGACGCCGACCGCGAGGTCGAGATCCTGATCGCCCGTGTCGGCGAACGGGTGCGCCGCGCGCGTGATCGCAAGGGCATTCCGCGCCGGGTGCTTTCGGAAAAGTCCGGTGTGTCGCCGCGCTACCTTGCCCAGCTCGAAGCCGGCGAGGGCAATATCTCGATCGGCCTGCTGCAGCGGGTCGCCCATGCGCTCGATCACAAGATCGAATGGCTGGTGGGCGAGGATGATCCGTGGTCGTCCGAGGCGCTGCGGGTGGCCGACCTGTTCCGCACCGCCAACGCCCGGACCCAGGCGCGCGTGCTCGCCACGCTGAGCCCCGAGCCGGTGGCGGCGGCGCGGGCGCACCGGATCTGCCTCGTCGGCCTGCGCGGCGCGGGCAAGTCAACGCTCGGGCGGCGCGCCGGCGACGTGCTTGGCATCCCCTTCCTCGAACTCAACCGCGAGATCGAGGAGCAATCGGGTATGCCGGTGGAGGAATTGATGGCGCTCTACGGCCAGGAGGGCTACCGCCGGCTCGAGGCCCAGGCCATCGACCGGGTGATCGCCACCCACGACACGATGATCCTCGCGGTTGCCGGCGGCATCGTGGCCGAGCCGGAAACCTACAACGTGCTGTTGTCGAAGTTCCACACCATCTGGGTCAAGGCCACGCCGGCCGAGCACATGGCCCGCGTCCGCGAGCAGGGCGATACCCGGCCGATGGCGGGCAACCCCGAGGCGATGGAGCAGCTCAGATCCATCCTCACCGCGCGCGAGGCGCTCTACGAACGCGCGCTGGCGAAACTTGACACCTCGGGCCGCACCGAGGACGAAAGCCTCGATGAAATGCTCGCGCTGATCCGTTCCCACGATTTTCTCGGCTAAAACCCCGGAGAGACCCATGCCCGTTACCACCCGCCGCGATGGCGCCACCGCCCATGTCATCCTCGATTTCCCGCCGGTGAACGCCATCGGGCAGGAAACCCGCGCGGGCCTCATGGCCGCGCTCGACTGGATCGAGGCCGAGGCAGGGCTGGAGCGGGTGATCCTGTCGGGCGCCGGTCGGGCCTTCGCCGCAGGCGCCGATGCGAGCGAGTTCGATGGCCCGGCGATCGAGCCGCACCTGCCCGATGTGGTGGCCCGGATCGAGGCCTGCGAGGTGCCGTGGATCGCGGCCATTCGCGGCCCGGCGCTCGGCGGCGGCTGCGAGCTGGCGCTGGCCTGCCGCTACCGCATCGCCACGCCCGATGCTCAGATCGGCCTGCCGGAGGTCACCCTCGGCGTGGTGCCCGGCGCGGGGGGCACGCAGCGGCTCCCCCGCCTCGTCGGGCTCAAACCCGCGCTCGACATGATCGCCACCGGCAAGCCGGTGACCGGCAGCCGGGCGCTGGAGCTGCGGCTGGTCGACGAGCTTTCGGATGACCCGGCCTTCGCCGCCGAAGAGGTGAACCACGAACTTCTCTCCACCGCCGTGGCGGTGGGCGATCTGCCGGGGCCGGAGGCCGACGCCGAGGCGCTGGCGGCGGCCCGGGCGACGGCGGGGGCGCGGATGCGCGGACAGATCGCCCCCCAGCGCGCCATCGACCTCGTGGAGATGAGCATCACCACCCCGCTCGACGAGGCGCAGCCGGTGGAGCGCGAGACCTTCCTCAAACTGCGGGCCGGTGCGCAGGCGAAGGCGCTGCGCCACATCTTCTTCGCCGAGCGCGGCGCCAAGACGCCGGACTGGCTGAAAGATACCCACCCGGCCGAAATCACCCGCGCGGTGGTGGTCGGCGGCGGCACGATGGGGGCGGGAATCGCCTATGCGCTCCTGAACGCAGGCATCTTCGTAGACATCATCGAGACCGATGCCGAGGGTGTCGCCCGCGCCAAGGCGAACGTGGAAAACATCGTTGCGGCCAGCCTGAAACGCGGGCTGATCGACGAGACGACGGCGCAGGCGCGGCGCGCCGCCTTCAACGCCACGGCCGATTACGCCATCGCGCAGGAGGCGGATCTCGCGATCGAGGCCGCCTTCGAGAGCATGGAGGTCAAGCAATCGGTGTTCGGCCAGCTTCAGGCGGCGATGCGGCCCGACACGCTTATGGCCACCAACACCTCCTACCTCGACGTCAACGAGATCGCCGCCGTGCTCGACGATCCGACCCGGCTGGTGGGCCTGCATTTCTTCGCCCCCGCCCATATCATGAAGCTGCTTGAGATCGTGCGCGGAGATGCCACCTCCGACGCCGCCCTCGCCACCGGCTTCGCGCTGGCCAAACGGCTGCGCAAGTTGCCGGTGCTCGCGGGCGTCTGCGACGGGTTCATCGGCAACCGCATTCTCGCGCGCTACCGCGAGGCCGCCGACACGGTGATGATGGACGGCTCGAACCCCTGGGAGATCGACGAGGCGATGGTCGAGTTCGGCTACCCGATGGGGCCTTACGAGGCGCAGGATCTCTCCGGCCTCGACATTGCCTTCGCCAACCGCCGCCGACAGGACGCCACGCGCGATCCCAACCGCCGCTACATCCCGATCGCCGACCGGATGGTGAACGAGGGGCGGCTCGGCAAGAAGGTGGGCGTGGGCTGGTATCGCTACCCCGGCGGCGGCGGCAAGGTGGTCGACCCGCTGGTGGAAGATCTCGCCCGCGAGGAGGCATACTTCGGCAAGGTCGAACGGCGCGCCTACAGCCCGGACGAGATCCGAGAGCGTCTCGTTCTGGCGATGATCAACGAGGCGGCGGCGATTCTCGACGAGGGTATCGCGCAGTCGGCGGCGGATATCGACGTGGTGACGGTGGCGGGCTACGGTTTTCCGCGCTGGCGCGGCGGGCTGATGCACCACGCCGATACGCTCGGGGCAGGGGCCATTCTCGCCCGGCTCGAAGCCTTCGCGCAGGAAGACCCGGTGGCGTGGCAGCCCGCCGCCCTCATTCGCCGTCTTGCAGCCGAGGACGGGCGGTTCGCCACCGGCTGACCCTGTTCGGGTGGCCGGGCGGCAGGGTGCCGCCGGCACGTCGAGCCCGCGCGCGCCGGGGCAAGACCACGCCGCTCCGCGCGCCTGAATAGTCATTTTCAATGGCCCGCGCGGCGTTTCCAATGCCTCTCGGCGGCGCGGGGATGGTGAGGTTCCTCCAACCGTGCCGCCCGGTGCGGCACGACCCTCAGGCAACAGGGATGACCGGGGTAGAATGACGACGCGCACCGCCTCCGATGGCCAGGAAAACGCCGCCGCACGCGCGGCCGGCCTGGCCCGATGAGCGCGGGTGATCTCCTGCTCGTCTTCCTCGCCTTCGCGGCGGGCGGTCTGCTCAAGGGCGCAATGGGTGCCGGCGCGCCGCTGCTCGCGGTGCCGCTGATGTCGTCGCTGCGCGACGTGCCCTTCGCGGTTGCGGTTTTCGTGCTGCCCAACATCGTGCCCAACCTGTGGCAATACTGGCTCTACCGCCGTTCCGTTGCCGATCCGCGCCTCGCCCGTGGCTTTGCCGTCGCGGGCGGGGTCGGCGCGGCGGCCGGCACGGTGGCGCTGGCGGGGCTTCCGTCGGAGGTGTTGCTGCTGGGCGTCGGGCTGGTGCTGGTGACCTATATCGGCTTTCGCCTGCTCAACCCGGCCTGGCACCTCGCGCGCGCCCGCGCCACCCGGGTGGCGGTTCCGGTGGGGATCCTGGCCGGGATGCTGCAAGGGGCGACGGGCCTGTCCGCCCCGGTTTCGCTTACCTTCCTCAGCGCGATACGGCCCTCGCGCGAAGAATTCATGGCCACGGCCTCGCTGTTCTTCGTGGCGCTCGGGCTGGTGCAACTCCCGGCCCAGATCCATTTCGGGATCATGACCGTCGAGCGGTTCGGCTACAGCCTGCTCGCGCTCATCCCGCTGTTGCTGTTCATGCCGCTGGGTGGCTGGATCGGGCGGCGGCTGCCGCGCGACGCCTTCGAAAAGCTCGTGCTTGCGCTCCTCGCCGCGCTGGCAGTGGAGATCCTCCTCGACAGCCTGTTCTGAGCCGCTCGCAGGCAGACCGGCTCATCGGCTGGTGTGTCGTCCGCGCCGCGTCCGGCCTGCAAAACCGCAACCCCCCGGCAAGATCGCAATCGGCAGAAAAAGGCCGAATTGGCGGGTGATTGACCTGCCTCAAGGCGCCGGCGCCGAAGTCTTGCGACAAGTAACCAGTCTATCACCAAATTCCGGCGGGTCCGGAAAGGGGGATGCCATGAAACCGATCCGAAAAATTCTTGCCACGCTGGCCGGAGCGGCGCTCGGCCTGATTGTCGCCGCGCTGCCGGCGCTCGCGGTCGACGCCACGGCGACGACTTGGCTCAACGTGCGTGCGGGCCCGGGGGCGACAAACCCCGTGGTCGACACGCTCTATCCCGGTGAGGCCGTCTCGGTCGAGGAATGCGAGTCGAACGGCTGGTGCCGCATCGACCATTCCGGCCCTGACGGCTGGGTGAACGCGTCCTATCTCGAACCCGTTACCGAGGGTGGCGGCGCGCTTGAGCCCGATTGCCGCTTTCAGCTGACCCTCGGCCCCGGCGGGCCGACGTTTTCGATCGTCTGCGACGGCGATGGTGGCGGTGGTGGTGGCGGCGGTGTTCTGCCCCCGACCGGGCCCGACCGTGCCTGCTTCTTCGACGGGCCCAACTTCACCGGCGACAGCTTCTGCCGTGACGTTGGCATCTACCTGAGCCTGCCGCCGGTCGCCAATGACCGGATCACCTCGGTGCGGCTCGAAGGCAACGCCAAGGTTCGCTTGTGCGAGAACGCCAACATGGGGCCGTTCTGCCGTGACGTGACCTCCGATGAATCGCATCTCGGGCAATATCTCAACAACAAGGTCTCGTCGCTGCGGGTCTACACCGGCTCGCTGCCGGCGTTGAAGCAGGCCTGCTTCTTCGATCTTCCGGGCTACACCGGCGATTACTTCTGCATGCGTCCGGGACGGATCGACGTGCTGCCGCCGGCGGCGAATGACAGGGCCACCTCGGTGGCGCTGTTCGGCGGCGCGCAGGCGACGCTCTGCGTCGACACCAACCTCGCGGGCTACTGCCGCACGATGAATGCCAACGTGCCCGTGCTCGGGGCTTTCCTGAACAACAAGGGAAGCTCGGTGCTGGTCGAATAGGCTCAGCCGCCGGCCTTGCGGTAGGTCATGTCCACGACCAGCCGCCAGGCCTCGGCGCCCTCGGCGCGCAGCAATTGCCGGATGGCAAAGCTGCTTTCGTCGGGGGCGCTCACGCTCACCCGGCTCTCGTAGCTCTTCTCGTCCACGATTAGCGCCGTGGTCGAAACCATCTCGATCTCGGCATCGGTTTCGGTGCCGGAGAACTGCACCGTCTGCCCCGTCGCCGCCGACCAGAAACCCGCGTTCACCCGGCCGTCGCCGGCGCGCACGAGCCTCAGCGAAATGTCGGACACCCCCACCGTCACGGCGCAACTGCCGGTCACGCTCACGTCGCGCCCATCCGGCTCGGGGGTGATGTTCACCCGGCAGCGGCCGCGTTCCAGTGGTGCCTCGGCGCCGGTGGCGAGCAGGCCCTCGCCCACCCAGGCCCCCTCGGCCTCGAAGATCTCGGTGGCGGCGGCGGGGCTCGCGAGGCCTAGCAGAAGTGCGGTGGCGATCCGGATCATGACGGCTCCTTTTCCAGTTTCCCGTGCTTGCGGCGCGGACCGAAGACGGCCAGCACGGCGGGCAGGATGATGAGATCGGCGATCAGCGCGAGCAGGTAGACCGCCATGGCGATCTTGCCGAAATCGCTGACGCCCTTGTTCTCGGCAAACAGCGTGCCGCCCATGCCGAGAACCAGCACGAGCGAGGTGGTGACCAGCGCCGGCGCAACCTCTTCGAGCGCCGCCGCCACGCGGGCGCGCTCGAAATGGGCGATCCCGCCGTTGAGGCGCAGCCGGTTGAGCACGTGCAGCGTATCGTCGACGGCCACGCCGAAGGCCACGGTCAGAGCCAGCCCGTTGGAAAACTCGATGCCCTTGCCGGTGAGCATCAGCCACGCCCCGATCAGGGTGACCGGCAGCATGTTGGGCACCAGCGATATCAGCGCGATCCGCAGGTTGCCCAGCCAGATGAAGATCAGCACCGCCACGCCGCCGAGCGCGATCAGAAGGCTGCGGTTGATCTCGTCGAGCACGACCTCCGCCACCCGCGCCGACATCACCGGCAGGCCGGTCGCCCGGCCGACCTCGATTTCGGCAAGACCGGGTTCGGCGGCGATCGCGGCGTCGATCCGTTCGGCGAGGGCCAGCGTTTCCTGGCCGTTCTCATAGCGAAACGGCACCGAGACGAGCGATTGCGTGCCGTCGCGCGAGACCAGTCGCCGCGCCAGCGGCGCCGGCAGTTCGGACTCCACCGCCTCGGCCCCGCCGACGACATCGGCGATCGACTGCACGTTGGGGCTTTCTGTCACCTCCGCCACCACGTCGCGCACTTTGGCGACGATCTCGGGATCGGTGCTCGTCACCGGGATCTGGATCTGGCTCACCGGGGCCACCTTGGCCTCGACCCGGTCGAACACGGTGCGGATCGGGCTGTCGGGCTTGAGGCTGTCCATCAGCGAATACCGTGGGCCGGCCTGGCTGTAGAGCAGCGTCGAGATCGCGAGCACGGCGAGCCCGGCCCAGGCGATGCGCCGCGGCGCGGCGAGCGCAAGGCGGGGCAGGTTTTCAAGCCCGCGCGAAAACGGCGGATGAACCGAAAGCCGGTCGAAGAGCGGGGCAAACCATGCAAAGCGGCCGGCGGTGGCGAGCACGGTGGTCTGGGTCAGTATCACCGTGAAAACTGAAGCAAGCGCCACGATCACCCCCATCCGGCCCATCTCGGCCAGGATTTCCGAGCGCGACGTGGCGAGCGCCGCGAAGGCCACCGCGGTTGTGACGGCGGCGAAGATGCAGGCCACGGCCACCCGGCGCACCGCCCGCACCGTCGCCCGCGTGCTGGCCCGCCCGGCTTGCCGGGCGCGTTCGAAACCGATGTGAATGCTGTCGGACGTGGCGAGCACCAGCACCAGCACCGGCAGCGCGATGGTCATGGTGTTGATCGCAACTCCGAGATGGCCGTGCAGGCCGATCGCGACGGACACCGCCATCACCGGCCCCGGCAACGTGAGCAACGCGAGGCGCAGCGAGCGGAAGGTGGTGATCGCGATGAAGAACCCCACCAGGATGCCGAACCCGGTGAGCATCACGATATCGTCGATCAGCGCGCGGGCCACGTTGTCGCGCAGCACCGGGTAGCCCGACAGCGCGACCGAGACCCCGGGCGCGGCGGCGGCGAGACGGTCGCCCAGTTCTTCCAGCGCGCCGACCTGCGTGCGGCGCTCCCTGAGATCGTCTTCGCCGTCCTCGGTGATCGGCAGAACCACGATCATCGCCCGCCGGTCGGCCGACATCAGCCGGCTGAGCGAGGGATTGTCCGCGCGCTCGGCGTCGAGCCGGGCGGCCATCTCGGCCCGAGGCAAGGGCGGGTAGGGAAACAGCGGCGCGACCGCCCCGTCCTCGCCGCCGACGCGCAGCGAGAACGGCGAGATCGCGGCACGCACGCCGGGCACGAACTGGGCATCGAGCAGGAAATCCGACACCGCCCCGGCAACGTCCGGATCGGCCAGGTCGGGGGCTTCGATCAGCACGATCACGTCGTTGGAATCGCCCTCGAACGCCTGCGAGAGCGCCACGAAATCGTCGAAGGCGGCGATATCGCTGTCGAAAAACCGGAACAGCTCGTCGTCAAAGCGCAACCGGGCGATGCCGGTGAGCGAAAAGACGAGGATCACCGCCAGCAGGATCCACAGCAGGATCAGCCGCCCGTGCAGCGCGGCCAATGCTGCCGCCAGCTTTCTTACCAGCCCGTTCAAAACAGCCCGTCTCCCTGCCTGAAAGCCTTTTAGCCACGCCCAACGTCGCATTGCAAGGCGGGCGCTGTGCCGCTGCGGCCACCCTCGAGTGCACCCTGACACTACGGCGCGGCGCCGCGCGGTGGATCAGGTTTCGTCGAGATAGGTCCAGACCGCGGCCCCGTCGAAATGGCGCACCGGAATGGCCGCGATATCGGCGGGGTGGTCCGCAAGCCGCAGGTTCAGCGCGCGGCGTCGATGCGTGCCCGCGCGGGCGGCGGCGCCGCCCGGGTCGGCGGGGGGCTGTCCCCCCGCCCAATCCGCTCAGCCGTCCAGCCGGATACGGGCGTTCTGCGGATCATGCGGGCTGTCTTCGACCACTTCCGCATCCCACAGCCGGCCCTGCATCTTGACCTTGAGCTTCTGGCCGGGTTTGGCGAGGTCCGGCCGCACGTAGCCCATGCCGATCGACTTGCCAAAGGCCACCGAGTAGCCGCCCGAGGTGAGGCGGCCGACCTTCTCGTCACCCGCGTACAGCGCCTCGCGGCCCCAGGGGTCGGCATCCTCGGGCCCGTCGATCAGCAGGGTGACGCAGAGCGAACGGATGCCCTTGGCCTGCATCGCCGCCTTGCCGTGGAAGTCCTTGGAGAGATCGACGAAGCGGTCGAGCCCGGCTTCGAGCGGCGTCGCGTCGCGGCCCAACTCGGTGCCGAAGGCGCGGTAGGATTTCTCCTGCCGCAGCCAGTTCTGCGCCCGCGCGCCGACCGGCTTCAGCCCGTGCGCCGTGCCCGCCTTCATCAACAGGTCCCAAAGGTAGTTCTGCATCTCGATCGGGTGGTGCAGCTCCCAGCCCAGCTCGCCGGTATAGGCCACGCGCACCGCGACGATGGGGCACATGCCAAGCTCGATCTTGCGTGCCGAGAGCCAGGGGAAGCGCTTGTTGGAGAGCGCCGTTTCCGGTTCGGCGTCGCGGATCACCTCGGCGAGGATGGCGCGCGATTTCGGCCCGGCGAGGGCGAAGACGCCAAATCGCGTCGTCCAGTCCTCCACCTCGATCCGGCCGAACTCGGGCTCCTTGTCCTCGACCGCCTTGAGCAGGTAATCGCGGTCGTAAGCGTGCAGGCCACCTGCCGAGATCAGCACGAAACGGTCTTCTTCCTCGCGGATGATGGTGTATTCGGTGCGCGTCGTGCCGGTTTCGGTGAGCGCGTAGGTGAGGTTGATCCGGCCCACCTTGGGCAGCTTGTTGGTGGTGAACCAGTCGAGGAACCCCGCCGCTCCCGGCCCCTTGACCACGTGCTTGGCGAAGGCGGTGGCGTCGATGATCCCGGCGCTCTCGCGGATCGCCTTCGCCTCGGCCTCGGCATATTGCCACCAGCCGCCGCGGCGGAAGCTGCGCGCCTCGTAGTCGAAATTGTCGGGCGCATCGACGGGGCCGTAGTAATTGGGCCGCTCCCAGCCGTTAACCTGGCCGAACTGCGCGCCGAGCGCCTTCTGCCGGTCATAGGCCGGCGCGGTGCGCAGCGGGCGGCAGGCCTCGCGCTCCTCGTCGGGGTGGTGCAGGATGTAGACGTGCTCGTAGGCCTCCTCGTTCTTGCGAGCGGCGTATTCGGTCGTCATCCAGTCGCCGTAGCGCTTGGGATCCAGCGAGGCCATGTCGATCTCGGCCTCGCCCTCGACCATCATCTGCGCGAGGTAGTAGCCGGTGCCGCCGGCGGCGGTGATGCCGAAGGAGAACCCCTCCGCGAGCCACATGTTGCGCAGGCCCGGCGCCGGGCCGACGAGCGGGTTGCCATCGGGCGTGTAGCAGATCGGGCCGTTGTAATCGTCCTTCAGACCGACCTCCTCCGACGAGGGGATGCGGTGGATCATGCTCATGTATTCCTCCTCGATCCGCTCCAGGTCGAGCGGGAAGAGGTCGGCGCGGAAGCTGTCGGGCACGCCGTATTCGAAGCGGGCAGGGGCATTGCGCTCGTAGGGGCCGAGAATCCAGCCGCCGCGTTCCTCGCGCACATACCACTTGGCGTCGGCGTCGCGCAGTACCGGGTGCTCGCCGTGGCTCTTGCGGTACTCCACCAGCGCCGGATCGGGCTCGGTCACGATGAACTGGTGCTCAACCGGGATCGCGGGGATCTTGATGCCGAGAAGCTGCGCCGTGCGCTGGGAGTGGTTGCCGGTGGCGGTGACCACGTGTTCGGCGTGGATCTCGATCTGTTCCTCGGTGGCGACGAGGTTGCCGCCCTTCTCCCCCATCTTCGTCGCGGTGACGATCCACTCCGACCCGGTCCAGCGGTAGCCGTCAACCTGCCATTTCCGCTCGATGATCACGCCGCGCTGACGTGCGCCCTTGGCCATCGCCATGGTCACGTCGGCAGGGTTTATGTAGCCGTCGGTGGGGTGGAAGAGCGCGCCCTCGAGATCATCGGTGCGCACCAGCGGCCAGCGCTCCTTGATCTGCTCGGGGGTGAGAAACTCGTAAGGAATGCCCACGGTGTCGGCGGTGCTGGCGTAGAGCTGGAACTCGTCCATCCGCTCCGGGCTTTGGGCCATGCGCAGGTTGCCGACCACCGAGAACCCGGCGTTGAGCCCGGTTTCTTCCTCGAGCGTCTTGTAGAACTTCACGCTGTAATCGTGAATATGGGTGGTTGCATAGCCCATGTTGAACAGCGGCAGGAGGCCCGCGGCGTGCCACGTCGAGCCGGAGGTCAGCTCGTCGCGCTCAAGCAGCATCACGTCGGCCCAACCGGCTCGCGCAAGATGATAGGCGATCGACGCTCCAACGGCGCCACCGCCGACGACAAGCGCTTTGACATGGGTTTTCATGGCGCGACTCCCTCGAAAAACTGCCGCCATCCTGCCCGATCGCGCGTTGCCGGGAGACAGGCAGCCGACGCTTGGGCGAGCGAAAACGACCAGCTTTCCACCGGATGATGCGCGCGCGCCGAGGCGGCAGGTTCCGCGGGGGAATTGCTGCCGATGGCCGGCCTGTGCGCCCGGCCTTCTCGATGCTTCGATTTGGGAATTTGGTGGAGCCTAGGGCCGCACAACCAGTGTCCATTCCGGTCTCTCAACATCCATCAACACCAATTTAATATCACTATTTTCAGTCGTTTGTCAGAACTGACAAATCACGACGTCTCACGAGGTCTATTGACTGCCACAAGATTTTAGGGGCAGATTAGGGGCAGGAATTCGTTCCGCAAAACCCCGGCAACGTGAACGGAGCCCCGATATGCCCGCCCTCGTCACATTCGCCGCCACCTCGACCGCACCGACCATGGGCCTCCTTGAAGATCGCGTGGTGGCACTTTCACGCGCCCTGCTTGACTTGGACAAGATCGCCACATTCCGGACTGACGACACCGAGCGCTACGCGGAGATCGACATTGCCCAACGGCCGTCGATCCACGCCGCCTGCACTGAAAGGACGCCGCCATGGCAAAAACCCTGCACCGACTGACCGTGAAACAGATCGAGGCCGCCGTGCCCGGAAAGGCCCTCAACGATGGGGGCGGGCTGTATTACCGCGCAAGCAAGCGCGGTGGTGGCCGTTGGGTGTTCCGCTTCTCCCTGCCGGGCCAATCCCAACGGGAAATGGGCCTCGGGCCTTTCCCCGCCATTCCATTGGCTCTGGCACGGGAAAAGGCTGCCGATGCACGGAAGCAGGTCGCCTTGGGGGTCGATCCGATTGCCGCCGCTCACGAGGCAGCGGAGCAGGCGCGCGCGACCGTCGCTGCTGAGGCCAACATCATGACCTTTGGCGACTACGCCGACACCTTCGTTGAATGGAAGATCAGGTCCGCAGGCTTCACGAACCCCAAGCACATCTACCAGTGGCGCCAGACCTTCAAGGAATACGCTGCGCCCTTGCGTCCGCTCCGCTTGGACGCGATTACCCGCAAGGACGTACTGGCTGTGCTCGCCCCGATCTGGGACACGAAACACGAAACGGCAAAGCGCGTCCGGGGGCGGTTGGAACAACTCTTCGACCACGCCGCGCAGAACGATGCGTTCGAGGGAGAGAACCCGGCACGGTGGAAATTGCTGAACGCCACGCTCTCTAAGCCCCGCAAGCTGACGGAAGGCCACCAGCCCGCGATGCCATGGCGGCAAGTGCCCGACTTCATCGCTCGCCTTCGCGACCGCGATGCCGCGGGGGCGCTGGCGCTGGAATTCCTCATTCTATCCGCCTCGCGTTCGGGTGAGGTCCGGGAGGCGACCTGGGGCGAAATTGACCTTGATGGGAAGACCTGGACCATCCCCGCCAACCGCATGAAAACCCGCCGCGACACAAAGCGTCGTGACCACATCGTGCCCCTCAGCGCGCGCATGATCGAACTCCTTGAAGCCGCTCGCGCGCTCGCGGAGATCGACAACCCGGCACAAGAAGGCCCACGGCCGGATCAATTCGTTTTCCCCGGAGCGAAGGCGGGAAGGCCCCTTTCAGACATGACCTTGCGGGCCGTCATGCGGCGGCTCGGGGTCGAGGACAGCGTGCCGCACGGCTTCCGCAGCGCGTTCCGCGATTGGGCTGGCTCCCGCCATGACGTGCCCCGGGAACTGGCAGAGGAAGCCTTGGCGCACGTGCTTGGGGACGTGGAAAGCGCCTATCGGCGGGAGCAATCGGTTGAGCGTCGGCGCGTCGTGATGGAGGCCTGGGCCGCCCATTGCGACGGCGAAGCCCCCGCAGAAGGGGGCGATATCGTGCAGTTTGGTCGGGCGAGTTGAAAAAATTTCATTCAACCCTAAGCCTCAAATCGCAGCACAAACTGCCAGCTAGGCCATTGAAAGCAAAGACGAGTGCACTCCCTTTTTGACGGCGGCATTTGACAAAGGTGTCAAACATATCAGATATTTAGCCGAATTATGTCTCTTGACGGCTCTCCTGCGAAGGATCGATATTGCCCGCAGCAACTCTCTGACGACGAATGCGGAGTTCGATCATGCAGAATACCTATCCCGAGCGCCTTCTCCCCCTGCACGCGGTTGTAGATGCCACCGGCTACCAGCGTGCCACGATCTACCGGAAGATTACCCAAGGGGCTTTCCCGCCGCCTGTGAAGATCGGCCGCGCCTCGCGCTGGCCGGAGAGCGAAATCCAGAAATGGATCGCGGCCCGGATCGCTGAACGCACCGCAGCCTGACCCTGAAACGAAAGCGCCCCGTCGCGCTGGCAGGCACGAACGGGGCAGAAGGACTTAGACGTGAAAATTGATACCATTAGCGCCACGACGGCGCAAGCTGACACGACCGACAACACCGCCGTGGCGGAATGGCGGCACCTCCTTGACGAAATTCAACGCGCGGGCCTTGTCTGGTCCGAGGACAGGGAACGCGTTCTGCGCTTCCAAGCGGAATATGCGTGCGGCCTTCTTGGAGCCGACACAGCCCAAGCCGCCATTGCCGATCTTCTGTCCGGCGGCCATGCGGCGAGGCAGGCGTTGGAGGCCATCGACCCGCTTTTCCAGCCCGGCGATGTGGTTGAAATCCGGGCGCTGGACCCGGCAGGGGGCGGCGCCCGGAGCCACAATGGCGATCTGTCCGTGCCGGACGATCGGGCGGACCTCGCTGAGTTCATCAAGACGCACAACGGACGGCGCAACCTTTACTTCGGCGTCAACCCGCGTGCGTCCGCCCTCGGCGGGACGGACAGGGCAGCGAGGGACAAAGACGTGGCGGCCCGCCGGGCCGTTTTCTTGGACATGGACCGCAAGGACGCGCCGGACATGGACCCGGACTGGACCCGGACGCGGCAGGAACTGGAAGCCCTCGGCCCTCTTCTTGTGGTCGAGACCGGCAACGGTTTCCATGTCCATTTCCGGATTGAAGACCAGATCGGCGAAGACCTGTCCGCGTCCGTCGCGTCGCTTGCGTCGGCCATGGCGCGGATTGGGTCCGACAACGTGGCCGACCTGCCCCGCATTGCGCGCTTGCCCTTCACCGTGAACCTCCCCACGAAGGTGAAGCGCCAGCGGGGCAACACCGTGGCGTTGGCGCTCCCTGTGCCCGGTACGGGAGCTTTGCCTTTGGTTGAAGGCGCACCGCGCGCTTTGGAAGCTCTTTGCGCGGAGATCGAGGGCGTGGCCCAACGGTTGGGCTTGCCCGGCAAGCGCGGGCGTGGCGACAACTCCGCTTCCGCGTCCTCCAACGGCACCGGCGAGAAGAGGGGGGATCCGGCCCCCAGCACGGACTTGCTCCGCATGGCGCTGCAAGAACTGCCCAACGATCCGGGCGGGCCTTTCGACCACTATGACGACTGGATCAGGATCGGGCACGCAATCAAGGGCGCGGCAGTCGCGGGCGGGTTTGAGGCCGAAGGGCGGGCGGCGTGGGTCGAATGGTCCGCGAAATGGGGCGGCGATCCGGGTGAGGCGGAAAGCAAGTGGGATAGTTTCAAGCCGCACACGGGCTGGGGCACCTTGATGCGGGAACTTGAGCGCGCGAACCCTGACGGGTGGCAGAAGGTCCGGGACGCGATGGCACGGGCCGCTTTCCCGCCTCTGCCTGCCAGTTTTCGCCTGCAACCGGTTCAGCCCTTCAACGCTACCTCGTTGCCGCCGCGCCCGTGGCTCTACGGCCGGAACGTGATCGCCGGTTATATCTCCATGCTGGTTGCTCCTGGCGGCACCGGCAAGTCGGCTCTCGTGATGACCGAAGCTGTTGCCATGGCGACGGGCCGGACCCTCCTGCCGGGCGACAACCCGCACCACCCGCTGCGCGTCCATTATCACAACGCGGAAGATGATCGGATCGAGCTGCAACGGCGTTTTGAAGCGGTGATGCGCCACCACGGGATCACGCACACGGATTTGGGTAATCGTCTGGGTATGACCTCGGGGCGGGAATTGGACCTCATCCTCGCCCGGCAGGGGCGCGATGGGCTTACCGTCAACAGGAAGGCCGTGGAGTGGTTGGTGGAGAAACTGACGCAGGCCCGGATTGATGTTCTGATCCTCGATCCTCTTGGCGCGATGCATACCCTGCCCGAGAACTCCAACGAAGCCGCCAACATGCTTATGGCCGCTCTGCGTGAAGTCGCACACAAGTCTGGGGCGGCTATCGTCTTGGTGCACCACACTGGAAAGATGGCCGCTAAAGATATGGACACGGCAGGGGCCGGAGCGGCGCGGGGCGCGTCCGCGTTTGTTGATGGTGCGCGTGTGGTCCGGCAGTTGCGCCCCGCTGGGGGTAGTGACGTCGGCAGCCTCGGAATTGCCTCAGTGGATCGCCGGTTCTACATCCGCGTTGACAATGGGAAGGCGAACCTTGCCCCGGCTGAGGAAGCGCGGTGGCTTCGCTTGGTTTCGGTTAACCTCGGAAATGGCACCAGCGACTACCCGAATGGCGACGATGTGCAAACCGTGGAGCGGTGGACACCGCCGGTGGCGGCAGGTGCCTCCGCGTCCGACCTCGCGGCGGTGCAGGCCGCTATTCAGACCGCTATCGACGCGGGCGAGCCCCCGCGCGCCGCTTCATCGGCCCGCGAGTGGGTCGGCTATCTGATTGCCGAAACTCTCGGGCTTCCCGTTGGTTCTCTCGGCAGCAAAGTTGCGGACTTGTCGGCGGAGGAGCGGGCCAATCTCGCCCGGATCAAGGCCATGGTGCGTGGCTGGCTGAAAGACGGCAGCCTTGAGCAATACGACGCGCCCGACAAGAACCGGCAGCCGCGCCCCTGCATCCGCCCCGGGACGCCCGCCATTTTCCAAAACGGCGAACACCAGGACGAACAGCCCGGCGCCGCGTAGGCGTCTCACGATCTGCTGAGGCGCAATTGTCCCAGCTCTGTCCCGGCTGATTTTCCGGACGTGGCTTTCGCTGCGTCCGGAACGAAAAACAGGTGCGGCGGGTGCTCTTGACCATACTCACGCATGAAAAATTCACGCATCAAACGAAGCGAGGCCAACAGTGCCCCGATATCTGCACTACTGCTTTGGGAGCTTCCGACCTGCTCGGGGCGCGCGCCATCAGTTGAGGAAGACCATTTCCGAGATCGAGAAGGCATCCTTCGGCAAAATGCGGTGCAAACCTTCATTCAGGTGCGCGCGCACCCATTGGCCATCCATTCGGTAGGTCCAGAACACGTTCCGGTATTCCCGGTGCTGGACCCTGATCTTGTCGATATTCCGGTCCGATTGCAGCCGTCCGGTCTCGCCGTCATCTTTGATCTCGACCAAGGCGATGGAATTCGGCGTGGCGCGCCCCGCAACGCCGACAACAAAGTCAGGGAAGAAGTTTTTGCCGCTGGGCAGAACGATCCGCGTTGCCCAGCGCTCGTTTTCCGGGTTGCGCATCCACCAAAGAACCGTGCCCGTGCTATCCGCGTCGAGAAATTCGGCAAACCGTTGTTCCTCGCCGTTCAAGCGCGCGGGGAAGACCCCGTAAGCTGACTTCCCGGCGGGGGGTAGGCCATCGGGACCATAATAAGCCTCCGGGATCGGCTCGGCATCGGACACCCGGACGTTTCGGCCTTGGGCTGTCTTCATGGCTTCCTTGAGTTTGTCCGGCTCCCCCATCACCGCGAGATCAAGCGCGCGGCGCAAATCGCGTTCCTCCGCTTCGATAACCTCGTCATCGACAACCCGACGCAACTCGCTGATCAAGGCGCGCTTGAGCAAACGGGGATCAATAGTGTCGTTGAAGTTGAAGGCCATCTGGGCCTTTTCCGCGACGCGCGCGTTCGAAAATCGCAGCCGCAACTCGACTTCCTCAGCCATATCCGCGACGAACAGATCGCGCAGGCTCATCTTGGCCTTGGTCTTCCGCTTTTGTAGCAGCGACACGACGTTCGAGCTTGCGCAGAAGACCTTCGCAATATCACCGACCAACTTGTCGGCCTCGCTCGGATCGGGTGGCAATTCGCGCCACAAGCCTTCGGGCAGGTCGATATCCCGACGCAGGGGGTAGGGCCGCAGGTTGGGTTTACCGGAGCTCGCCGGTGCTGCGTCCGGACGTTCGCTTTCCGGCAGGTTCCCGAACAGGGGCGTCTGGGTCATCTGCTGCCATGCTTCTCCGGCAAGAATTGCGCGGTCCTGTTCTGCGTCCGGCAGGGACACCACGTCCGACTTAACCAACCCTTGATCGATCAGGTTCGCGAGCCGCATCTGGCGGTCTTCGGGGCTGGACGGGACCGGTGGCTGAAACTGTGACGTCGTGACGACATCGGAAAAGCCCAGCGGCTTTGCGGCATTGCCAAACTCGACAACATCCAGCCGGTCCGTGATCAATTCGATGCTCTGGCGCACCGCTTTGACTTCTTCGACGGCGGCATCGAGGCCCGCCTGCATTTCCGGGTCGGTGAGGAACACATAGCCACGATCCAGCAGGGCATCCTGCCCGTGATAAGGGCGGATCAGAGGATGCACCCGCATGATCCGGCCAACGATTTGCAGACCGAATTCCTTGCCCCGGTTCGGGCGGACCGAAACCAGCGTCCACGCGCGGGGCGCATCAAAGCCCGTTGCAACGGCCACCTTGAATATCAGCACTTCCTTGTCGGGGTCATAGGCGAGCGTGTGAAAATCCGGGTCGGGTTGGCCGGACGTGTGCGTCGCAATCGCAGTCTCGGGCACGCCGACTTCGATCAGCTTTTCGCGCACACGGTCAACCGGATCACCGCCACCCTTCGCCTGATCCTCGACCTGCACCAGCATCAGGGGGGTGAGGACGACACCTCGCTCATCAAGCCGCGCCTTCACCCGCTGGTGTTGCGTCCAACCGGCGGTGAGCGTGGCCTGTTCGTGGTCCACCAGATCGCGGTCCGCATCGCTCATCCGGATCACGCCCATCATCAGCCCCACCTTGTTCAGCCCCGCCTCCACCACGTCGCTGCGCGGCACGATCACGCGGCTCGCGACTTCGATCCCGGCTTTTTCCTCGAAGGCTTCCAGCTTGTCGTCGTTGGGGGTGGCCGTTGCCAGAACGGTGAAATCCGGCTTCAAGGCGTTCAGGTAGAAGTCTGCGGCCGCTTTGGCCGAGGCCCCGAAATTCAGGTGCGCCTCATCGATCACCACACCCACGAAAAAACCGTCATCGCGCAGCGCCGCGATCATGTCATCGAGCGACAGGGCGCTTTCCTTGGTGCGCCGAACCTTGCGGGCGTCCTTGTTGTTTGCCGCCACCGCGCTCCACGTCTGGACGAAGACGTCGCCATCGCGCGTGCCCACCGGCTCACGATCCGTGGTGATATCCCGCACCCGCAGTGCCCCACATTGATCGACAATCGCATCGCGGGTTTGCGTCACCAACCCGGCATAGGGCGCGAACCAGAACCATACGACGGGGCGCGACAGCGCCCCACGCAAGCCTTCCAGCACCCGGCCCAACACCAGCGTCTTGCCTGACCCGGTGGGCGCTTGCAGCAACGTCACGCCGCTTTTCAGGGCAATCTCCTGCCGGTGTTGCGGGCGGTCGTCGTGGAATTCGGCCACCTTTCGGATTACGCCGGTCAGCGCCTCGACTGCGCGGGACTGGTATCCGGCCAGTGCGAAACGCGCTTCCTGAGTTCTGGGGCTCATTGCTGGAAACTCCGCACCAGCGTGTCGCGGACCGAGCGGATTTCGATCTCGACACCAGCCAGCTCGCGCGCCAATTGCCCTGGTGCCCAAGAGTAGACGAAGACGTTCTGGAATGACCGCTCACGCAGCCAGTCCAGAAGCGCGGCGTCGTAGCGGTCCACCATCACCAGCGTCACGCCCTCGCCCTCGTGAGCGTTCCACGGCGCGGCGGGGTCATAGGCCGTCAGAGGCAAGCCGTGCAGGGTTTCGAGCGCGGCCCAGGCATCCTTGGGGTCCAGATCATAGTCCAAATCCTCGAAGGCGATCTCGCGCGTGCGCATGTAAGCGAAAGGCGCGGCGAGGTCGGCATATTTCGGATCGTCGCTGGCATGGAGCCGCCGGACCCGCTCCGCCGTCACGTCGCGGCACAGGTTCTTTTCGGGCTCATCCTCGGTCGCCTCGGTGGAAGAAACCATGATGAAGCGCCGGTCGCCGCCATCCTCGGCATTCAGTTCCATCACCGCCTGCGCAGTGGTTGCCGAACCTGCGAAGAAATCGAGCACGATATCGCCCGGTCTCGCGGACTGCCGGATCAGTTCTCGGATCAGTGAAGGAGGCTTCGGATATTCAAAAGCATCACCCCCAAAAATAGCACGGATTGCCCGAGTCCCTTCGGCTGTCTTGCCCACCTCGACTGAATAGGACTCATCGGTGATAACGCCGTCCAAGAGGCTTGAGAGAGGGTTCGGGGTCTCCTTTCGGTCCTTCAAGAATTTTTTTATCCGAACGCTCCCAATCCCAATCTTTTTGCCAACCCAATCTGCTAGGTTTGGAAGATCAAGCCTTGCGAATTTGTGGGCGGTCTTATCCACGATCGCTTGTTGAAGCTCTTCAAAGGTTTCATACCGAACGAATTCACCCTTCTTTTTGAAAATGATGAGCTTTTCATCAAGTAGGTCTTCGATAGCGGCCTCTCGGAGCTTTTTGTCGCCTCTCTGACCAACAGACCAAACACGGTTAGGGTTCGGGGGATAGTAGATATCCGTGTCAGGGTCGCGGATGAGATAGACCCCGCCCTCGCGCTGCTTATAGTTTTTTGGCTGCTGTAGCGGATCATCGGTCCAAGGCCCGCGTGGGTCATCATCATCGTTTGAAAAATCGGCGCGCTGCTTGGCCGATCCCGCAAACTCGAACTTCGGGTTTCGATAGATCATTACGAAATCATGATCTTTTGAGAAGTTCCCACTGTCATAGCCGCCCTTACGAGTGCGCCAGACAAAGCAACCAAGCTTCATCCCCGGCATTGCCTCATCCATCATCAACTCAAGCAGTGCTCGCTGCTCATCATTGATCGAAACCAGCATCACGCCGTCCTCGGCCAAGAGGTCTCGGGCCAGCGTGAAACGACGGTAGAGGAATTCGAGCCATGTGGACTGGCGGAAACGGTCCTCCGGGTCCATGTAGCGGTCGTTGTAGACCCAATCCTTGTTGCCGGTGTTGTAGGGCGGATCGATGTAGATGCACTTCACCCGCCCCGCCAGCGTCATTCGCAGCCAGCGCAAGGCATCGAAATTGTCGCCCTCGATCACCATGTTCGGCCACGGCGCCGGCTTGTCCGACAGCTCCGGCACGATCTCGCAGGCGATGAAGTTCTCATCGATGGCCTGATCCGCCGCGATCTCGTCGCGCTCCCAGACCAGCCCCAGCTTCTTGGTGCGATCCCGCTTCTTCAATAGCTCGATCAACTGCTCGCGCGTGAGGGTCTCGTATTTGTCGGACATTGCGGCTCCTACAACCAACCTGCGCAAACCTAACCGGTCTTTCCCGGGTCCGCTACAGGGGGAGGCCACCAAATATCCCGGCACGGGGGCGGGCAAATCGGATCGCCCTGCGTCGCTTCGGGGCGGAACCCGGCGCGGCGCCCCGGGGCCATGGCCCGGATTTGTCCCGGCTCTGTCCCAGCTGATTTTCCGGACGTGGTTTTCGCTGCGTCCGGACATGCCTCCGGACATGGCCCCGGACGCGAGCCTGCCGCGCCGCACGCACGGAGCCACCCTTGTTCCCGGCACGGGGGGCTTGCTGACCGATCTGCACCACCTTCGCGTTCAAAGTGGTGCAAAGGTGATGCAACATGTTGCGACTAGGAGGGGTGGAAAGCCGCATGGGAGGCCGCCCCCTAAAGGGCGGCCCCCCTGCTGCACCACCATGGTCTACCTATAGGGCGGAAGTGGTGGTGGTGCAGAAAACAGGGCCATATTGCCCCCTGCCCGGAAGCCCTGAAAAACGTCCCGCGCTGTGCGCTTGCCGGTCCCCTTGAGCAGACAAGGTGGTGCAAAGGTGGTGCGGATTTTGGGGGCCGCCCCCTGTCCGAACCGCCTAGGTGGACCGCAACAGCCGGACCATAGACAGCCACCGCGCTTGCGCCCGGGGCTCGTTCGGGTCGGCCAGATAGTCCCGCATCGCGCGCAACAGCGCGAGCCGGTCGCCATCCGTCGCGCACCGCTCCAGCATCGGCCCGACCGTGGCTTGGTTCTGCCGGTATAGCTCCATGAGCCCGGACAACTCACCGTCGTCCGCAGGCTGCGTCCGGGGCCGTCCGCGCCGCCCGTAGCCTTTGCCCCGGACTTTGGGCGGCACCTTGATCGGGTCCGGGCAATGGCGTTTGGAGCGAACATCATCTGCACTGTCCTCAGGCGTCCACACGGCGCCCCGTGCTGCGGCCTCATTCGCGCCCAGCGACGGACCTTCACACCCGGCGGGGGGCGGCCCAGCGGCCTCCACGCGACAAGGTAGGTCATTCACTAGAACCCGCTCCCAGCGTGCCCAGTCGGTCCGGTCGATCCTGTAGCGCCGGAACTTCCAGCGCAGCCAGTCCGCCACCGCAGGAGCCAGCGTCCGTATGTCGTCGAGCACTGCCCGCGCGGCCAGATCGGCACGCATAGTGTTCTCATGCGCCCCTAGGTCGATGGTGGCGCCCGGCAGCCAAGGGTCCTTCCGCCACGCACGGGACAGTCTGTTGGCCGCCCGACGTGCCTCGGCGCGGTTCCATTCCTCGGGACTTACCCGCCCTGTCCGCAATCCCTCCAGCTGGCGCTCTCGGTGCGCACGGGCCGCGTGCGGCCCCGCATGGCGCAAGCAGCGGCCTTTACCCTCTCGGATAGGAAGGCTCTGGCAGAAACGCCCCTGCCGGGTCTGAGCGCCACACACCACTGCGTCCTCTCCGCCGCGCTTGGTCCGGTCCCGTCCGGCACGGAAGGAAAACTCGTGCTCCTCGTGATAGAAAGCGCGGCGGGGGTTCATTGAGACACCATGGGTGAGGGACCTTACATGGCAATGAATAGACCCGTGATCCTATTCCGGGCAACATCATGATCCCGCAGAGACGCTTTGCAAGTCGTCATCTCAATTATTCGGTTGATGGCCTGCGTTTCGCGCGCGCCTTATGCACCTCCATAGCGCGGAAAAGTATCTCAAATCCTTTTAAAAAGACGACAGTCCAGAGCAAACTGAGCACAGTTGTCACCAGCCCGTTCGTCTCTGGAAAAAAGACCGCAATAACAAAAAAACCAGCTACATAACCAAGCAATAACAGGGAGACAACCAACCCATCCTTATACCTTTTTCGCATAGCACCCTCACGTCTTGCAGGACCTAGACAAAATAGTCTTCATCCACGGTCTTAATGGTGTATGTAGCCCGGACGCGAACACCGACCCCGTGCTTGATCAAAAGGTGCGCAAACCGCTGGCCGTCGATCAGGACAATCCTGTGCTGAACCCGGCTGATGTAGTCCCGTGCCTCGCGTGAAAAATCCGACGTGGTGACGAAAACGCCCTTCGTCGCCCCTTCCCCAGTCAATGACCCTACGAAGCGCTGGATGTCGGGTCGGCTGATCTTGTTGTCCGGTGCATAACGCTTCGCCTGCACGTAGACCGCGTCCAGGCCCAGCGCATCCTCATGGATCACCCCGTCGATACCACCATCGCCCGTCGTCTTGGTCATATGGCCGTTGCTCAATTCGCCCCGCCCGAAGCCCATGGCGGCCAGAAGGTCTAGGATCACCCGTTCGAACCGCTGGGGCGACACCTCTGCCAATAGGGCCAACAATTCATCCGCCAGCGCGGCACGCAGCACCTTGTCCGCAGCGGCTATTGCATCCTCAGGCGTCTGAGCACTCTCACCCCTCGGGACTGCCCCCTGCCCGGCGGGCGCGGCTTCCCCATGGTCGGTCCCGCCCGGACCGGATGTAGCGCGCTCACGCCATGCCTCGAACTCCTCGAACTGCGCTAGAAAAGCATTGTCTATCTTGGGTGGATTCTGCGCCAGCACGGCACGCCCCCGGTCCGTGATAACGTGCAGGTTTCGTTTGGGGGACGTCAGAAGACCCGCCTTTGAGAGGTAGGTGCGCGCCCAGTGGGTCCGGCTTTGCAGGACGGTCACGCGCCCGCTGGGCAGCAACTCGCCCGCCTCCTCGTCGGCAATCTGGAACTGGGTCTTAATCTGCGGGACGCAGTCTGCGACGTTGCGCGCCCCTGCGTCGAACATAGTAAGCACCGGAAGCATGAGTGTTTCGTAACTCGGGACGGGCACTCAACAACCTCCGATCAAATCTACGCCGAGACACTTTCAGCCTCCTACCAGAGGAAATCAACCTCTTTGCCCGGAAGGAAGACTATTCATGATTTCCGTCGTCCCGTTTGACAAATCCGACAAAGAGTTCCGGCCACCGTCGTTTTGTGTGAACGGCGGATATGGCTTTCAGCGCGACGAGCGGGTCAGGCCGGGGGGTGGGGGGGTGCCTGCGACCAAATCGTCTCCCGCCGGGCCTCTAGCGGCAATCTGGAGTGTTGGCGACCATGACCTGCATTCGGCCCCTAGCGGTCCTCATTTTAGGGGCTAACTAGGGGCAAAGTCGGTCTTAAGTTGGTTTTTGTAATGATTTCAATGGGAATTGGTGGAGCCGAGGGGAATCGAACCCCTGACCTCGTCATTGCGAACGACGCGCTCTCCCAACTGAGCTACGGCCCCAACGGGATGCTATCTGGCGGTTCGAGCGTTCGGTGTCAAGCGCGAAACGCCCGAACCTTCCGCCTTGCCGCCAGGGCTTCAGCTTGCGACTTTCGCCTTGCTGCGCACGAACTGCTCGATCGCAGAGGCCGGCACCGCGCCCGACTGGCGCGCCACTTCGCGCCCGTTCTGGAACAGGATCATCGTCGGGATGCCGCGGATGTTGTTCTTCGTCGACACCTTGGGGAAATCCTCGGTGTTGATCTTGGCGAGCCGCGCGCCGGGGGCGAGCTTCTGCGCCGCCTTGGCGAATTCCGGCGCCATCATCCGGCACGGCCCGCACCATGGCGCCCAGAAATCGACGAGCAGCGGCAGGTCATCGCTCTTCGCCGCCTTGGCGAGCACGCCCGCGTCCATCTCGCGCACCTTGCCGTCGTTGAGCTTGCTGCCGCAGGTGCCGCACTTGGGACCGGCGGCGAGCTTGTCGGCGGGCACGCGGTTCACCGCGCCACAATCGAGGCAGGTCATTTTCATCGAGGCGGCCATCTGTTTCATCCCGTGAGAAATTCATCTTCGCGCATATGTGCGCTTGCAGACGGGCGGTTTCAACCCCATCCTTGAGGGGCAAGGGGAGAAGCGCCATGACACCTTGGTCCGAACTGACGCCCGAAAAACAACTGCAACTGCGGATGGACTACCAGACCCATCTCGACAGCCTGCCGCCCACCTGTTCGCTCGACGACAAGGTGTCGGCTTTCGCCGAGTGGCTGGCGTCGCGCGATGTTGCCTTTTCTATCGAGGATGTTTCGCCTAAAAGATCCCGCAAGTAACGGAGTGTGCGATGGCGGATGGCGTGAGATCCTACGACGTGGTCGTGGTCGGGGCAGGGCCGGCGGGCGCGGCGGCGGCTCGGCGGGCGCGGGCGCTGGGGCTGTCCGCCGCGGTGATCGACCGCGCCGTCTTTCCGCGCCACAAGCTGTGCGGCGCCCTGCTCTCGGGCCGTGGCCAGAAGGCGATGCGCGACGTGTTCGGCCTCGAGGTCGATCCCGAGCGTTTCCTGTCTTCCCGCAAGGTCGCCTTCAAGTGGAACGGCGAAACGCTGGCCGAGTTCGACGCGCCTTATGATCTCACCTACACCTACCGGGTCGATCTCGATCACCGGCTGCTGCTCGAAGCCATCGCCGCCGGGGCGGAGGATTACCAGGGCACCCGGATCGAAACCTTCGATGACACAGCCGACGTGCTGGTGCTCTCCGACGGCACCCGGATCGGCTACGGCGTTCTGATCGGGGCCGACGGTGCCGCCAGCCCGGTCGCCCGCCACATCTTCGGCCGGGCCTTCGATCCCGACAGGATCGGCTTCGCCTTCGAGGCCGAGGTGCCCGGCGGCTGTGACGCCGATGCGCGGATGTCGATCGACTTTCGCGTCGTCAACTGGGGCTACGGCTGGAATTTCCCCAAGCGTGAGACCCGCACCATCGGCCTCGGCTCGATCAAGTCGCTCGACCAGGATCTCAAGGCGCGGATGGAGCATTACCTCGATCTAGAGGCCGGCGCGGCGGGCGAGGGGGTGAAGATCAAGGGCGCGCATATTCCGCTCGGCGATTACCAGAAGGTGCCGGGGCGCGGCAACGTGCTGCTCGCGGGCGATGCCGCCGGCCTGGTTGACGGTATCACCGGCGAGGGCCTGGCTTACGCGATGGAAAGCGGCGCCGAGGCCGCCGAGGCGGCGGCGGAAGTGCTCAAGGCGGGCAAGCCGGCGATGGCCACCGGGGTCTATCGCAAGCGCATCCACTACATCCACGCCGAACTCGACAAGGCCAACAAGCTGCGCCATTTCGAGTATTCCGACCGCTTCTCCGGCCTGTTCAAGGACAAGCTGGCGAACTCGCTCACCATGCGCCAGGCCTTCTTCGACCTGCTCGCGGGCGAGACGACCTATGGCGAGATCGAGAAGCGGATCTCCAAGCAGCTGATCGGGAAAATCACCGAGAAGATGACCGGCTGGCCCTCGCGCCTCGCCGGACGGCTGCGGGGATAGCACGGGGAGGCCCGCGCCCGCTTCGCACCCTGTCCGCCGCCCCCTTCGCACGCCGCAACGCGCCACCGTCGCCGCATCAGGCGCGGGCCGCGCGGATCTCCTCCCAGGCCCGGTTCACCGCGATCAGATGTTTCTCGGCGAGCCTCACCGCCTCTGCCGGCACCCCGCGCGCGGCGAGCTGGTCGGGATGCGAGGCGCGCACCTCGGTGCGCCAGACCGCGCGAATCTCGTCCATCGGGGCGTCGGGGCGCACGCCCAGCACGGTGTAGGGATCGGGCGCGGCTGCGGGCACGAAGCGCGCCCGGAGCGCCCGGAAGCGCATCTCGTCGATGCCGAAAATCTCCGCCACCTGCGAAAGGAACTCGTCCTCCGCCGGGTGATACTCGCCGTCGGCCATGGCGATGTGGAAGAGCCCTTCCATCAGGTCGCACAGCGCCGGGTCATCAGTGCCGAACAGCGCCACGATCTTGCGGGCGTAGAGCTCGAACCCCGCCACGTCGGTGCGAGCCAGGTTGAACACGCGCGCGGCGTTCTTCTCCTCGATCTCGGGGATGGTGAACACTTCGCGGAAGGCCGAAACCTCGTCGCGCGTCACCTGCCCGTCGGCCTTGGCCATCTTCGCCCCGAGCGCGATCACCGCGATGGTGAAGGCCGTCGAGCGTTCCGGCGGTGTGCGCAGGCGCGAGAACACCTCCGCGAGGCTCTCGCCGGAACGCAACGCGCCAAGCGCCTCGGTAATGCGGGTCCAGATCGACATGGGCACTTTCTACAGCGTTTTGCGCATCAGCACGAGATCCATCGCGCGGCCGAATTTCCAGCCCACGCCTTCCAGCCGGGCGATCTCGGCGTAGCCCATCCGGGCGTGAAAGGCGATCCCGTCGGTGTTCTCGCCCGAAACCCCGGCGATCATCATCCGCGCGCCGCCGCTGCGCGCGTGGTCTTCCGCCGCCCCGAGCAGCGCGCGCCCAAGCCCGTTCCGGCGCCCGTCGCCTGCAAGAATGATCGTGTGTTCCATCGTCCGGGCATAGCCCACCCCGGCCCGAAACTGGCCGTAGCTGACGAAGCCGACCACCGCGCCACCCGCTTCGGCCACGAAAAACCCGTGCCCGCTGCGCGCCTTCTCGGCGATGGACGCGGCGATCTCGGCCTCGGATCGCTCGGCCGAGTTGAAGGTTACGGCGGTATCGCGGATCAGCGGGTTCCAGAACCCGGCGATCGGGGCGGCGTCCTCCGCCCGCGCGGGGCGGATCATGCGAGCACCTTTTCGCCCTCGGGGGTGTGGATCAGCGCCGAAAGCCCGACCGGCCCCTCGCGCACCACCAGCCGGTCGTCGCTCGACAGCATCGACAGCGCCCAGCCGAGCGCGCCGGCGCGCGGATGGCGGATCTGGAGCGAGACGAGGCGGGCGCCGTGGTCATCGAGCCCGGCGGCGGGCATCGGCCCGGTCCACTCTACCAGGGCCGGGAAGATCCCGTCGAAGGGCAGGATGCCGCTTTCGGGCAGGCTGATGCGCCCGCGGCAGGCGCCGCGCATCACCTCGACCGGGTCGCCGATCCCCTCCGGCGCCTCGGCGAGAGCCGCGTCGAGATCGGGCACCCGCAAGGCCCATCCGGAAAGCCGAGCCGGGCCCTCGCGCCGGTCGAGGCCGAACCAGCGCGCCCAGGCCGGGGCAGGGGCGCCCGGGTCGATCGCGAGCGCCGCGACAAAATCTTCCGGTCCGAGCGAAAGCAGCCGGTCATGCGTGCCCATCGCGGCATCCGCGCCACCCGGAGCGGTTGCCAGACCGAGCTCGGATTCGACGAGCGCGTTCGCCGCCGAAAGCCTGTCGGCGGTGACGACGAGGTGATCGATGAGTCCCGGCATCTGCCCTCCGTTCTGCGCGACATTGCCACGGCCCGTGGCGAAACCAAAAGACTATCTGCGCCGGTTGCCCTCGTGCCGCGTCAGCCGCGCGCCTCGCGGATCAGCCGCAGGATATCCTTGGCGGCCTCGGGGATGTTGGTGCCCGGCCCGAAGATCGCCTTCACCCCGGCTTTCTTGAGGAAATCGTAGTCCTGCTGCGGGATCACCCCGCCGCAGATCACCAGGATATCCTCCGCGCCCTGCGCCTTCAGCGCCTCGATCAGCTTGGGCGCGAGCGTCTTGTGGCCCGCCGCCTGGCTGGAGATGCCGACGACGTGCACGTCGTTGTCGACGGCATCCTGCGCCGCCTCCTCCGGGGTCTGGAACAGGGGACCGACGTCGACGTCGAAGCCGATGTCGGCGAAGGCGGTGGCGATCACCTTGGCGCCGCGATCGTGCCCGTCCTGCCCCATCTTGACCACCAGCATGCGCGGCCTGCGGCCCTCTTCCTCGGCGAACTTCTCCACGTCGGCCTGGATCGCGGCGAAGCCCGCGTCGCCCTCGTAGGCCGCGCCGTAGACGCCCGCGAGCGTCTTCACTTCCGCCCGGTGACGGCCGAACGTCTTTTCCATCGCCATCGAAATCTCTCCCACCGTGGCCCGTGCCCGCGCCGCCTCGACGGCGAGGGCGAGCAGGTTGCCCTCGCCCGAACGCGCGGCCTGCTCAAGATCGGCCAGCGCCTTGTCGCAGGCGGCCTGGTCGCGGCTCGCGCGGATCTTTTCCAGCCGCCTGATCTGGCTGTCGCGCACCTTCACGTTGTCGACATCGCGGATGTCGACGGGGTCCTCCTTCTCCAGGCGGAACTTGTTGACCCCGACGATCACCTCGTCGCCCCGGTCCACCGCCGCCTGGCGGCGCGCGGCAGCCTCCTCGATGCGCAGCTTGGGCATGCCGCTGGCCACCGCCTTGGTCATACCGCCCATCGCGTCGACCTCCTCGATCAGCGCCCAGGCTTCCTCGATCAGGTCGGCGGTGAGTTTCTCGACGTAGTAGGAGCCCGCCAGCGGATCGACCACTTTCGTTACCCCGGTCTCGTTCTGCAGGATCAGCTGGGTGTTGCGCGCGATCCGGGCGGAGGTTTCGGTGGGCAGCGCGATCGCCTCGTCGAAGGCGTTGGTATGCAGCGATTGCGTGCCGCCGAGCACCGCGCTCATCGCCTCGAAGGCGGTGCGCACGATGTTGTTGTAGGGGTCTTGCTCCTGCAGGCTCACGCCGCTGGTCTGGCAATGGGTGCGCAGCATCAGGCTGCCCGGCTTCTTCGGCTCGAACTCGCTCATGATCCGGTGCCACAGGAACCGCGCCGCGCGCAGCTTGGCGGCTTCCATGAAAAAGTTCATGCCGATGGCGAAGAAGAAGCTCAGCCGCCCGGCGAAGGCATCGACATCGAGCCCCCGCGACAGCGCCGCGCGGACGTATTCGCGCCCGTCGGCGAGGGTGAAGGCGAGCTCCTGCACCAGGTTCGCGCCCGCCTCCTGCATATGGTAGCCGGAGATCGAGATCGAGTTGAACCGGGGCATGTCGGTGGAGGTGTACTCGATGATGTCCGACACGATCCGCATGCTCGGCTCGGGCGGGTAGATGTAGGTGTTGCGAACCATGAACTCCTTGAGGATGTCGTTCTGGATCGTGCCCGAAAGCTGCGACCGGTCGACGCCCTGTTCTTCCCCGGCGACGATGAAACTGGCGAGGATCGGGATCACCGCGCCGTTCATCGTCATGCTGACCGAAACCTCGCCGAGCGGGATGCCGTCGAACAGGATTTTCATGTCCTCGACCGAATCGATGGCCACGCCCGCCTTGCCCACGTCGCCCATCACCCGCTCGTGATCGCTGTCGTATCCGCGGTGGGTGGCGAGGTCGAAGGCCACGCTCACGCCTTGTTGACCCGCCGCGAGCGCCTTGCGGTAGAAGGCGTTCGATTCCTCGGCGGTGGAAAAGCCTGCGTATTGGCGGATGGTCCAGGGCCGGCCGGCATACATCGTGGCGCGCGGACCGCGGGTGAAGGGGGCAAAGCCCGGCACCGTGCCGATATGGGGCAGGCCCTCGAGGTCTGCCTCGGTGTAGAGGGCCTGCACGTCGATCCCCTCCGGCGTGTGCCAGGTGAGATCGTCCATCGGGCGGCCGCGCAACTCCTTCGCGGCCAGCTCTTCCCAATCCTTCCGGTCGCTCATCGACACTCTCCTTCGTCCATTGTGCCCTGTGCTCCGTAGCCTATATGAAAAAGAAAAGGAGCGCAGATGATCAAAGCCCTAGCCCTTGCCGCCGGTTTCGCCGCCAGCCTCGCCGCAACGCCCCTGTTCGCCCAGGAGGCTGAGGATATGCCCGGTGCGCCGGTCGAGGCCCCGGCCGAGGAGCCCGAGACCCTTGACCATGACATGGAAGAGGATCTCGAGGAATTGCCCGGTCTCGTGATCATGGAGGCCGGCGAGGTCGAGCTTTCCGAGTTTCTCTGGCTCGCCCGCCCGCTCGTCGTCTTCGCCGACGGGCCGAACGATCCCCGGTTCATCCAGCAGATGACGTATATCGAGCAGCGCCCGCTGGAATTGCTGGAGCGCGACGTGGTCGTGATCGTCGATACCGACCCCGTCCCCATGTCTCCCATTCGCAAGGCGCTGCGGCCGCGCGGCTTCGACCTCGTGCTGATCGGCAAGGACGGCCAGCGATACCTGCGCAAGCCGAACCCGTGGGACGTGCGCGAGATCTCCCGCTCGATCGACAAGATGCCGATGCGGCAACAGGAAATGCGCGACCAGCGCGGCTTGTAACCCGGCCGCGGGCCCGATGGGCGCGGGCCGGAAAGGCGGTGCGCCCAGGGCATGACCTATTCGAACTCCATGATCACTTCGTCGACCCCGAGGCTGTCGCCGGGCCCGGCGTTGATGCGGGCGACCACGGCCTTGCGTTCGGCGCGCAGGATGTTCTCCATCTTCATCGCCTCGACGGTGCAGAGCGCCTGGCCTTCCTGCACCTCGTCGCCCTCGGCGACGTCGATCTTCACGATCAGGCCGGGCATCGGGCAGAGCAGCATCTTCGAGGTGTCGGGCGGCAGCTTCTCGGGCATCAGCGTGGCAAGCTCCGCCTGGCGCGGGGTGCGCACGTAAACCTTGAGGTCGGCGCCCCGGGTGCGGATCCGGTAGCCGCCATGGATGCGGCCCACCTTGAGCACCAGCGGCGCGCGGTCCACCTCCAGCCGCGCGAGCTGGTCGCCCGGCGTCCAGCCGGACGTCACCCGCATGGCGCTGCCGTCGATGAAGCGCACCGTGGAGCCACCATGGTCGGCGTCGATCGTCAGCTCGAAGCTCTCGCCCTGCAGCGTCACCACCCAGTCGATCCCGACGACGCGCTCGTGGTTGTCCATCCGCCCCGAGATCCGCGAGCGGCGGATCTCGTCGACGCGGAACATCGCCGCCACCGCCGCGGCCACCCGCTGGAGGCTCTTCTGGTCGAGCGTCACGCCCTCGAAGCCCTCGGGGTATTCCTCGGCGATGAAGGCGGTGGTGATGTTGCCCGAGGCGAAGCGGGGATGATCCATCACCGCCGAGAGGAACGGCAGGTTATGCCCGATCCCTTCCACCTCGAAACTGTCGAGTGCCACGCGCATGTGCTCGATGGCCGCGCTGCGCGTCGGCCCCCAGGTGCAGAGCTTGGCGATCATCGGGTCGTAATACATGCTGATCTCGCCGCCCTCGTAGACGCCGGTATCGTTGCGCACCACGTGTTCGTCGTCGGCCACTTCCGCCGGCGGGCGGTAGCGCGTGAGCCGCCCGATCGAGGGCAGGAAATCGCGGTAGGGGTCTTCGGCATAGAGCCGGCTTTCCATCGCCCAGCCATTGAGCTTCACGTCGTCCTGGCTGATCGAGAGCTTTTCACCCGCCGCCACCCGGATCATCTGCTCGACGAGGTCAACGCCGGTGATCAGCTCGGTCACCGGGTGCTCCACCTGCAGCCGGGTGTTCATTTCGAGGAAGTAGAAATTCTTGTCGCCGTCGACGATGAATTCCACCGTGCCGGCGCTGGAGTAGCCCACCGCCTTGGCCAGCGCCACCGCCTGCTCGCCCATCGCCTTGCGCGTCGCTTCGTCGAGGAAGGGCGAGGGGGCTTCCTCGATGACCTTCTGGTTTCTTCTCTGAATCGAACATTCCCGTTCGCCGAGATAGATCCCGTTGCCGTGAGAATCGCACAAAACCTGTATCTCGATGTGACGCGGCTGGGTGACGAACTTCTCGATGAAGATCCGGTCATCGCCGAAAGAACTCGCCGCCTCGTTCTTCGAAGACTGGAAGCCCTCGCGGCATTCGGCGTCGTTCCAGGCGATCCGCATGCCCTTGCCGCCGCCGCCGGCGCTGGCCTTGATCATCACCGGGTAGCCGACCTCGCCGGCGATGCGCACAGCGTCGTCGGCGTCGTCGATCAGCCCCATGTAGCCGGGCACGGTCGACACGTTCGCCTCCTGGGCGATCTTCTTCGAGGTGATCTTGTCGCCCATCGCCTCGATCGCGCCCACCGGCGGGCCGATGAAGGCCACGCCCGCGGCCTCCAGCGCCTCGGCGAACTTCGCGTTCTCTGAAAGGAAGCCGTAGCCCGGGTGCACGGCCTGCGCGCCGCTGCCCTTGATCGCCGCCATCACCTTGTCGATCACGATGTAGGACTGGTTGGCGGGCGGCGGGCCGATGTGCACCGCCTCGTCGGCCATCTGCACGTGCAGCGCGTTGCGGTCGGCGTCGGAATAGATCGCCACCGTGGCGATCCCCATCTTGCGCGCGGTCTTGATCACGCGGCAGGCGATCTCGCCGCGGTTGGCGATCAGGATCTTCTCGAACATGTCCCGTTCCTCTTGGTGATGTGTGTCGGGCGGCATGGCCGCATGAGGGGTGCCGGCGCTCCCCGGCGCGCGCCGGGGCGGCAGCGCCGCGCGCGCGGCGCGGTTGCTCGTGCCGTGGGCGCACACGAAAAATCCCGGCCTGACCCAAAGAGGGTCAGACCGGGCAGAAGGGGAAGGGTAACGGTTTTGCTAAACCAGGCAGGAAGCCGGGATAGAGCCCCTGCCATGCGAGCACCATAAACGCGCGCCGGGATCGCCGAACAGCCCACGCGGCCCGACCGCCCGCTTTGCGCGGCGGTCCGCCAAAATCCGCAAGTCGCTGGCAAAAAGGCGCTCATTCGTCCCAATCCTCGTCGTCCTCGCCGTCTTCGGTCCAGTCGGCGGCCTCCGCGTCGAAGGCCTCGGGAAAGCTCGCGCGCGCCAGGTCGACGTTGATTCTCAGCATCGCCTCGTAGCTCGCCGGGTCGAACGGGTCTTCGGCCGGCACCACCTCGCGGCCGAACAGCCATGAAAGCCGCCCGGCGTCGAGATTGCCACGCTCGAAGGGCTCCTCGCCGAAATGCGCCCAGAGCGCGGCCATGAAGCCCGCGTCGGCGCGCCGGTCGGCCGGGCGCCGGTCGGCGTAGCGCTCGCGGCGGATCAGCGGCGTCGCGCCCTTCTTGTTGGCCCGGCGGATGGTGAACTGGAAATCGGTGCCGGGCAGGCGGCCGGGAAAGCCGCGGTGCTTGGTCATGTCGGGCAGCGCCATCAGAACCCCTCCCAGATGCAGCCGTCGGCCCCGGGGGTATAGGCTTCGAACACCTGCACCGCGTCCGGGTCGGTGTCGCCGAAGTCGACCGGGCGGTTCGAGACCGAGATCACCACCTGGTTTGGCTGCGGCCCGGTGTTGGCGATGCGCTCCAGCGCGTAGGCCTCGCAGAGATAGGCCATGTCGGCTTCGAGGGTGTCGTAATCCATCGCTTCGAGCGCCCTCGCGAGGTCGGGTTCGAGAAAGCGGAAGCGCAGGGTGAGCCCGGCCGGACCCGGCTCGCTCCAGATCACGTCATGAAACGCGACCTCCCGGCCCGAGGGCAGGGCGATGACGCCCGCCCCCTCGGCCAGCGCCGGGGTGGCGCAGAGCAGCGCCAAGGCAGCGCCTTTCCATCGTGTCGCGAACCGCATCAGGCCTCCGGTATCCCGCTCACAGCGGGATATTGTCGTGTTTTTTCCAAGGGTTTTCGAGCTTCTTGTTGCGCAGGGACGCAAAGGCCCGGGCCACCCGCTTGCGGGTGGAATGCGGCTGGATCACCTCGTCGATGAAGCCCCGCTCGGCGGCGACGAAGGGGTTTGCGAAGCGGGTCTCGTAGTCCTTCGTGCGCTGGGCGATCTTCTCGGGATCGTTCAACTCGCTGCGGTAGAGGATTTCCACCGCGCCCTTGGCCCCCATCACCGCGATCTGCGCGGTGGGCCAGGCATAGTTGAAATCGCCGCGCAGGTGCTTCGAGGCCATCACGTCATAGGCCCCGCCGTAGGCCTTGCGGGTGATCACCGTCACCTTCGGCACCGTCGCCTCGCCGTAGGCGAACAGCAGCTTCGCGCCGTGCTTGATCACGCCGCCGTATTCCTGGCTGGTGCCCGGCAGGAAGCCCGGCACGTCGACAAGCGTGAGGATCGGGATCTCGAAGGCGTCGCAGAAGCGCACGAAGCGCGCGGCCTTACGGCTCGAATCGATGTCGAGCACGCCGGCGAGCACCATCGGCTGGTTCGCCACCACGCCCACGGTGCGGCCCTCGATGCGGATGAAGCCGGTGATGATGTTGGCGGCGAAGGCTTCCTGGATCTCGTAGAAATCGCCCTCGTCGGCCAGCTTCAGGATCAGCTCCTTCATGTCGTAGGGCTGGTTGAGATTGTCGGGGATCAGCGTGTCGAGGCTTTCCTCGATCCGGCCCGGATCGTCGAAGAACGGCCGCACCGGAACCTTCGCGCGGTTGTTGAGCGGCAGGAAATCGACCAGCCGGCGCACCTCGTCCATCGCTTCGACGTCGTTGTCGAAAGCGCCGTCGGCGACCGAGCTCTTGCGGGTGTGGGTGGAGGCGCCGCCCAGTTCTTCCGCCGTCACCACCTCGTTGGTGACGGTTTTCACCACGTCGGGGCCGGTGACGAACATGTAGGAGGAATCGCGCACCATGAAGATGAAATCGGTCATCGCCGGGGAGTAGACCGCACCGCCGGCGCAGGGCCCCATGATCACGCTGATCTGCGGCACCACGCCGCTCGCCATGATGTTGCGCTGAAACACCTCGGCGTAGCCCGCGAGGCTGTCGACCCCTTCCTGGATGCGCGCGCCGCCCGAATCGTTGAGCCCGATTACCGGCGCGCCGTTCTGCATCGCCATGTCCATGATCTTGGCGATCTTCTCGGCGTGGGTTTCCGAGAGCGAACCGCCGAACACGGTGAAATCCTGCGAAAAGACATAGACCATACGGCCGTTGATCGTGCCCCAGCCGGTGATCACGCCGTCACCGGGGATCTGGTTGTCTTCCATGCCGAAATCGGTGCAGCGATGGGCCTTGAACATGTCGAACTCCTCGAAGGAGCCCTCGTCGAGCAGAAGCTCGATGCGTTCGCGCGCGGTCAGCTTGCCCTTGGCGTGCTGCGCCTCGATGCGGCGCTCACCACCGCCCTTGCGGGCCACGCTGCGGCGGTCTTCGAGCTCCCGGAGAATGTCTTTCATCGCTCCCTCCTTCATTTCGGCGCAACCTAGCGGGCCGGGGCCGAAGCCCAAAGCGGAATCGGGCGTATTTGCAAATGTTACAGAACGACAAGTCTGCAAATTGCAAACTTGCGTAGCCACCCCGCCTGATGGCGTCCCGCATCTCGACAATCCCCGCGCCCGGGCGTAACCGATTTTCATGAGCCAGATGCCCGCAGTGCGCTTTCTCGACCGCGCCACACCCCCGCATATTTTTACCCTCACCCTGATCGCGGGGCTCTCGGCGCTGTCGATGAACATCTTTCTGCCCTCGCTGCCGACGATGACAACCTTTTTCGACGCCGAATACCGGCTGATGCAGCTTTCGGTGGCGCTCTACCTCGCGATGAATGCGGTGCTGCAGGTGGTGATCGGCCCGATCTCCGACCGCTACGGCCGCCGCCCGGTGCTGCTGTGGTCGTTCGCGATCTTCGTGCTCGCCACCATCGGATGCCTTCTTGCCCCCACCGCCGAGATCTTCCTCGCTTTCCGGATGGTGCAGGCGGCGGTGTCGGCGGGGATGGTGCTGAGCCGCGCCGTGGTGCGCGACATGGTGCCCGGCGCCGAGGCCGCCTCGATGATCGCCTATGTCACCATGGGCATGTCGCTGGTGCCGATGTTCGGCCCCGCACTCGGCGGCCTGCTCGATGCGGGCTTCGGCTGGCAGGCGAATTTCTGGCTTCTCGCGGGCCTCGGCCTGCTCGTGATCTGGCTGATCTGGCGCGATCTCGGCGAAACCGCGATCCGCCGCGAAGGCGGCTTTGGCGCACAACTGCGCGACTACCCCGAGCTTCTCACCTCGCCGCGTTTCTGGGGCTACTCGGTCGCGGCGATGTTCGCCTCCGGCACCTTCTTCGCCTACCTCGGCGGTGCGCCCTTCGTCGGTTCCGAGATCTACCACCTCGACCCGGCCACGCTGGGCATGCTGTTCGGCGCGGCGGCGCTAGGCTATCTCATGGGCAACGGCATCTCGGGCCGCTACTCGGTGCGCTACGGCATCGACCGGATGATCCTGGCCGGCACCGCCGTCTCCACCCTCGGCCTTGCCGCATCATTCTCGCTGCACCTGGCGGGGTTCGCCCATCCGCTGGTGTTCTTCGGCTTCATGGTCCCGCTCGGCTTCGGCAACGGCATGGTTCTGCCCAACGCCACGGCGGGCACGCTCTCGGTGCGCCCGCAACTCGCGGGCAGCGCCTCGGGGCTGGGCGGTGCGCTGATGATCGGCGGCGGCGCCGCGCTCTCGGCGCTTTCCGGCATGATCCTCAGCGCCGAGACCGGGGCGATCCCGCTGCTCGCGCTGATGCTGACTTCCTCGGCGCTCTCGGTGCTCGCCATCCTCGCGGTGATCCGGCGCAACCGGCGCATCGGCGAAGCCTGAACCGGTTGTCGCTTTCATCTTTCCCGAAATATCCCGGGGGTCCGGGGGCAGAGCCCCCGGTGCGTCGCCCGGGGCGAGACCGTTACTCCGCCGCGTCGGCGTAGGCTTCCAGCGGCGGGCAGATGCACACCAGGTTGCGGTCGCCATAGACGTTGTCGACCCGGTTCACCGGCGGCCAGTACTTGTCGACCCGGAACGCGCCGGGCGGAAAGCAGCCCTGTTCGCGTGAATAGGGCCGGTCCCAGTCGCCGACGAGATCCTCGGTGGTATGGGGCGCGTTCTTGAGCGGGTTGTTGTCGTGGTCCATCGCGCCCGCCTCGATTGCCCGGATCTCCTCGCGGATCGCCAGCATCGCGTCGCAGAACCGGTCGAGCTCGGCCTTGGTCTCGCTCTCGGTCGGCTCGATCATCAGCGTGCCCGCCACCGGCCAGCTCATCGTCGGTGCGTGGAAGCCGGCGTCGATCAGCCGCTTGGCGATGTCTTCCACGGTGACGCCCGCGCTCTCGGCGAAGGGGCGCACGTCGATGATGCATTCATGCGCCACCCGGCCGGTTGGCCCCTTGTAAAGCACCTCGAAGGCGCCGGCGAGCCGGGCCGCGATGTAGTTGGCGTTGAGGATCGCCACCTTGGTAGCCTGCGCCAACCCCGCACCGCCCATCATCAGGATATAGGCCCAGGAGATCGGCAGGATCGAGGCCGACCCGTAGGGTGCCGACGACACCGCGCCGGATGCGCCCGAGAACGGATCGCCCGGCAGGTGCGGGGCGAGATGCGCCTTCACCCCGATCGGCCCCATGCCGGGGCCGCCGCCGCCGTGCGGGATGGCGAAGGTCTTGTGCAGGTTGAGGTGGCTCACGTCGCCGCCGATCTCGCCGAGCTTCACGAGGCCGACGAGCGCGTTGAGGTTGGCGCCGTCGATATAGACCTGCCCGCCGAATTCGTGGGTGATATCGCAGACCTCGCGCACGGTCTCCTCGAACACGCCGTGGGTCGAGGGATAGGTGATCATCGACGCCGCCAGCCTGTCGCCGGCGGCCTGCGCCTTGGCGCGGAAATCGGCGACGTCGATATCGCCGTTCGCGGCCGATTTCACCACCACCACCTCCATCCCAGCCATGTGCGCCGAGGCCGGGTTGGTGCCATGGGCGCTCATCGGGATCAGGCAGATATCGCGGTGGCCCTCGCCGCGCGCGGCGTGAAAGGCGCGGATGGTGAGGAGCCCGGCGTATTCGCCCTGCGCGCCGGAGTTCGGCTGCATGCTCATCGCGTCATAGCCGGTGATGGTGCAGAGCTTGGCCTTCAAATCCTCGATCAGCTCGTGGTAGCCCGCCGCCTGGTCTGGCGGGCAGAGCGGGTGCATCATCGAGAACTCGCGCCAGCTCACCGGCATCATCTCGGCCGCCGAGTTGAGCTTCATCGTGCAGGAGCCAAGCGGGATCATCGCGCGATCAAGCGCAAGGTCGCGGTCGGCGAGGCGGCGCATGTAGCGCATCATCTCGGTCTCGGCCCGGTTCATGTGAAACACCGGGTGGGTGAGGTAGTCGCTGGTGCGCGCCAGCGCATTCGGCAGGCGGTGGTAATCCTCGGTGAAATCGCGGTCGTCCGCCACCACCCCGAAGGCGCGCCAGACCGCCTCGATGGTGGGCGAACGGGTGGCCTCGTCGAGCGTGATGCCGATCCGCGTCTTGCCGACGGGCCGCAGGTTCACCCCCTCCTTCAGCGCGGCGAGGATGATGCCCTTCTGCAGGTGCCCCACCTCCACCGTGATCGTATCGAAGAAATGTTCGGGCGCGATCTGGTAGCCCGCCTCTTCCAGCTTGCGGGCCAGCCGCGCGGTCTTGCGGTGAATGCGCTGGGCGATGGCCTTGAGCCCCTCGGGGCCGTGAAACACGGCATAGAAGCTCGCCATCACCGCCAGCAGCGCCTGCGCGGTGCAGACGTTGGAGGTGGCCTTCTCGCGGCGGATATGCTGCTCGCGGGTCTGCAGCGCCAGCCGGTAGGCCTTGTTGCCCCGCGCGTCGATCGAGACGCCCACGAGCCGCCCCGGCAGCGCGCGCTTGTGCGCCTCGCGGCAGGCGATGTAGGCGGCATGCGGCCCGCCATAGGCCATCGGCACGCCGAAGCGCTGGGTCGAGCCCACGGCGATGTCGGCGCCCATCGCGCCCGGCTCCTTCAGCAGCGTGAGCGCCAGCGGATCGGCGGCGACGATCCCGATGCCCTTGTACGCATGCAGCGCGGCGATCTCGCCGGAGAAATCGCGCAGCTCGCCATGTGTGCCGGGATACTGAAACACCGCGCCGAACACCGCTTCGGGGTCCATATGCGCCGGATCATCTACGATCACCTCGATCCCGAGCGGCTCTGCGCGCGTCTTCATCACCGCGATGTTCTGCGGGTGGCAGGCGGCATCGACGAAGAAGGCCTTCGCCTTCGATTTCGCCACCCGCTGCGCCATCGTCATCGCCTCGGCGCAGGCGGTGGCCTCGTCGAGCAGGGAGGCATTGGCCACCTCGAGCCCGGTCAGATCCGAGATCATCGTCTGGAAATTCAGGAGCGCCTCGAGCCGGCCCTGGCTGATCTCCGGCTGGTAAGGCGTATAGGCCGTATACCACGCCGGGTTTTCGAGGATGTTTCGCTGGATCACCGGCGGCGTGACGGTGCCGTGATAGCCCTGCCCGAGCAGCGAGCGCAGAACACTGTTCTTCGCCGCCGTCACCCGCATCTGGTAGAGCATTTCGCGCTCCGACCGGGGTTTGCCGAAGTCCAGCGGCTCGGCTTGCCGGATCGAGCGCGGCACGGTCTCGTCGATCAGCGCGTCGAGGCTGTCGACGCCCAGCGTCGTGAACATCTCGGCCATCTCGGCGGGCGAGGGGCCGATGTGGCGGCGGTTGGCGAAATCGTAGGGCCGGTAGTCGGTCGGGGTGAAGGGCATGGGGCAGATCCGGTCAGGTTTGTTCGACAAAACGGGCGAGGTTGGCGAGCGATGCGGATAGGCCGGCTTCGTGGTCCTCGGCGGAAATGCCGGGGGGCACGTTCTCGGCCACGACTTGGACCCGTGTGCCGCCGGGCACGGGCTGGAAATGCCAGCCGGTGCGCATGGCGCCTTCGAAGTCGGGATCGTCTGTGGTGAAGTCGCCCTCGGAGAGCACGAGTTCCCCCGGCGTGAGGGTGATGAAATGGCCCGTTATCACGTCCGTGTTCGCGCCGCTCTTGCCCTTGTAAGTGTCGAAGGTAAGCACGAAACGAAAGGCGCCGCCGGGCTGCGCGTCGAGCTTCTCGACGCGCAAACGCGCGCCCGGGGGCGCCAGCCATGATTCCAGCGCCTCGGGGTCGAGCAGGGCTTGATAGAGCACCTCCGGTGACGCGGCGATCTTGCGGCTGGCGCGGTGGGTTTGTGGCTCTCCCATGATCAGCCGATGAAGGCCTTGTAGGCGGCCTCGTCCAGGTAGTCGTCCATCTGGCCCGGCTCGGCGGGTTTGACCTTGAAGAACCAGGCCGCGCCCTCGGGGTCTTCGTTGACCTTCGCGGGGTCTTCGACGATCGCCTCGTTCACCTCCACGATCTCGCCGTCGATCGGCGCGAGGATGTCGGAAGCGGCCTTGACGCTCTCGATCACCACCACCTCGTCGTCCTTGGTCACTTCCGTCCCAATCTCCGGCAGTTCGACGAAGACGATATCGCCCAGTTGCTCGGCGGCATGGGCGGTGATGCCGACGGTCACGATGCCGTCGGCCTCGTCGAGCCATTCGTGTTCTTCGGTGTATTTCATGCGCGGGTCTCCGGTTTGGTGTCAGCGTTTGTAGGATGTGGGGTGAAAGGGCAGGGCGGCAACCGTCACGGGCAGGCGCTTGCCGCGCACCTCGCCCCAGAGCTCTGTGCCCTCGGCGGCCATGGCGGCGGGCACGTAGCCCATCGACATCGGCCGCCCGATCGAGGGGCCGAAGGCGCCGGAGGTGATCTCGCCCACCGGCTCGGCGGCGTCTTCACCGGCGAACAGCGGCGTATGCGCCCGCATCGGCGCGCGGCCCTCGGGCAGAAGGCCCACGCGCAGCCGCGCCGGGCCGTCCTCGAGTTCGCGCAGGATAAGCGCCGCGCCGGGAAAGCCGCCCGCGCGCGCGCCGCCGCTCCGCCGGGCTTTCTGGATCGCCCAGGAAAGCCCGGCCTCGACCGGCGAGGTGGTCTCGTCGATATCCGCCCCGTAAAGGCACATCCCGGCCTCGAGGCGCAGCGAATCGCGCGCGCCGAGACCGATCGGCGCAACCTCCGGGTTCTCCAGCAATGCCCGCGCCAGCCTTGGCGCCATCGTGCCCGGGATCGAGATCTCGAACCCGTCCTCGCCGGTGTAGCCCGACCGGCTCACCCAGCAGGTGGCGCCGACCAGTTCCATCTCGGCCACGTCCATGAAGCGCATGTCGCGCACGGCCGGGTTCAGCGCGGCCAGCGCCGCTTCGGCCCCGGGCCCTTGCAGCGCCAGCAGCCCGCGGCCGGTCGGGTGGCTGATCTCGACGTCGGGCAGGTGCTCGTGCAGGTGATCGAGATCCAGTTCCGCCCGCGCGGCGTTGACGACGAGAAACAGGTGCGCGCCGGTATTGGCCACCATCAGGTCGTCGAGGATGCCGCCGTCCTCGGTGGTGAACATCGCGTAGCGCTGGCGGCCCGGCGCGAGCCCCGCCACGTCCACCGGCACCAGCCGTTCCAGGGCTTCCGCCGCGCCCGGCCCGCGCAGGATCACCTGGCCCATGTGGCTCACGTCGAACAGCCCGGCCCGCGCCCGGCAGTGCAGATGTTCCTTCATCACCCCGGCGGGATACTGCACCGGCATCTCCCAGCCGGCGAAGGGCACCATCTTGGCGCCGAGTTCGATATGCAGGTCGTGCAGCGCGGTGCGTTTCAAGGCACTCATGGGTTCTCCCCGCCGGGAGTGCGCGCCCGGCATCGCGGGGCTCATGGCCCGCCCGATGCCCCCTCTGTCCCTTCGCCTGAGATCGTTATCCCTTCGGCGGGCCTCGCGGCCTCTCTCCAGAGTGTCGTCCCGCGCGGTCCGTTTGCCTGAGAGTTTTCCGGGGCGGTTGCTCCTTCGGCACCGGCCAACCCCGAAGGGCCGCCGGGTTCTCCCTGCGCAGGTGGCGCGAGCCTAGCAACCTCGCCTGCACCCGGCAAGAGCTTGCTTCGCCCGCGCCGCCGCGCCACATATCCGGCATGACCGACCCGTTCTTCTTCGGCTACGGTTCGCTGGTGAACCGCGGCACCCATGACTACGCCGAGGCACAGACCGCGCGGGCGACCGGCTGGCGCCGGGCGTGGCGCAAGACGCCGCTGCGCGACCGTTGCTTCCTCACCGTGGTGCCGGCCCCCGACGAATACGTCGAGGGCCTGATCGCCGCGGTGCCTGGCGCCGACTGGGCCGCGCTCGACGCCCGCGAACACGCTTACGCCCGCCACGACGTGAGCCACGTCACCACCCACCGCGCGGACCGCCCGCTCGAGGTGGCGATCTACGCCATTCCCGACGGTGCGCACCATGATCCGGGCGACGACAACCCGGTGCTGCTGTCCTATATCGACGTGGTGGTGCAGGGCTTCCTCGCCGAGTTCGGCGCGGAGGGCGTGCGCCACTTTTTCGAAACCACGGAAGGCTGGCACGTGCCGGTGCTCGACGACCGGGCGGCGCCGATCTACGCCCGCGCCCGGGTTCTCGACCTGGCCGAGCGCGCGGCGGTCGACGAGGGGCTGGCGCGCATCGGCGCGCGCATCTTGCGGCCCTGACGCCCCGCCCTGTCTTCATCCTGGCGGAAATACCTCGGGGGTGCGGGGGCAGAGCCCCCGCGTTCCCCGGCTGCTCACCCGAGCATGTGCTGGTAGCTCGCGGGCACGTAGTGGAAACCCTCGCCGCGGGCCTCGACAAAGCCGACCGCAGGCCAGGGCATGTGGTAGCCGATGAAGGGCAGCTTGTCTGAAGCCAACATTCCAAGCAGGCGACGCCGGGTTTCAGCCGCCTTTTCCTTGTCCTGATCGAACCTGACCTCCCAATCGGGATGCGCCAGCGACCAGACGTAATGGTTGGCGAAATCGGCGCCGAGCAGCAGCCCCTTACCCTCGCTCTCGATCATGAAGGCCATGTGTCCGGGCGTATGCCCGAAGGCTTCGATCGCTGTGATTCCCGAGGCCGGGCTGCCGCCATCGTCGAGAAAGGCCATGCGCTCGGCGAAGGGGCGCACCTTGGCCTCGAAGGCCTCGTTGCCCGACATGTCCCAGGCGTCGAACTCCACCGCCCCGGTTACGTAGCGGGCGTTGGGAAAGGTCGGCGCGCCGCTGTCGTCGGTCATGCCGCCGATGTGGTCGCCGTGCATGTGGGTGAGCACCACCACGTCCACCTGGTCGGGGCTGTAGCCCGCCGCCGCCAGCGCCGCGACGATGCCGGCATGGTCCGTGCCGGTGTCGAACAGCACCAGTTCGGCGCCGGTGTTCACCACCGTGGGGGTGAAGAAGAACTGCGCCCTGTCGGTGGGGATCATCGCCGCCGCGCTCGCCGCGGCGAAGTCCTCTTCCGAGGCGTTCAGCCCGAAAATGCCGTTCGGGTTTTCCACCGTGCGGGTGCCCGCGAGCAGCGCGGTCACCTCGAAGGCGCCGTGCTTGAAGCGGTTGAACCGCGTTGTCGCCATGCCCATCATCTCGGCCGCCGCGAAGGCGCCGGTGGTCGAGGCGGCGAGCGGCAGCGCCGCCGCCCCCATTATCATCGCCCGGCGGTTCAGTCTAAGATCGTTTCCAGCCATTTGGTCCTCCCGCTGCGGATTTCGGTTATGCTCAACCATACGATACCGAAACGGGGCGCGATTGCCGCAACACGAGAGCGTGAAGGAGCCGTGATGAACGAGAACAAGACAAGACCCACCGACGCGGCCGTCGCCGAGTTCCTCGACGCGGTCGCCCATCCCACGCGCCGCGCCGATGCCCTCGCGCTCGATGCGCTGTTTCGCGACGTCACCGGCTGGCAGCCGAAGATGTGGGGGCCGTCCATCGTCGGTTACGGCAGCTACCGCTACACCTACGACAGCGGCCGATCAGGCGAGATGTGCGCCACCGGCTTCAGCCCGCGCAAGGCGAACCTGTCGATCTACATCATGCCCGGTTACGCCGATTTCGGCGATATCCTCGCCGGCCTCGGCAAGCACCGCCTCGGCAAATCCTGCCTCTACATCAACAAGCTCGCCGACATCGACACCGAGGTGCTCAGGCGCCTGATCCGGGCCGGGCTAGACGATCTCGCGGCGCGCTGGCCGGTTGCGCCAGGCTGACCGCGCCACTCATTCCCACCAACGGTCGATCGCGGCGATATCGTCGTCCGACCAGCCGAAGTGATGCGCCAGCTCGTGCACCATCACATGCGCCACCAGCGCGGGCAGATCAACGTCGCCGCGGTCGATCCACTCGTCGAGGATGGCGCGGCGGAACAGCCAGATCGTGTCGGGGCCGTGTGGCACGTCCATCACCGATTTCTCGGTGAGCGGGATGCCGTCGTAGAGACCGCTGAGCTCGAAGGCGTCCTCGATCCCCATCTCTTCGAGGATGTAATCGGGCGCGAAATCCTCGACCCGCAGCGCCACCTTGCCCGCCGCGTCGCGATAGGGCGCGGGCAGGGCGGCGATGGCGGCGCGGGCCATGGTGTCGATCTCGTCGAGGGAGGGGGCGATCTGCTCGGTCATGCGCTCCATATGGACAAAACCCGCGCATTGTGAAAGAGCAACCGCGACAGGAGACACCCATGACCGTTACCCGTTTCGCGCCCTCGCCCACCGGCTATCTGCACGTCGGCAACCTGCGCACCGCGCTGTTCAACTTCCTCATCGCCCGCAAGGCGGGCGGGCAGTTCATCCTGCGCCTCGACGATACCGACCCGGAACGCTCGAAGCCGGAGTATGCCGACGCGATCATGGAAGACCTCGAATGGCTCGGCCTGACCTGGGACCGGGTGGAGCGCCAGTCGGCCCGGCTGGAGCGCTACGAGCAGGCGGCCGACGAGCTGCGCGCCAAGGGGCGGTTCTACGAGTGTTTCGAGACCCCCACCGAACTCGACCTCAAGCGCAAGAAGCAGCTCAACATGGGCCGGCCGCCGGTGTATGACCGCGCGGCGCTGGCGCTTTCGGAGGACGACAAGGCGAAGCTGCGCGCCGAGCGCGGGCAGGGGCACTGGCGCTTCAAGCTCGATCACGAGCGCATCGAGTGGGACGACGGCATCCTCGGGCCGCTCTCGATCGACGCCGCCAGCGTGTCGGACCCGGTGCTGATCCGTGCCGACGGGCAGTTTCTCTACACCCTCGCCAGCGTGTGCGACGATGTCGATTTCGGCATCACCAACGTGGTGCGCGGCTCCGATCACGTCACCAACACCGCGACGCAGATCCAGATCATAGAGGCGCTCGGCGGCACGGTGCCGGCCTTTGCCCACCATTCGCTGCTCACCGGCCCGCAGGGCGAGGCGCTGTCGAAGCGGCTGGGCACGCTTGCCTTGCGCGATCTGCGGGCGCAGGGCGTGGCGCCGATGGCGCTCCTGAGCCTGATGGCGCGGCTCGGGTCGTCGCAGCCGGTGGAACTGCGCAACTCGCTCGACGAGATCGTCGAGGGGTTCGATCTTTCCGCCTTCGGCGCGGCGCCGACCAAGTTCGACGTGAACGACCTTTTCCCGCTCACCGCGCATTACCTCGCCCAGCTCCCCTTCGCGGCGGTGGCCGATCACGTCCGCGCGCTGGGCGTGCCAGAGACGATGGCGGAGGCGTTCTGGACCGTGGCGCGTGAGAACATCACCACGCTGGCCGATCTCGAAGGCTGGTGGGTGCTGTGCCGCGACGGCGCCGAGCCGGTGGTGGACGCGGAAGATCGCGAGATGATCGCCACCGCGATGACCCTTCTGCCCGAGCCGCCCTATACCGCCGAGAGCTGGGGGAAATGGACGGCCGAGGTGAAGGAGGCCACCGGGCGCAAGGGCAAGGGATTGTTCATGCCGCTCAGGAAGGCGCTGACCGGCATGGATCACGGCCCCGACATGGGCGCGCTGATGCCGCTTCTGCAGAAGGTGCGGCGCTGAGCGCGCGCGCTATTCCAGCGGCGGAATGTCGACGCTCCAGCTGATCGTCGCCGCCACGGGCTCGGCCCCGTCGGCCACCCGGGGCTCCGACATGTAACCGGTGAGGCGCAGGAAGCTTCCCTCGACGCGCGCCTCGAGACGGTTGTTCTCGAAGCTGAACTCGGTCAACGCCCCGGTGCCGCCGTCGGCACCCATCGCCATCGGCGCGTCGTAGCCCTGCTCGTCGAACACCTCCGCCGACAGCAGCGCCATGCCACCGCCCTGCTTCTGCAGCGTGACCTGCACCATCGGTTGCCCCGGCTGACCATCGGCGGTCACCGTCTGGCCCACTGTGTTCAGCGTCAGGAACTGGCCCATGATCATTTTCTGCTCGGCATAGGCCGAGTCCTGCTCACGGTCGTAGGGGATCGTCAGTTCCAGCGTTTCGTCGCCGAGGGTGACCGTCATCGTGCCGATCGCGTCGTAGCGATCCGACAGCTCGGCGGCCAGCGTTGGCGAGGCGAGGGCGCAGAACAGGCCCAAGGCGAAGTGTTTCAACATGGCGCGCTCCAAATCCAACCTTCATTGGCTTGACGGTAGCGCAGGGGCGCGCGCCTGTCACCACGGGCGCCGGCGGCAAGCGCGTTTCAGCTCTTGTCGCGCCAGCGGTTGACCATCGGGTAGCGCCGGTCGAGCCAGAACGCCCGGGGGGTGAGCCGCGCGCCGGGGGCGGACTGGAAGCGCTTGTATTCCGAAATGTAGATCAAGTGCTCCACCCGCTTGACCGTCTCGCGGTCGAAGCCCTCGGCCACCAGTTCCGCCACGCTGGCCTCGCGGTCGATCAGCCCGTCGAGGATCGCGTCGAGCACCTCGTAGGGCGGCAGGCTGTCTTCGTCCTTCTGGTCTTCGCGCAGTTCGGCGGAAGGCGGCTTGTCGATCACCCGGGGCGGGATCACCTCGCCTGCCGGGCCTTTCATCCACGCCCGGTGATTGGCGTTGCGCCAGCGGCAGGTTTCGAACACGCGGGTCTTGTAGAGGTCCTTGATCGGGTTGTAGCCGCCCGCCATGTCGCCGTAGATCGTGGCGTAGCCCACCGCCACCTCCGACTTGTTGCCGGTGGTGAGCAGCATTTCCCCGAACTTGTTGGACAGCGCCATCAAGAGCAGCCCGCGCAGGCGCGACTGGATGTTTTCCTCGGTGAGATCGGGCTCGGTGCCGGCGAACAGTGGGGCGAGCGCCTCGGTCACCGCCGCGCGTGGCCCGGAAATCGGCACGAAGTCGTAGCGCACGCCGAGCGCCTTCGCCACGGCCTCGGCATCCGCCAGCGAGGCTTCGGAGGTGTATTCCGAAGGCAGCATCACGCAGCGCACGTTCTCGGCCCCGAGCGCATCCACCGCGATCGCGGCGACCAGCGCGGAGTCGATCCCGCCCGAAAGGCCGAGGAGCACCTTCCTGAACCCGGTCTTTCCCATGTAGTCGGCGAGCGCCATCACCATCGCGCGGTAATCGGCTTCCCAGTCATCGAGCTCGGGCACCACCTCGACGGGCGCGATGCGCCAGCCGGTCTCGGTGTTCACGAGGTCGACATGGGCCAGCGCCTCCTCGAACTGCGGCATCTGGAAGGCGATCTCGCCGTCCGGATTCACGCCGAAACTCGCACCGTCGAACACCTGATCGTCCTGGCCGCCGACGAGATTGAGATAGATCAGCGCGCGGCCGGTTTCGGCGACGCGCCCGCGGGCGTGGTTCTTCCGCACCGGCACCTTGGCGCGGTAATAGGGCGAGCCGTTGGGCACGAGAAAGACCTCGGCCCCCGCCGCGGCCATCGTGGTGCAGACCTCGGGCCACCACGCGTCTTCGCAGATCGGCGTGCCGAGGAGCAGCGGGCCGATGCGGAAAGGGCCCTGTTCGGGGCCGGGGGTGTAGAGGCGTTTTTCGTCGAAGACCGTCTCGTTCGGCAGCACCTGCTTGAGCACGCGCAGCCGCACTGCGCCGCCTTCGAGGATGTAATAGGCGTTGTAAAGGTCGCGCCCGTCGTGGAACGGCGCGCCGATGCCGATGGCGGGGCCGTCGGCGGTGTCGGCGGCGAGCGCGGTGGCGGCGTCCATCGCCTCGCGCCAGAAGGCGGGGCGCATCACCAGATCCTGCGGCTGGTAGCCGATCAGGAAGGCCTCGGGAAAGGCGACGAAATCCGCCCCAGCCGCCTTCGCCTCGCGCCATGCCGCGCGGGCCCGGGCGGCATTGCCGGCAATGTCGCCCAGCGTCGGGTTGAGCTGGGCCAGCGTGAAGCGGAAGGTCTCGCTCATGATGCGCCTTCGGGTTGGGACGGTCCGGGCATCGGTTTAACAGGTTTGTGGGCGAGGAAAAGCCAGCGCCGCGCCGGCCGGGGCGAAAACCGTTGTCTCATCGGGGGGTGTCGCATAGGTTTTGGGCAACCGGCCCCGTGGCTGGACAAACGGGAAACGAGGGATGTGATGTCGGAGCAGGTTTGGGGATGGAAGCCGGCGGTTCTGGCCCTGGCGCTTGCGATGGCGGCCCCGGCGGCCGCGCTGGCGCAGGACGGTGGCGCGCTGGAAGTCGTTCAATACGATGACGGCTCGATCTACGAGGGCCAGATGAAAGACGGCCTGCGCCATGGCCGCGGCAGCCTGCGCACACCCACGGGCTACGAATACAAGGGCAGCTTCGTCGATGGCGAGATCCGCGGCGAGGGCGTGGCGCGCTTTCCCAACGGCTCGGTCTACGAGGGCAGCTTCGCCAAGGGCCGCCCGCACGGCTTCGGCAAGGTCACCTACGCCGATGGCACCTCCTACGAGGGCGACTGGGTCGACGGCAAGATCAACGGCACCGGGCTGGCGATCTATGCCAACGGTTTCAAATACGAAGGCGGGTTCCGCACCGGCCAGCACCACGGCCGCGGCCGGCTCGAAAACCCCTCCGGCACCGTCTACGAGGGCGACTGGGTGATGGGCGTCAAGCAGGGGCAGGGCAAGCTCACCGAACCCGACGGCTCGGTCTACGAGGGCGCGTTTTCCGACGGCCAGCCCAACGGCGAAGGCGTGTTGGTGGCCGCCGACGGGATGCGCTACGAGGGCACCTGGACCGATGGCCAGATGGACGGCGAGGGCAAGCTCACCGAGGCCAACGGCGATGTCTACGAGGGCCCCTTCGTGATGGGCGTGCGCTCGGGCGTGGCGAAGGTGACCTATGCCAACGGCGATGTCTACGAGGGCGGCTTCGTTTCCAACCGGCGTTCGGGCCAGGGCGTGTTCATCGGCGCCGACGGTTACCGCTACGAGGGCGGTTGGATCGACGACCGGATCGAGGGTGAGGGCGTCGAGACCTACCCCGACGGCTCGGTCTACACCGGCCAGTTCCGCGCCGGGCTTCCCGATGGGCGCGGCCGGATCGAATACCCCGACGGGTCAATCTACGAGGGCGAGTTCCGCGATGGCGTGTTCGAGGGGCAGGGCACGCTGACCCGCGCCGATGGCACGGTTTACGAGGGCGCCTTCGTCTCCAACCTCTACGAGGGCGAGGGCACGCTCACGCTGCCGACCGGCGTGGTCTACACCGGCAACTGGAAAGCCGGGTTCGCCGATGGCGAAGGCCGCCTCACCCGCCCCGATGAAACCTTCTACGAGGGCGGCTGGAAAGACGGCACCCGCCATGGCGAGGGCCGCGAACGCTACGAGGACGGCACGATCTACGAGGGCGGCTTCGTTGACGGGATGCGCGAGGGGCGGGGCACGGTGATCTACCCCGATGGCCGGCGCGAGACCGGGCAATGGGAGCAAGGTGTCATGACCTCGGCGATCGACGAGGGCGCAACCGGCGAAACGGATGGCCAGCCGGCGGAGAACTGAGCGCGCCGCCCGCGCCGCGAACCGGCCGATCTCGCCCGCCTCCCGTGGCCGGCGCCGGCTTGCCGGATCTTGCCGGTCCCGCCCGGCAATTCCCTGATCTCGTCGAAAAAACGCCCTCATTTCCTGCAAGGGTCGGCGCTGTCACGAGGCAGGAGACAGAACATGGCAACACCCGGTCGTCAAAACCCCGTCAAGGCGAAACCCCTGAGCGAAAAGGCGCGGCGGCTTCTGGCCGCGCATGACCATGAAGTGGCGCGCGCCCGCGCCGCTTGACCGCTTCGGTTTGAATGCTCCCCCGGCGCGGGGGCTTGCGGTTGGCCCCGCCCAGTGCCGCAACCACATTGAGAAGGGCCGCCCGTGCGGGCGGCCCTCTTCATTCGCGCGATGTGATCACTGGATCTTGTTGATCTTCATCACTTTCATCGCGAGTTTTTCATAGAACGGTTCGGAGACACCGTTCTTGATCTTGCGCATGAAATACCATTCGAAGGCGAGCTTGGCCCAGTGCACCCACTTGCCCTCGCTCGCCCAGTTGACGTTGCGCGGCGGGTTCTGCGGCATGGCGAGGAAGGCCGCGCCACGGTCGCCGAAATCGGCAAGGCAGAGCGCGTTCCACGTCGGCAGGTTGTTGGGCTCCTCGCCGCGCAGGACACGCGGCAGATTGTGCGCGGTGGCGGTGACCATGCTCTCGATCATGAAGCCGGTTTTCGGCACGCCGGTGGGCACCGGGGTGGCGACCGGCGGGGCGATGGCGATGGCCACGCCGATGCCGAAGATGTTGCGGTATTTCGGGTTGCGCTGGTATTCGTCGACGATCACGAAGCCGCGCGGGTTCACCAGCCCCTCGATCCCCATGATCGCGGGGATGCCACGGAAGGCGGGCAGCATCATCTTGTACTTCGCCGGAATCTCGTGCTTTTTCTTCTCGTTGCCGTCCTCGTCGAACTCGGTCACGTGGACCGCGTCGGCGGTGAACTTCTCGGTCTTGGCGTTGGTGATCCACTTGATATCGCGGTCGCGCATGATCGACTCGAGCATGCCCTTGGTATCGCCCACGCCGCCAAGGCCGAGGTGGCCGATGTAGGGCTCGGAGGTGACGAAGGTCATCGGCACCTTGTGCTTGATCTTGCGCTTGCGCAGGTCGGTGTCGATCGTCAGCAGGTATTCATAGGCCGGGCCGAAGCACGAGGCGCCCTGCACCGCGCCCACCACGATCGGGCCGGGATCGGCGCAGAACTGCTCCCACGTCCCGCCCTTGCCGCCGGAAAGCTCGGCGTGTTCGATCGAGCAGACCGAGTTGGTGTGCCCCTCGGGGCCGAAACCCTCGATCTCGTCGAAGGCCAGATCGGGCCCGGTGGCGATCACGAGGTAATCGTAGGCAACCTCGCGGCCCGACTCGAGGATGATCTTGTTGTCTTCGGGCACGAGCTTGGAAGCGCCGTCGCAGATGAACTCGATGCCGCGGCGCTTCATCACCGGGGCGAGGTCGATGGTGATCTCGTCCTTGCTGCGCCAGCCGACACCGGCCCAGGGGTTCGAGGGGGTGAACTGGAAATAGGGCTTGTTGGAGATCACCGTGATCTTGTCGTCACGGGTGAGTGTTTCCTTCAGTTCGTAGGCCTGGATCGTTCCCCCGAGGCCCGCGCCGAGGATGACTACGTGCGCCATGGTTGCTTCCTTCATCTTGGCGGATCGGCTGCCGCCAGCTCCGTTGATGTTGCGCGCGCCCTTCAGTCAGAGAACGACTCCTGCCCAACATGAGGCCGACGCGAAATACTATAACACAAATCAATCTGTAGGGGCCGAATCATATGCCGAACGGATTGATTTTGCCGCGAGGCAAATGGACGCGGGAACCTGCGGCGGGCGTAGGGCCGCGCGGCGCGGTTGTCAGGCGCGGAAGCCGTCGATCAGCCCGCCGATCACCCGGCTGCCTTCCTCGACCAGGCCGAAACTCTGATCGTCGATCAGCCAGCGCAACGACAGGCCCTGTATCGACATGGTGACCAGCTGGGCGGCATCGTCGGCCGCGATCTCGGCGCGGTGGATCCCGTTTTTCTGCGCGGCGGCGATCAACTGCGCGATCTCCCGGCCGCGGGCTCCGAAGAACGCCGAAAACTTCTCCCGCAGCGGGGGATTGCCGGCCTGCAGTTCGCGAGAGAACAGGATCGCGGGGATCGCCGGGTTTTGCTCGATATGCACGAAGTGCTGGCCGACGAGCTGCTTGAGCCGGTTGTGCGGATCGTCGTTCGCGGTCACCACCGGATGCGCGTGCAGCGCCTGCATGTCCTCCACGATCCGATCGCCCACCGCGTCCCAGATCTCGGCCTTGGTGGAGAAGTGACGAAAGATCGCGGGCTGGGTAATTCCGACCGCGTCGGCAAGGTGCTGGGTGGTGACGCGGTCAGGCCCAAGTTCCGCTGACAACCTGATCGCAACGTCGACGATCTCGGCTTTTCGGTCCGCAGAAGCCTTGCGTTTTCGCGGCTGCGTCATGAGCCTGCCTTTCTTTCAAACACTCGATCACATGTGCCAAACCGGGTTTGACAGCCTGTTTCGCGCAGGTTCTGCGCGAAATCGTTTGTCGCGTCCAGTAGTTGGCCAGTCACTTGTCGCCTTTCTGTTACTCTGTCACGGGCTTTTGCCCGCGTCCATGCCGATCAGGATCGCCTCGGCCCGGTCGAGAACCGCATCGCGGGTGGCCGCGTCCATCCTGTCGAGGTTGGCGAACATCGGGCGCATCCGGTGGTTCGCGGCGAACCGGTCGCGGTGGCGGGTGAGAAAGTGCCAGTAGAGCGCGTTGAACGGGCAGGCGGCCTCGCCGCTGCGCGCCTTCACGTCGTAACTGCAGCCGCCGCAATAATCCGACATCCGGTCGATATAGGCGCCCGACGAGACGTAGGGTTTCGAGGCGACCATGCCGCCGTCGGCGAACTGGCTCATGCCGATGGTATTGGGCGCCTCGACCCATTCATGCGCGTCGGCATAGACGGAAAGATACCAGTCGTGCACCGCGCCGGGGTCGACCCCGGCGAGCAGGGCGAAGTTGCCGGTAACCATCAGCCGCTGGATGTGATGGGCATAGGCGTTCTCGCGGGTGGCGCGCACCACGTCCGAGAGGCAGGCCATGCGCGTCTCGCCGCCCCAGTAGGCGGCGGGCAGGGGGCGGCTGTGGCCGAGCGCGTTCTGCGCCGTGTAGCCGGGGCCGGCGAGCAGGTGGATCCCGCGCACGAACTCGCGCCAGCCGAGGATCTGGCGGATGAAGCCCTCGGCCGCGTTGAGCGGCGCCCGGCCCGCCCGCCATTCGGCCTCGGCGCGGCGGCACAGATCGAGTGGGTCGAGCAGGCCGAGGTTGAGGTAGGGCGACAGGAGCGAGTGGTAGAGCGTGTCCTCGCCCTTGAGCATCGCGTCCTGGTAGGTGCCGAATTCGGGCAGCGCCGCGCGGAAAAAATGCGTCGCCGCCTGTTCTGCCTCTTCGGGCGTGGTGGCGAAGCCGAAAGGATGAAGATCGCCGAAATGATCGGGGAAGTGCTGCGCCACGAGGTCGAGCACCTCGCGGGTGATCGCGTCGGGCGCGAACCGCGGCAGGGTGGGGCGAAACAGGTCGGCGCGGGCGGGCTTGCGGTTTTCGGCATCGTAATTCCACTTGCCGCCGGCGGGTTTGTCGCCCTCCATCAACAAGCCGTGCTTGCGCCGTATCAGCCGGTAGAAAAACTCCATCCGCAGCTCTTTGCGGCCCTTCGCCCAGGCGGAAAACTCGGCTTCGGTGGCGAGAAAGCGGCTGTCTTCCAGCCGGGTAACGGGCAGGGGCAGGGCGTCGAGCGCCTCGGTCAGCCGCCAGTCGCCGGGGGTGGTCGTGATCACTTCCTGCGCCCCGGTTTCGGCGGCGCGGCGCAGAAGCTCGCCGGTGATGCTCTGGCTGTTGTCGGGATCGTCCAGCCTGGAGTAGCGCACGCGCCAGCCGTCGGCCCGCAGCCGCTCGGCGAAATGCCGCATGGCCGAGAAGATCAGCGCGATCTTCTTGGGATGGTGCCTTTGGGTGGCCGCCTCGCCCATGACCTCGGCCATCACCACCACGTCGCGCGCCTTGTCGACCTGCGACAGAGACGAAAGCGCCGGCGTGAGCTGGTCGCCGAGGATCAGAACAAGGCGGCTCACCATGGGACGGGTTTTCCGGCCCAATCGAAAAAGCCCCCCGTGTCGGCGGGGGTGAGGCCGTCGAGCACGCCGAGCAGGTTGGCGGCCGCGGCCTGCGGGGAGACGCGGCTATGCCCCGCGCCGTGGGATTCGGTCAGGCGGGTGGCCACCGTGCCGGGGTGCAGCACGACGCAGACCGCCTCGCGATGGGTGCGGGCAAGCTCGATCGACGCGCCGTGGACGAGCTGGTTGAGCGCGGCCTTGGCGGCGCGGTAGCCGTGCCAGCCGCCGAGGTGGTTGTCGCCGATCGAGCCGACGCGGGCCGAGAGCGCGGCGAAACGGCTCGGTCGGTCGCGCGGCAGGAGACGGGGCAGGTGGCGCAGCACCAGGGCCGGGCCGGTGGCGTTGAGCGCGAACTGCGCCGCCAGCGCCGCGGCGCTGATCTGGCGCAGCGCCTTTTCCGGCCGGTGGCCGTCCGGTTCCAGCGCCCCGGTGGCGACAAGGATGGTTTCGAACGGGCCGTCGAGCGCGCCCAGCACGTGCTCGACGCTGGCCGGATCGGTCAGGTCGAGCCCGTCGTCGCGCCGCGACAGCCGGGTGACGCGCGCGCCGCGCGCCTCCAGCCCGTCGGCGAGGCCGGCGCCGATCCCGCCCGAGGCGCCGATGATGAGTGCATTGCCTGTCATGCCCTTGCTACGGCCCGCGCCGCACGGCAGACCAAAAAGCTCTTTTCATCGTGATCGTGGCGGCTATAGTGCCCGCCATGACCAACGCGGCACATATCATTTCAGCTCCCGGCGCGCCCCTGCGCCCGGCTGCCGCGCTGCTCCTTCTTCTTAGCCGCCTCTGAGCGTGCCCCTTGGCGCGAGCGCTCAGAGGATACCTTTTGCGCGCCTTCTGACGCAGACCGGCTAAGACCAGAACAGAAGAGATAGCACCATGAACATCCCCACCGAACAGGATCGTGTCCTGATTTTCGACACGACATTGCGTGACGGCGAGCAAAGCCCCGGCGCGACCATGACCCATGCCGAGAAGCTCGAGATCGCCGAGATGCTCGACGACATGGGCGTGGACATCATCGAGGCGGGCTTTCCGATCGCCTCGGAGGGTGATTTCAACGCGGTGAAGGAAATCGCGCAGCGCTCGAAAGACGCGGTGATCTGCGGCCTTTCGCGGGCGAACTTCAAGGATATCGACCGCTGCTGGGAGGCGGTGAAACACGCCGGCCGCCCGCGCATTCACACCTTCATCGGCACCTCGCCGCTGCACCGCGAGATCCCCGGCCTCAGCAAGGACGAGATGGCCAACCTGATCCACGAGACGGTGAGCCATGCCCGCAACCTGTGCGACAACGTGCAGTGGAGCCCGATGGACGCCACCCGCACCGAGCACGATTATCTCTGCCGGGTGATCGAGATCGCGATCAAGGCCGGGGCCACCACGATCAACATCCCCGATACCGTGGGCTATACCGCGCCGCGCGAGAGCGCCGAGCTGATCCGGATGCTGATCGAAAAGGTGCCCGGGGCCGACGAGATCGTCTTCGCCACCCATTGCCACAACGATCTGGGCATGGCCACGGCCAACGCGCTGGCCGCCGTCGAGGCGGGGGCGCGCCAGATCGAGAGCACGATCAACGGGCTTGGCGAGCGCGCCGGCAATACCGCGCTGGAAGAGGTGGTGATGGCGCTCAAGGTGCGCAACGACATCATGCCCTATACCACCGGCGTCGACACCACCCGGATCATGTCGATCAGTCGTCGGGTGGCGCAGGTTTCCGGCTTCCCGGTGCAGTTCAACAAGGCGATCGTCGGCAAGAACGCCTTCGCGCATGAAAGCGGCATCCACCAGGATGGGATGCTGAAGAACCCGCAGAACTTCGAGATCATGCGACCCGAGGATATCGGCCTGGCCGAATCCTCGCTGCCGCTCGGCAAGCACTCCGGCCGCGCCGCGCTCAAGGCGAAGATGAAGGGATTGGGCTACGAGCTGGCCGACAACCAACTCGCCGACGTGTTCGTGCGCTTCAAGGAACTTGCCGACCGCAAGAAGGAGGTTTTCGACGAAGACCTGATCGCGCTGCTGGGCGATGGCACCGATGCCGCCAACGACCGGATCCAGGTCAAGTTCCTGCGGGTGATCTGCGGCACCGAGGCGCCGCAATCGGCCGATCTCACGCTCTCCGTCGATGGCGTCGACAACCAGGTGACCGCCACCGGCGACGGCCCGGTCGACGCCACCTTCAACGCGATCAAGCAGCTGTTTCCGCACACCGCCAAGCTCAACCTCTACCAGGTGCACGCCGTCACCGAAGGCACCGACGCGCAGGCGACGGTGACGGTGCGGATGGAGGAAGACGGCAAGATCGTCACCGGCCTGTCATCCGACACCGATACCGTGGTCGCCTCCGCCAAGGCCTACGTCAACGCGCTCAACAACCTGATCGTGCGGCGCGAGAAGACCAAGCCGGAAGGCGTCTGAGCCCGCGGCGGGCGACGGCGAAAAACTGCCGTGAGGCGCGGCGCGGGGCCTTTCCACGCGCCGCCCCCACCCCTATAAGTCGCGGACGCGGGCAGCCGCCCGCCCTGCCACTCACACGGGATCTTCGCACCGATGTCACTCCTCTCCGGCCTCTTCTCGTCCGATATGGCGATCGACCTCGGCACCGCGAACACCTTGGTCTACGTCAAGGGCCGCGGGATCATCCTCAACGAGCCCTCGGTCGTGGCCTACCACGTCAAGGACGGGGTCAAGAAGGTGCTCGCCGTCGGCGAAGACGCCAAGCTGATGCTCGGGCGCACGCCTGGCTCGATCGAGGCGATCCGGCCGATGCGCGACGGGGTCATCGCCGATTTCGACAGCGCCGAGGAGATGATCAAGTACTTCATCCGCAAGGTGCACAAGCGAACCACCTTCTCCAAGCCCAAGATCATCGTCTGCGTGCCCCATGGCGCGACTCCGGTGGAAAAGCGCGCCATCCGGCAATCGGTGCTGAGCGCGGGCGCGCGGCGCGCCGGGCTGATCGCCGAACCGATCGCGGCCGCGATCGGTGCCGGGATGCCGATCACCGATCCCACCGGCTCGATGGTCGTCGACATCGGCGGCGGCACCACCGAGGTGGCGGTGCTTTCGCTCGGCGATATCGTCTATGCCCGCTCGGTCCGGGTGGGCGGCGACCGGATGGACGAGGCGATCGTCAACTTCCTGCGCCGCCAGCACAACCTGCTGATCGGTGAGAGCACGGCGGAGCGGATCAAGACCTCGATCGGGTCGGCCCGGATGCCCGATGACGGCCGCGGCGTGAGCATGATGATCCGCGGGCGCGACCTGCTCAACGGCGTGCCGAAGGAACTCGAGATCAACCAGGCGCAGGTGGCCGAGGCGCTGGCGGAGCCGGTGCAGCAGATCTGCGAGGCGGTGATGACCGCGCTCGAAACCACCCCGCCCGATCTTGCCGCCGATATCGTCGACCGGGGCGTGATGCTCACCGGCGGCGGCGCGCTGCTGGGCGAGCTCGATCTCGCGCTCAGGGAGCAGACCGGGTTGTCAATCTCGGTGGCCGACGAGTCACTCAATTGTGTGGCGCTGGGCACCGGCCGCGCTCTGGAATACGAAAAGCAACTGCGACACGTTATCGACTACGATAGCTGACGCCGGGGGTGGCCCCCGTCGCGTGGGAGGCCTGTTTGGCGAAGAACAGACGGCACGGCGAAGACTATGTAACCCCTGTCAGGCGCATCCTGGTGGGGCTGGTCGTGGTGAGCCTGCTGCTGGTGTTCCTCGTCTGGCGGATCGACAGCCCCAGGGTCGAGCGGTTCCGCGCCCAGATCGTCGACACGCTGGTGCCCAACATGGAATGGGCGCTGGTGCCGGTGACCAAGGCGGCGGGGCTGATCGAGGGGTTTCAGTCCTACGCCCGGCTGGCCGAGCAGAACCAGGAACTGCGCCGCGAGCTTCAGCAGATGAAGGCGTGGCGCGAGGCGGCGCTGCAGCTGGAACAGGAAAATGCCCAGTTGCTCGACCTCAACAACGTCCGGCTCGATGCCCGGCTCTCCTTCGTCACCGGCGTGGTGCTGGCCGACTCGGGCTCGCCGTTCCGCCAGTCGGTGCTGCTCAACGTCGGCGCGCGCGATGGGCTGGTCGACGGCTGGGCGGCGATGGACGGGCTCGGCCTCGTCGGCCGGATCTCGGGCGTGGGCGACCAGACCTCGCGGGTGATCCTGCTTACCGATTCGAACAGCCGCATCCCCATCACCATCCAGCCCTCGGGCCAGACCGGGCTTCTGCGCGGCGACAACACCGCCCAGCCGCCGCTGGAATTCATCGAGAACACCGACGAGGTGCGGCCGGGCGACCGGGTGGTCTCCTCCGGTGATGGCGGGCTGTTTCCCGCCGGGCTGCTCGTGGGCGAGGTGGTGCGCGGCCCCGACCGGCGGCTGCGGGTGCGCCTCGCCGCCGATTATGGCCGGCTTGAGTTCCTGCGGGTGCTGCGCTCGCACCCGGGCGAGTTCGTCGAAGACGCCGGTGCGCTGATCGTGATGAACCCGGTCATGGCCCCGGTGGCCGAGGGCGAAAGCGCCGATGACATCGCCGCCCGGACGGCGGGCGAGGCGGGGGAGGCCGAGCAATGATCTCCCCGCTCACCTTGCACCGCTGGGCCTACCTGGGGCTGTTCCTCGGGCTCTCCGCGCTGATCGTTTTCATCCGGATGCTGCCGCTCGACGCCTCCTCCGGCGGTATGCCGCCGCCCGACCTGATCGTGCTTCTGGGCTTCGCCTGGGTGCTGCGGCGGCCCGATTTCGTGCCCGTCCTGCCCTTTGCCGCGGTTCTGCTGGCCACCGACATGATCTTTCTGCGTCCGCCCGGCCTGGTCACGGCGCTGGCGGTGATCGGGCTGGAATGGCTGCGCGTGCGCGGCGGGGCGCTGCGCGAGCGCGGTCTTGCGGTGGAATGGGCAACGGTTGGCGCGGTGCTCGCGGCGATGCTCCTGGCCGAACGGGTGCTGCTCGCCCTGTTCTTCGTCGAGCAAGGCGGCTTTGGCCTCGCGGTTCTCGGCCTCGCGGTGAACGTGGTGGTCTACCCGCTGGTGGCCGCGATCTCGGTCTGGGGCTTCGGGGTGCGCCGCCTCGCCCCAGGCGAACACGCGGCGGAGGCGCGGCTGATATGAAACGGTCCCCCGCGGATATCGAGAAAAGCGCGCGCTTCATCACCCGCCGCGGCCTGATCCTTGGCGCGGCGCAACTGGGGTTCGTGGGTGTGCTCGCGGGGCGGATGCGCTACATGCAGCTCGAACAGGCCGACGAATACCGCCTTCTCGCCGACCGCAACCGGATCAACATCCGCCTCCTGCCGCCCGCGCGCGGGCTGGTCTTCGACCGCAAGGGCGTGCTGCTCGCGGGGAATGAACAGAACTACCGTATCGTCATGGTGCGCGAGGACGCCGGCAATCCCGAAGCGATCCTCGAGCGGCTGGGCAAGCTGATCTGGCTCGAACCGGCGGCGAAAGCCCGCGCGCTCGGCGAGATGAGCCGTCGCTCACCCTTCGTGCCGGTCACCATCGCCGACCGCGTGAGTTGGGACGACGTCGCCAAGGTCGCGGTCAATGCCCCGGCGCTGCCCGGTGTCTTCCCCGAGATGGGGCTCAGCCGGTTCTACCCGATGGGCGCCGATTTCGCCCATCTCGTGGGCTATGTCGGCCCGGTCTCGGAGCGCGACCTGAACCGTACCGAAGACCCCGACCCGTTGCTCCAGATCCCGCGCTTCCAGATCGGCAAGACCGGGATCGAAGCGCGCCTCGAGCCGGTTCTGCGCGGCAGCGCGGGCACCAGCCGGGTGGAGGTCAACGCCGTCGGCCGGGTGATGCGCGAACTCAGCCGCGAGGAAGGGGTGCCGGGCGCCAGCGTGCAACTCACCGTCAACCACGCGCTGCAGAACTTCTGCGAGGCGCGGGTGGCGGGCGAAAGCGCGGCGGTGGTGGTGATGGATGCGCGCAACGGCGATGTCCTGTCGCTCGCCTCGGCCCCGAGTTTCGACCCCAACCTGTTCGTGCGGGGGATCTCCTCCAAGGCCTACAACGCCTTGCTCGAAGACCCTTACCGGCCGTTGCCGAACAAGGCGACGCAGGGGATCTATCCGCCCGGCTCCACCTTCAAGATGGTCACCGCGCTGGCGGCGCTCGAAGACGGGCTTATCGCCTCCGACGACACCTTCACCTGCCGGGGCTTCATCGAGGTCGGGTCGCGCCGGTTCCATTGCTGGAGCCGGGGCGGGCACGGACGGGTCGACCTGCTGCGCTCGCTGAGCGAGAGCTGCGATGTCTATTACTACGAGCTGGCCCAGCTTGTCGGGATCGAGCGCATCGCCGCAATGGCGCGGCGGCTTGGGCTCGGTGTCGAGCACGACCTGCCGCTCGCCTCGGTGGCGGCGGGGCTGATCCCCTCGCGCAGCTGGAAGCTGGAAAACGGCCGGGGCGACTGGATGATCGGCGACACGCTCAACGCCACCATCGGCCAGGGGTTCGTGCTCGCCTCGCCGCTGCAACTGGCGGTGATGACGGCGCGGATCGCGTCCGGCACCCAGATATCGCCGCGCCTCGTGCTCTCGATCGACGGCGTGGAACAGCCTGTCAACGGGCTGGAACCGCTCGGGCTCGACCCCGAAAACCTCGCGCTGGTGCGCCAGGGCATGTATGACGTGGTGAACGGCGCGCGTGGCACGGCGGGCAGTTCGCGCGTGGTGGCCGAAGGCCTGCGCATGGCGGGCAAGACCGGCACCAGCCAGGTGCGCAACATCACCGCCGCCGAACGCGCCAGCGGGGTGACCTCGAACGATGATCTGCCATGGGAGCGGCGCGACCACGCCCTGTTCGTCGGCTACGCGCCACACGACGCGCCGGAACTCGTCGTCTCCGTGGTGGTCGAACACGGCGGCGGCGGCTCGACGGCGGCGGCCCCGATCGCGCGCGACGTGCTGCTTGCCGCGCTCTACGACGACGTGCCGCCGCTTTCCGCCTACCCGGCGACGCAGCGCAACACCATCCGCAGCCGTTTCGACAACCTCGATCTGCGCCCGCCGCAAGCGCCCTCGCGGGGCAGGAGCCAAGCGTGAGTTATCTCGAATACAACGTCAAATGGACGCCAACCGGGCTGGCCAAGGTGCTCTACCTGAACTGGGCGCTGCTGCTTCTGCTCGCGGCGGCGGCGGGGATCGGCTTTCTGATGCTCACATCGGTCGCCGGCGGCGACATGGGCCGCTGGGCCGAGCCGCAGATGAAGCGTTTCGGCCTCGGGCTGGCGCTGATGTTCTTCGTCGCCATGGTGCCGATCTGGTTCTGGCGCAACATGGCGGTGCTGGCCTTCCTCGTCTCGCTCGCGCTGCTGCTGGCGGTGGAATTCTTCGGCGAGACGGGCATGGGTGCGCAGCGCTGGATCAACCTCGGATTCATGCGCCTGCAGCCCTCGGAACTGGCCAAGATCACGCTCGTGATGGTGCTGGCTGCATATTACGACTGGCTCGACGTGAACAAGGTTTCGCGCCCGTTGTGGGTTCTGGTGCCGGTGCTGATCGTGCTGATGCCCGCCGCCCTCACGCTGGCCCAGCCCGATCTCGGCACCGCGCTTCTGCTGCTGCTGGGCGGCGCGGTGCTGATGTGGCTCGCGGGCGTACACCTGTTCTACTTTCTCGCGGTCGGCGCGCTGGGCGTGGGCGCGGTGGCGGCGGTGTTCCTGTCGCGCGGCACGCCGTGGCAACTGCTCAAGGATTACCAGTATCGCCGAATCGACACCTTCCTCGACCCCTCCAGCGACCCGCTCGGCGCGGGCTATCACATCACCCAGTCCAAGATCGCCTTCGGCTCGGGCGGCTGGACCGGGCGGGGCTTCATGGAAGGCACGCAGAGCCGGTTGAACTTCCTGCCCGAGAAACACACCGATTTCATCTTCACCACGCTGGCGGAAGAATTCGGCTTCGTCGGCGCAAGCTCCCTGCTGGCGCTCTATGTCGGTATCATTTTCGTCTCCGTGGTCTCGGCGATGCGCAACCCCGACCGGTTCGGGGCGCTGCTCACCTTCGGTATCGCCGCCACCTTCTTCTTCTATTTCGCGGTCAACATGTCGATGGTGATGGGGCTCGCGCCGGTGGTGGGCGTGCCGCTTCCGCTGGTCAGCTACGGCGGCTCGGCCATGCTGGTGCTGCTGATCGGCTTCGGTCTCGTGCAATCGGCGCATGTGCACAGGGCGCGGTCGAAATGAGCGTGGCGGTGCAGTTCATAACCTCCCGCGAGGTGTTCGAGGCGTATCGCACGCCGCTGGCCGAGGCGTTGGGCGAGGCGGGGCTGGAGGCCGCGCTGGCAATGGACCACCCGCCCGAAAACGTCGATTACATCGTCTATGCCCCGCATTCCGGTGCGGTGGACCTCTCGCCCTATACCCGCGCCAGGGCCGCGCTCGGGCTCTGGGCCGGGGTGGAGACGATCATCTCCAACCCGACGCTGACGATGCTCTATGCCCGGATGGTTGATCCCGGGCTGACCGAGGGCATGGTGGAATGGGTCACCGGCCACGTTCTGCGCCATCACCTCGGGATGGATGCCGATATCTGCCGCACCGAGCCGAAATGGCACAAGCACGTGCCGCCGCTCGCCCGTGACCGCCGCGTCGGCGTGCTGGGGCTGGGCGAGCTTGGCGCGGCCTGTGCCCGGGCGCTGGCGGGGCTGAACTTCGACGTCGCCGGATGGTCGCGCCGCCCCAAGGAGATCGCGGGCGTGGCCTGCCATGCCGGCCCCGGGGGCCTTGACGCGGTGCTTGCGCGCTCCGAGATCCTCGTGCTCCTGCTGCCGCTTACACCGGCGACCGAAAACACCCTCGACGCGGCGGCGCTCGCCCGGTTGCCGGAGGGCGCCGTGATCCTCAACCCCGGGCGCGGCGGGCTGATCGACGACGAAGGCTTGCTCGCCGCGCTCGACGCCGGGCAGGTGGCGCATGCCACGCTCGACACCTTCCGGGTGGAGCCCTTGCCTGAGGATCATCCCTACTGGCGCCACCCGCGCGTGACGGTGACGCCGCATATCGCCTCCGAAACCCGGGCGGCGACGGCGGCGCGGGTCATCGCCGAGAATATCCGGCGCGGCGAAACGGGGGAGCCGCTGCTGCATCTCGTCGATCGCAGCGCGGGCTACTGATCCGCCTTTCGGCGGCGGAACCGTGTCCGCCGCGCGCATCTTGCGGGACGTGGGGCCGGGTCAGAAGATGCCGATCTCGGCCAGCTTCGACGACAATTCCGCCGGCAGCGCCTCCTCACCTTCCCGGCCGGGCGGCAGATCGGCGGGCGCATCCGCCGGCGCGAGGTAGCGCCAGCCCTGGAAGGCCCGGCGCGGCGCGGTCTGGGTGCGGTGGATCTCGCGCGCCATCACGATGCCGCAGCGCCGGATCCCGTCCTGCCCGATCACCTCGTCGAGCCGCAGGATGCGCTGTCGGGCGAGGATCGCCCCCTTGACCACCCAGTAGAGCGAGCCGCCCGCGACCAACTCGGCCTCGCGCTTGGGCCACATCCGGGTGACGTGGCGGGGCAGCCAGTCCGGGTCGCCCATCCCGCGCTCGCGCTGGAACCGGGCAAGATCGTCGACGCTCTCGCAGCCGACGCAGAGTTTCACAAGGTTGACGTGTTGCGGCATTGGCACCCCCTGCACACAAAATACAGGCCCCGGGCCCGGGCGCAAGTTGACCCGGTCGGGCCCTCCGCGTATCGTGATCATCCCTCCACGCCTGCGCAGGATTTGCCCGATGAGCCGTTTCGCCGCCCCGATCGCCGAGTCCATCTGGGACATGAAATACCGTTTCAAGCAGGCTGACGGCACGCCGATCGACCAGAGCGTGGAAGACAGTTGGCGCCGCGTCGCCCGGGCGCTGAGCGCGCGTGAACCGGAGCGGGAGGGCGAGTTTTTCGAAGCCCTCGCCGACTTCAAGTTCCTGCCAGCCGGCCGCATTCTCGCCGGCGCGGGCACCGAGCGCAACGTCACGCTGTTCAACTGCTTCGTGATGGGCACGATCCCCGATTCGATGTCGGGCATCTTCGAAAACCTGCGCGAAGCGGCCCTGACGATGCAGCAGGGCGGCGGCATCGGCTACGATTTCTCCACCATTCGGCCCAAGGGCGCCGACGTGAAGGGCGTGGCCGCCGACGCCTCCGGGCCGCTTTCCTTCATGGATGTGTGGGATGCGATGTGCCGCACCATCATGAGCGCGGGCAGCCGTCGCGGCGCGATGATGGCGACGATGCGCTGCGACCACCCCGATATCGAGGATTTCATCGCTGCCAAATCCGATCCGGCCCGGCTGCGCATGTTCAACATGAGCGTGCTGGTGACCGATCCGTTCATGGAGGCGGTCAAGGCCGATGCGAGCTGGGATCTCGTGTTCGACGGCAAGGTTTACCACACCGTCGAGGCGCGCGACCTGTGGAACCGGATCATGCAGGCGACCTATGATTACGCCGAGCCGGGGGTGATCTTCATCGACCGGATCAACAAGATGAACAATCTCGCCTATTGCGAGACGATCTCCGCCACCAATCCCTGCGGCGAGCAACCGCTGCCGCCCTACGGTGCCTGCCTGCTCGGCTCGATCAACCTCGCCCGGCTGGTGCAGGCGCCGTTCGAGGAGGGGGCCGCGCTCGACGGCGCCGCGCTCGGCCAACTCGTGCGCACCGCGGTGCGGATGATGGACAACGTGGTGGACGAGTCGCGCTTCCCGCTCGAGGCGCAGCGCCAGGAAGCGCAGGCGAAGCGGCGCATCGGGCTCGGGGTGACGGGGCTGGCCGACGCGCTCCTGATGCTGGGCCTGCGCTATGGCTCCGACGGGGCGGCGGCGCAAACCGAAGACTGGATGCGCCTCATCGCGCGCGAGGCCTACCTCGCCTCGGTGGAGTTGGCGAAGGAGAAGGGCCCGTTCCCGCTGTTCGACGCCGAGGCCTTCCTCGCCTCCGGTTCCCTCACCCACATGGACGACGACGTGCGCGAGGCGATCCGCACCCACGGCATCCGCAATGCGCTGCTCACCTCGATCGCCCCCACCGGCACGATCAGCCTTTATGCCGGCAACGTCTCGAGCGGCATCGAGCCGGTGTTCGCCTACGCCTACACCCGCAAGGTGCTGCAGAAGGACGGCAGCCGCACCGAGGAAGAGGTTGTGGATTACGCGGTGCAGATGTGGCGCGACAAGTTCGGCGACCGCGCGCTGCCCGATTACTTCGTGAACGCCCAGACGCTGACGCCCTCCGAACACGTCAAGATGCAGGCCGCGGCGCAAAAATGGGTCGACAGCTCGATCTCGAAAACCATCAACGTGCCCGAGGATATCGGCTTCGAGGCGTTCAAGAGCGTCTACCTCGAAGCCTGGGATACCGGCTGCAAGGGCTGCACCACCTACCGCCCGAACGACGTGACCGGCTCGGTGCTGAGCGTCAGCGAAACCAGCGAGGAGGCGCCCGAGGCCGATCACGGGGCCGACGTGATCTACATGTCGGAGCCGCTCGACAGGCCCTCCGCGCTCGAAGGCGCCACCTACAAGCTGCGCTGGCCCGAGAGCGAGCACGCAATCTACATCACCATCAACGATCTGGTGGTGAACGGTCACCGGCGGCCCTTCGAGGTGTTCATCAACTCCAAGAACATGGAGCATTTCGCCTGGACGGTGGCGCTCACCCGGATGATCTCGGCGGTGTTCCGGCGCGGCGGCGACGTGTCGTTCGTGGTGGAGGAACTCAAGGCGGTGTTCGATCCGCGCGGCGGCGGCTGGATCGGCGGCAGATACGTGCCCTCCATCCTCGCCGCGATCGGCGGCGTGATCGAGCGCCACATGATCGAGACGGGCTTCCTCGCCGGCGAGGGCATGGGGCTGAAGTCCGACCCGCAATCGGAAGTGGTCAACCTCGGTATTCGGCGCGGCCCGGCCTGTCCGCGCTGCGGCCAGTACGAGATGCGCATGGTCGAGGGTTGCATGACCTGCGGCGCCTGTGGCCATTCGAAATGCGGCTGAGGCCGGGGCGCGCCCGTCCCACCGCCAGCAGGGGTGCGGTATGAAACGTAAGTGGATATCGTCCGGATCACCGTTCGAGGCCCAGATCGGCTACAGCCGCGCCGTCGTTGATGGCGACTGGATATTCGTCGCCGGCACCACCGGCTACGACTATGAGACCATGACCATGCCCGAGAGCGTCGTCGAGCAGACGGCCAACACGCTGGCGACGATCGCCCGCGCGCTTGAAGAGGCGGGGGCCAGCCTCGATGACGTGGTGCGCGTGCGCTACATCCTGCCCGACCCGGCGGATTTCGAGCCCTGCTGGCCGGTGCTGCGCGAGGCTTTCGGCAAGGCGCGCCCGGCGGCGACCATGCTGGTGGCGGGGCTTATGACCCCGCAGATGAAGATCGAGATCGAGGTTACCGCGCGCCGTCAGGCGCGGGCCTGAACTACCGATCCGGCGGCTGGCGCCGCGTGTCAGCCAGACGCATCCGCGCGCCCGGCGCCCACCCGTGCGCGGTGCGGCCCGAACAGCACCGCAAGGCCGAGGATCACGCCCGAGACCGCCGCGATCATGCCGGCCGCGCTCAACGCGTTCTGACCGCCGAACCAGAGCGGGCCGTAGCCCGCGAGGACGTAGCCCAGAACGGCCGAGACCGTCGCGAAAGCGACCGACCACCAGACCTGCGCCGCCAGCCGATTGGTCATCAGCCGCGCGGCGGCGGGCGGGCAGATGAACATCGCGATCACGATGATCGAGCCGACCGCGTCGAAGGCCGCCACGGCGGCGACGGCGGCGGTGATGACGAGGCCGAAGCCAAGGCCGGCGGCGGGAATGCCGAGCGCCTGCGCGAAGCCCTCGTCGAAGGTGGCGATCTTGAGCCAGCGCCAGAACACCAGCATGAGCCCGACGATCAGCGCGCAGACCGCGGCCATGCGGCCGAGTTCCGGCGGCAGGGTGGCCAGGGCCGCGGGATCGAGCAGCGAGTCCCACCCGGTGGCGCGGAACCAGATCAGCGATTCGAGGTTGCCCATCAGCGCGTGTTCGACATCGAGGTGAACGCTGGAGGTGTCGGTCTGTTCGAGCAGCAGCACGCCGGCGGCGAAGAGCGTGGTGAAGACCACGCCCATGGCGGCGCCCGGCTCGATCCGGCCGAGCCGTTTCACCGTCTCGATCAGGATCACCGCCACGATCGCCGCGCCGGCGGCGCCGATCAGCATCGGGATCGCCGCGACCGCGCCGGTGACGAGGAAGGCAACGACGATGCCGGGCAGCACGACATGGCTGATGGCGTCGCCGATCAGGGCCTGCCGCCGCAGGATAAGGAAATTGCCGGGCAGCGCGCAGGCGATGGCCGCGAAGGTGCCGATCAGGATCGGGGTCAGCGAGAACTGGACGAAGTCGGTTCCCATCAACTGCCCCCTCCTAGGCCGACCGGCGCGCCGAGGCGGCGGTCAAACTCGCCGATCTCGTCGGCGGTGAAGACCTCCTCGATCGGGGTCAGGCCATCGTATCGGCCAGTGAGACCGGCGTCCTGGTGGATTTCGCGCGCGATCGCCCAACGCCGTTCATCGCGCGAAACCTTCGCCGCCTGTGCCCGGCCGGCCTGGGTGGCCACGCCATCGGCGCGGACAAGGCCCTCGCGGGCGAGAAGGCGCAAGGTGAAGGGTTCGCGGATCGGATGCTGATGCGCGAGCGCCAGCAGGCCCTGGCGGCGATGCACCCGCACCTGGAACCTGCGGTGCCGCAACAGCGAGGCGACAACCCCGCGCACCGGCGCGAAGAGCAGCGAGATGGCGAAGGCGCCGGCCGCCACCAGCACGATCACCGGCCCGGTCGGCATCGACGGGGCCGACGCCGAGATCGCCGCGCCGACATAGCCCGAAACGCCGCCGATCCCGCCCGCGATCCAGACCACGTGATGCGCCCGCTCGGTCCAGAACCGCGCCGTCACCGAGGGGATGATCAGCATCGCGACGATCAGGATAAGGCCGACCAGCTTCAGGCCGATCACGGTGACCGCCATCGCGAGGCCCATCATCATCAGGTCGATCCGCCGCACGTCGTAGCCGAGCGCGGCGGCGTAATCCGGGTCGAAGGCGACGAGCGTCATCGGCCGGCGCAGAAGCCAGGTCGCGAACACGGCGACCGACCCGCCGACGGCGATGATGATCGCGTCCTCGAACAGCATCCCGGCGGTCGAACCCAGCAGGAACCCTTCAAGACCGGCCTGGCGGCCGGCGCTCATCGTCTGGATCACGGTGAGCAGGACGATACCCAGCCCGAAGAACACGCCCAGCACCGCGCCAATGGCGGCGTCTTCCGCAAGGCGGGTCCGGCGGGTGATCCATTCGATCAGCATCAGGCCGATCCACGCCGTGACGGCGGAGCCGATCAGCAGGCCGGCGAGGCTGCGCCCGTCGCCGCCGAGCGCGACCATGACGATGAAGGCCAGCCCGACGCCGGGCAGGGTGGCGTGGGCCACCGCGTCCGACACCAGCGCGCGCTTGCGCAGGAACAGGAACGTGCCCGACGATCCGGCGGCGAAACCGAGCAGGCCCGCGCCGATGCCGACGAGCGCGGCGTTATAGCCGGCCTGCAGGAGCAGGGCGTCGAGGAAGGGGCTCACGCCGCGCCTCCGGTGAGGGTGAGTTCGTCCACATGAGTGGCCGACAGGCGCCCGCCGTAGGTGGCGTTGAGGTTCTCGGCGGTGAAGGTGGTCTCGACCGGCCCTTCGGCGATCCGGCGGACGTTGATCAGGAAGACGTGATCGAAGTAGCCCCGCGCCGTGGCCAGGTCGTGGTGCACCGCGACCACCGATTTACCCTCGGATTTGAGCAACTTGAGCACGTCGATGATCGCCCGTTCGGTGGCGGCGTCGACGCCTGCGAAGGGCTCGTCGAGCAGGTAGAGGTCGGCGTCCTGCACCAGCGCGCGGGCCAGGAACACCCGTTGCTGCTGGCCGCCGGAAAGCTGGCCGATCTGGCGATCGGCGAAATCGGCCATGCCGACGCGGTCAAGGCAGGTCCGGGCCTGCTGTGCCGCCGCGCCCGACAGCCGCCCGAGCAGGCCGACCTTCCGATAAAGGCCCATCTGCACCACGTCGATCACGGTGGTGGGAAAATCCCAGTCGACGCTGGCGCGCTGGGGCACGTAGGCGATGCGGTCGCGCGCCTTCTCGATCGGTGTGCCGAACACCGTCACCGCGCCCGAAAGCCGGGGCACAACGCCGAGCGACGCCTTGAGCAGGGTGGATTTGCCCGCGCCGTTGGGGCCGATGATGGCCGACATCGCACCGGCCGGGAAGGTGGCGTCGACCGAGAACACGGCGGGCTTCTCGCCGTAGGAGACGGTCATCCCGCGCATGGCCAGCGCGCTTTCGGGCGTGGGCAAGGCCGGGTTGCGGGCTTGTCCGTCCTCGGCGGCGATTGTGACAGGGGTGGGGGTCATTCCGTGCTCCGTGGGGTCAACAGGCCCGACATGCCGCGTTCGGGCGCATCACCGCCGAGGGCGCGGGCGATGACCGTCGCGTTGTGGTCGATCATGCCGAGATAGGTGCCCTCGTAGCTGCCGTCCTCACCCATCGCGTCGGAAAACAGCTCACCGCCGATGACGACCTCGTGACCACGTGCGGCCGCGCCTTCGATCAGCGCCCGGATGTTGCGGTCGGAGACCGAGGTTTCGACGAAGACCGCGCCGATCTTGCGCTCGACGAGCGTATCGACAAGGTCGGAGATCCGCTGGAGGCCGGCCTCGCTCTCGGTCGAGATGCCCTGGATGCCCAGCACCTCGAAGCCGTAGGCCAACCCGAAGTAGTTGAAGGCGTCATGCGCCGAGAGCAGAACGCGGCTTTCGGCCGGCACCGAGGAGAGCACCCCGGTGGCATATTGCGCAAGCAGCTCCAGATCGGCGAGGTGCGACTCGCTGTTGGCGCGTAACGCCGCTTCGCTGTCGGGGCGCGCCGCGATCAGTGCGTCGCGAACCTCGAGCACCACCCGCGACCAGAGATCGGGGTTCATCCAGACGTGCGGGTCGAACTTGTCGTCGTAGTCCTCGTGGCCGATCAGCAGGCTTCGGGGCAGGCTTTCGGCCACCGCCACGACATTGCCGTTCCGCGCCAGCTCGCGCAGGAAATCCTCCATCTGCGCCTCGAGATACAGTCCATGCCAGAGCACGAGGTCGGCGTTCGCCAACGCCACGATGTCGGACCGGGTCTGGCGGTAGGCATGCGGATCGACGCCGGGCCCCATCAGGGCACGCACCTCGACGAGGTCACCGCCAACCTCGCGCGCCGCATCGGCGATCATGCCCGTCGTGGCGACGACGGTCAGCCGGTCCTGCGCGGTGGCCCAGCCCGCTGACAGCGCCAGCAGCATCGCCGCGAGGATGGTCGTGAGGCCGTGTTTCTTGAGGATCATCGCGCAAGCTCCCGTCCAAACGGCCCGGCGGAGGCCGCTCTGGCTTCAACTGATAATGAGAAGCGTTCGCAACGTCAATGCTCTTGAGACGCATTCGCAACAGGCTTGCGAGCGGGGCGGGTTCTCGGGCATACTCGCGGCATGAACAAGCCTTTCCAAAGCAGTGACGGAGACGACCTCCTGCGGGACGCCGGCCTGCGCGTGACCCGGCAGCGACAGGCGATCGCCCAGGTTCTGATCGAGGCCGAGGACCATCCCAACGCCGAGCAGGTGCTGGCCCGCGCGCGCGAGCACGATGAAAGCGTGAGCCAGGCCACGGCCTATCGCACGCTGTCGGTGCTTTCCGAGAAGGGGCTGCTGCACACGCATACCTTCGACAAGAACGTGATGCGATTCGAACTGGCCGACCGCCCGCACCACGATCACCTGATCGACGTCGAAACCGGCGAGATCCGCGAATTCGTTTCGGCGGAAATCGAGCGCCTGCAGCGGAAGATCGCCAAGGCCTATGGCTACGAGATCGTCGCGCATCGCCTCGAGCTGTTCTGCCGCAAGGCGGCCCCCGACGAGACCGAGGAAAGACAGGATACCGCCGATCTGTCCGAAAGCTGAGCAATCACGACCGGCTCCGACGCACCCCGCCACGGGAAACGGGCGCGGCACGGTGATCCGGCGCGCGTCCGGCCACGTCCCCGCCGGCGGTGCATCGCCCGGCCTCGGGTTTGGCACTGGACCTCGACGCCCCGTTGCGCCATATGGGGGCGAGACAAACGGAGGCTCTGATGCGGTTCATTCTGTCGCTCATCACATGGTATCATGGTGAAACGCTTGGCACCCGGCTGATGACCCGGTTCCGCGGCGCGAAGGTGGGCGAAGACGAGCTGGGCAACATCTATTACCGCAACCGCGACGACTCGCGGCGCTGGGTGATCTATTCCGGCGAGCCCGAAGCCTCGAAGGTTCCCGCCGAGTGGCATGGCTGGCTGCACCATACCTTCGACGAGAACCCGGCCGAAAACCCCCTGCCGCACAAGGCCTGGGAGAAGACCCACCACGATAATCTCACCGGCACCGCGCTCGCCTACGTGCCGGCCGGGTCGATCCGTCGCGAAGATCCGGCGGAGCGGCGCGATTACGAGGCGTGGCAGCCGGAATAACCCGGTTGCTCGCGTTGACCATGCTCCGGCTCCTCTCGCTTCTTCTCGTCCTTGCCGCCGGCCCGGCGGTGGCGCAGATCGTGGTTGTGCCGCTCGACCCGGTCGATCCTTCCGAGGTCGAACCGCTGCCCGAGAGCGACAGCGTCGAGAGCGCCGAGGGCGAAGTGATCGAGCTTGAAACCTTCGATTTCGAAACCCTCGAACCCTTGCCGCCCGGCTCCGTGGTCGGCGATGAAGTCATCACCACCGAGGAAGACGTTGTCGCCACCGGAACCGGCGCCCGGCTCAAGGGGCTCGACAAGCTCGCGGGCTCGGTCGAGGACCTCACCCTTTCAAATGGCGAAACCGTGGGATTAGGCTGGCTCCAGATCACGCTCGGCGAATGCCGTTACCCGGTCGATAACCCCGCCGGAGATGCCTACGCCTGGCTCGTCATCCGCGAGGAAGCCGGGGAGGCGCCGGTCTTCGAGGGCTGGATGGTGGCCTCGTCACCGGCCCTGAACGCGCTCGATCATGCCCGGTTCGACGTCTGGGTGATCGCCTGCACCACCGAGTGAGGATCGGGCAGGGGGCGTGACAGGATCTCCGCCGCGCCGGCCTGCAAGGCCTCCGAAAGCCTCTCGCGATAGTCCGACCGGCTGATTTCCACGCCCCCCAGCGAGGCGAGGTGCTCGGTGAGAAACTGGGTGTCGAACAGGGTGAACCCGGTGCGCGACAGGTGCGCCACCAGCGTCGCCAGCGCGATCTTCGAGGCGTCGGTGGCGGCGCTGAACATGCTCTCGCCGAAAAACGCCCGCCCCAGCGCCACGCCGTAAACCCCGCCCACCAGCCGGTCGCCCTCCCAGGCCTCGATCGAATGGGCATAGCCCAGCCGGTGCAGCGCGAAATAGGCGCGGAAGATGCTGTCGTTGATCCAGGTTTCGTCGCGGTCGGCGCAGCCGCGCACCACGTCCTCGAAGGCGAGATCGAGGGTCAGCTCGAACGGGTGGCGCAGGATCGCGCGCCTGAGCGAGCGCGACAGGTGAAAGCCATCGAGCGGCAGGATGCCGCGCCGGTCGGGATCGACCCAGAACACCCGCGGATCGTCGCGCCCCTCCGACATCGGGAACACCCCGGCGGCATAGGCGCGCAGCAAGAGCTCGGGGCTGAGACGCGTCGCCTCCACGCGGATTACCCGAGGTTTTCTTCCAGCCAGCGCTCGAGCCAGTGGATATTGTAGTTTCCGGCGATGATGTCGGGCTCTTGCAGGAGCGCGTGGAACAGCGGCACCGTGGTGTCGACCCCGTCGACGATCAACTCGCCGAGCGCCCGCTGCAGGCGCGAGAGCGCCTCGGCCCGGTCGCGGCCGTGAACGATGAGCTTGCCGATCAGGCTGTCGTAATAGGGCGGGATCGAATAGCCGTCGTAGAGCGCCGAATCCATCCGCACCCCGAGCCCGCCGGGCACGTGATACTGGGTGATCTTGCCGGGGCAGGGCGAGAAGTTCGGCAGTTTCTCGGCGTTGATCCGGATCTCGATGGCGTGGCCGTTGACGACCAGGTCATCCTGCGTGAACGACATCGGCAGCCCCTCGGCCACGCGGATCTGTTCGCGCACGAGGTCGACCCCGAAGATCGCCTCGGTGACCGGGTGTTCGACCTGGAGCCGGGTGTTCATCTCGATGAAGTAGAACTCGCCGTTCTCGTAGAGAAACTCGATCGTGCCCGCGCCGGCGTAGTTGATCGAGGCCACCGCGTCGGCGCAGACCTTGCCGATCCGGGCGCGGGTTTCGGCGTCGATCGTCGGGCCGGGGGCCTCCTCGAACACCTTCTGGTGGCGGCGCTGCAGCGAGCAATCGCGCTCGCCGAGGTGCACCGCACCCCCCTTGCCGTCGCCGAAGACCTGGATCTCGATGTGGCGCGGCGCGCCGAGGTATTTCTCGATATAGACCTCGTCGTTGCCGAACGCGGCCTTGGCCTCGGTGCGCGCGGTCTGGAAGGCGCGCTCGATCTCGGCTTCCGACTTGGCGAGCTTCATGCCGCGCCCGCCGCCGCCGGCGGTGGCCTTCACGATCACCGGGTAGCCGATCTCGCCCGCCACCCTGCGCGCGGTCGCCGCGTCGGGCACGCCGCCGTCGGAGCCGGGCACGCAGGGCACGCCGAGGTTCCTCATCGTCTCCTTGGCGGTGATCTTGTCGCCCATGATGCGGATATGTTCCGCCGTGGGGCCGATGAAGGTGATGCCGTGATCTTCGAGGATCTGGACGAAGGCGGCGTTCTCGGAAAGGAAGCCGTAGCCCGGGTGGATCGCCTGCGCGCCGGTGATCTCGCAAGCCGCGATGATCGCGGGCACCGAAAGGTAGCTGTCGGTGCTCGATGGCGGGCCGATGCAGACCGACTCGTCGGCCATGCGCACATGCATCGCATCGGCGTCGGCGGTGGAGTGGACGGCGACGGTGCGCACCCCCATCTCCCGCGCCGCGCGGATCACCCGCAACGCGATCTCGCCCCGGTTGGCGATCAGGATCTTGTCGAACATAGGCCCGCCCCCGGTTTATTCGATGATCATCAGCGGCGCGCCGAATTCCACGGGTGCGCCATCCTCCACCAGGATGCGCTTGACGGTGCCCGCGCGCGGCGCGGGGATCTGGTTCATCGTCTTCATCGCCTCGATGATGAGGACCGTGTCGCCCTCCGATACGCTGTCTCCGACCTTGACGAAGGGCGCGGCACCGGGTTCGGCCTGAAGGTAGATCGTGCCGACCATCGGCGAGGTGACCGCGCCGGGGTGGGCGGCCGGATCGCCTTCGCTCTCCGGGCTGATCGGCGCTGCTGCCGGTGCGGCGGCGGCCGGGGCGGGGGCGGCTTGCGCTGGCGCGGCGACGAAATGCTGCGCCGCCATCGCGCCGGCGCGGCTCACGCGCACGTCGATCCCGTCGTCCTCGCCGTATTTCCGCTTGACCCTGATCTCGCCGAGGTCGTTCTCGGTCAGGAGTTCGGCCAGGGCCTTGATGAAGGCCACGTCACTTTCACGGGTTTTCTCGGTCATACCTTCCTCGACGCCTGGGTCCCCCGGGCTGGCCCGGGGTTTTTGGATTTTACCGGTTATAGGCTGGTGTGCGGCGAGTTGAAAGCGCGAGTTTTCCTTCCGGGCGCATTGTGTCGGCGCGCCGGATCAGGTGGGGCGGGATCGCGGAAACCCCCGTCCGCCCAGGCTACTCCGCCGGGTCCTGGCCCACCTGCCCGGGGTGCCCTGCGGGCGATGGCGCGTCCGTGCCGGGTGCCGGTGCCTGCCGCTGCGGCGGGGCCAGGTCGGGGAACACGGCCCGCATCGCTTCGGCACGTGCGATGGCGTGTTTCAGATCCCGGCTGATCTCGAGCAGGCTGAGCTTGAAGGCCGGGGGCGGCCCGGGTTGCAGGGCGCGGCGTTCCATTTCCTGGCGCAGGGCGGCCAGATCGCGCGTCTCGGCCGCGCTCCGTCCCTGCCCGGAATTGCTCCGCGCTTCTGTGCCGGGCTCCTGCGCGGTTTGACCGGGGGCGATCCGCGTGCCCTGCATCTCGTGGCGGCGCGACTGGTCGAGCGGGGCCACGATCGGCGACGCCGGCGCCGCAGGCTTGGAAAAATCCATGTCCCGTTGCTCCTTGCGGAGCCCCCACCACCGGCCGGAGGATAGCCCGCCGGCGCGCGCCGGGGGAGAGATTTCCTGCGCTTTGGTTAACGCGGGTCCGGCGGGGTGAGACCGGCGCGGTAGAGCGCGGCGAGAAAGCGCGCCGCGTCGTCGAAATGTTCGTCGCCCTTGGGGGCGAGGATGCCGCGCACCTGAACGTCGAAATCGGCGTAGTGCTGGGTGGTGGCCCAGATCGAGAAGATCAGGTGGTAGGGATCGAGCGGGTTGAGCCGGCCGGCCTCGGCCCAATCGCGGATCACCGCCGCCTTCTCGTCGACGAGCGCCTTGAACCTGCCGGTGATCTCGGTGCCGAAACGCGGCGCGCCCTGCACGATCTCGTTGGCGAACAAGCGGCTCTCGCGCGGCATCTCGCGGCTCATGGCGAGCTTGCGCCCGACATAGGCGAGGATTTCCTCCACCGGGTCTCCGTTCGGGTCGAGATCGTGGAGCGGCTGCACCCATGTGTCGATCAGCCCGCCCACGAGCGCCTCGTGGATCGCTTCCTTCGAGGGGAAATAATACAGCACGTTGGGCTTTGACAGCCCCGAGGCGCTGGCAATCTGGTCGAGCGTGGCGCCGCGAAAGCCGTGTTGCGAAAACACCTCCAACGCCGCATCGAGAATGGCGGCGCGGTTCTTTTGCTGGATCCGGGTTCTGGGCGGATCGTCTGCCATCTGCGCCACTCCTGATGTCTGGCGCGAAGCTTGCCCCGGATGGAAGGCCTTTTCAACCGTTTGGTCGAAAACCGGCTCTGGCGTCGCCGCCACCGAGGGCCTAACCTCGGGCCGGTCGCGGGGGGTCACGATCATACGCGGACTTGGCTTTTTTCGTGATTCCATCGGGTTTCCCCCGCTTTCGACCGCAAGAAATTTCAGGATTCGCACATTAGTGCGGAATCGAGGAAAGAGGAACAGACCGATGACTGATTTGACGGGCAAGACGGCGCTGGTCACGGGTTCGGTGCGCGGCATCGGGTTTGGCGTTGCCAAGTCGCTGGCCGAGGCCGGGGCGCGGATCGCGGTGCACGGGATCGCCGGCGAGGTCGAGGTGCATGAGGCCTGCGAGGCGCTGAAGAAGGCGGGCGCGCCGCAGGCGGAGTTCTTCGAGGGCGACCTGCGCCAGCCCGAGCGCATCGCGGCGCTGATGGCGGCGGTCGAGGCCTGGGGCGGGGTGGATATCCTCGTCAACAACGCAGGCATCCAGCACACCGCCTCGATCGAGGAGATGGACCCGGGCATCTGGGACCAGGTTCTCGCGGTGAATCTCTCGGCGGCGTTCCACACCATGCAGGGCGCATTGCCCGGCATGGCCGCGCGCGGTTACGGGCGGGTGATCAACATCGCCAGCGTGCACGGGCTGGTGGCCTCGATGAACAAGGCGCCCTACGTTGCCGCCAAGCACGGGCTGATCGGGCTCTCCAAGGTTGCCGCGCTGGAATATGCGCAGGCCGGCAGCCGCGAGACCGGCGGCGTTACGGTCAATTGCATCGCCCCGGGCTGGACCGAAACCGCGCTGATCGAACCGCAGATCCAGTCTCGCGCCAAGGCGCGGGGCGGCGACCGCGACGCCGGCGTGGCCGATCTCCTGCGCGAGAAACAGCCTAGCCTCAGGATGTCGGACCCGTCCGAGATCGGGGCGCTGGCGCTCTGGCTCACCTCGCCGCTCGCCCATAACGTCACCGGCGCGACGATTCCCGTCGATGGCGGCTGGACGGCGCAGTAAACAGGCGGGGTCAAGCCCGGCGCCGGGTGACGGCCACGAACAGGCGCACGATGGCCGGGCGCAGCGGCAGGAACAGCCGATAACCCACTTCCATCAGCCAGATCGCGCCCGGCAGACGCGCGATATGCGCCAGCCAGCGCCAGCCCGGCAGATCGCGCCAGACCTCGACGAAAGCGCGCGCGCCCGAAACCAGCTGGCCGTCGCGGGTTCTGGCATGGAACCGGGCGAGGGCATCGGCACGGCTGGTGCCCTCCGGCAACTGAGACGCGGGATCGGCGACGTTGACGAGATCAAGTGCCCCGTCCCGATCGAGCCGGGCATATTGGCCGATCTCGGCCCTGCACAACGGGCAGTCGCCATCGTAATAGATCGTCGTTTTCGCCATGATGCGCTCCTTTTAACAAGATACGCGGCGCGGCGCGGGCTGGATCGCTGACCGGGAGCGAAAGGGCAGCCGGCCGGGCGCGGATCGGTTACGATCGTCGATCACCGGCGGCGCGTCGCGCGGCATTGAACCGTTTTGCGCGCGCGGGGCACTTGCCTTGTATCGGAACGGAAAGGAAACCGATGTCTGCGAAAGAACGTGCCCTCGATGCCTGGCTCGTCGCCGCCGCCAGAACCGGCGACCGGCGGGCGATGGCGCGCCTGGTCGCGCTGCGCGATCCCCGGCTTCTGGCCCATGCCACGCGCCTGCTCGGAGAGCGGGAGGGCGCGCGCGACGTGGTGCAGGAGGCCTGGATCGAGATCCTGCGCGGGCTGGGGCGGTTGCGGGACGAAAGCCTGTTCCTGCCCTGGGCGCTCAGGATCGTGACCCGCCGGGTGGCGCGCGAGATCAGGCGCCGCCAACGCGGGCGGTCGCTGGCCGAAGCGGTGCGCGCGGAAGTTGAGCCGTCGGTCGCCGAGGCGGGGCCGGGCGCCCTCGATGCGGCGAAACTGCGCGCCGCCATCGCCGCGCTGCCGCCGGCCCAGGCCGCCACCGTGGCGCTGTTCTACCTTGAAGACCTTTCCGTAACCGAAGTGGCCACCGCGCTCGACGTGCCGGTGGGCACGGTGAAAACGCGGCTCATGCATGCGCGCGCGAAATTGCGCGCCCTTTTGGAAGGAAACGAAAATGGACAAACTTGACCGGATGATCGCCGAGGCGCTCGCGGAGGAAGACCGGGAGATCGTGGAGGCAACCAATGAGCGCGGCGTGTTCGCCGAGCTTGCGGCCCAGCTTTCCGGGCACAATGCCTGGATAAAATGGATAACCTACCTCTACATCGCGGTCTTCGCGGTGCTGTTTTTCTGGGCCGGCTGGCAGTTCTTCGCCGCGACCGACGCCTTGGTTGCGCTGAAATGGGGGCTTGGGGCGGTGGTCGCGATGCTGGTTGTCGCGGTGTTGAAAATCTACCTGCTCACCGAGGTCCAGACCGACCGGGTGATCCGCGAGCTCAAGCGGGTGCAGCTGATGCTGGCGGCGCGCGAGAAGTGAGCGCCGGGAGCGCGGATCGGTCGCGTTGCACAACCTGTCCGCGCGCCCCATCTATCGGGTGTGTTTCATGGAGGCGATCATGCGGCCCGTGGTTCTCGCCTACTCCTTCACCGGCAACAACCGGCTGCTGGCCGAAGCCCTTGCCGGCCGGATCGGTTGCCCCTTGGTCGAAGTCGTGCCACGCGGCAAACGCTGGCCGATCAGCATTGCGCTCGACCTGATGTTTCGCCGGTTTCCGAAGATCCACCCGGTCAGCCTGCCGGAGCACGATCACCTCCTGGTAATCGCCCCGCTCTGGGATCGCTGGATCGCCCACCCGATGCGCTCGGCGCTGAAGGCGCTGGGGCCGGCGATCGGTCCCTATTCCTTCATCAGCCTGTCGGGAGGTGTGCGCCCGGGGCAGGTCGCATTCGTCGACGAACAGCTCGAACAGCTGACCGGCCAGCCCCCGCGCAATCATTGGGCGCTCTATGTCGAGAAGCTGGTGCCGGAAGAGATCCGCGGCACGCCCAAGGTTTCGGCTTACCGGGTCTCGCCGGAGGAACTGGAGAGCTACCCCGAGCTCGGCGAGATCGTGAACTGGGTCAGGGCGCGGCCGTAACGAAAACGGCCGGGGTTGCCCCCGGCCGCTCGTTTTGCGCGATCCCCCGGGGGATCACTTGTTCATGCGGTTGTCGATCAGGTCGTCGACCACGCCCGGATCGGCCAGCGTCGAGGTGTCGCCGAGCGCGCCGAAATCGTTCTCGGCGATCTTGCGCAGGATCCGGCGCATGATCTTGCCCGAGCGTGTTTTCGGCAGGCCCGGCGCCCACTGGATGAAGTCGGGCTTGGCGATCGGGCCGATTTCCTTGCGGACCCAGGCCACCAGCTCTTCGCGCAGCTCGTCGTTGTAGGGCTCGCCTTCCATCAGGGTGACGTAGCAATAGATGCCCTGGCCCTTGAGCGCGTGGGGGAAGCCCACCACCGCCGCCTCGGCCACCTTGGAATGCGCCACGAGCGCGCTTTCCACTTCCGCCGTGCCCATCCGGTGGCCGGAGACGTTGATCACGTCATCCACCCGGCCGGTGATCCAGTAATCGCCGTCGGCATCGCGGCGGCAGCCGTCGCCGGAGAAGTAGTAGCCCTTGTAGTCGGCGAAATAGGTTTTCACGAAGCGGTCGTGGTTGCGGAACACCGTGCGCATCTGGCCGGGCCAGCTGTCCTTGATGCAGAGCACGCCTTCGCATTCGGTCTCGTCGATCTCCTTGCCGGTCTGCGGATCGAGCACCACCGGCTGAACGCCGAAGAAGGGCTTCATCGCGGCGCCGGGCTTGGTGGCATGGGCGCCGGGCAGCGGCGTCATCATGTGGCCGCCGGTTTCGGTCTGCCACCAGGTGTCGACGATCGGGCGGGTGCCCTTGCCGACGACCTCGTTATACCATTCCCAGGCTTCCGGGTTGATCGGCTCGCCGACCGTACCCAGCACCTTGAGCGACGACAGGTCGTGGCGTTCCACCGGCTCGGTGCCGTGGCGCATCAGCGCGCGGATGGCGGTGGGCGCGGTGTAGAACTGGTTGACCTTGTGCTTCTCGCAGACCTGCCAGAACCGGCCAACGTCGGGGTAGGTGGGCACGCCCTCGAACATCAGCGTGGTCGCGCCATTGGCCAGCGGGCCGTAGACGATATAGCTGTGCCCGGTCACCCAGCCGACATCGGCGGTGCACCAGAAGATGTCGCCGTCGTGGTAGTCGAAGGTGTATTCATGGGTCATCGCGGCATAGAGCAGGTAGCCGCCGGTGGTGTGCAGCACGCCCTTGGGGGTGCCGGTCGAACCCGAGGTGTAGAGGATGAACAGCGGGTCTTCGGCGTTCATCGCTTCCGGCTCGCACTGGTCGGAGGCTTCCTCGAACAGCGCGGTATAGCCGTGATCGACGCCCGGCTCCATGTGCACGTCGCCGCCGGTGCGCTCGACCACGAGGGTGGGCACGTTGCCGGTGTGTTCACGCGCCTTGTCGACATTGGCCTTGAGCGGGGTGTTGCGGCCGCCGCGCGGGGCCTCGTCGGCGGTGATGATGAGGGCGGCGTCGCTGTCGTTGACCCGGCTGGCCAGCGCCTCGGGGCTGAAGCCGGCGAACACGATGGAGTGGACCGCGCCAATCCGGGCCGAGGCCAGCATGGCGTAGGCCGCTTCCGGGATCATCGGCATGTAGAGCACCACCCGGTCGCCCTTCTTCACCCCGAGCTTCTTGTAGATGTTGGCGAACTTGTTCACGTTCGCCGAAAGCTCCTTGTAGGTGATGTGCTTGGCGACGTTGGGATCATCCGATTCCCAGATGATCGCCACCTGGTCGCCGCGGCTGGCAACGTGCCGGTCGACGCAGTTGACGGCGACGTTCAGCTCGCCATCCTCGAACCACTTGATCGAAACATCGGGGTAGCTGAAATCGGTGTTCTTGATCTTGCTGGGTTTCTTGATCCAGTCGAGCCGCTCGGCGGCCTCGCCCCAGAACCCGTCCGGGTCGGAGATCGAGCGGGCATACATCTCTTCGTACTTGGCGGCGTCGATCTTGGCGTTCTTGACGAAGTCGGCCGAGGGCGGGTGAATCTTGAGTTCGGTCATGCTTTCCTCCTTCGCCCACCCCTCCCGGGCAGGCCACGTTCTGCGCCATCCGCGCCGCGACCGGCGCGCGCGATGATGGCTTGATGGCACATTTCGCGAAACCGGCGATGATCTGGATCAGATCGCCAGGTATTCGTGCCTGAGCGTCTCGTTGTCGAGCACCTCCTTGGCGGTTCCATCGAAGACGACGGTGCCAGTGTCGAGGATCACGGCGCGGTCCGCAAGGTTGAGCGCGCGGATCGCGTTCTGCTCGACGAGCAGGGTGGTGATGCCCTGCGCCTTGATGATGTTGAGCGTTTTCTCGATCTCGTCCACGATGACCGGCGCGAGCCCCTCGTAGGGCTCGTCGAGCAGCAGCAGCTTGATGTCGCGCACCAGCGCGCGGCCGATGGCGAGCATCTGCTGTTCGCCGCCCGAAAGCGTGGTGCCCTCCTGCTTGGCGCGCTCGCCGAGGCGGGGGAAGAGCTCATAGACCCGCTCGAGTTCCCAGCCGTGGCCGGGCGCGATGCGGGCGAGCTCGAGGTTTTCCTCCACCGTCAGGCCCTGGATGATGCGCCGGTCCTCCGGCACGAGCTGGATCCCGGCCTGGGCCGCTTCGTAGCTCTTCATCCGGTGCAGCGGCTGGTGGTCGAGCCAGATCTCGCCATGGGTCACCAGCGGGCTGCCGGTGCGGGCGATGGCGCGCAGCGTCGAGGTCTTGCCGGCGCCGTTGCGGCCCAGGAGGGCGAGGATCTCGCCCTCGTGGATGTTGAAGCTCACGCCCTGAACGATGTAGCTCTCGCCGTAATAGGCGTGGATATCGTAGGCCGAGAAGTAGGCGGGCGCGGTGGCCGCGTGGTTGGCGTTCTTGTCCATCTCGTGTCTCTCCTCAGACCGACTCGCCCAGATAGGCTTCCTTCACCTTCGGATGGCCCTTGATGTTTTCGGGTGTATCCTCGACGAGCGGTGTGCCTTGGGCCAGAACGGTGATCCGCTCCGCGAGCGAGAACACCACGTGCATGTCGTGTTCGATGATCGCCATGGTGATATCGCGCTTTTCCTTGATCTCCTTGAGCAGGTCGATCGTGTTGTTGGTATCGGCGCGGGCCATGCCGGCGGTGGGCTCGTCGAGCAACAGGAGCCGGGGCTCCTGCGCCAGGCACATCGCCATCTCGAGCCGGCGCTTGTCGCCCCGGCTGAGCGAGGCGGCGTGCATGTTGCGCTTGTCGGCCATGTTCACGTCGAGCAGCATTTTCTCGGCCTGTTCGATGATGTCGGTCTCGTGCGCCACCGTTTCGAACGGGTGCAGCCGGAAGGCGCCGTCGCGGTGGGCGAAGCACGAGATCATGACGTTTTCCATCACCGTCAGGTCGGTGAAGATCTCGGGTGTCTGGAACACCCGGGAAATGCCCATCTGGTTGATCTCGTGCGGCTTGCGGCCGAGCACGCTTTCACCGTTGAACATCACCGACCCGGTATCGGGGATCAGCTTGCCGACGAAGCAGTTGAGCAGGGTCGACTTGCCTGCGCCGTTCGGGCCGATGATCGCGTGCACGGTGTTCTCGGCGACTGAGAGGTTCACGTCCGACAGCGCCTGAAGGCCACCGAACCGCTTGCCCACACCTTTGACTTCGAGGATTCCCATTGTCTTTCCTCCTTACTCGGCCACGTGGGGCGCTGGCTGCGGGTGATGATCGGAGCCTTTGCCGCCGTTCTCGGGCGGCTTCTTCTTGAACAGCCGGGCGATGCGCTGACCGGCTTCGACGAGGCCGCCGGGCAGGAAGATCACCACCAGCATGAACAACAGGCCGAGCGTGAGGTGCCAGGATTTGCCGACGAAGAAGTGGCTGATCTCGATCAGCAGGCCGGACAGCCAGTCGGGCATCCAGGAGAACCAGCCTTGCAGGATCTGGTCGTTGATCTTCGAGAAGATGTTCTCGAAATACTTGATGAAGCCGGCGCCGAGGATCGGGCCCATCAGCGTGCCCGCGCCACCGAGGATCACCATCAGCACCACTTCGCCCGAGGCCGTCCACTGCATCCGTTCGGCGCCCGCGAGCGGGTCCATCGCCGCCATCAAGCCGCCGGCGAGGCCGGCATACATGCCCGAGATCACGAAAGCCGCGAGCGTGTAGGGGCGGGTGTTGATGCCGGTGTAGTTGAGCCGGGTCTGGTTGGTCTTGATCGCGCGCAGCATCAGGCCGAACGGCGAGCGGAAGATCCGCAGGCTGATGTAGAACACGATGATGGCGATGATCGCGGTGAAGTAATAGCCGTTGTTGAAGGTGAACTGCCAGCCGCCGAAGTTGGGCTGCCAGAAGTTGTCCCGCATCACGATGCCGAAGAAGTGCGGCGTGGTGGGCTCGCTCGCCCCGAGCAGAACCTGCGAGTCACTGGAATAGACCTGCAGGCCTGTTTCGCCGTTGGTGATCGGGGTGAGCACCGAGTAGGCGAGGTTGTACGACATCTGCGCGAAGGCCAGCGTGAGGATCGAGAAGTAGATCCCCGAGCGCCGCAGGCTGACGAAGCCGATGAGGAGGGCGAAGATGCCGGAGGTGATCACCGCCAGCGGCAGGCCCCAGACCACGTTGTAATCGAGCAGCTTGTACATCCAGACCACGGTGTAGGAGCCGACCCCGAGGAAGGCCGCGTGGCCGAACGAGAGGTAGCCGGTGAGGCCGAAGAGGATGTTGAAGCCGATGGCGAAGATGCCGAAGATGGCAAAGCGCTGCATCAGGTCGGGGTAGCCGGCGTTGAAGGTGGCCAGCCCCGAACCCTCGGGGAAGGGTTGCAGCAGGATCGGCGTCGCCAGCGTCAGGAAGATGACGATCAGCAGAAACCGGGTGTCTTTGGCGGAAAGGCCGAGGATTTTCATCGGTTAGTCCTCCATCACGCCGGCGCGGCCCAACAGGCCCCGCGGACGGGTCAGCAGAATGATGATGGCGACGAGGTAGATGATCACCTGGTCGATTCCGGGGATGAGCGACTTGATCTCGTTCATCGAGGCGAAGCTCTGCAGGATCCCGAGGAGGAAGCCCGCGGCGACGGCGCCGGGCAGAGAGCCCATGCCGCCGACGACGACCACGACGAAGGACAGCACGAGGAAGTCCATCCCCATGTGGTAGTTCGGGCTCAGGATCGGCGTGTACATCACCCCCGCGATCCCCGCCACCGCGGCGGCGATGCCGAACATGATGGTGAAGCGCTTGTCGATGTTGATGCCGAGCAGGCCCACGGTTTCACGGTCGGCCATGCCGGCGCGCACCACCATCCCGAAGGTGGTGAAGCGCAGGAAGGCGAACACCGCGCCGAGCACCACGACGGCGAAGGCGAAGTAGACCAGACGCCAGTAGGGGTAGATGATCGCGTTCGGATCGAAGCCGACGAGAACGCCGAAATCGAACGATCCCTTGAACGCCGAGGGGGCCGGGGTCTGGATCGGGTTGGCACCGTAGAAATACTTGATCAGTTCCTGCAGCACGATGGCGAGGCCGAAGGTCACCAGGATCTGGTCGGCATGCGGACGCTTGTAGAAGTGCTTGATCAGCCCGCGCTCCATCACGAAGCCGACGAGCAGCATGATCGGGATCGCGACGAGCACCGCCACCGGCACCGACCAGTCTACGATCGTGCCGCCGACCTCGGGGCCGAACCAGCTTTCGACATAAGTTACCTTCACCTTCAGCGGGTTGCCGAGGAAGTCGGTCTTGTCCGGGTCGATCTGCTCGAAGGAGAATCCGAGGAAACGCTGCACCGTGACAGCGACGAAGGCGCCGATCATGAACAGCGCACCGTGCGCGAAGTTCACCACGCCGAGCGTGCCGAAGATCAGCGTGAGCCCGAGCGCGATCAGCGCATAGGCCGAGCCCTTGTCGAGCCCGTTGAGAATCTGAAGAATGATGGCGTCCATAGTCCCCACCCTGGGTCGTGTTGGGAAAACCGGGTCTGTTGCCCGGGTTCGAAGGCAGGGCGGGGAAGTCCCCGCCCTGCCATCTGTCTAGCCTCGGAAGATCAGGCGCCCGGGTTGCACTCGCCGAGCGAGGCTTCGGCGCCGCCGAACATCGGGTGATCGGGGGCGTAGGTCACCTGCTCGACCGGGGTGACTTCCACGATCTCGAGGGTGTCGTACTGGGTGGTCGGGTTTTCCGCGCCCTTCATGACCAGCACGTCCTTGAAGCACTGGTGATCCGCGCCACGGTAGAGCGTCGGCCCGTTGCCCATGCCGTCGAACTCGAAATCCTCGAGCGCTTCGACCACGGCGCAGGGGTTGAACGACCCGGCGCGGGTGACGGCATCTGCGTAGAGCAGCGTCTGCACGTAGCAGGTGTGCGCCGAACCCGACGGCGGGAAGCCGTATTTCTCGCCGAACGACTTCACGAAGGCCTGGGTGCCTTCGTCGGAAAGCTGCCAGTTCCAGTTCATCGAGCCGTAGACGCCCTTGATGTTCTCGCCGGCACCGGCGGCCATCAGCTCGGAGTAGAGCGGCACGATGATTTCGAAGTCCTTGCCGTTGGCCTGAGCGTCCTTCAGGCCGAATTGCACCGCCTGGGTCAGCGAGTTGACCATGTCACCGCCGTAGTGGTTCAGGATCAGCACGTCGGCACCCGAGTTCAGAACCGGGGTGATGTAGGACGAGAAGTCGCCCGCGCCGACCGGGGTCAGCACGTTGTTGACGGTCTCCCAGCCCAGCGCCTCGGTGGCGGACTGGATCGATTCCTGCTGCGTCCAGCCCCAGGTGTAGTCGGCGGTGAGGTGATAGGCGCGACGGTCGGTGCCGTAGGCGTTCTTCAGCACGGGGGCCAGAGCGGCGCCCGACATGTAGGCGTTGAAGAAGTGACGGAAACCGTTGGCCTTGCGGTCCTTGCCGGTGGTGTCGTTCGAGTGGGTGAGGCCAGCCATGAAGATGATGCCGGCTTCCTGGCACAGGCCCTGAACGGCCACGGCCACGCCCGAGGACGAGCCGCCGTTGATCATCACGACGCCGTCTTTCTCGATCATCGACCGGGCCGAGGCGCGCGCGGCGTCCGACTTGGTCTGGGTGTCGCCGGTCACGAAGTTGACCTTCTTGCCGAGCAGGCCGGTGCCGTCCAGCGCCTTCGACGAGAACGTGTTCAGCATGCCGCCGTCGCCCATGCCGTTGATGTGCTCAACCGCCAGTTCCTGGGCGCGCAGCTCGTCGAGGCCCTCTTCGGCGTAGGGGCCGGTCTGCGGCACGTTGAAGCCGAAGGTCACCGTGTCGCCGGTGGGTTCGTTGGTGAAGGCCGAGGCCGCCGAGGTGAAGATCGTCGGCAGCGCGAAACCGGCGCCGGTGGCGGCGCCGGTCTTCATCAGGCCGCGACGGGTAAAGTTCGTAGTGGACATGTAAATCCTCCCGTTAGGTGAGAGCGGTGCCTCCTCGCACCGCCTTTGGCCCTTTACAGGGCTCTCACATTATTGTGCGCGGACAGAAAACTGCGCAACAACTCCTTCTGGTGAAACATTTTTTTTGTAAACAAATGAACAAGAGATGTGATAGGTTTGTAAAATAGTTTTCACCACGGCGCAGAAAGCGCATGGAATCAGGGGGTTTCGTTCTTGCCTGCCAGCCCGCTCACCGGCAGCCGCATCCGCGAGCGCCGCCTCGCCCGGGGCACCCGGCAGGCCGACCTTGCCCGCGCGGTGGGAATTTCGCCTGCCTACCTCAACCTGATCGAGCATAACCGGCGCAGAATCGGCGGCAAGCTCATCGTCGATATCGCCCGCGAACTCGGCGTCGAGCCGACCCAGCTCACCGAGGGCGCGGAAGACGCGCTGATGGTCGCGCTGCGCGACGCCGCGGCGCGCAGCGGCGAGGCCGGGCCCGGTGGTGCGCCGGAACTCGACCGGGCCGAGGATTTCGCCGGGCGTTTCCCCGGATGGGCCGCGCTGGTGGCGACGCAGGGGCGCAGGATCGAGGCGCTCGAACGGCTGGTGGAAACGCTGTCCGACCGGCTCGCGCACGATCCCCACCTCGCCGCCTCGCTGCACGAGGTGCTCTCGGCGGTGACGGCGATCCGTTCCGCCGCTTCGATCCTCACCGAAACACGCGATATCGACCCCGACTGGCAGGCGCGGTTCCTGCGCAACGTGGGCGAGGAGAGCCGCCGGCTGTCGGAGAGCGCCGAGGGGCTGGTCGCCTGGCTCGACACCGGCGGCGATGTCGCCGAAACCCCGCTGTCCCCGGTCGATGAGCTCGGGGCCTTCGTGGCGCGCGCGGATTACCACTTCCCGACCCTCGAGGCGCCCGGCGCCGGCGCACGCGAGATCGGCGCGCTGCTCAAGGGGGCGGAGGCGCCGCGTGATCCGGGGACGGCGGAAATGGCCCGGGCGATGCTCTCGCGCTACCATGCCGATGCGCGCGCCATGCCCGCGGGCGCCTTCACCGTCTCGCGCGCGGCGGTGGATGGCGATCCGTCGCGCCTTGCCGCCGCCTTCGACGTGCCGCTCGACGCCGTGCTGCGGCGGATGGCGAGCCTCGGCGGCGATGCGGCAGGGCTGGTGGTCTGCGATGGTGCGGGCACGCTCACCCTGCGCAAGCCGGTCGAGGGTTTCGTTCTGCCGCGCTTCGGCGGTGGCTGCCCGCTCTGGCCGCTCTACCAGGCGCTCACCCGCCCGGCCCAGCCGGTTGCGGCGGTGCTCGAGATGCCGGGACGGATCCCACGCCGCTTCCGCTGCCGCGCGGTATCGCTGCCGCTGGCGGGCACCGGGTTCGACGCCCCGACCGTGCACGGGGCGACGATGCTGATCGAGCCGGTGGAGCGCGAGGTGCCCGGCCCGCTGGTCGAGGCCGGCAGCACCTGCCGGGTCTGCCCGCGCGAGAGCTGCCCGGCGCGGCGCGAACCCTCGATCCTCGGCGCGCGCGTCCCGGCCGCCCCCCGGTCCGACCGCGATCAGTGACAGCCTTCGCCCGCGATTCTAGGCTGCGACGCAAGGAGGAATCGCCATGCGTCTCGCCCATGTCCTGCTGTTTCTCGCCGTCACCTTCGGTTGGAGCTGGGGGTTCTGGTCGCTGCCGGTTCTGGCGCATTACGGTGTCGACCTGCCCGCCGGGCTGGCCGATCTTGCCGCCGGCGGCACGCCCGCGCCCTGGGGGCCGCTGGTCGGGGCGCTGGCGGTGGCGCTTCTGCGCGGCGGTCCGCGTGGCGTGCTCGATCTGCTGCGGCTGGGCCTGCGGTTCCGCATCGGCTGGCGCTGGTGGCTCGTCGTCGTCCTCTTGTTCCCGGCGCTGATCGGCGGCGCGCTTCTGGCGGGCTGGCTCGCCGGGGCGCAGATCGTGCCGAGCGCGGCGATGGCGAACCCGGCGATGCTCCCGGTGGCCTTCGCCATCATCCTGTTCACCGGCGGACCGCTGCAGGAGGAATTCGGTTGGCGCGGCACCCTGCTCGACCCGATGCAGGACCGCTTCGGCGCGCTCGGCGCGAGCCTCGTGGTCGGCGCGGTCTGGGCGCTGTGGCACCTGCCGCTGTTCCACTTCCCCAACGAGGCCGCGCCGTATTACGGCCGGCCGTTCTGGGGGCTGTTCGTCACCTGCCTGATGGTCTCGGTGCTGTTCACCTGGATCTGGAACCATACCGATCGCTCGATCCTCGCGATGCTGGTGTTCCACACCATGTTCAACCTTTCGCACTGGGTGTTTCCGGTGCTGGAGGCCGATACGCCGGCGCTCGTGCTGTTCGCGGTTCAGGCCGCCGCCGTCGTCGCGGTGGTGCTGCGCTTCGGCCCGGCTCGGTTGCGGCGCCGGGGGGTGCAGCCCTGAGGCTTTGACACAAGCGCCCGCTTTGGAGATAGTCGACGGGCACGGCCCGGGGGAGGGGCCAGAGGGGAACCCATGACCAAGCGCGTTGTGATCGTCGAGGATGAGCCGAATATCATCGAGGCGATCAATTTCATCCTCAGCCGCGACGGCTGGGACGTGACCGTGCACGCCAACGGCGAAACCGCCGTGGCGGCGGTGCGCACGGCGCGGCCCGACGTGATCCTGCTCGACGTGATGCTGCCCGGCCGCTCGGGCTACGACATCCTCAAAGACTTGCGCGCCGACCCCGATTTCGCCGCGCTGCCGGTGCTGATGCTCACCGCCCGCGGCCAGAAGAAAGACCGCGAACTGGCCGACTCGCTGGGGGTCACCCGCTTCATGACCAAACCCTTCTCGAACGCCGAACTGCTCGCCGCGCTGGGCGAGATCGCCGCGGGAGCCTGAGCCTTGGCGGGGCCGCGCGAACCGATCTTCCTTGGCCGCGAGACCTATCGCCGCCGCCGCCTGATCGACGCGATGCGGCTTCTGCCGGTGGCCGGGGCGCTCCTGTTCCTGCTGCCGCTCCTCGGCGGCGGGGCCACGCCGCGATCGACGGCGCTGGGCGGGATCTACCTCTTCGTCGCCTGGTTCGGCCTCATCCTGGCCGCCGCCCTGTTCGTGCGGGCGCTCTCGCGCGCGCCGGACGGGGTCGGGTCCGACCCGCTGGAACCGGAGGCGGGGCCGGTGTCGGAGGCCGACGAAAGCCGTGACGGCCCGGGGCCCGAGGGGCGATGACCTCCAATGTCCTGATCTCGGTCAGCCTGGTCTACGTGGCCTTCCTGTTTCTCGTCGCCTTCGGGGCCGACAAATGGGCCCACGCCGGGCGCGGCGCCTGGCTGCGGTCGCCGATCGTCTACACGCTGTCGCTCTCGATCTACTGCACGGCGTGGACCTTCTACGGCGCGGTCGGCTACGCCGCGCGCTCGGGGCTGGAATTCGTCACCATCTACCTCGGCCCGACGCTGGTGATGGTGGGCTGGTGGTGGATCCTGCGCAAGCTGGTGCGGATCGGGCGGGCGCAGCGGATCACCTCGGTGGCCGACCTGATCTCGTCGCGCTACGGCAAGTCCAACCTGCTTGGCGTCATCGTCACCGTGCTCGCGGTGATCGGCACCACGCCCTACATCGCGCTCCAGCTGCAGTCGGTCACGCTGTCGCTGGCGGTGTTCGGGGCCGAGGGCTCGGGGGCCGGGCTGGTGACCGCCGACGCCCCCGCCACCGCGCTCTGGGTGGCGGCGGGGCTGGCGGTGTTCACGGTGATGTTCGGCACCCGCAACCTCGACGTCAACGAGCGCCACCACGGCGTGGTGACGGCGATCGCCGTCGAGGCGGTGGTCAAGCTGGTGGCGCTGCTCGCGGTCGGGATTTTCGTCGTCTGGGGCCTCGCTGGCGGGCCGACCGACGTGGCGCGGGTGATCGAAGCCTCGCCGATTTCCGAATGGCAGCTCGACAGCGGGCGCTGGGTCGCGCTCACCTTCCTTTCGGCGGTCGCCTTTCTCACCCTGCCGCGGATGTTCCAGGTGCTGGTGGTGGAGAACGTCGACGAAAACCAGCTTGCCACCGCCTCCTGGGCCTTCCCGCTCTACCTGTTCCTGATGAGCCTTTTCGTGGTGCCGATCGCCGCGGTCGGCCTCGCGCGGCTGCCGGAAGGCTCCAACCCCGATCTCTTCGTGCTCACCCTGCCGCTCGCCGAGGGGCGCGACGGGCTCGCCATGCTGGCCTTTCTCGGCGGCTTTTCGTCGGCCACCTCGATGGTCATCGTCGCCGCCATCGCCCTCTCGACGATGGTGTCGAACCACATCGTGATGCCGCTCTGGCTCTCGCTCCGGCAGGAGGGTGCGTCGGTCTCGGGGGATGTGCGCAACGTCGTGCTGATCGCGCGCCGGGTGTCGATCGCCGTGGTGCTGGCCTTCGGCTATCTCTACTACCGGTTTTCCGGTGGCGGCGAGGCGCTGGCGGCGATCGGGCTGATCTCCTTCGCGGGCATCGCGCAGGTTCTGCCGGCGATGCTGGGCGGGCTGTTCTGGCGCGGTGCGACGCGGGTGGGCGCGGCGGTGGGGCTGATCGCGGGCTTCACGATCTGGGCCTATGCGCTGTTCCTGCCCTCCTTCGGCCCGGCGTTGTTTTCGCCCGAGATGATGACCCACGGCCCCTGGGGGCTGGGCTGGCTGCGGCCACAGGCGCTTTTCGGCGTCGAGGGTATGGCGCCGGTGGTGCATGCGCTGGTGTGGTCGATGCTGGTCAACGCGGCGCTGTTCTTCCTCTTTTCGCTGGTCTCCTTCCCGACGCCGCTCGAGCGGCTGCAGGGCGCGCAGTTTGTCAACGTCTTCGAGCATAGCCAGGCCCGGCGCGGCTGGGCGCGCGGCGCGGCCGAGGCGGAAGACCTGCTGATCATGGCGCAGCGGATCATGGGCGGCGCGCAGGCGCAGGCGCTGTTCCGCGCGCAGGCGGCAGAACAGGGCAAATCGGGGTATCTGCCCGATACGACGCCCGAATTCCTCGAACGGCTGGAACGTCAGCTCTCCGGCTCGGTCGGCGCGGCGACGGCGCATGCGATGGTGGGCCAGATCGTCGGCGGGGCCGCGGTTTCGGTCGAAGACCTGATGGCGGTGGCCGACGAAACCCAGCAGATGCTGGAATATTCCTCCCAGCTCGAAGCGAAGTCCGAGGAACTGGCCCGCACCGCGCGCAAGCTGCGCGAAGCCAATGAGAAGCTCACCCAGCTTTCGATCCAGAAAGACGCCTTCCTCAGCCAGATCAGCCACGAGCTGCGCACGCCGATGACCTCGATCCGGGCGTTCTCCGAGATCCTGCGCGACGGCGCGCTCGACGGCCCGGCGCAGCACCATTACGCGGGCATCATCCAGGATGAGGCGATCCGGCTCACCCGCCTGCTCGACGACCTGCTCGATCTCTCGGTGCTGGAAGCCGGGCAGGTCACGCTCAACATCCAGCAGGCTGCGCTCGGGGCGGTGCTGGATCGCGCCGTGGCTTCGGCCAACAGCGCCGGCGAGGGCCGCGTGCTCGATATCCGCCGCGACCGGGCGCGCGAGGATGTCACCATCGAAACCGACACCGACCGCCTCGCGCAGGTGTTCATCAACATCATCGCCAATGCCCGCAAGTATTGCGATGCCGCCGAACCGCGGCTGACGATCTGGGTCAGCAAGCAGAAAGGCGGCCTGGTGATCGACTTCGTCGACAACGGCTCGGGCATCCCGGCGGAAGCCGAGGCGATGGTGTTCGAGAAGTTCTCGCGCCTCACCGACCAGCAGAAAGCCGGCGGCGCCGGTCTCGGGCTGGCGATCAGCCGTGAAATCATGAACAAGCTCGGCGGGGCGATCGCCTATCTGCCGGGGCAGGGCGGGGCGGCGTTCCGGGTGACGCTGCCATCGCCCGAGGGCTGATCGCGGGCGACGATCTGCGATCTCAACACTTTGTAAACCTTGTCCTGCCACACCTTCCTGCAAGCCAGCCGGTGTGTGGAAATGCAGGAAACAGACCATCCAAGCGCGATGCGGCGCAAGGCCGGGGCGGGGCGTCCGCCGCCCGAGATCGGCCAGGTCACTCCCGAAAAGGCCCTGCGCGCCGCCGTGGCGCAGGCCGCGCAGGACGTGGCCGCGCTGGTGGCGGTTGCGGGAAGGGTGGTGGAGGCGCGGGTCACGCTGGAGCGGGCCGGCGAGGCGCTGCCCGAGCAGCCTTTGCTGGCGCTGGTCGAGGGGCCGGGCGGCGGCTTCGGCCTGGTCGTGCTCGATGCCCAGGCCGTCGCGGCGCTGATCGAGATGCAGACCACCGGCCGCGTCGTGCCCCGCCCGGCCGAGCCGCGCGCGCCAACGCGGACCGACGCGGTCATGTGCGCCGATTTCATCGACCGCGTGCTCGAGAGCCTTGAGCAGCGGGTGGGCGAAGCGGGGCTTGACCTCGCGCCCGCGCTCACCGGCTACCGCTACGCCATGGCGCTGGCCGAGCCGCGCGCGGTGGCGATGACGCTCGACGATATCGCGTACCGGAGCTTTTCGGTTTCGGTGGATTTTGGCCACGGCGCCAAGACCGGCCAGCTCCAGATCCTGCTGCCGCAGGATCCACCGGGCCGGGGCGCGCGCGCGCTGGGCGACGCGGAGGGCTTCACCGAGGCGCTGCAGGACCGGGTGATGGCGGCGAAAGCGCATCTCGTGGCCCGGCTCGCCCGCCGCCGGATCACGCTGGCCGAGCTGGGTGCGCTGCAGGTCGGCTCGGAGATCACGCTGCCCCGCGCCGCTCTCTCGGAGGTTGCGCTGGAGGATCTGGAGGGCCGGGTGGTGGCGCGCGGCCGCCTCGGCCAGGCCCTCGGCCATCGCGCATTGCGGCTTGCCGCGCCGGCGGATGCCGGGGCGTCCATGGCCGGGCAGGGCGTCGCCGCCGCCGGTCTCTCCCTCCCCGTGGCCGACACCGCGCCTGCGCCTGCCGCCGCCCTCCCGGGGCCGGACCCTGACCCGCTGGCGGCCTTCGGCAGCGATCCGGACGCGATGCCATCGGTTGACGACGGGCCTTGACCGCATCGGCCGCGGGCTTGACCTGTATCAAGGCGCGCCCGGGTCCTGTGCAGGCACCATGTGTCGAACCCGAGGAGGCTATTATGGTCAACACCGAGAAATTCCGTGGCATTCTCGAAAGCCGCCGCGACGAACTGATCGAACGGCTGCGTGAAATCGACGAGACGCTCGACAGCCACCAGTCGAAGGACTGGGAAGAACTGGCGACCGAGCGCGAAGGCGACGAGGTGCTCGAAGGCATGGGCGTCTCGGGCAAGGCCGAAATCGCCAAGATCCAGGCCGCGCTCGAGCGTGTGCAGACGGGCGAATACGGCTATTGCGTCAGCTGTGGCGACGAGATCTCCGAGGAACGGCTCGACGTCGTGCCCTACACCCCGTTCTGCCGCGATTGCGCAGACAAGCGCGGCTGAGGCCGCGCGTCAGCGAGGAGGCAACATGGCATTCGAAGAGATCAAGGCCGCGATCGACGCCTTGATGGTGGAAATCGCCGAACGGCCGGAAGACCGCCACGTGCTGCAGGAGCAGATCCGCGTGAAACTGGCGGAACTGCGCGCGCTGGGTCTGCCCGTGCCCGCCGACCTGAAGCAGTTCGAGGAAGACCTGTCCGACGACGACGACGACGACGGCTTCGACAACGTGCCGGTCTGACGCCGGCCCCGGCGATTGCGCTTTGCATGCGTGGGGCCTGCGCCTAGGATCCCTGCATTGTCTGGTAAGCGGGTTGCCGCCGTTCATGGTGGCGCTGGTGGGGGTATATGGGCGAGGTCGTTCGGGTCAGGCTGCGCGAAGCCGTGGCGCTTGTCGCCATCGACAATCCCCCGGTCAACGCGATGGACCGCGCCGTGCGCGTCGGTCTCGTCGCGGCGTTGGACGCCGCGCTCGCCGATCCTGCTGTGTCCGCCATCGTGATCCGGGCCGAAGGCCGCGGCTTTTCCGCCGGTGCCGATCTGCGCGACCTGTTCCGCCCCGATGCCGCGCCGACGCTCGCCGATCTATGCCAGCGCATCGAGGATGCGCCGAAACCGGTGCTCGCCGCGATTCACGGCAATGCGCTCGGCGGCGGCTTCGAACTCGCGCTCGCCTGCCATTACCGCCTTGTCCACTCAGGGGCGCGGCTCGGCCTGCCCGGGGTGGCGCTCGGGCTGGTGCCCTCGGCCGGGGGCGGGCAGCGCCTCGCCCGGATCGTCGGCGCGCGCATCGCGCTCGACATGCTGATCTCCGGCCGCCCGGTCGGCGCCGAGGCAGCCGCGCAGCTCGGGCTGGCGGACAGGGTGATCGAGAAAAACCTCGACCGCGCGGCGTTCGGCTCGGCGCGCAACCTCGCGCGCGCCGAGGCCGGGCCAAGGCCCACCGGTGCGCGCCGCGAGGGCTTCGCCGATCCGGCGGGCTACCTTCAAGCCATCGCCGAACGCCGCGCCGGCATTGCCGGCGATCGGCGCGACGTGGTGCATCGGGCCGTCAATATCGTGGAGGCGGCGCTGCTCCTGCCGTTCGAGGCAGGGCGGGCGATGGAGCGGGCGCAGTTCGAAGCGCTGGTCGCGAGCGATCAGGCCCGGGCGCTGCGCGATGCCTTCCTCGCCGAGCGCCGCACGCTGCGTCACCCCGCGCTGGCCGGGCAGGCGCCGCGCGCGGTGGCGCGGGTTGGGGTGGTCGGTGGCGGGCGGCTTGGCGCGGGGATCCTGCGCGCCTGCCTCGCGGTGGGCTTCGCGGTGACGCTGGTGGAAAAGGATGCCGTCAGCCGCTCGGCGGCCCGCGCGCGGATCGTGGCCGGGATCACGCGCGAGGCCGGTCTCGGGCGGCTCGACGCGGCCGCCCGCGCCGACCAGATCGACCGGCTGGCGGTGGCGGACGAGATCGAGGCGCTCGCCGGGGCCGACCTCGTGATCGAGGCGCTCCCCGAGGATCTCGAAGGCCGGCGCGCGGTCTTTGCCCGGGCCGGCGCGGTGACGCGGCCGGGCACGGTGCTGGCGAGCGCGGGCCTCGGCCCCGACCTTGCCGCGCTCGCCCGTGCCTCGGGCCGCCCGGCGGACGTGATCGGCCTGCGGTTCTTCCTGCCGGCGCAGCGGGTGCGGCTGCTGGAGGTGGTCTGTCCGCCCGAGGCCGCGCCGGACCTCGCCGCCACCGGCGTGGCCTTCGCCCGGGCGCTGGGCAAGCTGGCGGTGCTGCCGGGTGCCGGCGGCGACAGCCTCACGCTGCCGGTGTTCGCCGCGCTTTTCGGCGTGGCGTCCGAGGCGCTGCTGGGTGGTGCCGGCCTGGTCGAGACCGATACGGCCCTGCGGGACTACGGTTTCGCGCTCGGCCCCTTCCAGCTCGCCGATCTTGCCGGGCTCGACCGTCTCGCCGCGCTGGGCTGGTCCGGCCCGGGCGGCGCGTTGCTCGGTGGCATGGCCAGCGCGGGGCTGCTGGGCCGGGCGGTTGGCCGGGGGTTCTACAGCTATGGCGCCGGCGGCAGAGCCGATGGCCCGGCGCCGGGTCTTGCCGCGGTCGTCGCCGGGCTGCGCGCCGATCCCGGAACGGGCGGGCCTCGACCGGCGCAAACAGGGATCGCCGAACGCGCGGCGCTGGCGATGGCCAACGCGGGCGCGCGGCTCGTCGCCGAGGGCGTCGCCCATCGCCCGTCCGACATCGACGCGGCGATGCTCGCGGGCTTCGCCTATCCGCGCTGGCGCGGCGGGCCGATGCGGGCCGCCGATGCCGCCGGGCTGCTGAATGTGCGCAACCGGCTGCGCGCGCTCGACGGGAGCGGGGCCGGGCTTGGCCCGCCGTCGCCGCTGTTCGACAAGTTGATCAAGGAGGGCGCCAGCTTCGCGCGGCTCAATGCCGGTGCGGCCAGCCGGCCTCCGGACGGAAGCGGCGGGGTCAGGTGAGGATCACGCCGACAACAACCATCATCAAGCCGATGGCGGAGAGCGCGAAGGCCCCCATGTTGAGCGGCAGGGCGCGGGCCACCGCCTGCTTGAGCGCCTCGTCGTCAAGGCCGGCCCGCTTGGCTTTCACAACCCGGACCATGGAAAGCACGAGCCCCGCGAGGCCGATGCCCGCGACGATCGCACCCGTGAAGATGAGCCAGTCCATGCACGTATCCTCCCCGCCGCCGGTGGGCGGCGTCTGCGTTGCGGACATAGCGCGCGACAGCGCCGGATTGAAGCCCGAAACCGCAACGACCCGCCGGGGCGCGGCGCGGCGCCGGAACACCCTTGAAGGATGCGGTCGGCCCGGGTAGCAAGGCGCGACCCAACCCCCCGGAGGACCCGATGGACACGCCCTCAGACGATATCACCAAGCCCGAAAGCTACCGCGTGACGGCCGACGAACTGCGCCAGTTCATCGAACGGTTCGAGCGGCTCGACGCCGAGAAGAAAGACATCGCCGACCAGCAGAAAGAAGTGATGGCCGAGGCCAAGGCGCGCGGCTACGACACCAAGGTGATGCGCAAGGTGATCGCGCTGCGCAAGCGCGACCGCGACGATATCGCCGAGGAAGAAGCGGTGCTCGAGATGTACAAGGAAGCGCTGGGGATGTGACCTTCGCGCCCCGGCGGATCAGGCGGTCAGCACCGTCACGCCGGGGATGCGGGCGATCTCGATCAGGTCGTCATCGTAATTGGCGGTGAACTGGTCCATCAACTCCGGGGTCCAGCCCGGCAGGTCGATCTCTTCCTCCACCTCGTCGTCGAGAGCGTATTTGTCGAGGAAGGCCGCCAACACCCGGCGCCGCTGGATCTCGTTGGCCGGCGGGTGGCTCGCGAGGTAGCTGCGCAGCCGCTTGATCCCTTCCTTGGCCATGATCCGGGCGAGAATATCGAAGCCGCCCATGAGCTTGACCTGCGGGTCGAGCCCGCCAACCTCGTGCATCACCTCGGGCCAGATCATCGGCGTGTCTTCGTTGCACCAGACCGTGATTGGCGTTTCGGGATTGTGCTCGCGGATGTCGAGCACGACGTCCGACCACACCAGCGTATCGGGATCGACCCCGGCGACGTAATCCTCGAAGGGGCCGGGCTGCACCACCTGGTGCAGTGCCGGAACGAAGGTGGCCGGGTTGCGCACGGCGAGGAAGAACTCGACATGGCTGTCGGGAAACAGGTTGCGCAGCGCCGCCGAATTGCGCCCGGCGTTGCGGTAGAGCAGGCCGTTCTTGAGCGCATTCACCGAGTTGCCGAGGAAATTGTCGTTCGAAAGCACCAGCCGTTCGGTTCCGTCGCTCTCGAGGATCGCCTCGAAGATCACGTCCTGGGTATCGAGATTGGCGGGCGCGCCGTCGAGTCTGTCGAGCACCTCGCGCAGCAGCGGGCGGTAGCGGCCGGGCCCCGGCACGCTGACCCCGTGCTCCGACAACACGTCCTGATTTCGCAGCAGGGACTTGATCAACTGGTCATCGTCGGTGCAATGCGCGCCGAAGTGGATGGATATGTTGGTGGAGTGCATGAGGTGAGGGTGCCTGCGATCTCGCTTGCTGGAATTTCCCTGCAATATACCGGGTTTTCCGTCTAGATAAACCGGTTATAAGGGGCGACGATGGCCGACGAAAAGACTCAAGTTTCCCTGCCCCGTCCGGGGCTGCGCCGCCCGAGCCCGTGGTCGATCGGTGCGCTGGTGATCGGGCTCGCGGTGGTCGGGCCGATCCTCGCCGTTCTGTGGATGGCGCTGAACCCCGAAGACAACGTCTGGCCGCACCTCATGGCCACGACGCTGCCGCGCTACATTTCCAACACCGCGCTGATCGCCGGGTCGGTGGCGTTGCTGGCGGCGGTGGTCGGGACCGGCGCGGCCTGGCTGATCGCGACCTACCGCTTCCCCGGGTCGCGCTACCTCGAATGGCTGTTGCTGTTTCCGCTGGCGATCCCGGCCTACGTCGGGGCCTATGCCCTCGTCGATTTCCTCGAATACTCCGGCCCGGTGCAAACCGGCCTGCGCGGGCTGATGGGCTGGCAGGACGCGCGCGACTACTGGTTCCCCGAGATCCGGTCGCGCTGGGCGGCGGTGATCGTGCTGGCCGCGGCGCTCAACCCCTACGTCTACCTGCTCGCGCGCACCGCCTTTCGCGAACAATCGGGCGGGATCTACGAGGTCGCCCGGGCGCTCGGCGCGGGGCCCTTCGCACGGTTCTGGCGCGTCGGCCTGCCGCTGGCCCGCCCCGCCATCGCCGCCGGCACCGCCATCGTGATGATGGAAACCGTGGCCGACTTCGGTGTCGTCGATTTCTTCGCGGTGCAGACGCTCACCACCGGCATCTTCACCACCTGGCTTGAAATGCGCAACGCCGGCGGCGCGGCGCAGCTCGCCATGGTGATCCTCGTCCTCGTGCTCGCGCTGATGGCGATCGAGAAGGCGAGCCGGTCGAAAAGCCGTTTCTACCAGACCGCCCGGCACAGCAGCCCGGTGGAAACCATCCGCCTCACCGGCTGGCAGGGCTGGATGGCGACGGCGCTGTGCGTCGTGCCCTTCGCGGTGGGCTTCATCCTGCCCGCCGGGGTGATCCTGTGGCACGCGCTGGCCAATGCCGAGGGCTGGCTCGCGCCCGGCCTGGTGCAGGCGATGCTCAACACCCTGTTCGTCGGCGGCACCGCGGCTATCGTCACCGTGATCGGCGCGCTGTTCCTCGTCTACGGCGTCAAGCTCACCAACTCGAAACTGCCGCGCCGGATCATGCCGATCTCGACGATCGGCTACGCCGCGCCAGGCGCGGTGCTTGGCGTCGGCATCCTGATCCCGCTCGCCAGCATCGACAACCGGCTCGCCGACGCGATCCTCGGCCTCACCGGCTGGGACCCGGGGCTGATGCTCACCGGCACCGCTTTCGCGGTGATCTACGCCTATTCCGTGCGCTTCTTCGCCATCGCCCAAGGGGCGGCGGAGGCGGCGATGGACCGGGTTTCGCCCTCGCTGCCGATGGCCGCGCGCTCGCTCGGGCGAAGCGCGGGGGGCGCCCTGCGCTCGGTCTACGTGCCGCTGATCCGGGGGTCGGTGGGTACCGCGCTGCTGCTCGTTTTCGTCGATTCCGTCAAGGAACTTCCGGCGACGCTCCTGCTGCGGCCGTTCAACTACAACACGCTCTCCACCCGGGTTTACGAGAAGGCCTCGCTCGAACAGATCGGGCAGGCCGCGCCCGCGGCGATGCTGGTGATCCTGGTCGGGCTCGTTGCGGTTGTGCTGGCGGCGCGGGTGAGCCGGTAACACGGTGAGCTCCCTTGGCGAATCGTTCGCGGTGACGTAGCCCGCCGTTCAGGAGGACAAGACATGTGGAATGACCGTTTCGCCGGGGCCGACTACGTGTTCGGCAAGGAGCCTGCGCGCTTTCTCGTCGATCACGCCGACTGGCTGGTGCCGGGCGCGCGCGGGCTTTCGGTGGCCGATGGCGAGGGGCGCAACGCGGTGTTCATGGCCGGGCGCGGGGTCGAGACCGTGGCGATGGACGCGAGCGAGAACGCCATCGCCAAGGCCCGGGCGCTGGCCCGCGAGCGCGGCGTTTCGGTGGAATTTCACTGCGCCGACATCTTCGACTGGCCCTGGGAGCCGGAGGCTTTTGACCTCGTGGTGGCGGTGTTCATCCAGTTCCTCGCCCCGCCCGAGCGCGATGCGATCTTCGCGGGCATGGTACAAACCCTGAAGCCCGGCGGCGTGCTCCTGCTACACGGCTACACGCCGGAACAGATCGCCCATGGCACCGGCGGGCCGCGTGTGGCGGAAAACCTCTACACCGAGGCGCTGCTGCGCGAGAGCTTCGCCGGGCTGGAGATCGTCGAACTCAACGCCTACGAGCGTGAGATCAACGAGGGCGTCGGCCACAGCGGCATGTCGGCGCTGATCGACCTCGTGGCGCGCAAACCCGGCTGAGGCTTGCCCGGCGCGATACGCCATGCAAAAGGAAGGCATGACCCGCGCCACCCCGTTCCGCGACCAGATCCGCGCTCATCTCACGCTTGGCCTGCCGCTGATCGGCAGCCATCTGGCGCAGATGGCGATCGGCACCACCGATATGGTGATGCTGGGCTGGTATGATGTCGAGGCGCTTGCCGGTCTGGTGCTGGCCACCACGCTCTACATGGTCGTCTTCCTGTTCGGCTCGGGCTTCGCCTTCGCGGTGATGCCGCTGGTGGCGGCGGCAGCGGAGGCGGACGACGAGGTGCGGATCCGTCGCGTCACCCGGATGGGGCTGTGGATCTCGACCGGCTTTGCGCTCGCGGTGATGCCGCTGTTGTGGTTCTCGGCGCCGCTCCTGCAGCTGCTCGGGCAGAATCCCGTGCTGGCCGAAGGGGCCCAGGATTACCTGCGGATCATGGGCTGGGGGATCATCCCGGCGCTCGCGGTGATGGTGCTGAAAAGCTACCTGTCGGCGCTGGAGCGCACCCGGGTTCAGCTGATCGTCACGGTGGCGGCGGCGGTGGCCAACATCGGCTTCAACCATGCTTTCATCTTCGGCAACTGGGGCGCGCCGGAACTCGGCATCAAGGGCGCGGCCATTGCCTCGCTCGGGGTTCAGGTCATATCGGTGGCGGCGCTGGTGCTTTACGCGGTGCGGCGCTTCCCGACGCACGATCTTTTCGCCCGGCTCTGGCGACCCGACCGCGAAGCCTTGGGCGAGGTCACCGCGATGGGGTCGCACGTCGGGCTGACGGTGCTGGCGGAGGTCGGGATGTTCTCGGCGGCGGGGCTGCTCGTGGGCCTGCTCGGCACCGTGCCGCTGGCCGCGCACGGGATCGTCCTGCAGATCACCTCGCTCGCCTTCATGGTGCCGCTCGGGCTTTCCAACGCCGCCACGGTGCGCGCGGGCCGGGCCTTCGGCCGGCGCGACGGGCCGGCCCTGCGGCAGGGGGCGGCGGCGGCGCTCACGCTCGGGGTGGGTTGGGCCGGCCTCGCCGTCATCGCCTTCGTGGCGCTGCCCGAAGTGCTGATCGGGCTCTATATCGAGCCCGGCGAACCCCTGCGCGCGGAAATTCTCGCCACGGGGCGGGGGCTGCTTCTGATCGCCGCGCTGTTCCAGCTGGCCGATTCGACGCAGGTGATCGCTGTCTCGCTGCTGCGCGGGATGCAGGATACCCGGGTGCCGATGCTGATCGCCGCGGCGAGTTACTGGCTGGTGGGGATGACCTCGGGCTGGTTCCTCGGCTTCGTCATCGGTCTCGGCGCGGCGGGCGTCTGGCTCGGCCTGCTCGCCGGGCTGGGCACGGCGGCGGTGCTGCTGAGCGCGCGGTTCTGGCGGCACGCGGCGGCGCTTTGAGCGCGGGTTTGTCCTGACCGTCGCTTGGTGCACGGCAGGCTTGGCGGAACAGGGGAGGAAGGCGGGATGCGGATAGCTGCAGTGATCACCGCGCTCGTCGTGCTGGCGGGATGTGTGCCGGAGGCGGGGCGCGCGCCGCTCGCGCCGCTGGCCACCGGCGGACCTGCCGGCACCTGCACCGGCGCGCCGCAGTTCGAGGCGCCGCCGCTCAACACCTGCTCGGGCCCGCGCGCGCGGCTCGCCTTCGTGGGCGACGTGCTCCTGCACGTGCAAATGCAGGACCATGGCTACAAGGTCGGATTTGGCAACATCTGGCATCAGCCCGCGCGCTACCTGCGCACAGCCGACGTGGCGGTGGCCAACCTCGAGGGCGCGGTCGCCCCCGGCGTGGCGCAGGATGGCACGATCGGTCCCGACCCCGGACCCGGGGTCGACATCCGGGTCTACACCGGCTTTCCGCAGTTCAACTATCACCCGGTCGTGCTGCGCGACCTCGCGGCGGCCGGGGTCGATCTCGTGACCACGGCCAACAACCACGCGATGGACCGGGGGAGCGTTGGCGCCGACATGACGCTGGCCGAGGTGGCGAAGGCCGGACTTGCGGCGGTGGGCACCGTGCCGGCAGGGGCCCCGCGTGATTTCGTGCACCGCCGCGCTACCCCGGCGGGGACCATCGCCTTCATCGCCTGCAGCTTCTCCACCAATGGCCTGCCCGACCCGAAGCGCCAGCTGCTGCGCTGCTTCCGCGACGAGGCGCAACTCACCGCGCTGGTGCGGCGCGAGGCGGCGGATCCGGGCGTTGCGGGGGTGATCGTGCTGCCGCATTGGGGGGTGGAATACCGCACCAGCCCGTCGGCGAACCAACGCGCGCTGGCCCGGGCGCTGGTGGCGGCGGGAGCGACCGCGGTGGTGGGCACGCATCCCCACGCGGTGCAGCCCTTCGAGGTTCTGACCTCCCCCGGCGGCGGCGGTGCCCCGGTGGTCTACTCGACCGGTAATTTCGTCGCGATCCAGGATTTCATGCCGTCGAAGGTGGGCGCCATGGCGCTGATCGACCTCTGCCGGGGCGCCGACGGGCGCGCGGTGGCCGAGCGCGCGGGCTGGATCGCGATGGAGATGCTGTTCACCGATCGCGGCTATTGGGCCGAGATCGCCCCGAAAGGCGCCGAGGGCCGCACCGGCCGGGCGGAAGCCTTCCTGAAAAGGGTCGCCCCCGGCTTCTCCGCCCAGCCGCCCGCCTGCACGCGCTGACCGGTTTCCGGACGGAAACCGTCCCGAAATCCGTGCGGATTTCGTCTCGGAATTCGTCGCGAATTCCGCCCCCGCCGTCAGTCGCCCTTCATCATCCGGTCGGCCTTCTTGCGCACCAGGACGCTGCGCAGATCGTGCATGGCGAGCAGCAGCGCGTCGGTCACCGCCTCGAGATCGCCGTCGGAGGCGCGGGTCTGCGCCCAATGCGCGGTGAGGTTGAGGTGGTCGACGGTGCGCAGGATATCGTCGATGTCGCGCGCCGCCAGCGTGGCCTTGCGCTCCTCGATCCAGTCGTCGATCGCGGCGCGGTCTTCCTCGCTGAGGTCACGGTCGCCATGCGCCTTCACCTCGCCGTTCTTGATGTTGATCACGGCGATCTGGTCCATCTCGATCCGGCGATGGCGGTTCTCGGTATCCACGCGGAACACGAAGGCGCCGTTTTCGCGGACCCGGAAGAAATAGTCGGGCAACTCGGTTGTCATGGCTCTGCTCGTCCCTCACCGCCGCGCCGGATGCCCCGGGCACGGATCACCGCCAGTTAACGCGAGCCCATGCGCCGGTTCAAGGGGGGCGGGCCGATCAGCGCAGGGTTGCGCAGAACCTCTGGATCCGGCTGCAGGCCTCGCGCAGCTGCTCGTCGGAGGTGGCATAGCTGACGCGGAACGCCGGGCTGAGGCCGAAGGCCGCGCCGAACACCACGGCAACGCCGGTTTCCTCCAGCAGCGCGCGGGAGAAATCCTCGTCGGTCTCGATCTTCGCGCCGCCCGCGCTGGTCTTGCCGATGCAGCCGGCGATCGAGGGGTAGACGTAGAAGGCGCCCTCTGGCGTCGGGCAGGTGATCCCCTCCGCCTCGTTCAGCATCGCCACCACCAGGTCGCGACGGCGCTGGAACACCACCTTGTTCTCGGCAAGAAACGCCTGCGGCCCGTTCAGCGCCTCGACGGCGGCCCACTGGCTGATCGTGCAGGGGTTCGAGGTGCTCTGACTCTGGATCTTGCGCATCGCCGTGATCAGTTGCTCCGGCCCGCCCGCGTAGCCGATCCGCCAGCCGGTCATCGCGTAGGCCTTCGACACGCCGTTGCAGGTCAGCGTGCGGTCATAGAGCTCCGGCTCGACCTGGGCGGGCGTGGTGAAGGTGAAATCGTCGAACACCAGGTGCTCGTACATGTCGTCCGACATCACCCAGACATGCGGGTGCCGCATCAGCACATCCGTCAGCCCCTTCAGCTCGGCGGCGGTGTAGCCCGCGCCGGTGGGGTTGGAGGGCGAGTTGAAGATCAGCCACTTCGTGCGCGGCGTGATCGCGGCTTCCAGTTGTTCGGGCGTCATCTTGAACGAGGTCTCGATCCCGCATTCCACCGCCACGGGCTCGCCGCCGGCGAGCAGCACCATGTCGGGGTAGCTCACCCAGTAGGGCGCGGGGATGATCACCTCGTCGCCGGCGTTCAGCGTTGCCATCAGCGCGTTGTAGAGGATCTGCTTGCCGCCGGTGCCGACGCTGATCTGGCGGGTGGTGTAGCTCAGCCCGTTCTCGCGGGCGAACTTGTCGACGATCGCCTGCTTGAGTTCCGCTATCCCGTCGGGCGCGGTGTATTTCGTCTTGCCCGCGTTGATCGCGGCGATCGCGGCGGCCTTGATGTTGTCGGGCGTGTCGAAATCGGGCTCGCCCGCGCCAAGGCCGATCACGTCGCGCCCCGCCGCCTTGAGCTCCTGCGCGAGCGTGGTCACGGCGATGGTGGGCGAGGGTTTGACGCGGTCGAGCGTCGCGGAAAGGAAAGGCATGGTCGGTCCCGGATTTGTGCTTTGCTCGCGCATCTCTTAGGTTGACCCCAGAGCGCGATCAAGCGCGAAGGGAGAGCACAGATGACCGACATCGCCACCGACGACTGGTTTTCCGACGAACACGCCACCTTCGGCGACCGCCTTGCCGCCGCCCGCGAAGCGGCCGACCTCAGCCAGAAAGACCTCGCCAAGCGCCTCGGCGTGAAGTCCAAGACCGTGGCGGCCTGGGAGAATGACCTCTCCGAGCCGCGCGCCAACCGGCTGCAGATGCTCGCCGGGCTGCTCAACGTCTCGCTGATGTGGCTGCTCAACGGCAATGGCGAGGGGGTCGACCCGCCGGGCGTGGAACCCGCGCTCACCCGTGACGCGCGCCAGGTGCTGCTCGAGATGCGCGAACTGCGCGGCGACATCGACGAGGCCGCGAACCGCCTCGCCCGGCTCGAGAAAAACCTCAAGAAGCTGATGGAAGCCTCGCTGGTATGAGCGAGGATCACGCCACCCGCCTCAAGCGGCTCGCGATGCGGTCGGCCCGGCGCGGCACCAAGGAGATGGACATCATCCTCGGCCGCTACGCCGGCGTGCACCTGGCCGCAATGGCGCCGGGCCGGCTCGATCTTTACGAGGCGCTGCTCGAGGAAAACGACCAGGATCTCTACCAATGGGTCACCGGCCAGGTGCCGCCGCCCAGCCGCTACAGCGCGCTTTTGGCCGAGATCGCCGAACACACGGGCACCGCGGCGCGCGGTTAACCATGGTGCCGGATCGGCGCGGAAAAGCTCGTTTTTTCCGCGTCGTTTAACCGAATGTTCGATGTTTCCACCGAAGGTCCGAATTCAAACGGAATTGGTGGAGAGTTGAATGAGCATGCATTCATCCATCGGGCAGGCCCTGAAGCCGGGCTACCTCGGCGATTATCTCGAAACGCTCGCTCTGGTCGAACGGCTGCATCGGCTGGTGCTGGACGTGATCAAGGACGAGTTCGAGCGCCTCGGCATGCTCGAGATCAACCCGGTGCAGGCGCTCTTGCTGTTCAACATCGGCGACAACGAGGTGACCGCGGGCGAACTCAAGTCGCGCGGCTACTACCAGGGCTCCAACGTCTCCTACAATCTCAAGAAGCTGGTCGAGATGGGCTACATGCACCACCAGCGCTCCGAGGTCGATCGCCGCTCGGTGCGGGTGCGGCTGACGGCGAAGGGCCGCGAGGTGCGCGAAACCGTGGCGGGGCTGTTCGCGCGCCACGCCGAGGGGCTGGAAACGCGCGCCATCCTCGGCCCGGGCCAACTCGACGAATCGAACGCCGCGCTCAAGCGGATCGAACGCTTCTGGACCGACCAGATCCGCTACATCTACTGACCGGGCCCCCGGCGCCCCTCGCGCCGCCGCCCCCCGGCATCACCCGCTGGCGTGCTCCGTGATCTCGCGGGTGCGTCGGCGCATTGCGCAAGATATAGTGGGGCGGATCAACGAGGGAGAGATTCGCCATGGCCCTGAGCCCGGAACAACAGGCCGAGATCGACGCGCTGCGCGCATCACCCAGCCAGACGCTGCGCGCCACCGCCCCCGGCATGGAGCGCCACCTCTACAGCGCCCACGCGGTGCTCGACCACGGGATGGTGCGGGTGATCGACTACATGGGCGACGACGCCGCGATCTGCCAGGCCGCCCGCGTCAGCTACGGCAAGGGCACCAAGAGCGTGCAGAACGACGAGGGGCTGATCCGCTACCTGATGCGGCACTGGCACTCCACGCCGTTCGAGATGTGCGAGATCAAGCTGCACGTGAAACTGCCGGTCTTCGTCGCCCGGCAATGGATCCGCCACCGCACCGCCAACGTGAACGAATACTCCGCCCGCTACTCGATCCTCGACCGCGAATTCTACATCCCCGCCCGCGAACACCTCGCCGCGCAATCGACGGTGAACAACCAGGGCCGGGGCGAAGTGCTGGGCGACGAGGAAGCCGCCCGCGTGCTCGAAATCCTGAAAGCCGACGCCGGGCGGGCCTACGACAATTACGAGGCGATGATTTCACAGGACGGCCAGCAGGGCCTCGCCCGCGAACTGGCCCGGATGAACCTGCCCGCCAACATCTACACCCAATGGTACTGGAAGGTGGACCTGCACAACCTCTTCCACTTCCTGCGCCTGCGCGCCGACCCCCACGCGCAATACGAAATCCGCGTCTACGCCGAAACCATCGCCGCCGTGGTCGCCGACTGGGTGCCGTTTGCCTACAAGGCCTTCGAGGACTACCGCATGGGTGGCGCCACCCTCTCGGCCACCGCCCTTGATTGCATCCGCCGGATGGTCAAGGGTGAAACCGTGACGCAGGAAAACTCCGGCATGTCCAAGGGGGAATGGCGGGAGTTCGAGGGGGTTTTGAGGGGGTAGGGGAGGTGGCCTCGGAGATCGAATTGGAGACCGTTTTTGGCAATGGATAGCGATCAGATCTCTGACGTAGACCGTTTTCTGGCAAACGAAAGCAAAGTGTTGGATGGGTTTCAACCGCACTGGACGCACGCCAAGGGATACAGAGACTACCAACTCGCTTGGCCAATATCGGAAGAGGACACAGGCCGTACCCGAGCTCATCTACGTTTCCGCCTGCCCGATCAGGATTTCCGTTTCCCCTCTATCAGCCTCATTTTTCGCGGCCAAAATGTGGCTCGCGTGGACCAAGCCCCACCGGAAGTATGCAAGCCGAACCATCCGGCGGCGCAGCGCTTGGGCTTGCCGCATCAAGTATGTGGCCCCCATTTCCATTCATGGGAAGACAACCGGGAGATTGTCAGGGGTAGTGAGCAATGGCATTTGCCGGTGAGGCGACCAATTCATGAAGAATTGAATGACCTAGACGCTATGTTCTTCTGGTTCTGCAGCCAAACAAATGTAAGGATCGAGGCCCACAACAGACCCATCTTGCTCCCGGATGCGGGGCTCTTCGGTATTGGCCATGCTTGACTGTTCACAGATACGCAGAGTTTTGGAAACGTACGATGTGTGCGAACGCACCGATCAGGGTATGCGCGTGTCAACACATTGTCTTTATCCTTCATTCGAACAAGTCGACGTTTTTATTGTAGGGCACGGAGATGGGTATCTCGTTCACGATGGAGGCGGTGCTGCAAGGGTTGCGTGGTTGCATGGGTTGGAAGGTAGATCTCTGACAAGAAGTCTGACACAGGCGGCATCGATATTCGGATGTGAAACAAAAGACGAAACGATCGCAATCGAAGTGCCTTCGGGCGACTGGCTTTGGTCCGCTGTGGCCAGTGTTGCAAATGCGGCCGCAGATGCCGCTCGCGCTGCCGTCGGTCGCGTCGGGGCAACGAGAGAGAGCAATCTCATCGGCAGGACAAAAGCGATTTTGGACAAAGCCCAATGGAAGCCCAAAACGTCGCGCGATTTCAAGTATCCTGGTAAGAGCGGGAAGATCCATACTTTTGATCTTTCGATAGAGAGCGACCACAAGTTGGCGTTGGTGGACGCTGTCGTCGCCCATCCCGGCTCGATTGCGGCGAAGTATTTGGCATTTTCGGACACGGAAAGCCGACCCGGCTTATTCAAGTATGCGTTGTACGAGAACGAGTTGGCACCAGAGGACAAGGCACTTCTGTCCAATGTCGCAGACCTGATTTCGTACAAAGCGATATCAGGCACTAACGGAGAATTCCTGCTATATCAGTAGGTCCCGATCCTCCGGAGCGACGCGGGTGCGACCCGCGCCCACCCACTGTCCGGGCGCGAACCTGTCCGGGGCGCGCCGATCGAAACGCGGGGCAGGCCGGACTTCACCCCGGCAATCACCGCCCCACGGCGTCGCGACGCCCACACAAAGAAAAACCCCGCCGGGGCGATGCCCGGCGGGGTTTCTTATTCAGCGGTGTGCCGAACTTTAGGCGAGGCGGATCGCGCCAGCCGATTCGCGGCCGTCACGGCCGGACTCGAGCTCGAATTCCACCTTCTGGTCATCGGCGAGGCCGGTGAGGCCGGCGCGCTCGACGGCCGAGATGTGGACGAACACGTCCTTGCCGCCGTTGTCGGGCGCGATGAAGCCGAAGCCTTTAGTTGCGTTGAACCATTTCACGGTGCCAGTAGCCATCGTGTTTTCTCCTATCAATGGGTCCACGTATGTGGTCCCCTCTTACCGCCCACGGAATGCGGCGGCTTGGTAGCGCAGTCAGGTCTCAGTCCGACTGCTAGTGATAGAAGGCGGGAAGATAGATCTGTGGTACGCTCCCCACATGGGGCCTCGCGGGGCGCATTGCAAGGAAAATCGCCCCGGCCCCGCGAGATTCATCCAGTTCCCGGTGCCGGGCGTAACCAGTTCAAACCAAAGGATCGGACCCAGCGATGCAACTTCTCGTGCTCTACCTCGTCACCGCCCTCGTGTTTCTCGGCCTCGACGCCGTGATGCTGAAAAACGTCCTGCGCCCGCTGTTCGCCTCGCGGCTGGGCGACTGGCTGCTCGAGGATATCCGCATCGTTCCGGCGGTGCTGTTCTACCTGTTCTACGTCGGCGGCGTGCTGTGGTTCGTCTCGCTCCCGGCGCTGCGCGACGGGGCGCCGCTGAACGCGCTGATCTTCGGCGCGCTGCTCGGCGCGATGGCCTATGGCACCTACGAGTTCACCAATTACGCCACGCTGGCGCGCTGGTCGCCGCAGATGGTGGCGATCGACGTGGCCTGGGGCGCGGTGCTCACCGGGGTTTCGGCCTGGGTCGGGGTGCTGGCGGCGCGGGCGATCGGCTAGGCCCGGCGCGGCCACGAAAAACCCCCGCTGGCACGCTGCCCGCGGGGGTTCGGTCTTGCGAGGGGCGCTGGCCCCGGATCAGAGCAGCTTGAGGTCGCCCGCCGACTCACGGCCGTCGCGCCCGGCGATCAGCTCATACTCGACCTTCTGGTCGTCCTTCAGCCCGGTCAGCCCGGCGCGCTCGACGGCCGAGATATGGACGAAAACGTCCTTGCCGCCGTTATCGGGGGCGATGAAGCCGAAGCCCTTCGTTGCGTTGAACCATTTCACGGTGCCAGTGGCCATCCGATCTCTCCTTCGTGTTACCCGTCCGCGGGATTGCGACGGGGTGGTGCAGCCAGTCTTCAGTCATCGGCTGCCCCGGAAGGAGCGGTCGTCTGGAAGTTCTGTTGTCACCCGATTAGGGTGGCAAATCGGTAAAAAAACGCAAGAGAAGATTTTGTGAAAGCGAGGCGGGCATGAAGGTTTACGGGATCGCGAGCTGCGACACGGTGAAAAAGGCGCTGCGGGCGCTGGACGCGGCGGGGCACCGGCCGGAATTCGTCGATATTCGCAAGACGCCGCTGGAACCGGCTGAAATCGCAAGGTTTTTTGCCGAGTTCGGCGAGGCGCTGGTAAATCGGCGCTCGACCACGTGGCGCGGGCTTTCGGAAACGGAGCGCGCAGAGGCCCCCGACCGGCTGATTTCCGCGCATCCGGCCTTGATGAAACGTCCCGTGATCGAGGCCGGGGAGGGCCTCACGCTGGGCTGGGACGCGCAAGCCCAGGCCCGCTGGCTTGGCAAACCGGGCGAGGGTGCCTAGGTCTGACGCGGTACAAGGAGAGCTGATATGCGCAACGCGGCACTGGTTCTGGGCATCATCGCCGGGAGCATCGGGATGATCGTCGGTTTGTTCGGCTACGGCTGGACCTCGCTGGTGGAACGCCAGCCCGACGTCGAGACGATCTTCGGCAATTTCGACAATCCGGCGCTGGTGCGCTTCACCTCGATTGCCGCGCCGGTGCTGGCGATCGCGGGTGGTGCGATGGCGAGGGTGCGCGCGCTCTGGGGCGGCATCCTGCTGCTGATATCGGCGGTCCTGATGTACCAGGCGTTCAGCTTCAACACCGCGACGATGTTCCCCATCGTCATGGCCGGTCTCGCGGGCGTTCTGGCGATCGCCGCGGGCAAACCGGACGAACCGAAATCACATTTCTAGCCGCCGCGCGACCAGCCGGTCGAGCGAGAGGGGCCCTGCGCCCTTCACGATCAGGGTGACGAACAGCAGCATCCAGAACAGGCGTTGATCGAGGATGTGGCTGTCGGGCACCCGGTCGAACCAGGCGCCGATGGCGGTGGCGTCGGCGCCGTGGCCGATGATGTCGGTGAGCGATTGCACCACCACGAAGCCGATCATCCCCAGCCCGGCGAGCCGCGTGGCAAGGCCGAGGATGACCAGCGCCGGCAGGATGAACTCGGCCAGCGTGCCGGCGGTGACCACGGCCCAGTGGAACAGCCCGAGCTGCGTGGCGTCGTAGCCCGCGGCCTCCATCGCGCGGGGGAAGATCTGCGCATAGGCCCCGAGCGAGGGCGAGAGAAAGCCGAAAAACCCGTCGCCCAGCTTGGTCAGCGCCGAGGCCCAGAAATAGCCTGCGAGCGTGGCGGCGAAAGTGAAGCGTGCCAGCGTCGGCAAGAGCCAGTCGCCCGTGGCATCGAGGCGGGTGAGCAGGGTTTTGATCATTCGGGCACCTCGATGGCGATGATGGACTTGGTGTCGAGCAGAAGGGTGAGGGTAGCCGCAAGGTCGATGTCGTCGCCCGCGGCCTCGAGCGCCGCGGCGAAGGGTAGGTCGGCAAGCAGCGCGAGGATCAGGCGCGCCGCGGCGGGCGCGATCGGCCGCGGCCATGGGTCCCAGTCGGGGCGGGTGACGAGCACGGTCTCGGCGCCGCCTTGCGCCGGCGGGGCGTCGGCTTCGGTATTGGCGCGCCAGATCGCGTGGATCGGGTAGGGCGAGGCGACGACGCGGGTGGCGGGCGCAAGCCGCAGCCGCGCCTCCATCAAGCGCGGGTGGGCGAGCGCATCGGGGGCGACGGGCGCGGCATCGGCGGCGTGGTAGGCCGCGCGCATCGCCAGTTCCAGCCGCGCCACGTCGGCGAGATAGGGCAGCTGCGCCACCGGCTCGAAGGTTTCCAGAAATCCGGGGAAGGCTGCGCCATATCGCGCCAGCACCGGCGAGTCCGGCGGGTGCGCGCGCACGAATACACCGGCCATGGCACGGAAGAACTCGTCGCCCACGAGCTTGAGGATCACCGGAAAACCGGTGGCCATCGCATCGGTCAGGCTCACCACCACGTTGTTGCGGTAGACCGCGAAGCGGCGGTCGGCGGGGCCGCCGCGCGCATCGCTCAGCCCCGGCGGGATGGCGAGCGTCGGGTCGAGCAGGGCAGGGGCGAAGTCGCTCATGGCCGCGCCTCGGCCAGCATGGCGTTCGCCCGGGCCGCTTCGGCGGCGAGCACCGGCCAGGCTGGCACGTCGTTGTCCCATTCGATGAGCGTGGGCATCGGGCCGGTGCGGGCGAGCGTATGGGCATAGAGCTGCCACACCGGATCGACCACCTCGGCGCCGTGGCTGTCGATCAGCAGCGGCGCGCCGCGATCGTCGACCTGCGCATCGTGGCCGCCGAGATGGATCTCACCCACCGCCTCGACCGGGAAGGCGTCGATATAGGCCTCCGGGCGCTCGCCCCGGTTGGTGCAGGCGACGAAGACATTGTTGACGTCGAGCAGCAGCCCGCAGCCGGTGCGGTGCACCAGTTCGGCGAGAAAGTCGGTCTCGGCCAGCGTGGTTTCGTCGAAGTCGAGGTAGGTCGCCGGGTTCTCCAGCAGCATCCGCCGCCCGAGCGCGTCTTGCACCTCGGCGATATGATCGGCGACGCGGGCAAGGGTGGCCTCGGTGTAGGGCAGCGGCAGGAGATCGTTGAAGAAGGTGCCGCCGTGGCTTGACCAGGCGAGATGTTCGGAAAAGCTCGCGGGGGTGAGCCAGTCAACGAGGCGCTTCAGCCGGTCAAGATGGGCGCGGTCGAGCGGATCTTCGCCGCCGATCGACAGCCCGACGCCGTGGACCGAGATCGCGAAGCGGTCGGCCAGCGCGCGCAGTTGCGCCAGCGGTCGGCCACCGTCGCCCATGTAGTTCTCGGCGTGCACCTCGAGCCAGCCGACAGCGCCGGGATCGGCGAGGATGTCGCTGTAATGCTGCGGTTTGTAGCCAACGCCGGGGGCGGCGGGCAGACTGGGCGGGGACGTGTCGAACATCGGGGCCTCCGGGGTCTGCCCCCGGGCCAGCGCAGCCCGGGGGCGGTTCGATGCGGGATTACGCCGGCACGTCGCGCTCGAGCGCTTCCAGCGAGCCGTCGCGGCCTTCGGGCAGGATCTTCTCCCAGGCCACGCCCTCGCAGGCCCCGGCGGGCACCAGCGTCCAGGCATTGCCCTGGTAGTCGACGGTCGACGTTCCGGCGCAGGTGGTGCCGGGCCCGGCGGCGCAGTCGTTCTTGCCGGCCAGCGAGATGCCGAAGCACTTCTCGTTTTCCTGCGCCTGGGCAGGCAGGGCGTGAGCGGCGAGCGCGGTGGCGACGGCGGCGGCAACGCTCAGGGATTTCGTCGGCTTGTTCATGGGGTCCTCCTCGATTGAACCAGTTTTCAAGATCGCACGTATTGGCGATGGGGGGAGGCTAGCGGCTGCTGCATGTCACGCGCCATTCACGGCCGCGTGTCGCACCGTGGAGTGACGTTCTGAAACATACGAAAGATTGAATTGACGCGTGAAGAAGGCGGCCCCAAGGCCGCCTTTTTCATTTGGCATCAGTGCTTTGAAGCGCGTGATCTAGCGCAGGTCGGGCGGCGTTGCCTCGGCTGCCAGATCGGCGACGACCTCGTCGAGTGCAACAACCCGGGTGTGTTTCTCGCCCAGCCTGCGCAACGACACGGTGCGCTCCTCGACTTCCTTCATGCCGATCGCGAGGATCACCGGCACCTTGCCCACGGAATGCTCGCGGACCTTGTAGTTGATCTTCTCGTTGCGCACGTCGGCCTCGGCCCGCACGCCCGCGGCCTTCAGCGTCTCGACCACCTCGTGCACGAAATCGTCGGCGTCCGACACGATCGAGGCCACCACCACCTGCCGCGGCGCGATCCAGAACGGCAGGCGCCCGGCGTGTTCCTCGATCAGGATGCCGATGAAGCGCTCGAAGCTGCCCAGCGTGGCGCGATGCAGCATCACCGGGCGGTGCTTGGCGCCGTCTTCGCCGATGTAATTGGCGTCGAGCCGCTCGGGCAGGACGAAATCCACCTGCAAGGTGCCCAGCTGCCAATCGCGCCCGATTGCGTCGGTGAGCACGAATTCCAGCTTCGGCCCGTAGAACGCGCCCTCGCCGGGGTTGACCTCGTAGTCATAGCCCGCCGCCTTGGTGGCTTGCGCCAGCGCCGCCTCGGCCTTGTCCCAGACCTCGTCGCCACCGGCGCGCTTCTCGGGCCGGTCGGAGAACTTCACCGTCCAGTCTTCGAAGCCGAGATCGGCGTAGACCTTGGCGAGGAAGTCGATGAATTTCTTCGTCTCGGCCTCGATCTGGCTCTCGGTGCAGAAGATATGGGCGTCGTCCTGCACGAAGCCGCGCACCCGCATGATGCCATGCAGCGCGCCGGAGGGCTCGTAGCGGTTGCAGGAGCCGAATTCGGCGATCCTGAGCGGCAGGTCGCGGTAGGACTTGAGGCCCTGGTTGAAGATCTGCACGTGACCCGGGCAGTTCATCGGTTTGAGCGCGTTCATCGTCTTCTCGCGGGCATGTTCCTCGTCGACCTCGACGATGAACATGTTGTCCTGGTATTTCTCCCAGTGCCCCGAGGCTTCCCAGAGCTTGCGGTCGATCACCTGCGGGGTGTTGACCTCGACGTAACCGCCCTTTTCCTGCTGCCGGCGCATGTAGTCCTGCAGCGTGGTGTAGATCCGCCAGCCGTTCGGGTGCCAGAAGATCTGGCCGGGGGCTTCCTCCTGGATGTGGAACAGGTCCATCTCGCGGCCGAGGCGGCGGTGATCGCGCTTCTCGGCCTCTTCGAGAAAGGTAAGGTATTTCTTCAGCCCGTCGCGGTTGAGAAAGCCGACGCCGTAGATGCGCTGGAGCATCGGCCGGTTGCTGTCGCCGCGCCAGTAGGCGCCGGCCACCTTCATCAGCTTGAAGGCGTCGGCGGGGATCTGGCCGGTGTGCTGCAGGTGCGGGCCGCGGCACAGATCCTGCCAGTGGCCGTGCCAGTACATCCGGATCGGCTGCCCGTCATCGGGAATCGCGTTCACCAACTCGACCTTGTAGGGCTCGTTGTTGGCCTCGTAATACTTGATCGCGCGGTCGCGGTCCCAGACCTCGGTGGTCACCGGATCGCGGCGGTTGATGATCTCTTTCATCTTCGCCTCGATCTGGCCGAGATCCTCCGGCGTGAACGGCTCCTCGCGGTCGAAATCGTAATACCAGCCGTTCTCGATCACCGGGCCGATGGTGACCTTCACCTCGGGCCAGATCTCCTGCACCGCGCGCGCCATGATATGGGCGGCGTCGTGGCGGACCAGTTCGAGCGCCTGGGCCTCGTCTTTCATCGTGTGGATGGCGATGGCGGCATCCTCGTCGATCGGCCATTGCAGATCGTAATGCTTGCCGTTCACGGTGGCGGAAATCGCCTTCTTGGCCAGCGAATTGGAAATCCCGGCGGCAACCTCGGCGGGGGTGATCCCGGCCTCGAACTGTTTCGCATTGCCATCGGGGAAGGTCAGGGAAATCTGGGCCATAAGGCTCTCTCCTCGTCGGTTTGGCGCCCACGGAACGCCCGGTTGCGGGTTTTGTGCGCCCCCATGTGCCTCCGCGGTGGCCGGAAGTCAACGCCGCAGCGGCCTTGCCGCCCGGCGAAACCCCGCCCCCCTCCGGATGGCCCCTTTCCAAGCCGCGCCCCTTGCGGCAGGATCGCCACCGAAACAGGGGGCCGCGATGAGCGAACCGGATTTTCTCACCACCGAGGCAGGGCGGCGGATCGCCTATCACCGGACGGCGGGCGCCGGGCCGGGCGTGGTGTTTCTCGGCGGTTTCATGTCCGACATGGAAGGCACCAAGGCGCTGGCGCTGGAGGATTGGGCGCGGGCCAGTGGCCGGGCCTTTCTGCGGTTCGACTACTCGGGCCACGGCCAAAGTTCGGGCAGCTTCGCCGAGGGCTGCATCGGCGACTGGGCGGCCGACGCGAGGGCGGTGATCGAGGCGGTCACCGAGGGGCCGCAGGTGTTGGTGGGCTCATCCATGGGAGGTTGGATTTCTGCAATCCTGATCCGCGAAATCCCCTCGAAAGTTGCCGGTTTTGTTGGAATCGCCGCGGCTCCGGACTTCACCGAAGACAGCATGTGGCGCGATTTCTCGGCAGATGAACGGGCGCGGCTGATGGCGGAGGGGCTGGTGCACCTGCCCTCCGACTACGGCGATCCCTACCCGATCACGCGGCGGCTGATCGAGGACGGCCGCCGGCATCTCGTGCTGCGCGAGGCGCTGGCGATGCCGTTCCCGGTGCGGCTGTTGCAGGGCACCGAGGACGAGGCGGTGGAGCGCGCGGTTGCGCTCCGGCTGCTCGATCACATCTCGGGCGACGACGTTCGGCTGACCTTCGTGAAGGGCGCCGATCACCGGTTTTCCAGCCCCGAGTGCCTCGCGCTTGTCGAACGCGCGGTCGAAGAGGTGATCGGGTGAGCGAGCCGATCCTCCTCGTGCCCGGCATGATGTGCGACGCGCGGGTGTTCGGGCCGCAGATCAACGATCTCAGCCGCGATTTCACCGTGCAGGTGGCGCAGGTCACCAAGGGCGAAAGCATCCGCGAGATGGCGGCGGAGGCGGTGCATCACGCGCCGCCGCGCTTCGCCCTGGCCGGGATCTCGATGGGTGGCATCGTCGCGATGGAAATCCTGCGCCGGGTGCCCGATCGGGTGACGCGGATCGCGCTGATTTCCACCACGCCGCTGCCGGAAACGCCCGAGCAGGCGGCCTGGCGCGAGCCGCAGATCGTCAAGGCGCAGTCGGGCAACTTCGGCGAGGCGCTGCGCGGGGCGCTGCCGCCCGACAACCTCGCGCCCGGGGCAGGGCGGGCACAGGTGCTCGCCGTGCTCGACGCGATGGCCGCCGATATCGGCGTGGCGGCTTTCGTCCGCCAGTCGCGCGCGCTGCAGCGGCGGCCCGATGCGCAGAAGGTGCTGCGCACCACGCGTGCGCCGGCGCTGGTGCTGTGCGGCGCGCATGACAAGATCACCCCGGTCAAGCGGCACAGCTTCATGGCCGAACTGATCCCCTATGCCGAACTGGCGATTATCGAGGAAGCCGGGCACCTGCCGACGCTGGAAAGCCCGGCGAAGGTCAACCTCGCGCTGCGGGCGTGGATGGACCTGCCCATGGTGCTGCGCTGAGGCTCAGAGCAGCCGCAGATCTGCCTCGAGAAAAGGATAGCGCGCCACCGCCGGGGTGACGATCAGGCTTGATAGCAGCGGCTTGAGGCGGCGGGCGAGGTCGCCCGGCATCTCGCCCAGAACCCCCTTGCGCGCCGAGAGCGAGATCCGCCGCGACAGCGGGGCGAAGGGCAGGGGCGCGATCTCGACCTCGTTGACGAAGCGCATCGCGCGCAGCACGCCGAGCGGCGTCAGGATCGTCCATCCCGCGCCCGCCGCCACCATCGCCATGATCGCGTGGTAACTGTCCATCTCGAAGCGGTGGGCGAGGGTGAGGTGCTGGCGCGAGAGGTGTTCGGCGATCTGGCGGCCCATGTGGTGGCGTTGGGTGTAGAGGATGAGGGGCAGCGCGGCGAGGGTGTCGAGCCCGGTGCCCATGCCGCGCGGCACCGCGGCGACGAAGGGCTCCTCAAGCAGTGGGTGCACCTCCATCCAGTCAGCCGGCGCGCCGATCTCGGCGGCGACGATCACGTCGAGGGCGCGGGCGTCGAGCTGGTCGGCAAGACGGTGGGAGGCGCCGGTCTCGAGCAGGAAGCGGGTGTCGGTGAGGTCGCCGGCCATGTCGGCCAGCAGCCGGGGCGTCACGTCGGCGTCGAAATCCTCGATCATGCCGAGGCGAAAACGGGTGAGGCGGGCCAGGTCGGCGCGGGCCAGCTCGATGCGCGCCTGCTCGGCCTCGTTGAGAATGGATTGCGCCCGGCGGCGGAACAGCTCACCCGCCGGGGTCAGGCTCAAGGGGCGGGCGGAGCGATCGACCAGCCCCGCGCCGAGGCCGGCCTCGAGGTTGCTCAGTTGCTGGCTGACCGAGGAAGGGCTTGCCCCGAGCCGGCGCGCCGCGACCGAGATCGAACGTTCCTCGGCGATGGCGAGGAAAACCTCGATCCCCCAAAGCGTGATCCGCCCCGCGGTTTCAACCATGTCGCTGGCCTTTCGCGCCTCCGGCGGGCGTTGTCCGGGCGGTTACAGCCCCGAGAGCTTTGCCTGCAGCTCGGCGAGTTGCTTCTTGATCGCGTCGAGCTCGGCCTCCTTGTCGGCCTTCGCCGGCGCCTCGCCCTCGTCTTGCACGGCCTCCGACCCGGCGTTGCCCCAGCCCTGCATCATCGCCTTGAGAAAGGCCTGTTGCTGCGCCTGCATCGCCTCGAAGCCGGGCATGCCAGCCATCGGGTTGGGGATCTGGCCGATGTTCTCCATCATCTTCGACTGGCCCTCGCGCAGCATCTCGAAGGAGGCGGCGAGGAATTGCGGCACCACGCTTTGCGCCTGCGTCGTGTAGGAGCGCACCAGGTCGGTGAGCACGTCGATCGGCAGCACGCTTTCGCCCCGGCTCTCGTGTTCGGCGATGATCTGCAGCAGGTATTGCCGGGTGAGATCGTCGCCGGATTTGAGGTCGATGATCTGCACTTCGCGGCCGTCGCGGATGAAGCCCGCGATATCGTCGAGCGTCACGTAATCCGACGTTTCGGTGTTGTAGAGCCTTCGGCTGGCATAGCGCTTGATCAGAAGCGTGTCGCTGTCCTTTGCCACTCGGGCGTCCTCCCTCGTTGGTCGCGGCTCTTCGCCGTTGCAGAAACAACCCTACGTTACGGCTGAAACGAAAAGCAAGCACCCCATCGCTTGCGCGGCCGGGAAGGGCGCGCGCAAGGAAAAAGGGCGAGCCATTGGCTCGCCCTTCACGACGGCTGGCCGGGAGGCGACCAGCTGAGGAGGAAGTCTTACTTCGCGGTGGCTTTCTTCGCCGCCTTGGTCGCCTCATCGGTCGCGTTCTTCATCGCGGCCGAAGCTTCGGCGCCCATGTCCTTGCCGGCGGCGAGCATCAGCTCGACGGTATCCATCTGGACCTTCTTGGCCACCTCGGCGAAGGCCGACATGTTCTCGGCGGCCATTTCGGCCTGGGCCGAGGCGAAATCGGTCATCGCCTTGCCGTAGTCGGCGGCCTCGGTCTTGACGGTGGTGACTTCGCCGATCTTGCCCAGCGTGTCTTTCGTCCACTTGGTCGAGATCTCGACTGACTGGTTGGCGGCGTCGATCGCCATCTTCGAGAATTTCTCGCCCATCGCGGCCTGCGACTTGAAGGCGTCTTCCATTGCCGACATGTCCATCGGGAACGCGCCCATCATGTCCTGGAACATCTTGGTGTAATCATTCGTCTTCGCCATGGTGATCTCCAATCATTTGCCGGGCCTCGCCCGGTGAATTCTGCATCTGCAAGGAATATGCATGCTGCAGTGCAGAAAATCAAGCTTTTTCTGCACTGCAGCATTTGCCGGGTTTCCGTCGCGTCAAACGCCGGGAAAATCAGGTATTTGGCCGGGCCACGACATAGGTGCCGGGGGCCGGGGCGAGCACCGGGTGCTCCGAATCACCGGGGGTGCGGGCCGGAACCATCTCGCCCGAGCGCGCCGCCAGCCATTCGCCCCAGCGAAACCACCACGTGCCCTGGTGAAACGTGGCGCCCGCGCGCCAGTCGTCTGGGTTTTCCGGCCAGGATTCGTTGGTGTAGTGGCCGTATTTCTTCTTAGACGGCGGGTTGACGATACCGGCGATATGGCCGGATTCGGAGAGGATGAAGGTCTTGTCTTCCGCCCCCATCGCGCGGATGCCCCGATAGCTCGACCGCCACGCCGCGATATGGTCGGTCTCGCAGGCCACGGCGCAGAGCGGCAGGGTCACGTCGGTGATCTTGAGCCGGTGGCCGAGCAGCGGAAAGCCCGCGCCGGGCCCGGCGAACTCGTCCTGCTGGCACAGCCCGCGCAGGTATTCCACCGCCATCTTGCCGGGCAGGTTGGTGCCATCGCCGTTCCAGTAGAGCAGATCGAAGGCGGGTGGCGCCTCGCCCATCATGTAGGCGCGGATCGCGGGCTTGTAGATCAGGTCGTTGGCGCGCAGGAAGGAGAAGGTGCGGCTCATGTAGAGCGACGACATCAGCCCGGTTTCGCGCGCCTCCTCCTCGATCCCGTCGACGAAATCGTCGTCCAGAAACACCCCCACCTCGCCCTGGTCGGAAAAATCGGTGAGCGCGGTGAAGAAGGTGGCGGCGTTCACGCTGTCGTCGCCGCGCTGTTTCATCAGCGCCAGGGTGAGCGCCAGCGTGGTGCCGGCGATGCAGTAGCCCACCACGTTGATCTTTTCCTGCGCGGTGATCTTCTTCACCTCGGAAATGGCCTCAAGATAGCCCTCCTCGATGTAGTCGGCGAGCCCGACATCGGCATAGGAGGCATCGGGATTGACCCAGGAGACCACGAACAGGGTGAAGCCCTGCTCGGTGATCCAGCGGATCAGGCTGTTGTCGGGCTTGAGATCGAGGATGTAGAACTTGTTGATCCAGGGCGGGAAGATCACCAGCGGGATCGCGTGCACCTCGTCGGTGCGCGGCGCATACTGGATCAGTTCGAACATGCGGTTGCGAAACACCACGGCACCTTCGCTGGTGCCGAGGTTTTCGCCGACCTTGAAGGCATCGGGGTCCGACAGCGTGACGATCAGCTCGCCGTCGTGCCGCTCGAGGTCGCGGATCATGTTCTCCAGCCCGTCGACGAGCGATTGCCCCTCGGTTTCGATCGCCTTTTCCAGCGCGTCGGGGTTGGTGGCGAGAAAGTTGGTCGGCGCCATCATGTCGACGATCTGGTGGGTGAAGTAGCGCATTCGCCCCTTGTCGTGCTCGTCGATCCCCTCGATCTCGTCGACCGCCTTTTCCATCGCCTCGGCGGAAATGAAATACTGCTGCTTGAGGTAGTTGAACCAGGGGTGGGATTGCCACAACGGGTTGGAAAAGCGCGGGTCCGGCGGGCTTTCGTCCTCGGGCACCAGCGCGCCCTTGCCGTCGAGCAGCGCCTGCTGCGCCTCGATCGCGTGGCCCAGCGTCTTGCCCCAGTATTCGAGCTGCTGTTCCCAGAGCTTGGTCGGGTTGGCCATCATCTCGGCCCAGTAGGCCCCCATGGCCTTGCCGACGAACTCGGGGCCTGGCCCCTGCAGGGAGGGACGAATGGCCTTTTTGTGCGCCATGGCCGCGACGAGCCGCGCGGTAAGCGCCTCGATCTTGGCCATGTTGGCGGCAAGCGTTTCGCTCATCTGTGGCGGCGCGCTGTCTTCAGTTGTCATAAATCCGATTCCGCCCTATTCTTTCGCACCCGCAGCATTCGCCGCAAGGTTCTCCCTTGCGACAGGCTATCTGACCCGAGTGCGGCAAGGCAACAGGGAGGGAGCGAGATGCGCTTCATGGCGACCTACGACCTGATGGAGACGATGCGCACCACCAACCAGTGGCTGGGGGCGACGGCATCGGCCTTCGGCTCCTACCCCGCGGTTGCCGCGCTGCCCAACCCCTGGCTGCAGTGGCTCGCGGCCTGGGGCGAGGTGACCGAACGCAGCTTCGCGCGGATGGTGGCCAAGCCGGACTGGGGGATCTACTCGGTGGTCGGCGAAGACGGCCGCGATCACGTGGTGAGTGTGGAAAAACTGGTGGAGCGGCCGTTCGGCGACCTGGTGCATTTCAAGGTTCAGGGCCGGCCGGAGAAAGCGCGCCGCGTGCTGCTCGTCGCGCCGATGTCGGGCCACTACGCCACGCTCCTGCGCTCGACGGTGAACTCGCTTCTGCCCGATGCCGAGATTTACATCACCGACTGGCACAACGCGCGCGACATCCCGGTTTCGCAAGGCAAGTTCGATATCGAGGATTACACGATCTACCTCGTCGAGTTCATGCGCGCGCTCGGGCCCGACATCAACGTGATCGCCGTGTGCCAGCCCGCGCCGCTCACCCTCGCGGCCACCGCCTACCTCGCCGAACTCGATCCGGAGGCACAGCCGCAGACCCTCACCCTGATCGGCGGGCCGATCGACCCCGATGTGGCGGCCACGGACGTCACCGATTTCGGCCGCCGGGTGACGATGGGCCAGCTCGAGGAACTGGCGATCCAGCGCGTCGGGTTCAAATACAAGGGCGCGGGGCGGATGGTCTACCCCGGGCTCATGCAGCTGGCCGGCTTCGTGTCGATGAACGCCGAAACCCACGCCGGCGCCTTCACCAACCAGATCGCCAAGGTGATGAAGGGCGAGGCGGGCGAGCACGACAAGCACAACAAGTTCTACGACGAATATCTCGCGGTGATGGACATGACGGCGGAGTTCTACCTCACCACCGTCGAGCGCATCTTCAAGAACCGCGAGATCGCGCGCAACGCCTTCACCGTGAAGGGCCACCGGATCGACATCGGCAAGATCACCGACGTGGCGATCAAGACGGTGGAGGGCTCGAAGGACGATATCACCGCGCCCGGCCAATGCGCCGCCGCGCTGCCGCTCTGCACCGGGGTGCCCGACGAGATGAAGGCGGGTTACATCGAGATCGGCGCGGGCCATTACGGGATCTTCGCCGGCAAGTCGTGGCGCAACCACATCCGCCCGCTGGTGCTGGAGTTCATCGACCAGAACGCCGGCGCCCACGCCGCGCAGGCGCGCAAGAAGCGCGGCAAGACGAAGGCCGGCAAGCCCGCGCTGAAAGCGGTCTGAGCCGGGGCGCGCGCCTCTCAGGTGCCGTAGGCCCGCGCCGCGCCCTTCACGCCTTCCGCCGCACCCAGCAGCGTTTCGGCGATGAAATCAAGTTCCGGCCGCTGCAGCCGCACCGGCAGGCGGGTGTCGCAGGCGCGCGTCAGCATGGCGCGGGTCATCGGCAGCGGCCCCGGATCTTCCGGCAGGAACTGCCAGTTCCAGAAGGCACGCGCGTTGTCCTGCGACAGGCCGAACACCTGAACGCTCACGCCGCGCTCGCGCGCGATCGCCTGAAACAACCCCACCTCGTCATCGGTCATGCCGACGAGGTTGAACTGGATCGAATCGGGCGCGCGGGTTTCGGGGCCGAGCGGCGGCGGCACCTCGATCCAGGGGCTGGAGTTCAGCCGCGCCGCGACATGGTCGTGGTTGGCGAGGCCGTCGCGCACCCGGCGCGCAAGCTCGCCGATCTGCGGGCGTACCACGGCGGCCGAGAGGTTCGACATCCGGGTGTTGTAGAGCGGCAGCCGGTTCTGCCAGCGCGCGAAGGCATCGGCCAGTTCCGCCGAGTTCTGCCCCTGCGGCCCCTTGTGCTTTTTCCAGTTGTGCTCGTAGGCGCCCGACATGATCACCGCGCGGGCGATCACCTCGGCGTCATCGCTCACCAGGATGCCGCCCTCGCCGGCGTTGAGCATCTTGTAGGACTGGAACGAGAAGGCGCCGATCTTGCCGATGGTGCCGATCTTGCGGCCGTTCCAGAGCGTGCCGAGGCTGTGGGCGGCATCTTCTACCACCGGCACGCCGCGCGCGTCGCACAGCGCCATGATCGCATCCATGTCGGAGGTGTGGCCGCGCATGTGGCTGATGATGACGGCTTCGATGTCGTCGGTGAGCTTGGCCTCGAAGTCGGCCATGTCGATGCGGTAGTTCTCACCCACCTCCACCAGCACCGGCACGCAATCGGCATGCACCACCGCCGAAGGCACGGCCGCGAAGGTGAAGGCCGGGACCAGAACGCGCGCATCGCGCGGCAGATCCAGCGCCTTCAGGGCCAGAAACAGCGCCGCCGAGCAGGAGGCCACCGCCAGCGCGTATTTCACCCCCAGCGCGTCGGCGAATTCGCGCTCCAGCAGCGCTACCGGGGCATCCTCGGGCGCGGTGTAGCGAAACAGGTCGCCGGAGGCGAGCAAACGGTCGATCTCGGCGCGTGCCGCCTCGGGGATCGGTTCGGCGTCGTAGACGTTCGGTGCCAGCGCCATGGGTCTCTCCCTTTTCGGTTTTTCCGAATTCCTTTTTCGGGAAAACCGTAACAGGATTGTGGCGTCCGCGACAGCGTTTTGTAACAGTCAGACGTTGAGCAGCAGATGCTCGCGTTCCCACGGGCTGATGACACCGAGAAATTCGGCATGTTCCGCGCGCTTGATCGCGGTGTAGACATGAACGAATTCGGGGCTGAGCAACTCCGTCATCGCGCTGGCGCCTTCGAGCACGTCGAGCGCCGCGGCAAGATCGCGGGGGATGCCCTCGTCGCTGTCATAGGCGTCGCCGCGGAACTGCGGCTCGGGGCGGCGCTCCTCGATCAGCCCGAGATAGCCGGCGGCAAGGCTCGCCGCGATCGCGAGGTAGGGGTTGGCGTCCATCCCGGCGAGCCGGTTCTCGATCCGGCGGCTTTCCGGCCCCGAAAGCGGGATGCGAATGCCGGTGGTGCGGTTGTCGCGGCCCCATTCGAGGTTGATCGGCGCGGCGTAGTCGCGCACGTAGCGCCGGTAGGAGTTCACGTAAGGCGCGAGCAGGGCGATCACCGAGGGCAGGTGGTATTGCAGCCCGCCGATGAAGTGGAAGAAGGCATCGGTATCGCCGCCCTGGGGGCCGGAGAAGATGTTGTGCCCGGTCTGGGTGTCGATGATCGAGTGGTGGATGTGCATCGCCGACCCGGGCTCGTCGCCGATCGGTTTGGCCATGAAGGTGGCGAAGCAATCGTGGCGCAGCGCCGCCTCGCGGATCAGCCGCTTGAAGTAGAACACCTCGTCGGCGAGCTTCACCGGGTCGCCGTGGCGCAGGTTGATCTCGAGCTGGCCGGCGCCGCCTTCCTGGGTGATGCCGTCGATCTCGAAGCCCTGGGCCTCGGCGAAATCGTAGATGTCGTCGATCACCGGGCCGAACTCGTCCACCGCGGTGAGCGAATAGGCCTGGCGCGCGGCTGCCGGGCGGCCCGAGCGGCCCATCATCGGCTCGATCTGCTTGGCCGGGTCGATGTTGCGGGCGACGAGGTAGAATTCCATCTCCGGCGCCACCACCGGCTCCCAGCCCTGCGCGTGGTAGAGCGCCACGATCCGCTTGAGCACGTTGCGCGGGGCGAGCGGGATCGGCGCGCCGCTGCGGTCGTAGGCGTCGTGGATCACCTGCAGCGTCCAGTCCGCCGTCCAGGGCGCGGCGGTGGCGGTTTCCATGTCGGGCTTGAGGATCATGTCGCGCTCGACGAAGCCCTCTTCGGCGGCGTCGTCCGACCAGTCACCGGTGATGGTCTGGAAGAAGATCGATTCGGGCAGGTGGAAGGAGGATTGCCGGGCGAACTTCGCGGCCGGCACCGCCTTGCCCCGGGCGATGCCGGGGAAATCCGAGATCACGCATTCCACCTCGTCGAGCCGCTTGCCCTCGAGATAGGCCCGGGCGGCTTCGGGCAGGGCGTCGGTCCAGTCAGTCTTGGCCATCACTTGGCTCCTTTTCGCAGGAAATCGGCCATCCGGCGGCCAAGTTCGGCGTTGTCGGTCTTGCTGCCGAGGTCCGCGCGCGCCTTGGCGACGAGGGCCTCGGGCACCTTGGCGGCGCGGTGGTCGATCAGCCCGGCGATCATCTCGGCGGTGAACTCCGGGTGCGGCTGGATCGTGAGCACGTTCTCCCCGATCACCAGCGCGGCGTAGCGGCAGAAGTCGTTCGAGGCGATCACCTGCGCGCCCGGCGGAAGCTCGACCACCTGGTCCTGGTGCCAGGCGTTGAGCGCGAGCCGGGCGTCGCCGAAATCATAGTCCTGCGGCCCCACGGCCCAGCCGCCCGCGAATTTCTCGACCTTGCCACCGAGCGCCTGGGCGATCACCTGGTGGCCGAAGCAGACCCCGACCAGCGGCTTGCCCGAGGCCACGATCTCGCGCACCAGCTCTTCGAGGCGTGGCAGCCAGGGGTGAGGCTCGTACACGCCGTGGCGCGAGCCGGTGATGAGCCAGGCATCGGCCTCGTCCGGGCCTTCGGGGAAGATATTGTCGACCACGTCCCAGCGCCTGAAGCTGAAATCCTGGCCCGCGAGCAGCCGCTCGAACATGTCTGCATAGTCGCCCAGGTCGCCGCGAACTTCGTCGGGGGCGTGGCCGGGCTGAAGGATGCCGATCCGCATGATGCACCAATTTGATCAAATTTCGCGTGCAGACTAGCCGAGCCCGGAAAGACCGGCAAGGGGGGCTGTTTGCTCTTCATCCTGGCCCAAATACCTCGGGGGTGCGGGGGCAGAGCCCCCGCGTCGGTCGGCCGGGCGCAGCCCGGCCGAAACCTCAGCGGATCAGGTTGAGTCGGATACGCAACCGCCGGCGCGCCTCCTGCGGCAGGTGGCGGTTGAGGTATCGGTTGGCGAAGCCGTAGAGTGCGATCACCGCCAGCGTGAGCAGGATGAAGTAGAAGGCGAGGATCGGGTAGGGGACGAAGGGATTGAAGGTCTTGTCGGCGAAGAACTTGGCGTAATAGAGCGCGTCGCCGCGCTGCTGCCATGCCGGGAAGCCGGAGAAGAACACCAGCGTGGTGGCGTGGAACAGGAAGATCGCCTCGTTGGTATAGGCGGGCCAGGCGAGGCGCAGCATCGTGGGGAAGGTGATCCGCCGGAACCGCGCCCAGCCCGAGAGGCCGTAGGCGTCGGCGGCCTCGAGATCGCCCTTGGGGATCGACTTCAGCGCGCCGTGAAAGATCTCGCCGGTATAGGCGGAGGTGTTGAAGAACAGCACGATCAGCGCGCCGAGCCAGGCGGCGGTGAACGGGTCGAACACCGGGCTCACGCCCTTCAGCGACAGGAAGGTGAAATAGGCGAAGAAGAACTGGATGAAGAGCGGCGAGCCGCGGAAGATGAAGATGAACCATTCCGCCGGCTTGCGCGCGATCCGGTGCCGCGAGCCCTTGCCGAGCGCGAGCACGGTGGCGAGGAAAAACCCCGCCGCCAGCGCCATCACGCCGAAATATATGTTCCAGATCATCCCCGAGCCGATCAGGGTGAACTGCTGGCAGAGGGTGAAATCCGAGCGCGGCAGCAGGCGCTCGCCGATCCCGATCGAGCGCAGGCCGTAATCGGCGATGGTCTGCAGGCAACTCATGCGCCCGCCCTCCGCATCGCCTCGCCCGCCGCTGTGGCCTGGCCGTGAGAGAGCCGGCGCGTCAGCCGGTCGAGCACCTTTTCCGAAACCCAGGTGAGGGTCAGGTAGAACACCAGCAGCGCGCCGAAGTAATACATCCGCCAGTCGCCGTGCGGGTAATCGGTGAAGCGCGCCTGCTTGGTGCCGCCGAGGTCGCGTGCCCAGTAGACGATGTCCTGGATGCCGAGCAGGAACAGGAGCGGCGTGGCCTTGACCATGATCATCCACAGGTTGCCGAGGCCCGGCAGGGCGTAGATCCACATCTGCGGCACCAGGATGCGCCAGAACGCCTGGGCATGGCTCATGCCATAGGCCTCGGCGGTTTCGATCTGGGCGCGCGGCACCGCGCGCATCGCGCCGTAGAGCACCTGCGCCGCAAAGGCGCCGTAGACGATGGCGAAGGTGAGCACGGCAAGGAAAAACGCATAGGCATCATGCATCCACGCCGGGCTGGTGGAGAGCGGCAGCTTGGCCGCGGTGCAGACGACGAAATCGTTGCCCTGGCGCACCGGCTCGCTCCAGTCGGGGCAGAGCGCGCGGTGGCGGACGTATTCGAAGGCCTGGTCGAGCGCGATCACGAAGAACAGGAAGAAGGCGATGTCGGGCACGCCGCGCACGATCGCCGAGTAGGTCTTGCCGAGGATCGACAGCGGCCAGAACCGCGACCGCGCCGCCGAGGCCCCGGCGAACCCGAACAGCAGCGAGGTCGGCAGGATCACCGCAAGCAGCAGGAGCACCGTCCCGAAGGAGGCGTAGAAGGCCATGTGCTTGCCGGTCGTGAGGTAACAGGCGAGCCAGCTCAGGCCCTCGAGCGAGGCAGGGTCGGTGCAGAATTCAAACATCTTGCTGTGTCGGGCAGGGCGCCGGAGCGCCCCGCCCGGAACGTATCAGCAGTCGCCGAAGGTGCTGGCGACGTCCCATTTCTCGATCAGGGCGTTGAGCGAGCCATCGCATTTCATCTCGCCGATCACCGCGTCGAAGGTCTCCCTGAGTTCGTCGTCGCTCTGGCGCAGGCCCATGCCGACGCCGCCGCCGATCTGCTCTTCGCGCGCGAGCAGCACCAGACCGTCATCCTCCGCCGCGATCGGCTCGAGGTAGGACTTGTCGGCCAGCACCGCGTCGGCCTCGCCGCTGCGCACCGCCGAGATAGTTTCTTCCGGCGTCGCGAATTCCACCAGCGTCCAGCCCTGGTCGGCCACGAAGGCGGCCTGGATCGTGCCGGTCTGGGCGGCGACAACACCGCCGGCAAGGTCGACATCGTCCGTCAGGGCGATATAGGCCGAGGGATCCGGCGGCGTGTATTCCTGGGTGAAGGCGATCACTTCGGCGCGTTCCGGCGTGATCGACATGCCGGCGATGATGGTGTCGTAGTTGCCCGAAACGAGGTTGGGAATGATCGAATCCCAATCGTTCACCACCCATTCGCAGGTCAGCTCGGCGCGGGCGCAGAGCTCGTCGCCCAGATCGCGCTCGAAGCCGGCGATGTTGCCGTCGTCATCGAGGTAGTTCCACGGAGGGTAGGCGCCCTCGGTGCCCATGCGCACGACATCCTGCGCCATCGCGGTGCTCGCCACGAGTGCCAGCGATGCGGCGGTGAGGATCAGTTTGTTCATTGGTTTTCTCCCTGTTGCCAGTGGTTCAAGCCGGTGCGGTGTGCGACAGGAACTGCCGCAGTCGCTCGGTTTGCGGGTTGTTGAAGACCGCCTCGGGGGGGCCTTCCTCTTCGATCTTCCCCAGATGCAGGAAGATCACGTGATCCGCCACATCGGCCGCGAGCCGCATGTCGTGGGTCACGATGATCATGGTGCGGCCCTCGGCGGCGAGGTCCTTGATCACCCGGATCACCTCCTGTTCCAACTCGGGATCGAGCGCGGAGGTGGGTTCGTCGAACAGAAGCGCGCGCGGCTCCATGCACAAAGCGCGGGCGATCGCCGCGCGCTGCTGCTGGCCGCCCGAAAGCTGCGCCGGCCAGACCCCGGCCTTGTCTCCGATGCCGACCTTGTCGAGATAGGCCTGCGCGGCCTTCTCGACCTCGGCGCGCTCGCGCTTGAGCACGTGCAGCGGCGCTTCCATGACGTTTTCGAGAATCGTCATGTGCGACCACAGGTTGAACTGCTGGAACACCATCGAAAGGTTGGTGCGGATGCGGGTCACCTGCGCGCGGTCGGCGGGATACCGGGCGTGGCCCTCGCCGCGCCAGCGGATCGGCTCGCCCTCGAAGAAAATATCGCCCTGCTGGCTGTCTTCGAGCAGGTTGGCACAGCGCAGCAGGGTGGATTTGCCCGAACCCGACGAGCCGATCAGGGCCACCACGTGGCCGCGCGGCGCCACCAGGTCGACGCCCTTGAGCACCTCGAGATCGCCATAGGCCTTGTGCAGGCCACGGATCTCGATGACGGGGTGTTCGATGTCTTTCAAGGTCTCGGCCATCGGTTGTTCCGGGGACCGAGTAGGGCGCAAAACGCCTCTTGATGCAACGATTTTTACCGTTTGGTTGCCGTGGCGTCAGGGCCGCTGCGGGGATTTTCTCGCCCGGGCGCGCATCGTCTGGGCGGCGTGCTCAGGATTTCGCCGCTTGCAGCCGCGCGATGTTCGAATCGCGGTCGCTGACGCCGAGGAAACTGGCCACCATCCGCATCAGCGCGACCTCCTCGTCGGCCCGCACGCCATCGGCCAGAACCACCGCCCAGGCATTTTCCACCACCCGGCGGCGGTCTTCGTAGGGCACGGCCTGCTTGATCGCCTGGGTGAAGCGCACGGTGTCGGGCGCCTCGGCCTCCAGCGCCTCGGCCTCGTGGCGCAATGCGGTCGCCTCGGCCTGGCCGAGATGATAGCGCGCGGCGATGATCGACTCGATCTGGTTGATCTCGGCGTCGTCGTAATCATGGTCGGAGCGGGCCAGCCGCACCAGAAGGGCAGTGAGGGCGAGGCGGGAATCTTCTTCCGCGAGCTCTTGGGGCTCGGCAGCGAAGAGCGATTTGATGAGACGGTCAATCATGACCCCGATATAGCGCGGGCGTCGCGGTGTGCCAATCACGGCTGCGTGTCAATCGCCCGGCTGCGGCCCTTCATAGCCCTCGATGATGATGATATCGCCGACCGACACCGGCTCCCGCAGCGCCTTGGCGGCCTGGTATTCGGGGCTGTGATAGCAGGCGCGCGCGGCCTCGATGCTGGGAAACTCGATCACCACGTTGCGCGACCGGGCTTCGCCCTCGACCGTCTCGAAGGCCCCGCCGCGGATCAGAAAGCGCGCGCCGAAGCGGGCGAACGGCTCGGCGTTCGCCTCGATATAGGCGCGGTAGCCGGCGTCGTCCTGCACATCCACCCGGCCGATCCAGTATCCCTTCGCCGCCATGCTCAAGCCTCCCCTGCAGACGTGGCCCGATCCTCGGGCGCGATTCCAAACGCGTCGGCGACCTCGGCGAGCAGGGCCTCCTCCTCCGGCTTCAGCGCCCTGTCGGCCACCGCGACCTGGCGCAAGGCCTCTATCAGCTCGGCGCGGGTTTCGTAGGCCACGCCGTTCTGCACCATCGTGGTGAAGGTCTCGGTCGCCGGGGCCTGGGCTTCGAGCTTCTCGCAGGTGGCGCGCAGCTTGGCCGCCTCCACCGGCTTCAACCCGTGCGCGCGGGCGAGGATCCGGTCGATCTCGGCGATCTCCTCGAACACGTATTGCGAATCGGCCTTGGCGATGCGCACCAGCAGCGCGCCGGAGGCCAGCCGGGCGTCGAGCGGCGGCAGCGGCGCTTCGGGCCTGATGCCCCGCAATCGTTTCAGGAAATCGGTAAACATGGGCGCTCCCTTCACGCGTCGCGCCGAGGCTAACCCCGAGGGCGCGGTGCGTCCAGTGGTCAGCCGTTGAGGTCGGGCAAAGGGTAGCGGATATCGTCGATGGCGATGCCGCCGGGGTCGTCGTTGGTGATCGTCACCCCGGCGAAGCCCGGCCCGGTGCTGGCGAAACCCAGCGCGAGCACGCCGTGGGCAAGGCCGACATGGTGGCGGTCGATGAGGCCGCCGGCGCGGTCGTGGAAGGTAAGCGTGGCGGTGCCGGGGGGCGGGCGGGTGCCGAGCGGATCGGCGTAATCGGCGTGGATCTTCAGCGCGAGGGCGCGCACGTCGGCCTCGAACAGCAGCGCCACCGCCCCCTCGCCGCGGGCTTCGATCACGGGAAAGCCGGCCGGGCCGAGAGGAAACAGCGCGGTCGAGCCGAAACCGGCATGCCAGGCGGTGGCGAGCCCCTGTCCGGGCGCAATGGCGGCCAGGGCGAGCGGGCCGCGCGGCGCGCCCTCCAGCCGGTCATGTGGCGCGCCGGTGACGGCCTGGCCGGCGAACCGCGCGCCAAGCGCCAGCCCCGGCGCGGTGAGCGGCGCGTCATGCGCCAGCCCCGGTTCGGGCAGAAGGGGGAGGGCCTCGAAATCCATCCGCCCGGCAAGCGCAAGGCTCTCGGGATCGACCTGCGCCACCGGCCCGGCCGCCGCCGCCTGCGCGCAGGCCAGCGTCACGGCCAGCGCGCGGATCACACCAGCCGCTCCACCTCCATCGCCGCGCGGACGAAATCGGCGAACAGCGGCGCGGGGGCGAAGGGCTTGGATTTCAGCTCGGGATGGAACTGCACGCCGATGAACCACGGGTGATCGGTCCATTCGACGATCTCGGGCAGCCGCCCGTCGGGCGAGAGGCCGGAGAAGGTCAGCCCCTTGGCCTCCAGCTCGTCGCGATACTTGATGTCGACCTCGTAGCGGTGGCGGTGGCGTTCCTCGATCTCGGTCTTGCCGTAGATCCCGGCCACTTTCGAGCCGGGTTTGAGCGTGGCGGTATAGGCCCCGAGGCGCATCGTGCCGCCCTTGTCATCGGAAACCTTGCGCTTCACCTTGTAGTTGCCCTGCACCCATTCCTTGAGGTGATACACGACCGGCGTGAAGCGCTTCTCGCCCGCCTCGTGGTCGAACTCCTCCGAGCCGGCGTTGGTGATGCCAAGCGTGTTGCGCGCCGCCTCGATCACCGCCATCTGCATGCCGAGGCAGATGCCGAGATAGGGGATCTTGCGCTCGCGCGCGAACTGCGCGGCGCGGATCTTGCCCTCGGTGCCGCGCTCGCCGAAGCCGCCCGGCACGAGGATGGCGTGATAGCCTTCGAGGTAGGGGGCCGGGTCTTCCTTTTCGAAGATCTCGGCGTCGATCCACTCGGAGATCACCTTGGTGCGGTTCGCCATGCCGCCATGGGTGAGCGCCTCCTTGATCGACTTGTAGGCGTCTTCGAGCTGAACGTACTTGCCCACGATCGCCACCCGCACCTCGCCCTCGGCGTGGTTGATGCGGTCTTCCACGTCCTGCCAGCGCGAAAGCTCGGGCTTCGGCGCCGGGCTGATCCGGAAGGCGTCGAGCACGGCCTGGTCGAGACCGACGCCGTGGTAGGCCATCGGCGCCTCGTAGATCGACTTCAGATCATAGCCCGGGATCACCGCTTCCTTGCGGACGTTGCAGAACAGCGCGATCTTCTCGCGCTCCTTGTCGGGGATCGGGTGCTCGGCCCGCGTCACCAGCACGTCGGGGGCGATGCCGATCGAGCGCAGCTCCTTGACGCTGTGCTGGGTCGGCTTGGTCTTCAGCTCGCCGGCGGCGGTGACGTAGGGCACCAGCGTCAGGTGCATGAAGATGCATTGGTCGCGCTCGCGCTCCTGCGCGAACTGGCGGATCGCCTCGAAGAACGGCAGCGCCTCGATGTCGCCCACCGTGCCGCCGATCTCGCAGAGCATGAAATCGACCTCGTCGTCGCCGATGGCGATCCAGTCCTTGATCTCGTTGGTGACGTGCGGAATCACCTGGATCGTCTTGCCGAGGTAATCGCCGCGGCGCTCCTTCTCGAGCACGTTGGTGTAGATCCGGCCCGACGAGACCGAGTCGGTCGCCCGCGCCGCGACGCCGGTGAAGCGTTCGTAATGGCCAAGGTCGAGATCGGTTTCGGCGCCATCGTCGGTGACGAACACCTCGCCATGCTCGAACGGGCTCATCGTGCCGGGATCGACGTTGAGATAGGGGTCGAGCTTGCGCAGCCGCACCGTGAAGCCGCGCGCCTGCAACAGCGCGCCGAGCGCGGCGGAGGTCAGGCCCTTGCCGAGCGAGGAAACCACGCCGCCGGTGATGAAGATGTATCGTGCCATGTGCGCGGCTGCCCCCGTGATTTCCGTTTTGAATTGGGAGCGATTTCCACAGCGAACCATGCCCGCGGAAATCGCTCCATCACGGGAGTCAATGGATAGACGATTCCCGGCCCCCGCGCAACCGAGACGCTACATGATGAGGCTATTTTTCTCGCACCATCAATGTGTTGTGGTTGGTGGCGGGGGCTATTACCCCGCCCGGGCGGAACGCCGCCCGGTTGTCATGGCCTGTCCGGCCTCAATCCGCGCGCGGCGGCGCGACCGGCGCGTCACCCGTTGCCGGCGGCATCATGTCGGTCACGTCCGGCGCGGCCGGCGCCGGAACCGGCGCGGTTTCGGTCGCCTCTTCGCCGACGCGGTCGATCACCGAGGAATCGGCCGACTTTTGCGCCGAGACGATGGTCATCGCCAGCGAGATCGCGAGCAAACCGATGCCGAGCACCCATGTGAGCTTGCCCAGCGCCGTGGCTGCGCCGCGTGCGCTCATCACGCCGCCGCCGCCGCCGCCGCCGCCGATGCCAAGGCCGCCGCCCTCGGAGCGTTGCATCAGCACGACCGCGATGAGCGCGAGCGCGAGGATCAGAAGGATGACGAGAAGGACGTTTTCCATGGGGGCCCCGGGTTTCGGTCTTGCTGCGCGTATCTAGGAGGTTCGCCCCGGCGTCGCAACCCAAAACCGGGGGAGGGGCCAGGTTGGAGATTTCGGTTTCACCCGCGGGGCGGCTTCGCTATAGCTCTGCGCGGTTCATTACCCGGAGGATCGAATGGCCAACGTTGTCGTCGTGGGCGCCCAGTGGGGCGACGAGGGAAAGGGCAAGCTGGTGGACTGGCTCAGCGAGCGCGCCGACGTTGTCTGCCGCTTCCAGGGCGGTCACAACGCCGGCCACACGCTGGTGATCGACGGCGAAGTGTTCAAGCTCAACGCGCTGCCCTCGGGCGTGGTGCGCGGCGGCAAGCTCTCGGTGATCGGCAACGGCGTGGTGCTCGATCCCTGGCACCTGGTGGCCGAGATCGCGGCGATCCGCAAGCAGGGCGTGGAGATCAGCCCCGAAACCCTGATGATCGCCGAGAACACGCCGCTGATCCTGCCCTATCACGGCGAGCTCGACCGCGCCCGCGAGGCGCAGGCGAGCGTGGCCAAGATCGGCACCACCGGGCGCGGCATCGGCCCGGCCTACGAAGACAAGGTCGGCCGCCGGGTGATCCGTGTCGCCGATCTCGCCGACCCGGCAACGCTGGAATTGCGGGTCGACCGGGCGCTGGTGCATCACAACGCGCTGCGCGCGGGCCTCGGCCTCGACGCCATCGACAAGGCCGCGCTGATCGCCTCGCTGAACGAGATCGCGCCCGAGATCCTGCAATACGCCCAGCCGGTCTGGAAAGTGCTCAACGAGCAGCGCCGTGCCGGCAAGCGCATCCTGTTCGAGGGCGCACAGGGCGCGCTGCTCGATATCGACTTCGGCACCTATCCCTTCGTCACCTCCTCCAACGTGATCGCCGGGCAGGCCGCCACCGGCACCGGCATCGGCCCCGGCGCGATCGACTTCGTGCTGGGGATCGTGAAGGCCTACACCACCCGCGTTGGCGAGGGCCCGTTCCCGACCGAGTTGTTCGACGACGACGGCCAGCGGCTCGGCGAGCGCGGCCGCGAGTTCGGCACCGTGACCGGGCGCCAGCGACGCTGCGGCTGGTTCGACGCGGTGCTGGTGCGCCAGACCTGCCTCACCTCGGGGGTGAACGGCATCGCGCTCACCAAGCTCGACGTGCTCGACGGTTTCGAGACGCTGAAGATCTGCACCGGCTACGAGCTTGACGGCGCGGTGCTCGATTACCTGCCGACGGCGGCGGACCAGCAGGCCCGGGTGCGCCCGGTCTACGAAACGCTCGAAGGCTGGAACCAGTCGACCGAGGGTGCGCGCTCATGGGCCGAACTTCCGGCGGAGGCGATCAAGTACGTGCGCCGCGTCGAGGAACTGATCGGCTGCCCGGTGGCGTTGCTTTCGACCAGCCCCGAGCGCGAAGATACTATCCTCGTCACCGATCCTTTCGCGGATTGAGCGCATGACCTTCAAAGCCCGCAAACGCCTCGCCATCGCCGTGCTGGTGATCGGCCTGCCGCTCTACATCGTGGTGGCGGTCACTCTTGTCGGCCTGTTCGAGACCCGGCCCTCGATCCTCGTTGAACTGGCGATCTACGTCGGACTCGGGTTCCTGTGGATGCTGCCGCTGCGAAAGCTGTTCCTCGGCGTCGCGCGGCCCGACCCGGACGAAAACGACAAGGCGGAGTGACCGGGGTCACTCCGCCTTTTGGTTTCGGGGGCGGCACTCAGCAATCGGCGTCGTAAAACCGGCTGCTCTCGCCAAGCACGAACACGCCGCGCCGTGGGCGCTCGATCCGGCCACTTGCAACCAGCGGGCTCAATGTGGCCAGCACGTCTTTCCGGTCCAGGGTCGGTTCGGTTTCGATCACCAGCGATACCACTTCGGGCCGGGTAACGGTTGCCAGTCCGACTTCCTGGGTCATGAAGGCGATGGCGGCCTCGACGATTCCCTCGGGGCCGGTCACGTCTTCATGGTCGAGGTAGGCGGCGAACCCGCTGGTGAGCGCGTCACGGTCCGTCTCGCCTTTGACCTCGGCAGATGCCCCTTCTGCGGCGGAGGAGACGGGCGGCAGGTCCGCGTGCGGTTCCGTCGGCGCAGCGTAGCGGTCTTGCTGCTGGTCTTCATCCTCTGCCTCGAAGTTGTCCTGCGCGACGGCATGCAGGGCCCGCGCCACGGCGACGTTGCCCTTTGTCACTCGGCGCGGGCGTACCGGGGCGGCCGACTGTGACACCGGCGCGCCGTTGGCTTCCGGCTTCGGCGTGTCGATCCGCTGCTCGGACACCAGCACGAGCGGCGCGAGACGGCGCTGCGGGCGATCACCGTCGCCCGCGGCGTCGGGCCGGCGCGGGCGCACCACGCGTTCGAGATCGGCGCGGTAGGCGTCGCGCGGATCATCCTCGTCGGCGGGCGGCGTTTCGGCGGCGCGATCGGCGCGGGTGGCCTGCACCGCGGCCTTGAGGTGGCGGATCGCGGAATGCCGGCGCGAGGCTTCGCCGCTTTCGAGCTGGGTATTGGTCTTCTCCAGGATACGGTCGATCGCGAAGTCGGTTTCGCTGAAGTCATGATCGTCGAAGGCGGTCTTGCTCGGCTCCTTGCGCGCGCGGATGCGGTCTGCGGGGGCCTCCTCGGGGACAACGGCGAGCGGCGTGGCGCCCGCCTGCTCCGCGTCGGCGGCTTCGCGGGCCTCGCGCTCGACCTCGGCGAGTTCGGCGGCAAGCTCGGCCTCCTCCTCCTCCGACAGCGTGCTTTCGCCGGGGATATCGAACGCCTCGACCGTGTCGTCGTCGAACGCCGCGCCGGGTTCTTCCTCGGCGTCGTCGTCCGCCATGTCAGGCGCGGTGTCTTCGGCAACCGCCGCACGCCGCACCTTGACCACCCGTGCCACCGGGCGGCGGCCCTGCTCGGGCGAGGTTTCTGCCTCGGCCTCGGCCGCGGGCTCCGCCTCGGCTTGTGCCTGCGGTTCCGCCGCCGGCGCCTGTTTCAACGCCGCCAGAACGCGCGCCGCTTCGGCTTGCGCGTCGGGCTGATCGCTGTCTGCCGCCTCCGGCTGGGCATCCGCCTCGGGCGCGTCCACGGCCGTCGGCTCTTCCATCACCGGCGGATGCTGCGCCAGCGAGCCGATCACCGCGCTGATCGCGGCTTCGTCGGCGTCGAAGCTGGCGGTAACGGTCTGCGGTGCGACCTCCGGCCCGGCCTCGGCCGCTTCGGTAACCGTGGGCATCTCGGCCCCGGCCTCGCCCTCGAACCCATCTTCGAGCAGCGCGTCGTAATCGGTCTCTAGTGGGACCTCGGCGAAAAAGGTGTCGGCGTGTTCGTCCTCGAGATAATCGCCGGGGATCGCGCGGGCGCCCTCTACGACGGCGCGGATACGCAGGAGCTTGTCGGCGGCGGAGATCCCGGCGGTATCGCCGCTGTCGGCCACGGCGCGCGGCGCGGTCTCGGTCGACGCTTCACGCCGTGCCCGCTCGACGGCTGCGCGGCGCGCGGCATCTTCCGCTTCGGCGGCTTCGCGCGAATCGTCCGCCTCGGAGGCGCGCGCGGCCTCCGCTTCTGCGGCGCGGCGCGCGGTGTTCGCCTGCTCCATCGCGGCCTCGCGTTCGGCTTCCGCTTCGGTCTGCGCCACCCGGGCGGCCTCGGCCTCGCGTTCTGCTTCGGCTTCGCGTTCCGCCTGTTCGGCTTGCGCGGCGCGTTCGGCCTGTGCGGCGCGTTCGGCTTCGGCTTCGGCTTCCGCCACGCGCGCGGCCTCGGCCTCGCGTTCGGCCTGTTCCGCCTCGGCCTGCGCTGCGCGTTCGGCGTCCGCCTCGGCCCGGTCCCCGGCCGCGCGTTCGGCACGGTCCGACGCGATCAGGCCGGGTGCATCCTCTTCGGTGCCTTCGGCCTGGCGCAGCACCACGCCATTGTCGCTGATTCGCGCCTCGACCCGCTTGCGGACCTCGCGCTCGGCGATGCGGTGCAGCATTTCCGCATCCGGCGTCGGGGGCTCGGCCCCGAAGTACCTGTCATCCGCGGCAAGGTCGCGAAAATACTCCGCAATCGACTTCATCGTCGAAAACGGGTCGTCGAACCCTTCCAGCGTACAGCTGAAAGTGCCGTAGGAAACAGTGAGAATCCTGCTCGTGCTCACCATGAACTCGTCGCTTTCTCCCCCGATCCAGCAAGAGTAGATTTACCACGATCCCCCCGTGAGAATTGCACAATTCCGCGAAAATGGCGGTATTTTTTCGCGGCGGGATTATGGTTAGTTTCGCAGACGGAAACATATAGGCATATGACAGGCAGATTTGCACCCTTTTTGGAAATGGTCACGCTCCTCGGCGGAGGCGAGCTTACGCCCGAGACCGTTTCCGAACTCTTGACGCTGGCGCCGAATCTCGTCGTTTGCGACGGCGCGGCGGCGCGGGCGCTGGCCCTCGGGCTGACCCCGGACCGCGTCGTCGGCGACATGGACAGCATCGCGGACGCCACCCGCGCCCGGCTCGATCCCGCCACGCTGCACGAGATCACCGAGCAGGACAGCACCGATTTCGACAAGGCGCTGCGCACCATCGCGGCGCCGCTGGTGCTGGGCGCGGGGTTCACCGGGCGGCGGCTCGATCATGAACTGGCCTGCTACAACGCGCTGGTGCGTCATCCCGACCGGCCCTGTATCCTCGTCGGCGGTCACGACATCTGCTTTCACGCCCCCCGCCCGCTGCGGCTCGATCTGGCGCCGGGCGGCCGGGTGTCGCTGTTTCCGATGGCCGAGGTGGTGGTGAGCACGAGCGGCCTCGAATGGGAACTCGAGCGGCTTCGGCTTGCGCCCTGGGCGCGGGTGGGCACCTCGAACCGGGCGCGTTCCGGGCCGGTCGAGATCGCGCCGGAGGGTGCGGGGCTGCTCGTCATCCTGCCGCGCGCGAGCCTCGCCGCGGCGATCGCGGCGCTCAGCAGTTCGGCACGTTGACGGCGAGGCCGCCGAGCGCGGTCTCCTTGTATTTCTCGCTCATGTCGCGCCCGGTTTCGAACATCGCGCGGATGCAGTTGTCGAGCGGCACGAAATGCGAGCCGTCGCCGCGCATCGCCAGCGCCGCGGCGGAGACTGCCTTGATCGCGCCGAGCCCGTTGCGCTCGATGCAGGGCACCTGCACGAGGCCGCGCACCGGGTCGCAGGTCATCCCGAGGTGGTGTTCCAGCGCGATCTCGGCGGCGTTCTCGATCTGCTCGGGGCTGCCGCCCATTACCGCCGCCAGCCCGGCGGCGGCCATCGCGGCGGCGGAGCCGACCTCGGCCTGGCAGCCCGCTTCCGCCCCCGAGATCGAGGCGTTGTGCTTGATCAGCCCGCCGATGGCGGCGGAGGTGAGCAGGAACTCGGGCAACCGGGCGCGGGTCGCGCCGGGCATGTGGTCGAGCCAGTAGCGGATCACCGCCGGCATCACCCCGGCCGCCCCGTTGGTGGGCGCGGTCACCACCCGCCCGCCGGCGGCGTTTTCCTCGTTCACCGCCATGGCGTAGACCGACATCCACTCGTTGGCGATATGCGGCTGGGCGAGGTTGAGCCCGGCCTCTTCCTTCAGTCGGGCATGGATCGCCGCCGCGCGCCGCTTCACCCCGAGGCCGCCGGGCAGGACACCCTCGTGCGACAGCCCCCGGTCGATGCATTCGGTCATCACCGACCAGACCTTCTCGATGCCATCGGAAATCTCGGCCTCGCGCCGGTGCACGCGTTCGTTTTCGCGCTTCATCTCGGCGATGGTCTTGCCGCTGTCGCGCGCCATTGCCAGCATCTCGGCGGCGGTTTCAAACGGGTAGGGGTGGGTCTTGGCGTCGGCCCGGTCGAGCGCCGGCTCGGCGGCCTGCTCGGCCTCGGTCACCACGAAGCCGCCGCCGATCGAATAATAGGTCTCCTGCACGATCACGTCGCCCTGCGCGTCGGTGGCCATCAGCACGAGGCCGTTGGGATGGCCCGGCAGCGGCGCGCCCTTGTCGAAGACGAGATCGCGGGCGGGGTCAAAAGCGAGGTTGGCAAGGCCTTGCGGGGCGACGTGGCCGCTGGCGGTGATTTCGGCCAGCGCCGCCTCGGCCGCCTCTGCGTCGTAGCTTTCCGGCAGGAACCCGGCGAGCCCGAGGATCACCGCGCGGTCGGTGGCGTGGCCGACGCCGGTATGGGCGAGCGAGCCGTGGAGCCGGGCGCGCAGGCCATGCGCGGTGAACCCGGTCGCGCGCAGCTTGTCGAGAAAGCGCCCGGCCGCCACCATCGGCCCCATCGTGTGCGACGACGACGGGCCGATGCCGATCTTGAACATGTCGAAAACGGACAGAAACATGCGCGCGCTCCCTTGTTGCCCGCGCAGGATGGCCGAGGCCCGCGCCGGGGCAAGCCCGAAAGCGACATATCGCGCGCTTTTTGCCGACGTCCGGACCGGGTCAGCTTGGGCGGGTCAGGACGAAGGCGAGGCCAACCGTCACCCCGGCGACCTGCAGGGCCAGCACCCAGCCCGGCACGCCGAGCGCGAGGCTCAGCGCCACCACCGCGGCGATCGCCACGGCAGCGCGCAGCTTGTTGCGCCGCGAGATCGCGCCGCGTTCGGCCCAGTCGCGGATCGGCGGGCCGAAGCGCGGATGCCCTTCGAGCCAGGCCCGCAGCCGCGGCGAAGACTTGCCGAAGCCGAAGGCGGCGACGAGCAGGAACGGGGTCGTGGGCAGGCCGGGCAGCGCCACGCCGATCAGCCCGAGTGCCAGCGCACCCCAGCCAAGCGCGAGGAAGGCGAGGCGGGCCATCGCGCGCCCGCTCAGACGATGCGCCGGGCGAGGTCGGCGGCGGCGGCCTCGACTTGCCAGAACGCCTGCGCCTCGGGGCCGATCGCGGCCAGCACGCGGTCGAGATCGGGCTGGCGCACGGCGCGGCGCAGGGCGCGGGCGACGGCGGCGATCGGCGCGTCCGGCGTGAGGTTATGGTGCGGCCGTAGCGCCCCCGCTTCCGCTTCGAGCGCGTCGCGTGCGGCCCAGGGTTCCGCCTCGGCCTCGGGATCCCAGCCCGCGACGAACAGCGCGCGCAGCACGGCCGGCAGCACGTCGGCGAAGGCCATCACCTCGCGCGGGCCAAGCCGGCGGCGGAAGGCGAGCAGCACACCCTGCACGGCGGTGTAGGCCATGTTGTCGCTTTCCAGCCCGAGGCCGTCCTTCGCATCGGCGAGGAAAGCCTGCCAGTCCTTGCTGGCGTGTCGGTAGGCCCATGGCATCGGCATGGCGACAATATAGGTGCCGCGCGGGCTTGCGGGAAGGGTGGCGGTGGCCCCGCATCCAGACCCGCCGCCCCGACGCGCGCTATTGTCCTTTGCCGGGCGGTCGACTAGATTATCCGCGCGTAGCCCTAGTAGCTCAGTTGGCCAGAGCAGCGCTCTTGTAAAGCGAAGGTCCGCGGTTCGAATCCGTGCTGGGGCACGCCATATCCCTCTCCACTCCGCACGGCCTCGGGCGCGTTTTCGGCGCCGCGCGGGGCAATTTCGGCACCAGATGCCCGCGATTGGCCCGACTCTCTGCGCCAGATCAAGGCGTGGATCATATTTTGAAATGAGAATATAAGCAGGAGATCGAGCACGGCGCGCCTTTTCGGGGCGTTCGGACCGGGAGGAGACGGGATGTCGGATCATCGGCAAACCAGCGGCGCGGGCAGCGGCTTTCAACGCGTGCTCGATGCCGAGAAGGCCGCCGACGCGCGGGTGGAAGCCGGCCACCGCGTAGCGCGGGAGGCGGGGCAGGCCGCGCGCGCCGAGGCGCGCCGGATCGCGGCCCGCGCCGACCGGCGGCTGCAGGCGCTTCACGCCGGCATGCAGGAGTTCATCGCAGAAGAGAAGGCGCGGATGGCGCAGGCCTTCGAGGCCGAACGGGTCGATCTCGCGGCACCGCCCGACGATGCGCGAATCACCGCCGCCGCGCGCCGCCTCGCCCGCCGCCTCGCCGGGATCGACAGCTCATGAGACAGGCCGGTTTCGCATATGCCCAGGCCCGGATGCAGGCCCGGTTCGCGGCGCGGCCAGAAGCGCCCGAGTGGCAGATGATCGAAACCGGCCGTGATCTGGTACAGGCGCTCGACGCGGCCAAGCGCACGGCGCTTGCGCCCTCCGTGGCCCGGCTCGGGCGCGAGAGCAGCCGCGAGGCGGTCGAGACGGGCTTGCGCAAAGCCTGGGCGGAGCAGGTCGACGAGGTGGCGCGCTGGACGCCCCCGGCCTGGCGCGCGCCGCTGGAATGGTGGGTGCTCCTGCCACATCTCGGGCTGGCCGATGCCGATACGCCGCTGGCCCTGCCGGGGGGCGATTCGCTCGCGCAGGCCATCGAGGCGGGCGCGCGCGCCGGTGCGGCGTGGCAAACGGGCTTCACCGCGCGCCTGCCGCGCGGCGGGGCGGCCGCGCTGGAACCGCTCGCCCCGCTGATCGCGGCCTATCTCGAGGGTCCGCCGCGCGCGCTCACCGAGCGGCGGGTGCTCAAACGTGGGCTGGAACGGCTGTTGCGCGCCCGCGCCGGCGAGCCCGCCGCCGCCTTCGCCTTCCTCGGCCTGATGGCGCTCGATCTCGAACGGCTGCGCGGCGCGCTCCTGCTCGCGCGGATGTATCCCGTCACCGGCGAAGGGGAGGCTGCCTGATGCTGCGCCCGCGCCCGACGACATGGTTCGAACTGCTCACCAGCCGCCAGCATTTCGCGCTGGCGATGCAGGTGCTCGCCGCCAGTGGCGCGGCCCAGCTCGAAGCGCGCCCGCTGGCGGACTCCGAGCCGGTGCTGCCCCGGCTCGAGGAGTTCTTCGCCGCCTTCCACGCGCTCGAGGCCGATTACGGCGGCTACTGGCCCGCCGCGCGCGGCCATGCCGGGCTGGTGCTCGAAAACCCCATCGCGGTGCTCGAGGAAACCCTCGACCGGCTCGAAAGCTGGGTGAAGGCGGCCGATCCGATCATCGCCAGTATCCGCGCCTGCGAGGCGCGGCTGGGCGAGCTTGCGCTGATCGGGGAACTGGTGGAGGCGGCGCCGGGCCACCTGCCGCTGGCCCGCCTCGGTGCGGGCGGCGGGCGGCTCGTCGATCACGCGATCTTCTTCCTGCCCGCGCCGGTGCCCGATCTGCCCGATCTCCCCGATCTGGGCGCGGCGTTCACCGAGCTTTTCCCCACCGAGCGCGGCGCTTTCCTCGTGGTGCTGGCCGAGCGTCGTGCAATGGCGGGGCTGGCCGAACGGATGGCGAGTCTGCGGGCAACCCCGGTGCCGCTGCCCGATTTCCTGCGCGACGATCCCATCGGCCACGCGGCCCAGGTGCGCGAGCACAGTGCGGCCATCGCCGATACCTGCGGCGTGCACCGCGACCGCCTCGACGAACTCGCCGAGGAAACCGGCCTGGCCGGGCTGCTCGACCGCGTCGCGGTGCTCGAATGGCTCGCCGCCAATTCCGCCGACATCACCGCCAGCCGCCACGTGATGCGGATCACCGGCTGGACCCGCGATCCGGCCGGGGCCGAGATCCGCGCCGCGCTCGACGCCGCCGAGGCCGATTATGCGCTCACGCTGGGCGAAGGCGCGCCGGGCGATCCGCCGATGCTGCTCGACAACCCGGGCTGGCTGAAATCCTTCGAGTTCTTCCCGCGCCTGCTCGGCGTGCCCGCCGACCGCGAGATCGACCCCTCGATCCTCACCGCGATGATCGCGCCGGTGCTGTTCGGCTTCATGTTCGGCGATGTCGGGCAGGGCGCGGTGCTGGTGCTGGTGGGGCTCTTGCTGCACCGCCGCCTGCCGCTCCTGTTCCTGCTGATCCCCGGCGGGATCATGGCGATGGTCTTCGGCGTGCTGTTCGGCTCGCTGTTCAGCATGGAGGGGATCATCCCGGCGCTCTGGCTGCACCCGCTCGACGAACCGATCACGGTGCTGGCCGCGGCGCTGGCGATCGGCGCGGCCCTGCTGGCGCTCGCCATCACGCTCGACCTGCTGCAGGCGGCCTGGCACGGGCAGCTGATGCGCTGGGCCGCCGGGGTCGGCGGCGTGGCGCTGGCCTGGGCCGGGCTGCTCGCGGCCTGGGCGGTGCCGGCGCTGGCCTGGGCCCTGCCGCTGGGGCTGGCGCTCACCCTCGCCGGCGCGCGCGGCGCCGACGGCTGGTCGCCCGCCGCGGCGGGCAAGGCGGCGGCCGAGTTCGTCGAAACGCTGATGCGGCTGCTGGTCTCCACCGTCTCCTTCGCCCGGGTCGGCGCCTTCGCGCTGGCGCACGGCGGGCTTTCGGCGGCGGTGGTGGGCGTGGCCGAGGCGATGGGCGGCGTCGGCTTCTGGATCGCGCTGCTGCTCGGCAACCTGCTGATCCTGACGCTTGAGGCGCTGGTGACCGGCATCCAGACCACCCGCCTTATCCTGTTCGAGTTCTTCATCCGCTTCTTCCGCGCCGAGGGCCGCGAGTTCCGCCCGCTCTCGGCGCCGGGCCAACATTTCAAAGAGGGAACCACATCATGAAACCTATCACCGCCCCCTTCATTGGCCTCATCGCGCTGGCGCTGCCGCTCGCCGCCGCGCTCACCTATCTCTGGCTCGGCCCCGCGGCGGCCCAAACCGCCGTCGAAGCCGCCGGGGCTGCCCCGGCCGCGCCCCATGCCGGGATGGCGATGATCGGCGCGGCGATCTCGGCCGGGCTCGCCTCTCTGGGTGCTGCTTACGCCGTGGCGGTGGTGGGCAGCGCCGCGGTGGGCGCGCTCACCGAAAAGCCGGAACTGCTCGGGCGGCTCCTGATCCTCGTCGGCCTCGCCGAGGGGATCGCGATCTACGGCCTGATCGTGGCCGTGCTGATCCTGAACGCGGTGTGAGCGATGCGGGAGATCGTCTTCATCGGCGACGCGGTGACGGCCGCCGGCTTCCGGCTCGCGGGCGTTGAGAGCTTCGCGCCAGGGCCGCAGGAGCTGGCGGCGGTGGTCGAGGCCGAGGCGCCGGGCGCGCGGGTATTGATGATGACGGCGGCGGCGCATGCGGCGCTGCCCGATGCGCTCGCGCGCGTATTGGAGGCCGGACCGGCGCCGCTGCTCGCGCTGGTGCCGGATGCGCAGGGGCAGGCGGGGGTGCCCGACATGGAGGCCGAGGTGCGCCGCGCCCTCGGGATCGAGGTGTGAGATGGACGACGTGAACGGGCCCGACCGGGCCGAGGCGCTGATCGCGCGGATCGAGGCGGAGACCGAGGCGGAACTGGCCCGGATCCGGGCCGAGGCCGAGGCCGAGGCGGCGGCGGAGATCAAGGCCGCCCATGCTCAGGCCCGCGCCCGGGTGCAGGCGGAGATCGCCGGGCTCAGGCGCACCCGGTCCGAGGCCCTGCGGTTCGAGGCCGCCCGGCTCGACACCGCCCGCCGCCAGTTGCGCGGGCGCGAGGCGCGCGCCGAGATCGAGGCCGGGCTGCCCGCGCTCGAAGCTGCGCTCGCCGCGCTCTGGGGCGAGGCGGAAACGCGGATCGGTTGGGCCCGCGCGGCGCTGCGGCTGGCCGTGGCGCGGCTCGGGCCGGGGGACTGGACCGTGGCGCATCCCGGCGACCTGACGCCGGGCGAGATCGACAGGCTCGCAGGCGAGGTGACGCAGGCCACCGGCACCGCGCCCGCCTTCGAGACCGACACCACGATCGGCGCAGGGCTGCGCATCCGCACCGCCACCGCATGGCTCGACGCGAGCCTCGCCGCGCTGATCGCCGACCGCGAGGCGACGGGGGCGGCGCTGCTCGCCGAGATCGCGCGCGAGAAGGAGGACAGGGCATGAGCGAAGCTGTCATCACATCGGTGGCCGGGCCGGTGATCCGGGCACGGCGCGAAGGCGGGTTCAGCCTCGGCGAGGCGGTGCACGTGGGCGATGCGGCGCTGCTTGGCGAGGTGGTGCGGCTGTCGGGCGACGAGATCACCGTGCAGATCTACGAAGACACCACCGGGCTTGCCCCCGGCGATGGCTTGCGCGGCAGCGGCCTGCCGCTCTCGGTGCGGCTCGGGCCGCACCTGCTTGGCAATATCTTCGACGGGCTGCTGCGCCCGCTCGCGCCCGAGGCGGTGGCCCAGCGTTACCAGCTGCGCCCGCTGGTCGAGCCCGGCGAGCGCCTGCGCGCCGGGGCTGTGCTCGCCGAGGTCGAGGGCCCGGCCAAGGCGCAGAGCCTGCTCGTGCCGCCCGATGTTGCCGAGGCGGAGCTGACCCATATCGAGGCGGGCGAGATCGGGCTCGACGATCCTGCGGCGCGGCTCGCGCTGCCCGATGGCTCCACCCGCGAGATCACACTTGCGCATGACTGGCCGGTGCGCCGCCCGCGCCCGGTTACCCGCCGCCTGCCGCCCGACGAGATGATGGTCACCGGCCAGCGCATCCTCGACAGCCTGTTTCCCATCGCCCGGGGCGGGCGCGCGGCCATTCCCGGCGGGTTCGGCACCGGCAAGACGGTGCTGCAGGAGACACTGGCCAAGTGGTGCGACGCCGACGTGATCGTCTATGTCGGTTGCGGCGAGCGCGGCAACGAGATGGCCGAGGTGCTGCACGAGTTTCCCGAACTGGAAGATCCGCGCACCGGCCGGCCGCTGATGGAACGCACGGTGATCGTGGCCAATACCTCCAACATGCCGGTCGCCGCGCGCGAGGCCTCGATCTACACCGGGGTGACGGTGGGCGAGTATTTCCGCGACCAGGGCTTCAACGTCACCCTGATGGCCGACAGCACCTCGCGCTGGGCAGAAGCCTTGCGCGAAGTCTCGGGTCGGCTGGGCGAATTGCCCTCGGAAAGCGGCTACCCGGCTTACCTTTCGTCGCGGATGAGTGAGTTCTACGAGCGCGCCGCCTCGGTCGAGACGCAGGGCGGCCGCCGGGGGTCGCTCACCGTGATCGGGGCGGTCAGCCCGCCGGCGGGCGATTTTTCCGAGCCCGTCACCAGCCACACCAAGCGTTACGTGCGCACCTTCTGGGGGCTCGACCGGGGCCGGGCGCAGGCGCGCTTCTACCCCGCGATCCATCCGCTGCAGAGCTACTCGGAAGACGCCGCAGGCCTCGTTGAATGGTGGACGGCGCATGGCAACCCCAACTGGCGCGCACAGCGCGGCCGCATCCTCGACCTGCTCGAAGCCCAGGCCGGGCTTGAACGCATGGCGCGCATCGTCGGCAAGGACGCGATGCCGCCGACGCAGCAGCTCACCCTGCTCTGCGCCGGTCTGGTCGATGACGCCTTCCTGCGCCAGTCCGCCTTCTCGCCCACCGACCGCACCTGCTCACCGGACAAGCAGACCGAGATGCTCGGCACGCTGATGCGGTTCTTCGATCTCGCCGAGGCCGCGGTGGCGCGCGGCGTGAAGGTGGAGGCGATCGCGGCGGCGGGGTTCTACCGCCGCCTCGCGCGGATGGGCGAAGAGATCGCCGACGGCGACCCGGCCCGCTTCGCCGCCCTCGTCGAGGAGATGGAAACCGAAATGGCCGCGCTCGGCCGGGAGGTGAACGATGCGGTTTGATCTGGGGGCAGGGGGCGCCGTCACCGCCATCGAGGGGCCGCTGGTGTTCCTGCGCCGGGTGGTCAGGGCCGGGCTGGGCGAGGCCGTCGCGGTCGAGGGCGCCGATGGTCGCGCCCGGCTCGGGCGGATCGTCGGGCTCGACGAGGAGCGCATCGTGGTGGAACTGCTCGAAAGCACCGCGGGCCTCGGCATCGACGACGTGACCGTGCGCTTTCGCGGCGAGCCGATGACCATGGCGCTCGGCCCCGGCCTGCTCGGCCGGGTGTTCGATGGCGTCGGCCGGCCGCGCGACGGCGGGCCGCCGGTGCCCGAGATGGTGCGCCGCCGGGTCGATACCGGCACGATCAACCCCGCCACCCGGGGCCTGCCGAAGGACTTCATCGAAACCGGCGTGTCGTCGATCGACATCCTCAACAGCCTCGTGCGCGGGCAGAAATTGCCGATCTTCTCGGCCGGCGGCCTGCCGCACGACCGGCTCGCCGCCGGCATCGCCCAGACCGCGCGGCTGCGCGGCGAGGATGAGGCGGGCTTCGCCGTGGTCTTCGCCGGCATCGGGGTGAGCCATGACAGCGCCGAGAGTTTCCGCGCCGCGATGGAGCAATCGGGCGCGCTCGAACACACCGCGATGTTTCTCAACCTCGCCTCCGAACCGTCCGCCCAGCGCCTGCTCACCCCGCGCTACGCGCTGACGGCGGCGGAATACCTCGCCTTCGACGAGGGCCGCCACGTGCTGGTGATCCTCACCGACATGACGAACTATTGCGAGGCGCTGCGCGAGGTCTCGGCCAGCCACGGCGAGATCCCCTCGCGCAAGGGCTACCCCGGCTACATGTATTCCGACCTCGCCACCATTTTCGAGCGCGCGGGCTGGATCAAGGGCCGGGCGGGCACGCTCACGCAACTGCCGATCCTGACCATGCCGGCGGATGATATCAGCCACCCGATCCCCGATCTCACCGGCTACATCACCGAAGGCCAGGTGGTGCTCGACCGGGCGCTGGAGCATCGCGGCATCTACCCGCCGGTGAACGTGCTGCCGTCGCTCAGCCGGCTGATGGATCAGGGCATCGGCGAGGGCTTCACCCACCCCGATCACCCCGCGCTGGCCCAACAGCTCTTCGCCGCCTACGCGCGCGCGGCGCGGGTGCGGGTGCTTTCCAGCGTGGTCGGGCGCGACGGGCTGACCGAGACCGACCGGCTCTATCTCGATTTCGGCGACCGGTTCGAGGCGGATTTCGTCAGCCAGGAGGCGATGCGGGGCTTCGAAGAAAGCTTCGCGCTGGGCTGGGAGATCCTCGCCATGCTGCCGCCGGGCGAGCTTGCGCGGCTGTCCGATGCGCAGATCGCCGAGCATATCGCGCCGGTTCTGGCGCGGGCAGAGACGGCGACGGAGGCGGGCGATGGCTGAGGTCATTCCCACCCGCGGCGCGGCGCTGGCGCTGGCCGAGGAAAAGCGGTTCATCGAGACCGGCTACGAGTTCCTCGACGAAAAACGCATGTTGCTCGCGGCGACGCTGCTGGAGGAACTTTCCGCCTGGCGGGCGTCGCGCGCCGCCTACGACGAGGCGATGGCGGCGGCGGTGGCGGCGCTGAAGGCGGCGATCGCGCGCCATGGCTTCGCGGCGCTGCAGCACTACCCGGCGGGCGCGGGGCAGGGCGAGGCCATGGATTTCGGCCACCGCAACTTCCTTGGCCTCGACCTGCTCGAACCGCCCGACGCCAGCTGGCACCCACCGGCGCCGCAAGCGGCGCTCGACGCCTCCGAGGCCGCCGAGGCCTGCCGCGCCGCCTTCGCCGCCCTGGTGCCGCACGCGCTGCGTGTGGCGGCCCGCGCGGCCAATATCCAGAGGCTGATCGCCGAGTATCGCGCCACCGAGCGGCGCGCGCGGGCGCTGGAAAACGTGATCCTGCCCGAGACCAAGGCCGATCTCGCCGCGATCACCGAATACCTCGACGAAAGCGACCAGGAGGAGGCGCTGCGCATCCGCAACGCCCGCCGCTGACCCGGGCTTCGCTGCGCTGCCGCGTCGGATTTGCTTGCCTGACCGGGTCATCTCGAAATATTGCAGTATGATAATGTGACCGGCGGACATGGCCCCGCGCGGCGCACCTACGGGCCGGATGGCGGGGGAGGACAGATGTATCGGCGGGTCAACAGCGGCGGTTTCATCGGCGCGATGACGCTCGGGATCGTCATCGTGATGGCGATTTTCACCTGGGTGATGTGGGGCATGGCCCGGCAGGTTTATGTTCTGACCGACGTGATGGTCGACCTGAACGGCAGCTTCAAATCCATGGTCACCGACATGAACGGCATGAACGAGAACATGGTGGCGATGCGCGGCGCGATGGACCGGATGGATGCCTCGATGGCGACGCTTTCGGCCGACATCGGCGAGATGAACGCCAGCATGGACGGAATCACCGCCGACATGGGCGAGATGACCGCGATGATGGGCGGGATGACTCACTCGATGCAGGTGATGAATGCCAATATCGGGCGGATGACGAACGATGTGGGGCGCGCGTCCTACGCGTTTTCGAACCCGGCGTCCTACATGTTCGGCGGCGGCCCCTTCCCGTTCTGAGTCAAAAACTCAGGTTATAGCTAACTCATTGATCTTTCATGTTTCACGCCGGGCGCGTGGCTTCGGCGCGCGATCATCGTGCGCCGTTTCACAACTTATGCGGTCAAAAGAATGCGTGCGCCGCCGGCGCGCGGCCCGCGACTGATTCGTTCAATGATTATCGCAGCTTGATGTGTGTCATGGTGCGAAACTGTGCGTTGCGGAAAAAAAAGTAATGAAATTACCGATTCGTGTGCTAATGAATAATTATATTCCGATTTGTGCACGTGTTGCGACGGTATCGAATCGTGGTCAGGGAGGACGGACATGAACAGGGCGCTTCGAATCGCGGCGACAACGGCGTTTTGCGTCCTGTGCGCACCCGGTTTGCAGGCCCAGTCCACTGCCCCTGCGTCAACCTACGGCCAGTTCCTCACCGCGCCCGTCGTCAGCACACAGATCGGTGGCAGCGCCACCGTCGGCGGCACGGTGATCCCGTTCAAACAGGTCACGCTTTCGGCCCAGGTGCCGGGGCAGGTGATCTTCATCGCCGGGGCCGAGGGCTATCAGGCGGCCGAGGGCGAGGTGCTGGTGCGGATCGGTGACGAAAACCTCGCCGCGCAACGCCGCGCGGCGGAAAGCCAGGTGCTGCAGGCCGAGGCGGCGGTGCGCAATTCCTACATGCAGTATTCGCGCGAGCTCTACAGCCCGCGGGTCAACTCGATCACCGGCATGCCGGGCATGGGCGCGCCGGCGATGTTCGACCAGTTCTTCACCCGCGGCTTCGCCTCTGCGGCGGGGCAGACCAATCCCGGGCTCGAACGCCAGGCCGATCTCTACGGTGCCGGCGTGGGCGTCGACCAGGCGCAGAGCGCGCTGGCGGCGGCGCAGGCCAACCTCGAGGCGCTCGACGCCTCGCTGAAGGATTTCCAGTCGGTCGCCGGGTTCGACGGGATCGTGATGGCCAAGCATGTCGAGGTTGGCGACACGGTGCAGCCCGGCATGCCGCTCATCACCTATGCCTATGTCGAATACCTGCGGATCGAGGCCGACGTGCCGGTGCGCCTTGCGGCCGGGCTTTCCGAGGGCATGCTGGTGCCCGCCCGCCTCGACGCCGGTGCGCAGGTCGAGGCGCGGGTGGCGCAGATCTTCCCGGTGGCCGACCCCGGCCGCCACACCGTCACCGTCAAGTTCGACCTGCCGCTCGGCACCCCTGGGGGGCCGGGCATGTATGCCGAGGTGACCGTTCCCGACGCCTCGGTGCCGACGCAGGCGCAGACCGCCGTGCCGCAGGAGGCGCTGGTCTGGCGCGGCAGCCTGCCGTCCGTCTTCGTGCTCGACGCCGGGCGGCCCTCGCTCAGGATCGTGCGGGTGGGCTACCCGCTGCCCGACGGGCGCATCTCGGTCGTGTCCGGCCTTTCGGGCGGGGAGGTGGTGATCCTCAATCCGCCCGCCTCGCTGGTTTCGGGCCAGTAAGGGGCTGAGGGGACCGGCATGAGCGACCAGGCAACCCACGGTGACCAGAACCTCGGGCTCGCGGGCAAGCTTGCCCGGGCCTTCATCCATTCGCCGCTCTCGCCGCTGCTGCTGGTCGCCTGTCTCGCCCTCGGTATCGCCGGGCTCGCGCTTACCCCGCGGCAGGAAGATCCGCAGATCTCGGTGCCGATGATCGACATCCTGTTCGAGTATTCCGGCACCTCCGCCAACCAGGTGGCGGCGCTCGCCACCGATCCGCTCGAACGGCTGATGAGCGAGATCCCCGGCGTCAAGCACGTCTACTCGGTCTCCGAGCGCGACGGCGCGATGGTTACGGTGCAGTTCGATGTCGGCGAGGAGATGGGCCCTTCGCTGGTCAAGCTCAATGACAAGATCCAGTCGAACCTCGACAAGATCCCGCCCGGCGTGTCGATGCCGCTGATCAAGCCCAAGGGGGTCGACGACGTGCCCGTCGTCACCCTCACGATGTGGAGCCACGACCTCGACGAGGGCGCGCTCCGGGCGCTCGGCCTCGACGTGATGCAGCGCCTCAAGGAAGTGCCGAACACCGCGCAGAGCTTCGTCGTCGGCGGCCGGTCGGACGCGATCAAGGTCGAGGTTTTCCCCGAGCGCCTCGCCGGCTTCGGCATCGGGCTCGACGAGATCGCCCAGACCATCCGTTCGGCCAATTCCGAGCGCGGGGTGGGGCAGATCGAGGCCGGCGCCAGCGCCTTCACGCTCTATACCGGGGCCTTCCTGCAGAACGCGCGCGACATCGAGAACCTGATGGTCGGCGTGCACCAGGGCCAGCCCACCTATATCCGCGACGTGGCGCTGGTTACCGAGGCCACCGACGACGCCACCTCGATGGTCGCCTATTACACCGGGCCGGCCTATGGCGCGCACGGCGCCGACGCGGGCGCCGCCGCCGCCCCGCTCGCGCCCCTCGGCGCCCCCGCCATCACCATCGCGGTGGCGAAGAAGGCGGGGTCCAACGGCGTGAGCGTGGCCAACGAGGTACTGGCCTACGTCGAGCGGCTGAAGGGCGACCTGATCCCCGACAATGTTCACGTCGAGATCACACGCAACTACGGCGAGACCGCCAACGAGAAGGTCAACGAGCTGATCCTGAAGCTCTTCATAGTCACCGCCGCGGTGACCTTGCTGATCGGGATGGCGCTGGGCATTCGCGCCGCGGTGGTGGTGCTGGTGGTGATCCCGATCGTGATCCTGATCACCGTGTTCTCGGCCTGGCTCCTGGGCTACACCATCGACAGGGTCTCGCTCTTCGCGCTGATCTTCTCGATCGGTATCCTCGTCGACGACGCCATCGTGGTGGTCGAAAACATTTACCGCCGCTGGCTGGAAGAGGGCTCCTGCACCCCCGACTGCAACGTCGACGCGGTGCGCGAGGTCGGCAACCCGACGATCCTCGCCACCTTCACCGTGATCGCGGCGCTGCTGCCGATGGGCTTCGTCTCGGGCATGATGGGCCCCTACATGGAGCCGATCCCGGCGCTCGGCTCGGTGGCGATGCTGTTCTCGCTGTTCGCCGCCTTCATCTTCACGCCCTGGCTGGCCCAGCGCATCCGCCCGCCGATGCACCTGCTCGCCCGGTCGCAGGAGAAGGAGCACCGCCAGAACCTCGCGCTCAACCGCTTCTTCGTAAAGCTGCTGGTGCCGCTGATCACCAACCGCGTGGTGGGCTGGGCCTTCGGCCTCGGGCTGCTCCTCGTCTTCTTCCTCAGCCTGTTCCTGTTCTACACCACCAGCGTGACGGTGAAGATGCTGCCCAAGGACAACAAGCCCGAATACAACGTCACCGTTAACATGCCCGACGGCACGCCGCTGCCGGTCACGGCCAACGTGGTCGGGCGGTTGGCCGAGGAGCTGGTCCAGATCCCCGAGGTCGTGGCGCTGCAAAGCTATGTCGGCACCGCCAGCCCGTTCAACTTCAACGGCCTCGTGCGTCACTCCTACATGCGCTCCGACCCCTGGCAGGCCGATATCCAGGTGCAGCTGGTGCACAAGAAGGCGCGCAAGCGTTCGTCGGAAGACCTCGCGGCCTGGACGCGCGAACAGCTCACGCCGATCGCCTCGGCGATGGGCGCGCGCATCGAGGTGATCGAGATGCCGCCGGGGCCGCCGGTGCTGCAGACGATGGTGGCCGAGATCTACGGCCCCAACGACGCCACCCGCCGGCAGGTCGCGCGCGACGTGGAGGAGATGTTCCGCCAGGCCGAGGTGATCGTCGACGTCGACAGCTACATGCAGATGCCCTACACCTCCTGGCGCTTCGTGGTCGACCGTGAGAAGGCCTCGCGCCGGGGCGTCTCGGTCGAAACGATCAACCGCCAGCTCGAGATGGTGATGGGCGGCTACATCCTCGGCGACGTGAAGAACGAACGTGCTGTTGAGCCGCGCTTCATCTACCTGCAGATGCCGCTCGCGTTGCGCGGCCAGTTCGGCCGCCTCGGTCAACTGCCGGTTCCCTCGGCCAACGGCATGATGATCCCGCTCACCGAGCTGGGACATTTCGAGCAGTTCCAGCTCGACGACCCAGTCTATCACAAGGATCTGCGCGCGGTCGAATACGTCACCGGCGATGTCGCCGGCCGCCTCGGCGCGCCGATCTACGGCATCCTCCAGATGGAAGACCTGCTCGACGACTACATCGCCCCCGACGGCGTGCGCGTCGACACCAATTACATCGGCCCGCCCGAAGACAGCCTGACCTCGTCGCTGGAATGGACCGGCGAGTGGACCGTCACCTATGAAACCTTCCGCGACATGGGGCTGGCCTTCGGCGCGGCGCTGATCCTGATCTATATCCTCGTGGTCTGGGAGTTCGGCAATTTCACCCTGCCGGCGATCGTCATGGCGCCGATCCCGCTCACGCTCATCGGCATCGTGCCGGGGCACTGGATGCTCGGCGCGTCCTTCACCGCCACCTCGATGATCGGCTTCATCGCGCTTGCCGGCATCATCGTGCGGAACTCGATCCTGCTGGTCGATTTCTCCCGCCACGCGGTGGAAAAGGGGATGCGGGTGCAGGATGCGGTGATCAACGCCTGCCAGACCCGCACCCGGCCGATCCTGATCACCGCCGCGGCGCTGATCGTCGGCTCCTCGGTGATCCTGTCCGACCCGATCTTCCAAGGCATGGCGATCTCGCTGATGTTCGGCGGGCTGGTCTCGACGCTGCTCACCCTCGTGGTGATCCCGATGGGCTGCGTGAGTTTCCGCAAGGCGCTGATCGCCGACCTGCCGAATGGCGGCGGCGACGACGGCGCGGCGCTGATGGCGACGACGGGCGGCCCGGTCGGCCCCGAGCCCGGCGACAGCAACGCGGCGCTGGCCCGCGCCCGCGCCGAGCGTGGCGCCGGCGGCGGCATCATGCGCAGCCTGTCGAAGGGGTTGGGCGGCCTGGTCGGCCTGCTCGCGATGATCGGTGGCGTCATCGCCAGCGGCGCCAGGGCGATCGGCGCCGCGCTGAGCGCGGGCCATGCGCGGCGCGAGGCGGCGATGCCGCGCGCGGTGGGCACGCCCGCTCCGGCGGCCACCGCACCCGCCCCGGTGACCACGCCGGGTGCGACCGACACCGCGCCCGAGCCGCAAGCGCAGCCCGAGGCCGCCCCCGCCCCGACGGCAAAGAGCACGCCCGAGCCGGAAGCGCCGGCCGCCCCGGCGCCCAAGCCGAAGGCAAAGACCAAGTCCAAGCCCAGCGCGTCCAAGGCGGTGGCTCCCGCGTCGAAGGGCAAGACCGCCACGCCGAAGACAGCGACCAGCGCCGCGAAATCCAAGACGGCGACGCCGAAGGCGGCAGCCAGCGCCCCGGCGAAGGCCAAGACGAGTGCGCCCAAGGCTGCGCCGGCGAAGGCCACTGCCACGAAACCCGCATCGAAACCCGCCGCGAGCAAGGCCAAGTCGGCCCCGAAGGCCAAGCCGGCCAGCAGTAAACCTGCCGCGACCAAACCAGCGACCAAACCCGCAGCCCGGCCTTCCGGCGGGCGTCGCGGGATCCGGCTCAAGGGTCAGGAAGGAGAGAGCGATGTCTAGGATCGCAGCTTTCGCAGGGATCGGCGCGGGTCTGCTGACGCTCTGGCTCGCCGTGCCGCTGGCCGCGCAGGGGCAGATGCCCGCGCCGCCGGTGCCGGGGCCCTATCCGCTGATGCCGGTGCCCCTGTCCGTGGCGCCGGGGAACGCACCGGCGCAGCCGCCGGCGATCGGGCAGCGCCTCGCGCCGCCGCCGGGCATGCAGCTGCCCTACTGGATGCAGCCGCCCGCCGCCGGGGCCGACACCGCGCCAACCGCGATGGCGGAGGAGAATGCCCCGCGCTTCGCGCCGCCGTCGCCGGCCACGCCGCAGCGCCCCGGCTACGGCCGCGCCGCCGCGCCGGGCTATTTCCCCGGTTATGCCGCGCCGATGCAAGGTATGGGCGGCGGCACGGGAGTCATCGCCGCCCCGCCGATGGCGGGGCCGGGCGGCTATCAGCCCGCCCCCTACCTTCCGGTTCCCGGTTGGGGCTGGGGCGCGCCGCAGGGCTGGGGAGGCGGGCAATGAGGCTCACCCCTCGGCGGACATCGAAGGGCGCGCGCGCGCCCGGGCTGCGCAGCGCCGCGCTTGCCCTCGCGAGCCTCGCCACCGCCGCCTCGGCCGCGGCGCAGGTGACCAATCCATGGAGCCCGCAAACGGTGGTGCCCGGGGCGAGCTATGCCACGACGCGTCCCGCGCCGCTGGTCCCGCGCGGGCCCGCCCCCGGCAGCTACGCGCCGGCCGATCTCGAACAGCGCCTCGCCACCGGCCGGGCCGGAGCGGCGGCAAACGCAGCTGGGCCGACGACTTATCCCGCTCCGCAGATGCAGTCCGGCCCGCCGATGCAGCCCGGCCAGCCGGTGACCCCGGCGCCGCCGCGCGCCGCCGCACCGCAGGCCGGCGCGGCACCGCAGACCGGGGCGATCCCGGCGCCGGGCGGGTTGATGCCGGGCTATGGCGGCGTGCCCTACGCGGGCGGCTACGCCAATGTTCCGCTCTACCCCGGCGTGCCGGGCGCGGGCTACCCGCTGGCAGGCTATGGCGCCGGCGTGCCCTACGGTCTTGGCGGCTATCCTGGTCTCGGCGGTTACCCGGGGCTCGGCGGATATCCCGGGCTTGGATACGGCGCCGGCGCGCCCGGGCTCGGCAGCGGATGGAACAACGGCCTCGGTGGCTGGAGCCCGGGTGGCACCATGTCACCGATGGGAGGATTTTCGCCTTTCGGCTTCTGGTAGGCCGAGGGAGGAGAATGGCGCCATTCTGGCGTCGATTGATGGAGCAAGGCATGCGTCCCGGTGCCTCCCTCCAGATTGAACTCGGGACGTTGAAAATGGAGATGGAACTATGCGCAAGCTTATCGCGACCGCCGCCATTGCCCTGGGCCTCGCTGGCGCGGCAACCACCGCCGCTCAGGCGCAATACTGGGGTCCGGGCTACGGTGCTGCCCCGGGCTACGGTGCTGCCCCGGGCTACGGTGCCCCCGGTTACGGCTACGGTGCTCCCGGTTGGGGCGGCCCCGGCTGGGGCAACAACTGGGGTCCGGGCTGGGGTGGACCCGGCTGGGGCAACAACTGGATGCCCTGGGGCGGCGGCAACAACTGGGGCAACAACTGGGGCCCGTTCATGGGCAACTCCGACGGCACCGGGTCGTTCAACTTCGGCATGTCGGGCAGCGCCGAGGGCGCCGGCCGCGGTCAGGGCCAGGGCCAGGGTTACGGCTACGGCTACCAGAACCCCTACGGCTACGGCTACCCCTACGGCCAGATGCCCCCGGGCCAGATGCCCCCTCCGGGCATGATGGCGCCCGGCCAGGAGGCACCTGCTGCCCCGGGTTACGGCGACGGTGAGCCGCAGGAACCGGCCGCCGAGGAATAAGGCCGTGACGGCCTGACATCACCGCCCGCTCCCGGCCACCCGGGGGCGGGCCTTGCCGGTCCGCCCGAGATGGTCCGGCCAGAGGAGACCCGCCATGTCGATCTTTCCGCTCCGCGCGCTCGGCGCGCTTGTCCTCTCGCTCGGCCTGACCGGCGCGGCGCTGGCCCAGGCCAGCGAGCCCCCGGCCTATACCGCCCGCGCGGTGCACCGGCTGCCCGACGGCAGCGTCGACACCGGCGCGGTCGTCAAGTCCGGCCCCGACATGCGGCTCGAATACACCGAGAACGGCCGCGACGTCGTCCAGATCATCCGCCGCGCCGAGGGGGTGATGTACCTGCTCGATCCGGCGAAGCAGACCTATTTCGAGATGCGCGGCGCGCCCGCGCCCGACCCGACCGGCGCGGGCTACATGCCGCCCTGCCAGGAAGGCGACCCGGGGCTGAGCTGCACCTTCAAGGGCACCGAGGTGATCTCGGGCATCACCGCCGAGATCTGGGAAATCGGGATGCCGGGCCAGCCCGGTGTTTCCACCGTTCTGTGGGACGGCGCGCGCCACCGCGCCCTGCGCCAGACCGGGCCCGATGGCAGCGTGATGCGCATGGCCTTCCTGTCGATGGTCGAGGTCGCCGGGCGCCGCGTCGAGCACTGGAGCATGAGTTTCGAGGCGCCGGGCCAGCCGGCGCAGAGCGGCGCCTGGTTCTACGACCCCGAACTGCGGGTGGAGATCCGCGAGGAGATGATTACCGGCGCTGTGCGCGAGCTGGAGGATATCCGCGTCGGCCCCGTCGATCCCGCCTTGTTCGAAGTGCCCGCGGGCTGGACCAAGCTCGACGGGCCTGCCGGGCCGGTGCCGGGCCAGGGTAACTGACGAGGGGAGGGGGGATGTTCACGCTCTACGCCAACTTCAAGGGCGGCACCGGCAAGAGCACGGTGGTGTTCAACATGGGGCTCTGGCTCGCGGCGCGCGGCAAGGCGGTGACGATCTGCGATCTCGATCCGCAGCGCACCGTTTCGGACGTGGCCGAGATCCGCGCAGAGATGGGCTACCAGCCGCCCCTCGAGATCGCCCACGGCCTGCCCGGCAAGGGTGGCGCCGGCGGCGAGTGGCTGGCCGACGTGGGGCTGTCCGACACCGAGGCGATGCGCGCCGCGATCCGCGCGGCGGGCCGCATCGTGGTGCCGGTGACGCCGTCGCAGGCCGATATCTGGGCGACGCAGCATTTCCTCGAAATCATCGCCGAGGAGCGTGGCACCGGCCGCAAGCCGCAGGTTTTCGGCTTCATCAACCGCGCCGATCCGCACCCGCGCTCGCGCGAAAACGCCGAGACCCGGGCGGCGCTGCGGCTCCTGCCGGGGATCAAGCCGCTCGGCCCCAAGCTGGTGCAGCGGCTGGCCTTCCGGCGCTCGTTTTCCGAGGGGCTCGCGGCCTTCGAACTCGAGCCCGGCGGCAAGGCGGCAAAGGAACTCGACGATCTCGCCCGGGCGATCCATGGCTGACCGCCCGCGCCCCATCTGGAAGGACTGATCCCGTGCTGATGCCGATCCTGCGCCTCGTTGTGATCTATGTCGTGCTGATCCTCGCCGTGCTCGCGGTGTTCAACCGCGACAAACTGGGCCGCCTCGTCTTCGGTGACTCGCCCGCCGAGGTGAGCGCCGCCCCCGCTGCGCCGGCCGCGCCCATGCAGCCGGCCGCCCCGGCACAACCCTTGGCGGCGGCCCAGACGGTTCCGGCGCCCACCGCCTCGGCGTCGCAGTCTCAACCCGCGCCGCCGCCCGCGCCGGGCGTGCTGCAAACCCCGCAAGCCGCGCCCGCCGCGCCGGCGCCCTCCGCCCCCGCGCCGCAGTCGGCCCCGGCCGGCGGCACCGACCCGGACCTCTCCGAGGCGCTCAACGCCGCGCGCGCGGCCTACTGGGCGGGCGACATCGCCGGCGCCGGCGACCGGCTCGCGGCGCTCGTCGCCGCCCATCCCGACAACCCTGACCTGCTGGGCGAACTTGGCAACTTCCGCTTTGCCAGCCGCGATTACGAGGCCGCGGCCGCGGCCTTCCTGCGCGCCGGTGAATTGCTCATCGCCGAGGGGCGGGCAGGGCAGGCGGCCGGGCTTCTGCCGGTGCTGGGACAGATCGCCCCGGACAAGGCTCAGGCCCTCGCCACGCGTCTGCAGAACCGCTAGGACGGATGCGAAGGATGCCGCCATGAACCAATCGCTCGCCAACCGCCTCGCCCGGCTCGAACAGCACCTCAAGGCCGAAAACCCGGTTCTGCTCGAGGTGCTGCCGACCTATTACAAATTCGACAAGATCCTGCGCCGCATGGGGCTGATCGGGCGCGAAAGCTCGCTGGCCTCGCGGATCTCGTGGTGGCCGCTGATCTCGGTTCTGGGCACGTTTTCGAGCGGCAAGTCGTCCTTCATCAACGCCTATATCGGCGAGAAGGTGCAGGACACCGGCAACCAGGCGGTGGACGACAAGTTCACGGTGATCTGCCAGCGCACCTCCGATACCGACGCCAACCGCACCCTGCCGGGCACCGCGCTCGACGCCGATCCGCGTTTTCCCTTCTACCGGATCTCCTCGGAGATCGAGAAGGTGGCGAAGGGCGAGGGCAAGCATATCGAGAGCTACCTGCAGCTGCGCACCACCCGCAACCCGGCGATCGAGAACAAGATCATCATCGACAGCCCCGGCTTCGACGCCGACGACCAGCGCCGCTCGACCCTGCGCATCACCGATCACATCATCGATCTGTCGGATCTCGTGCTGGTGTTCTTCGACGCCCGCCACCCCGAGCCGGGCGCGATGCAGGACACGCTGGAACACCTCGTGCGGCGCACCGCCAAGCGCACCGATGCCTCCAAGTTCCTCTACATTCTCAACCAGATCGACACCGCGGCCAAGGAAGACAACCCCGAGGACGTGGTCGGCGCATGGCAGCGGGCGATGGCGCAGGCGGGGCTTTCGGCCGGGCAGTTCTTCACCATCTACAACGAGGCCGCGGCGGTGCCGATCGAGAACCACGCGTTGCGCGAGCGGTTCCGCGAGAAGCGCGATACCGATCTCGCCCGCATCCATGCCCGGATCGCCGAGGTCGAGCTGCACCGCAATTACCGCATCGTGAGCTTCCTCGAAACCGTGGCCAAGGAGATCGAGCACGACGTGCTGCCCCAGCTCAAGGCCGCGCGCGGGCGCTGGCGGCGCGGCGTGGCGGTGATCGACGTGCTGGCCTTCGCCCTCGTGGTCGCCGCCACCGGCGGGCTGCTCTATGCCCTGGGCTGGACCCCGCCGGAGGGGATGTTCGGCTTCGACTGGATGATGGCGCACCGGATGGAGGCGGGCGCGGTGCTGATCGCGGCGCTGGTCATGGCCGGAACGGTGCATTTCTGGGCGCGCGGGATGATGACCCGGCGCATCGCACGCGGGCTGCCCGAGGCCTACGGCGAGGTCGATCTCGATCTGCGCGCCGCCTTCCTCAAGGGCACGCGCTGGTTCCGCACCATCTTCCGGCGCGCGCCGGTGGGATGGAGCCGGCGCACGGCGACCCGGCTGCAGGTGATCCGAGACACCGTCGCGGGCCATATCCAGAACCTCAACGACCGTTACGCCGATCCTTCCGCCAAGGCCCGCCCGGTGGATCTGCCGGGCGAGGTGGTCACGCGCGCCGCGGCGGTCGAGGGCGAGGCCACCGGAGATGCCACACAGGAGCCGCTCAAGGATGTATGAATACCAGGTTTGCCCCGTGCCCGAGGGGCGTTGTTCCGATCTCTCCTATCGCCTGGCGGTCTACGAAGCGGGCCACGCGCTGACCGCGCGGGCGCTGGGCTTCAAGGTTCTGAGCGTGAAGATGCTGCCGCGCCCGCCGATCCTGGAGAGCGACAAGGTTCTGCACGGCAGTTCGCTGCGCGCGCTCTCGGCGGTGCTGGAAAACCGCTGCATCGAGCTGTTCGGCGGCCAGATCGCCGAGGAACACGCCTGCCAGACCTCGTCGTGCTGCTCGGGCGACGTGGCGCGGATCGACGAGCTTACGCGGCTGGTCTCGGGCCTCGACGGCCGCCGCACACCGGAGGATATCTGGTTCGAGCTGGAAGACGTGGCGCAGGAGATTTTCAGCCACGAGAAGATCCGCGAGGCGATCCTGCCGCTTGCCGATTTCCTCCATGACGAGGTCGACAGCGGGCATCACGTGGTTTCGGGCCAGCGGGTCGAGGCGCTGATGAACGAGCTTCTCGGGCCACCGGAGAAGGCGCGCGGCGGGTTTCTGGCGCGGCTGATGAACCGGGCTTGACGCAGGTCAAGGCGTGGGGGTGGGGCACCGGCCTATCCCGGCGCAAGGCAGACCGGGCGCGCGCATGACCAGACCTTCCCCAGATATCGCCGGCACCATCCGGGTGACGCTCACCCCCGAAAACGGGCGCGTGGGCGGCGTCGTCATCGCCTCGACCCGGCCGGTGGCGGCGGCACGGATGTTCGAGGGGCTGCAGGCCGCCGAGATGACGCGGCGGATCGGCCGGGTGTTCTCGCTCTGCGGCGCGGCGCAGACGGTGGCCGCGCTCGACGCGGTGGAACAGGCGCTCGGGATCGCGCCCGCGCCCGGCGTGGCGGCAGCGCGCGAGGCGGCGCGGCTGGCCGAGATGCTGACCCAGACGGTGATGCGCCTTGCCCTGCACTGGCCGCGCGCGCTTGGGCTCGATCTGCGGCCCGACCTCGTGCGCGCGGCGCTGGAAGCGGAGCGCGGCCTCGAGGCGCGGGTTCTGGGCGAGGGCTGGCGGCAGCCGGGGGCAGCCCTCGGGGCACCTGGCGCGCTCGACGACCGGCTGGCGCCGCTGATGGCGCTGGCGGATGATCCTTTGCCCGGGGCGCTGGCCGAGGCCCTCGCCGCGCGCGGGATCGAGGGGTTCGGCGCGCTTGCGCCGGGGCAGGGGCCGGAGGCCGGGGCCCTGTCGCGCAACTGGGACAGCCCCGCCGTCGCCGCCCTGCGCGCGCGCCACGGCGCCGGGCTCGCCGTCCGGCTCGCGGCGTCGCGGCATGATCTGGAAGCCCTGCCGGATGCCCTGGCCGCGGCGCTGGCGCGAGTCGCCGAAACCCCGCCGCGCCCGGCCACGCGAGACACCGGCCGGGGAGCGGCGACGGTGGAAACCGCGCGCGGACCGCTCACCCACCGCGTGGAGATTGCCGACGGGATCGTCACCGCCTGCGAGACCGAGGCCCCGACGGAGGCGAATTTCACCGCCCGAGGGCCGGTCGCCACCGGGCTGACCGGTGCGCCGCTCGACCCGGTCGCGGCCGAGTTGCACGTGCTGGCGATCGACCCTTGCGTGGCCTGCAGCGTGGAGTTCGCCGCGGGCTGAGGCCGAAAAATCCCGTGCGTCGCGCGGCGCGCGGTGCGATACTCGGCGTGAACAGGATGAACCCCGGGCCTTGCCGGGGCGAAGGAGGAAGCTGCGATGTGCACCACGTGCGGATGCGGACATGGGGATGTGACGATCGAGGGCGAAAGCCACGGCCACGATCATCACCACCACGGCCATGATCACCACCACGAGCACGGCCACGACCATCATCACCACGATCACGGCCCCCTCGGCGCGGCCCATGCCCCGGGGTTGAGCCCGGCGCGGATCGTCGAAATCGAGGAAAACATCCTCGCCCATAACGATCATCTGGCCGCCCACAACCGCGAAGACCTCGCGGCGGCCGGCGTGCTCGCGCTCAACCTCGTCTCCTCCCCCGGCTCGGGCAAGACCACGCTGCTCGCCCGCACCGCGCGCGATCTGGCCGCGCGCGCGCCGATCACCGTGATCGAGGGCGACCAGCAGACCAGCCTCGACGCCGACCGCATCCGCGAAACCGGCGCGCGGGCGGTGCAGGTCAACACCGGCAAGGGCTGCCACCTCGACGCCGACATGGTGCGCCGCGCGCTCGGCACGCTGGAGATGGAGCCGGGCGGGGTGCTGTTCATAGAGAATGTCGGCAACCTCGTCTGCCCGGCGGGGTTCGACCTTGGCGAGGCGGCGAAGGTGGTGATCCTCTCGGTCACCGAAGGCGAGGACAAGCCGATCAAGTATCCCGACATGTTCGCCGCCGCCCGGTTGATGGTGCTCAACAAGTCCGACCTCTTGCCTTACGTGCCCTTCGACGTGGAAAAGTGCATCGCCTACGCGAGGCAGGTGAACCCGAATATCGGTGTGCTCACCGTCTCGGCGCTCACCGGCGAGGGGCTGGACAAGTGGTATGCCTGGATCGAGGCGCTGCGCGCCGAGCGGGCGGCGCTGGCCGCGGCGGGCTGAACCGGGTTCAGGCCATCAGCGGCGGCAGCGGCGCGGTGGGCAGCAGGTGCGGCGGCAGGCGGCGGGCCGAGCCCGGCCGGTCGTCGGCGGTGACGAGCACCAGCCGGGGCCATTCGCTCGCGCGCAACTCGCGCGCCAGGCCGGGCGGCAGGGCTTCGAAGGTTTCGGGCGTCATCGCCAGCCTGCGGCACCGCTTGCGCTCGGCAAGCACACGTTCAACGAGGTGCTGCTGCGCCGGCGCGAAGCTTGCGATCCCGGCGGCGCGATACTGCGCTGCATCGCGGCGGCGTCCGATGAAGATCACGTCGTGCATGCTGTCCTCCGCAAGATCTCGCGGTTGCCTTGGACCGATACTGGGTGACGCAGGGTAAGGGCGCCTTGATCTGAATCAGAATGAGTTTTTGATAACCTCGCGCGAGCGGCGAAAGACCGCCTATTTCATGACGGCCGCGTCCGCGTCGGTGCCGTTAGCGTCGACGGCCCCGGTCAGGCGCGCGAGCAGGCCGAGAAAACAGCTCCGCTCATCCTGCGAAAGCCCGCCGAGAATATCGTCCTGCAGCGCCCAGACGACGGGCCGCACGCGGACGAGCAGCGCCGTGCCCTCGGGCGTGAGGCTCAGCGCCTTGGCACGGCGGTCGGTGGGCGAGGGGCGGCGGTCGACGAGCCCCTTGGCGGCGAGCCGGTCGATGACGCCGCCGATGGTGACCTTGTCATAGGCGATATCGGCGGCGAGGCTGGCCTGGTCGAGCCCGGGGCGCTCGGCCAGCGTGGCCAGCGCGGCGTATTGCACCGGCGTCAGCTCCACCCCCGCCGCAGCCATCCGCTCGCGGAACAGTGCCTGGCTGATCTGGTTGAGCCGGCGGATCTGGTGCCCCGCCATGCGGTGGATTTCGTTCATCCCGGTCTCCTTCACGGTCAGACTAGCGACGCGGGATGGATTTGACAAGTATACGTATCATACGTATACACACCAAAACGACTCGGGGGAGAGGGAGAATGCCATGACCCAGCTGGGAACGCTCGAAGACCTGCCGCAGGATTATCGCGACGCGATGACGGAGGCGGGGGTGGCGCCGCTCTGGCCGATGATGCGCAACGTGCTGCCGCATGACGCGCCGAGGCCGGTGACCCGTCCGGGCTACTGGAACTACGAGGCGATCCGCCCGCTGCTCCTGCGCGCGGGCGAACTCACGCCGGTGGAAAAGGCCGAGCGCCGGGTGCTGGTGCTGTCCGATCCGGGGCGCGGGGCCGGGGCGATGCAGGCCACCGCCTCGATCTACCTCGGGCTGCAACTGCTGCTACCGGGCGAGACCGCGCCCGCCCATGTCCACACGCCTTCCGCCGTGCGCATCGTCGTCGAGGGCAAGGGCGGCTTCACCGTCGTCGACGGGGAAAAGCTGCCGATGGAGGAGGGCGACCTCGTGCTCACGCCGGGCGGCGAATGGCACGATCACGGCCACGAGGGCGAGGAGCCCGTGGTCTGGCTCGATGCGCTCGACCTGCCGCTCTTCGTCTATCTCGAAGGCTCCTATGCCAAGGAAGGCCCGCTACAGGCCCAGCGCAACCGGCCCGACGCGAGCCAGGTGGAATACCTTTCCGCCGGCCTCGCCCCGAGCCGCCGGCCGGGGCGCGGCCCGCGCCGCTACCCGATGATGCGCTACCCCTGGGGCCGCACCGAGGCGGCGCTGCGCGAGATGGCGCGCTATACCGACGGGCCGATCGAGCTCGATTACGTCAACCCCGAAACCGGCGACGACGTGCTGCCGACGATGGGCTTCACCGCGATGATGATCGCGGCGGGCGCGAAGGACGCCCCCCCCCTGCGCTCGTCCTCGGCTGCCTACCACGTGGTCAAGGGCCGGGGCCGGGCGCAGATCGACGGCGAAAGCTTCGCCTTCGGCCCGAAAGACACGTTCAGCGCGCCGGTGTTCGCCCGGATCGCCTTCGAGGCCGAGGAGGAATGCTTCCTCGTCCGGGTCCATGACCGGCCGCTGCAGGACAAACTAGGCTACTACGAGGAACGCGCACGATGACCGATACTCTCTTCCCGATCCCCGAAACTCCCGTGATCCCGGTGAAGGGCGCGGCGGCGGGCTACCCCGTGGTGCGCATCTTCTGCGTCGGGCGCAATTACGCCGCCCATGCCGCCGAGATGGGCGTGGAGGTGGACCGCGAGGCGCCGTTCTACTTCACCAAGTCGGCGCAGCACACGCTGGCGAGCGGCGCCACGCTGCCCTATCCGCCGGGCACGGAGAATTTCCACTACGAGATGGAACTTGCGCTGGTGATCGGCGCGCCGGTGTTCCGCGCCACGATGGACCAGGCGCAAGCCGCGATCTACGCCTATGGCGCGGCGCTCGACATGACCCGGCGCGATCTGCAACTCGCCGCCCGCGAGAAGGGCAGGCCGTGGGACACCGGCAAGGACGTCGAGGGCTCGGCGGTCTTCGCAGACCTCACCAGGGCGGAGGAGATCGGCGAGATCGGCCCGCAGCGCATTCACCTCGCGGTCAATGGCGAGGTGAAGCAGGACGCGCTGCTCTCCGACCTGATCCATGGCTGCGCCGAGATCGTGGTGGACCTGTCGAAATACTACCACCTGCGCCCCGGCGACGTGATCATGACCGGCACGCCCGCGGGCGTCGGCCCTGTGGTGGCCGGCGACGAGATCACCGGCGGCATCGACGGGCTCGCCCCGATCTCGCTCACCGTCGGCACGGCGGAATAACGGCACCGGGCGGAAATCGGACGATTTCCGCAACGGATCCCGTCCGGGATCCGAAGCGTTTTCCGTACGGAAAACGGCCCCGAGAAGGAGACTACGCATGGCACAAGATCGCATCATCATCGCCGGCGGCGGCATCGGCGGCCTCGCCACCGCCATCGGGCTCGCGCAGAAGGGCGTGGCGTCCATCGTGCTGGAAAAGGCCGGCCGGCTGGGCGAGATCGGCGCCGGCATCCAGCTTGGCCCCAACGCCTTCCACGCTTTCGACTACCTCGGCGTCGGCGACGCGGCGCGCGAGATGGCGGTCTATATCGACAACCTGCGCCTGATGGATGCGATCGAGGGCCACGAGATCACCCGCATCCCGCTCGGCGACGATTTCCGCGCCCGTTTCGGCAACCCTTACGCCGTGGTGCATCGGGGCGATCTGCACGGCGTCTTCCTGCGCGCCTGCGAGGCGGAGCCGCTGGTGGAGCTGCGCACTTCGGCGGAAGTGGTGGACTACGACCAGGACGAAAAGAGCGCCACCGCGATCCTTGCGGATGGCGACAGGGTGACCGGCAGCGTCATGATCGGCGCCGACGGGCTGTGGTCGAACGTGCGCCGCAAGGTGATCGGCGACGGTGCCCCGCGGGTGTCGGGTCACACCACCTACCGTTCGGTGATCCCCACCGAGGACATGCCCGAGGATCTGCGCTGGAACGCCGCCACCCTCTGGGCCGGGCCTAAATGCCACATCGTGCATTACCCGCTTTCGGGCTGGAAGGTGTTCAACCTCGTGGTCACCTACCACAACAACGCGCCGTCACCCGAGAACGGCGTGCCGGTCAGTCATGACGAGGTGCGCAAGGGCTTCGAACACGTCGCCCCCGTCGCCCGCCAGATCATCGACCGGGGCGAGAACTGGAAACGCTGGGTGCTGTGCGACCGCGACCCCGCCGACAACTGGGTGGATGGCAGGGTGGCGGTGCTCGGTGACGCGGCGCACCCGCAATTGCAGTATTTCGCGCAAGGCGCCTGCATGGCGATGGAGGATGCCGTGGCGCTGGCCCACGTGATGGCTGAGGGCCTTGGCGACGCCGAGAAAAAGCTAAACGATTACCAGAAGATGCGCCGCGCCCGCACGGCGCGGATCCAGCTGCAAAGCCGCGAGATCGGCGATCACATCTACCACCCCGCCGGCGCCCATGCCGAGCTGCGCAACCAGATCATGTCGAACAAGCGGCCGGAAGACTGGTATGACATCCTGTCCTGGGTCTACGGCTCGAACGGGCTCGACGGCGCGGTGTCGACCGAGACGCTGGCGACGCGTTGAGGCCCGCCGCGGCGCGTCTTGTGCTGCCTGTCGGGGCGGTCTAGCTTCGGGGCCAGGTGGACGTGTGGCAAGGTGCGGGGGTTCGGGTGAATCGGGTGACGATCAGGGCGCGCGCGCTTGCCGCATTGGCCGGGCTGGCGGTGCTTGCCGCCTGCGCGGTGCCGGTGGTCACACCGCCGCGCGGGCCCGATCCGGGCGGGGCATTGCTCGAGGCCACCATCTACCTCTCCGCCGCCGGGCCGGATCGCGCCGATGCGCGGTTCGATTTCCCCCGCCACGGCGCGGCGGAAACCCGGATCACGCTTGCCTCGTCGCTGCCCGCGGCCACCGGCGCGCGGCTCTCCTGCGATGGCCCGGCGCGGCTCGTCACCGGGGCCTTGCCCGGCCTCTACCTGCGGCCCGGCGCCGAGCGCCGCTTCACCCTGCCTGGGCGCCACGGCGAGGTGATGCCCCGGATCGTTCTGCCGCCCGAAACCGGCGCCTGCCGGCTCGACTGGGCCGGCCACAGCCTCGCGCTCGTGGCCGAAGACCGGGCCGACCCGGTCAACGTCCGGCGCGACCTGCGTAGCGATACCTGCATCCGCCCGCCCGACGAGGCGCTCGACCCTCTGGCGCGCGCCTTCTTCGCGGCGCGCCCGCTGTCGCTGACCTGCGCGCGCCCCACCGGCGAAACCCGGCTGCTCGGCGACGAGATCGAGGCCCTCGCGATCCGGCTCGAACGGCTCACCGGCGCGCCGATCTCGCGCGCGCGCCTCGCCAGCGGCGATCCCGACATGCCGCTCGATTTCTCGCGCGCGCCCCGGTTCGAGCAGATCGTGGTATCCACCCTGCACATCCGCGCCGATCTTTCGGGCTACCTGCTCGCGCGCGCGCTCGCCTTCCACGCTGCGCGTGGCACCAAGGTGCGCCTGATGGTCTCCAACGGCTTGATGTTCGGCAAGGACCGGCGGCTGATCGAGGCGCTTGCCTACCAGCACCCCAACGTGCAGATCCAGTATTACCGCTGGGAGCCCGAGGGACCGATCGCGTCCGGCGGCACGTTGCTTGATCGCTACCAGCGCTCCAACCACGTGAAGCTCTTCGCTGCCATCGCCGAAGAGCCGGGGCACGATTTCGCCATCGTCGGGGGGCGCAACCTGCACGACATGTTCTTTCTGCCGGAGTTGACCAACCGGCCGACCCGGCCGTTCCTGCACGATTACGAAAACGCCCGCGGGCTCGACAACATCTTCGCCTTCTTCTCGCCCTACGAGGATTTCGAGATCGCGCTGCTCGACCGCGCGGTGGTCGGCGATGTCATCTCCCAGTTCGGCAAGTTCTGGCACCGGGACCGGCGGGGCTCGCTCAGCGCGGCCCAGGTTGCGGGCGAGGTCGTTCGGTCCGACGCGCCGCGCGAGGGGCTGGTGCGCCATTTCCTCTCGCTGCCCTGGGCCGACGCCCAGACCCAGGAGGCGCTCTACGTCGACCTGATCGACGCGGCGCGCTCCGAGATCGTCTCGATCTCGCCCTTCACCTATCCCACCCCCGCGATCGACGCCGCGCTCGCGCGCGCCGCGGGGCGCGGGGTGCGGGTGCGGCTGATCACCCGCGAGGTGGGCGGCGAGCCGCCGGCGGTTTTCGTGAACGGTCTCAACACCAATTACTTCCAACGCCGCGCCGAGCTTTTCGACATGCGCGTCTACACCCCCGAGAACCGGCTGCTGCACACCAAGATTTTCGTGGTCGACCGGCGCGCGGCGATCGTGGCGTCGACCAACCTCAACATCCGCAGCTTCCTGCACGATACCGAGAACGGCTTCGTCTTCCTCGACCGCGCGGTGGCGGAGCGTCTTCACGACATGGTGGAAGAGACGGCGAAGAAGGGCAAACGCGAACAAACCCCCGGCTGGTGGGAGGGGCTGGGCGATTTCCTCGCCCGAACCCCGGAGCTTCGGCAGTTCTTTTGAAGCGGCCTCGCCGAGGGGCGGCTCAGGCCTTCTTCTTGCGCGCGGGGGCCTTCTTGCCGCCCTTCGCCGCCTTTTCGTCGATCAGCGCCACCGCCTGCTCCAGCGTCACCGATTGAGGATCAACATCCTTGGGCAGCGTGGCGTTGACCTTCTCCCACTTGACGTAAGGCCCGTAGCGGCCTTCCATCACGTTGATCGCGCTGCCTTTTTCGGGGTGCTCGCCGAGTTCGCGCAGGGGCTTGGCCGCCGCACCGCGCCCGCGCCCGGGATTGGCGCGCTTGTGGTCGATCAGTTCCACCGCCCGGTTCATGCCGATCTCGAACACATCGTCGGGATCTTTCAGGTTGGCATAGACCGGCTTGGCCTCGTCGGGCTTCTGGTGCATCAGGTAGGGGCCGAAGCGGCCGAAATTGGCGCTGATCGGCTGGCCGTCTTCGGGGTGCTTGCCCACTTCGCGCGGCAGGCTGAGCAGCATCAGCGCCTTTTCGAGGTCCATCGCATCGGCGCTCCAGCCCTTGGGCAGGCTGGCGCGCGGCGGCTTCTTGTTGTCCTCGGTCGCCTCGCCGCGCTGCACGTAGGGGCCGAAGCGGCCCGAGCGCAACGAGATCTCGTCGCCGTTGTCGACGCCAAGCACCCGGTCGCCGCCGTTGCCGTCCTCGCCGCCGCCGATCGGGCGGGTGTAGCGGCATTCGGGATAGTTCGAACAGCCGACGAAGCCGCCGGAGCGCGAGGTTTTCAGGTGCAGCTTGCCGTCGCCGCAAAGCGGGCAGGCGCGCGGGTCCGAGCCGTCTTCGCGCTCGGGGTAGAGCTGCGGCGCGAGCGCGGCGTCGAGTTTGTCGAGCACCTCCGAGATGCGCAATTCGCTGGTTTCGGCGATCGCGGCGGAGAAATCGCGCCAGAACCGCGCCAGCACTTCGCGGTAATCGAGATCACCGGCCGAGATCTCGTCGAGCTCCTCCTCGAGATGAGCGGTGAACTCGTAGCCAACGTATTTGCGGAAGAAGTTGAGCAGGAAGATGGTGACGATCCGGCCCTTGTCTTCCGGGATCAGGCGGTTCTTGTCCTTGCGGACGTATTCGCGCTCCTGGATCGTGGTGACGATGCTGGCATAGGTCGAGGGCCGGCCGATGCCAAGCTCTTCCATCCGCTTCACCAGGCTTGCCTCGGTGTAGCGCGGCGGCGGCTGGGTGTGGTGCTGCTCGGGCGTCACGGCGCGCTTGGGCGCGGCTTCGCCCTGCGCAATCTGCGGCAGGCGCTTGTCGTCGTCCTCCTCGGCGAGCACGTCGTCGCGGCCCTCCTCATAGACCTTGAGGAAGCCGTCGAACAGAACCACCTGCCCGGTGGCGCGCAGGCCCACCTGGCCGTCGGCGCTGCCGATCTCCACCGTGGTGCGCTCGAGCCGCGCGCCCTCCATCTGGCAGGCCAGCGTGCGCTTCCAGATCAGGTCGTAGAGCTTGCGCTGGTCGGCTTCGAGCCGCCCGAGGGCGGAGGCGTCGAGGCTCATGTCGGTCGGCCGGATGCACTCGTGCGCTTCCTGCGCGTTCTTGGCCTTGTTCTTGTAGATCCGGGGGCTGCCGGGCACGTAGTTGGCGCCGTAGCGGGTCTCGATCTCGGCGCGTGCGGCCTCGATGGCCTCCGGCGCCATGTCGATCCCGTCGGTCCGCATGTAGGTGATGTAGCCCGCCTCGTAGAGCCGCTGCGCGGTGCTCATGGTCTGGCGCGCGCCGAAGCCGAACTTGCGGCTGGCCTCCTGCTGCAGCGTCGAGGTCATGAACGGGGCGGAGGGGTTGCGGCTGGCGGGCTTGGCCTCGACCGACTGCACCACGAGATCGCGCGAGGTCACCGCCTGCACCGCGAGGCTCGCCTCGGTCTCGTTCGGAATGTCGAATCGGTCGAGCTTCTTGCCGCCGAGGCTGACGAGGCGGGCGGAATAGGCTTGCCCGCGCGGGGTTTCCAGCTCGGCGGTGACCGACCAGTATTCGCGCGCCTTGAAGGCCTCGATCTCCATCTCGCGTTCCACGATCAGCCGCAGGCAGACCGATTGCACCCGGCCGGCCGAGCGCGCCCCGGGCAGCTTGCGCCAGAGCACCGGCGAAAGGTTGAAGCCGACGAGGTAGTCGAGCGCGCGGCGCGCGAGGTAGGCATCAACAAGCGGCTGGTCGACCTCGCGGGGGTTCTGCATCGCCTGCGTCACCGCCGCCTTGGTGATCGCGTTGAACACCACGCGGGAAACCGGTGTGTCCTTCTTGATCGCCCGGCGCTTGCGCAGGGTTTCCTCGAGGTGCCAGGAGATCGCCTCGCCCTCGCGGTCGGGGTCGGTGGCGAGAATGAGCGCGTTGTCCTTGGCGAGCGCGTCCGCGATGGCCTTGATGTGCTTCTTGCTGTCGGCCCCGACTTCCCACGTCATCTCGAAACCGTGATCGGGATCGACCGATCCGTCCTTCGGCGGCAGGTCGCGCACATGCCCGTAGGAGGCCAGAACCGTGTAGTCGGAACCGAGATACTTGTTGATCGTCTTGGCTTTGGCCGGGCTTTCGACAACGACGACGGGCATGAACTTCCTTTCGACTCGCCCCGCAGGGCCATGGGGCCGTTAGATGGGTGACGCGGTGGGGCAATGTCAATGCCGGGCGATTTGCCGGGGCCTCGCCATCGGCGCGCCGAGGGCTTCAGGGCTCCATCAGGCGGTAGAGCGCGCGCAGGTGATCCTCGAACTCGGCGCAGAACACGATCTCGGTGGTCTCGGGGTCGTAGAAGGCGTTGGGCTCGTCGCAGGCCTCGACCGATACCGCGAGCGGCAGGGCCAGCCGCAGATCGGCGTTCAGCGCGGCGATCTCGTCGCGCAGGATGTCGGCGGCGAAGCCGTCGCCCGACGCGAAAACGATCTCGTGGCCGTCCTGCCGTTCGCTGATCTCGTCGAGCACGCCGCCCCAGCTCTCCGCCGCCAGCCAGTATTCCTCCGCGCAGGTTTCGGCGCGCTCTTCCGGCAGGTCGAGATCGGCGGCGAAATCGTCGCGGTCCTCGGGGGCGGCGCCGTAGAACAGGCAGACGGTGTTGTAGAACCGCTGCTCGTCGGGGCCGTGCACGTCCCACCAGGCGGTTTCGAACCCCTCCTGCGCGCTCAGAAGCGCCTCGGCCCAGAAGCCGAAGGCGGCGTTATAGGCGAGGTCGACGGCGGTTTCTTCCTCGAACAGAACGTCGATCAGGAAGATCGAGAACACGTCCGCCGCGTCTTCTTCCTGGCCGAAGATCGGGATGCCCTCGATGTCGACGAGGGCGTGGCCGAGTTCGTGGTAGAAAATGCCGAGCACGTTGTCGGCCACGAACCAGTCCTCGCCGTCGTGGTCGGAGGCGCCGGCCGCGGTGGCGACACCGATCATTGCGGCGGCGCGCGCCAGGGCCGAACGGAGCATGTTTTCACCCTTCCAGGAGAGGACCGGCGAAGTGTAAGCACCGGATCGGCAGGCTGGCAAGAAGATGCGCGCTGCCTGCGTCGGGCGGGGGCGGAAATCATGCGATTTCCGCACCGGAATTCGCATCGAATTCCGTGGCGTTTTCCGCGCCGGAAAACGCGGGCGCAATCACTCCAGCCGGTTCACCAGGCCGCCGGGCTGGCGCTGGATCCGGCCTTCAAGCTCGAGGTTGACCAGTTCGGGGGTGATCCGGGCGGCGGGCAGGGCAAGGTCGCGGATCAGCTGGTCTTCGGCCACCGGGCTGGGGCCGAGGCGCTCGAGGATCTGCCGGTGCAACTCGCGGGTCTCGCCCGGGGTGCGGGTTTGCGGCGGGGGGGCGGGGATTTCGGGATTTTGCGCCGGCGCTGTTTCGGTCGCGACCGCCGGGGCCGGAATTTCCCCCAGCAGTTCGATCACGTCGGCCGCGCTGCGCACCAGCGTCGCGCCGTCACGGATCAGCATGTTGCAGCCGGCGGCGCGGGCATCGAACGGGTGGCCGGGCACGGCGAGCACGTCACGCCCCTGGTCGAGCGCGCCGCGCGCGGTGATCAGCGAGCCGGACCGGCTGGCGGCCTCGACGACGACGACGGCGCGCGCCAGCCCGGAGATGATCCGGTTGCGCTGCGGGAAGTGGCGGGCCTGCGGGCTCATGCCCATCGGCGCCTCCGAAAGCCGCAGCCCCTCGCGGCCGATCTCCTCGCCGAGCACGGTGTTTTCCGTCGGGTAGATCACGTCGACCCCGCTGGCGAGCACGGCGATGGTGCCAGTGGGGAGCGCGGCCTTGTGGGCGGCGGTGTCGATCCCGCGGGCGAGGCCGGAGACGACGACATGGCCCTTCTGCCCCAGTTCCTCGGCCAGCCGCCGCGCCATGCGGGTGCCGAGCGAGGAGGCGTTGCGCGCGCCGACGAGCGCGACGGTGGAACGCTGCAGCAGGGTAACGTCGCCCACCGCCCAGAAGAACGGCGGCGGATCGGCGATGTCGGAAAGCTGGGCGGGGTAGTCCGGGCTGCCGAAGGCGATGAAGCGCGCGCCGGCGTAGCGCGCCGCGCGCAGTTCCTGCTCGGCCACCGGCAGCGGGCAGGGCTCATAGGCCTCGACCCCGGCGACGCGCGCAATCTCGGGCAGCGCCTCGAGCGCGGCCTGGGCCGAGCCATGTTCACGCATCAGTCGGAAAAAGGTGGTCACGCCGACACGGCGTGAGCGCAAGAGTCGGAGCCAGGCGAGCACATCTTCCTCGCTTCGGGGTGGGGTGAGGGGGTGGGGGGAAGGGAAAAGATCCAACTGGCACACCTGATTCCGTCTCTTGCCCCTTAACCATGCGCCCGAAATGGTTAACGCCCGGTTACCGGGGGGCAGGAGGCGGAAGGCTCGTTTCCCTCGCAGCCCCCTCAGGCCGCCGCCGAGCCCCCCACCGTCAGCCCGCCGATCAGCAACGTCGGCTGGCCCACGCCCACCGGCACCCATTGCCCGGCCTTGCCGCAATTGCCGATGCCGGGATCGAGTTCCATGTCGTTCGCGATGGCGCGGATGCGCTGCATCGCCTCGGGGCCGTCGCCGATGATCGTGGCGCCCTTCACCGGCGCGCCGATCACACCGTTCTTCACCCGGTAGGCCTCGGTGCAGGAAAACACGAACTTGCCGTTGGTGATATCGACCTGTCCGCCGCCGAAGCCCACGGCGTAGATCCCGTCCTTCATCTCGCCGATCACCTCCTCGCGGCTGGCGTTGCCGCCCTCCATGATGGTGTTGGTCATCCGCGGCATCGGGGTGTGGGCATAACTCTCGCGCCGGCCGTTGCCGGTGGGGGAAACGCCCATCAGCCGGGCGTTCTGGCGGTCCTGCATGTAGCCCACGAGCACGCCGTCCTCGATCAGCACGGTGCGGTTTGAAGGCGTGCCCTCGTCGTCGACGGTGAGCGAGCCGCGCCGGTCGGGCAGGGTGCCGTCGTCGACCACGGTGACGCCCTTCGCCGCGACCTGCTGGCCGATCATGCCGGTGAAGGCCGAGGTGCCCTTGCGGTTGAAGTCGCCCTCAAGCCCGTGGCCGACCGCCTCGTGCAGCAGAATGCCGGGCCAGCCGGCGCCGAGCACCACGTCCATCATCCCGGCGGGGGCGGGTTCGGCCGAAAGGTTGACCAGCGCGATGCGCAGCGCCTCGTCGGTGGCCGCCTTCCAGTTTTCCGGCGCGATCAGGTGGGCGAGCCCGGCGCGCCCGCCGCCGCCGTGGCCGCCGCTCTCGCGCCGGCCGTTCTGTTCCACGATCACGCTCACGTTGAGCCGCGCCATCGGCCGGGTGTCCGACACCAGCGTGCCGTCGGGGCGCAGGATGGTGACCTCCTGCAGGCTGGCGGCGATGGTGGCGGAAACCTGCACCACGCGCGGGTCTTTCTCGCGGGCATAGGCGTCGATCTCGCGCAGGGTTTCGACCTTCACCGGGAAGCTCGCATCGGCCATCGGGTCGGCATCGGCATAGAGGCGGCGGTTGGTGCGGGCGGGGGACTCGGCCAGGGTGCCGCCCCCGGCGCCCACGGCGAGGCGGGTGGTCTCGGCCGCCCGCTTGAGCGCGGCCTCGGAGATCTCGGTGGCGTGGGCATACCCTGCGGTGTCGCCGTTGACCGCGCGCAGCCCGAAACCCTCGGAGGCGTCGTAGCTGGCCGTCTTCAGCCGGCCGTCGTCGAACACCAGCGCCTCGGAGCGCCGCCGTTCGAGGAACAACTCGCCATCGTCGCCACCCTCGGTCGCGGCGCGCAGGGTGGTCAGCGCGCGGGATTCGTCAAGATGCGTGTCGAAGGGGCGAAACGGAGCGGCGTCGGTCATGTTTTTCCTTTCACATGCGTCAAAATGCATAGGTGTGTCATAGTGGCGCAGGATTTTCCTTGTTCCCGTCCGGTGAATATGGTTTCACCAAGGTCGGGAGACAACGGGATTCCCGCTTATCTTGCGGAGTGCCCGGGAGAGTGGCGCCAAAAAACGCCTCGAGACAGGAAGTTACGGAATGCACGCGATGAAAAAGACCCTGTGGCCCATGGCCTTTCTTTCGGCAACCCTCGGTGCGGCTGCGGCCCGGGCCCAGGATCTTGAAGTGCTCGGCAAGCCGGTTCCCGGTGGCCTTTCGCTTCAACCCGCTGCAACCGACGTTGCCGCCGCGACCTACGCGCTCGACCACATGCTGCTCTACATCATCGTTGCGATCTCGGCCTTCGTCGGGCTGCTGATGCTCTGGGTGATCGTGCGTTACAACCGCCGCATGAACGCCGAGCCGAAGCGTTTCACCCACAACACCCCGATCGAGATCGCCTGGACGCTGATCCCGATCCTGATCCTCGTGTTCATCGGTGCCAACTCGCTGCCGGTGCTGTTCAAGCAGCAGGAAATCCCCGAGGGCGACGTGGTGATCAAGGCGATCGGCAACCAGTGGTACTGGAGCTATGAATACGTCGATCACGAGTTCGGCTTCGACAGCTTCATGCTGGCCAAGGACGCCCTCGCCGAGCACGGCTACACCGACGATCTCTACCTGCTGGCGACCGACACCGCCGTGGTGGTGCCGACCGGCAAGAAGGTGGTGATCCAGGTCACCGGCGCGGACGTGATTCACTCCTGGACGATCCCCGCCTTCGGCGTGAAGCAGGACGCCGTGCCGGGCCGCCTCGCCGAGCTTTGGTTCACCGTCGAGGAAGGCAAGGAAGGCGTGTACTTCGGCCAGTGCTCCGAGCTTTGCGGCAAGGACCACGCCTACATGCCGATCACCGTGAAGGCGGTATCGCAAACGGCCTATGATGCGTGGCTGCGCGGTGCGATCGACGAATACGCGGGCAACCCGGCGACGCTGACGCTGGCCGCGGCCGAGTGATCGGCCGGCGCGCAGCGGGCAGAACGACGGGCAGGGCGATCCGATGACCGATACCTCCACCAATTCCAGCGCCTTCGACGCCGAGAAGGAAGCGGGCTTCGGCGATTACTTCGCGCTGCTCAAGCCGCGGGTGATGTCGCTCGTCGTGTTCACCGCGCTGGTGGGGCTGATCGTGGCGCCGGTTTCGGTGCACCCGATGGTGGCGCTCGCCGCGATCCTGTTCATCGCGCTGGGCGGCGGCGCCTCGGGGGCGCTCAACATGTGGTGGGACGCCGATATCGACCGGCTGATGAACCGCACCCGCAAGCGCCCGATCCCGGCCGGCAAGGTGGCCGAGGGCGAGGCCTTCGCCATCGGCATCGCTCTGTCGTTCATGGCGGTGGTGATGCTGTTCCTCGCCGCCAACGCCGTCGCCGCCGGGCTGCTGGCCTTCACCATCTTCTTCTACGTCGTGATCTACACGATGTGGCTCAAGCGCGCGACGCCGCAGAACATCGTGATCGGCGGCGCGGCCGGGGCCTTCCCGCCGATGATCGGCTGGGCCGTGGCCACCGGCAGCGTCAGCGTCGAGGCGGTGCTGATGTTCGCCCTCACCTTCGCCTGGACCCCGCCGCATTTCTGGGCGCTCGCGCTGTTCGTGAAGAACGACTACGCCAAGGCCCACGTGCCGATGCTGACGGTGACCCATGGCCGCGCCGCCACCCGGCGCCACATCCTCGGCTACACCCTCGCGCTCGCCGTCGTGGCGCTGGCGCTCGGGCTGACCTCGATCGGCGGGCCGGTCTACATGACCGTTGCGGTTGTTCTGAACGCGATGTTCATCAAGGGCGCCTTCGCGATCTCGCGCCGCGACGACGCCGCCTGCGAGGCCGACCAGCATCTCGTCGAGCGCCGGTTCTTCAAGCTGTCGCTGGCCTACCTGTTCGGCCATTTCGGGGCGCTGCTGGTCGAGGCCACGCTCGCGCCCTACGGGCTGGGAGGCTGGTAGGATGGCTACGCAAATCCGCGCCGAACACGAGCTGCACCGCCGCCGCCTGAGCCGCAATGTCGGTCTCGGGGTGGTGCTGTTGCTGCTGGTCGCGCTGGTCTTCGGGCTGACCATCGCCAAGGTGGGCACCGACCCGTCGGACGAACTGGGCGTGCCGGGCACGGAGGCAACGCAATGAAGCTGAACGCGTTCCAAAAGACCGCGGCCAAAGCCGCCGGCGTCGTGGTGTTCATGGGCGCGCTGGCCTGGGCGGCGGTGCCGATGTACGACTGGTTCTGCCGCGTCACCGGTTACGGCGGCACCACCAACGCCGCCACCAGCGGCTCCGACGTGGTGCTCGACAAGACCATCAAGATCCGTTTCGACGCCTCGCTCGAGCGCGACATGCCGTGGGAATTCAAACCGGTTCAAAAACAGATGGAAGTGCGGATCGGCGAGACCGGGCTGGCCTTCTACGAGGCCTACAACCCGTCGGACGAACCGGTGGCAGGCACCGCGAGCTACAACGTCGCGCCGTTCTCGGCGGGGGCATACTTCACCAAGATCGATTGCTTCTGCTTCACCGAGCAGGTGCTGCAGCCGGGCGAGCGGGTGATGATGCCGGTGACTTTCTACGTCGATCCCGAGATCGTCGGGGACGTCGAAGCGAAATACGCCAAGTCGATCACGCTGTCCTACACCTTCCACCAGACGCCGCTGCCCGAAGATTACGCCGGGCTCGCGCTGGACGAGGCGGCAGGTAGCGCGACGAACTAGGACAAGGACATATCCGGGCGGGCGGGCGCGGCCTGCACGCCCCAACAGGAGAACCAGAAGGTCAGGGACGGAAACATGGCTCACGCGAAAAACCACGACTACCACATCTTGCCGCCCTCGATGCACCCGTTGCTCGCGTCGGTGGGTGCTTTCATCATGCTGTTCGGGGCGGTGCTCTGGATGCAGGGCATCACCCCCTGGATGTTCGCCGTCGGGCTGCTGCTCGTGCTCTACACCATGTTCGCATGGTGGGCCGACGTGGTGGACGAGGCGCAGACCGGCGATCACACCCCGGTGGTGCGGATCGGCCTGCGCTACGGCTTCATCCTCTTCATCATGTCGGAAGTGATGTTCTTCCTCGCGTGGTTCTGGAGCTTCTTCAAGCACGCGTTGTATCCGATGACCGAAGGCTCGCCGGCTGTCGACGGCGTCTGGCCGCCGGCGGGAATCGAAACCTTCGATCCCTGGCACCTGCCGCTGATCAACACGCTGATCCTGCTGCTGTCGGGCGCGGCCGTCACCTGGGCGCACCACGCGCTGGTGCATGAGAACAACCGCAAGGACCTGGTCAACGGGTTGATCCTTGCGATCATCCTCGGGGTGCTCTTCACATTCTTTCAGGCCTACGAATACAGCCACGCCGCCTTCGGCCTGTCGGGCAACATCTACGGCGCCAACTTCTTCATGGCGACGGGCTTCCACGGCTTCCACGTGATCATCGGAACGCTGTTCCTGTTCGTCTGCCTGATCCGGGCGATCAAGGGGCACTTCACCCCCGAGCATCACGTCGGCTTCGAGGCCGCCGCCTGGTACTGGCACTTCGTCGACGTGGTCTGGCTCTTCCTGTTCGCCTCGATCTACGTCTGGGGTGCCTGAGCCGGGCTTGCGCCGGGAGGCGCAATCTGAGAACACCAAGGGCGCGGGGGGCAACTCCCGCGCCTTTCGTTCGGGAGCGTCCATGACACGCCAGATCATCGCCGGGTTCCTGCTCTTCGCCGGCCTTGCCGTCTTCATCGGGCTGGGCACCTGGCAGGTGCAGCGGCTGGCCTGGAAACAGGGCGTGATCGCCGAGATCGAGGCGGTGATCGGCGGCGCGCCCACGGCCATCCCGGACTCGCCCGACCCGCAGGCCGATCGTTACCGCCCGGTGCGCGTGGCGGGCAGCTTCGAGCCCGGCGAGCTGCTGGTGCTGGTCTCTTCGCGCGATCTCGGCGCGGGGTTCCGCGTCATCGCGCCCTTCGTCACCGACGCGGGGCGGCGGATCATGATCGACCGGGGTTTCGTCCGCACCGAGGCGCGCGAGGCATCCCGCTCCCTCGGCGCGGCCGAGATCGAGGGCAACCTGCACTGGCCCGATGACCGCAACAGTTCGACGCCGGAAGACGACGTGGCGGGCAACTGGTGGTATGCGCGTGACGTGGCGAAAATGGCCCGCGAACTGGGCACCGAACCGGTGCTGGTGATCGCACGCACCTCGCCCGACCCGACGATCCTGCCGATGCCGGTGAGCACCGAGGCGATCCCCAACCGGCACCTCGAATACGCGGTGACATGGTTCCTGCTCGCGGCCACATGGGTGGTGATGACAGGCTTCGCGCTTTGGCGTATACGGCGCCGGACACAATGATCGGATGCCCCGGCCACCCGCCGGGGCCGCGCCGATTTCTTGGAAGAAATCGCCACGGAAAACCTGCGTTTTCCGACCCCGATTTCCGCATCGGAAATCGCAGGTGTTTTCTTTCAAGAAAACGGACGCGCAGGAAAGGACGAGAGCGGATGAAATACGTATCGACCCGTGGCAACGCGCCGAAACTGAGCTTCGAGGAAGCGATGTTGACGGGGCTTGCGCGCGACGGCGGGCTTTATGTGCCGCAACGGGTGGCCGAGCGCCGGCCCGACGAGATCGCGGCGCTGCCGGGGATGAGCTACGAGGAGATCGCCTACTGGGTGATCAAACCCTTCGTCGGCGAGAGCTTCGGCGACGACGAGCTGCGCGAGATCATCGCGCGGGCCTATGCCGGGTTCGGCCACGCCGCCCGCGCGCCGCTGGTGCAGCTTGGCCCCAACCACTTCCTGCTCGAACTGTTCCACGGGCCGACGCTGGCGTTCAAGGATTTCGCCATGCAGCTCATCGGCCAGATGTTCCAGACCGCGCTGGCGCGCCGGGGCGAGCGGATCTGCATCGTCGGCGCCACCTCCGGCGACACCGGCTCCGCCGCGATCGAGGCCTTCCGCGGGCTCGACAACGTCGATGTCTTCATCCTCTTTCCCGATGGCCGGGTGTCGGACGTGCAGCGCCGCCAGATGACCACGCCGACCGAGGCCAACGTGCATGCGCTGGCGATAGATGGCACCTTCGACGACGCCCAGGCGCGGCTGAAGGACATGTTCAACCATTTCGAGTTCCGCGACGCGGTGAAGCTCGCCGGCGTCAACTCGATCAACTGGGCTCGGGTGCTGGCGCAGGTGGTGTATTACTTCACCGCCGCAACCTCGCTCGGCGCGCCCTTGCGCCCGGTCAGCTTCACCGTGCCCACCGGCAATTTCGGCGATATCTTCGCCGGCTACATCGCCCGCAAGATGGGCCTGCCGATCGAGAAGCTGGTGATCGCCACCAACCAGAACGACATCCTGCACCGCACCCTCGCCACCGGCGCCTATACCACCGCCGAGGTGGTGCCCTCGCTCTCGCCCTCGATGGATATCCAGGTCTCGTCCAACTTCGAGCGCGTGCTGTTCGACGCCTACGGGCGCGACGGGGTGACCGTGGCCGACCAGATGGCCGATCTCGCGCGCGGCGGCTTCACCATCAGCCAGGGCGCGATCGACTACCTGCGCGCGCAATTCGCCTCCGGCCGCGCTTCGGAGGAGGAGACGCTGGCGACGATCCGCGAGATCTTCGAGACCACCGGCGAGGTGCTCTGCCCGCATACCGCCGTGGGGGTGAAGGTGGCCTCCGAGCACCTCGGCACCACGCCGATGATCACGCTCGCCACCGCCCACCCGGCCAAGTTTCCCGACGCGGTGAAACAGGCCAGCGGGCAGGATGCGCCGCTGCCGCCGCGCATGGCCGATCTGTTCGACCGGCCCGAACGGATGACGCATGTGCCCAACGACCTTGCCGAGCTGGAAGCGCTCATCCGCGAGCGGGTGGGCGCATGATCCGGCTCGACACCCTTTCCAACGGCATGCGCGTCGTCACCGAACACATGCCGGGGCTTGAATCGGCCTCGCTCGGGGTCTGGGTCGCCGCCGGCACCCGCCACGAGCGCGCCGAGGAAAACGGCATCGCGCATTTCCTCGAACACATGGCATTCAAGGGCACCAGCCGGCGCTCGGCACTGCAGATCGCCGAGGAGATCGAAGACGTCGGCGGCTATCTCAACGCCTATACCTCGCGCGAGGTGACCGCCTATTACGGCCGGGTGCTCAAGCAGGACGTGGGCCTCGCGCTCGACGTGATCGCCGACATCGTGCTCAACCCGGTGTTCGACCCGCGCGAGATCGAGGTCGAGCGCGGCGTGATCCTGCAGGAGATCGGCCAGGCGCTCGACACCCCCGACGACGTGATCTTCGACTGGTTGCAGGAAGTGGCCTTTCCCGGCCAGCCGATGGGCCGCTCGATCCTCGGCCCCGCCGAACGGGTGCGCGGCTTTTCCCGCGACGATCTCGCGCGCTTCGTGGCGCAGCACTACACGCCCGAGCGGATGATCCTCTCGGCCGCGGGGGCGGTGGACCACGACGAGATCATGCGGCTTGCCGAGGCCGCCTTCGGCCATCTTTCCCCGAGTGGCGGCGAGATCTACGAGCCGGCCGGGTTCATCGGCGGCGAGCGGCGCGAGATCAAGACGCTGGAACAGGTGCATTTCACCCTCGGCCTCGAAGGCCCGGGCTATGACGATGCGTCGATCTACACCGCGCAGATCTATGCCGGGGCGCTCGGCGGCGGGATGTCGTCGCGGTTGTTCCAGGAGGCGCGCGAGAAGCGCGGGCTTTGCTACACGATCTACGCCGCCGCCGGGGCCTATTCCGACACCGGGATGATCACGATCTACGCCGGCACCTCGAAGGAGGAAATCGAGGGGCTGGCGCTGCTCACGGTAGACGAGCTTCGCCGCGCGGCCGATGACATGACGGCGATCGAGGTGGACCGGGCGCGGGCGCAGATGAAGGCGGGATTGCTGATGGGGCTCGAAGGCGCCTCGGCCCGGGCCGAACGGCTGGCGCGGCAGGTGGCGATCTGGAACCGGGTGATTCCGGTGGAGGAAACCGTGGAGCGGATCGACGCGGTCGATCTGAACGCGGTGCGCGGCTTTGCCGAGGCCATCGCCACGGGCGCGAAATCGGCGCTCGCGCTCTACGGGCCGGCCGAGACCGCGCCGGATCTGGCGGCCCTGCGCGAAAGGCTCGCCGCGTGATGTTCGGCCGGGCTACCAGGCTCCGGATCGAAACCGCGCGGATGAGCCTGCGGCCGCCGCAGCACGGCGATTACCACGCTTGGAGCGCGCTGCGCGCCGAGAGCCGCGACTTTCTCACGCCATGGGAGCCGAGCTGGGCCGCCGACCACCTCAGCCGCAAGAACTTCACCAACCGGGTCTACTGGTCATCGCGCGCGATCGCGCAAGGCTCGGCGCTGCCGCTGTTTCTGGTGCGTCGCGACGATGGCGGCTTGCTCGGCGCGCTCACGCTCGACAATATCCGCCGCGGCCCGGCGCAGGCGGCGACGGCGGGGTATTGGATCGGCGCGCCCTTCGCCCGGCACGGCTATATGCGCGAGGCGCTGGAGGCGGTGGTGCACTACGCCTTCACCACGCTCGATCTGTCGCGCATCGAGGCCGGCTGCCTGCCCGAGAACACCGCCTCGCGGGGGGTGCTGGAAAAGGTCGGGTTCAAGTACGAGGGGGTGGCGCAGAGCTATCTGCAGATCAACGGCCGCTGGCGCAATCACGTGCTCTACGCCAACCTGCGCGCCGACCGGCGCGGCCGCACGGACGTGGGCTGAAGGCAGGCCGGCGCGCGGCGCGAAGGCCCTGGTGCGGCGCAGAGGCGAGGCGTCGGCAACAGGTATTTCAGCCAGGATGAAGCGGAAAGCCTTCACGCGGGCGTGAGATGGCACGGTGCCGGGATGTGCTAGGCTGGGCGGAGCCGCCGGGAGGCCCCGCGATGATCCGTTTCGTGCTCGCCATGCTCGTTTTCGCCCTGCCTGCCGCCGCGCAGGAGCGGATCCCCTCGCATTGCATCGCGCTTGCGGGCGACATTCCCGGCGCGCGCTACCTGTACCTTGCCGCGTATGGCGATGCTTTGCCCGCGAACGAGGTGCGGATTTCCTACATCGACCACGCCTCTTTCCTGATCCAGACCGGCGACGGGCTTGCGGCCGTCACCGACTTCACCGGCAACCTCGGCGGCGCCGATCTGGTGCCCGACGTGGTGACGATGAACAACGCCCATATCACCCATTTCACCCATGCCCCCGATCCGCGCATTCCCCACGTGCTCGAAGGCTGGGGCCTGGGCGGAGAGGCGCGGGAACATCGCGTCGACCTCGGCGGCATGCTGGTGCGCAACGTGCCCACCGATCTGCGCGGGCGGGGCGGCGGCGTGGTGGAAAACGGCAACTCGATCTTCGTCTTCGAGGCGGCGGGGCTGTGCATAGGTCATATGGGCCACCTGCACCACGAACCCGACCCGGGCCAATACGCCGCGATCGGGCGGCTCGACGTGGTGATGGCCGCGGTCGATGGCGGCATCACCCTCGATACCGCCTCGATGATCGGGGTGATGCAGCGCTTCCGGGCGCGGGTGGTGCTGCCGATGCACTGGTTCGGGCGCTTCACGCTCGACCGTTTCCTTTCCGGCATGTCGGGCGAGTTCGACGTGGTCGAGGCGGGGATGCGCGAGATCACCCTCTCGCTCGACAAGCTGCCCGCGCGCCCTACGGTGATGGTGCTGGAGCCGGGGCGGTTTGACTGACTTGCACGGGCTGCGAAACGGTGCATGCTCGCGGGGCCATGACCACGCCGCCGCTCAACCCCGCCGATGATGCCTTCGCCGCCCGCCTGCGCGCGGCGGGGCTGCCCGAGGATGCCTTTCGCCCGGTCGAGCCGCGCTATCTCGAGGAACGGCGCGGGCTGCTGCAGGGGCGGGCCGGGCTGGTCGTCGCGCCGCGCGTGACCGAGGAGGTGGCCACGGTGATCCGGGCCGCGAACACGGCGCGGGTGGGCGTGGTGCCCTATGGCGGCGGCACCGGGCTGGTGGGCGGGCAGGTCTGCGCCGATGGCCCCGCGCCGCTGGTGCTCTCGCTGGAGCGGATGGGGGCGATCCGGGGCGTCTGGCCGGAGGAGAACGTGCTGGTGGCCGAGGCGGGCGCGGTGCTCGCGGAGGTGCAGGCGGCGGCCGAGGCGGTGGACCGGCTGTTCCCGCTCTCGCTCGCCTCTGAGGGCACGGCGCGGATCGGCGGCACGCTCGCCACCAACGCCGGTGGCGTGAACGTGCTGCGCTACGGCAACGCGCGCGAGCTGTGCCTCGGGATCGAGGCGGTGCTGCCCGACGGCTCGGTGATGCACGGGCTGAAGCGGCTGCGGAAAGACAACACCGGCTACGATCTGCGCGGGCTCCTGGTCGGCGCCGAGGGCACGCTCGGGGTGATCACGGCGGCGGCGCTCAGGCTGTTCCCGCGGCCGGCGCGCGAAGGCACCGCGCTGATGGTGGTGGCAAGCCCGCGCGCGGCACTCGAACTGCTGGCGCTCGCCGGCGCACGGGTCGGCCCGGGGCTGAACGCGTTTGAACTGATCTCCGGGCAGGGGATGGGCTTCTTGGCCGAGACCGGCTGCACCGCCCGCGTGCCCTTCACCGATCTCCCCGACTGGGCGGTGCTGATCGACCTCGGGCTGGGGCCGGGGGACGACCCCGAGGCGGCGCTGGCCGACCTGTTCGAGGCGGGGGCCGCGGCGGGGCTGGTGTCGGACGGGGTGATCGCCCATTCCGAGGCGCAGCGCGCCGGGCTCTGGGCGATGCGCGAGCAGATCCCCGAGGCCAACAAGCGGGTGGGCGCGATCGGCTCGCACGACATTTCGCTGCCGCTCTCCGCGATTCCGGATTTTCTCGTGGTGGCGGGTGAGGCGGTGGCCCGGCTCGGTCCATACCGCGTCAACGCCTTCGGCCACCTCGGCGACGGCAACCTGCATTACAACGTCTTCCCGCCCGAGGGCCGGACGAAATCCGATTTCCCAGGCGCGCGGGAGATCGTGGCGCGCACGGTGCACGACATCGTGGCGGGCTTCGACGGTTCGTTCTCGGCCGAACACGGCGTCGGCCGCTTCAAGGTGGACGACCTCGCCCGCTACGGCGACCCGGCCCGGCTCGCGGTCATGCGGGCGATCAAGGCGGCGCTTGACCCGCAGGGGATCATGAACCCGGGCGCGGTGCTTGGGTAGGGGGGATGTGTCCTGGAAAGGGGGGTCCAGGCAAGCGACGACCGCTGCAGAATGTGGTGCCTTGTTTCAAATCCGCCCGGCCGAGCCTCTCCGGCAGGTGACCGCCGCAAGAAAATGGGGGGCAAGGCCCCCCATTTCGGCTTCGTTCAAACCGTTCGTGTCAGTTCTGCGCCTTGCCCCGCCCGAGGAAGCCCAGGGCGAGAAGAGCGGCAGCGACGACCACGATGATGACCAGGGTCAGGTTCGGCACGTAGTAGGTCGAGTAGATCTCCCAGCCCAACAGGCGCAGGACATCCCCCACCTCGGTGTAGATGCCGACCAGGTGCCCGCCCAGCGTTCCGGTGATACCGACCAGCACGACGCCGATACCGGCCACCGCGACCATCACCCAGCGCGACAGACCGGTCCAGATCTCCTCGCCATGCAGGTAATGGACCACGGCGAGCAGCGCGTAATAGGCCAGCGACCAGCTCGCCAACAGCATGTGGTTGCGCCCCATCGGCGTGGAAGAAAGCGTTGCCCAGGGCCAGACCAGCAGGCCGACCGTGTAGGCAGCCGCCCCGAGGATCACGCCAAGGATGAGAAACACCGGCAAGGCCCGGTCCATCGCCAGCCCGAGCGGGCCGGAGTTCAGGGCCCGTATGACAATCGCCAGCGAGGCGACCATCCAGAGGGCAATCGGGAAGTGGACCAATACGACATGATAAGCGGCCATTTTCAGGCTCCTTTCCGGGAAGCGATCGTTGCATTCAAGGCAAAGCCGAAGGCGAAGATCAGGGCGACCCCTGCGATCAGCGTCAGCAGCCACTGGCGGCGGATCTCGTCTCGGAACTCGACCTCGACACCATAGACCGCGAGTTGTTCCGGGCTGTGCCGGGCTTCGACCGGGATACCCTCGGCGATGCTCGACGCCCCGGCGTGGTGGGCGCTGTTGAGCATCGCCCATGTCACCTGGCCCGGGTAGAACAGGGTCACGTCGGTCCATGCGTCACCCCAGACCGGCGTCGTGCCGGTGAAGCGCGCCGCGTTGATGTCGGCCTCGTGCGCGAGCCCCAGCGTGCTGGGCAGCGACACATAGTGCCAGCGCCCGCCCGTGGCGTTGCGGTGGATCGCGAAAGCGACGTCATAGGTGCCGTGATCCTTGAGGATCTTGTCGTCCATCGGGTTGCCGGTATCGAGCCTGCGCGACAGGGTCACGTCCCAGAAGCCATCGGCCCAGCGGCCATCGGCGCTGATATCCCCGCGCGATCCGCTGCCGGGGCGCACGATCCGGCGCGGCAGCACGTCGCCGTCCTGCCAGCCGGCCTCGGGATCGAAGGGCACCGCGGCGTCCGCGATCAGGGCATAGGTCTGGTCTTGCGAGATCCGGCCTTCGCGCACGTCCTCCCAGTTCAGCGCCCGATACCCGGTTGCGTCGGCATCGAACATCACGAGCGGCTGACCGGCGTCGGAATCCCAGTTGGTGGTGTAGGGCGATGATCCGGCGTCGCCGCCGCGATCGGCAGCGACGTTCTGGTCATCGGCCTCGTCGATCGGGTTGGACCGCGCGCCGCGCCAGTGCCACAGGTCGATGAAGTAGCCGGCCCGACGCAGGCTCATCTGATCGCTTTCGGGAGCCATGTCATCCCAGGCCCCCAGGCTGTTGCGGGTCAGGGGAAGGTATTTGGAAACTTCCTCGGGCGCCTCGTCGGTCAATCCGGCCAGACCGTCGCCGATGGTGATATAGCCGCCATAGCGGCCGAATTCGGGCACGCTGCCGTCATCGAGCATCATCGCCACGCGGTCTTCGTGCATCCCGAACGGGTTCGGTCCGGGCATGCCGCCGCCCTCGCGGACCCACTTTCCATCCTCGTAACGCACGATATCGTGGAAAATACCCGGCCGCTCCGCGGGCCAGCGGTAGCGCATGAACATTGTCGTGCTGTTGTAGGCGGCCTGCACCTGCATGGGCACGGTCAGTTGATCTGGTATGCTGATGTTGCGGTCGTGGTCATCCACGACAACGCCGGTTCCATGGGTGACCCATGAAATCAGCAATGCGCCGGAAAATAATCCGATGGCGCCTAAAAGCTTGATATTTGACACTTTTTCCCCTCCTGCACGCGCGTTGCCGGATGGGAACGGAGGAGAGCCAACCTCCTCTCGATCAAATTTCAGAGCCGGGGTCACACGATGTAGTGAGTGATACAGGCTGCCATCAAGTCGCGCCGGACAGTCTGATCCATTGTTACGTTAAATCAATTGCACTGGTACGGACCCGTCCAGCCTTCGTTCCCCGCGGGGACACCGAACGGTTGTATTGTGTCCTTCCTCCCCTTCTCGATCAAGCATCTTCTGCCGATCAGGGTTTTTCGCGCGCCCCGCGGGAGCCGAAAAACCGGCCCGGCGTCGTGCCCCTCGGGTGGGCGGAGCAGCATCGGAGGGGTATTTTTTGCGGCTCAACCGCTCGCCGGTTTCGATGCCGCGCGAGGAAAGAGCTCAGCGCGGATCTTTTGCAACGAGCTCGACGGTGTTGCCATCCGGGTCGAAGGTGAAGACACCACGCCACCCGACCCAATCAAATGTTTCCACGTTGTATTCCAGGCCGAGTTTCTCGTACCAGGCGATAACCGCGTCCTGTTCTTCCCAGGGCAGACTGAGCGCAAGGTGATGGAGCGAGGAGCCCGGACCCGTTGCAGGGGGCGTTTCGCCGGCCCGGGTGTGGCCTGCGCCTTCGATGTCGTGACGGAACAGGGCCAGCACCGCCGTATGGCCGCCGAAACCCTCGGAGATACGAAAGAAAACGATGTGGCCGTTGTCGGGATCGTTGAACGGTTCGAGCCCGATCACATCGCGATAGAAAGCGACCATCGCGTCGAGATCGATGCACCGGATGGCGATTTCACCCAGTCCGCGGACAGTGAAACCTCGTTGAGACATGGACCTCCTCCTGATTGTTCATGCTGGGAGTAAATCGAGTTTTCTGAAAACTGCACCATGGGGGCAGGCTAGTGGATTTTCGGCTGGCGGCCAAATCGGTCTCGCGAGCCATCGAGAGCGATCTTTCCATCCGGCTTCTTTCGGTTCGAGGCCGCCGCTTGGCGGATCGGCCCCGCGTGCTCCGATCCGGCATCAGCCGAGATAGACCTTGCCTTCCGGGTATCGCACGCGCGGGGTTGTTCTCGTGGCGAGGAAGAAGCCGAGGGTGAGCGGTCCGACGCGGCCGAGGAACATGATCGCGATGATGACCGCGCGCCCGAACCCCGACAGTTCGCCGGTGTAGCCGCGCGAGAGGCCCACTGTGCCGAAGGCGCTGGCAACCTCGAAGCTCACATCGAGGAAATGGCCGTCGTGCGACGCCGCGAGCACGAACACCCCGAAAAACACAAGGATCGCGCTGATCGCCGTCAACGCCATCACCTTGAGCACCTGGTCCAGCCCGATGCTGCGCCCGAAGGCGTGAAGCTGTTGCTGGCGGCGGAAGAAGGCGACCGTGGCGATGATCATCACCACGAAGGTGGTCACCTTGATGCCGCCGGCTGTCGAGGTGGGTCCGCCGCCGATCAGCATGAGCGAGATGAACATCATCGAGGTGCTGTCGTGCAGAGCGCCGATATCGGTGGTGTTGAACCCGGCGGTGCGCGTCGTCACGCCCTGGAACCAGCTCACCGTCAGCCGCGCCAGCGCGCTCTGATGCTGGCCGAGCGTGCCGGGGTTGGTCCATTCCAGAACGGCGAACATCCCGACCGACCAGGGGATCAGGATCGCGGTTCCCAGGAGCATGATCTTGGTATGAAGCGACCATGCCCGCCAGCCCTTCTGGGTGAAGATATCGTGCAGAACCACGTATCCGATGCCGCCGATGATGAAGAGCGCGGGGATGACGGTATTGACCACAGGATCAGTGGCGAAGGGCACGAGGCCATTCGGAAAGGTCGAGAAACCGGCGTTGTTGAAAGCCGAGATCGAGTGAAAGATCGCCTCCCACGCCCCCGGCCAGAAGCCGAAACGCGGAATGAAGGTCAACCCAAGCAGCATCGCGCCCGCCACTTCGCAGAACAGAACGACCTTGAGGATCGTGATGACCAGCTTGGAAAGCTGGTGCAACGAGCTCTGGTTGAGGTCCTCGCGCAGATAGATCTTGCTGGTCAACCCGACCTGCAGCCCGAGCGCGCCGAGGATCAGGACGGCAAAGGTCATCAGGCCAAGGCCGCCCATCTGGATCAGGAACGCCACCACGATCTGGCCGAACAGGGTCAGGTCCGATCCGGTATCGAGCACGACGAGGCCGGTCACGGTCACGGCCGAAGTCGAGGTGAAGAACGCGTCAGACCACGAGATCGGAACCGTGCGGGCAAAGGGCAGCATGAGGGCGGCCGCGCCGAGCACGATCAGAACGCCGTAGAGCGCCGACAGGATCAGCGGCGGCGGAACGCTGGCCGCCTTGCCCGCCACCTTCTTGAAAAAAGCCTCCATCGCGGTGAACCAACGCGCCTAGAGCGCATCGCCGAAGCGGCGAAGCTCCGGCCGCTTGCCCAGCATGATAAGCTTGTCGCCGAATTCGAGAACCTGATCCGAGTTGTCGCAGGGCCGGTATTCGGTGCCCCGCATCAAACCGAGCAGCCGAAGATCATAGGTCGAGCCGATGCCGAGCGCTGCCACATCCTTGCCCTGCAGGCGCTCGGGTATCCCGATATTGACGACGCTGAAGCCATTGCCGAGGCTGACATAATCCTGAACCACCGGATTGTTGAGCATCTGCGCGATATGCCGGCCCATCTCCTGTTCGGGCAGGATCACGCGGTCGACCCCGAGTTTGGAGAGGATGCGGTGATGCGTCTTGTTCGAGGCCTTCACCCAGATCGTTTCCACCCCCAGCATCTTGAGGTTCATCGTTGTCAGGATGCTGGCCTGAATGTCGCGGCCGATGGCGATCAGGGCCACATCATACTGGTCCACGCCCGCTTCGCGCAGGGCCGCCTCGTCGGTGGTGTCGAGAATGACGCTGGAGGCGAGTGTTGATGCCATCTGGGTCACGCGTTTTTCGTCGAGATCGACGCCGATGACCTGGTTGCCGAAGCGGGCAAGCTCCGCCGCCACCGCGCCGCCGAAAGCTCCAAGCCCGATGACCGCGAAGGTTCGCGTTTCCTTGGCCATCAAAGTCTCCCAAGACCGTTAACGGAACTCGGACGCTGCAGCGCGGCGTTATCAAAGTCAACCCTGCAGAGCCCGGGCCAAGCTGGCGAGAAATCAGGTGGGTGCCCCACCACCACCCCAAAAAAAACCGCCCCGCCGCGGGTGACGGCGGGGCGGGCCACGTGGGTAAACGTGTGCACAAGCAGCGGCCCGCTCCCACGGGCCACGCTCTGTCTAGCGCAGGGGGGTTAACGCGAGGTTCACGCGCCCTCGAATTCGCACAGAACATGCACGTCGATGCCCATGTCCTCGAGCAGCGCGCGGCCGCCAAGCTCGGGCAGGTCGACGATGAAGGCGCAGCCGACGATCTCGCCGCCGAGTCGTTCGATCAGCTTGATCCCGGCCGCCGCGGTGCCGCCGGTGGCGAGAAGGTCATCCACCACCAGCACGCGCTCGCCGGGCTGGATCGCGTCGTCGTGGATCTCCATCACCGCCTCGCCGTATTCGAGCTGGTAGGCCTCGGAGAGCACCGCGCCGGGCAGCTTGCCCTTCTTGCGGATCGGCACGAAGCCAAGCGTGAGTTGGTGGGCGATGGCGCCGCCGATGATGAAGCCGCGCGCCTCCAGCCCCACCACCTTGTCGATGCGCTGCCCGGCGTAGGGGTGCAGCATCTGGTCGATCGTCATTCGAAAGCCGCGCGGGTCGGCGAAGAGCGTGGTGACATCGCGGAACATGATCCCTTCGTGGGGGAAATCGACGATGGTGCGGATGTAGTCTTTCACGGTTTTCATCGCGGGGCGTTCTCCGTGTTGCGGGCGATGGGAATGATGGAAGCAGGGGCGGGCGTGGGCAGGAGCGGGCCGCAGGTGGCGTCGGGCATGGCCTCAGGCTCCCCCGTAATGGCGGCGCAGCGCCATGATGTCTTGCGGCGCGAGGTCGGTGGCGCTGTTGGTTCCCTGGTCAAGCACCGAGACACCGCGATAGGCGGGGCCGCCGATATCGGTCAACAGCCCCATGGCCTGGGTCAGCTCCTCGAGCATGACGCTTTCGTAGGCGCGGGTTTCCAGCGTGGTGGAAAACACCACGGCGGCGCGGGTGATGAAGCCGGTATCGTGGTCGAACAGCACCCGGGTGGAGGCGCCGCCGAGCCGCCCGCCGTCGACGCCTTCGATCCCGGTGCCCGCGATCGGCTGGCCGCGCGCGATGCCGAGAAAGAAGATCTCGATCTCGGCGGGCGCGTCCGCATCCACCCGGGCGAGACGAAAGCCCGCGTCGGCCGCGTTGAGCGCCTGCATCGCGCGTTCGAGCGCCGCGTCGGCGCGCAGTTTCGGGCGGCCGAGGTAGGCGTCGTCGATCTGCCGCAGCGCCACCCTGATCGGCCGCGTCGCATCCCAGCGCACGAAGGGCTTCTGGCAGTCGCCGCCGGGCGGGGCGGCGCAGGCGACGGCGCGGTAGAAATCCTCGTCCGAAAGCCGGCCCGGCGCCTCGATGGCCTCCTGCGCCCCCGCCGGAACCGCGAGCAGGGCGAGCGCGAAGGCGGCGCGCGCGGTCACAGCACCCGGCCCGCCACCGCGTCGAGCCGGGCGACGAGGTCCGGGTCGCGCCGCTCGGGCGCGGTCATGATGGCGTGGTCGAGGGCGTGGTCGCAGCCATGTGGGCAGGGCGCGCGGGCGGCCCCGACGAGCGCCGGCAGCCGGGCGACGAGGGCGCGGGCGTGGTTGGCATTGGCGCCGAGAATGGCGATGATATCGGAGATATCCACCTCGCCGTGGTGCGGGTGCCAGCTGTCGTAGTCGGTGACCATCGCCACCGAGGCATAGCAGATCTCGGCTTCCCGGGCGAGCTTGGCCTCGGGCATGTTGGTCATCCCGATCACGTCGGCCCCCCATTGCTCGCGGTAGAGCCGCGATTCCGCCAGCGTGGAGAACTGCGGGCCTTCCATCGCGAGGTAGGTGCCGCCCATGTGCACCGTCACCCCCTCGGCGGCCTCGAAACAGGCGCGGGAGAGATCGGGGCAGGTGGGATGGGCGAGGCTCACATGCGCCACGCAGCCGGTGCCGAAGAAGCTCTTCTCGCGCGCGAAAGCGCGGTCGATGAACTGGTCGATGATGACGAAATCGCCCGGCGCGAGCTCCTCGCGGAACGAACCGCAGGCCGAGACGCTGACGATATCGGTCACGCCGAGCCGCTTCAACGCGTCGATATTGGCGCGGTAGGGCACGCTGGAGGGGGAATGCACGTGGCCGCGCCCATGGCGGGGCAGGAAGGCCATCCGCACCCCGTCGAGCCGGCCGGTGAGGATCGCGTCGGAGGGTGGCCCCCAGGGGGTTTCGACCGTCACCCAGTCCGCCCCTTCGAGCCCGTCGATCTCGTAGAGGCCCGAGCCGCCGATGACGCCGATCACACGTTCCATGCCGTTCTCCTGTCTGGCCTGCACCGAGGATGCAAAAGCGGTACCCGAATGCAACTTGAAAGCGCCTTGCGCCGGGGCGAGGCCGGCTCGCGCCGGGGGCGGGGGCCAAGAATTTTTGAAAAACCTTGCCACGATCCCGCGCAGGATCGTGGCCCGGCCTCAATCGTTCGGGCGGGCAAGCTCGAAGTAGTCGCGCACGATCGTGTAGTCGCGGTAGCCGAGGCGCGCGACGAGGCCGAACCGGGCGATGTCGAACTTGCCGTCGGAGAGGCAATCGTCGCGCAGGTGCACACCCACGACCTCGCCGAACACCACGAAGTTGTCGGTGCCCTTGAGCTTGACGACCTGCGTCATCCGGCATTCGAGCGCGGCCGGGGCCAGCGCCACGCGCGAACAGGCGATCTCCTTGCAGGCCGCCTTGGTGACGCGGGCGGCGGCGAATTCATCGGTGCGCGCGGGGAAGGCGGCGGAGGAGGCGTTCATCTCGTTGATCCCCTCTTCTTCCACCACGTTGACGCAGAACACCCCGGTCTGCTCGATGTTGCCCAGCGTGTCCTTGCCGCGCAGCCGGTCGGGCTTGGCGCCGGTGGTGGAAAACATCACCTGCGGCGGATCGTAGGCGGCGCCGTTGAAGAAGCTGTAGGGCGCGAGGTTGTCGTGGCCGTCGCTGCCGCGGGTCGAGATCCAGCCGATTGGGCGCGGCGCGATGATCGCGTTGAACGGGTTGTGCGGCAGGCCGTGGCCGTCTTCGGGGCGGTAGAACATCCGGTTTCCTCATTCTCGCTTCGAGGCCGTGATAGAGCAGTGCCGCGCCGACCGGAAGGGGGCTCGGGGCCGCGCTGGAAAAGCTCACGAGCCCGTGTTAAGGCCTTCGCCTGAAAACGGGATCCTGTTTTCGGACAACATGGCGCGAAACACCGGGCGCCCCGGAGACCAGGCGCGAGGCGGCCCTCGCGCAGGGCGGGGTTTGGCCGAAGGCGGCGCGGGCACGGGGGGCGAGCGGTGTTCACGCTGGCAGAGGAAAAACCGGACGACTGGTGGGAGGTCGAGGCGCTGTATGACCTGTGCTTCGCGCCGGGGCGCGAGGCGCTGTCGTCCTACCGGCTGCGCGACGGGATCGACCCTGTCCCCGGACTTTCGCTCACCGCGCGCGACGCGGAGGGAATACTCGCCGGCGCGATCCGCTATTGGCCGGTGCGTGTCGGCGATGCCCCGGCGCTGCTGCTCGGCCCCGTCGCGGTGCACCCCACGCGGCAGGGCGAGGGGCTCGGCGGGCTGCTTATTCGCGAGAGCCTCGCGCTGGCCGCCGCGTTGGGATGGCAGCGGGTTCTGCTGGTGGGCGACCAGCCCTATTATTCGCGCTTCGGGTTCGAGCGGCTCGATGGCGTGATCATGCCGCCCCCGACGAACCCCGACCGGGTGCTGGGCGCGACGCTGGTGCCGGGCGCCTGGGACGGGATCACCGGCCAGGTGGGCCGGGTTACCGGGAAATGACCGGCGCCCGCGATCCTGCCGGCCGCTCGGCCCGGGCGCGCGCGGTGGGCCAGACCGGCGCCAGCGCCACGATCAGGGCGGTGAGCACCACCGCGCCGAGGCTGAACAGGCCATAGGCCGCAAGCGCCGCCAGCATGCCGCCGCCGCCCGCGAGCGCCATCACCGCGGCGCTGCCGCCGACCGCGAAACCGATCATCACCAGAACGAGAATCATCTTTCACCTCCACTGTCTGCCGAGGCAGGTTGGGGGGGAAACCTTAAGGCGGCGCTAATGCGGGGCGGCCTCAGGGGGTCGGCGGATGTGGTTTGTAGAGGTACTCGATCACCGCCGGGCGCACCGACTGCGCCCCCGATCCGCGGGCGGTATCAATGACCTTGCGCAATTGCGCGAGGTTGGTGCGCCGGATCAGGTGCTTGACCGGCCCGATCGACGCCGGGCGCATCGACAGGCTGCGCAGCCCGAGCGCGGCGAAGGTCACCGCCTCGATCGGCCGGCCGGCATCTTCGCCGCAGAAGCTCAGCGGCGTGCCGGCCTCGGCGCAGCGGCGGATGATCATCTCGATCATGTTGAGGAAGGACACGTTGAGCGTATCGTAGCGCCGCCGCACGCGTTCGTTCTCGCGGTCGGCGGCGAAGAAGAACTGCTTGAGATCGTTGCCGCCGATCGAGATGAAATCGGCCTCGTCATAGAATTGCGCCGGCGAGAAGGCCAGCGAGGGGGTTTCGAGCATCGCGCCGATCTTGATCTCGGTGGGCAGGATGTGACCCATGCGCCGCTCGCGTTCGACCTCGCGCAGGAACAATTCGCGCGCGTCGCGGAACTCCTGCAACTGCGCGATGAAGGGAAACATCACGGTGAGCTTTCGGCCGGTCGCGGCGCGGATCATCGCCTGGGCCTGCATCCGCATCACGCCGGGCTTGTCGAGGCCGAGGCGGATCGCCCGCCAGCCGAGCGCCGGGTTGGGCTCGTCCTGCGGCTTCATGTAGGGCAGCACCTTGTCGGAGCCGATATCGAGGGTGCGGAACACCACCTGTTTGTCGCCGGCCCGGTCGAGCACGCGGGAATAGAGCTGCGCCAGCTCGCCCCGGCGCGGCACCCGCGATTGGGTGAGAAACTGCAGCTCGGTGCGGAACAGCCCCACCCCCTCGGCGCCGGAACTTTCCAGGCTGGGCAGGTCGGCCATCAGCCCGGCGTTCATCGTCAGCCGCACGCGCACACCGTCGTCGCTTTCGGCCGGCTGGTCGCGTAGCGAGACGTAACGCTCCTGCTGCGCCGCCTCCATCGCCATCTTGTCGCGAAAGCTGTCGATCACGGCTTCCTCGGGCCGCAGGTGGACGATGCCGTGCTCGCCGTCGACGAGGATGAGATCGCCGTTCAGCGCCTCTGCCGTCACCGGCCCGGCATGAACGATCAGCGGGATCGCCCAGGCGCGGGCGACGATCGCGGCATGGCTCGCCACCGAGCCCTCTTCCAGAACGATGCCGCGCAACTTGCGGCGGCCGTATTCCAGCAGTTCGCCGGGGCCGATGTTCGAGGCCACGAGGATCGGGTCTTCCGGCATTTCGGCCCCGGTTTCCTTGCCCTGTCCGGTGAGGATGCGCAGCAGCCGGTTGGAGAGATCGTTGAGATCGTGCAGCCGCTCGCGCAGGTAGGGGTCGGGCACCTGGCTCATCCGGGCGCGGGCCGAGGTCTGTTCCTTCTCGACCGCCGCCGCCGCCGAGAGGCCGCGCGCGATGTCTTCCTCCATCCGCCGCCGCCAGCCGCGCGAATTGGCGAACATGCGGTAGGCCTCGAGCACCTGCATCTGTTCCTTGTCGGCGCCATCGGCGGTGGCGAGCAGCTCGTCGACCGAAACGCGCAGGGTTTCGATCGCGGCGTCGAGCTTCTTGAGTTCTTCCGCCGGGTCGTCGGCGATCGGGTTGGTGACCACCACGCGCGGCTCGTGCAGCCAGACGTGGCCCATGGCGCTGCCTTCCTGGCCGATGCCGCCCTTGAAGGTGGCCGGGCGCTGGTGCAGCGCCGCGAGCGCCGCGCCTTCACCGACGAAGGCGCCAAGCTCGGTCATCTCGGCGATGACCATGGCCACCACCTCCATGCCGTAGATCTCGTCTTCGGAGAAGCTGCGCGCCTCCTTCGATTGCACCACCAGCACGCCGAGCGTTTCGCCCAGCCGCTGGATCGGCACGCCGAGGAAGGAGGAATAGATTTCCTCGCCGGTCTCGGCCATGTAGCGAAACCCGCGCTCGGAAGGGGCATCGGCGCTGTTGATCGGACGCTTGGTGCGCGCGACGCGGCCCACAAGGCCCTCACCGACGCGCATCCGCGTCTTGTGCACGGCCTCGGGCTTGAGGCCCTCGGTGGCGGAAAGCTCGAGCGTATCGGCATCGCGGAACAGGTAGATCGAGCAGACCTCGAGCCCCATCGATTCGGCGATGATGGTGGTGATCCGGTCAAGCCGTTCCTGCCCGGCCGAATCCTCCGCGAGCGCCGCTTTCAGGCGGCCGAGCAGTTTTCGGCTGTCACTTTCGCGGTTTTGGGGCATGCCGGGCGTTCACGATGCTTTCTCCAGTTCGAAGGCATCATGCAGCGCCTGCACGGCAAGTTCCATGTATTTCCTGTCGATCAGAACGGAAATCTTGATCTCGGAAGTTGTGATGACCTTGATGTTGATCCCCTCGCGGGCGAGCACGTCGAACATCTTCGCCGCGATCCCGGCCTGGCTGCGCATGCCGATGCCGACGATCGACACCTTCGATACGTTGGTATCGGCGACGAGATCATGGAAGTTGATCTGGCCGGCCTCCTTGGCGGCGGTCAGCGCCTTTTCGGCACGCGTGACCTGCCCCACGGGGCAGGAGAAGGTCATGTCTGTGCGGCCCTCCTCGGAGATGTCCTGCACGATCATGTCGACGTTCACGCCGGCCTCGGCCAGCGGGCCGAAGATCGCGGCGGCAACGCCGGGGCGGTCGGCGACCGACACGAGGGTGAGCTTGGCCTCATCACGGCTGTAGGCCACGCCGGCAACGGCATTCTGTTCCACGATTTCCTCCTCGTCGCAGACAAGCGTGCCTGCCTCCGGGTCATATTCCGCAAAGCTCGAGAGCACGCGCAGCTTTACCTTGTAGCGCATCGCGAGTTCGACCGAACGGGTTTGCAACACCTTGGCCCCGAGCGAGGCCAGTTCGAGCATTTCCTCGAAGGCGATCTTGTCGAGCTTGCGCGCCTTGTTTTCGATCCGGGGGTCGGTGGTGTAGACCCCGTCGACATCGGTGTAGATATCGCAGCGTTCGGCGTCGAAGGCGGCGGCGAAGGCCACCGCGGTGGTGTCGGAGCCGCCCCGGCCCAGCGTGGTGATCCGGCCCTCGGGGCTGACGCCCTGGAAGCCGGCGACCACGGCCACCTTCATGCCCTCGGCGAACTTCGCCGTGATGTTGTCGCGCGGAATGTCTTCGATCCGCGCCGCCGAATGCGCGCCGGTGGTCTTCACCGGCACCTGCCAGCCCTGCCACGAGCGGGCGGGGATATCCATTTCCTGCAGCCTGAGCGCCATCAGCCCGGCGGTGACATTTTCGCCCGAACTCACCACCGCGTCGTATTCGCGCGCGTCGTAGAGCGGCGAGGTTTCCTCGACCCAGCCGACCAGCTCGTTGGTCTTGCCCGACATCGCCGAGACGATCACGATCACGTCGTAGCCATTGGCGACCTCGCGCGCGACGCGCTTCGAGGCCCGGGCGATCCGGTCGAGGGTGGCCACCGAGGTGCCACCGAATTTCATCACCAGAACTGGCATGGAGGCGGGCTCCCGTTACAATCCTGCGCCTGATAGGGCCAGTGCCGGCAAAGCGCAAGAGGCGCGCGCGCCGCTACTGCGCGGCGCGTGCGGCGGCTTTCGGCACCGCCCTGATCTGCGGCAGGCCGCGCTTGCGGCCCTTGCCCGTCACTTTCGGCGGGGCGCCGGTTTCCGGCTCGAAATGGTTGCGCAGGAAGGGGAAGTAATCGAGCGCCGCGTCCACGTCGCCGGCGCGCAGGTTCTCGCCGCCGGTATGGTGGGCGGAGGAATCGTTCAGGCCGTGAATGGCGCGCAGGTAATAGGGCCGCTTGTGGGTGATCATCATCGACGGATGGCGCTCGCCGACGCGCTTGTGGCTGGTCATGAACGGGTTGCGCCGGGTGTTGCCGGGCGCGACGAGGGCAAGGCCGAGGTTGGTATAGGGCACGTGGCGGCGGTCGAGCCAGCTCAGCGTGCCGCCTTCGATCCCGAGCGTCAGCCCGCGCGGGAAGGAGAGAAACACGTAATCGTCGGGGTTGTGATCGTCGGCGAGCGCGAGCGGGCCGTAGTAGCGCAGCATCTCGACGAAATCCTTCGCCACCGCGTCGTCGTCGTCGAGCACGGTCTGGGCCACGATCTTGTCGGCCATGTTCTCGTTCACCGCGTCGTGCAGGTATTGCCTGGCCGACCCCTTGGGCCGGAACATCAGCTGCACCCGGTCAGCGCCCAGCATGTCGTTGAGAAGCTCGCGCAGGCGCGCCTGGAACGGCTCGGGCATCAGCTCGGACGACAGCACCATCATGCGGAAATCGCGATCGGTCTGGTCGACGAGGCTGGGCAGCGTGATGGTTTCGAAATGCTTCAGCCGCCCGTCGAGCCGTTCGGGCTCGAACAAAAGCCCCGGATCGGCCGCCGCCTTCGATTTCCAGCCCGACTGGCCGTAGAACGAAAACCGGGTCTGGAAGACCACCTCGATCGGCCCCTCGTCGCGCATCTGCTCACCTCGTCACGCACCTTGTTTTTCCGGCAGACTAGCAGACCGGCGCCGGGCCGCAAAGCGGCTCAGTTGATCTTGCGCGTGGGGGTGAAGGGCAGGGGGGCGACCGGCACGCCATCCTCGATCAGCGCGATCGCCTCCTCGGGCTTCGCCTCGCCGTAGATCGGCCGCTCCGGGGCGGTGCCGTCATGCATCGCGCGGGCCTCGCGGGCAAAGCGGGGGCCCACGTAGTCCGCCTCGGCCTCGACCTTGCGCTTGAGCGCGGCGATCGCCTTCTCGCGCTCGGTCTGGGGCGCGAGCTGTTCCGTCGGGGCCGGGGGGCGCGCGCGGGCCGGGCGGACATCGGGCGTCATCAGGGATTTCTCGATCCGATCCGCGCCGCAATCGGGGCAGCGCAACTGCCCCGCCGCTGCCAGCGCCTCGTAGGCGGCGGCATTGTGGAACCAGCTTTCAAATCGGTGCCCCTCGGGGCATTTCAGCGTGTAGCGGATCATCTCGTCATCCGGTCGGGTCGCGCGACTATGTAGGCACGCACCGCGTCCGCGCAAGCGTTTCAGTGCGCGTAGGCGCGCGGGTCGAAATGCTTGATCATCTGGCGCAGCTCGGGCTCCTGCAGCAGCGACGCGGCCCGTTTGCGGCTGACCCAGCGCCGCTTGCGGTCGCCCTTTTCGGGCCATTCCTTGTGCACCTTCTTCACCTTGAGCGCGAACATCGCCACCACGATCGGCAGGTTGTCGCCCTCGAACAGCTTCTGATAGGCGTAGAACCCGGCCGACACGTGCGACGGCGTGCCGGTCACGCCGGCCTCTTCCCAGGCCTCGGTGGCGGCGGCCTCGGCCGGGGTGGCGCCGTGCATCGGCCAGCCCTTGGGCAGAATCCAGCGCCCGGTGCCGCGCGAGGTGATCAGCAGGATCTCGACCTTGCCATCGTTCAACCGCCACGGAATCGCGCCGAACTGGCTGCGCACCTCGCGCTTGACGGCGCCCGCGAGCCGCATCGGATGCTGTCTGAGGTTGAGGGCTGTCACGCTGCCTTCCCCGAATATTTCGCCTGTGCGCGGGGCAAGTCTGCGCTGCCCGCCTCTTCTGCCTGAAGATCAGTGTAGCGGGTCTGGCACTGTTCTCAAAGCAAAACCGGACCGATTGACGCAGTCCGGGCGGCGGTTGGTCAGCCGCGCTGGCCTGCGAATTGCGCCTGCCAGGCCTCGCGTTGCTCGTCGGTGATCTTGGCGAAGAGCACCTCGGGCACCTCGAAACCGTGGCCGGGTTCGAGTACCTCGAGCGCGGCGCCGAGATCGTCGGGCCAGTCGGCGTTTTCGGTCTTCAGCGCGGCCAGCATCCCGGCGGCGGCATCGGGGATGAACGGCGCCGAGAGCACGGCGTAGACGCGGATCAGGTTGAGCATCAGCCGGATGATCGCGGCGGCGCGGTCCGGGTCTTCCTTGAACACCGCCCAGGGCGCCGCGCCTTGCAGGTATTCGTTGCCCACCGCCCAGATCGCGCGCAGCTCGGCGGCGGATTTGCGCACCTCCATCGCGTCCATCAGGCGGGCGTATTCGGCGATGCGGCGCGAAAGATCGGCGATCAGCGCCGTTTCGACCGGGCCGTATTCCCCGGCCGAGGGCACCTCTTCGCCGAATTTCGAGCGGCAGAACTTGGTGACCCGGCTAACGAAATTGCCCAGCACGTCGGCCAGGTCCTTGTTTACGCTGGTCTGGAAGTTTTCCCAAGTGAACTCGCTGTCGGCGTTCTCCGGCGCGTGGCTGAGCAGCCACCAGCGCCAGTAGTCGGAGGGCAGGATGTCGAGCGCCTGGTCCATGAACACGCCGCGGCCCTGGCTGGTGGAGAACTGGCCGCCATCGTAGTTGAGGTAGTTGAAGCTCTTGATGTAATCCACGAGCTTCCACGGCTCGCCCGAGCCCATCAGGGTCGCGGGGAACGACAGGGTGTGGAAGGGCACGTTGTCCTTGCCCATGAACTCGATGTAGCGCACGTCATCGGCGCCCTTGTCGGTGCGCCACCAGCGTTCCCAGGCCGCGTCGCCGAGCCCGTTGGCCTCGGCCCATTCGGCGGTCGCCGAGATGTATTCGATCGGCGCGTCGAACCAGACGTAGAAGACCTTGCCTTCCATGCCGGGCCAGTCCTCGGTGCCGCGCTTGACCGGGATGCCCCAGTCGAGATCGCGGGTGATGCCGCGGTCCTGCAGCCCGTCGCCGTCGTTGAGCCACTTCCTGGCGATCGAGGTGGTGAGCACCGGCCAATCGGTCTTTTCGTCGATCCAGGCGTCGAGCCGGTCGCGCATCAGCGACTGGCGCAGGAACAAATGCTTGGTCTCGCGCACCTCGAGGTCGGTCGAGCCGGAGATCGCCGAGCGCGGGTTGATCAGGTCGGTCGGGTCGAGCTGCTTGGTGCATTCCTCGCACTGGTCACCGCGGGCGCGCTCGTAGCCGCAGTTGGGGCAGGTGCCCTCGATGTAGCGGTCGGGCAGGAAGCGGCCATCGGCGTTGGAATAGACCTGCTTTTCGCTCACTTCCTCGATCAGCCCGGCTTCGGCCAGCTTGCCGGCGAGATGCTGCGTCAGGCGGTGGTTCTGCGGGCTGGAGGAGCGGCCGAAATGATCGAAGGAGAGCCGGAACCCCGCCGCCAGCCCGGCCTGGACCTCGTGCATCTCGGCGCAGTATTCCGCCACGTTCTGCCCGGCCTTGGCGGCGGCCAGTTCGGCCGGGGTGCCGTGCTCGTCGGTGGCGCAGATGAACATCACCTCGTGGCCGCGCGCCCGGGCGTAGCGGGCGAAAAGATCGGCGGGCAGCTGGCTGCCTACGAGGTTTCCGAGGTGCTTGATGCCGTTGATGTAAGGCAGCGCGGAGGTGATGAGGATGCGGGCCATGTGACGTCCTTGGCTTGGTTTCGCCCGCGTTTAACCCAACGCCGGGTCAAACGCCAGCACCGCACCATTCCTCTTCATCCCGGCCCGAATACCTCGGCGAGTTCTCGGCGTTTCCGCGCTGCGAAAACGCCTGCCGGGTTCCCGCCCACGCCAAGCGCGGGCGTCGAGATCCGGGGGGCCCTGCCCCCCGGCCTGTGCTTACTGCGCCGTGTAGGCGCCGTCGACGAGGTTGTACGAACCGGTGATGAAGCTGGCCCGGTCCGACAGCAGGAAGGCCACCAGCGCGGCCACCTCTTCCGGCTCGCCGAGACGCCCGATCGGGTGCGAACCTTCGAGCATCTTCAGCGTGTCCTTGTCGAGGTTTTCCTCGATCAGCGGCGTCTTGATGAAGCCGGGGCCGACCGAGTTGATGCGGATGCCCTTGGCCGAGTATTCGATCGCCGCGGCCTTGGTCAGGCCCAGCACGGCGTGTTTCGAGGCGACGTAGGCCGAAGCGTTGGGAAAGCCCACCGAGCCGAGGATCGAGGCCATGTTGACGATCGAGCCGGCGCCGGCCTTTTCCATCACCGGGATGGCGTAGCGCATGCCGTAGAAGACGCCGTGCAGGTTCACGTCCATCAGCTTGTGCCAGCCGTCGATGGAAAGCTCGCCCGCGGGCGCCTGCTCGCCGCCGATCCCGGCGTTGTTGACCAGCGCGTCGAGCCGCCCGGTCTTTTCGACGGCGAAGTCGATCATCGCCTTCACCTCGTCGGCCTTGCCCACGTCGACGGTGAACGGCAGCGCCTTGCCGCCGGCCTTCTCGACCTCGGCGACCTTGGCCGCGACCGCGTCATCCTTGAGGTCGGCCACCACCACGGTGGCGCCGGCGGCGGCGAGTTCATCCACCACCGCAGCCCCGATTCCCGATGCGCCGCCAGTTACGATTGCCGTTTTGTCGTCGAATCTCAGGTCCATCAGGGGCCTCCGTTGGTTATTTGTCCTATAGGTCAGATATGGGCCCGGCGGGCACGGAATCACAGGGGGGGAGCTCTGACGATTCCGTGTGTCCGTCATGCGCCGGGTGCAGAACGCGCCAGTGCAAACCCGTCGCCGTCGGGCATCACCCGCCAGGTTGCGGGCGGCGCGGCGCGGGCGCGTTCGCGGGTGAGCGCCCAGGCCGTGCGGTCCGCGCCGTGCTCGGGCGCCATGCGCCAGCGGCTTTCCGCCCCGGCGCTGCCGCCTTCGGGGGTGAGCACGAGGCCGAGGGGCGGCGCTCCCTTGCCCGCGCCCGCTTCCGCCGCGAGTTGCAGCCGCCGCATCGGCGTGAGCGCGGCGGGGCGGGGCAGCTCGCCCACCACCAGCGGCGCCGCGCCCGCGCGCAGCACCTCTTCGAGCGTCCACAAAAGGTCAACCTCCGCGGCGGCGTGAACGAAGGTGATCCGCCCCGGGTCGAGCCCGAGCGCGGCGACCCCGGGCCCGTGCAGCCGCGCCGCCTGCCATGCGGGCATGACCCAGAACACCGGCCCCGTCATCGCCCGCGCCAGCAGCACCGCGAAGAAGTGGCGCGCGGGGCCGTGCGCCTCGTGCACCCGCGCCCGCGCGAGCCGGATTGGCGCGATCAGCGTCTGGCCGGGATCGGGGCGGTGCGGGCTGCGGGTGAGGCGGGCGTGCTGCATGGGGAGAGGATACATGTTCTCCTTTCGTTCTGAAAGGGGATGTTGAAGAGGGATTGCGCCGCGCCGGCCCGCCGGGGGGGTTGCGGCCCGGCGTGGCTCGGGTATCTCTGTGGCGAGAACCGCGAACGGGGAGAGACCATGCGCAAGAACAAACTGGCCGGCGGCGCGCTCGAGGTGAGCGAGCTTTGCCTCGGCTCGATGACCTGGGGCACGCAGAACACCGAAAGCGAGGGCCACGCCCAGATCGACATGGCGCTCGATCACGGCGTGAACTTCATCGACACCGCCGAGATGTATCCGGTCAACCCGGTTTCGGCCGAAACGGTGGGGCGCACCGAGGAGATCATCGGCACCTGGCTGGCGAAGACCGGGCGGCGCGACGAGATCGTGCTCGCCTCCAAGGTGTCGGGCGACAGCCCACGGGTGCGCGGCGGCGAGGGCTATTCCGGCGCGATCATCCCGCGCACGATCGACGCCTCGCTCAAGCGCCTGCAAACGGACGTGATCGACATCTACCAGCTGCACTGGCCGATGCGCGGCTCCTATCATTTCCGCCAGAACTGGACGTTCGACCCCTCCGGCCAGTCACGCGAGGCCACGCTCGACCACATGCGCGAGGTGCTCACCGCGCTGCAGGCGGCGGTGGACGCGGGCAAGCTGCGCCATGTCGGCCTGTCGAACGAAAGCGCCTGGGGCACGATGATGTGGCTGCAGGTGGCGCGCGAGATAGGCGCGCCCGAGATGGTGACGATCCAGAACGAATACTCGCTGCTCTGCCGCCACTACGATACCGACCTCGCCGAGCTTTCGGCCAACGAGGACGTGAAGCTCCTGGCCTATTCGCCGCTTGGCGCAGGTATCCTCAGCGGCAAGTATCACGGCGGCAAGACGGTGCCGCATGGCTCGCGGCTTGACCTCAACAAGGATCTCGGTGGCCGCGTGACACCCCGGGTCTGGCCCGCCACGCAGGCCTACCTCGACATCGCCGAGCGCCACGGGCTCGACCCGGTGCAGATGGCGCTGAGCTGGGCCGCCGACAAGCCGTTCATGGGCTCGGTGATCTTCGGGGCCACCTCGCTCGACCAGCTCGGGCGCGCGCTGGGCGCGGCGCATGTCAGCCTGTCGGACGAGGTGCGCGGCGAGATCGAGGCGGCGCACAAGGCGCATCCGCTGCCGTTCTGATCCGCGCCGGGGGCGGCGGCCGTATAAGGGGAAATCACGGGAGATATCCGATGCGCCTTGCCGCCCTCGCCGCCTTCGTCGCGGCCCTTTTCACCTCGTCGCCGGGTCAGGCCAACAGCTACCGCGACACATCGAAGCCGATGGGCGTGGTCACCAACCTCGACCTCGACCGCTACGCCGGAAAATGGTTCGAGATCGCCCGCTTTCCCAACCGCTGGGAGCGTGGCTGCGAAGGCGTCACGGCGGAATACGGCCGCAATGCCGATGGCACGATCTCGGTGCGCAACACCTGCCGCAAGGGCAGCCCGACCGGCCCGGCGGAAGTGGCCGAGGCGACGGCGAAGGTGGTGGGGCCGGGCAAGCTCACGGTCAATTTTGTGCCCTGGCTGCCCTTCGCCAAGGGCGATTACTGGGTGCTCTACGTCGATGCCGCCTATTCGGTGGCGGTGGTGGGCGAGCCCTCGGGCAAGACCGGCTGGATCCTCGCCCGCACCCCCGCGCTGTCGCAGGCGAAATACGACAAGGCCATTTCCGTGATGCAGGGCATGGGCTACGATACCTCGCAGTTGAGGCGCGTCGTGCACTAGGCGAGAGCATCGGAGGGCCGCGCATGAAATTCCTTTTCGTCGCGGCGCTCCTCGCGCTCACCGGCTGCATGGCCGAGGCCGAGGCCGATGGCCCGCGGGTGACCGGCGGGATGGCGCCGCAGAGCGATGCCGCCTGCCTCGCGGCGGGCGGGCGCTGGGGCCCGGGCGGGCTGTTCCCCGAGCCCTTGTGCTTCCTGCCCAACCCCGACGCGGGCAAGAGCTGTGCGCGCGCCTCCGATTGCATCGGCACCTGCCTTGCCGAAAGCCGGACCTGCGCGCCGGAACAGCCGATCTTCGGCTGCTACAGCTTTCTCGACGATGACGGCGCGGAGGTGACGCTGTGCGCCGATTGATCCTTGCCGCCGCACTGGCGCTCGCGGGCTGCGGCGACGCGGGCGCGCCGCGTGACACGAGCGCGCGGATGACCTCGATCGTCGGGTTCGATCCCGCTCGGTTTGCCGGGGAGTGGCGCGAGGTGGCGGCGATCGGCCGCCCGCCGGGCGCGCTCTGGCGCGTCGAGGCCGGGCCGGGCGGCGCGCTCGCGGTCAGCACCAGCCGCGACGGTGCGGGCCGGGGCGAGATGGTGGGGCCGGGGCGCTTCCGGCTCAGCCAGTTCGCGGCCCCGCTCTGGGTGCTCTGGGCCGACGCCGACATGCGCACGCTGGTGCTCGGCACCCCCGACGGCCGCTTCGCGATGGTGCTCGACCGCGCCGCGCGCCCGGCCCCCGACCGTCTGCAAGCCGCACGGGACGTGCTGGAATGGAATGGCTACGATCTCGGAGCGCTTCGGGGCTGAGCGGGAAAAGTGCAAAGAAAAGTTCAGATTTCGATCAATCTGATTGGAAAATGTTCGAATTATGCAAGCCGCCTCAACCCTCGAACGGCCCTTTCCCGCCCAGCCGGCGAAAATGCAGCTCCTCGGCATCGTTCTTGAAATAGGGCACGGTTTCGGGCGGATCGAGGCTCGGCAGCCGCCGCGCGATCTCGGCCAGAACCACTTGCGTGATGAACGGCAGATCGTAAGACCGCAGGTCGGCGAGCGACACCCAGTGCAGATGCGCCAGTTCCTCGCAGGCGCGCGAGAAATCATCCGGGTCGGAGGCAAGGCGGCGCGCGTCGCCAAGAAAGAAGCGCGCGTCGAAGCGGCGCGGGCGGCCCGGCGGCGTGACCGCGCGGAAGATGAACGAAAGCCCCTCCGCCGAGGGCAGGTGCCCGCTGGCGGCGAAGCCGCGCCAATCTTCCGGCACCGGGCCGGGCCAGGCACCGGGCACGCCGAGGATCTGGCCGGTTTCCTCCCAGAGCTCGCGGATCGCGGCGGCGAGCAGCGTGGTCGGGCCCGGGCCGGTGGTATCCTGCGCCAGTCGGCTGTGGTCGGGCTCGCCCTCCGCGTCAATCACCGGCACGAGGGCGTCGTCGGGGTCGACCGCGCCGCCGGGAAAGACGAACTTGTTGGGCATGAACGCCGCCTGCGCGCCGCGCTGGCCCATTAGCACGCGCGGGTCGTCGCCGCCCGGATCGCGGACCAGCACGACCGTGGCGGCATCGCGCACGATCCTGGATTTTTCGCTGTCGTTCACGCGGCCGCGCCTTTCCCGTTCACGCCCCCTTGCGCGCGGGATCGGGCGCGTCGGGGGCGAAGCCGTGCATCCGCTTGGCCCACTGGAAGCCGACCATGAGCCCCTTGAACCTTGGCAGAAGCCAGAGCGAGAGCGCAACCGTTCCGATCGCGAAAATCGCCGTGAGCACCATCGGGTCGGGGCGGAACTCCATGAAGGCCCAGCCGAGAACCGGCGCCATCAGGTGACCGACGAGGATGATCGTCAGCCAGGCCGGCCCGTCGTCGGCGCGGTGATGGTGCAACTCCTCGCCGCAGACCGTGCAGGTGTCGCGCACCTGCAGATAGCCCTTCATCATCGGCCCGGTGCCGCAGGCGGGGCAGCGCCGCTGGAAGCCGCGCCAGGCGGCCTGTCCGAGATCGCGATCATGGCCATGGTCGTGATCTGGCGCCGCTGCGCCGGCGGCGAGGTGCATGGAATCGTCAGTGGTTGAGGCGTCCATCGAGGCCAGCCTTTCGTTCGGTGTTCTGTTCGCGTGCCCATGATCATAGGTATTGACGCCGCCAACTGACATGGCGCGCGGCGATAGTGCGTCCAGATGTCGCAGTTCGGCCACGGCGACGGAAACCGCCCGACCCCGCGTATGAACTTACGATCCCGGCACAACGCCGGGGCAAACAGGCAACGGGCCAATCGAGGCCATACGGGAGACATGCAGATGAAACAGGCACTCAGGATTGCGGGCATCGGGCTTCTGGCCGGCGCGGCGATGAGCATGGCGGCAGCGCCGATGCTGGCGCGCGGCGGCGCCGACAGCTTCGGGTCGCGCGGGATTTTCGCCACCGACTTCGCCACGCTCGACGCCAACGGCGACGGTCGGATCACCGAGGAAGATTTCGCCGCCCGCGCCGCGGCCCGGCTGGCCGAGGCCGATACCGATGGCAACGGCAAGCTCGAGGCGGCGGAGATCGCGGCGCAGGTTCTGGCGCGGTTCGAGGACCGGGCCGACCGGATGCGGGGCGATCCGGCCACGCGTGCCGAGGCGATGGCCGCGCGCCTCGTCGAAGCCCGCGATACGGACGATGACGGCGCGCTTTCGCCCGAGGAACTTGCACCGACGAAGGGCTATGGCCGGGTGGTGGACCGGTTCGACACAGACGACGACAACGCGATCAGCGCGGCGGAATACGACGAGGCGAAAGCCGCGATCACCGCGCGCGCCGACAAGCGCGGCATGGGTCCGCGCGGTGGCCACAAGTCGCGCTGGTAAGCCGACAAGACCGGCCCGGGCGCGGACAGGCCCCGCCCGGGAGCTTGGGCTGTTGCCGCTTTCGGGCGGAAGGTCTAGGCCGGAGATGTGATGAAAATGGCATTCGACGCCCAGAGCGAGGTTTCCGACGAGGCCCTGCTGGTTGCCTATGGCAACGGCGACCGCGCGGCTGCGATGGCGCTGACCGCACGGCTCGCCCCGCGGGTGATGGGCTTCGCCGCGCGGATGCTCGGGGGCGACCGGCACGAGGCCGAGGACGTGACCCAGGAGGCGATGCTGAGGCTCTGGCGGATCGCGCCCGACTGGCGGCAGGGCGAGGCCAAGGTGACCACCTGGCTCTACCGGGTGACGGCCAATCTCTGCACCGACCGGCTGCGCCGCCGGCGCGGGGTGGGGCTCGACGCGATCCCGGAGCCGGAAGACGGGCGCCCCGGCGCGGCGGAGGCGATGATGCAGGAGATGCGCGCGCGCGCGCTCGACGAGGCGCTGGCCGCCTTGCCCGAGCGCCAGCGTGTCGCGGTGGTGATGCGCCACCTGGAAGGACGGTCGAACCCCGAGATTGCGGCGGTTCTGGAGATCAGCGTCGAGGCGGTCGAGAGCCTGACCGCCCGGGGCAAACGGGCGCTTTCGGCCAGCCTTGGCCAACGGCGCGAGGAGTTGGGATATGTCGAAGACTGAACAAGACCTGCTGAGCAATATCGCGCTCGACGAGATTTTCGCCGCCGGGCGGGCCGAGACGCCCGCCCCCTCCGAGGCGCTGCTCGCGCGCATACTCGCGGACGCGCAAGGCGTGCAGGAGGCTGGCCTTGCCGCGGCCCGTCCGCGCGCCGCGCCGCGTCCCTCGCCATGGGCGCGGTTCGCCGAGGCGCTGGGCGGCTGGACCTCGCTTGCCGGTCTGGTCACGGCCACGCTGGCCGGGGTCTGGCTCGGCTTCGTCTCGCCCGACCAGCTCAACACCCTGTCGGGCGGGCTGTTGTTGCCCGAAACCGGCGGCACGGCGATCTATGCGCTGGAAGACATACTGCCCGGCGACGACGGGCTCGCGGCGTTCTACGAGGAGGGCGGACAATGAGCGAAGAATTCCCGACCCCGGCGGCAGCAGTCCGGCCCCGGCACTGGCCCAGGGTTCTGCTGGCGGTTTCGCTGTTCTTCAACCTGCTGGTCATCGGCGCGATTGCCGGCGCGCATCTGCGCGACGGGCGCGACGCGGGCCGCACCCCGCCCGCCGACCGGGCGGCTATGCACGGCACCGGGCTGGTTCCTTTCTTCGAGGCGATGCCGCGCGAGGCGCGGGGCCAGATCGGCACGGCGCTGCGCGCGCGCGGCGAGGCGGCTCGCCCCGACCGGGCGGCGCTGGAGGCGGAGTTCGCCACGATTCTCGCCGCGCTGCGGGCCGAACCCTTCGAACGCGCGGCGCTCGAGGCAGTGATGACGGCGCAGCAGGCGCGGGTTTCGGCGCGTGTCGAGGCCGGGCGCGGGGCGCTGCTCGACGTGCTCTCGGGCATGAGCCAGGCCGAGCGCGCGGCGTTCGCCGACCGGATGGAACAGCGCATCGCGCGGGCTGATCGAATGCGCTGAGGCGGGCGCGGTCAGGCCGCCCGGCCGCCGGCGAAACTGACGAGGTTGCGCCCGTCGCTCTTCGAGGCGTAGAGCGCGGCGTCGGCTCGCTCGATCAGGTCGTGCGGCGAGGGCAGGTCGCCGCTCTCTGCCCCGCCGGCGAAGACCGCCACGCCGATCGAGATGGTAACGGGCACCTCCAGGCCATGCGAGGCCACCGCGATCGGCGCCTCGCCGATCACCCGGCGCAGGCGTTCGGCCGCGATCGAGGCCCCTTCGAGCCCGGTTTCGGGCAGGGCGATGACGAATTCCTCACCGCCGTAGCGCGCCAGCAGGTCGATCTCGCGCAGGTGCGCGCCCAGCCGCTTGCCGGCCTCGACCAGCACCGCGTCGCCGACGGCATGGCCGAAGCTGTCGTTGACCGACTTGAAGCGGTCCAGATCGAGCAGCATCACCGCGAAGGGCTGATCGCTCGCTGCCGCCGCCCCGATCATCCGGTCGAGATAGGCGCCGGCGTAGCGGCGGTTGTAGAGCCCGGTGAGCGGATCGCGCAGCGCCAGGCCGAGGCGCTCGCCGAAACTGTCGCGCAGCGCGTCGGTTTCGAGCTTGCGGGCGAGCAGGCGTTCGAGCCGGGCGGCGATCTCCTCGGCGTCGAAAGAGCCCGGCACGACGGCATTGGCGCCGATGTCCAGCGCCATCGGCACGGTGCCGGGGGCATTGGCCTCGTCGAGGATCACGATCACCGCGTGGCGGGTGGCACTGCGCGAGCGCAGTTCGCTCACCAGCCTGAGCCCGTCGCCCGGGGCCGAGAGATCGGCGGCGATGACGAAGGCGTCGGGCGCCTCGCGCGAGGCGAGCGCATCGAGGGCCTGGCTGCGGCTGAAGGTGCTGAGCGGCCCCGAACACAGCGGGCCGAGGGCGCGGCGCCAGCCAAGCGCGGTTTCGACGGTGGGGGCGATCAGGCCGATCCGGGCCGGGCGCCGGAACGCCATCGCCGGTTCGGCGAACCCGAGCGCCGCCGCAGTATCCTGCCGCCGGGCCAGTTCGTCATGGGTGGCGCGGGTGCGCATCAGCGCGCGGACCAGCGCAAGAAGCCCGGTCTCGTCGAGCGGCTTGGCGAGATAGTCATCGGCGCCGGCGCGCAGCGCCGCAAGCCGCGCCGCGCGGCTGGGCGCGCCGTCGATCACCAGCACCGGGATGTCGCGGGTCTCGGGCTCTGCCTTGAGCCGGGCGCAGAGGTCGGCGCCGCCGCCGCCGGGCAGGTTGGCATCGACGATCACGAGATCGGGCCGCATGTCGCGCGCCGTCGCCAGCGCCTCGGCCCCGTCGAGCGCCTGCGCGGTCTCGTAGCGGGCGGTGGCCAGCTTCACCTTCAGGACGATCCTGTTGGTGGCTGTCGAATCTGCGATGAGTATGCGGCCTGCCATGATCTGCGGTCCGGACGTGTCCAATTGCGGCTTGTTTGGTAAGAGTTGCCTGAGAATCGTTAACAAAGAGTTTCCAAGCCCGGGAATCCCTGCCCATGACACCCGATTTCGCCGAGACCGTCGCCCTGCGCGCGCTCGCCTGGCTTGCCGCCAACGACGAGCTTCTGCCCGTCTTTCTCGGGGCGTCCGGCGCCAGCGAGGACGATCTGCGCGAGGGTGCGCGCGACCCCGCCTTCCTCGCCGCCCTGCTCGACTTCCTCACCATGGACGACGCCTGGGTGACCGCCTTCTGCGACAGCGCCGGCCTCGACTACCAGGCGCCGATGGCGGCGCGCGCCGCGCTTCCGGGGGGTGCCAATGTGCACTGGACCTGAGCGGCGCGCCGATGGCGTGCTGTTCGACAAGGATGGCACCCTGTTCGATTTCGACGCCACCTGGGTGGCCTGGGTCGAGGCCCTGATCGCGCATTGGGGCGGGCAGGACGCGGCCCGCCGCGCCGCGCTCGCCGCGGCGGTCGGCTTCGATCTCGCCGGGCGCGCCTTCCATCCCGGCTCGGTGGCGATCGCAGGCACGCCGGAGGAAACCGCGCGCGCGCTTGCGCCCGTGGTCGGGCTGCCCGCCGCTGCGCTGGTCGATCGGCTGAACGAGGAAGCCGCCCTCGCGCCGATGGCCGAGGCGGTGCCGCTCGCGCCATTGCTGGGCGGGCTGAGGTCGCAGGGGCTGCGGCTGGGCGTGGCCACCAACGATGCCGAGGCGCCCGCCCGCGCGCATCTTTCGGCGGCCGGGGTTCTCGAACTGTTCGATTTCATCGCCGGGTCCGACAGCGGCCATGGCGGCAAGCCCGGCCCGGGGATGTGCCAGGCCTTCGCCCGGGCGACGGGGCTCGCCCCCGGCCGCGTGGTGATGGTGGGCGACAGCACCCATGATCTGATCGCCGGGCGGGCGGCGGGCATGCAGGTGGTGGCGGTGCTCAGCGGGCCCGCGGGCGTGGCCGAGCTCGGCCCGCTCGCCGACGCCGTCCTGCCCGATATCGGCCATCTGCCGGGTTGGCTTGCGGCCTGACCCGCCGGCGGGAATGGAAACAAATTGAACGAAACCGCCGGCCGGGCTTCGCGCTTCGTTAATCCTCGCCCCGCTAGGGTGCCCCGGAAAGGACGGAGAGACATGCACGGCCTGGTTATCTGCGCGTTCGAAAGTTTCGTGCGCCACAGTTACGGCGCGGCGCCCTGGGCGGCGCTCGTCGAGGGGCTCGATGCCGGGATCGAGCGCTTCGAGCCGATGTTTCATTACGACGACGCGCTCGCGGCGCGGCTCGTGCGCGAAACGGCGCGGGTTCTGGGCAAGCCCGACGAGGCGCTGCTGGAGGATTTCGGCACCTTTCTCGTCGCCCATCCTGCCTCGGAACGGGTGCGACGCCTGCTGCGCTTCGGCGGGGTGGACTACGAGGATTTCCTCGCCTCGCTCGAGGATCTCAGCGGGCGCGTGTGCCTCGCCGTGCCCGACCTGGTCCTGCCCGAAATCTCGCTCACCGAGCTTGGCGGCGGCGACTACCGGCTGCACTCGGCCGATGCGCCGCCGGAATTCGCGCCGGTTCTGTCGGGGCTGCTGCGCGCGATGGCGGATGATTATGGTGCGCTGGTGCTGGTCGAGGAGACCGGCGCCGAAGACGGCGGCGTTCACCTCGCGATCCGTCTGCTCGAGGCGGCTTTCGCCCGCGGGCGCGGCTTCGCCCTGGCCCAACGCGCAGGCTAGGGGTGAACGTCCGGACAAGGGGGAGGGGATGATGCGCGGCGAACTGCCAATCGGCCTGGGGCCGGCGGCGCTCGATCGGTTGATGCCGATGCACCTGGTCGCGGATGGCGACGGGGTCATCACCCATGCCGGCCCGGTGCTGGGCAAGATCTTTCCCGCGGGGGGCGTGGTCGGCGCGCGGTTTTTCGATTTGTTCGAAGTTCGTCGCCCGCGGCAGGCCGCCAGCCTCGATGACATCGCCCGCCGCGCCGGGCGCAAGGTTCAGTTGCGCCTGCGCGATCCCGACCGAACCCCGCTGATCGGCGCGGCGGTGCCGCTGGAGGCGGGGCAGGGCGTGCTCGTCAACCTCTCCTTCGGCATCGCCGTGGTCGATGCGGTGGCGCGGTTCAACCTCGCCGGTTCCGACTTCGCCGCCACCGATCTCACGCTGGAAATGCTCTATCTCGTCGAGGCCAAATCCGCCGCCATGGCCGAGAGCCGCAAGCTCAACGAGCGGCTGCACGGCGCCAAGGCGACGGCCGAGGCCGAGGCGCGATCGGACACGCTGACCGGGTTGAGCAACCGCCGCGCGCTCGACCAGACGCTGGAAAGGCTGATCGCACGCGCGGTTCCGTTCACCCTGATGCACCTCGATCTCGACTTCTTCAAACAGGTGAACGACACGCTGGGGCACGCCGCCGGAGATCTCGTGCTCACCGAGGTGGCCCGGATCCTGTGCGAGGAAACCCGCAGCGAAGACGTGGTCGCGCGCGTGGGCGGGGATGAATTCGTGCTCGTCTTCACCCGGCTCATCGAGCGGTCGCGGATGGTCGCGATCGCGGAACGGGTGATCCTTCGGCTCGAGGAACCGGTGCGTTTCGGCGACCGGGAGGCGCGGATCTCGGCCTCGATCGGGTTGGTCAGTTCCCTGAACTACGACCGGCCGGAGGCGACGCGGATGATGCGCGACGCGGACATGGCCTTGTATGTTTCCAAGGATCGCGGCCGTGGCCGTGTCACCTTTTTCGACGAGGCGCACCAGGCGAAGGCCGGCCCGGCGATGGATGCCGCGCTGAACCGGGGGTGACGGGAAGGCAGGCGGCGCGGCGGCGTCAGGGCTCCGGCGCCGCGCCCGCGCCCGGCGCGCAGGCGGCCAGCTGCGCCATCGCCGCGGCGCTGCCGAGCAGGGGCAGCCGCAACCGGCCGGGCGCGCCGCCGCCCGCCGCTTCGAGAAACAGGCCCAGGCCAAGCCGCTCCGCGGCCCCGGAAAATGGGCCGAGATCGACCTGCCAGCCGGTCTCGGTTTCGGTCGGCCGGCCGTCATCCCAGGCGGTGCCGTCGAGCCAGAGACGCGGCGGCTCCCCGGCACCCGCTGCCTCGGGCTGCAGCCGGAGCATGAGGTGCCCGGCGGGGCCAACCTCGAATGTGAACCCGCCCGCCGCGACCTCGGCGCGCAACCGGCACTCCGTCGCGTCGAAACGCCAAAGCGGGCCGGCATCGCGCCCGAGCAGCCCGAACGCGCGGCATTGCACCAGCGGCACCGGCGGCGCCTCGCCAAGCCGGGCCTCGAGCCGCGGGGCGGGGCCTTCGCCGTCGACCCTGACGAGCCCGAGCGGCGCAATCACCCCCTTCGCCAGCGCGTTGGTACAGGCGAAACCGGCCTGCCACGGCGCCTCCGCGTCGGTCTCGGGCAAGGCCGCGAGGCCGCATTCCGTATCGGTCGCGTTGAACAGGTGCAGCCGGCGGCTGGTGAGCAGGATGGTGCCGACCGGCGGACCGTCGAGCGGGTTGACCGCGGGCAGGATGTCATCCAGCCGTTGCGCCGCCGCGCGCCGGGCGTCGTAGGCGAGGCACTCCACCAGCCCGGGCGCGTAGATGCCGCGCAGTTCGGCGGGCACGCTCCCTTGCGCCGTCACCGGGGCGGGCGCGGGGGGCATCGGCGGCGGGGCCAAATCGGCGGTTGCGGGGGCATCGACGGCGGTGTCCCCGTCCGGGGCGTCCTGCGCATCGGGCGCGACGGCCTCGGCCGGGGCGGGATCGTCCGGCGGGGTCGCGTCATCCTCGCCCGGGTCCTCCGTCGCCACCGCGACCGGTTCCGCGACTATGCTCGCCTCGGGTGGCGGGGCGAGGGCCTGCAGCCGGGCATTGACCTCGTCGGCCGGGAGCGGCGCGTCGTTCCAGACAAGGACCGGCCAGTAATCGTAGAAATTCACCCCTTTCCAGGCGTGGCTGTCGTGCTTTTCGCTCCAGTCCGCGAGGTAGCGCAGCGCCATGCCGCGATCGAAGGCGCAGCTCTCGACGCGGGCCGCATCGACGCCCGCGCCCGCGTAGGCCTCCGCCACCAGGGCCTTGAGCGGAGCCAGATCGCCGGAGGCGCCGATCGCGGCGAGGGCGGTGCGGCCGGCCTCGCCCCGGAACGTGGTGCGCAGCGTCTCGAAGGCCTCGCTGCCGCCGCAGATCAGCGCGAGATTGGCCCAGATCGCGCTGTCTTCGCCGGTGTAGGTGAACAGGCGGGTCAGCCGCAGCGCCCCGGTTTCGAGGGCGCGGGCAAGGGCGGCCGGGTCTGGCTCCGCGTTGCGCGCGGCGAGATCGGTGCCGACCTCGACGATCACGAGATGGGCGTCGGCGCCGGGCGGGCCCTGCTCGATCCGGAACTCGGGCGCCATCAGCGCCGCGGGATCATAGCGGATCGTCTCGGCCTGCCGCGCCGCGCGGGCGTTCACGATCGCGTCGCGCGCCGCCGCGAGCGCGGCGTCGTCCGGGGCGAGGGCGAGGGCGCGGTCGTAGTCGGCGAGGGCGTTGCCGACAAGGCCCGCCCGCGTGTAGGCGCGGGCCCGCCCGACGAGCGCGGGGAGGTGATCCGGGGCGCGGGCGAGGGCCGCGTCATAAGCCCGGATGGCGCGGCTGAAGGCGTTGTTTTCAAGCCAGATATCGCCGGTGGCCACCTCGGCCTCGGGGGCCTCCGGCGCGCGGCGCCGGGCACGGTCGAGATCGGCGAGCGCCAGCGCCGGGCGGTCGAGCGTGCGATGCAGCGCGGCGCGGGCGAGGTAGGCGTCGGGCGCGTCGGGGCGCTCGGCAATGGCGGCGGCGAGCGCGGAATAGGCGGCCGCGAAATCAAGCCGCGCCTGAGCCGCCCGCGCCTGCGACAGGGCGTCGTCACCCTCTGCCTGCGCGCCGCTTGCAAGCGCCAGCACAAGTGCGACGGCGGCGACCCCTCGTTTCATTGCGTCCTGTCTCATGGCCCGTTGAACGGTTCACCGCCGCGCGCGCAGAGTCAACCGGCTGGGCGGCGGCGCGCGGCGCTTCGTGCGGGGCGTGCGCGAGGTCACCGCGCGGGCCCGGTGATCGCGGCGATGGCCGCGACGCGCTCGGCATTGTCGCGCGCCGTGCGCCCGTCTTCATGCACCAGCGCGTTCTCGAACCCGACCCGGAGCTTGCCGCCCACGGCGTGCGCCGCGCGCAGACAGGCGGTTTCGCCCTGTCCGAAGGCGCAGATCGCCCAATCGGGCGCCAGGTCCGCCACCGTCATCCAGTCGAGAAAAGGGGTCAGGAGATCGGGCGTGGAAGACTGGCCCGGCAGGTAGCGGCCGAGCACGAAGATCAGTTGCAGATCGCGCGCCTTCAAGAGGCCCCGCGGCAGGATCCGGGCCAGCCGCTCGGCGTCTTCGGGCGCATAGAGGATGTGCTGAACCGCGATCCCTTGCTCGGCGCAGGCGGCGTAGAACCGTGCCGCGCGCGCCTCGTCGTCGCGGGCGATCTCGCGCAGCGCGGCCGAGACCATCTGCGCGCCGGAATGCAGCGCGACGTGGCGCTGGTGGCCCGGCTCGTAGCGCCCGGCGGCCTCGGTGGTGATCTGCACCGCCATCCCCGGCACCGCGGTGGCGAGGTGGGCGAGCGCCTCTTGGTAGGCGCCGGTGTCGAGCAGGTGGCCGCCTTCGTCGTCGCGCAGGTGCAGGTGCAGCCCGTCAGCGCCGGCGTCGCGGCAGGCCCGCGCGGTTTCGGTGATCTCGTCGAGGCTGAGCGGCAGGCGGGGGTGGTCGGCCTTGGTCCGGGTCGCGCCGTTGGGGGCGACCATCAGCCGGGGGAGCGCCATCACAGCGCCTCGCTGAGCGCGGTGGAAAGCTTGTCGACGAGTTCCCCGATCTGCGCCGGTTCGAGGATGAAGGGCGGCGCGAGCAGAACGTGATCGCCGGAGCGGCCGTCGATCGTGCCGCCCATCGGGTAGCAGATCAGCCCGGCCTCGAAAGCGGCCCGCTTGATCGCCTGATTGACGGCGCGTTCCGGCGGAAACGGGTCCTTGCTGTCACGGTCGCGCACGATTTCGAGCCCGCGAAACATGCCGCGCCCGCGGATGTCGCCCACGTGCGGGTGATCGCCGAAGGCGTCGTGCAGCGCGGCGTCGAGGGTTTCGCCCAGTTCGGCGGCGCGCGCCGTAAGCCCGCCCTCGGTGAGTTTCTGCACCACCACGTCGGCGGCGGCGCAGGCGACGGGGTGTCCGATGTAGGTGTGCCCGTGCTGGAAAAAGCCCGACCCGTTTTCGAAGGCGGCATGGATCTTGCCGGAACAGAGCGCGGCACCGATCGGCTGGTAGCCGGCGCCCAGCCCCTTCGCGATGGTGACGATATCGGGCACGATGCCGTCCTGCTCGCAGGCGAACAGGCTGCCGGTGCGCCCCATGCCGCACATCACCTCGTCGAGGATCAGCAGGCAGCCGTAACGGTCGCAGATCTCGCGGATGCGCTTGAAATAGCCCGGCACCGCCGGCACCGCGCCCAGCGTGGCACCCACGACCGGCTCGGCGACGAAGCCGATCACCGTTTCCGGCCCGAGCCGGAGCAATTCGGCCTCGAGTTCATTGGCCACGCGCTGGCCGTAGTCCTCCAGGCCTTCGCCGGGCAATTGCCCCCGGTAGGCGTAGCAGGGGGAGATATGCGAGGTTTCGGCCATCAACGGCGCGAAGGGGGCACGGCGCCATGCGTTGCCGCCGGTGGCCAGCGCGCCCAGCGTGTTGCCGTGGTAGCTCTGCCGGCGGGCGATGAACCGGGTGCGCCCCGGTTCGCCGGTTTCGACGAAATACTGCCGCGCCATCTTCAGCGCCGCCTCGACCGCCTCCGATCCGCCCGAGACGAGATACGCCTTCTCGATGCCCTCGGGGGCATGGGCGATCAGCCGGTCGGCGAGCCGTTCGGCGGGCTCGGAGGTGAAAAACCCGGTATGCGCGAAGGCGATCTGCCCCGCCTGCGCCGTCATCGCGGCGATGACCTCGCGGTCGGAGTGGCCAAGGCAGGAGACGGCGGCGCCGCCCGAGCCGTCGAGGTAGCGCTTGCCGCTGCTGTCGACGATGTAGGGCCCCTCGCCGGAGACGGCGACGGGCGGGATTTTGCGGGTGTGGCGGTGAAAGACGTGGCTCATGATCGGCTCCGAAACTTCCGAGCATTTGAAACACATGAACCAAATATTGACAATATGTGAAACAAATGAAACGCTTCCTTTCGGAGGGGAGTCTGATCGCAATGGAACCGAGCTTTGAGCACAGGCTTGCCGATGGCTACGGCAAACTCAGTGCACGGCTGAAAGAGGCCGGGGATTACCTCGTGGGCCATCCGATCGACGCCGCCACGCGCAGCCTGCGGTCGGTGGCCGACGAGAGCGGGCTTGCCCCCGCCACCTTCACCCGTCTCGCCAAGGCGCTGGATTACGAGAACTTCGAGGCGTTGCGCGAATCGATGCGCGCGCAGATCGGGCGGCGGGTGACCTCCTTCGCCTCGCGGGCGGACGCGTTGCAGCGGGCGCCAAGCGAAGAGCCGGGCACGCTGTTGCAGCGCAATCGCGACGCGGCGGTGGCCAATATCGAAAACCTCGCCAGCGAGATCGACGGCGCCCAGCTCGACGCCACCGTGGCCCGCCTGTGCCATGCGCGCCGGGTGGTGGTGATGGGCGGGCTCGGATCGACCGGGATCGCCGAATACAGCACCTACATGGCCAATTTTCTCGCCGAGAACTGGCAGCAGGCCGGCCGCATGGGGGCATCGCTCGGCAGCGCCCTGTGCGGGCTCGACGAGCGCGATGCGCTTTTCGTGATCACCAAGCCGCCCTATGCGCGGGCATCCATCCAGGCAGCCGAGATGGCGCGCGCGCAGGGCGTGTTCGTGGTGGTGGTGACCGACAGCCACACCTGCCCGGCGCTGCGCGCGGCGCATTCGGGCTTCATCGTGCCCTCCGACAGTCCGAATTTCTTTTCGTCTTACGTGGCGACCCTGTTCCTGATCGAAACGATCATGGCCATGGTCGCGCGTCACGCCGGGCCGGAAGCGACCCGGCGGATCGCCGAGGTCGAGCGGCGCAACCGTGACCTTGAAGAGGTCATCGACGGCCGACCGGCCTGAACCTTCAACAAGAACCTGATTCACAAGGGAGAAAGCAATGAATCAACAACTCAGGATCGGCCTCGCTGGCCTTGCCGCCGCCGCCTTCATGGCGCCTGCGGCGGTCGCCGAGGAGTTCATCACCATCGGCACCGGTGGCGTGACCGGCGTGTATTACCCCACCGGCGGCGCGATCTGCCGCCTCGTCAACAAGGACCGGCGCGACCATGGCGTGCGCTGCTCGGTCGAAAGCACCGGTGGTTCGGTCTACAACCTCAACACCATCCGCGAGGGCGAGCTGGAATTCGGCGTGGTGCAGTCGGACTGGCACTACCACGCCTATAACGGCACCTCGAGCTTCGCCGACCAGGGCGCCAACGAAGACCTGCGCGCGGTGTTCTCGATCCATCCCGAGCCCTTCACCATCGTCGCGCGCGCCGATTCCGGGATCAAGACCTTCGCCGACCTCGAAGGCAAGCGCGTGAACATCGGCAACCCGGGTTCCGGCCAGCGGGGCACGATGGAAGTGCTGATGGAACGCTGGGGCTGGACCACCGACGACTTCGCGCTGGCGACCGAGCTGAAGGCGGCCGAGCAGTCGGCGGCGCTGTGCGACAACCAGATCGACGCGATGGTCTACACCGTGGGCCACCCCTCGGGCTCGATCCAGGAAGCCACCACGGCCTGCGACTCGGTGCTGGTCGAGGTTGCCGGGCCGGTTGTGGAACAGCTGGTTGCCGACAATTCCTTCTACCGCGTCGCCACGGTTCCCGGCGGCATGTATCGCGGCAACCCCGATGACGTGCAGACCTTCGGCGTCGGCGCGACGCTGGTGTCTTCGGCCGACGTCTCGGAAGACGCGGTCTATGCGCTGGTCAAGGGCGTGTTCGACAACTTCGACGAGTTCAAGGGCCTCCACCCCGCCTTCGCCAACCTCAAGGAAAGCGAAATGATCGCCGATGGTCTCTCGGCACCGCTGCATGCCGGCGCCGAGCGTTACTACCGCGAGCGCGGCTGGCTCGACTGAGCCTTGTCTCCGGCCGGGGGGCGGACGATGCGCCGCCCCCCGGATTTTTCATGAAATGATTTTTCACAGAACAAGGCCGCAAGCGCCGGGACGGGGATCATGTCGGACAGCGAAAAGCGCAATCTGAGCGAACAGGAATTGCAGGATCTCGTCGCCGCCAGCGACAGCGGCGCGCGCAGCGTTCCCGGCGGGCTCGGCATTTTCATCGCTGCGGTGGCCCTCACATGGTCGGTTTTCCAGGTGCTGCTGGCATCGCCCGTCTCGCCCTACATCCTGCCCGCCGACCTGATCAACAACGCGCGCCAGATACACCTCGCCTTTGCCATCTTCCTGTCGGCGATGGCCTATCCGCTGTTCCGCAGCGCCCCGCGCAACCGGATCCCGTGGTATGACTGGGTGCTCGCCGTCGGCGGCGCGGCGCTCGCGCTCTACGGCTATGCCTTCTACGACAAGATCGTCTCGAACGGCGGCCTCGCGGACGCGACCGACGCATGGTTCGCGGTGGCGGGGCTTGTGTTCCTGTTCATCGCCGCCTACCGCACTCTCGGCCCGGTGATGGTCGTGCTCGCGGTGATCTTCCTGCTCTACGTCTTCTTCGGCTCCTCGGACCTCGTGCCCGACCAGATCCAGTGGGCCGGCGCCAGCCTGCGCAAGGCGATGAGCCACATGTGGATCACCTCCGAGGGCGTCTTCGGTATCGCGCTCGGCGTGTCGACCAAGTTCGTCTTCCTCTTCGTGCTGTTCGGCGCGCTGCTCGACCGGGCAGGGGCGGGCAACTACTTCATCAAGATGGCCTTCGGCGCGCTCGGCCACCTGCGCGGCGGCCCGGCCAAGGCCGCCGTCGTCGGCTCGGCTGCGACCGGCCTGATCTCCGGCTCGTCGATCGCCAACGTCGTGACCACCGGCACCTTCACCATCCCGCTGATGAAGCGGGTCGGGTTCAGCTCGGAGAAGGCCGGCTCGGTCGAGGTGGCCTCGTCGGTCAACGGCCAGATCATGCCCCCGGTGATGGGGGCGGCGGCCTTCCTGATGGTGGAATACGTCGGCATTTCCTACGTCGAGGTGATCACCCACGCCTTTCTGCCGGCCGTGATCTCCTACATCGCGCTGATCTACATCGTGCATCTCGAAGCGGTGAAGAACAACATGCCCACGATAGGCGACCGGGTGGTTTCGCTCGGCCGGACGGCGGGCGGCATGTTCGCCTTCTTCGCCGGCTTCGCGCTGCTGAGCTACAGCATCCAGTACCCGGTGCGTGCGGTGGTGGCGCTGGTGCCCGAGGGCGCGGGATGGGTGCTCACGCTGCTGATCGGGCTGGTCTACCTCGGCCTCGTCTGGCTCGCCGCCCAGGAGGACGATCTCGAACTGGACGATCCGAAATCCGAGGTCGTCGAACTGCCGGAGGTCTCCAAGATCTTCAAGACCGGGCTCTATTACCTGCTCCCGATCATCGTGCTGGTCTATTTCCTGATGATCGAGCGCAAGTCGCCCGGGCTCTCGGCGTTCTGGGCCACGTTCCTGCTGTTCTTCATCCTGCTCACGCAAAAGCCGCTCAAGGCGCTGTTCCGGGGCGAGGGCGATGCGCTCGGACGGGTGCGCGAAGGCCTGGCCGACCTCGTCGGCGGCATGATCGCGGGCGCGCGCAACATGATCGGCATCGGTCTGGCGACCGCGACCGCCGGCATCATCGTCGGCACCGTCTCGCTGACCGGGATCGGGCAGGTGATGGCCGATTTCGTCGAATTCCTCTCCGGCGGAAACCTGATCCTGATGCTGGTCTTCGTGGCGATCCTGTCGCTGATCCTCGGCATGGGCCTGCCGACCACGGCGAACTACATCGTGGTTTCCTCGCTGATGGTGGCCGTGGTCGTCGAACTGGGCGCGCAGTCGGGCCTCGTGGTGCCGCTGATCGCCGTGCACCTCTTCGTGTTCTACTTCGGGATCATGGCGGACGTGACGCCACCGGTGGGGCTCGCCAGCTTCGCCGCCGCCGCGGTGTCGGGGGGCGACGCGATCCGGACCGGCTTCACCGCCTTCTTCTACAGCCTGCGCACCGTGGTCTTGCCCTTCGTCTTCATCTTCAACACCGATCTCCTGCTGATCGACGTGACATGGATGCAGGGCATCCTCGTGTTCATCGTCGCGACCATCGGCATCCTCGTGTTCACCGCGGCGACGATGGGCTGGTTCGTGACGCGCTCGCGGATCTGGGAAACCGTGGCCCTGCTCGGCATCGCCTTCGCCCTGTTCCGGCCGGGGTTCTTCATGGACCAGATCCAGCCGCCGTGGGAGGAGATCGCCCCGGCGCAGATCGAGGCGGCCCTCGCCGAGGCCGATCCGGGTGACGAGTTGCGCATGGTGATCGCCGGCCCCGATTTCGATACCTTCGCGATGAAGGATTACACCCTGGTGATCACCGTGCCGGAGGGCGCGGACGGCGCCGCCAGGCTCGATGCGCTGGGCCTGATCGTGATGCCCGAGGGCGAGCGGGCGATACTCGACGAGCCGATGTTCGGCACGCCGATCGCGGAGCGGCTTTCGAGCTTCGATTTCTACGCCGACGACCGGGTCGAGATCACCGCCGTGCGCGCGCCGGCCGACCAGTTGCCCAAGGAACTCATCTTCATTCCGACCCTGATCCTGCTCGGGCTGATCGCGCTGATCCAGTCACGCCGGGCCAGGGCGATGCCACAAGGAGAACCGGCATGATCCAGACGATCCTTTGCGCCGTCGACGCCAACCGGCCCGAAACCGAGATCAAGGTGCTGCAACAGGCCCACCGGCTGGCGGAGATGGAAGCCGCGCAACTCGACATCATCACCGTCATTCCCGATTTCGGCATGAGCTGGGTGGGCGGCTATTTCGATGCCGACCACACCAGGAAAGCGGTCGAAGCCGCGCGGCAGATGCTCAACGACCTGGTCGAAAAGGCGATCGGCGCTGAAGCCAACAAGAAGGTGCGCCACATCATCGGCGTCGGCTCGGCCTACCACGAGATCCTCGAGACGGCGGAGAAGGACGGCGCCGATCTCATCGTGCTCGGCGCGCACCGGCCTGACCTGAAGGATTACCTGCTGGGGCCGAACGCGGCGCGGGTGGTGCGCCACTCCAGCGCCTCGGTCTACGTCGTCCGCTGAGCCGCCGGGGGCGGCTGGCCCGCCAGCCGACATTTTGTTGAACGCGGGCCATCCGTCTTCGGGTTGCACTCCCGATGGGCGGACGCCATCTTTGGCCGTGAAGTTCAGAATCAACAAGAGCGGTGCGGGGCATGGGTGACGGCGGCGTATTCCTTTTTGTGATCGCGTTGCTGCCATTCATCGGCGCCCTGGTGCCGGGGGTGATGATCCGCGCCGGGCGCAACGCCTGCGCGACCTTCACCGCCGTTCCGACGGCACTGGCACTGATCCTTCTGATGCTGCTGGCCCCGGCGGTCCTGCGCGGCGAGGTGATCGAGGCGGAGCTGGTCTGGCTGCCGCAACTCGGCCTTTCGGCCTCCTTCTTCCTCGACGGGCTTGGGCTTCTGTTCGCGGCGATGATCCTCGGCGTCGGGCTGCTGATCACGCTCTACGCCCGGTTCTACCTCTCGGGCGACGATCCGATGGGGCAGTTCTACACCTACCTGCTGCTGTTCCAGGGTGCGATGCTGGGCATCGTCCTGTCGAACAACATCCTGCTTTTGCTGATCTTCTGGGAATTGACCAGCCTCTCCTCCTTCCTGCTGATCGGCTACTGGAAGCACCTTCCCGAGGGGCGCCGCGGCGCGCGGATGGCGCTGGCCGTCACCGGCGGCGGCGGCCTGGCGATGATCGGGGGGATGCTGATCCTCGGCAACATCGCCGGCAGCTACAACCTGACCGACATTCTCGCATCCGGCGAGGCGATCCGCGCCTCAGAGTGGTATCTGCCGGCGCTGATCCTGATCCTGATCGGCGCCTTCACCAAGTCGGCACAGTTCCCGTTCCACTTCTGGCTGCCGCACGCGATGGCGGCGCCGACGCCGGTTTCGGCCTACCTGCATTCGGCGACGATGGTGAAGGCGGGGGTATTCCTTCTGGCGCGGATGTGGCCGGCGCTGGCGGGCACCGACGCGTGGTTCTACCTCGTCGCCACCACCGGACTGGTCACCATGGTGATCGGCGCGGTGATCGCGCTGTTCAAGGACGATCTCAAGGCGCTGCTGGCCTTCTCCACCGTGTCGCACCTCGGGCTGCTGACCATGTTGCTCGGTTTCGGCACCCCGGCGGCGGCGGTGGCGGCGGTGTTCCACGTCATCAACCACCTCACATTCAAGGCCGCGCTGTTCATGATCGCCGGGATCGTCGATCACGAAACCCACACCCGCGACATCAAGCGTCTCGGCGGGCTGGCCCGCCTGATGCCGGTGACGGCGGTGATCGGCACGGTGGCGGCGCTCTCGATGGCCGGAATCCCGCTGTTCAACGGCTTCGTGTCGAAGGAGATGATGCTGGAGGAAGCCGCGCATACAGCGTGGTTCGAGAACCCGTGGATCGTGCCCGCGCTGGCGACGCTGGGGGCGCTGTTCTCGGTCGCCTATTCGTTCCGCTTCATCGTGCACGTGTTCGGCGGCCCGGTGCGCGACGACTACCCGCGCCAGCCGCATGACCCGCCGGCGGGGATGTATCTCGCCCCGGCGTTGCTCGCGGTGATCGTGGTGCTGATCGGGGTCATGCCGTTCCTCGCCGAGCCGGTGGTAGCGGCGGCGGTGAGCGCGGTGACCGGCACCGAGATGAGCCCCTACCTGAAGCTCTGGCACGGGCTGACGCCGGCGCTCTGGCTGTCGATCATCGCGGTGCTCGGCGGCGCGGTTCTGCTCTGGCTCCACCGCCCGCTCGCCCGCGCCTGGGATGCGGCGCCGCGGCCCGAGGCGAAAGCCATCTTCGATGCCATCATGGGGGCGGCGGTGCGCCTTTCGCGCATGATCAGCGAGACGCTGCACGACGGCGTGCTTTCGCGCTACCTCGCGATCATGGTGGCGGCCTCGGTCGCGCTCGGCGCGATCGCCTGGTCGGGCGGCGGGCTTGCCGCGCCCACCCGCACGCCGCTGCCGGTGCCGCCGGTGGTGGCGGTCGGCTGGGTGCTGCTGATCGTCGCAACCGCTTCGGTGGTGATCACGCACCGGCACAGGTTTCAATCGCTGGTCATCATCAGCATCATCGGGCTGATGATCTCGGTCGGCTTCGTCTACCTCTCCGCCCCCGATCTCGCGCTCACGCAGATCTCTGTCGAGACGGTGACGATCATCCTGCTGCTGCTGGCGTTGCACTTCCTGCCCAAGCAAACGCCGGTCGAGAGCAGCCCGGCGAGGCGTCTGCGCGATGGCCTGCTCGCCCTCGCCGCAGGGGGCGGCGTCGGGGCGGTGGCCTACGCCTTCCTGCTGCGCGACGTGGACGCGATCTCCGATTACCACCTCGCCAATTCCTACGAGGGCGGGGGCGGCACCAACGTGGTCAACGTCATCCTCGTGGACTTCCGGGGCTTCGACACTTACGGCGAGATCATCGTGCTCGGCATCGCCGGCTTCGTCATCTACGCGCTGACCGAGGCGCTGCTCAACGGCACCGCGTCGCGGCGGTTGCGCCAGATCGAATACGAGCCCGATCGCTCGCGCGACCGTCACCCGCTGATGATGGTGATCGCGACCCGGGTGATGATGCCGATCGCCGTGGTTGTCGGCGTCTACATCTTCCTGCGCGGGCACAACCAGCCGGGCGGCGGCTTCGTCGCCGGCCTGGTGATCTCGATCGCGCTCCTGATGCAATACATGGCGTCCGGTTTCGCCTGGGCGCAGGCGCGGCGGAAATTCGAATACCATTCGTTGATCGGCTCGGGCGTGGTGATCGCGGGCCTGACCGGGGCCGGGGCCTGGCTCGCCGGCAAGCCCTTCCTCACCAGCGCCTTCGGCTACGTGCATTTCCCGCCGATCGAGGAGTTCGAACTGGCCACGGCGATGCTCTTCGATCTCGGCGTTTTCCTCGCCGTGCTCGGGGCGGTGATGCTGATGCTGCACAGCCTTTCGCGCCTCGCCCGCCATGCCGGCGAAACGGTGAACCTGGAGCCGATGGATTTCGACCCGCGCACGCGGGCCGAAGCCGAAGCCGACGGGAAGGGTGGTTGAGATGGAATTCCTCGTTGCCAGTTCGATCGGCGCGCTGACCGCCGGCGGGGTCTACCTGATCCTGCGCCTGCGCGCCTTTCCGGTGATCCTCGGCCTCGCGCTGCTGACCTACGGCGTCAACATCTTCCTGTTCGCGTCCGGCCGGCTGGCGATCAACCTGCCGCCGGTGCTGTCGAAATACGCCGATACCGCCTATACCGACCCGCTGCCGCAGGCGCTGGTGCTGACCGCCATCGTCATCTCGTTCGGGATGACGGCGGTGCTGGTGATGGTGGCGCTCGGGGCCTACCTGAATTCGAGGAGCGACCGCATCGACATGGACGACGAACCGCTGGACCGCGATGACGAGCCCGGGTCCGAGGAGGCGCCGAAGTGAATCACTGGATCATCGCCCCGATCATCCTGCCCGCGCTGCTCGCGCCGCTCATCGGTTTCGTCATGCGCCACGACATGCCGCTGGCGCGGAGCTTCTCGCTTGCCGGCAGCGTGGCGCTCGTCGCGCTCGCGGCCGGGCTCGTGTCGCTCGCCGCGGGCGGCGAAACCATGGTCTACCGCCTCGGCGACTGGCCCGCGCCCTACGGGATCGTGCTTGTGCTCGACAGGCTCTCGGCGCTGATGATCCTGCTCACCAGCCTGCTCGGGCTGATCGTGCTGGTGCACGCGGTCGCCACGGGCTGGGATGCGCGCGGGCGGCATTTCCACGCCCTGTTCCAGTTCCAGCTGATGGGGATCGTCGGGGCCTTCCTCACCGGCGACGTGTTCAACCTGTTCGTGTTCTTCGAGATCCTGCTGATCGCCTCCTACGGCCTGATGATCCATGGCGGCGGGCGCGACCGGATGCGCGCGGGCCTGCAATACGTGGTGATCAACCTCGTCGGCTCGACCCTGTTTCTCTTCGCGCTCGGCGTGCTCTACGCCAGCACCGGCAGCCTGAACATTGCCGATCTTGCCCTGCGGGTGGCCGAGATCCCGATCGAGGAAGCCGCGCTGGTGCGGCTCGCGGCGATGCTGCTGATGATCGTCTTCGCGATCAAGGCGGCGATCTTCCCGATCCATTTCTGGCTGCCCGGCGCCTATGGCAACGCCCCGGCGCCGGTGGCGGCGCTTTTCGCGATCATGACCAAGGTGGGCGCCTACGCGATCATCCGCATCCACACCACCATTTTCGGCCCCGAAACGGCGGCGACCGACGGGCTGGCGGGCACATGGCTGTTCGCCGGCGCGATCGTCACCATCGCGATCGGTGCTTTCGGCGTGCTCGGCGCGCGCCGGCTGATGCCGCTCATCGCCTTCACGGTGGTGGGTTCGATGGGCACCCTGATGCTCGGCGTCGCCGCCTTCAGCCCCGAGGCCACCACCGCCACGCTCTATTACCTCGTGCACTCCACCCTCGCCGCCGCCGCGCTCTTCCTTGCCGCCGACCTGGTGCTGACGCGGCGCGAAAACGGCGCCCTCACCGCCCAGCCGGTGACGGTGCAGCACGGGCTGTTCGCGGCGCTGTTCTTCGGCGCGGCGATCGGCGTGGCGGGGATGCCGCCGCTCAGCGGGTTCCTCGGCAAGCTGCTGTTGCTCGACGCGCTGCGCGCGCCGGGCCAGATCGGCTGGGCCTGGAGCGCGATCCTGCTCGGCTCGCTGTTCACCATCGTCGGGCTTGCGCGGGCGGGCAGTATCCTGTTCTGGAAGTCCACCGCCGTCGAGCCGCCCGAGCCGGTCGAGGGTGAGGCCGCCGCGCCGGCCGCGCGCGCGCTGGAGGTTGCGCCCACGATGGCGGCGCTGGCGATGCTCGCAGGGCTCGCCGTGTTCGCCGGCCCGCTGGCGAATTATCTCGATGGCGCGGCGGCGCAGTTGTTCGATCGGGCCGGCTACGCCGGCGCGGTGCTCGGTCTCGAGGCGGGAGAGTGACGATGTTTGCGCGCCTTGTTCCCCACCCGATCCTGAGCCTGACGTTGGCGATCGTCTGGCTCGGGCTTGTCAACAAGATCACGCCCGGCAACGTTCTGCTCGGCGGTCTGCTCGGGCTGGTGGTGCCGATGCTCACCTCGGCCTACTGGCCCAATCGCCCGACCCTGCGCAACCCGGGCATGGCGCTGAGCTATATCCTGATCGTGCTGTGGGATATCGTCGTCGCGAATGTCGAGGTCGCGCTGATTATCCTGTTCAAACCGCGCGCGGCCCTGCACTCGCAATGGGTCACCGTGCCGCTCGAACTGACCTCGCCGGAGGCGATCACGGTTCTCGCGGGCACGATCACGCTGACGCCGGGCACGGTGTCGACAACGCTCTCGGCCGATGCGGGCAGCCTGCTCGTGCATTGCCTGCACACCGACGATCCCGACGGCGTGCGCGACAGGATCAAGCAGCGTTACGAACGACGTCTCATGGAGGTTTTCGAATGATCACCGCTGCACTCGTCTTCGCGTTCGGCTGCTACGGGCTCGGGCTGCTGTTCAACCTCTGGCGCATCGTCAACGGGCCCAACAGCGCCGACCGGATCCTCGCGCTCGACACCATGGTGATCAACATCATCGCGCTGCTGATCCTCTACGGCATCCTGCGCGGCACCGCGGTCTATTACGAGGTGTCGATGCTGGTGGCCATGGTCGGCTTCGTTTCAACCGTCGCCTACAGCCGCTTCCTGCTGCGCGGCGACGTGATCGAGTGAGGTGGAGATGACCCTGTTTGCAGAAATCCTCATCGCCTTCTTCCTCGTCGTGAGCGGCATCTTCGGCCTCGTCGGCTCCTTCGGCCTGATCAAGCTGGGCGAAACCATGCAGCGGCTGCATGCCCCGACCAAGGCAACAACGGTGGGCGTCGGCGGGGTGCTGATCGCCTCGATGCTCTATTTCCTGCTGATCGAGGGCAACCTTTCGTTCCACGAACTGCTGATTACGCTCTTCCTTTTCCTGACCGCGCCGATCACGGCGAACTTCGTGGCCAAGACCTACGTGGCGCGCCACCTCAAGCGGCATGACCTGCCGGAAACCGGGCGCGCGCATGGCTGGTCGATCTACGACGATCCGCCGGGGCGGTCAGAGGACGAATGAGACCACGCCCGCGCGTGGCCTTGCGGCTGCTCGGCGCGCAGGTCGCCGGAAAATTCACCACCGGGCCGATCCGGTGGCAGGGATTCGCAGCGGCCGGCCGGGCAGCAGATGATTTGGTCTCGCACTCGGCGCGGCGATCTGCTTTTTTGAAGGCATGAAGCTTTCGTCCCTCACCTACGGCACGGCGCTGGCGATCATGTTCGGCTGGCTGCTCTGGATCGGCAAGCCGGTGCTGCTGCCGGTGCTGGCCGCGATCATCGCGATCTACGTGCTGGCGGAGGCGACCACCTGGCTCGCCAAGCTGCCGGTGCTGCGCAATGCGCCGGGGTGGCTGCTGCGGCTGATCCTGCTGCTGGCCTTCTCCGTCGCGCTGTTCTTGCTGGGGATGTTCATCACCACCAGCCTTGCGCGGGTGCTGGACGCGATCCCGCGCTACGAGAACAACCTCGACGCCCTCGTCGGTCGTTACGCCACCACCTTCGGGATCGAGGGCGAGCCGACGTGGCTGGCATTTCAGAACGCGACGATCGGGCAGGTCAATACCGCCGCCTGGATCCCCACGATCCTGAACAACCTGCGCGGCTTCGGCAGCACCTTCTTCTTCATCGTGCTCTACGCCTCGTTCCTGTTCGCCGAGCGCATCCAGTTCGCCACCAAGTTCGATCTCGCCACCCGCGATACCGTTCAGCGCGACCAGGCGCTGGCGCTGATCCAGCGGATCAACGAACGGGTCGGCACCTACCTCCTGGTCAAGACGCTGATCAACATCATCCTGGGCGGGCTGTCCTACCTCGTGCTCTGGGCCATCGGGATCGAATTCGCGCTGTTCTGGGCGATCCTGATCGCGGTCTTGAACTACATTCCCTACGTCGGCTCGCTGATCGCGGTGATCTTCCCGGTGCTGCTCAGCCTCGCGCAGTTCGGCACGCTGGGCATGGCGGCGATCACGCTGGTGACGCTCACCTTCCTCCAAACCTACGTCGCGTCCTTCCTCGAACCGCGGCTGATGGGGCGGACGTTCAACCTCTCGCCGCTGGTGGTGCTGCTCGCACTGGCGTTCTGGACGGCGCTCTGGGGCCTGCCCGGGGCGATCCTCGCGGTGCCGCTCACCTCGAGCCTCGTGATCGTTCTGGCCGAGATCAAGGCCACGCGGCCCTTCGCGATCATGCTGTCGGCGAACGGCAGGCTCTGAGGCGGGGCGGAGCCTCAGTCCACCTCCATGTCCTTCACCCGCATCTCCTCGCCACCGGTCACCTGCACCTTGTAGCCGCCGCAGGTGGGGCAGGGGGTGCCGAGCCGGTCGATCTCGATCGGCTTCATGCAGTCATGACACCAGGCCTGGCCCGGCGTGCGCTCGATCACCATCTTCGCCCCCTCGGCCATCGACCCTTGCGAAACCGCCTCGAAGGAGAACGACAGCGCCGATGGTTCGACGTGGCTGAGCGCGCCGATCTCGAGCCGCACCAGCGCGACCCTTGCCGCGCCTGCCTTGCGCGCATGGTCTTCCACGATCCTCACCACGCTCTCGGCCAGCGCCATTTCGTGCATCTCGTCCTCCGCTCCGGGCGTGAAAAAGGGGCGACCCGTGGGCCGCCCCTCCAGATAAGGTATTGATGCCTCAGCTCACCTTGATCTGCATCGTCTCTTCACCGTCTTCGCCCACCATGTGCACAGCGCAGGCGATGCAGGGGTCGAAGCTGTGGATCGTGCGCAGGATCTCGAGCGGCTGCTCGGGGTTGGCCAGTTCGTGGCCCTTGAGCGCGGCCTCGTAGGGCCCGGCGAGCCCGTCGGCATCGCGGGGGCCGGCGTTCCACGTCGTCGGCACCACCGCCTGGTAGTTGGCGATCTTCTGGTCCTCGATCACGATCCAGTGGCCGAGTGCGCCGCGCGGGGCCTCCATGTAGCCCGCACCTTGCGCCTTGTTCGGCCAGGTCGACGGGTCCCACTTCTCGGAATTGTGGGTCTGGAGGTCGCCGGCGCGGATATTGGCGATCAGGTCGTCATACCAGCCGCGCATCCAGTCGAGGTAGATCTTGGTTTCCAGCGTGCGCGCGGCGGTGCGGCCGAGCGTCGAGAACAGCGCGTCCACCGGCACGTCGAGGGTGGAGAGCGTCATGTCGACGAGCTCCTTGGCGTGGGCGTTGCCGGTGGCGTAGAGCATCAGCATCCGGCTGAGCGGCCCCACTTCCATCGCCTTGCCCTTCCAGCGCGGCGACTTCAGCCAGGAATAGCCCTTGTCGACGTCGAGCTGGTCGAAGGGCGGGTTCGGCCCGGTGAAGTTGAACTCGGTCTCGCCCTTGTAGGGGTGAAGCCCGGTGCCGGGGCCGCCCTGGTACTGATACCAGGCGTGATCGACGAATTCCTGGATCTCGTTTTCCTCGTGCAGATCGACCTCGTGCACGGTGGAGAGATCGCGGTCGAGGATCACCCCGCGCGGCACCAGGAAGCTCGAGGCGTCGTTCGACGCGCCGGTGGGGAAATCGCCATAGGTCAGGAAGTTGCCCACGCCCTCGCCGATGGCGCCCCAGTCCTTGTAGAACGAGGCGATGGCGAGCGTGTCGGGCAGGTAGGCCTGGTTGACGAAATCTTCCATCTTGGTGATCACGCGGGAGACCTCGGCGAGGTCTTCCATGTTGATCCCGCCGTCGGAGTTGGGCGAGATCGGCGAGGGCACGCCGCCGACGAGGAAGTTCGGGTGCGGGTTCTTGCCACCGAAGATCGCGTGCAGCTTGACCACGTCGCGCTGCCATTCCAGCGCGTCGAGGTAATGCGCCACCGCCATCAGGTTCGCCTCGGGCGGCAGCTTGTAGGCCGAATGGCCCCAGTAGCCGTTGGCGAAAATCCCGAGCTGGCCCTGCTCGACGAAGGTTTTCAGCTTGGTCTTCACATCGGCGAAGTAGCCCGGGCTCGACTTGGGATAGTTCGACAGCGACGAGGCCAGATCGGCCGTCGCCTTCGGATCGGCGTCGAGCGCGGAGACCACGTCGACCCAGTCGAGCGCGTGCAGGTGGTAGAAGTGCATCACGTGGTCATGCACGTATTGCGCCGCGATCATCAGGTTGCGGATCAGCTGCGCATTCTTCGGGATCTCGATCGACAGCGCATCCTCCACCGCGCGCACACTGGCGACGCCGTGAACAAGGGTGCAGACGCCGCAGATGCGCTGGGCGAAGGCCCAGGCGTCGCGCGGGTCGCGCCCCTGAAGGATGATCTCGATGCCGCGCACCATCGTGCCCGAGGAATAGGCCTCGGCGATGGTGCCCCCGTTCATCTGCGCCTCGATGCGCAAGTGCCCCTCGATCCGGGTGATCGGGTCAACGACCAGTCTCTTGTTCATGCTCTCGTCTCCCCTCTCAATCCTCGTCATCCAGGTATTCGGCCATCATCTCGGTCAGGCCCAGCACCTCGATATCGTCCATGTTGCGCGCTTCCAGCTGGTTTTCCAGCGTCGTGTGGCAGAAGGCGCACATCGTCACGATCTTCTCGGGCGCCACCGCCTCGATCTGGCGCTTCTTGATGTTGAACGCTTTCGCCTGGAGGTCGTTCGCACGCGTATTGGCGCCCACGCCGCCGCCGCCCGAGCAGCACCAGTTCATCGTTCCCGCATCTTCGGTTTCGATGAAGTTGTCGGACACCATGTTCAGCAGGTTGCGCGGCTCCTTGTTGATGCCGCCGCGGCGGTTGATCTGGCAGGGATCGTGGAAGGTGATGCGATCGTGGTCCTTGCCCTTGGTCTTGAGCTTGCCCTCGGCGCGTAGCTTGTCGAGCAGTTCGATGATGTGCACCACCTCGAAGGGATACTCGCGGCCGATCAGGTTGGGCCCTTCCCAGCGGATCGCCTGGAAGGCATGGCCGCACTCGGGGCTGATCACGCCCTTCACGCCCAGTTTCTCAGCCGCATCGACGACGCGGGACACCAGGTTCCGGGCCACGTCGCGGTTGCCGAGCTGGATTCCGACGTTGGTTGCCTCGAAGCCTTCGGTCGAGATCGTCCAGGTCACGCCGGCCTTGTGCATGATTCGGGCAACCGCCGCGATCATCTCTTCACCAGACGCGATCTCGTGCGACGACAGGATCAGCATGTAATCGACGCCGGGCTTGTCGAGTTCGATCTCGAGTCCGGTCTCGGCGCTGGCCTGCTTGACGCGGGCATGGAGCGCCTTGGTCAGGTCGCCCATCGGCGAGGTGCCGTCGGTGTGCCGTTCGGCCGCGCCGACCAGGTCGACCGGGCCGTGGCCCGAGGCCGACATGCCTTCACGCATCTTGCGGATCATCATGGTGATGTCGTTGCCCACCGGGCAGACCATGGTGCAGCGGCCGCACATGGTGCAACTGTCGTAGACCAGCGTTTCCCATTCGGTGAGGTCTTCGTCGGTGATCTTCTTGCCGAGGCCGAGCATGGATTTCGCGCGGCCGAGCAGGGTGTATTCGTTCGACCAGAGCCGTTGCATCAGCTCGAGCTTGTGGATCGGCGTGTATTGCGGATCGCCGGTCTCCTTGTAGAACAGGCAGGCTTCCGCACAGAGGCCGCAGCTCACGCAGGAGGTGAAAAAGCTCGCCACCGGCGCATCGATCTGTTCGCGCAGCGCATTGAGGCCGCGTTCGAGGGTCGCGGTCATGATTCGGCTCCTTTCCGGCCCTGGATCGAGCCGTTGTAGTACCGCGCCATCGCAAAGGTGACGGCGTGCATCAGCTTGGTGAAGGGGAAGGCGATCATCAGCAGCTCCGCCGAGAGGATGTGCACCGCCATCATCAGCGTCGGATCGCCGAAGATCTGGTTCACGGCGACGTAGCCGGTGACCAGCGGCAGGCCCGAGAGCACCAGCACCAGCCAGTCATCGAAGCGGGTGAGCGCCCGGCGCACCGGGTCTTTCACCCGGGTCCAGGCCAGCGCGAGCAGTGCGATCACGCTCGCCGCCGCCGCGGTTTCGATCAGCGCCTTGTTGGCGGCGGGCCAGTTGAGCCCGATCAGGTCGTCGACCAGCGCGATATGCGCGCCGAGGAAGAAGAAGGCGATGAAGAAGCCGATGTGGAAGACGTAGCCGCCGATATAGGTGACGGGGGCGTCCTTCATCATGCCCTTGCGCGGGACCGAGCGGGTAAAGATCGTCTTGATCCCCTGGCTCACCGGGCTGCCCTTGGGCTTGGCCAGATCCTTCTTGCGGCCGAGCACCACGATTTCCACCACCCGCAGCAGGATGCCGCCGATCAGGATCGTGAGCGCGATGTCGAAGCCGGGGCCGCGGGCCCACATCAACAGGTCGAAATATGGGTTGTTCATGTCTTCTTCTCCAGATCATGCGCATCCACGGTCTCGTGCGCCCTGGCCGCGCGCGCCTTGTTGGCCCGGCCGACCGCGCCACCGGCGACGCCAAGCGCCGCCCCCCCCGCGACCGCCGCGAGGCCGAGCTTGCGGTATTCGCCCGCCGGCACCGAGAGCGGTTTGTAGAAGCCGCCGTTGTCCCAGAAATCCGGTTCGGTGCAGCCCAGGCAGCCATGGCCGGCCTGGATCGGGAAGGACGTGCCGTTGTTCCACTTCACCGTGGCGCAGACCGAGCGCGTGGTCGGTCCCTTGCAGCCGAGCTTGTAGAGGCACCAGCCCTCGCGCGCGCCCTCGTCGTCGAACCCTTCCGCGAACAGCCCCTTGTCGTAGAACGGACGGCGGTAGCAGCGGTCATGGATGGTTTCGCCGAAGAAGGCCTTCGGCCGGCCGAGTTTATCGACCTCGATGCTCTCCAGCCCGAAGGTGAGGAACTGCGCCAGAACGCTGGTCATCACGATCGGGATCGGCGGGCAGCCGGGCACGTTGATGATCGGCTTGTCGGTGATGATGTCGCTCACCGAAACCGCGCCGGTCGGGTTGGGATCGGCGTGCGGGATGCCGCCGTAGGCCGCGCAGGTGCCCACCGCCACGATCGCGGCGGCGCCCTCGGCGGTTTCCTTCAGCATGTCGAGGTTCGAGATCCCGGCGATGGTGGAATAGCCGGGGTTCCCGATCGGGATCGAGCCGTCGACCACCACGAGGTAGTTGCCCCAGTTGTCCTTCATCGCCTGTTCGCGGGCATGTTCGGCCGCGTCGCCCGAGGCCGCCTGCAGCGTGTGGTGATAATCGAGCGAGATCACGTTGAAGATCAGGTCTTCGATCGTCGGCGCGTGGCTGCGCGTGATCGCCTCGGTGCAGCCGGTGCATTCCTGGAAGCTGAGCCAGATCACCGAGGGGCGCGCGGTGGTTTCCAGCGCGTGGGCCACCTTCGGCGCCAGCATCGGCGGCAGCGCCATGGCCGACGTAAGCGTGGCGCAATACTTCAAAAAGCCTCGTCGGCTGATCCCGTGTGCCTTCATAAGGTCCGGGAGCAGGGGTTTGTCCGCCATCGCGTGCCTCCTTTCAATGTGTCCGGCTGTCGTGCTCTTCGAGCCGGATTGCCAGCCGCGCGAGACCTGCTTCGGCGTCTGCACGTTGGGTTTTCAAAATTTCGGGCAGAAAAGTGACCTCGACGAAGCGCGACAGCGTCTCGCCGTTCTGGTCGAAATGGTCGATGCGCCAGACACCGGGAATGCCGGTTTCCTCGACGTGGCTGGTGCCAAGCACGTCCAGCGTCGCGCTGAGTTCGCCCTTGCCCAGCACCTCGTCGAGCAGCCGCTCGTCGCCGGGCCCGAAGGGAATGGCGCCCAAGTCGATCGTGCTGGTGGTGCCAGTGGCGAGCAGGGCCTCGAGGGCGGCGTGAATTTCCTGCAGAACGGGCCGGGCGTTGCCGGTGGAAATGTGTGATTTCAAGAGGTCGACCGCCTCGCGGCCATGCAGATTGTCGCTGTTGGTGCTCACGCGAACGTCCTCCCCTCCTGCCGCCGAAAAACCGGACTGGCGGCAGGTTTGTGGCAGATTGCCGCGCCTTCGATCACGGCGACTTGATCTGCATCAAGAAAATGCATGTATCTAGTTTATTGAATTTGTTGGAGCTTCGCGGATCAGCCGCGCCAGCGCCGGGCGAGGGCCAGAACCGCCTCGGCCGCGCGCGGGATGGCGGCGGCGACGGCGGGGGTCATATGCTCGCCAACTGTAAGTATTTCTGGCTGAATTCCGACCAGCGCCCGCTTTTCGGGCACCGCCCCGCGCAGCCGCAACCCGTCCATCACGTCATCGAGGCCGATGTCGTGCGGATTGCGCCCGCGGGTGCGCAAAAAGTGGTCCATCTCGGCCCCTTCGAACAGCTTGAAGGCGCCCGGTTGCTCCCCGAGCCAGGCCGAATCGCAGACGATCATCGCGTTTGCGTCTTCCATGGCAACCATGAGCGTAAGCCCCATGGTGCCGCCGTCCATCGCCTCCAGCCCAAGCTCTGCGGCGTCGGGCAGCGCGCCGACATGCTCGGCCAGGCGCACGCCCGCCGCCTCGTCGGTGAGCAGCACGTTGCCAAGCCCCAGCACCAGGATTGTGTTCTTGCCCGTGGTCATGGCTGCGAGCATACTGGCTTGCGAGCCACCGGCAAGCGGAGACGACAGCCATGTGCCTGACCATTCCGATGCGGATCGAAGAGATCGATGGCAACCGCGCCCGCTGCGCCGCGATGGGGCAGGAGCGCTGGGCCGATCTCATGCTGGTGGCGGGCGATCCGCCCGAGCCGGGCGACTACGTGGTGATCCATCTCGGCTTCGTGCAGCGCACCGTGCCGGAAGCGGAGGCGCTGGAAAGCCACGCGCTGTTCCAGGAAATCGCCGACACGCTGGCCCGCGAGGGCTGACCCCCGATCAAAGAGAATGGCCCGACCGCGTGGGTGCGGCCGGGCCACCTGGTGCCCCCGGCGCGCGGAAAGGGACGCGAAAAGCGCACCCGGGGAATTCGCGCCGCGCGCTCAGTCGTCGCGCGCGGGCTGCTTGTTCATCAGCTTCTCGTCTTCCTGCAGTTCCAGCCACATCGCGTTGATCACGGCGAAACCGGCGGCGAGGGGCAGGCCGAGGAGCCAGGCGAAATACCACATGTCGTTTCCTTTCTCAGTACATCGCGCCGCTGTCGGCGGTCACGTCATCTTCGGTCACCTTGCCCCACAGCACCTTGTAGACCCAGGCGGTGTAGAGAAGGATCAGCGGCATGAAGATCACCGTGACCACGAGCATCACGAACAGGGTGAGGTGCGACGACGAGGCGTCCCACACGGTGAGCGACGATCTGGGATCGGTCGCCGAGGGCAGGATGAAGGGGAACATCGTCAGCCCCACGCTCGAGATCACCCCGAAGATGGCGAGCTTCGACCACAACAGCGTGCCGAGGTCGCGACGGGACTTGAGCCCGAGGGCGGCCATGGCCATGCCCACAAAGCCAAACACCGGGGCGATCGCGATCCACGGCCGCTCGCCGTAGGCCGCGAGCCATGAGCCGCCCTTGTTCACCTCGGAGAACAGCGGGTTCGAGGGGCCGTTGGTGGCGACTTCGCCCGCGAAGGCATAGCCGTCGATGCCGAAGGCAAGCCAGATCCCGGCGAGGGCGTAGCCGAGGAACGCGACCCCGGCGGCCCAGATGCCGATCCGCCGGGCGCGCCCCGCGATCGGGTCTTCCGCCTTCAGGCCGAGCCAGGCCGCGCCGTGCATCACGATCATCGCGGCCGAAACCACGCCGGCGAGCAGCGCGAAGGGGTTGAGCAACCCGAAGAGCTTGCCGAAGGCCGAGCCCTCGTAGACCGGCAGCAGGTCGTCGGTGAGGTGGAACGGCGCGCCTTGCAGCACGTTGCCCACCGCCACGCCGAAGAGCAGGGCGGGCACGAAGCCGCCGACGAAGAGCGCCCAGTCCCAGCCGTTGCGCCACGCCGCGCTTTCGCGCTTGGAGCGATACTTGAAGCCGACGGGGCGCAGGATCAGCGCCGCCAGCACGAGGAACATCGCGAGGTAGAAGCCCGAGAAGCTCATCGCGTAGAGCGGTGGCCAGGCCGCGAAGATCGCGCCCCCGCCAAGGATGAACCACACCTGGTTGCCTTCCCACACCGGGCCGACGGTGTTGATCACCACGCGGCGCTCGGTGTCGGTCTTGCCGACGAAGGGCAGGAGCGCGCCCACCCCCATGTCGAACCCGTCGGTGAGGGCGAAGCCGATCAGCAGCACGCCGAGCAGCCCCCACCAGATGACGCGCAGGACGTCGAGTGAAATCAGTTCATGCAGAATCATTGGTCATTACTCCGCGGGGGTTGCGATCGGGCTGGCGTTGGTCGCGCAGCGCAGCCGTTCGGCGTGGTCGTCCATCCATTGCTCGGTTTCCGTCACGTCCTGGAACGGGCCCTTGCGGATGTATTTCAGCATCAGGCCCATCTCGATGACGAAGAGCACGGTGTAGAAGGCGAGAAAGCCCGCCAGCGTCAGCCCCACCTCGGTGACCGAGAGCGCGCTCACGCTCATCGCCGTGGGCAGAACGCCGTCCACCGTCCAGGGCTGGCGGCCGAATTCGGCCACGAACCAGCCCATCTCGGCGGCGATCCACGGCGCCGGGATCATCCAAACCGCGAGGTGCAGCGACCAGCGCGGGAACTCCATCCGCTTGAACGAGGCGCGGATGAAGAAGTAGCCCATCGTGGCGATGAAACCGAAGCCGAGCGCCACCATGACCCGGAAGGCCCAGAACAGCGGCCAGACCGTGGGAATGGTGTCTTCCGCCGCCATCACGATCTGCTCTTCGGTCGCGGTGGTCGGGTCGTCGGTGTATTTGCGGAGGAGGAAGGCGTAGCCGAGATCGTCGGAATGCGCCTCGAAGGTCGCCATCACCGCCGGGTCGACCGCCTCGCGCTCGGCGCGGATCTGCATCAGCGCCCCGTAGGCGATCATGCCGGAGCGGATGCGCTCTTCGGCCTGCTGTTCGAGGTCGTTGATGCCGGGGATTTCCTCGGTCAGCGAGCGGGTGCCGATGATGCCCATCGCCCAGGGGATGTGGATGGCATACTTGGTTTCACGCGCTTCCTGGTCGGGAATGCCGATCAGGGTGAACTCCGCCGGGGCGTCGTGGGTGTCCCACATCGCCTCGATCGCGGCGAGCTTCATTTTCTGGTTGTCGGTGGCCGAGTAGCCCGACTCGTCGCCCAGAACCACCACCGAGAACGCCGAGGCGAGGCCGAAGGCGGCGGCCACGGTGATCGAGCGGCGGGCCAGCTCGATATGGCGGTCGCGCAGCAGGTACCAGGCCGAAACGCCGATCACGAAGACGCTTGCGGTGACGTAGCCGGCCGAGACGGTGTGGACGAATTTCGCCTGTGCCACCTCGTTGAACAGCACTTCGAAGAACGAGGTCATCTCCATCCGCATCGTCATCGGGTTGAACTCCGCGCCCACCGGGTTCTGCATCCAGCCGTTGGCGATGAGAATCCACAGCGCCGAGAAGTTCGAGCCGATGACGACGAGCCAGGTGACGCCGGCATGCGCGACCTTCGACATCTTGTCCCAGCCGAAGAACATCAGGCCGACGAAGGTGGCTTCGAGGAAGAAGGCCATCAGCCCCTCGATCGCCAGCGGCGCGCCGAAGATGTCGCCGACGTAGTGGCTGTAGTAGCTCCAGTTCATCCCGAACTGGAATTCCATGGTGATGCCGGTGGCGACGCCGAGCACGAAGTTGATGCCGAACAGCGTGGCCCAGAACTTCGTCATCTGCCGCCAGATCGGACGGTTGGTCATGACATAGACCGTCTCCATGATCGCCACGATGATCGACAGACCGAGCGTGAGCGGCACGAAGAGGAAGTGATACATCGCGGTCATGGCGAATTGCAGCCGTGACAGCTCGACGATTCCGAACTCCATCTCTCTCTCCTGTATCGGGGCCATCGGCCCGGGAGGTTCCAGATTAAAGCAACATGTGAGATGCAACTTTGATCCGGATCATATGAAGATAGAGGTGCAGGTCAAAACCTGAATCGGGGATGTGACTTTATGTCATAGACGTCATGGCAAGGCTGCGATCCGCGGCTGCGATTTCCACCGCGCGGTGGGCGGCGATCAGGATCGCGGCCTCGGGCAGGGCGGCGCGGATACCAGCCAGCACCGCCGCGGCGGTGGCCCGGTCGAGCCCCTCAGTGGGCTCGTCGAGCAGCAGCAGCGCAGGCCGGCGCAGCAGTGCGCGCGCCAGCGCCACCCGTCGGGCTTCGCCCCCCGACAGCCCCGCGCCGCCGGGGCCGATCGGGGCCTCCAGCCCGCCGCGCGCGGCGAAGGTGGCGCCAAGGGCGCAGGCGTCGAGCGCGGCGAGGAGGGTGGCGTCGTCGGCATCCGGTGCCGCCAGCGCGAGGTTGTCGCGCAGGGTTCCGGCCACCAGGCTCGCGCGTTGTGGCACGAGGGTGACGGTGTCGCGCAGCGCCTGCTCTGGCCAGTCGGCGAGCGGCTGGCCAAGCAGATGCGCCCGCCCGGCGCTGGCCTGGCTCACCCCGGCGGCGATCTGCAGCACGGTGCTCTTGCCCGAGCCCGAGGGGCCGGTGAGCGCCAGAACCTCGCCCGGCGCCAGCGCGAGCGAAAGCCCCTCGAACACCGGGGCTGCCGCGCCGAGGCGCTGCAGCGCGAGCCTGTCGAGGGCGAGCACCGGAGCGGCGCGGTCCGGCGCGGGGGCAGGGCCTTCCGCCGGCGCGGCGGCGGTATCGAGCACCGCACCCATCCGGTCGGCCGCGAGCCGCATCCGGCCCAGCTCGGTCGCCGCCCTGTGCATCGGGGCCAGCGTCTCGGCCAGCGCCAGCGCGGTGAATACGCCAAGGGCGGCGAGCGCCGGGGTGAGGGTGCCGCTCTCGACCAGCCCGAGGCCGATCCAGAGCGCCGCCGCGGCCGCCGCGCTGGCCACCAGCGCCAGTGCGGCCCCCGCGCGCCGCCCGGTGCGATCCAGCCCTGCCTGCAGCGTGCGCCGCTCGGCGTCGGAAGCGTGCACCGCCCCCGCCTCGGCGGGCAGGCGGCCATGCACCACGAGGTCGGCCCGGGCGCGGACCAGGTCGAGCAGCCGGGCGCGGTAGGTCTGCCCCGCGCGCTCGGCGTCGGCGGAAGGCCCCGCCGCCCGCGCGCCCGCCCAGGCCATGACCGCGGCCGCGCCGAGAAGGTGGATCACGAGGATCGCCGCCGCCACGCGCAGATCGCTCAGCCACCACAGCACCGCGAAAACCAACCCATGCGCCGCCAACCCCGCGCCGATCGGCAGGATCAGCCGCAAGGGGATGCCGTCGAGCGCGTCGACATCGGCGGTGATCCGGTTCAGCCCGGCGCTGCGCCGCGCCCGGATCATCTCGTCGAAGGGCAGGGCGGCGGCGCGCGCGAGCAGCCGCACCCGGAGCGCGGCGAGCACCCGCAGGGTGGCGTCGTGGGTGGTGAGCCGCTCGCCGTAGCGCGCCGCGGTGCGCCCGAGCGCGAGGAAGCGCACCATCGCGGAGGGTCGGAACACGTCGAAGGTGGCGCCCGCGCCGGCCAGCCCCGCCGCCGCCGCAGCGGTGATGAACCAGCCCGAAAGCCCGAGCAGCGCCGCCCCCATCAGGAGCACCACGAGCGACAGCGCGGCGCCCTGCAACAGCGCCTTGCGCTGGCTCTGCACCATCAGGCGGAAGATCCGGATGAGCGGCCTCATGGCGCCCCCCCGATCTTGATTGCTCGGTCCATCAGGTCTGCGAGCCGCTCGTCATGGGTGGAGACGATCAGCGCCATCCCCGCCTTCGCGCGCGCCATCAGGGCTTGCGTGACGATGCGCGCGGTTTCGGCGTCGAGGTCGGCGGTCGGCTCGTCGGCGAGCAGCAGGCGCGGGCGTGCGTGCAATGCGCGCGCCAGCGTCACCCGCCGCGCCTCGCCGCCCGAAAGCCCCGCCCCAGTCTCGCCCAGCCTTGTCTCGACGCCCTCGGGCAGCGCCGCGACGACATGGGCCACCCCGGCCTGCTCCAGCGCCGCCGCAACGTCGCCCTCGGCCGACATCGCCACGTTGTCGCGCAGGGTGGCATCAAGGAAATGCGGCGCCTGCGGCATCCAGCCGAGCTCCGCGCGCCAGGCGTCGGCGGTGCTGTCGTCGAGTTCCTGGCCGTTCACCCGGATCTCGCCCGCCTCGGGGCGCAACAGCCCGGCGAGCGCCATCAGCGCCGTTGTCTTGCCGGCGCCGGACGGGCCGGTGAGCGCGAGGGTTTCGCCCGGGCCAAGGGTGATGTCGGGCAGGGCGATGACGGTTTCGCCGCGCCTCAGCCGCACGCCGCGCGTGGTCAGCGCGAAACCTCCCGGCAGTGGCGCGGCGGCCGCCCCGGTGCCGAGGCCCGGCGCGCGGGCCGCGTCTTCCCATGCGGCGAGTTCCTCGGCCACCGCCGCCGCCGCCGCGCGGTCATGCCAGGCAGCGGCGAGATCGCGCAAGGGTTGGTAGAACTCGGGCGCGAGCATCAACAGGAAGATCACCGCCATGGGCGAGATTGGCCCGCCCCAGGTGCCGAAGGAGATCGCGCCGAGCAGCGAGAAGCCGAGAAATACCGCCACCATCGCCACCCCGATGGCGGCGAACAGCTCCAGCACGGTGGACGATAGAAAAGCGATGCGCAGCACCGCCATGGTGCGCGCGCGCAAGTCCTCGGCCTGCGCGGCGAACCCCTCGATCAGCGCCGGGCGGGCGCCGAGCAGGCGGAAATCGGCCAGCGCCGCCAGCCGGTCGGCCAACAGGTCGTTGAGCGTGCCGACCTCGCGCATCTGGCGTTCGCTCGCATCCTGCGCGGCCATCCCCACCAGCGCCATGAACACCGGGATCAGCGGGCCGGAGATCAGGAAGATCAGCCCCACCGCCCAACTCGCGGAGAAGGCGACGGCGAGGATCACCAGCGGCACCACCGCAACACGGGCGCGCGCCGGCGCGTAGCGGGTGAGGTAGGGGGCGAGCAGGTCGAGCTTTTCGCCCGCGAGCGCCGCCACCGCGCCCGCACCGCCGATACCGACCCCGGTGGCGGGGCCTTCGCCGGCCTCGCGGGCGAGCAGGCGGGCGCGCAGATCGGCGATCACCCGGTCGCTGGCGCGAAAGGCGATGCCGCCGGAAACGTAGCCCAGCCCCGCCCGCAGCGCCCCGGTGGCGAGGAAGACCAGCGCCCCCTCGGCGGGCGAGAGCAGCGCCGGTGGCACCAGCGCGCCGCCGATCGCCGCTGCCACCGCGCCGGCCTGCACCAGCCACAACAGGTTGGCCACGACCGCCAGCGCGGCGGCTCGGTTGAGCGCCGGGCGCACCGGCGCGGTCAGGCGCGCGATCGGGTCTGGCTTGCGGCGGGGCACCCGGGTTTTTCCTCCGGTCGGTTTTAATCTGTATCAAAGATATGTATTATAGGGCTCGACTTGCCGATGTGGCGTGATCTAGATCAGTTACAAGAGACATGCCCCGTGCTTCTTTGTCGCAAACCGACCAGCAGGAAGAGCCCCTTTGCGCCTCACGACCCGAACCAACCTCGCGATCCGTGCGCTGATGTATTGCGCGGTTCACGAGGGTGAAACCGTCCGCTCCGCCGAGATCGCGCGGGCCTGCAATTCCTCCGCCAACCACCTCGCCCAGGTGATCAACGCGCTGCATGCGCAGGGCTTCGTCAACGCCACGCGCGGCCGGCTTGGCGGGGTGCGGCTGGCGCGCCGACCCCGGTCGATCAACATCGGCGCGGTGTTCCGGCTGTTCGAGGCCGACGTGCCCTTCACCGAGTGTTTCGCGCCGGAGACCAATACCTGCCCGCTGATCACCGCCTGCCGCCTGCGCAGCGCGATCCGCCGGGCGCTCGAAGCCTTCTACCACGAGATGGACCTCGTCACCCTCGAGGATCTCGTGAAAGGCAACTGCATGCTCGAGGAGATCTTCCGCGTCGCCGACAGGCTCGGCGAAGGCTCGGCCTGTTCCGGGCCGGGCGCGGCGGCCTCGGCCTGATCGGGCAGGGGCGCCGGATCGCCCTGTGGCAAGGTGCGAAATCGGCGGCGCAGGGCCCGGATTCGCTGGCCCCCGGGGTGCGGAAACGCTACCATCCATGCGAAAAGACGAGGCCGGGCGCGGGCGCTCGGGTGCTGCCGTTGTGCGGGTCTAATCCCGTTTCATCAACGGCTTGACCTGCGGGTGCCCGATCTTGTCCGAGGCCCCGGCAGACGAAGGGAAGCACCGACATGACCGAGACACGGGCGCAAACCGTCTATCACGCGGCGACCCGCGAGGAGGCCCTCGCGGCGCTGGAGACGACGGCGAAGGGGTTGACCGAGGAAGAGGTTGCCGCGCGCCGCGAGCGCTACGGGCCCAACGCCCTGCCGGAGCCGCCCAAGCGCAGCGCCTTCGTCCGTTTCATCCTGCAGTTTCACAACGTGCTGATCTACGTGCTCCTGTTCGCCGCCGCGGTGACCGCGGCGCTGGCGCACTGGATCGACACCGGCGTGATCCTCGCGGTGGTGATCGTCAACGCGGTGATCGGTTTCATCCAGGAGGGCAAGGCCGAGGAGGCGATGGCGGCGATCCGGGGGATGCTCGCGCCGCGCTCGGCGGTTTTGCGCGACGGCCAGCGCAGCAGCGTCGATGCCGCCGAACTGGTGCCTGGAGATGTCGTTCTCGTCGAGGCCGGCGACCGGGTGCCCGCTGATCTGCGGCTGCTGGAGGCGCGCGGGCTGAAGGCCGAGGAGGCGATCCTCACCGGCGAATCCGTGCCCGTCGACAAGACCCTGGGCGCGGTGGCGGAAGATGCCTCGCTCGGTGACCGCGCCCCGATGATGTTTTCCGGCACGCTGGTTGCCGCCGGCACCGGGCGGGGCGTGGTCGTCGCCACCGGCGGAGAGACCGAGATCGGCCGGATCAGCGGCATGCTCTCCGAGGTGCAGACGCTGACCACCCCGCTGGTGCACCAGATGGACATTTTCGCCAAGTGGCTCACCGTGTTCATCCTGATCATCGCGTCCGGCCTGTTGGGCTGGGGCTATTTCATCACCCACATGGAGTTCGGCGAACTGTTCATGGCCGTCGTCGGCCTTTCAGTGGCGGCGATCCCCGAGGGCCTGCCGGCGGTGCTCACGATCACGCTCGCGGTCGGGGTGCAGGCGATGGCCCGGCGCAACGCCATCGTCCGCCGCCTGCCGGCGATCGAGACGCTGGGCTCGGTTTCGGTGATCTGCTCCGACAAGACCGGCACGCTTACCCGCAACGAGATGATGGTGGCCTCGCTCGCCGCCGCCGAACACCTCTATTCGGTCGGCGGCAATGGCTATGCGCCGGAGGGCGCGGTGCGCTGGCGCGAGGCCGATGTGCACCCCGACGAGCACGCGGTACTGATGGAATTCGCCCGTGCGGCGGCGCTGTGCAACGATTCCTCCCTGCGCGGCCACGAAACCGGCTGGCGCGTCGAGGGCGACCCGATGGAGGGCGCGCTGATGGCGCTCGCCGGCAAGATCACCCGCGACGGCCCCGAGCCGTTCCGCGGCTGGGCCCGCACCGACGCGATCCCGTTCGACGCCGCGCATCGCTACATGGCGACGCTGCACCACGATCACGACGGCGCGGCCTGCATCCACGTCAAGGGTGCGCCGGAGGTGGTGCTGGGCATGTGCGCCAACCAGCGCGCGACCGACGGCGGCACCGAGCCGCTCGACGGCGACCACTGGCACGAGATGATCGAAGACCTCGCCGCCGAGGGCCAGCGGGTGATCGCCGTGGCGGCGCGCAAGGTAGCGCAGGAGCACCTCGTGCTGAACGTCGAGGATATCGCCGGCGAACTCACGCTGATCGGCCTCGTCGGGCTGATCGACCCGCCGCGCGAGGAGGCGATCGAGGCGGTGGCCGAGTGCCATGCCGCCGGGATCCGGGTGAAGATGATCACCGGCGACCACGCCGCCACCGCCCGCGCCATCGCCGCCCGCATCGGGCTGCAGAACAGCGAGTCCGTGCTGACCGGCGCCGATATCGAGGCGATGGACGTGGGCGATCTCGCCGAGGCGGTGCTCACCACCGATGTCTTCGCGCGCACCTCGCCGGAGCACAAGCTCCGGCTCGTCGAGGCACTGCAGGCGCGCGGGCTGACCGTGGCGATGACCGGCGACGGGGTGAACGATGCCCCCGCGCTCAAGCGGGCCGATGCCGGTATCGCCATGGGCCTGAAGGGCAGCGAGGCCGCCAAGGAGGCCGCCGAACTGGTGCTGGCCGACGACAACTTCGCCTCCATCGCCGCCGCCGTGCGCGAGGGCCGCACGGTCTACGACAACATCAAGAAGGTGATCAGCTGGACCCTGCCGACCAACGCGGGCGAGGCGATGACGATCATCGTTGCGCTGTTCGCCGGCATGGCGCTGCCGATCACCGCGGTGCAGATCCTCTGGGTCAACCTGATCACCGCCGTCACGCTCGGCATCGCGCTCGCCTTCGAACCCTCGGAGAAGGGCACCATGCGCCGCCCGCCGCGCCCGCGCGACGAGCCGCTGCTGACCAGCGAACTGGTCTGGCATATCGTGCTGGTCTCGACGCTGTTTCTCGGCGCGGTCTTCGGCGTTTACGCCTACGCGGTCGACAAGGGCTACGATCAGGCGCTGGCGCAGACCATGGCGATGAACATGCTGGTGGTGCTGGAGATGTTCCATTTGTTCTTCATCCGCAACATCTACGCCACCTCGCTGACGTGGGCCGCGGTGCGCGCCACGCGCTTCGTCTGGGCCTGCGTGGTGATCGTGGTGGTGGCGCAGTTCGCGATCACCTACCTGCCGCCGCTGCAGGCCATTTTCGGAACCCGACCGGTGCCGCTGATCGACGGGCTGATGATCGTCGGCATCGGCGCGGTGTTCTTTGCCCTGATCGAGACCGAAAAGCAGATGCGCCTCACCTTCCGCCGCCCGGCCGCCTGAGCGGCGGCGGCGGCGGCGAATGCGGGCGCGGGCGCGGGGCGCCTCGTCATTGACGATGTCATATGCCTGTGACCTGAATGTCATGAGACGGAAACAGCCAGCGGAGAAAACCATGCGCAAACACCACGGAGTCGCCCGCCGATGCCTGAGCGCTTTCGCAGCCTGTTTCTCTCCGATCTCCACCTCGGCGCCCGCGCCAGCCATCCGCGCGCGGTGCTCGACTTCCTCGCCGAGCACGAGGCGGCCACGATCTACCTCGTCGGCGATATCCTCGATATCTGGCACGGCGGCCATGTGCATTGGACCCCGACGCACGAGGCGGTCATGAGCGAGTTCGAGCGGCGCGCGCGGAGCGGCACCCGGGTGGTCTACCTCGCGGGCAACCACGATGCGGCCCTGCGGTCGCCGGGAGCGGCGCGCCTGCCGGCGGGCTGGGAACTGCGTGAGGCGCTGGTGCACCGCGCCGGCGATGGCCGGCGCTATCTCGTGCTGCATGGCGATCAGGCCGACAACCGGCTCCTGCGCCTGCACGCGATGACCCGCCTCGGCAGCCGCGCCGACGCCCTCGCGCGCGGTGTCGACGCCTGGCTCGGCCGACGCCTCGAACTCTGGGCGCGCAAGGGCGAAAACAGCCCGATCCGCGCGGCGATCCGCACCTTCAGCAGCCTGTTCGTGATGGGGCGGCGCTTCGAGCGCCGGCTGGTCGCGCTGGCCGGGGCAGCCGGAACCCAGGGCGTGATCTGCGGCCATTCGCACAAGCCGGGGCTGCGCGAGATCGACGGGCTGCGCTACGCCAATTGCGGCGATTGGGTCGACAGCTACACCGCGCTGGTGGAAGACCGCAGCGGCGCGCTGCGGCTGCTCGACTGGTCGGCGCGGGCCGCGGCGCGGGCCGAACCGGCGCAAGCGGGGCTGGCCGAGGCCCCGGCGATGGCCCGGGGCGCGGGCTGATGCTCGTCACCCTCCTCGCCGTCTTCGCCGTCGTCGCCATCGGCGTGCACCTTCTCTCCACCGCGCTGGCCTGGCCGCGCCGCACCCGCCCGCGCGCCGCCGATGCGCCGCCGCGCCCCGCGGTCTCGCTGGTGCGCCCGGTCTGCGGGCTCGACGCGTTCGATCCCGAAACGCTGGCTTCCTCCTTCGGGCAGGACTACCCTGACCACGAGATCCTGTTCTGCGCCGCCGCCGCCGATGACCCGGCGGTGGCGCTGCTCGAAGAACTGATCGCGGCCCACCCGGAGGTGCCTGCGCGCATACTGATCGGCGATGACCGGGTCAGCGCCAACCCCAAGCTCAACAACCTGGTGAAGGGCTTCGCCGCCGCGCGCGGCGAATGGGTGGCGATGACCGATGCCAACCTGCTGCTCACCCCCGATTACCTGCGCCGCCTCGACGACACCCGGCGCGAGGATACCGGCCTCGTCTCGTCGCCGCCGGCGGGGATCCGGCCGGAAAACCTCTGGGGCGCGCTGGAATGCGCCTTTCTCAACTCCAACCAGGCGCGCTGGCAACTCGCGGCCGACGCGCTGGGGATCGGCTTTGCCCATGGCAAGACGCTGTTCTGGAACCGTGCGCTTCTGGAATCGGGGGGCGGCCCGGCGGCGCTGGGGCACGATCTGGCCGAAGACGTGGCCTCGACCAAGCTGGTGCGCGCGCGTGGGCTGAAGGTGCGCCTCGCCCGGCCGCTGTTCGGCCAGCCGATCGGCCGGCGCGATTTCGGCGAGGTCTGGGGCCGCCAGTTGCGCTGGAGCCGGATCCGGCGCGCGGGCTTCCCGGCGATCTTCGCGCTCGAAATCCTGCAAGGGCCGCTGCCGCCCTTCGCGGCACTGGCCGGGCTCGTCGGTCTCGGCGCGGCGCCGGGGCTTGCGCTGGCGGCCTTTCCGCTCGTCTGGTATGGTGCCGAGATCGCGCTGGCGCGCGCCCATGGCTGGCCCTCCGGCCCGCGCGACATCGCCGCGATGCTGCTGCGCGACGCGCTCCTGCCCGCGCTCTGGGTCGTGACCCTGCGCCGCCGCACCTTCACCTGGCGCGGCTCTGTGGTCGGCGCCTGAGCCCGGCGCCGGCGCTCAGCCGTCCGTGCGCGGGCGCAGCACCAGTTCGATCCGCACCTTCGAGCCGGGATCGGCCATGCGCGAGATCGGCACCCCGGTCGAGGCCGGGCCGGGCGCCTCGTAATAGCTGTTGCGCACCGTCATGTTGCGGTGAAGATCCTCGGCGGAGGTGTTGCCGGCGTAGAAGGTGGTCGATTTCACCACGTCGCCGAACCCCATCCCGTGATCGGCCAGCACCGCCGCGAGGGCGTCCATCACCACCCGGGTCTGGTCGGCAATACCCACGCCGGCGCCGCCGAGATAGCGCGCGTCGAGCACCGCGAGGTCGCGGGCATGGGCCATGTGCAGCCGCACGCCGCCCTCGCGCCGCTCGTCCAGCTCGATCGCGTCGGTGGCGAAGGTGAGGTAGAGGTGGGCGTGGTCATCCTGCCGGTAGCAGGGCATCAGCGCGCCGGAAAAGAACCCCGGCAGGCGCGGCGCGATCTGGCCGGGCACCGCCGAGAGCATCGGTTCCGGCGCGATGCCCCAGCCCGACATCAGCCGGTCGGGCGAAAGCCGGTGCAGCGTGAGCAGCCCGCCGAGCGCCGGGCCGATGCTGGCCACCGGGGCCGCGAGGTTGAGCACGATGGTGCCGGGTTCGCGCATCAGCCGGGCGCGCCCGCCACCGGGCAGGGCGTTTTCCAGCACCGTCTCGGCGCGCGCGCAATGCACGTCGACCGAGAGCAGCAACCCGTCGTAGTAGAAATGCGGCACCGGCACGAACTCGATCAGCGGGGTGGCGTCGAGAGCGGCGCGGAACGCGGCCTCCATCTCGGGCTGCATCGTGGCGTCGGGGCTGGCGCTGTAGAGCACGAGGCGGCTGACGCTGTCGGGCCCGAGCCCGGCCTCGGCGAGCAGCGGCGCGACTCGCCCCGCGATCAGCCGGGCCTGCGCGGCCAGGTCACCGGGATGCAGCACCTTGCCCGCGCCATCGACCGGCAGCATGCCCGAACTCCATGCCCGGTCGCCGTCGCGCACCAGGGCGGGGTAGGGGGCGGGAAAGGGCATCGCCCAGCCTGCGCCGTAGGGGATGTGTTGTCGCGGCATTGTCTCTCCTGAAACTCGTCAGACACCCGGCGGCCTCGCATGGCCCCGTTTGCCGGGCTCGTTGGGTTTGCCGCGAGTTTCTCCGTCTGGCGCGTGGTGGCAAGGCCAAAAAAAACGGCGACGCCAGGGAGGAGGAAGGCGCCGCCGTTAATCTCGCAAGAGGTCTCAGGGAGGAGGAAGAAACCTTTGCGCTCGGTCGGGGCCCTGACGAACCCCTATGTAACCCATCCGGTCCAGGGAGGAGGAAAGGACCGTCCGGGAAGGGGCGCCCAAGGGAGGAGGCGGACGCCCAATCTGGTTTTCGACCCCGCACGGCGGCACCCGGGGAGGAGGATCGGGTGCCGCCGGCAGGTCACGGGCGCCTCAGGGAGGAGGAAGACGCGCCCGAATGGCGACCGTCGGCGATGCTAGGGAGGAGGCGCATCGTTTCGGGTCGGGCCGCTCCGGGAGGAGGTGGAGCGGCCAAAACTGTTATTTCGTCCCGTAAGCCGCCTCGCGGGCGATGAAGGGGATCTGTGCCGCCGAAATGCCGAGGTCGGCAAGATCGCGGTTGTTCAGCGCGTTCAGCTCGTTGAGCGTGCGGATGTAGATCTTGCGCTGCTCGCGGGCTTCGGCGAAGGCTTTCAGCATGGCGCTTACCCGGTCGCGAAGGCCGAGTTGGACCGTGCGGATATCGGTTGCATATGCCATTGTCGTCTCTCTTTCTGGTTTGACCGTCGTCTTGGTCTGTCCTGTTGAAGCAAAGATGGCCCGTATGCTGCGCGCGCACAATGGACGGTTCGGTATTGCCGCTATGCAGAAAGCGCATAAGTCATGCTGACCTATTTCAGACCGGGGTTGCATCTTGTGCATGGCTCGGAAAAAGGCGCATGAGAATTGGGCAATTTGCAAACGCCCCTTGCTTGTCCGACGAAAACGCTCATGTAATGGCACCTGAATATGAGGGAGAGGGAGACGCGCATGGCCCCGACACGTGAACAGATTCTTGAAACACTGGCCAAGGTGGCGGTGCCCGATGGCGGCGACCTGGTCTCGCGCGACATGATCCGCGCGCTGATGGTGGCGACCGATGGCAAGGTGAGCTTCCTGATCGAGGCGCCGAGCGCCGAACTCGCCGGCAAGCTCGAGCCGGTGCGGCAGGCCGCCGAGGCCGCCGTGACGGCGCTGCCCGGCGTGGCCAAGGCCACCGTCATTCTTACCGCGCACGAGGGCGCGCCCAAGTCCGGGGCCGCGAGCAAGCCCGCCCCCTCGGGCGAGCCGCCGCAGCTCAAGATCGGCCAGCACCCGCAACCGCAGGACGGGCCGAAGGCAATCCCCGGCGTCAAGCGCATCGTGGCGATCGCCTCCGGCAAGGGGGGCGTCGGCAAATCCACCGTCACCTCCAACCTCGCGGTGGCGCTCGCGGCGCAGGGCATGAAGGTCGGCCTGATCGACGCCGACGTGCTCGGGCCCTCGCAACAGCTGATGATGGGCGCGAAGGACCGGCCGAAGTCGGACGACGGCAAGATCATGGACCCGGTGGTGGCCCATGGCGTCAAGCTCGTCTCCATCGGCCTCTTCGTCGATCCCGACCAGGCGGTGGTCTGGCGCGGGCCGCTGATCACCGGCACGATTCAACAATTCCTGTTCTCGGTGAACTGGGGTGAACTCGACGTGCTGCTGATCGACCTGCCGCCCGGCACCGGCGACGTGCAGATCACGCTGGCGCAGAAGGTCAAGATGACCGGCGCGCTGGTGGTTTCCACGCCGCAGGACGTGGCGCTGATCGACGCCCACAAGGCGATCGACATGTTCCAGAAGGTGCGCGTCCCGGTGCTCGGCCTGATCGAGAACATGGCGATGTATGTCTGCCCGAACTGCGGCCACGAGGATCACGTCTTCGGCGAGGGCGGCGTTCAGGCCGAGGCCAAGCGGATGAACCTGCCGCTGCTGGGCGCGATCCCGCTGGCGCGCGAGGTTCGGGTGGCGGGCGATGTCGGCCTGCCGATCGCGCTGGGCGAGGGGCCGGTGGCCGACGCCTACCGGACGCTGGCGCGCGAGCTGGCCGAGAAAGGCATGGTCTGAGCGGATCGCGCTCCGCGCCGCCGGATCGGGGGGAATCCCGGTTCCGGTGATGAAAAAAGGCAAACGCCCGCACGGTCGCCGTGCGGGCGTTGCCGTTTTCCGGCCACCCGCGCGGCGCACGGGATTTCGTGGGGGGCCGCCCCGGGAATTCATGGGACAAGCCCGGGCCCGGCGCCGCCCGGTGCCGCGACGGCGCCGAACAGGGGCCGATTCACCGCGTGATTCGAGACGAACTTCGGGGTATGACGGCCTGAATTCGGCCACTTGCCGGGAGGACCGCGGAAATATCCGGGAATTCAGGGGAAAAAATATCCTTGGATATACGACACTATATATTGTGCGTGACCGAATATAATTCCGCTACAAATGGCTTTTCGTTCTTCATTTGTCCTGCAATATCTTGGGTTTCAAATCGACGCCAGACAAGATCTTGTGCTGGATTGGGCGAAAAAAGTATTGATTACCATCAATTCCCATGGCATCCCTAAACCCACGATGAGGACGGGAACACAAGGGGCAGCAAGACCCCGAAACATCTCCCAAGTCAGGTTTCATACAGGCACCCCGCTTCATCGGAAAAAAGAGATCCGGCGCACTCGCGAGCAGACATCCCCCCCCAGGTGGCGAGCGTGATCGGACGAACCCAGAGATGGGACGAGGGCGGCGGATCGGACAGTGGCAGCAGTTCGATCCGCCGTTTTCGTATCCGGCGGTAGCGAGGCGAAGGGCAGACAGGAGCCGCGACACGTGGCACGGGTTTTCAGAGGCGAAGGGCTCCACAAGGTGGACGCGAAGGGCAGGGTGTCGATCCCGGCCCTGTTTCGCCGTGTGCTCGAAGCCGGCGACCCGGACTGGACCGATGGCCTCAACCCCAACCTGGTGATCGTCTACGGCGATCACCGCCGCAAATACCTCGAATGCTACACGATGGAGGCGATCGACGAGGTCGATCGCAAGATCGCCCGGATGCAGCGCGGCTCGATGGAGCGGCGGATGCTGGAGAAGCTGTTCAACGGCCAGTCGCACCCCACCAGCGTCGACGAGACCGGCCGCCTCGTGCTGCCGGCCAAGCTGCGCCAGAAGATCGGCATCGGCAGCGAGGCCTATTTCATCGCCACGGGCGACACCTTCCAGGTCTGGGATCCGGAAGTCTACGACGCCGAGGAGAGCGCGCGCACCGAGGCCTGGCTTGAAGGCCAGCCCGAGGATTTCGATCCGCTCACGCTCCTGCCGGACGACGACGGGGGCGCATGATGGCTGCCACCGCGCGCGATACCGCACCCGGCGCCCGGCCCCACATTCCCGTTCTGCTGCGCCCGCTTCTCGCCGCGGTCGCCCCGGTCGAGGGGCTCTGGGTCGATGGCACCTTCGGCGCCGGCGGCTATGCCCGTGGCCTGCTCGAGGCCGGCGCGGCGCAGGTGATCGGGATCGACCGCGATCCGATGGCGCTCGACATGGCAAGCAGCTGGGCGGACGCCTACGGCGACCGGCTGCGGCTGGTCGAGGGCACCTTCTCCGATCTCGATGACATCGCCGGCGCGCCGGTCGACGGCGTGGTGCTGGATCTCGGCGTGTCGTCGATGCAGCTCGACCGGCCCGAGCGGGGGTTTTCCTTCCTGCGTGACGGGCCGCTCGACATGCGCATGAGCCAGTCGGGCCCGAGCGCGGCCGACCTCGTCAACACCGCCTCCGAAGAGGCCCTGGCCGATATTCTCTACCATTACGGCGAGGAGCGGCAGGCGCGTCGCATCGCCCGCGCCATCCTGCGCCGCCGCGCCGAGGCCCCGTTCGAGACGACGGGCCAGCTCGTCGAGGTGATCGAACGGCAATTGCCGCGCCCCAAGCCGGGCCAGAGCCATCCCGCCACCCGCAGTTTCCAGGCCATCCGCATCGCGGTGAACGACGAGTTCGGACAGCTCGCCGCCGGGCTGGAAGCGGCCGAGCGGGCGCTGAAGCCGGGCGGACGGCTGGCGGTGGTGACCTTCCATTCGCTCGAAGACCGGGTGGTGAAACGCTACCTGCAACTGGCCGCCTCCAGCGGCGGCGGCGGATCGCGCCATGCCCCGGCGCTCGAAGCCGAGGTGCCGCGCTTCACCCTCACGCCGAAAAAGGCCATCGGCCCCGACGCGGCCGAACTGGACGAAAACCCGCGCGCCCGCAGCGCCCGGTTGCGCGTCGCCACTCGCACCGAGGCCCCCTTCGCGCCGGTGGATCGCATGAAGCTGGGGCTGCCCGCCCCCGTGTTCGGAGGTGCGGCGAGATGATGCGCAGCCTGCTCTACGTGATGTCCACCCTCGCGGTGATCGGGCTTGGCTACTGGGCCTATGTCGAGAACTACAAGACCCAGGACGCGCTCAACGAGGTGAGCGCCCTGCAGCACGAGATCGGCCGGATGCGCGAGGAACTGGCGGTTCTGCGCGCCGAATGGGCCTATCTCAACCGGCCCGACCGGTTGCGCGACCTCGCCGATCTGAATTTCGACCGCCTCGGTCTTCTGCCGCTCGCGCCCGAGCAGTTCGGGCGGGTCGACCAGATCGCCTACCCGGAGGAGGAGATGCCGCTCCTGCCGGTGACCGGGGCGGTGGACGTCGTTGGAGAGATCACGCCATGACCCGCGTTCCTCTGCGCCCGCTCGCCCGCGTGCTCGATGCCCGCGCCAAGGGCGAAAACCCCGACCGGATCGAGCGCGAGAACCTGCGCAAGCGGCATGAAGACATCCGCGATCGCGCCCGGCTGCGCGCCGAGGGGCGGCTGGTGGTGCTGGCGGGGCTGTTTTTCTGTGCCTTCCTCGTGGTCGGCGTGCGGATGGGGGCGATCGCGGCGTCCGAACCGGCCGAGCCGCGCGCCCAGGCCGCCGGCGCCCAGATCGCCGCCGCGCGCGCCGATATCGTCGACCGGCGCGGGCGGCTCCTGGCCACCAACCTCGTCACCCACGCGCTCTACGCCCAGCCGCCGATGATGGTGGAGCCGGAACGCGCCGCGCGCGAGCTTGTGCGCATCTTCCCCGATCTCGACGAGGAGCGCCTGCTCGGCTGGTTCGCCGGGGATCGCAAGTTCCTGTGGATAAAGAAGAAAATCAGTCCCGAACAAAAGCAGGCGGTGTTCGACATCGGCGAGCCGGGGCTGCTGTTCGGCCCGCGCGAGATGCGGCTCTACCCCAACGGCGCGATCGCCGCCCATATCCTCGGCGGCGCGCGTTTCGGGCGCGAGGGCGTGGACGCGGCCGAGGTGATCGGTGTCGCCGGGATCGAGAAGGCCTTCGACGAACGGCTGCGCGATCCGGCCCGGGCCGGCGATCCGCTCCGGCTCACCATCGACCTGACCGTGCAGGCCGCCGTCGAGCGGGTGCTCGAAGGCGGCATGGTGATGATGAACGCCAAGGGCGCGACGGCGGTGCTGATGGAGGCGCGCACCGGCGAGGTCGTCGCGCTCGCCTCGCTGCCGGACTTCGACCCCAACGACCGCCCGCGCCCGCTCACCGAGGGCGACGCCTCCAACAGCCCGCTGTTCAACCGCGCGGTCCAGGGCCTTTACGAACTCGGCTCCACCTTCAAGATCTTCGCCGTGGCGCAGGCGCTGGAGATGGGCCAGGTCAACCCCTCGACGATGATCGACACCCGCGGGCCGTTGACCTGGGGCAAGTTCAGGATCCGCGATTTCCGCGATTACGGCGCCCAGCTTTCGGTCACCGACGTGATCGTGAAAAGCTCCAACATCGGCACCGCGCGGATCGCCATGGATATCGGCGCCGAGCGCCAGCGCGCCTTCCTCGCGGGCCTCGGCTTCACCGAGCCCACCGCCGTCGAACTGGTCGAGGCGCCGGGGTCGAAGCCGCTGCTGCCGCCGAATTGGTCGGAGATCTCGACGATGACGATCTCCTACGGCCACGGGCTTTCGGCCTCGCCGCTGCATCTCGCCACCGCCTACGCCTCGCTGCTGAACGGCGGCCACAAGGTGTCGCCGACGCTGGTGCGCGGCGCGCCGGCGGCGCGCGGGCCGCGGGTGGTGTCGGAGGAAACCTCCGCCATCGCGCGCCAGATGCTGCGCCAGGTGGTCACCCGGGGGACCGCCTCCTTCGGCGACGTGCCGGGCTACGCGGTGGGCGGCAAGACCGGCACCGCCGACAAGCCGAGGCTCAAGGGCGGCGGCTATTACGAGGACAAGGTGATCGCCACCTTCGCCAGCGTCTTCCCGGCGCATGATCCGCGTTACGTGCTGGTCGTCACCCTCGACGAGCCGGTGGAAACCTCCGGCCGCGAACCGCGCCGCACGGCGGGCTGGACCGCGGTTCCCGTCGCGGCCGAGATGATCCGGCGGGTGGCACCGCTGCTTGGCCTCAAACCCGAGATTGAACCGCTCGCCCCAACGGGTGTAACACTCACCTCGAACTGAGGAGAGCGCATGACCCAGCCCGAACCCGTAACAACCCTTTCGGCCCTCGGTCTGACGGCGAAGGGCGGCGGCGATGCCGGGATCACCGGCCTCTCGGTCGACAGTCGCAAGACCCGCCCGGGCCATCTCTTCGCCGGCCTGCCGGGCAGCCGGATGCACGGCGCCGAGTTCATCCAGTATGCCCTCAGGATGGGCGCGGCGGCGGTGCTGACCGACCCCGAAGGCGCACGGCTGGCGGCAGACGTGCTGGCCGAAAACCCAGGCGTGGCGCTGGTGGTGACCGAAGATCCGCGCGCCGCGCTGGCCTGCGCCGCGGCGCTGTTCTACCGCCGCCAGCCCCGGGTGATGTTGGCGGTGACCGGCACCAACGGCAAAACCTCGGTGGCCAGCTTCACCCGCCAGATCTGGCAGTTGCTCGGCTTCGAGGCCGCCAATATCGGCACCACCGGGGTCGAGGGCGCCTATGCCGCGCCGGCGAGCCACACCACGCCCGAGCCGATCACGCTGCACGAGCTGCTCGCCGACATGGCCGCGCATGGCGTTACCCACGCGGCGATGGAGGCTTCCTCGCACGGGCTGGCGCAGGCGCGGCTCGACGGCGTGCACCTCACCGCCGCCGGCTTCACCAACCTCAGCCAGGACCACCTCGATTACCACGCCAGCCTCGACGATTATTTCGAGGCCAAGGCGGGGCTGTTCACCCGGGTTCTTCCCGAGGACGGCGTGGCGGTGATCAACACCGACGACGACCGTGGCCGCGACCTGGTCAAGCGTGCCGAGGCGCGCGGTCAGCGCGTGCTCAGCGTCGGCCACGGCAAGGAGGCCGACCTGCACATCACCAACCACCGTTTCGGCGCCACCGGGCAGGAACTGCGCTTCCACTGGCGCCACAAGCCGCACATGGTCCGGCTGAACCTGCTCGGCGGGTTCCAGGCCGACAACGTGATGCTCGCGGCGGGGCTCTGCATCGCGTCCGGCTGCGAACCGCAGGCGGTGTTCGACAGCCTCGAAAGCCTCGCCGCCGTGCGCGGCCGGATGCAACTGGCCGCCAAGCGCGAAAACGGCGCGGCGGTGTTCGTCGATTATGCCCATACCCCCGACGCCCTCGCCACCGCGCTCCAGGCGATGCGCCCGCATGTCTTCGGCAAGCTGGTGGTAGTGTTCGGCGCCGGCGGCGACCGCGACACCACCAAGCGCAAGCTGATGGGCGCGGCCGCGGCGCAACACGCCGACGTGGCGATCGTGACCGACGACAACCCCCGCTCGGAAGACCCCGCCGCGATCCGCGCGATGGTTCTGGAAGGCTGCCCAGCCGCTTACGAGGTGGCCGACCGGGCCGAGGCGATCCTGCGCGGTGTCGACATGCTGGAGGCGGGCGACGCGCTGCTGATCGCGGGCAAGGGCCACGAAACCGGCCAGGTGATCGGCGACGACGTTCTGCCTTTCGATGATGCCGAACAGGCGAGCGTGGCTGTCGCCGCGCTCGAGGGACGGCTGGCATGACGCTCTGGACCGCCGCCGACGCGGCCGCCGCGACCGGTGGAAAAGCGCAAGGAAACTGGGAGGTTACCGGCGTTTCGATCGACAGCCGAAGCCTGGCGCCCGGCGATCTCTTCGTGGCGCTGAAGGATCAGCGCGACGGCCACGATTTCGTGGCGCAGGCGCTCGCGGCCGGCGCCGGGGCGGCGATGGTGAGCCATCTGCCCGAGGGCGTGGCGGCCGATGCGCCGCTGCTCGTCGTCGATGACGTGCTTGGGGCGCTGGAGCGGCTCGGGGCGGCGGGCCGGGCCCGCGGCCGGGCAAAAGTGGCGGCGATCACCGGCTCGGTCGGCAAGACCTCGGCCAAGGAGATGCTGCGCGCCGTGCTCGAAGGGCAGGGCCGGGTGCACGCCGCCGAAGCCAGCTACAACAACCACTGGGGCGTGCCGCTCACCCTGGCGCGGCTGCCCGCCGACGCCGATTTCGCGGTGATCGAGATCGGCATGAACCGCCCCGGCGAGATCGCCCCGCTCGCGCGCCTTGCCCGGCCGCACGTGGCAATGGTCACCACCGTTGCCGCCGCCCATCTCGAAGCCTTCGAGAACCTTGACGGCATCGCCGTCGAGAAGGCGTCGATCTTCGAGGGGCTGGAGCCCGGTGGCATCGCGGTGATCAACGGCGATATCGAGACCACGCCGATCCTTCGTGCCGCCGCCGAACGGGCGGGCGCGCGGATCGAGTGCTTCGGCACCGAGCCGGGCAACAGCCTGCGGCTGCTGTCGGTTGACCTGCACGGCGATGCGACCATCGCGCGCGCCGCGATCGGCGACACGGTGCAGCTGTTCCGCCTCGCCACGCCGGGCCGCCATTTCGCCGCCAACGCGCTTGCCGTACTGGGCGTGGCCGGTGCGCTCGGCGCCGACGTCACCCTCGCCGCCCGCGCGCTCGGGCTGTGGCAGCCGCCCGCCGGGCGGGGCACCCGCGAGGAGATCCTGCTCGACCCGGTGGAGGGCCTCGCGCTCACCCTGATCGACGATGCCTTCAACGCCAATCCCACCTCGATGGCCGCCGCGCTGGAGGTGCTGGAGACGAGCCACCCGACCGACCGGCTCGGCCGCGTTGCCCGGGGCCGCCGGATCGCGATTCTGGGCGACATGCTGGAACTCGGCCCCACGGAAACCGCGCTGCACGAGGCGCTGGCCGATCTGCCCGCGCTCGCCGCCGCCGACGTGGTGCATTGCGTCGGCCCGAGGATGCGCGTGCTGTGGGAACGACTGCCCGCCGGGCGACAGGGCACCTGGTGCGAAACCGCCGAGGATCTGGCCGCGCGCGTGCACAAGCTGATCGACGCGGGCGACGTCGTGCTGGTCAAGGGCTCGAAGGGCTCGCGGGTATCGCTCGTGGTTGACGTGGTGCGAAAACTGGGCCATCCGGCTGTGGACTGACGCGAGGGCGCACAAGATGTTGTATTGGCTGACCGAGCTTTCCGATGGCGGCGGGGTATTCAACCTGTTCCGCTACATCACCTTCCGCGCCGGCGCCGCCTTCTTCACCGCGCTGATCTTCGGCTTCCTGTTCGGCCGGCCGCTCATCAACCTGTTGAAAAGCCGCCAGAAAAAGGGACAGCCGATCCGAGCCGACGGCCCGGCGGGGCACCTCGAGGCGAAAGCCGGCACGCCGACGATGGGCGGTGTGCTGATCCTCGGCGCGCTCACCGTCTCCACCCTGCTCTGGGCCCGGCTCGACAATCCCTTCGTCTGGATCGTGCTCGGGGTGACGCTGAGCTTCGGCCTCATCGGCTTCGCCGACGACTACCGCAAGATCGCGGCGGGCGACAATTACGGCGGGCTCTCGGGCCGGATGCGGCTGTTGCTCGAGGGCCTGATCGCGCTCGCCGCGGTCTGGTTGGCCGCCTCGCTTCACCCCGACGATCTCAGCTTCCGCCTCGCGCTGCCGGTGTTCAAGGACACGCTGATCAACCTCGGCTGGTTCTTCCTGCCCTTCGGCATGATCGTGATCGTCGGCGCCGCAAACGCCGTCAACCTCACCGACGGGCTCGACGGGCTGGCGATCATGCCGGTGATGATCGCCGCCGCCACCCTCGGGATCATCGCCTACGCCGTCGGCCGGGTGGACTTCACCGAGTATCTCGAGGTGCACTACGTGCCCGGCACCGGCGAGCTGCTGGTCTTCGCCGCCGGGCTGATCGGCGGCGGGCTCGGGTTCCTGTGGTACAACGCGCCGCCGGCGGCGGTGTTCATGGGCGATACCGGCTCGCTCGCCCTCGGCGGCGCGCTCGGCGCGATCGCGGTGGTGATGAAGCACGAGATCGTGCTGGCCATCGTCGGCGGGCTGTTCGTGGTCGAGGCGCTGTCGGTGATCATCCAGGTGCTCTACTTCAAGCGCACCGGCAAGCGGGTGTTCCTGATGGCGCCGATCCACCACCACTTCGAGAAACGCGGCTGGGCCGAGCCGCAGATCGTGATCCGGTTCTGGATCATCGCGCTGGTGCTGGCGCTGATCGGGCTGGCGACGCTGAAGGTGCGCTAGCGGCGGACGAAATCCGTGCGGATTTCGCGCCGGAAAACCTGCGTTTTCCGTGCCGTTTCCCGCAGCGGAAAACGCGCCCCGCCCGGCCCGCGGAACGGATGCGCCGCCGGGGCCTTTCCAAGCCGCGCCGGGCGGGATACCACAGCGGCCAGACAGGAGGTGCGCGATGATCCCCGTGCGTGGCTTTGAAGGCAGGAATATCGCCGTGCTCGGCCTTGGCCGCTCCGGCCTCGCCACCGCGCGCGCGCTTCAGGCCGGCGGCGCGCGGGCGCTGTGCTGGGATGACAGCGCCGAGGCGCGGGCGCGGGCCGAAGCCGAGGGGCTTACGCTGCACGATCTCGCCCGGGCCGACGCCTTCGACGATCTTGCCGCGCTGATCACCTCGCCCGGCATTCCGCATCTCTACCCGGCGCCGAACCGCCACATCGCGCGCGCCTACGAGGCGGGCGTGCCGGTCGACAACGATATCGGGCTGTTCTTCCGCTCCTTTGCCACCCCCGAGTGGGATGAGTTCGAAACCGTGCCCAAGGTCGTCGCCGTGACCGGCTCGAATGGCAAATCCACCACTTCGGCGCTGATCCATCACATCCTGCGCGCCGCCGGCCGCCCGGCCCAGCTTGCCGGCAACATCGGCCGTGGCGTGCTTGATATCGAGCCGGCGGGCGAGGGCGAGGTGGTGGTGCTGGAACTGTCGAGCTATCAGACCGACCTTGCCCGCGCGCTCACCCCCGATATCGCGGTTTTCACCAACCTCTCGCCCGATCATCTCGACCGGCACGGCGGATTGGGCGGCTATTTCGCCGCCAAGCGCCGGCTCTTCGCCGAGGGCGGGCCCGACCGCGCGGTGGTGGGGGTGGATGAACCCGAGGGGCGTTATCTCGCGGGCCAGTTGAGCGAGGCCCCGGACGACGACCGGGTGATCCGTATCTCGGTCGATCGCAAGCTCGCCGGGCCGGGCTGGCAGGTCTTCGCCCGCAAGGGCTTTCTCGCTGAATACCGCAAGGGGCGTCAGGTGGCGTCGATCGACCTGCGCCCGATGAAGGGGCTGCCCGGCAGCCACAACCACCAGAACGCCTGCGCCGCCTACGCCGTCGTGCGGGCGCTCGGCCTCAGCCCGCGCCAGGTCGAAGCGGCGCTGGCCTCGTTCGAGGGGCTGCCGCACCGCTCGCAACTCGTCGGCGAGGCGGGGGGCGTGCGCTTCGTCAACGATTCCAAGGCCACCAACACCGACAGCGCCGCCGCCGCCCTGCAGGCCTTCGAGCGCATCCGCTGGATCGCGGGGGGCCTCGGCAAGGACGGCGGCATCGCCGCGCTCGCGCCGCACCTCGCCCGCGTGTCCAAGGCCTACCTGATCGGCCACTCGGCGCGCGATTTCGCGCTGCAACTGGGCGACACGCCGCACGAGATCTGCGAAACCATGGACCGCGCCGTCGCCCGCGCCGCCGAGGAGGCCCAGCCGGGCGACACCGTGCTGCTCGCCCCCGCCGCCGCCAGCTTCGACCAATACGCCGATTTCGAGGCGCGCGGCGACGACTTCACCCGTCTGGTGCGCGCCCGGACCGGCTGACCGCGCCCCGGGGCCTCTTCATCCTGGCGCAAGTACCTTGGGGGGTGAGCCCGAAGGGCGAGGGGGGCAGAGCCCCCCTCCCGCCGCGCCGGTCCTGGCCGGTGCAACCCACTTGCCAACGCGTCGCCCGCATGGTCTGAAACCGCCATGAACCCCATGCTCGGCATTCTCCTCAAGCTCGGCGCCGTCAGCGCCTTCGTGGTGATGCAGGCGCTGATCAAGGCCACCGGCGGCCGCGTGCCGGCGGGCGAGGTGGTGTTCTTTCGCTCCTTCTTCGCCTTCCCGGTGATCCTCGCCTGGCTGGCCTGGCAGGGCCAGCTCCGGATCGGTCTGAAGACCGCCAACCCGATGAGCCATTTCTGGCGCGGGGTGATCGGCACCAGCGCCATGGGGCTGGGCTTTGCCGGGCTCGCGCTGCTGCCGCTTCCGGAGGTGACCGCGCTGTCCTACGCCGCGCCGATCCTGACGGTGATCTTCGCCGCGATGTTCCTCGGCGAGCAGGTGCGCGCCTTCCGGCTGTTCGCCGTCGCGCTTGGCATGGCCGGGGTGATGGTGGTGCTCGCGCCGCAGCTCACCGCCGGGTCGGAGGGCGACCTCGGCGCGCGCCAGGCGCTGGGGGCGGTGCTGGTGCTTATGGGGGCCACCTTCGCGGCGCTGGCACAGATCTTCATCCGCAAGATGGTGGCCACCGAGCGCGCGGCGACGATCGTGTTCTACTTCACCCTGACCTCGACGCTGCTCTCCTCGCTCACCATCCCCTTCGGCTGGGTCCTGCCGAGCGGGCGCGACGCGATGTTTCTCGTGGCGGCGGGGCTGATGGGCGGGGTGGGTCAGGGGTTGCTCACCTCCGCCTACCGCTTCGCCCATGCCTCGGTGGTGGCGCCCTTCGACTACGGCTCGATGCTCCTCGCCATCGTCATCGGTTACGTGATCTTCGCCGAGGTGCCGGCGCGGGAGACGCTGGCGGGGGCGGCGCTGATCGTTGCCGCCGGCATCCTGATCATCTGGCGCGAACGCCAGCTCGGGCTGAATCGCGACCGCCCCCGCAAGGTGATGACGCCGCAGGGCTGATCCGGGCCCGCGCCGCGCCGATCGGCGCGGCGCGGGCGGGGCAGGGGGCGCTGCCCCCTGCAACCCCCGAGGTATTTTGGCCAGGATGAAGGGAGGAAGCTCTGGCGCGAGCGGGCATTTGACGTTATCCTTGGCTGACGACCCGGGGCCAACCCGGGCGTAACGAGGCAGAACGACAACAGGCGAAACGCCGGGCGGGTTACATGACCGAGATGGTATACGGCGCCGCACCCCGGCAGGAGGGCGATCCCATCCTGCCGCGCTGGTGGCGCACGATCGACAAATGGTCGATTTCCTCGATCCTTCTTCTTTTCGCGATCGGCATCCTGCTGGGGCTGGCCGCCTCGCCGCCGCTGGCCGAGCGCAACGGGCTTGCGCCGTTCCATTACGTCGAGCGGCAGCTGGTGTTCGGTCTCGCGGCTTTCGCGGTGATGTTCGTCACCACGATGCTGGGGCCGCAGATGCTGCGCCGCCTGGCCGTGATCGGCTTCTTCCTCGCCTTCGCGGCGCTGGTGATGCTGCCCGCCTTCGGCACCGATTTCGGCAAGGGCGCGGTGCGCTGGTTCAGCTTCGGCTTCGCCTCGGTGCAGCCGTCTGAATTTCTCAAGCCGGTCTTCGTGATCACCGTGGCCTGGCTGATGGCTGCGAGCCAGGAGATCGGCGGCCCGCCGGGCAAGACGATGTCGCTGGTGCTCACCCTGGTGGTGACGGCCTTCCTCGCGATGCAGCCCGATTTCGGCCAGGCGGCGCTGGTGATGTTCGCCTGGGGGGTGATGTATTTCGTCGGCGGCGCGCCCTACCTGCTGATCCTCGCGGTGGCCGCGGTGGTGGTTCTGGGCGGCATGCTGGCCTACGAGAACTCCGAGCATTTCGCCCGCCGGATCGATGGCTTTTTGAACCCCGAGGTCGATCCCACGACCCAGCTCGGCTACGCCACCAACGCGATCCGCGAGGGCGGGTTCTTCGGCGTCGGCGTTGGCGAGGGGCAGGTGAAGTGGTCGCTGCCCGATGCCCATACCGATTTCATCATCGCGGTGGCGGCGGAGGAATACGGCCTGGTGCTGGTGCTGCTGATCATCGGGCTCTACGCCACCGTTGTGGTGCGCAGCCTGATCCGGCTGGTGCAGGAGCGCGATCCCTTCATCCGGCTCGCCGGCACCGGGCTTGCGGCGATGCTCGGGGTGCAGGCGCTGATCAACATGGGCGTCGCGGTGCGCCTGCTGCCGGCCAAGGGCATGACGCTGCCCTTCGTGAGCTACGGCGGCTCCTCGCTGATCGCCACCGGGCTGGCCGTGGGCATGTTGCTGGCCTTCACCCGCACCCGGCCGCAGGGCCGCATCGGCGACATCCTGACCGGCGGGCGGGCGCGATGACGGCACGGGCGCCGCTTCTGGTGATCGCCGCCGGGGGCACCGGTGGCCACATGTTCCCGGCCCAGGCGCTGGCCGAGGCGATGCTGGCGCGCGGCTGGCGCGTCCGGCTATCGACCGACGCGCGCGGCGCGCGCTATGCCGGCGGCTTTCCGGACGGGGTCGAGATCGAGCGGGTTTCGTCGGCCACCTTCGCGCGCGGCGGGGCGCTGGCGAAGCTTTTCGTCCCGCTGCGGATCGCCGGCGGCATTCTCGGGGCGGTGCTCAGGATGCTGCGCGACCGGCCCGCCGTGGTGATCGGCTTCGGCGGTTACCCCTCGATCCCCGCGCTCGCCGCCGCCTGGGCGCTGCGCCTGCCCCGGCTGATCCACGAGCAGAACGGCGTGCTCGGCCGGGTCAACCGGATCTTCGCGCCGCGCGTCGCCCATGTCGCCTGCGGCACATGGCCGACCGAGCCTATGCCCGCCGGGGCCCGGCCGCTCCACGCCGGCAACCCGGTGCGCGCCGCCGTGGCCGAGCGCGCGGGCGCGGGCTACATCCCGCCAGGCGATTACCCGATGACGCTTCTCGTGATCGGCGGCAGCCAGGGCGCGCATGCGCTCGCCGAGGCGGTGCCCGAGGCGGTGGCCCGGCTGCCGGAGGCGATCCGCACCCACCTGCGCGTCGCCCAGCAGGCGCGCGCCGAGGATGCCGAGGCGGTCGCCGCCTTCTACGAGGCCCATGGCATCCGCGCCGAGGTTTCGCCCTTCTTCGAGGATCTGCCGCGCCGGATGAGCGAGGCACAACTGGTGATCAGCCGCGCCGGCGCCTCCTCGGTCGCCGATATCAGCGTGATCGGCCGGCCCTCGATCCTGATCCCCTACCCCTACGCCACCGAAGACCACCAGACCGCCAACGCCCGTGGCCTCGTCGAGGCGGGTGCGGCGATCCTGCTGCCCGAAACGAAGCTTGACGCCGCCGCGCTTTCAGACCAGATCGCCCTCGTGCTGGGCGATCCGCAGGGGGCCGAGCAAATGGCGGCGTCGGCGCTCGGGCAGGGGCGGCCGGACGCGACGGAGGCGCTTGTGGCGCTTGTCGAGGGCCTTGCGGCCGAGCACGCGAAGGGGTGAGCCATGTGCGCAGCGGCAACGAAACTTCCCACCGAGATGGGCCCGATCCACTTCGTCGGGATCGGCGGTATCGGCATGTCTGGGATCGCCGAGGTGCTGCTCAACCACGGCTACCGGGTGCAGGGCTCCGACCTCAAGGCGAGCGCGATCACCCGGCGGCTGGAAGAGCTTGGCGCGCAGGTGTTCACCGGCCAGGCGCCCGAGAACCTCAAAGGGGCCGAGGTCGTGGTGATCTCGTCGGCGATCAAGCCCGGCAACCCCGAGCTTGACGCGGCCCGCGCACGCGGCCTGCCGGTGGTGCGCCGCGCCGAGATGCTGGCCGAGCTGATGCGGTTGAAGTCGAACATCGCGGTGGCCGGAACCCATGGCAAGACCACCACTACCACGCTGATCGCCGAGCTCCTGGTCAAGGGCGGGATCGATCCCACCGTGGTCAACGGCGGCGTCATCCATGCCTATGGCTCCAACGCCCGGATGGGGCAGGGCGAATGGATGGTGGTGGAGGCCGACGAGTCCGACGGCACCTTCAACCGCCTGCCCGCCACCATCGCCGTGGTCACCAACATCGACCCCGAGCACATGGACCACTGGCACAGCTTCGACGCGCTGCGCCAGGGCTTTCACGATTTCGTCTCCGGCATTCCGTTCTACGGCCTCGCCGTGTGCTGCACCGATCACCCGGAGGTGCAGGCGCTGGTGGGGCGGATCACCGACCGGCGCGTGGTGACCTTCGGCTTCAACGCGCAAGCCGATGTGCGCGCGGTGAACCTCTCCTACGAGGGCGGGGCGGCGCGCTTCGATATCGAGCTGGCCGCCGAGGGCACCCGGATCGAGGGCTGCACCCTGCCGATGCCGGGCGATCACAACGTCTCCAACGCGCTGGCGGCGGTGGCGGTGGCGCGGCACCTGGGCATGAAGCGCGACGAGATCCGCGCCGCGCTCGCCAGTTTCGAGGGCGTCAACCGCCGCTTCACCCGCGTGGGCGCGTGGCAGGGCGTGCCGATCATCGACGATTACGCCCACCACCCGGTGGAGATCGCCGCCGTGCTGCGCGCCGCGCGCCAGGCCTCGACGGGCCGGGTGATCGCGGTGCACCAGCCGCACCGCTACAGCCGGCTGCACTCGCTGTTCGAGGATTTCTGCACCTGTTTCAACGACGCCGACGTGGTCGGGATCTCGGACGTTTTCGCCGCCGGGGAAGACCCGATCGAGGGCGCAGGCCGCGACGACCTCGTCGCCGGCCTCACCGCCCACGGCCACCGCAACGCCCGCGCGGTGGCGAGCGAAGAGGCGCTGGCCGACCTCGTCCGCGCCGAGGCGCAGGAGGGCGATATCGTCGTCTGCCTCGGGGCAGGCACGATCTCGGCCTGGGCGCGCGGGCTGGGGGCGCGGCTGAAGGGGTAGGGGCCGGGGAAGCGGTTTCGAACCTCCGCCGCAAAGCCCTGCGCCGGCGGGCGCCGCCAGCCCACCCCGGCGCGACGCCGTAGGCCGGGCTTCAGCCCGGCAAAACCATCCCCAACCCCGCGCATCCCCCGCTGGACAGCCCCCGCCAACCGCCTATGGTTCCCCCATGACGCGTGCGGCGGATATCAGGGACCGGGAGAGCCTGGAGGCTTGGCTGGGAGGCCAGCCCCGCGAGGTGGCGATCGCCATCGCCGCCCGCGCGGCGGCGCGGGTCATGCCGGTGTGGGCGGTTTACTGCCAGACAGAGAAGGCTAAGGAACGTGAGCTGACTTCGCTGCCAATTTTGCGGGCAAATCTGATTTCGTCGGTCGCGGCAGTATCATCAACCAATGAAATCGTGCGTGCCACCGATTCCGCCTACGAGCATGCGTCCAGAGCCGACGCCGATCCCTTCGCTGATAAAACGCGAGCTACCTTAACCGCCAGAGCTTCGATAAATGCCGTCGGCTCTGCGACCGCCCGCGCCGTCGCTAGATCCGCCTTTGCCTCCCTTGCAGCCTCCACAGCTGACGACTCCGCTTTCGGTGCCTTCGCTACCTCCGCCAAAAACTTAGACGCCGCCACCTCCGTCTGGCAGGCCGTCCGCCACGATGCCGAAGCGGTCGACAACGGCGCGTCCCTCCCGTGGGGGCCCCTCTGGCCCGACACCAACCCCCTGCAGGAGCAATGGACCACCACCCGCGTGGACTGGTCCCGCCCCGGCTCGCCTTACGCCTTCTGGCTGCGCTGGTATGAAAGCCTGCTCGACCCCGCCAGCCATCCCCCCATCCCCGCCCCCGTCCTCTACCAGATCGCCCTGATCGACGAGGATATCTGGACACAGGGCGCCGAAGCGGTGGCCGAGGAAATCGCGCGGATCGAGGCGGAGTTCGAGACTGGCGAAGACGACCTCGACAGGACCATCTCCGCCTTGCCGCCTGCTGCGCCCGACCGCGTGCAGGCGACGAAGCAGGCGATGGAGCGCCACCGCGCCGATCTGCCCCCGACGTTCGGCACCATCCTCGGGTTCATCGTGTTGGAAGTGAAACGTCTTCAAGACCGCAACTATCGCGACGCCGACGACGAGGAAGAGGCCAAGCGCCAGATCCGGACATTGACGACGATCCACCACGCGGTGGAAGCCTTGCAGGCTCTCGTTCCCGACGGGCCGAATATGCCCCTTGATGACGCCGAGAAGGCCGAGAAACTGGGCCGGCTCTACCTGAACAAGTTCAAGGAGTGGCCTCGCGACAATGCCGACGACGTTGTCGGTGGAGTTTACGCGATGGGCGGCGAAATTGCCGGAAACACGATACGCATGGGCTTGGTTGCAGCGACTGCTTTCGCCCTCCCGATGATTGGCGTGCCGACGCAATGGGCATTGGGGGCAGGGGTGGCGGTATTCGGCAACAAGTCTATCGCGGAAGCCGCCAAGATGGTCAGGGATTCGGTGTTTTCCTCGAAATCCTAGACTTGCCACCACCCCCACCCCGCGCCATCCTGCCCGCAAACCAATAGAGCAGGCCCGCCATGACCCCCTCCCTCGTCTTCGCCGCCCTCTGGGTCATCGCCGCCACCGCCGTGGCCTTTCTCCCCATCCGCCGCCAGATCATCCCCGGCGCGGCGCTGGGCCTTGCCGGTCTCGCCCTCATCGTCTGGATCGGGGTCGACCACGGCTGGCTCTGGGCGCTGCCCGCCTTCCTCGCCTTCGCCTCGCTGTTTCGCAACGGCTTCAAGGCGATCCCCGCGCTGATCCGGGGCGAAAAGCTCGAGATCCCCGACGAATGACCCCTTCTCTCATCGCGGCCGCCCTCTGGGCGATCGCCGCCAACCTGATCGCCCTCACGCCCTCGCGCCGGGGTCACTGGCCCGCCGCCTGGGTGCTGATCGCCACCGGCATTCCGCTGCTCGGCTGGGTGACGTGGCAAAACGGCCCGCTCATCGGTTTCCTCGTGCTCGCCGCCGGCGCCTCGGTGCTGCGCTGGCCGGTGATCTACCTCTGGCGCTGGCTCAAACGGATCGCGCGCCATTTGCGCTGATCGGGAACATGCGCATTCGGCGCCTCTTCTTGGGTCCAAAATACCTCGGGGGGTCCGGGGGGCAGCGCCCCCCCCGCGGGTCGCCCGCGCCAGCGGGGGAAACCCCTCTTGCCAGCACCAGGGGGCGACGCCCTCTCGGCGTTCGCGCGCCCGCAAACGCCTGCCGGGTTCCTGATCTCTGCTCGCGCGAAATCATCCAGACAGCCCTCCCGCGCACCGCCCGCGGCAGCGGGAGAAACCACTCTTGCCCGCACCGCTGCCACCGGCTACCCATCGGCCATGACCCTCGATCTCCCCCCCGTGCGCGGCACCATTATCGAGAACCGCTCCCTCGCCGGGCTCACCTGGATGCGAGTGGGCGGCCCGGCAGACGCGCTGTTCCTGCCCGCCGACGAGGCGGATCTGGCCGATTTCCTCGCCGCGCTCGACCCTGCGATCCCGGTGTTCCCGATGGGCGTGGGCTCCAACCTGATCGTGCGCGACGGCGGCATTCGCGGTGTGGTGATCCGGCTCGGCCGGGGCTTCAACGCGATCGAGGTCGATGGTGCCCGCGTCACCGCCGGGGCCGCCGCGCTCGATGCCCACGTCGCCCGTCGCGCGGCCGAGGCGGGGCGTGATCTCACCTTCCTGCGCACCATTCCCGGCGCCATCGGCGGCGCGGTGCGGATGAACGCAGGGTGCTACGGCACCTACGTGGCGGATGTCTTCGCCGAGGCCCGCGCCGTCACCCGCTCGGGCGAGGTGGTCACGCTCACGGCGGAGGATCTGCGCTTCGCCTACCGCCAGTCGACCCTGCCCGAGGGATGGGTGCTCACCCGCGCCAGCTTCGACACGCCCGCGGGCGACCCGGCCGAACTGGAGGCGCGCATGGCCGCGCAACTGGCCCGGCGCGACGAGACCCAGCCGACGAAGGACCGCACCGCCGGCTCGACCTTCCGCAACCCCGCCGGGTTCTCCTCCACCGGGCGGGCCGACGATGTGCACGATCTCAAGGCCTGGAAGCTGATCGAGGAGGCCGGGATGCGCGGGGCGCGGCTGGGCGGGGCGCAGATGAACCCCAAGCACGCGAATTTTCTCACCAACACCGGCGGCGCCACGGCGGCCGATCTCGAGGCGCTGGGAGAAGATGTTCGAAAAAGGGTATTCCAAAACGCCGGTATAACGCTAGAATGGGAAATCATGCGGGTCGGAGAACCCGCCGATAAATAACGAGCTTGTTCACCGGCCAGCGATAAGGCCGGGATCACGAGGCAGACAGTGGGCGAACCGAGCAGGAAAGCCCTCAGGGTCGCAGTATTGATGGGAGGCCCCTCCGCCGAGCGCGAGGTGTCGCTGTCATCGGGGCGGGAATGCGCCGCGGCGCTGCGAGGCGAGGGATACGACGTGATCGAGGTCGATGCCGGCCCCGATCTCTGCGCGCGCCTCGATGAGATCAAGCCCGATGTCGCCTTCAACGCGCTGCATGGCCGCTGGGGCGAGGATGGCTGCGTGCAGGGCATCCTCGAGTGGATGGGCATTCCCTATACCCATGCCGGCGTGCTCGCCTCCGCCCTCGCGATGGACAAGGAGAAGGCCAAGATCGCCTTCCGCGCCGAGGGGCTGCCGGTGGCCGAGAGCGGGCTCTGGCCGGCCGAGACGATCCGCCGCCGCCACGTGATGGCGCCGCCCTACGTGGTGAAGCCCTACAATGAAGGCTCCTCGGTGGGGGTCTACATCGTGCCCGAGGGCGCCAACACGCCGCCCGATCTGGCCGCGGACAGCCCCGAGGTGATGATGGTCGAGGCCTACCTGCCCGGGCGCGAACTGACCACCACCGTGGTCGGCGACAGGGCGCTGGCGGTGACCGAGATCGTCACCGACGGCTGGTATGACTACGAGGCGAAATACGCCGAGGGCGGATCGCGCCACGTGATCCCGGCCGAGATTCCGCCCGAGATCGAGCTGCACTGCCTCGATTACGCCCTGCGCGCGCACGAGGTGCTGGGCTGCCGGGGCGTGAGCCGCACCGATTTTCGCTGGGACGACACGCGCGGCGTCGACGGGCTGGTGCTGTTGGAAACCAACACCCAGCCGGGGATGACCCCCACCTCGCTGGTGCCCGAGCAGGCGGCGGCGGCGGGCATCGGCTTCGGCCCGCTGTGCGCCTGGATGGTGGAGGACGCCTCTTGCAACCGCTGAGGGCCCCCCGCGCCGACGCGCGCGCCCGCCACGGCGCCGCCCCGGTGCGCCGCGATCCCGCCCCTTCGCGGCTGCGCTATCGCTTCCACCGCCTCTGGCTCACGCCGCTCTACCGTTCGCTGATGCGGGTCGGCGTGCCCACCTTCCTGATCCTCACCGCGATGGGCTGGTATTTCTCCAACCCCACCAACCGCTACGCCATCGCCGAGAAAACCGCCGAATTCCGCCGCTCGATCGAGACGCGGCCGGAATTCATGGTCAAGCTGATGGTGATCGAGGGGGCCTCGCCGGTGGTCGACAAGGCGATCCGCGAATTGCTGCCGGTGGATTTCCCGGTGTCGTCCTTCGATCTCGATCTTGCCGGGATGCAGGCGGTGGTGGCGGCGCTCGACGTGGTCGAGGCGGTCGATATCCACATTCGCCCGGGCGGCGTGATGCAGATCAACATCAGCGAACGCGAACCGGCGCTGGTCTGGCGCGCGCCGGGCAAGCTCGAACTGATCGACGCCAGTGGCCACCGCGTCGCCTCCGTCACCGAACGGCGCGCCCGCCCCGATCTGCCGCTGGTGGCCGGGCAGGGGGCGGACGCCGAAGCCGCCGAGGCGCTGGCGCTGATCCGCGCCGCGGGCCCGCTCGGCGCGCGCCTGCGCGGCCTCGTGCGGGTCGGCGAGCGGCGCTGGGACATGGTTCTGGCCGATGGCCAGATGATCCTGCTGCCCGAGGTATCGCCGGTCGCCGCCCTCGACCAGGTGCTGGCCCTTGATCAGGCGCAGGACCTACTCGCCCGCAATGTCACCCACATCGACATGCGCACCCCGCAACGCCCGACGCTCCGCCTCGCCGAGCCGGCGGTCGAGGAGCTTCGGCGGATCCGAAGCCTTTCACTGGAGTAAGACCCGATGACCGAGCTTTACCAGCAACAAAGAGCCATGCGCGCGATGCGCCGCGCCGCGATGCAACGCGGGGTGATCGCCATTCTCGATATCGGCACCTCGAAGATCGGCTGCCTCGTGCTCCGCTTCGACGGGCCCGAGACCTTCCGCGCCGCCGATGGCGTGGGGTCGCTCGCCGGGCAATCGGCGTTCCGCGTGATCGGCGCCGCCACCACGCGCTCGCGCGGGGTGCGGTTCGGCGAGATCGACGCGATGCAGGAAACCGAGCGCGCGATCCGCACCGCCGTTCAGGGCGCCCAGAAGATGGCCAACACCCGCGTCGATCACGTCATCGCCACCTTCGCGGGGGCGAACCCGAGGAGCTACGGCCTTGCCGGCTCGATCGAGCTTGCCGGCGGCGCGGTGCGCGAGGACGATATCGCCCGCGTTCTGGCCGCCTGCGACCTGCCGCCGATCGGCGAGGGGCGCGAGGTGCTCCATGCCCAGCCGGTCAACTTCGCGCTCGATCACCGCACCGGGCTGTCCGATCCGCGCGGGCAGATCGGCAACCGGCTCTCCGTCGACATGCACGTGCTCACCGTCGATGCCAACGTGGCGCGCAACGTGCTGCACTGTATCAACCGTTGCGACCTCGAACTGGCGGGCATCGCCTCGTCGGCCTATGCGGCGGGGATTTCCGCGCTGGTGGAGGACGAGCAGGAACTGGGCGCGGCCTGCATCGACATGGGCGGCGGCTCCACCGGGCTTTCGATCTTCATCAAGAAACACATGATCTACGCCGACAGCGTGCGCCTTGGTGGCGACCACGTCACCTCCGATATCTCCAAGGGCCTGCAGGTGCCCTGGAACACCGCCGAGAGGATCAAGACCTTCTACGGCGGCGTCTATGCCACCGGGATGGACGACCGTGAGCGGATCGAGATCGGCGGCGACAGCGGCGACTGGGAGAAGGACCGGCGCACCGTCAGCCGGTCGGAGCTGATCGGGATCATGCGGCCAAGGGTCGAGGAGATCCTCGAAGAGGTGCGCGACCGGCTGGATGCCGCCGGTTTCGAGCACCTGCCGAGCCAGCAGATTGTATTGACCGGCGGGGCATCGCAGATTCCGGGCCTAGATGGATTGGCACCGAAGATTCTCGGCCAGCAAGTGCGCATCGGTCGGCCGTTGCGCGTTCAGGGCCTGCCACAGGCCGCGACCGGCGCGGCCTTCGCCTCGGCCGTGGGGCTGTGCCTCTTCGCTGCCCATCCCCAGGACGAATGGTGGGATTTCGACATCCCCGCCGAGAGCTACCCGGCCCGAAGCCTGCGCTGGGCGGTCAAATGGTTCAAGGACAACTGGTAACCGCTATATCTTGGCCAAATGGCAAGATGCCGCCGAAAAGCTGCGCGAAAACCCAAGATTTCGGGGCGTTTTCGCGTTTTTTTTCGTGACGAGGGGCGGAAACGTGTCTAAGTTTGGACAATAGCAGGCAACCCGCCCGGCAGCGGTGGGACAGGACAGATAAACGTGCACGCGCGTGCGGCGAAACAAGGACAGGCGGACAGATCATGACTTTGAACCTCACCATGCCCGGACAGGACGAGCTGAAACCCCGCATCACGGTGTTCGGCGTTGGCGGGGCAGGCGGTAACGCGGTCAACAACATGATCGACAAAGCCCTCGATGGCGTCGATTTCGTGGTGGCCAACACCGATGCCCAGGCGCTGCAGCAATCGAAGGCCCAGTCCTGCATCCAGATGGGCGTCAAGGTGACCGAGGGTCTCGGGGCCGGCGCGCGCGCCAGCGTCGGGGCAGCGGCGGCCGAGGAGAGCATCGAGCAGATCGTCGATCATCTCGCGGGCGCGCACATGTGCTTCATCACCGCCGGTATGGGCGGCGGCACCGGCACCGGAGCCGCGCCGATCATCGCCCAGGCGGCGCGCGAGCTTGGCGTGCTCACCGTGGGCGTGGTGACCAAGCCCTTCCAGTTCGAGGGCAGCAAGCGGATGCGCCAGGCCGAGGAAGGTGTCGAGGCGCTGCAGAAGATGGTCGATACCCTGATCATCATTCCCAACCAGAACCTGTTCCGCATCGCCAACGAGAAAACCACCTTCACCGATGCCTTCGCGATGGCTGACGACGTTCTCTACCAGGGCGTCAAGGGCGTGACCGACCTGATGGTGCGCCCGGGCCTGATCAACCTCGACTTCGCCGACGTGCGCGCGGTGATGGACGAGATGGGCAAGGCGATGATGGGCACCGGCGAGGCCGAGGGCGAGGATCGCGCGGTTCAGGCCGCCGAGAAGGCCATCGCCAATCCGCTGCTCGACGAGATCAGCCTGCGCGGCGCGCGCGGCGTGCTCATCAACATCACCGGCGGCTACGATCTCACCCTGTTCGAGCTCGACGAGGCGGCCAACCGCATCCGCGAGGAAGTCGATCCCGACGCCAACATCATCGTCGGCTCCACCCTCGACACCGGCATGGAAGGCACGATGCGGGTTTCGGTCGTCGCCACCGGCATCGACGCCGCCGACGTGGCGCAGGAAGTTCCGGTGCCGCGCCGTCGCATGGCCGAGCCGCTGCACGCGCCGATCGAGGTCGAGCACAAGATGGAAACGGAAGCGCCCGCCGCGATCGCCGCCGCCGCCTCGATCGAGACCGGCTATGATGACGAGGCGCCGCAGCCGTCGTTCTTCGATGACGAGATCGACGCCACCGCCGCCGCTGCCGAGGAACAGGCGGAAGACATTTTCCGGTCCGACGAGGTGGAAGACGACCTGCCGCCGCCGGCCTACCAGCCGCGTCAGCAGCCCGCGGCGGAAGCGCCGCGCCCGGCCGCGCAGCGCAGCGCCCCGGCCGAGAGCCACGTCGCGTCCTTCGTCGCGCCGAAAGCGCCGGCACCGGGCACGCCTTCGCCCGAAGCGGTGCAGCGGCTTCAGGCGGCGGTGCAGCGCGCCCCCGGCGCGCGCCAGGCCGAGGCCCAGCCCGCCGCGCATCCGCAGGAAAACAAGCCGCGTTTCGGGATCAACTCGCTCATCAACCGGATGACCGGCCACCATGCCGAGCCGGCTCAGGAGCCGCGCCAGCAGCCCCCGGTTCAGGCGCAGTCCTACGAGGAACCCGCCGCCGACCCGGAGCACGACCGGGTGGAGATTCCCGCCTTCCTGCGCCGCCAGGCCAACTGAACACCACGCCTCGGATCTTGAAAGGGCCGGTATCGACCGGCCCTTTTTTGTGTTCCGACAAGCCTTTGCGGCTGGAACTTCAGGCGATTCACCGGCGTTGAAAAGGGGCAGCGGCCGGGCGTTTTTCCCGTCCGAAACCATTTTGCCTGCCGATTTTATGTGCTAGGGATGGGGAAAGCTCGGCCGGGGGCCACAAGGTCTCGGGTGAATCACTTGGAACGGGGTAGGCGCGGACCATGCCAGACATGCGGCGCGACAGGGTAGATCGCAGCGGATTGAAACGGGCGACGAGCACGCTTGCCATGGTGGCGCTGGCCACCAGCCTCTCGGCGTGTTCCGGCGGCGCCGGCGGTGGCGGCGGCTGGTTCTCGAACCTGTTCAGTTCCAACGAAGTTGAGAAAAAGCCGATCGAGGAATACTCGGCCCAGGAAATCTACAAGCGCGGCGAATACGAGCTCGAGGAAGGCAATTACGAGGAAGCGGCGGACTGGTTCGGCGAAGTCGAGCGGCTGTATCCCTATTCGGAGTGGGGCAAGCGGGCGCTGATCATGCAGGCCTATGCCTACCACAAGGATTACGAATACGAGGATTCGCGCGCCGCGGCGCAGCGCTACCTCGATTTCTTCCCCGGAGAGGAAGACGCGGCCTACGCGCAATACCTCCTGGCCCTCAGCTATTACGACCAGATCGACGACATCGGCCGCGACCAGGGCAAGACCTTCCAGGCCCTGCAGGCGCTGCGCACGGTGATCGAGCGCTATCCCGACACCGAATACGCCCGCTCGGCGGTGCTCAAGTTCGATCTCGCCTTCAACCACCTCGGGGCGAAGGAGATGGAGGTCGGGCGCTACTACCTCAAGCGCAAGCACTACACCTCCGCCATCAACCGGTTCCGCGTTGTCGTCGAACAGTTCCAGACCACGACGCACACCCCCGAGGCGCTGCACCGGCTGGTGGAGAGCTACCTTTCGCTCGGCCTGACCGACGAGGCGCAGACGGCGGGTGCGATTCTCGGCCACAACTTCCGGGCGACCGAGTGGTATGAGGACAGCTACGCCCTGCTCACCGCGAAGGGTCTGAAGCCCGAGGCGAAGGGCGACAACTGGCTCTCCGCGCTCTACCGACAGCTCATCAAGGGTGAGTGGCTCTAGGCCATCACCCAAATGCTGCGCACCCTCGACATTCGAGACATGCTGATCATCGACCGGCTGGAACTGGAGTTCCAGCCGGGCCTGAACGTGCTCACCGGCGAGACCGGGGCGGGTAAGTCGATCCTGCTCGACAGCCTCGGCTTTGTGCTCGGCTGGCGCGGGCGGGCCGATCTCGTGCGCACCGGCGCCGAGGAGGGCGAGGTGGTGGCGGTGTTCGATCTCGCGCCGGGGCACGCCGCGCATGACGTGCTCGCCGAGGCGGGCCTGCCGGGCGGCGAGGAGCTGATCCTGCGCCGGGTGAACCGGGCCGACGGGCGCAAGACCGCGTGGATCAACGATCGGCGCGCCTCGGGCGAGGTGCTGCGCGCGCTCTCCGATACGCTGGTGGAACTGCACGGCCAGCAGGATGACCGCGGGCTTCTGAACCCCCGCGTGCACCGCACCCTGCTCGATGCTTTTGGCGGTCTGGAACCCCGGGTGGCCGAGACGCGCGCGGCCTGGGCGCGGCTGCGGGCGGCGGGGCGCGCGCTGGAAGATGCCGAGACGCGGCTTGCCGCGGCGCGGGCGGAAGAGGATTTCCTGCGCCACGCCGGCGACGAACTGGCCAAGCTCGCCCCCGAGCCGGGCGAGGATGCGGAACTGGACGCGCGGCGGCGGATGATGCAGGCGGGCCAACGCATCGGCGAAGACGTTTCCAAGGCGGCGCAGGCGCTGGGGCCGGGCGAGGGCGCCGAGGGCCGCATGGGCGATGCCCTGCGCTGGCTCGAAGGCGTGGCCGACAAGGCGGGCGAGGCGCTCAACGCGCCGATCGACGCGCTTGACCGGGCGCTCGCCGAACTGGGCGAGGCGGTGCAGGGGGTCGAGACGGCGCTGGAGGCGCTGGCCTTCGATCCGGGCGAGTTGGAACGTGTCGAGGAGCGGCTGTTCGCGATCCGGGCGGCGTCGCGCAAGCACGGCGTGGCCCCCGACGAGCTCTCGGCGTTCGCCGTCGAGATCGCCGACAAGCTCGCCGCGATTGATGCCGGCGCGGAGGATCTGGCCGCGCTCGAGCGGGCGCGGGCCGAGGCGGCAGCGGACTACGACGCGGCGGCCGCGGCGATGAGTGCGGCGCGGGCCGAGGCGGCGACGCGGCTCGACGCCGGCATGGCGACCGAGCTTGCGCCGCTGAAGATGGAGCGAGCGGTGTTCACCACCTCGATCGCCGCTGCCGAGCCGGGGCCGGAGGGGCGCGACGCGGTGAGTTTCACCGTCGCCACCAACCCCGGCGCACCGGCCGGACCCTTGAACAAGATCGCCTCGGGCGGCGAACTCAGCCGCTTCCTGCTCGCGCTCAAGGTTTGCCTTACCCGCGATGCCAGCGGGCTGACGATGATCTTCGACGAGATCGACCGCGGCGTTGGCGGGGCCACGGCGGATGCCGTCGGTCGCCGGCTGAAGACGCTCGCCGACGAGGGCGGGCAGGTGCTGGTGGTGACCCATAGTCCGCAGGTGGCGGCATTGGGCGCGCATCACTGGCAGGTTGCGAAATCGGTCGAGGGCGAGATCACCCGCACCCGGGTGCATCCGCTCGGGGCTGACGCGCGCATCGACGAGGTGGCGCGGATGATCTCGGGCGACCGGATCACCGAAGAGGCCCGCGCGGCGGCGAAAACGCTGCTTGCGGGTTGAGCGGAGGTCCGTCTCCGGATTCCGGAAATGGTATGAAAATTGAAAGGTTCGGCGAAGTTTTCGAACTTTTCCTTCCGAACATGTTCGAAAAGTGCAAGCCTAGCGCCTGAACCGTCGCCAGATCGGGCGGACGTCGAGTGCCGCGACCAGCATCCCGAGCGGGATCATCCAGAAGCCGAGCACCGGCAGGAAGCCGAAGACGCCCGCCACCATCAGGATCAGCCCGACGACCAGCCGCAGGCCGGGCGGCACGTTGCGCCGAACCCGCAGCCGGGCCCGGGCCAGCGATTTCTTGAACGCCGTGGGTCTGGTCATGGCCCCGGCACCAGCTTGCCGGGGTTGAGGATGTTCGCAGGATCGAGGGCGTGCTTGATCTCTCCCATCACCTCCCAGGCCGCGCCGTGCTCGGCCGCCATGTGGGCGAGCTTGCCGATGCCGATGCCGTGTTCGCCGGTGATCGTGCCGCCGAGGCGCAGGGCGCGTTCGGCCATCCGCCCGGCGAGGCGGCCGGCCTCGGCCAGTTCGCTTTCGTTGCCGCGCTCGACCAGCAGGATGGCGTGAAAATTGCCGTCGCCGACATGGCCGAGGATCGGCCCGGGGATCGGCGAGGCGGCGATGTCGGCCCGGGTTTCCTCCACCGCCTCGGCCAGCCGCGAGATCGGCACGCAGATGTCGGTGACGATCGCCGTCGCACCGGGCCTGAGCCCGAGGCAGGCCCAGTAGGCGTGGTGGCGCGCGGTCCAGAGCGCGGTGCGGTCTTCCGGCCGCGTTGCCGTGCCGATATCGGCGGCGCCGAAATCCGCCACCACCTCGCCGAACCGCGCGGCATCTTCGGCAACGGAGCTATCGGAGCCGTGAAACTCGACGAAGAGGTGCGGGCGCAGCGGCAGATCGGTGCCGGAATAGGCGTTGACGGCGCGCACCGTTTCGGCGTCGACGAACTCGATCCGCGCCACCGGGATGCCGATCTGGATCACCGCGACCACGGCGTCCACCGCGTCCGCCATGCGCTCGAAGCCGCAGACCGCCGCCGAGATCGCCTCGGGCTGACCGTGCAACTGCACCGTCAACTCGGTGATGATGCCCAGCGTGCCCTCGGAGCCGAGAAACAACCCGGTCAGATCGTAGCCGGCGGCGGATTTGCGCGCGCCGCTGCCGGTGCGGATCACCCGGCCACCGGCCAACACCACTTCGAGCGCGCGGATATTGTCGCGCATCGTGCCGTAGCGCACCGCGGTGGTGCCCGAGGCGCGGGTAGCCGCCATCCCGCCCAGCGAGGCATTGGCGCCGGGATCGACGGAGAAGAACAGCCCCGTGGCGCGCAACTCGCGGTTCAGCACCTCGCGGGTGAGCCCGGGCTGAACCACCGCCTGCATATCGCTCTGGCGCAGCGCGAGCAGCTTGTTCATGCGCGACAGATCGAGGCTGAGACCGCCGGCAACCGCGCCGGTGTGGCCTTCGAGCGAGGTGCCCGCGCCGTAGGCGATCACCGGACAGCCCTGCGCGTGGCAGATCCGCAGCACCTGCGCCACCTCGTCGGTGCTCTCGGGATAGGCCACCGCATCGGGCGGTGCGGGGGCAAAATGGGCTTCGCTCGCGCCGTGCGCTTCCAGATCGGACTTGGACCGGCTCAACCGATCGCCTAGAAGAGCCGAAAGCTCGGTGAGCGCGGCGTCGATGGTCATGCCATCCCCCCTCGTGAACCCGGGTCAATCTAGGCCAGACCACAGGCCGTTGCAAAGCCCGAGACCGAGGCGGTCATGCCGAGAAGGCTAAAATTGTATTTACACGCCGCCCTCGTCGCGTTGCGCCGGGAACTGGCGCTGGCGTGGCGGTTGTTGCGCGAGAAGGGGCCGGGGCAGGTTCAGTTCTGGTTCATCGCGCTGATCATCGGCATCGCCGCCGGCTTCGCCGCGCTCCTGTTCCGGCTCGGGATCGAACGGCTGCAGGCCGCGCTCTATCGCAGCGGCGATATCCGCCTGCTGCACAGCCATGCCGAAACCCTGCCGTGGTACTGGGTGCTGCTGATCCCGGTCGCCGGCGGGCTGGTGGTGGGGATCATCCTCAACTGGTTCACCCCCGACGGTCGGGTGCGCGCGGTGGCCGACGTGATCGAGGGGGCCGCGCTGTTCGAGGGGCGGGTCGAGCGACGGGCGGGCCTTGGCTCGGCGCTTGCCTCCTTCATCACCCTGTCCACCGGCGGCTCCTCGGGGCGCGAGGGGCCGGTGGTCCACCTCGCCGCGGTGATCTCGACCTGGATCTCGCGCTGGATCAAGGCCGACGGCATCACCGGGCGCGACCTCCTGGGCTGCGCCGTGGCGGCGGCGGTTTCGGCCTCGTTCAACGCCCCGATCGCCGGCGCGCTGTTCGCGCTCGAAGTGGTGCTGCGCCACTTCGCGGTGCATGCCTTCGCCCCGATCGCCATCGCCTCGGTCGCGGGCACGGTGATCAACCGGATCGAGTTCGGCGACGTGACCGAGTTCGCCCTGCCGGTCGCGGGCGGCGTGGCCTTCTACGTCGAGCTGCCCGCCTTCCTCATTCTCGGGCTGGTCTCGGGCCTCGTGGCGGGGGTGCTGATGCGGGCGATCTTCATCACCGAGGATCTCGCCGACACCCTGCAGAAACACAGCCGCCTGCCGCGGGTGCTGCGCCCGGCGCTGGCCGGGCTCCTGCTCGGGGTCATGGCGATCTTCTTTCCGCATATCATCGGCGTGGGCTACGAGACGACCTCCGCAGCGCTCACCGGCGAGCTCTTGCTGCACGAGGCGGTGGTTTTCGCGGTGCTCAAGGTGGTGGCGGTGGCGATCACCATCGGCGGCCGGATGGGTGGCGGCGTGTTCTCGCCCTCGCTGATGCTGGGCGCGCTCACCGGGCTGGCCTTCGGCATCGTCGCCACTTCGATCCTGCCGGAGGTTTCGGGCTCGCAGACGCTCTACGCCCTCGCCGGCATGGGCGCCGTGGCCGCCGCCGTGCTCGGCGCGCCGATCTCCACCACGCTCATCGTCTTCGAGCTGACCGGCGACTGGCAGACCGGGATCGCGGTGATGGCCAGCGTCTCGCTCTCATCGGCGCTGGCCTCGCGGCTGGTGGAACGCTCCTTCTTTCTCACCCAGCTGGAGCGGCGCGGCATCCACCTGGCGGCCGGGCCGCAGGCCTACCTGCTTTCGACCGTGCGCGTGGCCTCCGCGATGCGCAAGCTCGCCGAGCGCCGCGCCGCGCCGGAAGACCAGCTCTGGGCGCTCGTCGAGGACGGCGTCTATATCGACGCCAACGCCACGCTCGAGGCGGCGATGCCGGTGTTCGAGCAATCCGGGGTGAGCTTCATCCCCGTTGTCACCATCGCGGGCGAGGGTGCGCCGCCGGAACTCCTGGGCGCGCTACACCAGGTCGATGCGCTCAAGGCATTCAACCGGGTGCTCGCGGCGACGGCGGCGGAGGAGCATTCCTAGCGGGGTGCCTCCGCACCGCGAAGATTCCGTTTTGTGACGGCGCAAACCCGCGCTAGCCTTGCCGCACAGATGCAGGGAAGGAGGCGCGATGCAGGACGTCTTCGTGGCTGCGGCCGATGACATCGTCGATGCGGGAATGAAGGACAGCGGCATACCGCTTACCGATACGCTCAAGCATTACCTCGCCATCACCATCGCTAGGTTCATGCGCGATCACCCCGGGCTCGACGGGCTGACGGTGCGGGTGACGCGGGCGATGGAGGCGCACGCCCCGCCCGACATCCTGCGCCGTCTCGGGGATGAATGCCTGATCGCCACCGCCCTGTTCGAGGGCCGCCTGCGCCGCGCCGGCGGCTCGCTCAGGCACTACTCCGGGCTTGGCCAGGTGGCCTATGACGCGGCCGCGATGACCGAGCAGGCGCATGGCTTCCCGCATATGCGCGACGTGATTGCCTCGGGCACGGCACAGGGGCGCGCGCGCGAGGGCCTGCGCGGACTCGTCGATGCCGCCCGCGCCGGCAGCACGGTGGCGCGCGAGCGGCTCGCGGCGGGCAACGTCGTGGCCTTCCCGTCGCGCCGCTGGATCGGCTGAGGCGCTTGCCTCAGATCTCCTCCACCGTCACCTTGCCGGGATCGAAAGCGATGTGCCCGGCGATCCGGGCGGCGGCCTCTTTCGGCGCCTCGTAGCTCCAGCCCGCGTCCTCGATCACGGTCGACTTGGTGTGGATCGCGTAGTAATGCGCCTCGCCCTTCCACGGACAGGTCGTGCGCGTGGCCGAGGGTTCCAGCATCGCCATCGCCAGATCGGCGCGGGGAAAATAGAGCACGTCCGGGCGCCCCGGCTCGGAAAGTTCCAGCACCTCGGCGCTCTCGCCCAGCACCGCGCCCCCGGCGCGCACGACCCATTTGCCGGGCACCCGGCGGATGCGATTGGTCTCGCTCATCTCTTGTCTCTCCTCCGCTGTGGGCGCCCGCCTCGGGGCGATCCCGGTTCATCGCCTCAGATCGGCGCACAGGCCGCCTTGAGCCAGGCCCGCGCCGGCTCCGACACCCGCGGCGCCAGTTTCCTGCGCACCTCGGCGTGGTAGCCGTCGAGCCAGTCGCGTTCGGCCGCGCTCAGCATCCCCGCCATCACCAGCCGCCGGTCGATCGGCACGAAGGTGAGGGTTTCGAATCCCAGCATGTCGCGCGCGTCGCCGCCCTCGGGGCGATCGGCCTCGCGCACCACGACCAGGTTCTCGATCCGGATGCCGAAGGCCCCTTCGCGATAATAGCCCGGCTCGTTCGACAGGATCATTCCCGGCTCCAGCGCCACCTCCGACAGCCTCGACAGCCGCTGCGGCCCCTCGTGCACCGAAAGGTAGCTGCCCACGCCATGGCCGGTGCCATGGTCGTAATCGCAATGTGCCAGCCACAGCGGATAACGCGCCAGCGCGTCGAGGTCGCGCCCCGCCAGCCCGCGCGGAAACTGCACCCGGCTGATCGCGATCATGCCCTGAAGCACGCGGGTGAAGGCCTCGCGCTCGGCCCGGCCGACCTCGCCCACCGGCAGCGTGCGGGTGATATCGGTGGTGCCGTCGTCGTATTGCCCGCCGGAATCCAGCACCACCAGGTCGCCAGGGGCGAGGCCGCGGTTGGTCTCGCGCGTCACCCGGTAATGGATCACCGCGCCATGCGGCCCCGAGCCCGAGATCGTCTCGAAGCTGATGTCGCGCAGGGCGCCGGTGGCGCGGCGCTGGGCCTCCAGTTCCACCACAAGGTCGATCTCGGTGAGCCCGCCGCGATGCGCGGTGGCGTCATACCAGGCGAGAAACTCCACCATCGCCGCGCCGTCGCGCAGATGCGCCGCGCGCGCGCCCTCGATCTCGGCCGCGGTCTTCTTCGCCTTCGGCAGGATGCAGGGATCGTCGCCCCAGGCGATCTCCACGCCGCCGGCCTCGAGGATGCGCGCCACCGCGTCGGGGGCGCTGGCCTTGTCGACCCGTACCGGCCCGTCCAGTTCCAGCAGCGCCGCCTCGAAGGCGCTCTCGGGATAAAGCCAGACCTCGGGCCCGAGATGGTCGCCGATACCGGCGGGTCGCGCGGGGTGGGTGAACAATGCCACCCGCCCGTCGTCATGCAGGATGGCGAAGCCCTGCACCACCGGGATATGCGGAATGTCGTCGCCGCGAATATTGAGCAGCCAGGCGATACTGTCCGACAGCGTGAGCACCGCCGCGCGCTGGCCCTCGGCGCGCAGGCCGGCGGCAAGCTCGGCGCGCTTGTCGCCATGGCCCCGCCCGGCGAGCCCCTCGGGCTGCGGCCGCACCGCGCCGCGCGGCGGCAGGGGGCGGTTGTCCCAGATCTCGTCGACGAGGTTCTCCGAGGCCACCAGTGCGATCCCGTTGCCCGAGAGCGCCTTTTCCATCTTCTCGATCGCGCCGCGGGTGTGCAGCCAGGGATCGAAGCCCACCTTGCCGCCGCCGGGCAATTTCTCGCGCAGCCAGGCGGCGGGATCGGTCTCGGGCCAGGGCACCGGGATGAAGGCGCCGAGATCCACCTGCGCCTTGACCTGCGTGCGATAGCGCCCGTCGACGAACACGCCCGCCACGTCCGCCAGCGCCAGGCAGAAGCCGGCCGAGCCGGTAAAGCCGGTCAGCCAGGCCAGCCGGGCGTCGCAATCGGCCACGTATTCGCCCTGGTGGGCATCGGCGCGCGGTACGAAGAAGCCCGCCAGCCCGTCGCGCGCCATCACCGCGCGCAGCCGCGCCAGCCGCCCGGGGCCCTGCGCCGGATCGGCGGTGGTTTCGAAACTCTGGAACATCGCGGCCTCCGCACCGGGTCTTCTTGGGTCCCAAAATACCTTGGGGGTTTGGGGGTGAAACCCCCAATCGAACAAACCGGCGCGGCGCAGCCGCACCGCGTGGCACCTTCAGCCGGCGCGCCTCATCCCCAGAACCCGCGCCCGCGCCCTCGGATCGGGGTCGAACAGCACCGCGAGCTGCTCGGTCACCGCGCCGGCGAGCTGGTCGGCATCGGTGATCGTCACCGCGCGGTCGTAATAGCGCGTGACGTCATGGCCGATGCCGATCGCCAGCAGTTCGACCTGGCGGCGGCGCTCGACCATGGCGATCACGTCGCGCAGGTGCTTCTCGAGGTAATTGGCCGGGTTCACGCTGAGCGTGCTGTCATCCACCGGGGCACCGTCGGAGATCACCATCAGGATCTTGCGCGCCTCGGGGCGGGCGAGCAGCCGGCGGTGCGCCCATTCCAGTGCCTCGCCGTCGATGTTTTCCTTCAGCAGCCCTTCCTTCATCATCAGCCCGAGGTTCAGCCGGGTGCGCCGCATTGGCGCGTCGGCGGACTTGTAGATGATGTGGCGCAGGTCGTTGAGGCGGCCCGGGCTTTGCGGCCGGTTGTCGGCCAGCCATTTCTCGCGCGCCAGCCCGCCCTTCCAGGCCCGGGTGGTGAAGCCGAGGATTTCCACCTTCACGTCGACCCGCTCCAGCGTGCGCGCCAGCACGTCGGCGGTGATCGCCGCGATCGAGATCGGCCGGCCGCGCATCGAGCCGGAATTGTCGAGCAGCAGCGTCACCACGGTGTCGCGGAACTCGGTGTCCTTCTCGACCTTGAAGCTGAGCGGCGTGGTCGGGTTGGCGACCACGCGGGCGAGGCGGCCGGCATCGAGAATGCCCTCTTCGAGATCGAACTCCCACGAGCGGTTCTGCTGCGCCTGCAAGCGGCGCTGGAGCTTGTTGGCCAGCCGAGAGACCGCGCCCTTGAGCGGTTCGAGCTGCTGGTCGAGATAGGCGCGCAGGCGTTCGAGCTCGGCCGGTTCGGCAAGGTCTTCGGCCTTGATCTCCTCGTCGTGGACATCGTCGTAGACGTTGTAATGCGGGTCGGCCTCGGAATGCGGCGGCGGGGCCGGGGGCTCGGGCGGCGCCTCGGCCTCGGGCAGCTCGGCCTCCTCGCCGGCCTCGAGATCCGACAGGTCATCGAGCGAAACCTCGGCCGATTGCGGATCGGGCTCGACGTCGTCTTCCGAGCGTTCGGCCTCGGCCTCGTCGGTCTTTTCGCTCTCCGGGCTTTCCTCTTGGGTGGCGTCCTCTTCCTGCTCGGTCTCGTCCGTCTCGGCGTCGCGGTCCTGGTTCTCGTCCTCGGCGTCGGGGTCGTCGCCGAGCTGGTCGCCGTAGCCAAGGTCCTCGATCACCCGCCGGGCCAGCCGGGCGAAGGCGCGCTGGTCGGCGAGGGTCTCGTCAAGCTCGCCCAGCGTGTCGCTCGCCTGCGCGTCGAGAAAGCCGCGCCAGAGGTCGAGCACGTTCTGCGCGCCCGGCGGCAGAGCGCGCCCGGTGGCGAGGTGGCGCACCAGGTAGCCCGCCGCCTCCGCCAGCGGCGCCTCGTCGGTGGAGGTCATGTTGGCATAGCCGCGCTTGGCGGCTTCATCGGCGATCTTGTTGTCGATGTTGGAGGCGGTGCCGGGCATCACCCGCGCGCCCACGGCCTCGCAGCGGGCGGTTTCCATCGCCTCGTAGAGCGTGCGCGCCATCTCGCCCTGCGGCAGGTAACGGGCATGGGTGGCGGCGTCGTGAAACTTGTGGCGCAGCGCCAGCGCATCGGCCACCCCGCGGGCCAGCAGAACCTCGTCGCGCGCCATCCGCCGGGTGACCTGCGGCAGCCGCACGGTTTCGCCGGAAATGCCCGACGGGTCCACCGTGTAGGTGACGTTCAACTCGCGGTCGTCGGCCATCACCTTGGTGGCCTCGGCCAGCGCCTTCTTGAACGGATCGGCGGGGTTATCGGTGGGTTTGTTCATGTCCGGCCAAGCGATACGCGGGCTTCGAGATCAATCTGGATCAGCATCGCGTATCTCCTTCTTGGGTCCAAAAATACCTCGGGGGGTCCGGGGGGCAGCGCCCCCCGGCCGCCGCCGATCACCCCATCGCCACGCTCGCCGCACTCTCCGGCAGTTCCTCGTCGAAGCAGCGCTGGTAGAACTCGGCCACGGTCTGACGCTCCAGCTCGTCGCACTTGTTGAGGAACGACAGGCGGAAGGCGTAGCCGACGTTGCGGAAGATCTCGGTGTTCCACGCCCAGTTGATCACCGTGCGCGGGCTCATCACCGTGGAGAGATCGCCGTTCATGAAGGCGGTGCGGGTGAGGTCGGCCACGGTCACCATCTGGCTCACCTGCTTGCGGCCCTTCTCGGTGTTGAAATGCGGCGCCTTCGCCAGCACGATCGCGGTTTCGGCGTCGTGGCTGAGGTAGTTCAGCGTGGCGACGAGGCTCCAGCGGTCCATCTGCGCCTGGTTGATCTGCTGCACCCCGTGGTAGAGCCCGGTGGTGTCGCCCAGGCCGACGGTGTTGGCGGTGGCGAAGAGGCGGAAATACTTGTGCGGCGTGATGATCTCGTTCTGGTCGAGCAGCGTCAGCTTGCCGTCATGCTCGAGCACCCGCTGGATCACGAACATCACGTCGGCGCGGCCGGCGTCGTATTCGTCGAAGACGATGGCGACGGGATTGCGCAGCGCCCAGGGCAGGATCCCCTCGTGAAACTCGGTCACCTGCTTGCCGTCGCGCAGCTTGATCGCGTCCTTGCCGATCAGGTCGATCCGGCTGATATGGCTGTCGAGGTTGACGCGCACGGCGGGCCAGTTCAGCCGGGCGGCGACCTGTTCGATATGGGTCGACTTGCCGGTGCCGTGGTAGCCCTGGATCATCACCCGGCGGTTGTGGGAGAAGCCCGCGAGGATCGCCAGCGTGGTATCGGGATCGAACTTGTAGGTCGGGTCGAATTCCGGCACGCGGTCTGTCGGCTCCTCGAAGCCCTTCACCATCATGTCCGTGTCGATCCCGAAAACATCCCGAACCGAGATGTCCTCGGTTGGCCGCGCGTTGATATCCATCGTGCCGTCCATTGCCTAGCGTTTCTCCAAGGGTTCTGCCCGTCGCCCGTTGGTGCCCGATATTGGGGGGGTGTGCAAGAGGCCGGGGGCGGGGGGCGCGGGTTGCGGCGGGCGCTTGCGGGTGGCCAAGGCCGCGTCGGATCGCTTAGGCTGGGTCGAACGCGCGAGGGACGATGGCGACCCGGGACGATCTGGAAGTCTGGCTGGCACGCACGGCGCAGGGAGACCGAGCCGCCTTCGGCGCGTTGTACCGCAACACCTCGGCGAAACTGTTCGGCCTCACCTGGCGTATCTTGAAGGACCGGGGCGAGGCGGAAGAGGCGCTGCAGGAGATCTACGTCAAGGTCTGGCACGGGGCGGGGCGCTACCGGGTCAACGGCTACAGCCCGATGACCTGGCTGATCACCGTGGCGCGAAACCACGCGATCGACCGGTTGCGGCGCCGCCGCGCCGGCGAGGTCGTGCTCGACGAGGCGATCCAGGTGGCCGATGCCCGACCCGGTCCGGAGGCGGCAGCGGTGGCGCGGTCGGAACGCGGTCGAATCGAGGCCTGTTTCGAGGAGCTTGACGGGCAGCGTGCGGACGCGGTGCGCCGCGCCTATCTGGATGGCGAGACCTATGCCGAACTGGCCGAGCGGTTCGCGGTGCCGCTCAACACGATGCGAACATGGCTGCGCCGCAGCCTGTTGAAACTGAGGGAGTGTCTCGAACGATGACCGGGACCGACAAGTCGGACGACGACCGCGCGCTCGCTGGCGAATACGTGCTCGGCGTTCTCCCGCCCGAGGAGGCGCGGGCGGTTTCCGCGCGCCTGGCCACCGATCCCGATTTCGCCGCGCTGGTCGCTTCATGGCAGGATGATCTCGCCGGGCTGGCGGACGAGATCGCGCCGGTGGACCCGCCCGCGCGGGTCTTGCGCGCGACCGAGCGGCGGCTGTTCGGGGCGCGGCGGCGGCGCTGGTGGGGCTGGGCCGCCCCGGTCGCGCTGGCCGCGGCGCTCGCCGCCGCGGTGCTGGTCTGGCCCGGCTTCGATCCGCGCGGGCCAGTGCCCCCCGAGGCGCCCGCCTACCGCGCCGAGCTGGTCTCGCAGGATGGCGACCTGCGCCTCGCGGCGGCCTACGACGCCGGGGCGGGAACCCTTTTCGTCGCCCGCGAGGGGGGCGTGGTGCCCGCCGGGCGCGCGCTGGAGCTCTGGATCATCGCCGGCGACGATGCGCCGGTCTCGCTCGGGGTGCTGCCCGAAAGCCCGGCGATGGTGGTGGCGGTCGCGCCGGACTTGCGCACCGCCCTCGACGGCGCTGTGCTGGCCGTCTCGGATGAGCCCGCGGGCGGCTCTCCCACCGGCCAGCCGACCGGGGCGGTGCTGGCGGCCGGTGCGCTCACGGAGGCGTGATGCGCTTGTGAACGCGGGCGTGAAACTCGCCCCCCTCTCCCTGCGTGGCTTCAGGTGATCCCGGGTAACCGGCCCGGGACGACCAAAGACACGTATCAAAGGGAGAACCACATGTTCCGCAAGACATTTGCCACCACCGCCACCGCGATCGTCCTCGGCCTTGCCGGGCCGGGCATCGCGACGAGCCAGACCGACACCGGCAACCCGATGGTGGGCGGCGCCGCGATGTTTCCCGACAAGACCATCGTCGAGAACGCGGTGAACTCGGCCGATCACGAAACCCTCGTGGCCGCGGTCACGGCGGCGGGCCTTGTCGAGACGCTGTCGGGCGAGGGCCCGTTCACCGTTTTCGCCCCGACCGACGCGGCGTTCGACATGCTGCAGGGCGGCACGGTCGAAAGCCTGCTGATGCCGGAAAACAAGGACCAGTTGGTCGAGGTGCTGACCTGCCACGTGGTCGCGGCGAACGCGATGTCGGACGCGATCATGTCGATGGTCGAAGACGATGGCGGTGTGCATGACGTGGCCACGCTGGGCGGCTGCACGCTGCAGGCCAGCTACGACATGGGCAAGCTCATGCTGACCGATGAACGCGGACGCACCGCGAGCGTCACCATCGCCGATGTGCGCCAGTCGAACGGCGTGATCCACGTGATCGACAAGGTGCTGCTCCCGGCCATGTGATCGGCCCGAGCGCAAATGGACCGCGCCGGCTCCTCCTGCGGCGCGGCTTCCTCCCGGCTCGGCCTGTCCCACAGGACCGGGACCGGGTGATGGCGGCGGCGGATTTGGATGTCCCTCCTGGCCCGCCGCCGCCTGACGATCTCCCCTCATCAGCGCGCAGCGTAATCGGGGCGGGCCCAAAGGCCAGCCGACGCCCTCGCTGGCCCGCCTGAGCCCGGCGCTGTCGGTGCGCCCCCTGTTTCACGGCGGCGTGCATTGCCGGGGGCGGGCGGGCGTGCTAGCGCAAACGCATGAAATGGCTTCTTCTCCTGGCCGCCCTGGGCGCCGCGCCGGCCATGGCGCAAGACCTTGAACGCCCGATGCGCGATCCCGCCACGGTGGCCCTGCCGATGGAGACGGTCGCCTTGCTGCGGCTCGGCTCGCGGGCGCCGTTCGAGCGCTTCGGCGCCGTGTTCGACCGGCTCGCGGTCGCCGGAGACATCCCGGTGCTCGGCCCCGGCGTCACGCTGGAAATCCGCGCCGCCGCCGACCGCGCACGGGTTTTCCTCGCCTGGACGCAATACGATCTCGACGGTGACGGCGCGATCAGCCGGGCTGAGTTCGACCGTCACGCCGAGATGAGCTGGGGCGAGAGCCTCGGTGCCCGCGAGCTTGCGCTGCTCGATGCCGAATGGGCCGCCGCCGACGCCGACGAAGACGGCGCGGTCGGCCTTGCCGAGATCCACGCGCTGGCGCTGGCGATGCACCCGGTGCCCGAAATCGGCCCGCTCGGCCCGGAAGGCGAGGCGATGCTGCTGATGGATCTCGACAACGATGGCTTCATCACCTGGGAGGAAGTCGAGGCGGTGCTCGCGGCGCGGCGCTGAACGTCACGCAACCGTGATCCTGCGCCCCGGCCGGGCGGCACTACAACAACTCCAGAGAACAGGGAGAATTAGAAATGACGGTCAACCACTGGATCGGCGCGGGCGCGATCGTGCTGGCGCTCGCGGCTCCGGCGGGCGCGCAGCACGCGCATATGCACGGGGCCGATGGCACCGGCCATGACATGGCTGTCATGCCCGGCCTGCGCGGGCTCGACGCGACTCCCGAGGAAAGCTTCGAGATGGCGGTGATGTTCCGCAACTTTCCCGCGATCTCGCGCGAGGTGACGAACCTGCCCGACGGCATCCGCACCCACACCTTCTCCGCCAACCCCGATCTCGCGGCGGTGATCGTGAGCCACGTGGTGGGCATGATCGGTCGGGTCGACGAGGGGCGCGACCCGCAGGTCTTCATCCAGTCGCCCACGCTCGACATCCTGTTCGAACGCCGCGACCGCATCGCCACCGAGATCGAGGCGACCGAGACCGGGATCATGGTGACGCAGACCTCCGATGACCCCGAGGTGGTGGCCGCGCTCCAGACCCACGCCGCCGAGGTCAGCGACATGGCCGCGCGCGGGATGCAGGCGGTGCACGAGCGGATGATGGTCCGGGCGACGAACTAGGCGCGGGCGTCCGCCCCGGCGAGCGCGCGCAGCGCACCGGCGTTGCGGCCGGCCCAATCCTCGATCGTTTCCAGCGGTCGGCCGAGAACGGCTTCGGCCTCGCCGGACGCCGTCTCGGGCCGGCTGAACCGGGGCAGGAAATGCAGGAGCAGCATCACCCCGATCATCCCCCAGCCCATGCCCCGGGCGCGGGCGTGGCGGAGGTAGCCGGGCAGGCTGGCGGGCTGGTAGCGAAAGCCGGTGCCGGCGGCGCGGTTCACCGCCGCGAGCGCCTCGGTGAATCCAAGGCGCCGGCCGCTCGCCACCGTCACCGAGGCGCGATCGGTCGCGCCGGTGAGCGCGGCGGCAATGACCTGCGCGATGTCGCGCGCCGAGACCCAGTCAAGCGCGAGCCGGCCGGCGGGCAGGTAGACGCGGCCCGCGCGTTTCAGTTCCGGGGCGAGCGTGGTGAGAAGGTTTTCCATGAAATAGGCCGGCCGCACGAAGCAATGGGCAAAGCCCATGTCGCGGATCACCGCCTCGATCTTGGCGTGCGGCAGGTAGCCCCGGCGCTCGGCGCCCTGCACCGAGAGAAACACGATCCGGGTTGCGCGTCGCTGCGCTTCCAGAAAACGGCGAAACGGGGCGGGATCGGCGATCTGCGGCGGGCGCATGAGGAAGATCGCGTCAAACGCCTGCTGCGGCCCGGTGCCCTCGGCGAGGTCGACGTGAACCGGCGTCACCCCTTCGGCGAGGTCGGCATGCGCCGGATCCCGCACCCCGGCAAAAAGCCGGTGCCCCTGGCCGGCGAGCGCGGTGAGCACCGCGCGGCCGACGTTGCCGGTTGCGCCGGTGACCAGGATATCCATCGCGCGGGCCTCACTTGAAGTTGCGGCTGTCCTTGATCTGGTCCCAGGCCCAGACGACCTGCTGCAACTGCTCCTCCTGGCTGCGGTCGCCGCCGTTCATGTCGGGGTGGAGCACCTTGATCAGCGCCTTGTAGGCCTTGCGCACCTCGGCCTTCGTCCAATGGTCCTTGGCGTCGAGAATGTCGATCGCGCGGCGCTCGGTGGGCGGCAGCTTGCGCGTGCCGGTGACCGATTTTCCGGGGTTTCGGGTGGCGTTCTCCCCAAGCACCTCGTGCGGATCATTGACCCCGAGGCGCGACCAGGCGCGTTCCTCGGCGCTGCGCTTGAACGCCTTCGTCTCGCGTTCCCAGACCCGGTCTTTCTGTGCCTGCTCTTCGAGTTCCTCCTCGGTGGCGCCGTGGAAGAAGTTCCATTTCAGGTTGTACTCGCGCACGTGGTCCTTGCAGAACCATTTGTATTCCTCGAGCTCGTCGGGGCTCTTGGGCGCACGGTACTGGCCGAGCTCCTCGCAGCCCGGGTGCTCGCAGACGCGCTGCGAGGTCTCGAAGGCGCCCGACATCCCTCGTTTGCCGCGCGTCTTTTTCTTCTTCGACGCGGAAACCGAGATGTCGAAGGCAAAGGGATCGAACTTGTCCATGAAACCACTCTTTTCGACTCGGACCCGGGAGTTTAGACGATTTGGGGAAGGTTTGAAGAGGCAGGAGACGAAAAATGTCAAAGCAGGAGGAAATCCGCGCGGCGCTGGAGGCGGCTTTCACGCCCCGGGCGCTCGACGTGATCAACGAAAGCCATCAGCACGCGGGCCACGCGGGCCATGATGGCACGGGTGAAAGCCATTACAGGGTGCGCATCGCGGCGGATGTTTTCAAGGGCATGTCGCGCGTGGCGCGCCACCGCGCCGTGCACGAGGCGCTGGGCAAGGATCTCGTCGGCCGGATCCACGCGCTGGCGCTGGAGATCACCGACTAGGCCGGGGCCTCAGGCCGATGCCGGCGCGGGGGCGTCGGCGTCTTTGGCCCAGATCGTGCATTCTTCCTCGGTCAGAAGCTGCTCGGGATCGCTCAGCAGGGCCTTGAGCTCCTTCAGCAGGCGCCCGCCCAGGTAGCCGTCGACGATTCGGTGATCGGTGGTGCAGCACAACCTTAGCACCGGGCGCGGCTCGACCCTGTCACCCACGACCCACGGCATGTCGCGCAGTTCCATCAGCGCGACGATGAAGCCGGCCTCGGCGAAGGGCACGAGCGCGGGGAAGCCGGTTTCGAACCCGAACCGGGCCAGCGAAGTGACGATGGCGCCGCCGAAGGCATCGGGCGGCGGGCCCATCGGCCTCATGTCGAGCCCGAGGCGGTTGGCGAGAAAGCTCATCAGTTTCGCGACCGGCCTGGCCAGCCACAACGGGGTGCGGCGCAGCCGGGCGTGGCCGGCGCCGAAGGTGGCGTCGTTTCCGGCGCGGATGTCGTTCACGCTGGCGCGCAGGCTGCGCTCGATATCGCCGAGCGACAACGCGTCGACGGCGTCGAGCTTGCGGCCGGTCAGGTTGTGCCCCTCGCCGCTGTCGACCATGAAGAACACGTCCGCGCCCGGGCGCAGCTTGATGCCGGAGAAGCGGATCACCGCGTTCGCCTCGGGGTGGCGCCGCATCAGCAGCCCCGCCGCTCGGCCGACGAGGTGGGTGGGCGTCAGGTGCGTGCCGAACACCGCGTCGTAGCGCGCGATGAAGGCGGCGGCGGCGCTGTAATCGACGTCGATCATGCCCAGCACGGTGGGGTCGTTGGGCGCACGCCACGAGGCGGCGGCGAGAACGCGGAAGGCCGAGGGCGATTTCAGGGATGTGAAACGGGGCATGTCGTTCCTCGCCGGGGTGGCCGCCGCGCCGGGGCCTGGACCCCGCGCGGAGGATGGAGCGCCGCGCCGGGGCGGGGCCTACTCGGCGGCAACGTCGCCGCGCCGGTCGGCGGCGAAGAGCGAGATGCGGCCATTCTTCGCCACCGGCGTGCCGCTGCTGGCCGAAAGTTTCGGCGGCTGCCTGGCCGCGAGGCCGTCAGCGGCCTCGGCGGGCGCGTCGGCATCGCTTTCCGGCGTCGCCACCTCCTCGGCCTCGGTCTCGGCCGCGTGCGCCGCCTCGGCGACCCGGCGGAAGATCAGCATGTTCTGGAACACGGTGCTGCGCCCGGTCAGCCCGTGGCGCTCCTCGGCGGGCAGGGTGTCGGTGCGCTGGTATTCCCAGCCCTCCGCCGCCATCTCGTTGATCACCGCGCCGAGCGCGTTCGCAAACCGGTCGGCCGGGGACTTCAGACCCTTGGCTTTCTTGCCCCGGGTCGGCGCCGGCACCACCTTGTATTCGAATGTCATCCCAAGTTCCTCGCTCCGCTGCGGGCCAGTCTATACGATTCGTGCCGGCACTGTCCAAGCCGGGCCGCATCCGCGGGCAGGGCCTGTGGTGTTTTCGCCCGTGACGACAAGCACTTGCGGCGCGGAGCCGCCGAGCCCCAAGATCTATGCTACCGCCGCGCGATCCCGATCGACCGCCCCGCGCCCTCGGGCTTCTCGGGCAGGCCGTGGGTGCGGGCGAAGGCGTCCATCCCGGCGGCGATATCGGCCGGGAAGGGCGCCACGCGCGGCCCCGACATGTCGATATGCAGCGCCAGCGTCTCGCCGGTGGCGGCGATCCAGCCGTCCTCGTGGTGGATCTCCTGCCAGGCGTGGAAGCGCTTGGCGTCATGGTCGAGCATCCACGAATGCACCCGGACCCGGTCGCCCAGGTGCAGCTCACGCAGGTAACGGATGTGGAACTCGGCGGTGTAACAGGTGTGCCCCCGGCTTTTCGCATAGTCCGGGCCGAGCCCGATGATGCCGTAGAACTCGTCGCCGGCGCGGTCGAACAACATCGTGTAGTAGGCCATGTTCATGTGGCCGTTGTAGTCGATCCACTCGGGCACGACCTCCATCACCGAAGAGATATGCGGGGTGCTCATCGACTGGCTCCTGTTGCGCGGGCTTTGGGGGGCGCGAAATCCGTGGCGGATTTCGGCTCGGTTTTCGTGCGAAAACCGTGTCGGTTTCCGCTTCGGAAACCGCGCTCGCCCGTTGTTCAAAGCCCCAGTTTCTTCGCCACGATCTCGTTCACCGCCTTGGGGTTGGCCTTACCGCCGGTGGCCTTCATCACCTGGCCGACGAACCAGCCGGCGAGCTTGGGGTTGGCCTTGGCCTTTTCCACCTGCGCCGGGTTGGCGGCGATTACCTCGTCCACCGCCGCCTCGATCGCGCCGGTGTCGGTGACCTGTTTCATGCCGCGTTCCACCACGATCACGGCCGGATCGCCGCCCTCGGTAAAGACGATCTCGAACAGGTCCTTGGCGATCTTGCCCGAGATCTCGCCGTTCTGGATCAGCGCGATGATGCCGCCGAGCTGGTCGGGGTCGACCGGGCTTTCGGTGATGTCGTGGCCTTCCTTCTTCAGCCGGCCGAACAGCTCGTTGATCACCCAGTTGGCGGCGAGCTTGCCGTCGCGCCCCTCGGCCACGCGCTCGAAGTAATGCGCGGCCTCCACGTCGGCCGTGAGCACGCCCGCGTCGTATTCCGACAGGCCGAAATCCTTCACGAAGCGGGCTTTCTTCTCGTCGGGCAGTTCCGGCAGGCCCGCCTTGATGGCGTCGACCCAGTCCTGTTCGATCTCCAGCGGCAGGAGGTCGGGGCAGGGGAAGTAGCGGTAATCATGCGCCTCTTCCTTCGAGCGCATCGAGCGGGTTTCGCCCTTGTCGGGATCGTAGAGCCGGGTTTCCTGCACCACCGCGCCACCGTCTTCGAGAAGGGCGATCTGGCGCCGGGCCTCGTGGTCGATCGCGGCCTGGATGAAGCGCAGCGAGTTCATGTTCTTGATCTCGCAGCGGGTGCCGAGGTGCGAGAAATCCTGCGTTTCCATGTAGCGCTCGTAAGCGCCGGGGCGGCAGACCGACACGTTCACGTCGGCGCGCAGGCTGCCTTCCTGCATGTTGCCGTCGCAGGTGCCGAGGTAGCGCAGGATCTGGCGCAGTTTCTGAACGTAGGCGGCGGCCTCCTCCGGCCCCCGGATGTCGGGGCGGCTGACGATTTCCATCAGCGCCACGCCGGTGCGGTTGAGATCGACGAAGGACATTGCCGGGTCCATGTCGTGGATGCTCTTGCCGGCGTCCTGTTCGAGGTGGATGCGCTCGATCCGCACCCGGCGGGCCACGCCCGGCCCCATGTCGACGATCACTTCGCCCTCGCCGACGATCGGGTGGTAGAGCTGGCTGATCTGGTAGCCCTGTGGCAGGTCGGGGTAGAAGTAGTTCTTGCGGTCGAAGGCAGACCACAGGTTGATCTCGGCGCGCAGCCCCAGCCCGGTGCGCACCGCCTGCTCGACGCAGTAGTCGTTGATCACCGGCAGCATCCCCGGCATCGCGGCGTCGACGAAGGCGACGTTGGAATTGGGCTCGGCGCCGAACCTGGTCGAGGCGCCCGAGAACAGCTTGGCGTTCGACGAGACCTGCGCATGCACCTCCATGCCGATCACCAGTTCCCAATCCTCCTTCGCCCCGGCGATTCGGGCGGGTTTGGGGCTTTCGAAGGCGAGATGGTCGAGCATGGGCGCGGGTCCTGCGGTTTGGTCTCGGGGCGTTCTAGGGCAGGGTTGTGCGGCGGGCAAGGGGTCTCGCCCATTTCACATGCAGGGGTCGACCATGGCCTTGAACTGTTCCTCGACCATCATCGAGGGGCTGCTGCGCAGGGCGTCGGCGAAGTCTTTTGCTGCGTCTTCGGCGATGTCGGCGAGGTCCTGATAATAGCTCGCGCCGGACCGCTGGAACAGGCGTTCGCGGAATCGCAGCGGGGTGCGGCCAGCGGTGATGGCGCCATCCGGGTTTGCCTCATAGGCGAGGTCAAATCCCGCGAGGCAATTGCCCATTTGGCGCACCAGCTCGTAATTGCCGCTGACCAGCATCCGGCGGGTCAGTGGGGCGAAGCCGAAGGCGCGGTCGCAGCGGGTGAGTCCGTCGGCGAGCGCGGCGAGGTCCCATTTATTTGTGCCAACTAGAAAAACGTTCGCGTAGAGAAGGCCGAACACCTCGTCGGCCGCTTCATACTCCGCGGTGTCGACGCGCGCGCGCAGCGTGTCAGCTCGCTTCCAGGGCTGCGTGGTCGTGAGCAGGTTCTCGGAAAACGCGCCCACATACCCGGGATCGTCGACCCCGAGCTCGCCCGCCTTGCGCAGCAGATCTGCGAGGTGGTCGTATGCGGCGGTGCATCCGGCCTCGGTCTCGTAGAGGGTCAGGTTGAACGGGCTCTGTTCTGCGAGCGGCACGTCGCGGCGCGGGGTGAAGTGCACGTAGGCGTCGGACTTCGGTTCGAAGTCGAAGGCAGTGTCGCACTCGGTGATGAACCGCGCGAAGCCATCGAGTTCGAGCGCGGCATGGGTGCCGAGCATGATTCCGAGGAAATGGCCCATGGTCTGATAGGTCTTGGCCACGGCCTGTTCGGCGGCCTCCAGCGAGCCTTCGGTCTCGGCGATCGCCTGCCCAAGCACATTCTTGCGCTCTGCATAGTCGTCCGCCGTCGGGGCGGCGGCATCGAAGTGCTGCCGGGAAAAGACGTCGGACTGCCCGAGTACCTGCGCCATGAGCGCGTAGCCCGAGGCGCATTCGTCCGGGGTGACGATCGGGCTCATTAGCGAACTGTCTTCGAAGAAGGTCTGGGCGCGGGCGGGCGCGGTGGTGAGGCTGGCGATCAGGGCGAGGCCGGTGGCAAGAATGCGAAGACTCATTTGAATGGCTCCGGGGGCAATCAATGGCCGGAGGATTTCGCGCGTCCGGCAACCTGTCAACCTTGGTGATGGGCAGGTTCTGGCTCAAACCCGGAGATTTTGCCGACGGATGTTGCACCCGGCGGCCAAATCCGGTCCTACGGCGGCAACGTTAACAATCGCGACCCTGTTCGATGACCCTGAAAACCGCCTTTGCCGCCCTCGCCCTCGTCTCGCTCGCCGGCTGCGCGGGCGACGATTTCGGCCTCGACACCACCTTCTCGTCGAAGAGCCCCGCTACCGAAGACCTCGCGATGCGCTGGGATCACCGGCCCGAGGCCGATAGCTGGACCGCGACGACGCTCGCCGCGCTCGACACCCATGGCACCGGCCTCGTCAGCACCATGCCCGCCGACATCGACACCTGGTGCCCGGCCTACAAGAGCGCCGATGCCGAGGGGCGCAAGGGTTTCTGGACCGGCCTCTTGTCGACGCTCGCCAAGCACGAGAGCACCTGGAACCCGGCCGCGGTTGGCGGCGGCGGCAAGTGGTTCGGCCTGGTGCAGATCGCGCCCGCCACGGCGCGCGGCTACGGCTGCGAGGCGCGCTCGGGCGAGGCGCTGAAAGACGGCGAGGCGAACCTGTCCTGCGCCGTGCGGATCATGAACGTGACGGTGCCGCGCGACGGCGTGGTGAGCCAGGGCATGCGCGGCGTCGCCGCCGACTGGGGGCCGTTCCATTCGGCCAGCAAGCGCGGCGACATGATCAACTGGATGCGCGCCCAGCCCTACTGCGCGGGCTGAGGCCGGGCATTCGCGGGCGCGCGCCCGCGGGGCCTGCCGCCGCGCGGCGCCAGCCCGCCCCGCTCGGGCGGCGAGGATGCGGCCAATGCGTTCGCCGATTTCGCGCCGCGCCGCCGGCGTGACGACCCCGAGGTATTTTTCGACCCAGGAAGACGGTGGCGGGATCAGGCCGCGAGGATGCGGCCGACCATTTCGCCGGTGTCGCGGCTGAGGTTCTCGCTGGCCTTGATCCGCTCCAGCGCGGCGCGGATCTGGGCCTGGCGGTCGGCGTCGTAGCGTTTCCACGTCTCGAAGGCCGATGACATCCGCGCGGCGATCTGCGGGTTCAGCGGGTCGAGCCGGATGATCCAGTCGGCGAGCAGGTCGTAGCCCTTGCCCGAGGCATGATGAAAGCCCGCCGCGTTCATCGCCAGGGCGCCGAAGACGGCGCGGAAGCGGTTGGGGTTCTTCATGTTGAACGCCGGGTGGGCGGTGAGCGCCTCTGCCGTGGCCGCGGCCTTTTCGGGCGCAGCGTGGACCACCTGCATCATGAACCACTTGTCCATCACCAGCGCGTCGCCCTGCCATTTCGCCGCGAAGGCGGCAAGCGCATCCTCGCCCTTCTCCGCATCGAGCAGGCAGCCGAGCGCGCCGAGCGAAAGCGTCATGTTGCCCGCGCTCTCGAACATCGCCGCCGCCGCCTTGCCGCCGTCGAGCCGGGTGGTGAGCTTGAGCACCTCCAGCGCCAGCGCGCGTTGGCCGGCCTGTTCGCCGGTGGGGGCGAAAGGCTCGGCCACCACGCATTCGGCGGCGAGGCGGGGGAGCATGTCCTGCAGGTGTTCGGCGACTTCCTGGCGGAGGGTCTCGGCGGCGTCGTGGATGCGGGCGGGGTCGGGGGTGACGTTGGCGTCGAACAGGGTCTGGGCGATGTCGTCCTCGCCGGGCAGGCGCAGGGCAAGGGCCCGGAAGGCGGGGCTCTGGCCCTCGTCGCGCAGCATCGCGGCGAGCGCGCCGAGATAGGCGGCGAGCGGCGGCTCTTCGCCGGTGATCATGGCGATCAGCACGTCCTTGGCGAGCGCGCGGCCGGCCTCCCACTTGTTGAACGGGTCGGTATCATGGGCGAGCAGGAAGGCGCGTTCTTCCGGGCTGGTTTCGCGGTTCAGGATGACCGGGGCAGAGAAGCCGCGCAGGATCGAGGGCACCGGGCGCGCGGCGAGCCCCTCGAAGGTGAAGCTCTGCTCGGCCTCGGTCATTTCCAGCACCGTCGTCGGCACCACCTCGTCGCCGTTCGGGCCGAGAAGGCCGGTGGCGATGGGGATGACCATGGGTTTTTTCTCGTTCTGCCCCGGCGTGGCCGGCATGTGCTGGCGGAAGGTGAGGGTGTAATTCGCGCCGTCCCAGTCCTCGGTCACGTCGAGCCGGGGCGTGCCGGCCTGCTTGTACCACAGCCGGAACTGCGCCAGGTCGCGCCCCGTCGCATCCTCGAACACCTTCAGCCAGTCGTCGATCGTGCAGGCCTCGCCGTCGTGGCGGGCGAAGTAGAGATCGAGTGCGTCGCGGTAGGCTGCGTCGCCGACCAGCGTCTTGAGCATCCGGATCACCTCGGCGCCCTTCTCGTAGATCGTCGCGGTGTAGAAGTTGTTGATCTCCACGAAGCTGTCGGGCTGGACCTGGTGCGCCAATGGTCCGTTGTCTTCGCGGAACTGGCGGCCGCGCAGCGCCATCACGTCTTCGATCCGGCTCACGCCGCCTGGGCGCATGTCGGCGGTGAAGGACTGGTCGCGGAACACCGTGAGGCCCTCCTTGAGCGAGAGCTGGAACCAGTCGCGGCAGGTGATCCGGTTGCCGGTCCAGTTGTGGAAATACTCATGCGCGACGATCGCTTCGATCCGTTCGAAATTGGCGTCCGTCGAGGTGTCGGGGCTGGCGAGCACGGCGGAGGTGTTGAAGATGTTGAGGCCCTTGTTCTCCATCGCGCCCATGTTGAAGTCCGATACCGCGACGATCTGGAAGATGTCGAGATCGTATTCGCGGCCGTAAACCTCCTCGTCCCAGCGCATGGATTTTTTCAACGCCTCCATGGCGAATTCGGTCTTGTGCTCGTCGCCGGGGCGGACCCAGAGCTTCAGCGTCACCTCGCGGCCCGACATCGTGGTGAAGCTGTCTTCCAGCGCCACGAGGTCGCCCGCGACGAGGGCGAAGAGGTAGGCGGGCTTGGGCCAGGGATCGGTCCATTCCGCCCAGCCCGCGCCCGAGGCGGTGGGGTTGCCGTTGGAGAGCAGCACCGGCTCCGGCCCCTCGATGCGCACGGTGAACGGGGCCATCACGTCGGGCCGGTCGGGGTAGAAGGTGATGCGGCGGAAGCCCTCGGCCTCGCACTGGGTGCAATACATGCCGTTCGAGAGATACAGCCCTTCGAGCGCGGTATTGGCCTCGGGGTCGATCTCAACCTCCGCCTCCCAGGTAAAGGGCGCATCGGGCACGTCCGCCTCCAGCCCGCCGTCGACGAGCCGGGGGCTGATCTCCGCCCCGTCGACCGATGCGCGGATCAGCTTCAGGTGCTCGCCGTGGAGGAAGAACGCCCGCCCCCCGGCCTCGGGGTTGGGCCGGAAGCGGATGCGCGAGAGCACGCGGGTGGCCCGGGGCGCGAGCCGGAAGGTGAGCTGCACCTCGTTGACCAGCCAGTTCGGCGGGGCGTAATCGGCAAGGCGGATGGCCTGGGGCTCTGCGTCTTTCATCGGGCGTCCTTTCCGGGGGCGGTTGCGGGCAAGGTAGGCGGGTGAGCGGGCGGCTGCAACGGGCGGCGGCACGGCTTTTCGAAAAGCCATGTGGCGCGGTTTTGAAAACGCGTGGCGCGCCGCTTGCCAACACGGCCTGCGCCCCCATCTGACAGGCCATGCCGAAGATGCGACGCAAATCCGACCTGCCGGAAAAGACCTGCGCCCGATGCGGGCGGCCTTTCACCTGGCGGCGCAAGTGGGCGCGCGATTGGCCGGCGGTCAAATTCTGCTCCGACGCCTGCCGCAGGGCTGCGAAGGCGGGGCCGGGCGGCGGAAAGTGACCGCGCCGGCTTTCGCGTGTTGCCTATAGGAAACTTTTTTCCTATCCGTGGCGGAAGCGAACGGCACACAATTGCATACGAGGGAGACGCGCATGGAACGAAGGGTCGAGCACTTCGGGCTGAGCATCGCGCCGGAACTGGCGCTTTTCGTCGAGGCGCGGGCACTGCCCCGCACCGGCGTGAAGGCGGAAGACTTCTGGAAAGGCTTCTCCGCCATCGTCCACGATCTCGCACCGAAGAACCGCGCGCTGCTGGAAGTTCGCGAGGCGATGCAGCAGCAGATCGACGCCTGGCACATCGCCCGGCGCGGCCAGCCGCATGACGCCGCCGCCTACCACGCCTTCCTCGAAGAGATCGGCTATCTCCTGCCCGAGGGCGAGGATTTCAGCATCGAGACCGACCATATCGACCCCGAGATTGCAACCATCGCCGGACCGCAGCTGGTGGTGCCGATCACCAACGCGCGCTACGCGCTCAATGCCGCCAATGCCCGCTGGGGTTCGCTCTACGATGCGCTCTATGGCACCGACGCGCTGGGCAGCCCGCCACCGGCCGGCGGCTACGACCGGGCACGCGGCCGCGAGGTGATCGCCTGGGGCCGGCGGTTTCTCGACGAGGCGGTGCCGCTCGCGGGCGGCAGCCACATGGACGTGGCCGGCTACCGGGTGGAAAACGGCGCGCTGGTGCCGGAGTTGGCCGATCCGGGCCAGTTCATCGGCTGGCGCGGCACCGAGGATGCACCGGAGGCCGTGGTGCTGCGCAACAACGGGCTGCACATCGTCATCGAGATCGACGCCTCCACCCCGGTGGGGCAGGACGACCGCGCCGGCGTGTCCGACATCAAGCTCGAATCGGCGATTTCGGCGATCATGGATTGCGAAGACAGCGTCGCCTGCGTCGATGCCGCCGACAAGGTGGCGGCCTACGACAACTGGCTCGGGCTGATGCAGGGCACGCTGACCGAAGAGGTGAGCAAGGGCGGCAAGACCTTCACCCGCCGGCTGGCGGACGACATGACTTTCCACGCGCCCGGCGGCGGCGCGGTCACGCTGAAGGGCCGGGCGCTGATGCTGGTGCGCAACGTCGGCCACCTGATGACCACCCCGGCGATCCACGACCGCGAGGGCCGCGAGGTGCCCGAGGGGATCATGGACGCGATGATGACCACGCTGGCCGCGATGCACGACCTTGCCGCGCGGCGCAACTCCGCCACCGGCAGCATCTACGTGGTCAAGCCGAAGATGCACGGGCCGGAGGAAGTGGCCTTCGCCGACGAGTTGTTTTCGCGTGTCGAGGCGGTGCTGGGGCTGGAGCGATACACCGTCAAGCTCGGGATCATGGACGAGGAGCGGCGCACCAGCGCCAACCTCAAGGCCTGCATCCGCGCGGCGAAACACCGCGTCGCCTTCATCAACACCGGTTTTCTCGACCGCACCGGCGACGAGATCCACACCTCGATGGAAGCCGGCCCGATGCTGCGCAAGGGCGACATGAAGGGCGCGGCGTGGATCAAGGCCTACGAGGATCGCAACGTCGATATCGGGATCGCCTGCGGCCTGCGCGGCCGCGCCCAGATCGGCAAGGGGATGTGGGCAGCGCCCGACCGGATGGCCGAGATGCTGCGCGAGAAGATCGCCCACCCGCAAGCGGGCGCGAACTGCGCCTGGGTGCCGTCGCCCACGGCGGCCACGCTGCACGCCACGCACTACCACAAGGTCAGCGTCCAGGCCCGGCAGGACGAGATCGCCGCACAAGGCCCGCGCGCCACGCTCGACGAACTGCTCACCATCCCGCTCGCGGGCGGCACCAACTGGTCGGACGACGAGATCCAGGCCGAGATCGAGAACAACGCGCAAGGCATTCTCGGCTACGTCGTGCGCTGGATCGACGCCGGGATCGGCTGTTCCAAGGTGCCCGACATCCACGACGTCGGGCTGATGGAAGACCGCGCCACCTGCCGGATCAGTGCCCAGGCGCTGGCCAACTGGCTGCACCACGGCGTCGTCGACGAGCAGAAGGTGATGGCCGCCCTGCGCAAGATGGCCGAGGTGGTGGATCGGCAGAACGCCGATGACCTGTTCTACCAGCCGATGGCGCCGGGATTCCAGGGCGTGGCCTTCCAGGCCGCCTGCGATCTGGTGTTCCGGGGCCGGGTGCAGCCCTCGGGCTACACCGAGCCGGTGCTGCACGCCCGCAGGCTGGAACGCAAGGCAGAGGGCTAGAAGGGCAAGCCCCGCCTGCGCGGCGGGGGCAGGGGCCTCAGCCGGTGGCTTCGGCCAGCCGCGCCACGTAGCGCGCCAGCGTGTCGATCTCCAGGTTGACGCGGTCACCGGGGCGCACCGCGCCCCAGTTCGTCACCGCCTTGGTGTGGGAGATCAGGTTCACGCCGAAATCCGGCCCGTCCACCGCATTGACCGTCAGCGATGTGCCGTTCAGCGCCACCGAGCCCTTCGGGGCGATGAAGCGGGCGAGCGCGGCGGGCGCGCGCAGGGTTACCCGCGTGCTGTCGCCCTCCTCCTCGACCGAGAGCACCTCCGCCACCCCGTCTACATGGCCCGAGACGATGTGCCCGCCCAGTTCGTCGCCCACCTTGAGCGCGCGTTCGAGGTTGATCCGGTGGCCCACCGTCCAGTCGCCGAGGTTGGTCTTGGAGAGCGTTTCGGCCGAAATGTCGACGTCATACCAGCCGGGGCCGAGATCGACGACGGTGAGGCAGACGCCATCGGAGGCGATCGACGCGCCGATGTCGATCGTCGAGGTGTCGTAGCCGGTTTCGATCCGGGCGCGCATGTCACCGGACTGGGCGATGGCGCCCACCCGGCCGAGGTCGGTGATGATGCCTGTGAACATGGGCTGGCCTCCTTTTGCCACTTTCCTAGGCGTTCGCGGCGGTCTTGCCAAGCCGGGGCGGCATTGCCACGCGCACTATCGAAAGTTGCCACAATCATGCCCTGTCGATATGGCAAGGAACACATGGCAAGTCTCGCAGAAAACCCGGGAGAGGGAGGCGCATGGCGGGTATCGACGGCACAGATCGGGTCTTCCTGTTCCTGCAGGGGCCGCACGGGCCGTTCTTCTGGCGGCTCGGCCGGATGCTGCGTGCCGCCGGCGCCGAGGTATGGCGCGTGGGCTTCAACCAGGGTGACGCCGTGTTCTGGCCCGGCCAAGCCAACTTCATCGCCTTCACCGACGATCCGGCGCTCTGGCCCGCACGCTTCCAGGCGCTGATCGCCGAGAAGGGCGTCACCGATCTGGTGCTTTACGGCGATACCCGCCTGATCCACGCCGAGGCGGTGAAGATTGCACGTGCGGCGGGGCTTGGCATCCACGTGTTCGAAGAGGGCTACCTGCGGCCCTACTGGGTCACCTACGAGCGCGGCGGCTCGAACGGCCATTCGCGGCTGATGCAGATGGAGGTTGGCGCGATGCAGAAAGTGCTCGCCGATGCCGAGCGCGATATTCCCGAGGCCCCGGCGCATTGGGGCGACATGCGCCACCACGTGTTCTACGGCGCGCTCTACCACTTCTTCGTGATGTTCTGGAACCGGCGTTACCGCGGCTTCCGCCCGCACCGTTCGGTGCCCGTGACCAAGGAATTCAGGCTCTACCTGCGCCGGCTCCTCCTGATGCCGTTCCTCGCGCTGGAGCGCAGCATCGCCACGCTGCGCATCAAGCACGGCGGCTTTCCCTATCACCTCGCGCTCCTGCAACTCGAACACGACTCGAGCTTCCGGATGCATTCGCCGTTTTCCACCATGACCGAGTTTCTCGACGTGGTGATCCGCGGTTTCGCGGAAGGCGCGGCGCGCCATCATCACCTCGTGTTCAAGGCCCACCCGCTGGAAGACGGGCGGGTGCCGCTGCGCACCGAGATCCGCCGCCTCGCACGGGCGCAGGGTGTGGCCGACCGGGTGCATTACGTGCGCGGCGGCAAGCTCGCGGCCCTGCTCGACCATGCCCGCAGCGCCGTGACGGTCAATTCCACCGCCGCCCAGCAGGTGCTCTGGCGCGGCCTGCCGCTTCGCGCCTTCGGCGACGCGGTCTTCGCCAAGCCCGAATTCGTCTCGGTGCAGCCGGTGGCGGAGTTCTTCGCCCATCCCACCCGGCCCGACAACCGCGCCTACCGCGATTATCGCCACTACCTGCTCGAAACCAGCCAGGTGCCCGGCGGCTTCTATTCCGCCCGTGGCCGCCGCCAGCTCCTGCGCCAGGTGGTCGACATGATGCTGATCGCCGACGACCCCTACGACGCCTTTGCCCGTGGCACAGCGGCACCACGGCAACAGTTGTTCGCGGTGAAATAGCGCACGGCTATCGAAAGGGTGGATTTTTTGTCGATGTGTCGGTAGGTTGCGAAGAAAAATTAACGGCAGAACTCCACAAAGGAGCCCGAGCAGTGATAATTATGGGCAACGCATGGGCGCGCAGAGCCGCCCTATTGGTATGCGTGGTGGGCCTTGCCGCCTGCGACGCGCTTCCCCGGTCCGGCCCCAACAAGTCCGAGATCTACGCAGGCTCCGTCCAGAAAGAGGGCGACGCTTTCGTGGTGGCGGTGAGCGATAACGTCACCCGCGCCACGGCGGTGGTGCCCGCCCTTGGCTTCACCTCCGACTTCACCAGCGCCGGTGTTGTCGGGTCCGACACGATCCGCCCGGGCGACGTGCTCGGCGTGTCGATCTGGGAGAACGTCGAGGAAGGCATCCTGACGACGGCCGGCGCGCCGGCCTCGCTCGAGGAAGTGCAGGTCGACGGCTCGGGCTTCATTTTCATCCCCTATGCCGGGCGCATCAAGGCCGCGGGCAACACGCCCGAGGCGATCCGCCGGATCATCACCGAAAAGCTCGCCGATCAGACCCCCGATCCGCAGGTGGCCGTGCGCCGCCTCGCGGGCGACGGGGCGACGGTTTCGCTCACCGGCGCGGTGGGCGGGCAGGGGGTCTACCCGATCGAACGGCCAACCCGCACGCTGGGCGCGATGCTGGCGCGCGCGGGCGGCGTGGCGGTGCCCGCCGAGGTGGCCGTGGTCAAGATCATTCGCGGCGAGAAGAGGGGCCAGGTCTGGTACCAGGACCTGTTCGAGTATCCCGAACTTGATATCGCCCTGCGCAACGGCGACCGCATTCTCGTCGAGGAAGACACCCGCGCCTTCACCGCGCTCGGCGCTACCGGCACCCAGACCCGGGTGAAATTCCAGACCCAGACGCTCTCGGCGATCGAAGCCATCGCCCAGGTCGGCGGGCTCAACCCGGCGCTGGCCGATCCCACCGGCGTGTTCGTGTTCCGCAACGAGCCGGCCGATATCGCCAATGCCGTGCTCGGCCGCACCGACCTGATCGGCGCGCAGCGGTTGATCTACGTGCTCGACCTCACCGAGCCCAACGGCATGTTCATGGCGCGCGATTTCGTGATCCGCGACGGCGATACCGTCTATGTCACCGAGGCGCCCTACGTGCAGTGGACGAAGGTGCTCTCGGCGCTCACCTCCACCGTGGGTGCGGCGGATTCGCTGGCCACCACCGCCGCCACCGCGGGGCTGTTCTAGCCCCGGCATGGCGCGTATGACCGACACCGAAGCCGCCGGGGCGCGTCGCTCCCGGCGGCTTTTCGTCTACAACGGCGGCTTTCTCACCCAGCCCCGGCTGCGCCGTATCCTCGCGCTGGCGGGGTGGGAGGTGCGGCTCGGCTGGCCCGGACCGAACGACAACGTCGGCGTCTGGGGCCATGCGCCCACCGCGTGGCGTGGCGAGCGGGTCGCGGCGAAAACCGGCGCCCGGCTGATCCGCGTCGAGGATGCCTTCCTGCGCTCGCTCCGGCCCGGGCGCGCGGGCGAGCCGCCCATGGGCCTCGTGATCGACACGCGCGGCGCGCATTTCGACAGTTCCGCGCCCTCCGACCTCGAACACCTGCTCGCCACCCACCCGTTCGACGACGGTGCGCTGCTGGCGCGCGCGCGCCACGCGGCCGAGCTGATGGTGCGGGCGCGGGTGTCGAAATACAGCGCCTTCGATCCGGACGCGGCTCTGCCGCCGCCGCCTTACGTGCTGGTGATCGACCAGACCCGGGGCGACGCCTCGATCGCCAGGGCCGGGGCGGGGCCGGGCACATTCCGCGAGATGCTCGCCGCCGCCCGGATCGACGAGCCGGGCATGAGAATCGTGATCAAGACCCACCCCGAAACCGCCGCCGGCCACCGTGCCGGCCATTTCGGCCCCGGGGACGCGGGCGAGGGGGTGACGCTCGTCACCAGCCCGGTCGATCCCTGGGCGCTGATGGAAGGGGCGGTTGCGGTCTATACCGTGAGTTCCGGCATGGGCTTCGAGGCGATCCTCGCCGGTCATCGCCCCAGGGTGTTCGGCCAGCCGTGGTATGCCGGCTGGGGGCTGACCCGCGACGAGGCCCCGGTGGACCGGCGCACCCGCAAGCTTACCCGCACCCAGATTTTCGCCGGGGCCATGCTGCTCTACCCGACCTGGTATGATCCCCACCACGATGCACTCTGCGGCGTCGAACAGGTGATCACCGCGCTGGAGGCCAGCGCGCGCGCCCAGCGTGAAGTCCGAGCGGGGTACGTCGCCGCCGGCATGCGGCTGTGGAAGCGCGGCGCGCTGGCGGGGTTTTTCGGCCGCGAGACGCGGCTGATCTTCCGCGACGGGCCCGCCGCCGTGGCAAAGGCGCGGGCGACCGGGCGCAGCCTCATGGTCTGGGCCGGCAAGGAAGATACCCTGGGCGATACCGAGGGCCTGCGCGTGCTGCGCGTGGAAGACGGGTTCCTGCGTTCGCGCGGTCTGGGGGCGGAGCTGGTGCCGCCGCTCTCGCTCGTCACCGACGATCTCGGCATCTACTACGATCCGACCCGCGAAAGCCGCCTTGAACGCCTGATCGCGGCCTCGGTCACGCTGCCCGAGGCCGCGCGGCTGCGTGCCGAACGCCTGGTGGCGGGGCTCGCCCGGGCGCGGCTGACGAAATACAACCTCGACCGCCCCGCGCCCGCGCTCCCCGACGGCCACCGCATCCTCGTGCCCGGTCAGGTGGAAGACGACGCCTCGATCCGCCTCGGCGCGGGCGAGGTGGCGACCAACCTCGCGCTGCTGAAGGCGGCCCGGGCGGCGCACCCAGAAGCGGTGATCGTCTACAAGCCCCACCCCGATGTGGAGGCCGGGCTGCGCAAGGGACCGGTGCCGCCCGAGGAGGCCCGGGCGCTGGCCGACGTGGTGGCCGAGGAGGCCGACCCGGTGGCGCTGATCGAGGCCTGCGACGAGGTCTGGACGATGACTTCGCTGATGGGCTTCGAGGCGCTCCTGCGCGGCAAGCCCGTCACCTGCCTCGGCGCGCCGTTCTATGCCGGGTGGGGCCTCACCCGCGATCTCGGTCCGGTGCCCGCCCGCCGCGCCGCCCGGCCCGACATCATCGCGCTGGCCCATGCCGTGCTGATCGACTACCCGCGCTACCGCGATCCGGTCACCGGCGCGCCGTGCCCGGCGGAAGTGGTGGCCGACAGGCTTGCGGCCGGCGTCGCCGCCCCCACCGGCCCCGCGCACAGGCTGCTTTCCAAGGCGCAAGGCGCGTTCGCGGGCCAGGCCTGGCTCTGGCGCTGAGCGCGATCCAGAAAACGGGAGTTGGTTTTCCGGTTGGTTTCGCGGGGAAAGCCGAAAGCCGCGTTTCGCGGACCGCGATCAAGTGGTCGCCACCTGACAGAAGATGCCCGATGAAAGCAGGGTTTCGGACACAGGTCCCGCATCCTTGAAGGAAACGGGCAGATGACGGCTGTGAGGCCCAGACCTACCACGTTTGCGAACATCGTATTTTACTTGTAGCAAGTCGACGAGACCGTGGGCGACCTACAGGATATCTTCACCGGGTCACGCCATGCTGCGGTGCAGCTTTCGCATTTTTGCCACTCGTGCATCTTGCAGAATTTTGTTGGTGATGTCGTCGGTTAGCGGGACAAAGAAACTATGCGGCAATTCACCATTTCTTTTTTGCGGACGGACGATAATGTTCTCAAATATTCTCAACGTCGGAAAATCACCAGCGCTTCAAAAAATCTAGCTCACCCTTTGTCAAATAGCCGGAATCTGGACTTTCCGGCTCTGGACTTGGTTCCGAACTGGACGCCGCATTCTTCAAAAAAGCTGCGCACCTGCGGAGTGAGAAGTCCGCGGCCAGCGGCATTTTGTGGCAAACCAAAGCCGCCACCATAGTTAATCTCGACGATCACTGGGCCGCCCTTTGTGATTGCGATGTCAGTCGATTGATAGCGGATCGGCGCAAAGAGTCGTGCCGCGCGTTCATTCATATCGCGTAGTGCATCCCAATGGGGCAGTCTCTTCCCCATCCAGCCCGCAAGCGTAGGGTGGTCTTCAAGAAAAACTATTTCAGGACCGTTGCGGGTCACTACGGTTTTGATCTCGCCAGTTTCGGCGTCTACCTCGCAAGCAATGTTTCCCTTGCGCCAGAGCGTATCCGCGATTTGGTCTCCCTGCGGCATGGAGATGACTGCGAGCGGGCAATCGACACGGTCGGTTTGCACCAGATTGACCATGCGAATGGTGGCTAACGCCGAACAAAACGGCGCGATGTCTTCGTGGTTTTCAAGTCTCCCTTGAAGCAGGTAGGCGTTGCCACCCAAGAAAGAGGTCATGAAATCGGCATAGGTCATCGGTGCCTGCCCAACGCATGAGATATGTGTTTGATCGGCATCTTTGACGCTGAAGGCGCCAAGGCTGACCATGCCGTCAACAATTTTGCCAAAGAGCTTCATGTTGCCAAGGCTGAGGATCAAATCGCGCAAATCTTCGGGCGCCGAGATTTTTTGCACTCCAGGATAGAGACGCGCAGAGGTGTCGATCACAGCTACGGTTTCGGGTGCGGATGCGCCACCAGCATTCAGGATTGTTCCTGCAAGAATTTTGTCCTCTGCGGCGCTTCTCCAGCCGTGGTTGTTGCAGGCATTGGCGATAGGCCAGTGAAGCGAGTTCGAGATGAATTGCGCGCGCTGCTCTTCGGTGTAGCGCTCTTCGTAAAAAAGACCCCACCTAATGTATTCAGATATATTAATTTTGGCTTCGCTACGCGACATCCGGGAAAATTCCATCCCCAGCTTGAACGCCGAGCGGCCTGTTTTTTTGCAGCATAGGCCAACATGTCGCTTAGCTTACCATCGTCTACCTGCGCGAAAGCTGCCTGGTCTCTTTCTTTCGCTGTCATGGGGGCTTGGATAGTCATGCGAGCCTCTTATTGCTGTTAAAATCACAAAATATGTTGCCGATATGAAGCAGTTAACTGCAAAGAATGACCAATTTTGGGCGAGACAAATTTTGTCCCGCCAGAGCATACACTGCATTGCAACTATGGATTCGTAAACGATTCAACCGATTTGGCCATCCGACATCAATGCTTACTCCAGCTAACTCCGACTTCCGCCCAGAGTGCCAAAGGTCACGTCCGTCAAGATGGTGTAAATTCCTGGATGGCCTGAGGTCATGATCAGGCGGCTTTTGTTGTTATGCTGAGAATGGGGTCGATCTCCTCCTTATCGATCTGGGCGAAGGCTTCGACCATCATGTAGCGGCTTGAGGTCTGCCATTCGTCGTTCT
>NZ_BMGI01000004.1:166940-418242 GCF_014640115.1 Sinisalibacter lacisalsi | reverse complement strand
GACGCTTCCTGCCGACACGCCACGCTTCGCCACGAGGTCGAACGCACTGGTGAAAAATAGCAGAAGCCCGCAGAAAAGTCTTTTCGATCTCATCCGTCGTGTAGATGATCTTGCGGATTGCCGGGTCGAAGGCAAAGAACGGGATCACCTCAGCCCAAGCCCTGCGCCAGGCCGGGGCAATCGAGGCGTATTTCCCAGCCCATTTTTCCTCGAAAGCGTCCAACTCGGCTGCGGCCTGATCGGCGGTCGGGGCTCCGTAAATCAGGCGCAGATCAGCGGCGACTGCCTTGCGATCCTTCCAGGCGCAGAAGTTCAGCGAATGGCGCACCAGATGCACGATGCATGTCTGGACCGTGGCGTCCGGGAAGGCGGCGGTGATGGCCTCGGGGACGCCCTTCAGCCCGTCTACAACCGCGATCAGCACGTCCTGCACGCCCCGATTTCGTAGTTCGTTCATCACCGACAGCCAGAATTTGGCACCTTCGTTGTCGGCGATCCAAAGGCCCAGAACCTCGCGCACCCCGTCACGGGTAACGCCCAAGGCCACGTAGACCGCCTTGTTCTTGACCATCCGGCTGTCAGCATCACGGATTTTGACCCTGAGCGCGTCGAAGATCACGATGGGATACATTCGCTCCAACGCCCGGCTCTGCCAGTCCCGCACCTCGTCCAGAACGGCATCGGTCACGCGGCTGATCAGATCGGGCGAGACCTGTAGGCCATAGACATCCTCAAGGTGGGCGCGGATGTCGCGCACCGTCAGACCGGCGGCATAGAGCCCGACGATCTTGTCGTCGATGCCGTCGATCCGGGTCTGGCCCTTCTTCACCAGCTCAGGCTCGAAACTACCGTCGCGGTCACGCGACACGGCGATCGGCAGCTCGCCATCCTGCCCCTTAAGCCGCTTGGAGGATGTGCCGTTGCGCCGGTTGGCCTGTCCCGCGGGCGCGTCCTTGCCATCCTCATAGCCAAGATGCGCGGTCAGCTCGGCACCCAGCATCCGCTCCATCAGCTTGATCTTGAGCTCTTTCATCAGCCCGGCATCGCCAAGCAGATCCTCAGGCCGCTCGCAGCCCTTCAGCAACTCGTCCAGCAGTTCCTTGGAAATTGTCATCGTCCTTGCTCCTCTCAGGAAGCATGGACCAAATCCCAGTTACACAGAAGATCGGACACTCTCCCCCCGAGTGCCGATGAGCTAACGAGACACAGGACGCGCGACTTCCCATCTTGGTCAGGGGCAAATCGAACGGCCCCGAAGAAAGGCCGAATACATAGAAGCAGGGTCAGCGGCGCATCGACAAATCACTTGCAGGGGAAGGCAGTTCATACATGCTCCCCCGAGAGTCCGCGTTTATTGGTTCGCTCTGTTCAGGGTTTTCACCCTGGCGACCGATATCGACGTCTTCTTTTGCGACCCACACAGCCCGCGGCAACGTGGCACGAATGAAAACACCAACCGACTGCTGCGTCAGTACTTTCCAAAGGGGACGGATTTGTCGATACATAGCCAAGCAAAGGTGAGCGCTATCGCCCAGCAACTCAATGAACGACCTCGCAAGACGCTCGACTACAAAACACCAGCCGAGCGTATCCAAGTATGTGTTGCTTCGATCCGTTGAAACCGTCACAGGAAGCGGACAACTGATTCCGCTGCGATGAAGCGTGCTCGCCATCCCTCTATACGCTGAGCAAGCGAGAACCAGGACAGCGGCCGAATCGAGCAACCTCAGCATGTTGCCGGCGATCGCCTCGGTGGAGGCTTAGTCACGGGAACAACTAGGCTAGCTGGCTACGGTGACGTTCCATGACGTCACCACAACCCCGCTCAGTCGGGCCGCACCGCTACGTCGATGAGCGCCGGGCCGCGCCGCGCGCCAACGTGGTCGAGTGCCTCCACCAGCGCGACTTTGAAATCGTCGTGGTGCGCCGCCCTCAAGCCCAGAGCGCGCGAGGCCTCGGCGATCTTCACGAAATCGGGGCTGGGCGAGAGCCCGGTGAGGGGCATCGCGTTGCTGCGTACCGCGTGGCCGTCGGGGTATAGCCCTGCGACGGACTGGCGCACCGCGCCCCATTCGGCATTGTTGAGCACGATGAGGAGCACCGGCAGGTTCAGTGCCTCAGCGATCTGGTGGCAGGCCACGGGATTTGCAAACATGTAGGAGCCATCACCCATCGCGGCGACGATCAGCCGCTCGGGCGCCCCGAGTTGCATCCCCATCGCGGCGGGGAAAGACCAACCAAGCCCGCCCGCGTGGGGCTCCTGATACCAAGCCTTCGGATGGGTGAGCCGCATCGGCATCATCGGGCATCCGAGTTCGGATAGAACGGTGGCGTTTCGCCCTTCGAGCGCGTCCGAGAGCGCGCGCGCCACCTGTGCCTTGGTCATGCCGGGGGCGTCGTCGGGCTGGGCCGCTGCAAGGACCTTCGCGCGCGCCGCCCTGTTGGCCCCTGCATGGCGCTCCGCGCGGACGGAAGCGATCGGTTCGGGGTCATGCGTGGCAAGCGCGGTTTCCAAGGCAACCAGCGCCGGGCCAATCTCTGCCGGGATCGCCAGATCTGCCCGGAAGTTGCGAATCGGCGTACGCGGTGTGAGCGGGTCGGGGCCGAGGTGCACCACTACCGCGTCGCTGCGCGGCTCATGGGTTCCGGGCATCCATGGCGCCAGCGTATCGAGGCAGATCACGAGGTCAGCCTCGGCGAGCAACGGGCCGGGATCGGGCGGCGCGGCCATCGGGTGATCGGTGGGCAACGCGAGTTGCACAGCCCAGTATTGGCACACCGGAATGCCCCAGCGCTCCGCGATCCGCCGAAGCGCCGCGAAACCAGCCGCATCTCCCGCCCCATGCTGGGCAAAGATCATCGGGTGTTCTGCCTTCGCGATCCTCCGGGCGAGATCGGCTATCGCGGCAGGGCCCGGCTCGGTTTCCTGCGCCCGCATCCGCGGCGGTGACGCGAGCCCCTCGGCGCTGCACGGCTCGCACAGCACCTCGCGCGGCAGCGAAACATAGACCGGCCCACGCGGCGACGAGGAGGCAATTGCCATCGCCCGATCCACGAGGTCGGGCACCTGCTCGGGGAAGCGAAGTTCGTAATCCCACTTGCTGGCCTCGCGGATGAGCGCCGTCTGGTCGCGCATCTCCTGCCCCCAGCCGATCGGCACGGTGCGCGCCCCGAAGCGGCCTCGCTCAAGCGTTGGTGTGCGCCCGGAAAACACCAGGATCGGCACCTGTTCGACATGCGCGTTGAGCGCACCGATCGCACAGTTGGCGAGGCCCACGTTGGTGTGGGCCATCACCGCCTGCGTGCGTCCGGTCGCCAGCCAATAACCATGCGCCATGCCCATCGCGGCATGTTCATGCGGAATTGTGAGCGCCCGCGGCAGCGGAATGCCTTGGGCTTCGGCTGCAGCCAGGCCTTCGATGATTGGTGGAAAGTCCGTGCCGGAATTGGCGAAGATGTAATCCACGCCTACGGACTTGAGCCGAGCCAGAAGGGCGGCGCCTGCGTTGATCGTTTCAACCGTCACCTCAACACCTCAGATCGGATAGTGTAGCGGGCCGTCCTGGATGGTGATCCAGCGCAGCTCGGTGAACTCGTCAATCCCGGCGTTGCCGCCGAACCGGCCGTAGCCCGAGGCCTTGACCCCGCCGAAGGGCATCTGTGCCTCGTCATGCACCGTGGGGCCGTTGATATGGCAGATCCCGCTCTCGATCCGGCGGGCGACGCTCATCGCACGCATCACGTCGCGGCCAAAGACGGCGGCCGAAAGGCCATACTCGCTGTCGTTCGCGATCCGCACCGCCTCTGCCTCGTCCTTGGCCCGGACGATGGTCACCACCGGGCCAAAGCTTTCTTCTCCATAGATACGCATGGCCGGCGTCACGTGGTCGAGCACGGTGGCTTGCATGATCGTGCCGTCGATTTCGCCGCCGGAAACGAGCACGGCGCCTTTGTCGAGCGCGTCGCGCACCAGTTCATCCAAACGGTGCGAGGCGGTTTCGTCTACCACCGAGCCAAGCGGACACACGCCTTCCAGCGGGTCACCCGCGGGCATGGCCTTCGCTTTTTCTCCCAGCGCCTCGGAAAAGGCGTCGCCGATGTCCCCTACCGTCACGATGCGCTCGGTCGACATGCAGATCTGCCCCTGGTTCATGAACGCGCCGAACGACGCGGCGGCGACGGCCTGTTCAATATCGGCATCTTCTAACACCACGAAGGGGGCCTTGCCGCCGAGTTCCAGGAGCGCAGGCTTGAGGTATTTCGCTGCCGTCTGGGCGATGATCCGACCTACCCGGGTGGAACCGGTGAAGTTGACCCTGCGGACAGACGGATGCGCGATCAGGGTTTCGACGAGGTCCGGCGCATCATCGGGGGCGTTGGAGATGAGGTTGAGCACGCCTTTCGGAAGACCGGCCTCGTACATCGCGTCGACGATCAGCTTGTGGGTGTGCGGACACATCTCGGAGGTTTTCATCACCACCGTATTGCCGCAGGCCAGCGGCGCAGCGATCGAACGTACGCCAAGTATGACGGGCGCGTTCCACGGGGCCATCGAAAACACCACGCCGACGGGTTGGCGCACGGCCATCGCAAGGCTGCCGGGGCGGTTCGAGGGGATGATCTCGCCGTTGATCCGGGTCGGGATGCCGGAGGCCTCCCGCAGCATTTCCGCGGCGAGACCGACGTTGAAGCGGGCCCACCCTTCGGTGGCACCGGTCTCGTTCGCCATCGCGGTGACGAAATCGTCGGCCTTGGCTTCGAGAGCGTCGGCGCAGGCATTGAGCAATTTGCGGCGTGCGGCCGGGGCCATGGCGGCCCAGTCTTCAAAGGCATCGGAGGCAGCATCGGCGGCGCGGGTGGCATCCTCGATCGAGGCGGCGGCGGCCCGGGTCGCAATTTCGCCCGAAATCGGGTTGATCCGATCGAAGCTTTTCGCTTCCTCGGCCGGGCATTCACTCCCCCCGATTACGAGGCCAATTGTTTCAACAACCTTATCCATTCTTGTAGTCTCCCTGGTGTCAGAACGGCAGAAGGCTGCCGATATCGAAGAGCGGGCGCGGCCAGGCCAGGCGAAGAACCTTGTCGAACAGGAGCCAGGCGACGAGCCAGAAGCTGGCCGTGACGGTCAGCGTGATCAGCGCCTTTTCACGGTTGATCAGGAGGTAGGCGATCATGAAGACGGGCAGCGCCACGAGGATTCCGAAGGCCCATGACAAGGCGCCGAGCAGCGCCAGCATGGCGAGGAAATGCGCGCCGCGCAGGAGGATGGTTCGGGGCGCCAGATCGCCGAAATCGGTTTCGAGGTCGAAATGCGTCTCTTCTTCGAGCGCGCCGTGGCTGTGCCATGTCGCGGTGGTCAGCACCCCGACGAGGGCCGCGCCGGCGAAGACGATCCCGGCCACGGCGGCGATCTGGGGCATGATCGCGGCGGCGAAGCGCCAGTCGAGGCTGGTCCAGAACGCCAGCACGAAGGCGGCGAAGACGGTGGCGGCGAACACCGTGTCGAGCGAGAGGCTCGGGGTGAAGCGGAGCGATTTGAGCCGCTTGCCCTGCCTGCGCTTCCTGGCCCAGCGGCCGATCACGATCCCGGCGAGAAACAGCGCGGTGAGCCCGAGCAGCGCCATCACCCAGGGGCGCACGAGGAAGCCCCAGCCATGGATGTTGTAGGAGATGAAGAAATACTTCTCCACCAGCGGACCGAGGATGAAGGCGAGGAACAGCGGCGCGCGCGGCCAGCGCGCGCGCTTCATCACCCAGCCGAGGGCGCCGATCGCAAGCAGGAACAGCCCGTCTTCCCATTGCCGGGTCGATTGCAGGGCGCCTGCGAAGACCACCACGGCGATCACCGGGACGAGGATCGCCGGGCGCACCAGCACGATCAGCGAGAGCGGCCGGGCGAGCCCGAGCGCGAGCAGGCCGCCGATCACGTTGGCGAGCACGATGCCCCAGACCATGGTGTAGGTCAGATCGAGGTTGCGCGAGAGCATGTCGGGCCCGGGCGCGATGCCGTGCAGCAGCATGGCGCCGAGAAACAGCGCCATCGGCGCCGAGCCCGGAACCCCGAGCGCCACGGTCGGCAGCAGGGCGCCGCCGACGGTGGCGTTGTTGGACGATTCCGAGGCGATCACGCCGCGCACGTCGCCGCGCCCGAACATCTTGGGCCCGCGCGTCACCATCGTGGTGTAGGAATAGACCAGCCAGGGGATCACGGTTGGCCCCACCGCCGGGATGATCCCGAGCGCCGAGCTGGCGGTGGCGCTGCGGGTCACCGGCCAGAGGTTGCGCATGGTGTCGCGAAACCCCATGCCGACGCCCGAGAGCTTCGAGCGCTTGCCCGAGGGCGCGATGGCTTTGCGCAGGATCGCCAGATCGGCGATCTCGGGCAGGGCGTAGATCCCCAGCGCGATGATCAGGATGTGCAGCCCGTCCCAGAGATAGAGCGTATCGAAGCTCCAGCGCAGGGTGGCGGTCTGGTCGTCCTGGCCGATGAAGGCGAGCAGCACGCCGATCAGCGCCGCGCCGATCCCTTTCGCCATCGAGCCGCCAGCCAGCGCCCCGACCATGGCAAGCCCGAGAATGCAGAACCCGAACAGTTCCGGCGAGGTGGCCCCCATCAGGACCGGCATCGAGATCGGAATGACCACGATCAGCAAGAGCGCCCCGACGATCCCGCCCAGCACCGAGGAGGTGAAGGCCGCGCCCATCGCCCGGCCCGCCTCGCCGTTCTTGGCCATCGGGTAGCCGTCGAGCACCGTCACCATGCTGGTGGGGGTGCCGGGCACGCCGAACAGGATCGCCGGGATGCTGTCGGCGGTCGACATCACCGCGAGCGCCGCGATCATGAAGACGATCGCCTCGGTGGCGGGCATGGAAAAGGTGAACGGCAGCAGCAGCGCCAGCCCCATCAGCCCGCCGACCCCGGGAATGACCGCGAGCAGTGTGCCGATTACCGCGCCGAGAAAGAGGTAGAACATCATGCGCCACTGGAACAGCATCGCGGCGGCATCACTCATCGATTGCAGGATGTCAGGGGTCACGGGGGGGGGTGTCCTTGGGGAATGCGGCGGCGGCACGGTGGCGTCGGATGAGGGGGCGAAGCCGCCCCCTCACATGGCAGGTCCGAATCGGACTGCGTTACTGGACCAGGCTGGCAAACCAGGCCCGAACATCGTCGTCGACATTCATCGCGTCGCCCAGAAGATCCTGCAACCAGTCGCCCGAAGCATAATTGATCGGGATGCTGCGCTCCTCGGCCTCGGCCAGCAGCTCCGGGTCGGTCATCGTGGCAGTGAACACCTCGCGCAGATAGGTCGCGCGGTCTTCCGGCACGCCCGGAGGCGCGATCAGCGACAGCCCGATCCCGGCAGATTGGGCCACCGACAGCGACTTGCCGTAGGCGGGGCTGTCTTCGTCGATCAGATCGAGCAGGTTCGGATAGTCTTCCAATCCGGCAACCGGTTCCAGGCCAAGGATACCCAGAACCGAAATATCTCCGGATTCAACCAGGTGCCACTTGTTGGCAAGCAGGTTCGCGGGTTCCGCTGTGGTCGACTGCACCTCGCCCTGCTCCATCGCAAGGAAGGTGGGGCCACCGCCGGAATAACCGGCCACGGCACGGAAGTTCGCGCCGAGCGCCTCGTTGGCGATCCGCATGTACTGGTCGAGCGAGGTGCCAACGGTCATGATCCCGTGGGTGATCTCGCCTTCGGCATCGCGCAGATCCTCGAAGCTGGTGATGCCGCTGTCGGTGCGCGCGACGAAGACGCGCGGCAGATCGACGAGACGGCCGAGCGCGGTGAACTCGTCGGGCACATAGCGCGTGGCATCGGGCTGGGTGAAGGTCGAGGAAACGATCGCTGGCACCGGCATGCCGAACTCGGTTCCGTCAGCGCGCGCCTGGTTGTAGATATAGTTCGCCATGATCGAGCCGCCGCCGCCGGTGCGGTGATCGAGCACCAGCGACGTGCCCTCTGGCAGATGCTTCTCGGCATGCTTCATGAACAAGAGCAGGTAAAGGTCCATCGTGCCGCCAGCGCCGGTGGAGCTGACCACACGAAGCGTCTTGCCTGCAAAGAACTCCTCGGGTGACTGGGCCTGTGCCGCAGTTGTGATGGTCATCGCAGCGGCAGCCGCCAAGGTGAACAATCGTCTCGAAATCATAGAATTTCCTCCCATTGCGGACCGGCTTGCGGTCCTTGATACATCGGAGACGCCCCTCCAAGGCATATCCATGCAGGCTGACTCTACGGGAAGGGTTTCCCCCTAAGAATGAACAAATTATGGATAGAATTGTACTTCTGACGGGTATACGGTCGAAATCATGCCCGACACGACATCCCGAAGATCGCTTAGCTTTCCTATTGGCAATCGCGATTCTGTTCTCATGGAAACCTTCCTGCCGGAGCTCAGGCGGCGCGTTTGGCACCTTCCGGGCACAACGGCGGCATGTATCCTGCTCAAGCGAGGTGAGGGTACGTTGAGCGTTGGAGAGACTATTCGGCCCATGCCGGCTGGCAGCCTGGCATGGCTTTCGCGGTCCAATCCCGCGAGCTTCGAAGTGTCGGCTGGCGCACAAGGCGTGATCGCGCAAATTCCGGCACCCGTTCTCGACCGATCCATGCCTTTCGGCCCTTTTGCCGGTGAGGTTCGCAAGGCGACGCGGCAAAACCAGTTGCACGAACAGATGGACAAGGAGCAGTTCGGCAGCCTGGTCCAAAGCATGGAAACTCTTTGCCTTGAGGTCCGTCATCAACAGCCGGGTGCACGGGAAGTGATCGACTCCCACATCAGCCTCATCACGATCGCCTTGTGGCGCATGATGCGCGAGCACGATCAAGAAAAGGCGAGCGAACCGGCCGGCAACCTCGCACAACGGTTCCGCGCCGAGATCGACATGCGTCTGCGGGATCATCCCACCATCGCGGAAATTGCCGACACGCTCGGGGTGACCCGCGATCGGCTGAACCGCGCTGTCTTCAATGCCTTCGAGATGACACCGAAACAGCTGATCCACAGCCGCCAGATGGCGGAGGCGTGCCGGCTATTGCTGGATTCCAACCTCCAGACCGACGAGATCGCAGTCCTGCTCGGGTTCTCTGATCCAGCCTATTTCAACCGTTTCTTCCGACAACGTGCCGGGCTGCCCCCGGGCCGATTTCGAAAAGCGAACAAGGGTAGCCATCAGCCTGACGAGAGCAGTTCATTCGCATCCTGGCCGTAAGGATCGGCCCCGGGGAACATGTCGAACCTCGCGATGATGCGGTACAAATTCGGGCAGCCTGTGTCTGGATACGAGTTCCGGGAGGTCTTCGTTTCTTGACTTGCCGAAGGTGCTCCCCTAGCTCCTGTGCGGCACTTGCAAGATCCGAGTGCCAGAGCGAACTGGTCGACGGCAGCAGTTGCCAGGTGGCGAAACCGCAACTCACGCTGATAAAATGGCATCAATCTGGTGCCACTGCCGGTGATCAGGTTCCTCGCTCTTGATGCTGCAAGTCGACACTGGAGGGTTTCACCACCCGGACATACGCCAGACCAGGTTCTGCTTGCCGCCTATCCGAAACACGGAAAGGAGTTCGGCATGACAGCGAAGGAAATCTCATTCGACATCGAGGCGCGCAATCGCATGCTGGCAGGTGTCGATATTCTCGCCCGGGCGGTTGGAGTGACGCTCGGTCCCCGAGGCCGGAACGTCGTCCTGGAACGCGGGGGAGCCACACCTCAGATCACCAAGAATGGTGACACCGTCGCGCGGGTATTCGACCTTGAAGACCGCTTCCAGAACTTGGGAGCGCAGATCGTCAAGGAAGTCGCCGCCCGCACCAACAGCGAGGCAGGTGACGGCACCAGTACTGCGACCGTGCTCGCCCAAGCCGTTATCCATGAGGGCGTGAAGTTGATCGCTGTTGGCGCGAATCCAATGGACGTTAAGCGCGGGATCGACCGCGCTGCCAAGGCGACGGTGGCGGCGCTTCACGCATCGGCGCGACCCGTGAACGGTCAGGACAATATCGCCAGGGTTGGCACAGTTTCAGCGAATGGCGACACTGACATCGGTGCGCAGATCGCCGAGGCGATGGAACGGGTCGGACGGGACGGTATCATCACGGTCGCGGACAATCCAGGCTATGCCTCGGAAATCGAGATCGTCGAGGGCTTGCAGTTCTTGAATGGGTACCTGAGTCCGCACTTCGTGACCGATCCCGAAAAGGCCCTGGTCATATTGGATGATGCCCACATCCTGCTTCACGATGGAAAACTCTCGTCACTCCAGCCCCTCTTGCCGATCCTCGAGGCCGTGAATCAGTCCGGCAGGCAGCTGCTGATCATTGCCGAGGATGTCGAAGGCGAGGCCCTGTCGGCGCTCGTCGTGAACAAGGTGCGCGGCGGGCTCACGGTCGCAGCGGTCAAGGCACCCGGCTTCGGGGATCGCCGCAAGGCGATGCTGGACGACATCGCGGCCGTTACCGGTGGCCAGTTGGTGAGCCACGACCGCGGTATGACTCTCGAGGCTGCGGGCATTGAAGTGCTGGGGCACGCACGGAGGGTCGAGATCACACGCGAAACCACGACACTGGTCGGTGGCTCCGGCGACACAGCCCGGATCGCGGCGCGGATCGCGCAGGTCCGCCACCAACTGCATGATGCCCCGTCCGGCCGCGAGGCTGGCGCTCTACGCGAGCGACTTTCCAAGCTCGCCGGAGGGGTCGCCATCCTTCATGTCGGCGGCGTGTCCGAAGCAGAGGTGCGAGAGCGCAAGGATCGCGTCGAGGACGCCCTGAACGCAACGCGTGCCGCAGTCGAAGAAGGGGTCACGGTGGGTGGCGGTGTCGCGCTGGTGCGTGCTGGCCGGATCCTTGATGATCTGAACGGAAACAATCATGATGAAAACGCCGGTATCGCCCTCGTCCGCCGAGCGCTGAGCGCCCCTCTGATCCAGATTGCCAACAATGCCGGGTTCGACGGAACCTTCGTAATCGAGAAGGTACGGGACGCCGAGATGGACTCATTTGGCTTCGATGCAGCACAAGGCGACTACGGCGATCTCATGGAGCGTGGCGTCATCGACCCGGTAAAGGTCGTGCGGATTGCTCTTGAAAATGCCTGTTCCGTGGCAGGTACCATGATCACGGCTCAGGTCGCCATTGCCGCTGCCGCATCCGAAGATGAGGGAACGCACGTCGTCTGACCGACTGGGCGGGCGTCGTTTCCAATAACTTGGCCTGCCTCACCTGATTTCCTGATACAAGAGGAGACGGCAATGAAACAGCATCTGAACAACCTTATCGAAAGGGTACTTGTCGCGCGACCAGGTGCCTCGCCGGACCATATCCGCAATCTGGTGCCGGCGCTGCGTGAGAAGAGCGACGAGGAGATCGACAAGCTCGTGGCGCCAATCCGCAACCGACTAGCGTCAAGGTGATCTGGCCTGGAACGGCGGAGATTGAGTTTTCCTGCGATTCGACCGATAAGGGCCCATGCTTAAAATCAGATGGAAAGACGGTCGTGCTGGTGGAGGACGGCCATATACATGAGCGCATTGTTTGAAGAACTCGATTACTGCCCGACGCCGATCGGCGCGCTCAGCTTGCGTCGCCGTCGCGATCTGCGGCTTGGCGTGGATGTCTGGGAGATCCTGCTCGGGCAGGATTTTCTGATGACCAGCCATTTTACAGCCTCCGAAGTCGCCCTTGGGCGGTCAGGTGTTGCGGCCTGTGCCGGCGACAGGCTGGATGTCGTGGTGGGCGGGCTCGGTCTAGGCTACACGGCCGAGGCCGTGCTTGACGAGGCGTCGGTATCGACGCTCCTCGTGGTCGAGTTCCTCGCGCCTGTGATCGAGTGGCACGAAACCGGAATCCTTCCGATGAAAACGCGCCTTGCGGACGATCCGCGCTGCCGCCTTGTCGAGGGTGATTTCTTCGCGATGGCATCCGGTGAAGGCTTCGACCCCGACCAGCCGGGGCGGCGCTTCGAGGCGATCCTCGCCGATATCGACCACGCGCCCGATCACCTGCTCGATGACCGCAGCGACAGTTTCTATCGGGTTGACGGGCTGCGCGCACTCAAGCGCCACCTGAAGCCCGGCGGCGTCTTCGGCCTGTGGTCGGACGCCGTCACCGACCCGCAGTTTCTGGACCGGCTGGGCGAAGCCTTTGGACAGGCCTGGGCGGAGCCCGTCACCTTCGACAACCCGTTGACCGGCCAACCCTTTACCCAAACGGTCTATCTCGCGCGCGCGGAGGCAGAGTGAGAGTTTTCAGCCCGGACATCCCGTCGGCATCCGACGCTCGGGCCAGTGCCTGCCCTGTTTGCGCCGAGCGGGCGGAGCATTTCCTTTCGGTCGACGGAGGGGACTATTATCGGTGCGCGGGTTGCCACGCTCGGTTCTTGCACCCGTCGCAGCACCTCTCGCAAGATGACGAGCTGGCGCATTACCTTCATCACGAAAACGATCCTGACGATCCTGGATACCGCCGCTTCCTGTCGAAGCTGGCCGAGCCGCTGATGGCGCGGCTTGCGCCCGGCGCGGCGGGGTTCGATTATGGCTGCGGCCCTGGCCCTGCCCTGGCGGCGATGCTGCGCGAGGCGGGGCATGATGTGGCGCTTTACGATCCTTACTTCGCACATGATCCGGCGCCGCTCGGCGGTACTTATGATTTCGTCACCTGCACCGAGGTGGCCGAGCATTTTCACCGCCCGGCGAAGGAGTTCGACACGCTGCGCCGATTGGTCCGTCCCGGTGGCTGGCTCGCCGTCATGACCTGTTTTCAGACCGACGACGCGCGTTTTGCAGCCTGGCACTATCGCAAGGATCCAACCCATGTCGTGTTCTACCGGCAAGAAACGTTCCGCCATCTCGCGGCGGTTTGGGGCTGGGTCTGCGAGGTGCCAGTGAAGGACGTGGTGTTGATGCGCCGCCCATTGGACGCGGAGAGCACATGACCGGTTGGCTGCACGAAGAACGGCTGACGGCCGTGCATGAGGTCGTGCGCGCCTGTGGTGCAAAGCGAGTGCTTGACCTCGGCTGCGGCGATGGCGATCTGTTCGTGCGGCTGGTTATCGAGCCCGGACTTGAGGAACTGGTCGGCGTGGATGTCTGCGCCGACTCGCTCGCGCGGTTGCGTGCCAGGTTGAAGGCGGGCAGCGATCCGGTGCCGCGCATCGACCTGCGTGAAGCCTCGATGGCCCACCCCACGCCTGATCTGAGTGGGTATGATTGCGCCATCCTCATCGAGACGATCGAGCACATAGACCCCGACCGGCTGTCGCAGCTTGAGCAAGCCCTGTTTTGCTCGATGCGGCCGCAGACGGTCGTGATCACGACTCCGAATGCCGAGTTCAACCCGTTGCTCGGTGTCCCAGCGAACAGGATGCGTCACGCCGATCACCGGTTCGAATGGGGCAGAGCGCGGTTTCAGCGCTGGTGCCAGCGAGCCGCCGGGGCTGCGGGATATGTTGTCCGCGTCGATGACATTGCAGGGTGCCATCCCGAACTCGGCGGTGCTAGCCAGATGGCCGTATTCAGAATCTTCGAAACGCAGCACGCCACAGCAGCGTGAGACATTACAACAACACCAGATGACCAGACGATGAAGACAGACAGAGACTATGAAACCGACCGACTGACCAACTGCCTTGCGCGCATCGATTCCAATCTCGGCGCGATTGGCGCCCGGCTGTCGGACTATCAGCGCGACATACAAGCTGCTCACGACCATATGTGGGAAGCCCGCCGTGACATGGACCATATCGACAAGGTCGGTATGCGGCAGTCCATTGACCAGATGATGCGCTCGTCGGACGTGCTGCGCGCGCAGGCTCGAAAACTTGAGAAGCTGCGCAAATCGCCCTATTTCGGCCGTTTCGATTTTTGCCGCGACGACGGCTCCGACACGGCTGCGTACTATATCGGCATCCATGATTTTCGTGATGAGGAGACGCAGGAGCCGTGGGTCTTTGACTGGCGCGCGCCGGTCTCTGCGTTGTTCTACGACTACGAGACCGGCCCGGCGCAATATAACGCGCCATCCGGCACCATCCCCGGTGAAATCCATTTGAAAAGGCAGTTCCGTATCCGCGACAGTGCGATGGACTTCATGCTGGATGTCAGCGTGAACATCGTCGACGACCTTCTGCAGGAAGAGCTCGCGCGCGCCTCGGACGAGGGCATGAAGAATATCGTTGCTACCATCCAGCGCGATCAGAACGCGATCATTCGCGATGCCGAGGCGCACACGCTGATCATTCAGGGCGTGGCCGGGTCCGGCAAGACCTCGATCGCGCTGCACCGAATCGCTTTCCTGCTCTACCGCTACAAGGACACGCTCACCTCGTCCGACATCCTGATCATCTCACCGAACCGCGTTTTTGCCGACTACATCGGCAACGTGCTGCCCGAACTGGGCGAGGAAACCGTGCCCGAGATCGGCATGGAGGTGCTCGCCGCGCAGGTCCTCGGGAACCAGACGCGCTTTCAGACCTTCTTCGAGCAGACAGCGCTTCTTCTGGAAACGGATGATGAGGCGATGAAGGAGCGGATCCGGGCCAAGGCCACGCCCGGATTCATGCGCCAGATCGAAGCTTACGCGCAGCATCTGGAAAAGACGTCGTTTCAGCCTGAGGACATCGCGATCCGCAAGCGCCCGCTGCCAGGCTTCGTGTTTGGAAATACCTGGGAGCGGCTCAAGCACCTCAATACCGCCGAACGCATCGTGGCCACGGGCAACTCGGTGATCGAGCAGTTCGAAGCGCAGTACAATTTCGAGCTGCGCAAGGAGGAACGTGCCGTGATCCGCAAGGCGGCGCGTGGGATGGTGAACCGCACAACGCTGCGCAAGGCCTACAAGGAATTCTTCGACTGGATCGAGCGCCCCGAGCTTCTCAAGCCGACGGGCGGCAAGCTCGAATATGCAGACGTGTTCCCGCTCATATACCTCAAGATGCTGACCGAGGGGATCGAGAACCCGTATTCTGAAGTCAAGCACCTGCTGGTCGACGAGATGCAGGACTACACGCCTGCGCAATACGCGGTTCTGGCGCGGCTCTTCAAATGCCGCAAGACAATCCTCGGTGACGCCACGCAATCGGTGAACCCCTACAGCGCTTCGACGGCTGAAGGGATCGAGACCGTTCTCAAGGGTGCTTGGCGGGTTACGCTAAACAAGAGCTACCGCTCGACCTGGCAGATCATGCAATTCGCGCTGCAGATCGCCCCCAACCCCGACCTTGTCGCCATGGAGCGGCATGGGCCGGAGCCGGACCTGCAAGTGGTCGCGACCGCAGGGGAGGCTACCCGAAGAATCGTGGACGCCGTGAAGGAATTCCGGGCCTCCGATCACACCAGCCTTGCCGTACTGGCCAAGACCCAACCGCAGGCAAAACGGCTGCACAAGCAACTCACCCAGGCCGGCGTCAAGGCGCGGCTGCTGGAAGAGGGAAGTGTGGGTTTCTCCACCGGGATCGTGATCTGCACGCCGCATCTGGCCAAGGGACTGGAGTTTGATTGCGTGGTTATCCCCGATGCCAGCGCATCGGTCTTCGCCACGGAGATGGACCGTAACCTGCTTTACGTGGCCTGCACCCGCGCGATGCACCGGCTCAGTCTGATTTCGGTCGGAGCGCCGTCGCCATTTCTGCCGGCCGGGCAATATGCGGATGCCTGAACCGGCATACGCCAGCCGGACACATCAGGGCGCAGTGCTGCAACGGAATCCGCCACCTCGTGGGGCGGCGTATCCCCGCACAGCACGCTGGAACTGCGGAGCGATAGTCGGAAATACTGCCAGTCATGATTGACCCCGACACCTTTGTGCGACTCGGGCTGGCGTTGGCCATCGGCTTGCTGCTGGGGCTGGAGCGCGGCTGGCACGGCCGGGAGCGCTCTGAAGGCGCCCGTATCGCCGGGTTCAGAACTTTCGCGCTGACTGGGCTCCTGGGCGGTGTCTGTGGCTGGCTGGCCGGTTTGACAACGCCGGTCATTCTGGCGCTGGCGTTTTTTGCACTCGCGGGACTGCTGGCGGTCAGCTACTGGGTCAGGCTGCAAGAGGACGACGATCTGGGGCTCACCACAGAAATCGCACTCTTGCTCACCTTCACGTTGGGAGCAGCGTCTGTGCTGGGCGAGTTGGCCCCGACCGCTGCGGTCGCGGTCGTGGCCGCTCTGCTGTTGTCGATGAAATCCACGCTTCACCGGTGGATCAAGCAGATCGCGCGGTTCGAACTGGACGCCCTGTTCAGACTCGCTTTGATCTCCGTGGTGATCCTGCCCTTGTTGCCGGATCAGGGCTACGGGCCTGGCGCGGTTCTCAACCCTTACCAATTGTGGTGGGCGGTCGTTATCGTGGCGGGCCTGTCATTCATTGGATACGTCTCGATCCGGATTGCGGGTGCCCGTGTCGGCATTGTAGCGACAGGGCTTTTCGGTGGCCTTGCGTCGTCAACATCAACAACGCTGGCGCTGGCACGCTTCGTCCGGGCACACCAGTCCATCGCGCCCCTCGCGGCGACGGGCATCATTGTCGCCGGATCGGTTACCTTCCTGCGCATCCTCATCCTCGTCGCGATCTTTGAGCCGGCGCTCGTGCCGCCCCTGGCGTTGCCGATGGGTGTCATGGCCGCCACCGGACTGGCGGGAGCCGCACTCATGCATCGCTTCGGCGATGGCGAACAGGACACACAAGGCGACATCGACGGTGTTGCGAACCCCCTCGAACTGAAGACGGCACTGGTGTTCGGTATGATACTGGCTGTGGTACTTCTCGCGGTCCATTACCTGCGGGAATGGCTTGGCACGGGGGGCGTTAATGTTGCCGCGGCTCTGTCGGGTGTCACCGATGTGGATGCATTGACGATATCCGTGTCGCGGCTGGTCAGTGACGATCTCGACCTCGTGAGCGGCTCCGTCGCGATCTTCATTGCAGCAACGGTCAACACAGCTGTGAAAGCCGGGATCTCACTGGTCGCAGGCAACACCCGGCTGGGGCTACGGATCATCGCTGTCTACGCTGCAGTGATACTTGCCGGCGGCGCAAGCCTTTGGCTAGGTCTGTAGACCGCTGGGACCCAAGCGTTGACTGGAATGGGCACAAGTTCACACGTCCCTTCTCGTGTCAATTACCCTGCCTCATGGACAAACCGGGCTCTGTGATCTATATTCCTGTTTAAAACCAGCGTTCCGATCGTGTCGCTTCGCGATCATCGGCCCGCGTGTTTACCGAAAATCGTAACTCATACGCACACGATCTGCGCCGAACTGGCCGCAGACCGCGTTCGAAAAAGGACTGCAAGAAGGAAAGCAAGTGACACTTAAAGTCAAAATGCAAAACAAGAATACCGAAGTCGTTGGAAAGGGCACGATCGATGGGATCGTCCCGTTCTATTTCAAGGATCAGGGGCATCGCTGGATGGTTCGGATTGGACAGAACTGGACGTTCAAGCATCGCGAACCGATACCGGTACCCACTCCGTCCATTTCGGGCGCGCAAAACAAGATGTACCGCGCCATCGCACAATTCCGGAACCAGTCACGGGATCAGACGATCGCGCAAAGACAAGGATGACGGAAGTGGGAAGACAACTGCGTCATCAGGTCGCCCTGATAGAAAGCATCAGCCGCAACACGGCGGATCTGCTTCATCGGTATCTCGAGGATTTTGCCGAAGGCACGCACCGTTTAATCTGGGCAGACGACCGCGCCTATATCGAAGTCGACCGGGGAACCGATGCGGATCTCATCCGTCGCCAGTTTCCGACGCTGGTTGGTGACAGGGCGCGATTCACCGGAGCGAACTTCCCTTGGTGAGGTAGGTCGGCTGCATTCAGTGGGCTGTATTCCGACGCGGGTTTTGCGTCGTGGCCCGAGCAGACTGGACTCGCGGGCCATCATCGGCTAGTTCACTACGTAGGGCCCGACAATGGCAGTGTTTTGCCGTTGCGCTTTTCCTTCCCAACAACACTTATGGACGTCGTGTACGCTGCTTTCTTTGGCCGCGAAACGTCAGAGAACAGAAGGTGCATGTTTACAAAGATCGCATTTAACAAGCGGCTCAGTCGAAAAACCGTCTTGCATATCCACCGGTATCTCTCGGATCTCGAGATAGGCGCGCATCGCGTCTTCTGGGTGGGCGATCGCGCCTATCTCGAGACAGATTGCGCATCTGATGTCTCGCTTCTCAAGGAACAATTTCCGTCAATGATCGAGGCAGAGGTGGGCCGGAGTTCGCACGACTTTCCGTGGTGAGCACGCAAAACAGAAACGGAGGAAAATCAGGCTGGTGAGACATAGCAAGAAGGCAAAGCCACCCGAAATCGTAGAACTCGAACACGGCCGCTATATGATCAAAGCAGGATTTCTGCAGAATACGATTGTAGCGAGAGCATTCCCGAAGCCGCCATCGAAATTCCGCCACCTTGTCGCCGAGGCTTCCGGCAAGACCACCGCCGACGCGATTGAACGCTTGATCGAAAAACTTGAAGCTTTGCGCTCGGAACGCCGGGTGCTGAGGCGCGCAGACCCAGCGCTCGAGCCTGGTGTGCCGACGACCGAGGAATACGCCGATGCTTTGCGCAGCCTCTCTCCCGGTCCAAAGCTTTTGGGCGTCCTTCACGACCACGCTTTGTCGCGCCGACGGGGCATGCAATTGGCCGACCTCGCAAAGGCGGGAGATTATTCATCCGTGCAGGACCTGCTCAATGCCTACGAGAAGCTCGGGGCGGATATCCTCAAGATGATCGAGCCCGACGAGGTTCTTAAATCCGGACTTCCGGTTGTCATGCACCTTCCCGAGCACGACGGCTTGCCATCGACCGACTTGGCGGCGCTGCAGCCGGAACTGCAGGACGCCATCTTGCACCTCCTGGGCGCTGAACGGCGAACTGGATGAGCGACGGGTTGACCTGGGCAAAACCGCCCGCAGCCGCAATTCCACGCCTTGAGTTACGGCCTTTGATCTTTTGAACTTGCGCTGAAGTGCTCGCACGAATATCCTATGGTGTTTCTCTTTGTTAGAATGGAAGTGGCGCCACCGTCACGGTATTGCGCCGGGCCTGTGCCACCGTCACAAGCCCCGCAACCGCGTTGGCAAGGTCATCGTGCCTACCGGGCGGATGGTCGATCATGTCGCGCCCGCTGCGTCCCGTGCGGCGCTCCAGCGCCTGCAACTGCCGGGCCAGCTTTTGATCGGGTGGAAGTTCGATCCGGCCCGAATTCGCCGCCGCCAGAAGCTCCAAGTAAAGCGCGTTCCGGTCAAGCTGGCTCACTTCGTAGCAGATCCCGTGTTTCTCGAATTCATCGCGCGGCCAGCGCCCCGCGTATCGGTCGCCTGTCACCCGGCGGATGCCGTAGGTTTTCAACAGCGCGGCATATTCCTTGGCGATCTCGGCAGGTGAACCATGCAGCCCCCGCAACACGTCCACGACAATCGCGTCACTGTCTTGATGCCCGATTGCGAGCGTGAATTCGTCTTGGCCACCACCAGCCGGATCGGTGAAGGCAGTGTAGAACGTGCCCTGCGCAAATGGCAGTTCTCGCGGCTTGGGCCGGGTGGCCTCTTTGATCAGATCGGGATCAATCAGCGATGCAATGTCGCTGCGAAACTGTGCCAGGTATTCCGCCGAGGCTCGTGGCCCGTCATCCTTCAACGCATCGTCAACGACACGCTGCGGCAGGAGCGGGTTCATGGTGCGGGATGGTGCCTGCGCCACCAGCACCGGGCTGTCGTGTCCAAAGTGTCGCCGGTATTGGTTCCACAACACGCCGCGCCTGGCGTAGGGCGAGCTAAGGGCGATCAACTTGCCCCCGAGTGTCGCAAGGGCAGGACGTAGCGCCGCGATCACTTCCACGTCGGGGTTCGCGCCCTCGACGTGCCAGAAGGCGATTTCATCGAGAATCGCAGCCGACAAGGTGTAGCCCCGAACGGCCCGGTGCGATGCCGTGTGAACCTCGATAGCGGCCCGGTTGGCAAATTCGATCTGTTCGGAGTTCTCGCGCAGCACCATACGGCGCAACATGGGGTTTTCGTTCACCAGCCCCGAGATATACCGCATTACGCTGCGCGCTTGTCGCCTGTCGCTGGCGATAACCATTGCAGTGGCAACCTCGCCCGGTGCCAGCCTCTCGCGGTGATCGGTGAAACATGCTTCATAGATCGCCAGAAGGCCCGCCACATGGCTCTTGCCGCCCCTGCGCCCCACCGCTAGCCAAAGCTCGTGAGCGGCCTCCTGGGGCGTCTCTGCGCGCCCCGTGAGCGCCATCCATGTCGCGGCCTCGTCATCATCTAGGGCCAGGTTGTAGAAGCCCGCCAGGAGCGCCCGCCACGCGGCGAAACTGTCGCCACCAAATGTTGTGCCGAATAGCTGCCGATCGGTCATCGCATCGCGGATCGAAACGCTCATTGCGGCCACCGGATGTGCTCAAGAAGATCGTGCATCACCCCAAGCGCGTACGGTTTCGTCAGCGGCACGCGCGCCACCTCGACACCATCGCGCCACACATGCAGCACCGGGCCGGGCTTGACGGTGATAAGAACCTTCGAGGAGACATATTCAGCCATCGGCCTGTGCTTTCGCGTTGATGTAGTCGCGCAGATCCGGCGTCACATCGCGGGCGCGGCGTTCAAGCCCAAGATCGGAAAGCAAGCGGCGCAAGGCATTGGCGATGGTGCTGTATTGGGTCGCGTCGAATTCCTCACCTTTCGCCAGTTCGGTTTCGCGTTCCTCGCACCAGCAGGCCAGCGTCGCCGCTCGGGCGATAAGGTGCTTTTGTGCCTCGGTCAGATCGCCGCCAAGGTCGCATTCAATCCCCGCGGTGATCTCTCGAAACCGCCTCGCCACCATCGAGCGGCCATCAACCCCGGTCAGAACAATGGCCCCGGTGCCCCGGCGGGTGCTAAACTGTGGCGGTGGTGGCGCTTTGCCCATGCTTGGAAGGGCCTTTCGTTACCCGTGCGTTACCCATTTGAATTGCCAGCGTGCCATAGTTCGGTCAAGTCATTGTTTATACGTGTTATAATTCGTTCGGCAATGTGAGTGTATATCAATTGGTCTGACGTTGAATGAAGAGCGTCTCCGTCGATCTGACGCAAAAAACGGCATAGGAAAGCAATATGTTTACCCGACTACACCGCTTCTCTCTCGGTCACCCGTCTTGCGCACTTCCAGCCCCAAAAGCACCGCGAACGAATTGCTTTTGGAACAGCGCCAGCTTCACCGGCTGACCGGCCTTTGGCACTTCGGGGATCCGCAGGGTTTCGGTGAAACGGATTGCTCTAGTGGAAGCCTTCATGCGAGCCTCACCCCAGATGCACAGGAGGCACCAATGTCTGAAATCGAAGAGCTGAAGAGAGAAATTTCTGAACTTCGAGAAGAATTGGAAAGCCTAAAGACTGTGGTGCCCAAGTGGATCAAAGATGACCGCAGGCGACTCGTGATTATCGAGAATTTCCTCTCTTTCTTGACCGATCGACCATTGAACGCATTGTTCAAGAACTTCGGACTTTGGGCCCAAGACGAAGACGAGCGCTTGGACCAAGCAGACCAAGAACTCCTGGAAAAGCTGGAGCGGGGCTGGAACCACGAGAAGTCAGACAGCGCGAAGAGAAAACTCCTTCCCTCGCCCCCCGGGAATTTTGAACGCCTACGAAGGCTCCTGCTATGAGCGTCCCCACCTTGGTATATAAGGATGTCACCAAAACGGTGACGTCTTGCCTCATCGGGTGGCGGGGTCCGTCACTGATTTGGTGACGCCCTGTCACTGATTTGGTTACGTGTTCCATTCAGGCGTCACCATTTTGGTGACGGGTCGTCACCAATCTGAGGACAGGGTTTTTCTTTTTTCGTCCACCTTCGGGGTTGTGCACAACCGCCTTGTGCACTGGAAAATCAGCGCCGGGCTTCCAGTCCCGATACAGCCGACGCCCGCCAAGTTTGTCGGTATGAGCCAGCCCGATCTCGGTCAGTTCGTAGGCAGGCGACGTGGCGTGACCTTCAACACCCAGGCTCGCGTGTTCCGCCACGACAATGAAGCCTTTGGCTTGTAGAGCATGGAAGGCCCGCGCCGCCGCGTTGATGCCGACGCCCAACCGCTGTGCTGCCTGCCGAACGCTCAACCTGATCTTGCCGTTGTTGTTGGAGTTCGGCCCGCTCCATTCCAGCTTGAGCCAGGGATACAGAGCTTGCGCGGTCGGGCTGAGTGCCCGCCATGCCTCGCTTTCCATCGTGGTGCGCACCATCTTTGTGAAGTGCTCACCTTTGGCTTCGTTCCGCTTGTCACGTCCCATCACACACCCACCTCGCTGTCGATGAAATGGAACCGCACCGGCACGCCGTGCTCGCCTACCTGACGCCGCTCGATCGTCAGCACGCCATTGCGGCAAAGCTCGGCGTGACGCTGGTGAAGGTCTTGGAGAGGCATCCCCAAGCTATTCGCCAGCTCGGGCAATACCGCATCATAGTTGCCACCGGCGGCCCGCTTACGCAGGACCGCCAGGACGACACGCGCAGGGCCGCTCATGCTCATTCGGCCGCCTCCAACTGTTGCGGCCGCGACTCGAGCCAGGCGATCACGTCCTCCTCCCGCCAATAGCGGCGGCGAGCGATATACAGGGGGCGCGGGAATTTGAGCTCCGGATCCTGGAGCCACCGCCACAGCGACATGTCGGAGATACCGCCGCAAATGTCGCGGACCTCGCTGGCGGGTATGATTTTGTTGGGTTTGAGTTCATCGCGCGGAACGTTGGCCGGCGACACTTGGGCTTGGGAGTGCATTCGCCATTTCCTTCTCGGTCGTTAAAGGTTGTGGCTAACGATTGATCGCTGTTTCAATCGCGATGCAAAAGGATTCGTCGGCCCCAATTTCACCGGAAACTTGGGCCGAGCGCGGAATTACATTTGGTAACCGCCTCGTTCAATCGCCATTATTTCTCGCCTTGTCAGTGCTTTAGAGCCTGACCGTTCAAGCATCCGAACTGCAACGGGTTTCGCCAATTCAAGCGCGTCAGCTTTGGCGTAATCGAGCGCAATCAAGGTCTGGTAGAGTGGGTGCAGGTCCGGCGCGGCAACCTTGTCTATCCATTTTCGGACGGTTCGTGCGTTGACCCCGAACCAATCGCCGACGACGCCCAGAGCGCTGTCCTTTTGCTCGTCGCCTTCTTTCTCGAGAAACCACAGGTAGCACCGAACGGCCTCCTGATGCAGTCGGTTCTTCCCAGAGTTTTGTCTCGGTCCGCGCTTAGATTTGAATTGCCCATTCAGTTTGGCGAGCACGAGGCGTTTCAACGGCTCGGACAGGGCTTCGTCGTTTTCGATCATTTCCGAAACGAGGTCGAACCGTCCTTCATTCAGTATCTGAATTTCGGCTGCCAGGATTCGCGCGCCGTCGAGTTGGAGTGTCACGTCCGCGCCCCCGCGAGCCGCACCACGTTGTCGGAGCCGCCTTCAACGATTTCGATCACGAACCGACCCCAAGCCTCTAGCGCCTGCCGTTTCTCGTCCGCGTAGTCGTGCCGCTGATACACCGCGACGATCCCGCCGCCGGTGCCTGAAACGTGGTTGAGAACCGCCTCTGTCACTCGCACCGGGATCCCAAGCCGGGCCATCCCGGTCGCCGCCGTGCGCCGCAGGTCGTGGAAGGTCCAGTGCGGGATATCGACCGGCTCGCCCCGTTCCTCGGTCGCAATCTCGGCCATGCGGTCGGCGATGTGGTTTCGGCCCTTGTGGAACCCGCTGAGCGGCGCCGCGCCGGTCGTGGTGTGGATATACCCGGCGTCACCGGCGATGCGTTCGATGTCGCCGAGAACGCCCATGACCGCCTCCGAAATTGGCACATCATGCGCTCGCCCGTTCTTCGTTCTCGCCGCGCTCAGGCGCCACAGGCCGCCGTCGATTTCGCTGTCGGTCATGCCCGCCGCCTCGCCAAGCCGCTGGCCGGTGAGCAAGAGCGTCAACCCGAGCGGCCCCCACGGTTGCCCCTCAGCCTCGCAGGCTTTCCAGAACCAGCGGATTTCATCATCGGACAGCACGCGGTCCCGGCTGACCTCTTTCGCCGGTGCCTTCACGCCCGCCGTAGGGGAGGCGTCAACGATTTCGCGCTCCACCGCCCAGGAAAAGAATTTGCTGAGATAAGCGCGCACTCGGTTCGCGGTGGTCGCCCGCCCGGTATCAACGATGGTGTCCAAAAGGTCGATCACGTCGCGGCGGCTGATTTCGTGAATGTCCCGATCTCCCCATGCCGAAACGACATGCCGTTCCAGCTCGCGTTTGACCGTGGCCCCGGATTTCAGGTTGGCGAGATGCCGCTTGGCGTATTGCTCCATCAGCGTCTTGATCTTGTCGCGCTCGGATAGTGCCGCCTCGAGCTTCGCGGCCTTCGCCCTTTGCTTCTCGGCGCCGGGATCCTGACCACGTTCCACCGCCTCGATCGCCCGCGAGGCCGCGCTCCTTGCGTCGGCAACGCCCATGATGGGCCACCGCCCGAGGGTGAGCTTCTTCGGTTTGCCGGCGAAGCGGTAGCGCAGCGCCCAGGATTTCGCCCCGCTGGGCTGCACTACCAGGTAGAGCCCGGAAAGTGCCGGGTCGGGAATCTCGCGCCGCGTGGCATCAGGTTTGATCGCATCAACCGCCTTCGTCGTGAGTGCTCTTGCTATAGTCAATTTGTCTCCCGGGGTAACACTGGGGTAACAGAATTGGGTGTAAGGCGACGTTACCCCATGTTAGGGAACATGATAGCTTCGCCGCGCATATTCAATGAAAATATTGGTTTTTTGCCAGCGATAGTTTTACATTGTTAGGGGGTGTTTCGCCCCGGAATTTAACTGTTAATCAATTGGTCGTAGGTTCGATCCCTACCGCCGGAGCCAAATCACCTCCAAGGTGTTGAAAAGCTACGACTTCCAAAATCCGCTGCGGCGAGTTTGGGGAGGTCGGGGCGCTTTCTCTCGCAGGGATTGCTCGAACCACGCACGCGGCGGTCGCTGCGCCAGCCCGTGTGCGGTGCCTCCTGTCGTCATGCCGCCCGGGAAGAGGGGGCGATGGCGACGTTTTTCAGCCAGCAGACGGGCGGACGACGGAACGGCGCCCTGTGGCCTTGAACCGCACGGTTGCGGCGATCAGGGCAACGATGGCGGCACCGGAACCGGCGCTCACCACCGCCCCGCTTGCTACGACGCGTTGCCCCTGGGCCGATCGGCCCGCAGCATGGACATTGCCATGATGGCCGCGAGGCCCACGACGATACCTGCGAGGTCGATCACCCAGACGCTGGGGAACAGGAGCAGGCCGGCCGACATCCCGAAGAGCGCGCGTGCGATTGGCGGCACCCGACCGCCCACCGGCGCGCTGCCCTGCAGGAAGATCGCGAACGCGACGCTCCCAAGCCCGTACAGGATGCTCGCGTAGATGACCTCCGTCCAGGTTCCTTGCATCAGGATTTCCGGGACGTAGACGAAGGTGAATGGCATCAGCACCAGGGTCGCGCCGAACTTGAGCGCGGCGAAGCCGGTTTTCATCGGTGGCGCACCGGCGATCGCGGCCCCGGCAAAGGCCGAGACGCAGACCGGCGGCGTGATGTTCGACAGGGCCGCGGCATAGAACACGGCCAGGTGGGCGGCCACGACGGGCACACCGAGCTGGATCAGCGCGGGCGCCGCCACCACGGCGAGGATGATGTAGGAGCCGGTGGTCGAAGACCCCATGCCGATAATGATCGACACCAGCGTGACCAGCACCAGCGCCAGGAACAGGTTCCCGCCCGAAAAGTCGATCAGCACCGCGGAGAACTTCAGGCCCAGCCCGGCGAGAACGATGCCGCCGATGATGACGCCCAGGGTGCCGATGGCCGCACCCGCCGAGTTGTTGCTGGCAGCGCCGCCGATCAGCGCCTGTGCGAAGTCGCGTGGCTTCATCGCCGTCGCCCGGTGGCGCCAGGACAGCACCGCGGCGCTTACCGTGCCCCAGAAGGCGGCGAACTCGGCCGAGTAGCCCCACAGGAGCAGGCCGATCACCACGACCAGCGGCAGGAAAAAGTGCCATCCGCCCGCGAGAACCTTGCGGACGCTCGGGATCTCTTTCTCGGGCAGGCCTTTCAGGCCCAATCCCACGGCTTCGAGATCAACCATGGTGAGCAGGAAGAGGAAGAACAGGAACGCCGGGATGATGTTGATCAGCGCGATGTAGAGGTAACTTGTCTCGGTCAGGGTGGCGAGAATGAAAACCCCCGCGCCCATGACCGGCGGCATGAACTGGCCGCCCGTCGAGGCGATGGCTTCGATCGCCCCCGCGTGATGGGGCTTGAAGCCCGTGCGCTTCATGAGCGGGATGGTGAAAGAGCCGGTGGTGACCACGTTCGCCACCGACGAGCCCGAGATCGAGCCGAAGAGTGCCGAGGTCAGCACGGCCACCTTGGCCGGCCCGCCGCGCCACTTGCCGGCGATGGCGGTGCCCAGATCCATGAAGAACGCACCGGCGCCCGACCGCTCGAGAAAGGCGCCGAAGATCATGAACGGGAAGACGAATGTGGCGAACGTCGCGGTGACGACGCCGAACAACGCCTCCTGGCTCGAAAAGATGAATTCGATGATCCGCTCGACGCTCATGCCGGGGTGCGCAAGCTTTCCGGGCAGATACTGGCCGAAATAGAGCTGGGACAGGAACAGGATGGCGAGGACCGAAACGATGGGGCCAAGCACGCGCCGGCTGGTTTCGAGCATCAGCACGATCGCGATGGCCCCCATGACCAGGTCGGCCTGATTGGGCGACGAGACCCGGAAGATCGCGTAGCTGACATACTGGTCGATCCAGTAGCCGATCGAAGCGACGGTCAGAGCGATCAGGCCAAGGTCCAGGATACTCGGGCGGTCGGTCGGCGAATTGCGGTGGGCCGGGTAGATCAGGAACACCAGGACCGAGGTCAGCATCAGGTAGACACCCCGGTTGCTCTGGGTCGAGACCAACCCGAAGCCCGAGGTGTAAAGGTAGAACAGCGAGAACCCCATAGCGGTGAGGTTGAACGCGAGCGCCCAGACGCCCGAAAGGCTGCGTTTGGCGCCCTGCGCACGGAACAGCCAGGAAATGTCGGCCATGAAGTCGTCCTGTCGAGGTAAGCTGGATCGCCCCGGCCACGCGGGCCGGGGCGCCTGTCGTTCAGCCGGTCGGGATCACTCCGTCCACAGGCCCTGTTCGCGGTAGTAGGCTTCCGCGCCGGGGTGCATCGGTGCGCCCAGCTTCTGGAAGTTGGCGACGTCGGGCTTCATCTGGGCCCAGGCCTTGTGGCCCGCCGCCAGCGCATCCTGCTTGTCGTAGGCCGCGGCGACCATCTTTTTCACGACATCCTCGGACACGCGCTCATGCGCCACCCAGTAAACCGTGGTGAACGGCATGTCGGTCGCCGGAACGCCCTTGTAGGTCGTCTCGGGCATCGTGCCGGCGTGGTAGAAGGGATAGGTATCCGAGATCGTCGCAAGCTGCTCATCCGAATAGGGCAGAATGGTGATTTCCCGTGTCTCGGCCAACTCGGTCACCGCCGCCGCGGGCGAGGACGACTGGCAGAACGCGTCGATCTGACCGTTGCCAAGCGCGCGGCCGGCATCGGCGAAGGTCATCATCTGCGGCTGGATGGTGTCGAGAAGACCGAGCGCGGTCAGGATGTTCGAGCAGTTGAACACCGTGCCCGATCCCGGCGGTCCAAGCGCAACCTTCTTGCCTTCGAGGTCGGAAAGCTCCTCGATGCCGCTGCCGCCAAGGGCGACGAAGTAGGTCGGCCCCTCGTAGGCCATCGCGACGCCGCGCAGCATCGTGCCCTTGTCGCCGCCGGCGAAGGGGCCCTCGGGCTCCTGCGACATGTAGACATGGCTGCCATAGACGATGCCCATGTCCAGTTCGCCCTTGATCAGGCGCTTGGCGTTCTCTGTCGAACCACCGGTGGTCACTTGCGTGATGTTGATCTCGGGCAGATCCTTGCCGAGTTCGGTGCCGGCGACGCCGACCATGTAATACATGACCCCACCCGGGCTTGAGCCACCCCAGGCGACCTCGGTGGTGTCCTGCGCGATCGACGGTGCCGCAACCGCTGTCACGGCCGCCGCCGACAAGGCGAATATCGCATGTCTCATGGTATATCTCTCCTCCACTGTTTTGGGCTTTCGCCCGATTGGCAAAGTGCCTCGCTTCGTCGGTCGGCCGATATTTCGCGCAGACCGCGGCACCTTGCTTCTTCGCTCACACGCTCCGGCGTTTGCAGGCGTTCCTAAGCGTTCCAAGACCCTCGATTTCGACCTCGACGACATCGCCGGGCCGCAGGTATTTCGGCGGCTGGAACCCGATTCCGACGCCCGCGGGCGTTCCGGTGGCGATCACGTCGCCGGGCTTCAGCGTCACACCGGCAGAGATCGTCGCGATGATCGTCGGGATATCGAAGATCAGAAGGCCGGTATTCGAATCCTGGCGAAGTTCGCCGTTTACGGTGCACCGGATCGGCGTATCGCCGATGTCGATCTCGTCGCGGGTCACCGCCCAGGGCCCCATCGGGCAGAACGTGTCTTGCGACTTGCCGATGAGCCATTGGCTATACCGGCCCTGCAGATCCCGCGCCGTTATGTCGTTGACGATGGTGTAGCCCCAGACATGCGCCATCGCATCGTCCTTCGAGATGCCGCGCCCACCCTCTCCGATGATCACGGCAAGCTCGGCTTCGTAGTCGATGGCCTCGGAAACATCGGGGTCGATGATGATGTCGCCCTCCGGCCCGATCACGCAATCGGGGACCTTCGAGAAGATGATCGGATCGTTCGGCACCGCGCCCATCGCCGCGCTCGAATCGAAGCCGCTCCGGGAGAACTCGTGGGCGTGCTCGAAATAATTCTTGCCGACGCAGAAAATATTGCGCTCGGGCCGGGGCAGCGGCGCCTCGAGCACGACGTCGGCAAGGGGAACGGGCGCACCGGTTGCAGGCGGCGTGTCCATCCCTATCAGGGCGGAGACGCCACGCAGCGCCTGGTCCACGGAAAGGTCAAAGGGCGCGACCGTCCGGGCGAGCGCATCGACCACCCCCACGTTTCGCTTTCCGTCATACTGGTACGTCGCAAGCTTCAAAAGCCCCTCCCCCCGTCATATTGGTTCACATTGGATCACATTATGGTATATTCAGGAATCGTCGCAGGCAAGGACTTTTTATCCACACTTGAAAAACAGCCAAAGGATCGTAGTATTGGACTACCATTGGATCATTTGAGGTCAGTATGCGCGGTAACGCCGATGAAATTGCGGGAGAGCTTCGGAAACGAGTGATGGCCGGAGAATGGGGCGGCGAGAAGCGCCTTCCCACGGAACGAGAATTCGCAACACAATACGGGGTTGCCCGCAACACCATCCGGCGTGCTTTCGACCAGCTCGAGGCCGACGGCTTGCTGGCGCGCCAGGTCGGGCGCGGCACCTATCTGCGCGACCATCAAGCGGATGATGAGATCGCCGAGATCGTGCGCAGAATGGAAGGCACCTCGCCCGCCGACATGATGGAGGTGCGGCTCCTGCTCGAACCTGCTGCAACGGCCTTCGCGGCCACGAACGCCAGCTCCTCGGCCTTGGCCGCCATCGCCGAGGCGCATGAACGCGCCGTCGCCGCCAAGGAGATGCCGGAGTTCGAGGCTTGGGACGCGGAGTTCCACCGCAAGATCTTCTCGTGCACGCGCAATGACCTGTTGCGGGAGTTCCACGAGGTTATTCGCATCCTGCGCGATCAGCCGAAATGGTTCGAGATGAAAGCGCGGAGCTTCGCGGAGGACCGGAGGAAAATCTACTGCGAGGAACACGCAAAGATCCTCGAGGCCCTGAATGCGCGGCACCCGGAACAAGCGGCGGCTGCCATGCGGACGCATCTTGAAAGCGTCCAGAAAAATCTGCTCGGCCGGCCGAAATGAGAAACTCGGGCGGGCAGCAAGATACCGGCCCGCCAGGCAAGACCCCGGCCATTCACTCCCAGGTGCGTGCAGCCCCAAGCGGTGCGCTAAAGGGAAATCCCGCTAGCTGCGGATTGGCGCAATAGCCGCGCCAATGGCGGACGGCTCACCAGGCATCGCTCAGAACACGGCAGATCTCATCGTGGTCAAGCGCAACGGGATTGGCCTTGGTCGAGGACGCGGATCTCGCCATCGTCGCCACGCTTTCGATCTCGGTTTGCGAAAGACCGAGATTTTCGAACGACGGCAGGTCATGCGCATCCACGAAGTCACGCAAGGCCGCAAAGCCGTCCTCAATCGGGCGGTCAAGGCCCGTGGCGAGCCAGGATGCGATATCGCGGAAGCGCGAGGTCTCGCCGCTTCGGCGTTGCACCGCAGCGGCATTTACCGTCAATGCCGACGCCAGCAATCGCCCGCAGATCACACCATGCGCCGCACCACGCCCACCGATGACCGACGCGAGACCATGAACAATGCCCAGACCGGAGTTCGCAAGCGCCAGGCCACTGAGAAAACTCGCGCGGGCCATGACATCGCGCGCCTGCGCGTCCTCATTCTGCATCAGGCGGTGCAGCGAGACGATCGCGGTTGGAATGGTGGCGCGGCAGATCGCGTCGGTGACGGGGTTGGCGCGGTTGCACAGATAACTCTCGATCAACTGCGTGATCGCGTCGAGCCCGGTCGCCAGGGTCAGCCCCCTGGGCGCGCCATCGGTCAGCGCGGGATCGACGATGGCAAGATCCGGGACAAGACGAGCGTCGCGCAGGCTGATTTTCGCCTGCCGCTCGGGCACACCGATCACCGCGTTTTTCGTCGCTTCCGCGCCCGTTCCGGCGGTCGTGGGCATGGCGACGAAAGGGAGCGGGTCCTCGAGCCTGCGGGCCGGCCCGTCTCCTCGCTCAAGAAACTCACCCGGATCGCCATCGCTGACACTCAGCCCGGACAGCGCCTTCCCGAGGTCGATAACCGCCCCGCCGCCGACCGCGACGATGCACGCCGCCCGGTGCTCGCGGGCCTGCGCCACGCCTTGCCGGACCGCGTCGAGGGTAGGTTCGCCACCTGCCCATACCGTTTCAACCCGGCAACCCGCCGCGCCCAGATCGCGGGCAAGGTCATCCACCCAGGGCACGGATCGTCCCCGGACCAGGAGAACCCGTTTGCCGAGCCGGGCGATTTCGGCGGCGGCATCGCGGCGGCTGCCCCGGGCAAAGATCGTTCGGGCGGGGGCTGTCAGTGAAAACGATGTCATGCCGATGCCGCCGGGGCCGTCGTTTCGGCTTGCGAGCGTTTCCCGGCGATCCCGGCCGGGCGGATCCGCAAGCCGTGTTTGGCCGCATCGCAGAGCTCTTGGCGTCGAAAAACGGAGCCCATGTGAATTCCTCTTCTCAGGATGCGGCGACGTTTGTTTCCGCCTCGCGGTGATAGCCGGACAAGCGCGTCACCTCCTGCGTGGACCCGAGGATCACCGGCACGCGCTGGTGGTGGCTTTGCGGTTGAATATCGAGAATGCGGGTCTGCCCGGTTGTGGCTGCACCACCGGCCTGTTCGACCAGCATCGCCATCGGGCTGGCCTCGTAGAGCAGGCGAAGCTTGCCCCCTTCCGCTCGGTTGGCCTCATCCGCCGGGTAAAGGAACACGCCGCCACGGGTCAGAATGCGGTGGACTTCGGCCACCATCGAGGCCGTCCAGCGCATGTTGAAATCGCGCGCGCGCGTCCCGGCCCGGCCGGCAAGGCATTCATCCACATAGCGCCGCACGGGTTGGTCCCAGAACCGATAGCGCGAGGCGTTTATGGCAAACTCCGAGGTCTTCGCCGGGATGGTCATGTCCGGGTGCGTCAAACGGAAATCTCCCGTCCCGTATTCACAGGAAAACCCGAAAACGCCGTCTCCGACTGTCAGCACCAGCATCAGGGTGGGGCCGTAGATCGCGTAACCGGCACATTCCTGCACGCGGCCGGGTTTCATCACGTCGCGCTCGCCCGCCGCCGCCACGGTACAGATCGAAAAGATCGACCCGACCGACAGGTTCACGTCGATATTGGACGAGCCATCCAACGGGTCATAATAGAGCAGGAAATCCCCGGCCTCGGGCTCTTTCAGCCAAACGGCTTCTTCCTTTTCCTCGCTGACCAGCGCGGCCAGCCGGGGCGAGTTCTCGCAGATGCGGGCAAAGGTCTCATCGGCGATCACATCGAGTTTCTTCTGGTCTTCGCCCTGAACATTGATCTCGCCCGCGAGGCCATGATTGTCTTCGAAGGCCGCATTTCGCAGCCGGTTGCCGATCACCCGGCACGCCGACGCGATATCCTCGATCAGGAAGATCAGGTTCGGATCAAGCTCACCCCGTCCCGCCCGGCGGGTCAGGAAGCGCCGCAGCGTCATCGGCTGGGTCATGGGCTCAGAACCTCATGGTGGCGTCGACCGCGCGTTGCCACGCGGCGTATTTGCTCGCGCGTGTCTCATCGTCCATCTCTGGTGAGAAGCTGCGGTCCAGCGCCCACTGGCTGGCGAACTCGGCTTGCGCGGGATAGATCCCGGCCCTCTGCCCGGCCAGCCATGCCGCGCCGAGCGCAGTGGTCTCGAGCACCTTCGGCCGGTCGACCCGCGCCCCGATGATGTCCGACAGGAACTGCATGGTGAATTCGGACGCGCTCATGCCGCCGTCCACGCGCAGCACGGCATCCCCCGCGCGCCCCATATCCGCCTGCATCGCGGCCAGCAAATCGCGGGTCTGGTAGCCCACGCTTTCCAGCGCGGCGCGGGCGAATTCGTCCGGGCCGGAGTTGCGGGTCAGGCCAAACACCGCGCCCCGGCACTCGGCATTCCAGTAGGGCGCCCCGAGCCCGGTGAAGGCCGGCACCATGACGAGCTGCTGCGAGGGATCGGCCCGTTCGGCCAGCGGTTGGGATTCCCCGGCTTCGCGGATGATCTTCAGCCCGTCGCGCAGCCATTGCACCACCGCGCCGGCGATGAAGATCGACCCTTCCAGCGCATAGGTGGTCTTGCCATCCAGCTGGTAAGCGATCGTGGTCAGCAGGCGGTTTTGCGACCGGACCGGCGTATCTCCCGTGTTGAGCAGGGCGAAACACCCGGTGCCGTAGGTGGATTTGAGCATCCCCGGGTCGAAACAGGCCTGGCCCATGCTCGCGGCTTGCTGATCCCCGGCGAGGCCCATGATCGGGATCGGGCGGCCAAAGAGATCGGGGCGCGCCTGGCCGAAATCGGCCGCGCAGTCCTTCACCTCAGGCAACATGGCCATCGGGATGTTGAGCCGATCGCATATGGTCTGCGACCAGCGCCCCTTGCGGATGTCGTAGAGCATCGTGCGCGCGGCATTCGTGGCGTCGGTGACATGCACCGCCCCGCCGGTCAGGTTCCAGACCAGCCAGGTATCGACCGTGCCGAAAACCAGCTCTCCCGCCTCGGCGCGCGCGCGCGCGCCTTCGACGTTGTCGAGCAGCCAGGCGAGTTTCGTGCCGCTGAAATAGGGATCGAGCAAAAGGCCGGTTCGGTCGGCGACCGTTTCCTCGAAGCCTTCGGCCTTCAGGGCCTGGCAGAAGGGCGAGGTTCGCCGGTCCTGCCAGACGATGGCATTGTGTATCGGCGCGCCGGTCTTGCGGTCCCAGACCAGCGTGGTCTCGCGCTGGTTGGTGATGCCGATGGCCGCGACCTCGACGCCGCCGGCCTTTTCGATCGCCGCGCGGCAGGTGGCGGCCGTCGTCGCCCAAAGGTCGGCAGGGTCATGCTCGACCCAGCCACTGTGGGGAAAATGCTGGCCAAATTCCTCCTGCGCGGATGCCACGATCGACATCGCCTCATCGAACACGATCGCCCGGGTCGATGTCGTTCCCTGGTCAATGGCAAGAATGTGCGTCATCGCCGCCCCTCCTCAAAACGATCTCCGCTGGCGCCGGATCTGCCTATTTTTTGGTTGAAGGAAATGAGATGGCCGGGGCCCCATGGGCCCCGGCCAGGGTTGAAGGCTTACTGCCAGGACGAAATCAGCTCATCATAGCTGACGGTCTTGGGCTCTTCGTCTTCGTTGTCGAGCTTGGCGAAGGGCGCACCGGGCTGGTCGAGCCAGTATTGCGCGTCCTGCGGCTCGTTCATCTTGGGACCAAGATCGCCCTGAACGCCTGCACGCTCAAGCCGCTCCATCACGCTTTCCATGTCGGCGCAGAGTGAATCGAGCGCATCCTGCGCCGTCTTGGCACCAGACATGGCGTCGCCGATGTTCTGCCACCACAGCTGCGCAAGGCGCGGATAGTCCGGCACGTTGGTTCCTGTCGGCGACCAGGCGGTGCGGGCCGGCGAGCGGTAGAACTCGACCAGGCCGCCCAGCTTGTCGGCGCGCTCGGTGAAGCTTTCGTGGTTGATGCTGGAATCCCGCACGAAGGTCAGACCCACGTGGCTCTTCTTCACGTCGACCGTCTTGGATGTGACGAACTGTGCATAGAGCCAGGCCGCCTTGGCGCGATCCTCGGGCGTGGACTTCATCAGCGTCCACGAACCAACGTCCTGGTAGCCGACCTTCTGGCCTTCCTTCCAGTAGACGCCATGCGGGCTGGGGGCGAGACGCCACTTCGGCGTGCCGTCCTCGTTCATCACCGCGGGGCTGTCGACCAGCGGCGCCACGAAGGTCGTGTACAGGAACATCTGCTGGGCGATATTGCCCTGCCCCGGCACCGGACCCGCCTCGGAGAAGGTCATCCCCATGGCAGAGGGCGGCGAGTACTTGTTCAGCCAGTCGATCGCCTTTTCAACGGCGTAGACGGCTGCCGGGCTGTTGGCCGCGCCACCGCGGTCCATGCAGGCGCCGACGGGTTGCGAGGCTTCGTTCACCCGAATGCCCCATTCGTCGACGGGCAGGCCGTTCGGCTCACCCACATCGCCCATACCGGCCATCGACATCCACGCGTCGGTGTAGCGCCAGCCGAGGCTCGGGTCCTTCTTGCCGTAGTCCATGTTGCCGAAGACGCCCTCGTCCGGGCCGCCAGCATAGGACATGTCGCGGCCGGTGAAGAACTCGGCAATGTCCTCGTAAGCCGCCCAGTTGACCGGCACGCCGAGATCGTAACCATAGGCGGCCTTGAAGTCTTCCATGGTCTTGGGGTCGGTGAACCAGTCGTAACGGAACCAGTAGAGGTTCGCGAATTGCTGGCTCGGCAGCTGGTAGAGCTTGCCATCGGGGCCAGTGGTGAACTGGGTGCCGATGAAATCTTCCAGGTCGAGCGTCGGGCTGGTGATGTCCGCCGCCTCGTTCGCCATCCAGTCGGTCAGGTTGCGCACCTGCTGGTAACGCCAGTGCGTGCCGATCAGGTCGGAGTCGTTGATGTAGGCGTCGTAGATGTTCTCGCGCGACTGCATCTGGGTCTGGAGCTTTTCCACCACGTCGCCTTCGCCGATCAGGTCATGGGTGACCTTGATACCGGTGATCGCGGTGAAAGCCGGGGCAAGCACCTGGCTTTCGTATTCATGCGTGGTGATGGTTTCCGAGACCACCTTGATCTCCATGCCCTGGAACGGCGCCGCGGCGTCGACGAACCACTGCATTTCGGCCTCTTGCTCGGCGCGGGGCAGCGACGACAGCTCGCCGATTTCGGCGTCAAGGAACGCCCGTGCGGCCTCCATGTCGGCGAATGCCGCCCCGCCCAGCAGGCTGAGCGCCAGCGCAATGCTGGTAGTTGATTTCAGGTTCAAGTTCATTAGATCCTCCTCTTGTCGAACTTGGTTTTCGATAGGCGGTGCCCCCATTCCGGTTTCTCAGGCCGTGGAAGGGGGCATCGCCGTTTTGACTCGCCTAGACCCAGCGGAACACCGCTGCGGCCCAGACGAGGCACACCGCCAACGCCCAGGGCTGGTTGTCGGGTCCGACGAGACCCAGCCAGGCGAGGTTGATGAAGGCGCTTCCGAGAAGCGTGATGAACAGCCGATCGCCGCGCGTCGTCTCGATCCGCAGGACGCCGACACGCGGCGCTTCCGGAAACTTGATCGCGAGGATCGAAAAGGTGATCAGCAGCGCGGCGATGACCATGAAGAAAGTCGCGGTCGGCCAGGTCCATGCCATCCATTCCATGGGTCTTCCTCCTCAGACGCGGCCCAGGGCAAAGCCCTTGGCGATGTAGTTGCGCACGAACCAGATCACGAGCGCACCCGGCACGATGGTCAGCACACCGGCGGCGGCAAGAACGCCCCAGTCGATGCCCGAAGCGCCCTGGGTGCGGGTCATGATGGCCGCGATCGGCTTGGCGTCGACCGTGGTCAGGGTGCGGCTCAGCAGCAGCTCGACCCAGGAGAACATGAAGCAGAAGAACGCGGCCACGCCGATGCCCGACGAGATGAGCGGCGTGAAGATCTTCACGAAGAACCCGCCGAAGGAATAGCCGTCGATATAGGCGGTCTCGTCGATCTCCTTGGGCACGCCGCGCATGAAGCCTTCGAGGATCCAGACCGCGAGCGGCACGTTGAACAGGCAGTGCGCCAGCGCCACCGCGATATGCGTGTCGAACAGGCCGACCGAGCTGTAGAGCTGGAAGAACGGCAATGCGAAGACCGCCGGCGGCGCCATGCGGTTTGTCAGCAGCCAGAAGAACAGGTGCTTGTCGCCCATGAAGTGGTAACGGCTGAAGGCGTAGGCCGCCGGCAGCGCGACCGACAGGGATATCACCGTGTTCATCGTCACGTAGATGAGTGAATTCACATACCCCATGTACCAGGCGGGATCGGTCAGGATCGTGGCGTAGTTGGCGAATGTCAGATCGCGCGGCACGAGCGTGAATTCGTTCAGGATCTCCGTGTTGGTCTTCAAACTCATGTTCAGCAACCAGTAGATCGGCAGCAGCAGAAACAGCAGGTACAGCGCCATCACCACGGCTCTGCTGTTCACCCTGGGCAAAGACAGCCCGCGCGCGGCATTCTGGTTCACGGTCACGTCGGCCATGGCTCAGCCCTCCCGCTTGTCGAGGTTTGTCATCACGGTGTAAAACACCCATGAGATCAGTAGGATAACGAGGAAATACATCAGCGAGAACGCGGCCGCCGGTCCGAGGTCGAACTGTCCCAGCGCCATCTTGACGAGGTCGATCGACAACAGCGTGGTCGTATTGCCGGGACCACCGCCGGTCACCACGAAGGGCTCGGTGTAGATCATGAAGCTGTCCATGAACCGCAGCAGGATCGCGATCATCAGAACGCCCATCATCTTCGGCAACTCGATGTAGCGGAAGACCTTCCAGCGCGACGCCTGGTCGATCTTGGCGGCCTGGTAGAAGGCGTCCGGAATGGACTTCAGACCGGCAAAGGCAAGCAGCGCGACCAGCGAGGTCCAGTGCCAGACATCCATCACGATGATCGTGACCCAGGCTGCCAGCGCGTTCTGGGTGTAGTTGTAGTCGATGCCGATCATGTCCAGCGTGTATCCCAGCAGGCCGATGTCGATGCGCCCGAAGATCTGCCAGATCGTGCCGACCACGTTCCACGGGATGAGCAAGGGCAGCGACATCAGCACCAGGCAGAAGCTGGACCAGAAACCCGATTTCGGCATGTTCAGCGCCACGAAGATACCCAGCGGAATCTCGATCGCCAGGATGATCCCCGAGAACATCAACTGACGCCCCAGCGCGTTCCACATGCGCTCGGAATTGAGCATCTGCTGGAACCACTCGAGGCCCGCCCAGAAGAACTCGTTGTTTCCGAAGGTGTCCTGAAACGAGTAGTTGACCACCGTCATCAGCGGGATCACCGCCGAAAAGGCGACCAGAAGCAGCACAGGCAGGACGAGGAACCACGCCCTATGGTTGACCGTCTTTTCCATTATTTCGCCCCCTCCCCGAACGATTGCGCGCAATGGTGCGCGGTGTGTGCGGATGCCGTAATCGCAAATCCATCCATGACTCGGATCTGAGTTTCCGTATTGCGTGGCCGTGCCAATCCCGGACGGCCCGACATCACGCGGCCTCCCCCTTCACGCGCCAGTCATTGGCATAGACGTTCACGTGAGTCGCATCGAAGGTGACGCGGTTCATGTCGGCGCTGACCCGCTCATCCTCACCGGCGATGATGTTGATATCTATGCCAAAAAGTTCGGCCCGGATGATCTTGTGGCGCCCGACGTCCTCGACCCGGCGCACCTTGACCGGCAGGCCTTCGGACATCGACAGTTTCGCGTACTCCGGGCGCACGCCGATCTCGACCTTGCCATCGAGCGGCTTGTAACCTTGGGCCAACTCGACATGGGAGCCGTTCACATAAGCCTTGTTGCCGTCGATCCGCGCCGGGATCACGTTCATGCCCGGCGAGCCGATGAAGTAGCCCACGAACGTGTGTTCGGGGCGTTCGAACAATTCCTCCGGCGTGCCGATCTGCACCACGCGCCCGTCATACATCACCACGACCTTGTCGGCGAAGGTCAGCGCCTCGGTCTGGTCGTGGGTCACGTAGATCATCGTGTGGCCGAAATCGTGGTGCAGCTTTTTCAGCTGGGTGCGCAGCTCCCACTTCATGTGCGGGTCGATCACCGTCAGCGGCTCGTCGAAGAGCAACGCGTTCACGTCCTTGCGCACCATGCCGCGCCCCAGGCTGATCTTCTGCTTGGAATCCGCCGTCAGCCCCCGCGCCTTCTTGTGGAGCATGTCTTCCATGCCGATCATGCGGGCGATTTCCTGCACCCGCTCGGCCACGTAAGTCTCGTCCCGGCCGCGGTTGCGCAGCGGGAAGGCCAGGTTGTCGTGCACGGTCATCGTGTCGTAGACCACCGGGAACTGGAAAACCTGGGCGATGTTGCGTTCGGCGGTCTTGGCGTGTGTCACGTCCTTGCCGTCGAAAAGGATCCGGCCCTGGCTGGGCTGCAGCAGCCCCGAGATGATGTTGAGCAGCGTGGACTTGCCGCAGCCCGACGATCCGAGCAGCGCGTAGGCGGCGCCGTCGTCCCAGTCGTGGTTGAGTTCCTTCAGCGCGAAATCGTCTTCCGATCGCGGGTTGGGAAGATAGGAATGCGCGAGGTTATCCAGTGTTATCTTGGCCATCTTGTCCTCCCTCAGGCCGCAAGCGCATAGGCGGCGGGCGCAACGAGCTTGCCGTCTTCACCGAAAATGTAGGCATGGCGCGGGTCCAGCCAGACGCTCAGTTCCTCGCCCAGGGCGAGCTCGTGCACGCCGTGGATCAGACCGACCCAGCGCTCGCCGTGGTGATCGAGGTGGATAAAGGTTTCCGACCCGGTCAGCTCGGTCACGCTGAGCGTTGCCTTGAACTCCATCGCATCGGCGGCGTGCTGCCCGATCTCCAGGTGGTTCGGGCGGAATCCTGCGGTGTAGCGGCCATCGGCCAACTCGGCCAGTTTGCCCGTTGCGTCGGCGCTCTGGCCGTCGCCGAACATGATCCGGTTGCCGGTCTTTGAGATCTGCAGGAAGTTCATCGGCGGATCGCTGAACACCCGCGCCGTGGTGGCATCCACGGGCTGGCGGTAGACCGACGGAGTCGAGCCGAACTGGGTGATGCGGCCTTCCCAGAGGGTCGCGACATTGCCGCCCAGCAGCAGGGCCTCTTCCGGCTCGGTCGTCGCGTAGACGAAAATCGAACCGGAGGCCTCGAAGATCTTCGGGATCTCGATCCGCAGCTCTTCGCGCAGCTTGTAATCGAGGTTGGCCAGCGGTTCGTCCAGCAGGACCAACCCGGCATTCTTGACCAGCGCGCGGGCCAGCGCACAGCGCTGCTGCTGGCCGCCGGACAGTTCCAGCGGCTTGCGCTCCAGCATCGGCGTCAGCTTCATCAGCTCGGCGGCCTCACGCACCCGGCGGTCGATCTCGGCCTTGTTGACCCCCATCAGCCGCATCGGCGAGGCGATGTTGTCATAAACGCTCATCAACGGGTAATTGATGAACTGCTGGTAGACCATCGCGACCTTGCGGTCCTGCACGCGCTGACCGGTGACATCCTCGCCGTTCCAGAAGACCTTGCCGGTCGCCGGAACGTCCAGCCCGGCCATCAGGCGCATCAGCGACGTCTTGCCCGAAAGTGTCGGCCCGAGCAGCACGTTCATCGTGCCGTTTTCCAACGACAGGTCAGTGGGGTGGATGTGGGTCTGCCCCTCTACCACCTTTGAAACGCCTTTCAATTCCAGCGTCATCAGGTTCTCCTCCCTATTCCGCCGCTTCGGTCTTGGATTGGCGACGTCGAGCCATCCAGACGTCAAGTTCGCGGACTTGTTCGGCATCCAGCCGCAGCCCCAGTTTGTTGCGGCGCCAGATCACGTCCTCGGCGGTGCGTGCGTATTCGTTGGCCATGAGCCAACAGACCTCGGCTTCGGTCAGGGTCGCTCCAAAATCGCGGCCGAGGTCTTCCGCCTTTTCGGCATCCCCCAGAATGCCGGCGGCCTGGGTTCCGTATGCACGCACCAGCCGCTGCGCCCAGAAATCCGTCAGGAACGGGTAGCGGGCTTTCAGATCGGCCACCAGGCGCGGCGCCCCGTCCACCGGGAAATCGCCCCCCGGCAGGGGCACGCCGGCGGTCCACTTGCCTTTCGACAGCCGCAGGTGGTTTCCCACCTTGTCCATCGCGCCCTCGGCGAGGCGGCGGTAGGTCGTGATCTTGCCGCCAAAAATGTTCAACACAGGCGCGCCCGCGCTGGTATCCACCTTGAGAGTATAGTCCCGCGTAGCCGCCGTGGCGCTGCTGGCCCCGTCATCGTAGAGCGGACGCACGCCGGAATAGGTCCAGACGATGTCGTCGCGGGTCAGCTGCTGCTTGAAATACTGGTTGGCGAACGCCAGCAGGTACTCCTGCTCCTCGGGCGTGCATTCGGGCTCCGTGGACGGGTCGTCGTGCTCGGCATCGGTCGTGCCGAACAGGGTGAAATCGGTCTCGTAGGGAATGGCGAAGATGATCCGCCCGTCGGTCCCCTGGAAGAAATAGCACTTGTCGTGATCGTAGAGCCTGCGGGTCACGATATGGCTGCCGCGCACCAGCCGCACGCCCTCGCGCGAGTTCAGCCGCACCTTGGTCTGGATGATGTCGCCCACCCAGGGACCGCCTGCGTTGACCAGCATCCGCGCGGTATGGGTCTTGACCTCGCCGGTTTCGGTATTGCGCGTTTCGACGCGCCAAAGCCCGTCCTGGCAGCTGGCGCTGATCACCTTGGTGCGGGTCATGATCCGCGCGCCGCGCGCTTCGGCATCACGGGCATTGAGCACCACAAGCCGCGAATCCTCGATCCAGCAATCGGAATATTCATAGGCCTTGGCAAAGCGATCCTGCAGCGGCGCGCCTTCTGCCGAGCCCCTCAGATCAAGCGTCGTCGTGCCCGGGAGAATCTTGCGGCCGCCCAGCCGGTCATACATGAACAGCCCTAACCGGATCAGCCAGGCCGGCCTGCGCCCCTTCATCCAGGGCATGAAAAGACCCAAAAGTCGCGACGTCGGCGTATCCGACTCGAAGCGCATATCTTTATGATAGGGAAGGATAAACCGCATCGGCCAGCTGATATGCGGCATCGCCCGAAGCAAGGTTTCTCGCTCGATCAACGCCTCGCGCACAAGGCGGAACTCGAAATATTCGAGGTAGCGCAATCCGCCGTGAAACAGCTTGGTCGAGGCCGACGAGGTGGCCGAGGCCAGATCGTTCATCTCGGCGAGCGCAACCGAGAGCCCGCGCCCTGCCGCATCCCGGGCGACGCCGCATCCATTGATGCCGCCGCCGATAACGAACAGATCCAGGGGTGCCGTGTCTGCGGAATGCTCCACGCAAATCTCCTCCAAGCGCGTCGATCCCGGATTTATGGCAATCAATGCCAGGTCGCGCAAGAATTTTTTTCGTTTGTATTCGTTTTTGAATTTTTGGACAGCGACCGGCGTCGAATCCGTGATTTTCCAAGTGTTTCCGCACAGGTCCCTACGCGGATGGGAGTTTTTGATTGCTTTTTGTTCGTTTCTGGCGAATCTCTTCTCATTCGAACGTCCCCGGTCAGTTCGCCAGTGCGGGCAAATTTGAAAGGCTGAAAGTGTCGCAAACATTCCGTCACCCCGAAATTCTCGAGATCGCGCGCAGAGAAGGAAAAGTGACGGTCGAGGGACTCGCGGAACATTTTGGCGTGACCCTGCAGACCATTCGCCGTGATCTCACCGACCTGGCCGAGGCCGGCCGGCTGGAACGCGTGCACGGCGGGGCGGTTCTGCGCTCGGGCACGGCCAACATCGGTTACGAGGAGCGCCGGTCGCTGAAATCGGAGGCCAAGCGCGCGATCGCGCGGGCCTGTGCGGCGGAAATCCCGAACAACATTTCCCTGTTTCTCAACATCGGAACCTCGACCGAAGCGGTCGCGGTGGAACTGATGCACCATGAAAACCTCATGGTGGTCACCAACAACATGAATGTTGCCAACATTCTGGCGGGCAACGCCAAGTGCGACGTTATCCTGACAGGCGGCCAGCTTCGCCGCGCCGATGGCGGCCTGATCGGAAACCTCGCGACCGAAACCATCAAACAGTTCAAGTTCGACCTGGCGGTGATCGGGTGTTCGGCGCTCGACCGTGAAGGCGACCTGCTGGATTTCGACATCCAGGAAGTCAGCGTAAGCCAGGCGATCCTGCGCCAGTCGCGCAAGACCTTCCTGGTGGCCGACCAGAGCAAGTTGACCCGTAGCGCCCCTGCCCGCATCGCGTCGCTTGCCGATATTCATACCTTCTTCACCGACCAGCCCCTCCCGCCCGAACTCGCCTCGGCCTGCCAGTCCTGGGGAACGAAGGTCGTCGTTCCGTCCTGAACGTCATGGCGTCACAAGATTGATCGCGCGCCAAACTGTCGTGCTGCGCGCGCCGCTGAAAGAATTGGCCAGCCGCAACGATCACCGGGCCGCTTCGCGATCCTCGAAGGGCACATCGGCCAAATCGCTCAGGGAGACGTAGAGACGGCCATCCACCCCCTCTACCGCAAACGCGTCGGCGACCTCGTCGCGATCCGACACCACGACCGCGACGAAGTATTCCGCCTCGATCTCGTCGATCACCCCGAGATCGACCAGGTTGGCCGCGAGGCGAGACACGTCGGAAAGGCTTTCATCCGCGGCAATGACATCCACCGCCGCCGGGTTGCGCCGCCAATTGGTCAGAATCCGTTCGGCGTAGCCAAAGCCCCGGCGGGATTTCCCGAGTGATCATGCGCGATGGCGCCGCGCCAGGTGCCGTGGGTGAACTCGTATTCCAGCGTGCCACAAACCCCCGCTGGCGCTCAGCCCACTTCGACGCGGGCGCTGCGGCGGTAGACTTCGCCGGTGGTGTCGAGCCATTCGAACTCGAGGTCGGCGCTTTCGTCGAGGCGCAGTTTGAACGCGAGATAGGGGTTCGAGGCGATCGCGGGTTCGAGCTTGGCGCCGAAAACCTCCTCGCCGCCGATCCGGCAGCTAAAGCGTTCGACGATCCGCACCGGGATAAGCAGGCCGCTGGAATTGTAGCGCAGGCCGGTTTCCATCGGGTGATTGATGATCGTGCGCACCGTGAAGATCTCACCCGGCGCGACCTGGTCCGGCGTGCTGATCCTGATTTTCGGCTGCCAGCCGAGGGGGAACTGGTTGTTCGCCACGGCCTCCTCGCAGGCACCGTAGGTGACGTTGACGCGGCGCACCGCGCGAAAGGTTTCGCCGTCCGCCATCTCGGCCACGGCGACCACGTCCTGAAACGAGTCGAGCCGGACGCGGGTGCTGACCCAGGCCTCGCCGCAGGCCGGGGTGAAATAGAGCGCGATCACCCGCGGGCGCGGGTTGCGCGCGGCGTAGACCCTCACCACGCGCGGATGATCCTCCGGTGTCATGTCGGCCGGCACGTAAAGGTCCATCGGCACCGATTGGCCCGAGTCGGAAAACTCCGGCATGGTGATCTCGATCCTGCCGGGCTGAAGCTCTTCGGCGTCGAAGTCCCTGGCGATCGCCGCCAGCATGTCGGCCTCGTCGGCGCGCGCCGGGAGCGCGCACAGCGCGAGCCCCGCCCCAAGCACCGACCGGCGCGACCATGGCGCGCGGGAGGCGGAAATCGGGATCGGGGGGCCGGGCGAACGACGTGTCACAGCAGGGAACTCCATTTTCGGGTCGCACGAGGACGGGGTGGCCGAGAGGCACGCCCCGCCACGCGATCATCGTAAACATCCGCCGCACGCCTTTTCCTATCTATTAGATTGACTATCCCAATGCCGATCCCTGCCATCTTGAGGATAAGCGATGGAGGAGATTGATGATTTTTCATCATGCAAGGCGCATTGCCCGCGGTGTCGCCGCGGCGGGCGCAGTGTGCGCGTTCGGCTTGGCCAGTGCCGGGGCGGCCCAGGAGGCGCGCCCGGTGAATGCCGAGTCCTGCACCTCCTGCCACGGACCGGGCGGCGTGAGCCTTGGCGCGATTCCCACGATCGCCGGGCAGGACGTGGCCGAACTCGACGCGGCGCTTCGCGGCTACCGCGACGGCGCGCGGCAGGGCACGATCATGGGGCGGCTGGTGGGGCCGCTGTCGGACGCGGAGATCGTCGAGATCTCGGCCTACTTCGCCGCGCTGACGGGGCCGGAACAATGAGCGCGCGCCTCACACGCCGGCAAACGCTCGGCTACGCCGGCGCGGCCCTGAGCGCGCCGCTGCTCTCGGCGCCGGCGCTCGCGCAGGGCTCTGCACACGTCGTGGTGATCGGCGGCGGGTTCGGCGGCGCCTCGGCCGCGCGCAGCCTGCGCCGGGTGGCGCCCGACATCCGGGTGACGCTCGTCACCGACGCCCCCGAGTTCAGCACCTGCCCCTTCTCCAACCTGGTGATCGCCGGGCTGCGCGAGATTTCGGAAATCACCTTCTCCTATGACGCGCTCAGGGCCGAGGGGGTCGAGGTTCGGGTCGATCCCGCCGCCGCGCTGGCGCCCGACCGCCGCGAGGTCGTGCTGCAATCGGGCGACAGGCTGGCTTATGACCGGGCCATCGTGTCGCCGGGGATCGACTTCGTCTGGGACGCGCTTCCGGGCGGCAATCCCGGAATGGCGGCCAGCCTGCCCCACGCGTGGAAGGCCGGGGCGCAGACCCTGATGCTGCGCGACCAGATCCAGGCCATGCCGGAAGGCGGAACCGTGATCATCGCGCCGCCCGACAACCCGTTCCGCTGCCCGCCCGGGCCCTACGAACGGGCCAGCCTCGTTGCGCATTACCTCAGCCAGCACAACCCGAGCGCCAAGGTGCTCATCGTCGACGGCAAGAACCAGTTTTCGAAGCAAAGCCTGTTCACGGAAGGCTGGGAGGCGCTCTATCCCGGCATGATCAGCTTCGTGCCGTTCTCGGACCACGGCGGGCTGAGCGCGATCGACGCCGGCGCGCGGCGGATCGAGACCTATTTCGAGAGCTTCGAGGCCGACGTCATCAACCTGATCCCGCCGCAGAGCGCGGCGTCGATCGTCAGGGACGCGGGCCTTACCGGCACCGGGCTGTGGTGCGAGATCGACGGCCTCACCTTCGAATCGCGCGAGGCGGAGCATGTCCACGTGATCGGTGACGCGGCGATCGTCGGCGACATGCCAAAGAGCGGATTTTCGGCCTCGACCCAGGGCAAGGCCTGCGCCCATGCCGTCGCGGCGCTGCTGGCGCAGCGCACCCCGGAGCGGGCCTACCTGATGAACACCTGCTACAGCCTCGTCGGCCCGGAATACGGCATCTCCGTCGCCGGCGTCTACCGCAGCGAGACCGGCAACAATCGCCTCTCCAGCCTGCCCGACAGCGGCGGCACCAGCGAGGCCGGCGATCTGCCGCAGCTTCGCCGCGACGAGGCCGATTATGCCCGGGGATGGTATGCCAACATCACGCAGGAGTTGTTCGGGGCGTGAAACGGCGATCGCGAGGAACGGCGGGAAAGGGCTTGCCCTTTCAGCAGGCTGCCATGGCGGCGGCCCTGCTTGCGGCTTGCGCCGGCGTGGCCCGTGCCGAAGCCCTGCCCCCGCTGACCGACAGGCCGGGCGATCCGGTGCGCGGCGAGGCGCTTGTGCGCGACATGGGGCGCGTCAGCTGCCTGATCTGCCACGAGATCGCGCGGCTCGACGAAAAGGACCAGGGCGAGATCGGACCGCCGCTCGACGGGATCGCCTCGCACCTGACCGAGGGCGAGATCAGGGCGCGGATCGTCGATGCCCGGCGCATGAACCCCGACACGATGATGCCGCCGTATTTCTCGATCGAGGGCTTGCTTAACGTCGCCGAGGCCCGTCGCGGGCAGACGATCTACAGCGCGCAGGAGGTCGAGAATGTCGTCGCCTTCGTGCTGACGCTGACCGAGGAGCGGGGCGAATGAAGCACCGGTCATCCCAGCCCGATCCGATGCGGCGCGGCCTTCTCGCGGCGCTGGCCGCCGGCTGCCTTGCCGCCCCCGCCGCCAACGCCGAAGAGCTTCGTTCCGGCTACACCTACATGGAGCCCGCGACCCAGGCCCTGCAGGACGACGATTTCCTCAACCCGGGGTTCTTTCTCGTCGAGGAGGGGCTGGCGCTCTGGCAGCAGCCGATGGGCGCCGAAGGCCTGTCCTGCGCCGATTGCCACGGCCCGGTGGAAGAGGCGATGCGCGGCGTTGCAGCGCGTTACCCGCTGTTCGCCCCCGAGGCGGGACGGGTGCTCAATCTCGACCTGCAGATCCAGTCGGAAGTGGCCGACCGGATGCAGGCGCCGGCGCTGGCCTATGACTCGCCCGAGATCCTCGCGTTGACGGCCCTGATCTCCCTGCAATCGCGCGGGATGGAGATGCGCCCCGAGATCACGCCGCAAGCGCGGCCGGTTCTCGAACGCGGGCGGGCGCTTTACGAGACGCGCCGGGGCCAGCTCAACCTCTCCTGCGCGCAATGCCACGACGACAATGCGGGCCTGCGCCTGCGCGGAGACGTGATCAGCCAGGGGCATGTGAATGCCTTCCCGATCTACCGGCTGACCTGGGGGGAGCCAGGCTCCCGCCACAGGATGTTCGAATGGTGCATGAAATCCATTCGCGCAGAACCCTTCGACCGCGGGTCGGAGGACTTCGTCGCCCTGGAACTGTTCCTCGCCGAACGGGGAGCGGGCCTGGAAATCGAGGCCCCCGGGGTGCGGCGGTGAGAACAACCATCGAGAAAACGAGAATGTGGGAACAGCACGCATGAGATCAGTAGTAAAATTCATCGGAATCGGGGCCGGCGCGATCGTTCTGGCCGGCGCCGGCGCGCTTGTCTGGGCGACCAGCGCCCCGACGCTCGACCCGATCGACACCGCCACCCCGCCGACCTTCTCCGACGAGGAGATCGAACGCGGCGAACTGCTCGCGCTCGTCGGGGATTGTTCGGCCTGCCACACCGCGCCCGGAGGCGAGGATTACGCCGGCGGCTTCGCGCTGCCGACCCCCTTCGGCACGATCTATTCCACCAACCTCACCCCCGACCCGGAAACCGGGATCGGCAGCTGGAGCTATGATGCCTTCGCCCGCGCCATGCGCGAGGGGATCGACCGCGAGGGCAATCACCTCTACCCCGCCTTCCCCTACGACAGCTTCACCAAGACCCGCGACGAGGATCTGCAGGCGCTCTATGCCTACTTCATGACCCGAACGCCGGTGGTGGCGGAAGACCAGGAAAACGCGCTGCCCTTCCCGTTCTCGTTCCGGCCGCTGCTGGCCGGGTGGAAGCTGCTGTTCCTCGATCAAACGCCCTTCACCCCCGATCCCGCGCTCGACGACGAACAGAACCGCGGCGCCTACCTGGCCGCCTCGCTGGGCCATTGCACCGCCTGCCACTCGCCGCGCAACGCCTTTGGGGCGGTGGTCGCCGACCGCGCCTATGAAGGCGGCGAGGCCGAGGGCTGGCTGGCGCCGCCGCTCGCGGATCACTCGATCTCCCCGGTCGCCTGGACGCTCGACGATTACGCCGACTACCTTTTCGACGGGTGGAGCGAGGCGCATGGAATCGCCGGCGGCCCGATGACGAAGGTGGCCGATCATCTCTACTTCGCCGACGAGGACGACGTGTTCGCCATCGCGGCCTGGTTCGCCGCGATCACGCCGGAACAATCCGGCGATGAGCGCGACGCGATCATCGCCGAGGCCGCGGCGCTGGATTGGCCGCCGGTCGAGGGCACGCTCTACGACGAGGAGATCACCGATCCGACGCTGATCGCCGGCCGCGACGTCTTTGCCGACAAATGCGCCGAGTGTCACAAGGAGCGCATCTCCGACACCCAGCCGATCTCGCTCGGCCTGACCTACGCGGTCAACGGCCCGTCGCCCCAGAACCTGTTCAACGCGGTCCGCTACGGCATCGCGCCGCCCTACGGCGTCTCGACCCGCAAGATGCAGGCGATCGAGCTTTCCGACGAAGACCTCGCCGCGGTCGCCGCATATGTGCGCTGGCACTTCAGCGACGCGCCGGAATGGGACGGCCTGCAGGCGGCGGCCACGGCCCACCGCGAAGCGAAGGAAGCCGGCACCCACTGAGGGCCGGCACCCGGCCGCTTGCCAGGCCAGGATCCCCGGGGCGCGCGCCACGCGCGGCCCGGGATGGCCGGTCAATCACAGGGGAAATGCTTGATGAACATCTCGAGCGCGGTTTCGAAGGCGGGGAGATCGTCGATATAGCCGGTGCTCACCACCACGTCGGGGCCGATGAACACCTCCACCAGTTCCCGGCGGGTTGTTCCATAGGGGATGCAGGCCTTGTCGTGCAGCATGGCGTATTCCGCGTAGCCCTGCGCCAGCCCGTTGCAGAAATCGACCCAGCGGGGCTCCGAACTCAGGCACAGCGCCACCGCGTCACTGGTGCGCAGGAACGGTTCGGGCACCACCGGTCGGCGTTCGGCCACGGCCATGCCGGAGCCATCGGCTTGCGTGGCGTCCTGCGCCATCGCGGCGCTCGACCAGAGAAGAAACGATGCCAGAAGTGCCTTTCGGATCATGTTTTCCCTTTCGCATCTCGCGCTGATGGTCGGCCCCCGCCGGAAAAAACGGGACGGAAAACCGGGAATTCACGTGATGATAATCGACCAGCCCGCAAAAGAAAGCGCGAAGGCCGGAGATGACAAAAACTTGCGCAAGGTCGGCTTGCCTTTTCAACCGGCCGCGTCAGAATATAACTCTTGAATAAATCATCGTGCCGCCAGATATGAACTGCAGCGGCGAGCACGTTATACCGTATTCGAGACATTCCGGCGGGGCCGAGGCATCGCCGCGAAAACAGCGGAAATCACGAAGGAGCATCGAAATGACCATTGCGCGAAACCTTCCTGCGGCCCTGGCCCTGTCTGTCGTGATGCTGCCGCAGGCGGTATCGGCCGAAACGATCATCGCCAATTGCACCGGGATGCTCGATTTCGACATCTACACCATCGACACCAGCCAATCCTCGCAGGAGGTCGAGAACATCGGCATGGCCGAGGTGACGGTCGAGGAGGAGGCCATCTTGCTGACCGGGGAGTTCGGCGAATACAGGTTCGATCTCGAGGCCGGAACGCTGTATCACAACGGCAGCGATACCGGCGTCTATTGCACCTATTCTAGCGAAGACAAGTAACCGGAGCCGCGATCGCGGCAGAACCCGCGCCCTGCCCCCGGCGCGAGGCGTGCGGCCCATGGCCGTGCGCCTTTTTTGACCGTTGAAGCAAGCGTTCGCGCCGCGCACCTTGAAGGCTGCCGCTTCTGCGGGCGGTTAAATAGACGAATTCGTATCTAACAATATAACGATATCCAATATTACGTATAGCCTTTCGGATCTCTAATTCTGTTGAGGCTGCCCGTCCGTTGCCATCTTATGGATAGCAGGACCGCAAGGGAGCGCGAACCCCGTCGTCAGGAGGAGCGAATCCGCTTTTCAGCGGGCGCGCGAATATACTTCTGCGCGGTGCGCCTCGCGAGGCGCGAAAAAATCCGGCTTGGCAATTCTCTAAGGGAGGAAAACACATGGCGCTAACGCTGAATATCAACGGTGAAGACTTCGAGATAGACGCAGACCCACAAATGCCGTTGCTCTGGGCGATCCGTGAAAAGGCGGGCCTGAACGGCACGAAATTCGGATGCGGTATCGCGCAGTGCGGCTCCTGCACCGTGATCGTCGACGGCAACGCGGTGCGCTCCTGCAACACGCCGGTCGCGACCGCCGTGGGCAAGTCGATCCGGACCATCGAAGGCGTTTCGGAAGGCAACGACCACCCGGTTCAGCTCGCATGGCAGGAATTGACCGTGCCCCAGTGCGGCTACTGCCAGTCCGGCCAGATCATGTCGGCCGTGGCCCTGCTCGAACGCAACCCCGAACCGTCGGACAACGAGATCGACAAGGCCATGGCGGGCAACGTCTGCCGCTGCGGCACCTATCCACGCATCCGCGCTGCCATCCATCGGGCAGCCGAACTGAGCAAGGCATAAGGGGGAAGTCATGAACGATATGAATCTCACACGACGCAACTTCCTGAAATTCTCGACCTCCGCCGCGGGCGGCATCATGATCGGGTTCCACCTTCCCGTCATGGCCGAAGCCGCGACCGACGGCGGCGCTGTCGAGATCAACGCCTGGCTGACGATCGACCCTGACAACATCGTCAGCATCGTCACGCCGCAAACCGAGATGGGCCAGGGCGCCTTCACCGCCGTGCCGATGATGGTGGCCGAAGAGCTTGATATCCCGTGGGAAAACGTGCGCCACGTCTTCGCGGACGCGAACCGCCACGTGAACAACAACAACCTCTACACAACCACCTCCACCGGCGGCTCGACCACGGTGTCGCGCCGGCATCCCTACATCATGCAGGCCGGCGCCTCGGCGCGCGAACGCCTGCGGGTGGCGGCGGCGAACCGCTGGCAGGTGCCGCTCGAGCGGGTGGTCGCCAAGCAGGGTTTCCTGACCGCCGATCACGAGGAGCAGGGCACGATCCAGGGCAGCTACGGCGAATTCGCCGCCGAAGCCGCCGAGATCACCCTCGAGGAAGAACCCGCGATCAAGGCCTATGGCGATTGGTGGCTGCTCGGCAAGGACGTGAAGCGCCTCGACGTGCCGCTGAAGACCAACGGCACCGCGATCTACCCGATCGACGTGACCGTGCCCGACATGGTGCATGCCGCGGTTCAGGCCTGCCCGGTGCCCGAGGGCAAGCTCGTCAGCTACGATTTCGACGCGGTCAAGGACATGCCCGGCGTGATCGCGGTGGTGGAACTGGAGCAGACCAAGGATGTTCCGGCCTTCACCGACCTGCGCAGCGCCGTCGCGATCGTGGCGGAGAGCTGGTACCAGGCCAAGAACGCGCTCGCCGTCATGCCCATCGTCTGGGACAATGGCCGCGGCGCTTCGATCAGCTACGACAGCCAGACCGCCGAGGCGATGCAACTGCTCTCCGGTCCGGGCACCCTGCTGCTCGACGAAGACGGCAATCTCGGCAAGAACCTCGACAAGGGCGTCAATCACGAGGCCGTGCCCGGGCTGATCGAGGCATCGGACCGCCAGGTGATCGGGGAGGTCTACTCGCGGCCCTTCGAAACCCACGCGACGATGATGCCGCCCTGCGCCGTGGCCGACGTGAAGGATGACCGCGTCGATGTCTGGACCTTCACCCAGGATATCGCCCGGTCGCTCAACGAGGTCGCCGACCAGCTCGGCCGCGAAACCACCAACGTCTTCCTGCACCAGACGTACCTCGGCGGCGGCTTCGGCGGCGGCTACAACATGGACGTGCACCGCCAGGCGGCGGCGATCTCGGCGGCGGTCGGCCGCCCGGTCAAGGTGATCCGCAGCCGCGAGGAAGACATCGCGCAGGACTCGCAGCGCCCGCCCGTCTGGGGCAACTACAAGGCGGCGCTTGGCGAAGATGGCCTGCCCGTGGCGCTGGTCACCCACTTCGTCGGCGAAGAGAAGATGCCCGTCTTCTCGCAGCGGGCCGTGGCCAACATGCCCTATCTCGTTCCGAACCGGCGGCATGAATACAGCGCGGTCCAGAACCACATCCCGATCGGGTATCACCGCGCGCCGGGGGCCAACTCCAACGGCTTCATCGTCGAGCAGATGGTCGACGAACTGGCGCTGGCCGGCGACTGGGATCCGCTGGAATGGCGGATCAAGATGACCGAGGGCAACGAACCCTGGCAGCGCGTGCTGATGGCGATGAAGGAGAAATCCGGCTGGACCACCGACATGGGCGGCGGCGAAGGCATGGGCTGCGCGGTCGTCGAATCGCACGGCACCATCGCCGGCTGCGTCGCCACCGTGGCGGTGAGCCGGAGGGGCCAGCTCTTCGTCGACAAGCTGCAGTACTTCATCAACAGCGGCTACGTGATCGACCCGCTGGTTGCCACCGAACAGGCCGAGAGCTCCGCGATCTGGGAACTCAGCCACGCCATGTTCGGCGGCCTGATGCTGCGCGACGGCAGGATCGTGAACACCAACTTCGACTCCTACCCGGTGATGAAGATGCCCGACACGCCGCCGGAAATCGAGGTTCACCTCGAAATGTCGGAAGACGGCTGGTGGGGCGGCCTTGGCGAACCCGCCGGTCCGCCGACTCCGCCAGCGGTGGCGAACGCGATCTTCTTCGCCACCGGCAACCGCGTTCGGTCGACACCGATCTCGAAGGCGGAACTCTGACGCGGCGCGGGGCTCGACCGGGCCCCGCCCACGCGACAGACACACATGCGAGAAAACAGGAGGGGCCAGCTTGGCCCCTTCTTTGACCAGACGGGATTGATGGCCGAGACCACGGGGACAGCGGCACCAACCAGGCCGGTCGGGCGGCGGCCCGGGGCCGGCTTGAACCTGGCGGACGGCGCGAAACCGGGATTGACGGGCGCAGCGCCTGACCTTCAGGAAAGATCAGGGCCAGGGGTTCGAACTCTACAGGTGATTGTGAGCCTTGAAAAATCTTGTCGCAGCGGTGGTTATGGCAGCAACGCCCACACTGGCGTGGGCCTGGGACCCGGCCGACCTGGTGGCGTTTCGGCGCAGCCTCGCCTGCCTCGGCTGCGATCTGGCTGGCGCCAACCTCGCGCGCGCCGATCTCAGGGCCTCGACCCTCGCGGGCAGCGATCTTTCCGGCGCCAACCTCTATTACAGCCGCCTGATCGGGGCCGATCTCTCGTCGGCGCAGCTCGGCGGCGCCGACCTTCGCGGCGCCAACCTGTTCTACGCCACGCTCACCGCCGCCAATCTCTCCGGCGCCGATCTGTCCGGGGCCAACCTGACCGGCGCCGACCTTTCGGGCGCCGACCTCTCGGGCACCGACCTCAGCGGGGCCAACCTGTTCGCCGCCAACCTCGCCGGGGCGACCCTGCGCCGGACCGACCTTGGAACCGCCTCGCTGCACCGCGCCGACCTGAGCGGGGCGGTGATCGACGAAACCCGACTGGACACGGCCCTGCTGTGCGAAACCCGGATGCCGGATGGAACCCATGCTGACCGCGACTGCTGACACAAGGGGCATGGCCCCCCGGGCGCGCCGCGCGCCGCCACGGCGTGACCGGCGCGGCTTTGCGGCGGCGCTGCGGGCCCTGCTTTGCCTCGCGCTGTGCCTGCTGGTCGCCCCCGGAGCCGCTACCGCGCAGGGCGACGAGGCCGGCCCGGCCCCGCTGCTCGACCGGCTCACCCCGAACCGGATCGAGGTGATCTACCCCGGCACCACCCGGCTCGAGATGGTCGAGGATGACGGCCCGGTCGCCGCCGCCGCCTACCGGGGCGACGAGATGGTCGGCTATGTCTTCTCCACCCTCGACGTGCTGCGCGCGCCTGGCTACTCCAGCACGCCGTTCGACGTGGTCGCCGGGGTCACCCTCGAAGGCCGTATCACCGGCGCGCTGGTGCTGTTTCACGCCGAGCCATACCTCTTGAACGACGCCCCCCGCACCGCACGGCTGGTCCAGTTCCTGCACGCCATGGAAGGTGGCGAAGCCCGGCTGGGTGCGGAGACCGGCCTGCCGCCGTCCTTCGTGGCCGGTGCGACAATCTCGGCGCGGGCGATGCGCAACGCGGTGCAGGAGGGCGCGCGGATGGTGCTGCGCTACCGCACCGAGGAGATCGTCGTCACCGAACCGACGATCGACATGATCAATTTCAAGCCCAGAAGCCCCGAGGAGCTGGTGGCCGACGGCGGGCTGGTGAATGCGCAGATCACCAACCGGGCGCTGCAAGCCGCCATGCGCAAGGCCGGCCTTGGCGACCTGCTGCCCGAAGTGCCGATGACCGGCGGGCCGGACGAAACCTATGTCGATTTCGTCGCGGGCTATGCCAACCCGCCGATGATCGGCCGCAACGGCACCGGCCTCGAACCCTACGACACGCTGATAAACGGCATGCCGGAAGGCACGATGGGGATTTTCGTCGCCACCCTGGGCGGCGTCTACGATCACCGCGGCACCCGGTTCAACAACCTCTCCAACGATTTTCGCTTCGACCGGGTGAGCATCACCCAAGGCCCCCGCAGCTACAGTTTCGCCAAGCAGGACGTGATCTTCACCCGTGGCAAGGTCGCCGACATCCTCGTGCTGCCCGCCGACAGCGGCTTCGACCCGATGAAGCCATGGCGCGCCGAGCTTCACGCCGCCGCGCTCCGCCCCGATGGCACCCGCGCGCCCTTCGTGCTGGCCAGCCTGGATTACACCCTGCCGCCGGGATACATCCTGATGCCGGAACCCGAGCCGGCCCCGGTCTGGCTGGAGCCCTGGGTCGAAGGCCAGCGCGATATCGCAATCCTGCTGGTCGCGCTCGTCGCGCTCACCGGCATCCTCGCGCTGCAGGGCCCGCTCACCCGCCGCCGCCGTCTGCACCGGTGGGTGCGCAACGGCTTTCTCGCCTTCACCCTCGTCTGGATCGGCTGGATCGCCAGCGCGCAGCTTTCGATCGTGCACCTCGTCAATTACCTCAAGGCGCCCTTCGTCGATCTTTCGCTCGCCTTCTACCTCGCCGAGCCGCTGATCGTGATCCTCTCGATCTACACCGCGATCTCGCTGGTGTTGCTCGGCCGGGGCGTGTTCTGCGGCTGGCTCTGCCCGTTCGGGGCGCTGCAGGAGCTCCTGGCGCAGGCCGCGCGGGCGCTCAGACTGCCGCAGTGGAACCCGTCCGAACGACTCCAACGGGTATTGTGGAACGGCAAATACCTCTCGCTCGCGGTGATCCTCGTGCTGATCGTGATCGCGCCCGGCGCGGCGATGGTCGCCGAGGAGGTCGAGCCGTTCAAGACGGCGATCACCGCGAAGTTCGTGCGCGGGCTGCCTTACGTGATCTACGCGGTGGCGCTGCTGCTGATCGGGTTGTTCACCGAGCGCGCGTTCTGCCGGTTTCTCTGCCCGCTGGGCGGGGCGCTGGCGATCCTCGACCGGCTGCACCTCGTCGACCTCTTGAAGCGCCGGCCCGAATGCGGCAACCCGTGCCACCTGTGCGAACGCTCCTGCCCGGTGCGCGCGATCGAAAGCTCGGGCAAGATCATCATGGCAGAGTGCTTCCAGTGCCTCGACTGCCAGGTCGAGTATTACGACGACCGCCGCTGCCCGCCGCTGGCCAAGCTGCGCAAGCGCAAGGAGCGCGAACAGCGCCAGCCCGCGGCGGCACCGGCGCAGGCCGCCAAGCTCGGGGGAAACTTCGCATGAGCTCCCGCCCTCCCCTCAGCCGCCGCCGGGCGCTGCGCATCCTCGCCGCGGGGGTTTCGATCCCGCTCGGGGTGCTGGCGCTGCGCCGGGTTCGCGGGCAGCCCCAGCCGGTGCAATGGCACGGCGAGGCCCTCGGCGCGGTGGCCCACATGACGCTGTGGCACCCCGATCCGGGCGTGGCGAAACGGGCGATGCTGCGGATGCAGGCCGAAATCGCGCGGCTGGAAGCCGTGTTCAGCCTGCACCGGCCCGAGAGCGAGCTTTCGCGCTTGAACCGCGATGGAAGGATCGGCACGCCCTCGCGCGACCTTTTCGACGTGTTCGATCAAAGCCGCCGGATCGCGGAGGCAAGCGGCGGGGCGTTCGACCCGACGATCCAGCCGTTGTGGCGGCTCTACGCCGAAACCGCGCGTTCGGGTGCCGCGCCCGACCCGGCGCGGCTCGCGGCGGCGCTGCGCGCGGTCGACCACACCCGGGTTTCGGCCAGCCGGCGCGCGATCCGGTTCGACCGGCCGGGCATGTCGGCCAGCCTCAACGGCATCGCGCAGGGCTACGTGACCGACCGCATCACCGACCTGCTCGGCAACGAGGGGTTCGAGAACGCGGTGATCGAGCTGGGCGAAACCCGCGCGCTCGGCCACGCACCGGACGGCACAGCGTTCACCATCGGGCTGGTCGACCCGCTGCAGCCGCACCGCACGAGCCGGAGCGTGGCGCTGGCCGACGCATCGCTCTCGGTCTCCGGCGGCTACGGGCTGCGGTTCGGCGATGCCTCCCGGCACCACATCTTCGATCCGAAAACCGGCATCAGCGCCAACCGGCTCGCCCAGGTCGCGGTCATCGCGCCCCGCGCCACGCTCGCCGATGGCTTGTCGACCGCGATCTACGTCGCCGGAGAGAGCGCCGCCCCGGCCCTGCTTGCCGGCCATGCCTCGACGCGCGCGATTCTGACCCGCGCCGACGGCACCGTCTTGCAGCTCTGACGGCGGGAAAGTGAGCGCCAGATCAGGGGATCAGCGCGGCGATACCGGCCAGCGCGATGGCGCGGAACATGCCGTCATCCACGCTGCGCGCCGTCGCCACGGCGCCGTCGAGATCGCCCGCGCGGGCTTGGGCCAGCGCCACTTCGGCAACCAGTTCGGCCAGGTCGCCCCGGCTTGCGAAGGTCTCGGCCAGGTCGATGGCGCGGGCGACCTCGCCCGACGTGGCGAGCACCTCGGTGATCGCCTGCACCGTGTCGAACCGCAGCCGTCGATCCGGGATCTGCGCCACCACGTCGAGGGCAGCCGCCTCCTCGCCCGCACGGGCCAATTCCTGCGCGATCGCGGCGCGGGCGTGGATCAGGTCGTCGACATCGTCGATCTCGGCGGCGGTGGCGAGGCTGGCCTTGAACGCCCCTGCCCTTGCCTGCCGCGTCGCCACTGCGACCAGCGCCGCGCCTTCGCCGTAGGCGGCCTGGATCCGGCGCGCGAGATCGAGCGCCGCGGCAAAATCGCCCTGCGCCGCCATGCCGTCGGCGATCGCCACCATCGCGTCACGGTCGCCGTAGGCCGCCGCGATGCGGCGCGCGGTTTCGCGCGCGGCGGCAATATCGCCCTGCCCCGCCTGCTCCGCCGCGATCCGCCCCATCGCCCGCGACCGCCCGCCGAGATCGGGGATCGCCTGCGCCGTCTGCAGCGCGGCGACGATATCGCCGGCGCTCGCCTGGATCCCGGCGATGGTCACCAGCGCCTCGTGAAACCAGAACTGGTCGAATTCATCGGTCCGCGCCACCAGGCCGCTCGCGATCTTGCCTTGCTGCTGATCGTCGGTGAACCAGTAATCCATCGCGATCCGGCTCGCCGCCCTGATCGCGGCGGGAATATCGCCGGAGCGCGCCACCGATGCGGCGATTTCCGCCTGCGCCTGCGACCGCCGATAGGGATTGTCGATCGCGATAACGGTGGCGAAGGCGCCGTCGATATCGCCCGCCGCCGCCTGCGCGATCGCAAGCGCCTCGAGCGCCTGCACCTTGGCCGATCGGTTGCGGGCGTCGGCGATCGCGACCGCCACATCATAGGCGAAGGCAAAATCGCCCTGCCGGGCGGCCCCGCGCACGATCTCCCCCATGGCGCCGGCCCGGATCGAGGCGTTCTCGATCCCGGCGGCCTCCTGCGACGCGGCGTCCAGCAATCCGAGCCGGGCCATCGCGGCGGCGATCTCGAAGCGGGCCTCGTCGCGCTCCAGCTGGCGATCGAGCCCCTCGGCCGCCGTGCCCGCCTCCTGCAGCAGGCAGGCGCTCGTCGGCGGCGCGCAGGCGGGCAGGTCGGCGGCCGTGGTTGGATGCGTCCAGCCCAGCGCACCGGCCAGAACAAGGGCGATCCGCAAGCGCTTCATCGTGACGACGCAATTCGGTCGAGGTGCGGTAAACCAGCGTCGCGGCAGATCGAGGCTCCACCGAGAGCAACGCGACAGGGGGGTGTTCTGTTGACCGGCACCGATGCTCGCTCCGCCATTTCGAAATCCATTTCCCTGTTCAAACGATGTTCACGCATGTTACCCCTGATGGGCCTTGCACGGAAACGGAGGTCTTCGATGATCAGGATAATAGCCGCTATCGTAATCACCTGTCTGCCGGCCGCAACCCTTGCCTGGGACGAAGCCGCGCTGGCGCAGTTGAAAGACACCAAGACCTGCGAGGGATGCGACCTGAGCGACGCCGATCTGCGCTGGGCCAACCTCTACGGCGCCGAACTGGGCGGCGCCGCCAACCTCGTCGACGCGGTGATGAACGAGGCCGACCTCTCGAGCGCCAATCTCTACGGCGCGAACCTCGAAGGCGCGCGGATGCGCAACGCCGATCTGAGCGGGGCGGATCTGTCCTGGGCCAGCCTCATCGGGGCCGACCTGACCGGGGCCGACATCGACGGGGCAAAACTTGCCGGCGTCACGTTCTGCGACACGATCATGCCCGACGGCACGGAGAACGACGACGGCTGCTGAGGCCGGCGTTTCGGCGCCGCGTTTTCCGCCTTGTCGCCCTGTCGCCCGGGAAAGGGGCCGAAACAGATGGAACTCGCGCATTGGTTCATAATCGCGGTGACGGTGCTGGCCGATGGCACCGTATCCGTCGGGCATGGCACGGTCCTGCAGAGCTTCCCGACGCGCGCAGCCTGCGAAGCCGCCCTGTGGGACGAATTCGATCGCGGCTACTCGGCCAGTTACGAGGCGCGGCAGCATGAAGACGGGTTGCAACTCGTGCTCGCACGCAGCACCGGCCGCGACGTGATGCAATGCCTCTCGCCGTGGACCGCCCGCGCCGCCGAGTGACGAGGCCGGCGCCGGCCCCGCCCGCAAAGGCTCACAACCCGGCCCTTGCCCCATCGGGCAGTGGCAGCGGGCGGATCTCCAGATCGGGGGAACTGTATTCCTTGCGGACCGAAGTCGCCAGTTGCTCGGCGAAATCCGAGAACGGCCGCACGCTGGCCAGGTGCTTGGGCATCGCCAGCATCACTTCCCGCGCGCTTTCCTCCACCTCGTAGAACCGGACCCGCTCGCGCACGCTGGCCGAAAGGTTGGGGATCAGCGAAATCGGCGTGTGGCAGGTCGCCAGCCCGGCGGCGACGATCTGCACCGCGCTTTCATGCGTCATGCAGCCGAAATAGGGTTGGGCGAACGGCAGAACGCCGCGATACCAGTTGCGCGTCTTGCCGAACCACGGCGCGATCCCGTCCAGATCCGCGTAGCGCTGCAGGCTTTCGCACTGGTTCGGCGCGCTGCCCTCGGCGAGGCAGTCCCGGATCATCTCCTCCGGAATGGAATCGGGCACCGCCCAGACGATCTTGTCTTCGTAGAGCGGCAGCAGGTTCAGCGAGGAGCGATGCGCCGCGACGCTTTCCGAACTCAGCACCGCCACGTTGATCCGGTGCGTCATCAGAAGCTCGATCAGCTCGTAAGAATTGATCGCCCAGACCAGGTCGAACCGCGAGAACGGGCGGATCGACACCGCGATCCTGGCCACGAGCTCGGTAAAGCGCCCGGTGAGCGACGGCGTCGTGCCGAAGCTCAGATTGAGCCCCCGCTCGTCGAACAGATCCTGGTGCAGGGTCTCGGCGGCGTCGACGGAGGTCAGGATACGCGAGGCCGCGTCGGCCCAGAACTCTCCCGCCGGGGTAAGCTCGGTGCGCGGATTGCGCCCGCGCACGAAGAGCTGCGCGCCCAGAACCTCTTCCATTTTCGCCAGTTGCTGCGAGATGCTCGGCTGCGACATGCCAAGGCGCCGCGTCGCGCGGCTGATCGAGCCGGCAACCGCGATGGCCTGCAAGATCTCCAGTTGCCGTAGTGAGACTTTCATTTGCTCCCTCACGTCACGTTGGCGGACGAACTCGCCCTGCGCCGGGCCTGCGGCATCAGAGACCATACGCAACCCGGAGCGCGCTTCGATCACTCACGCCCCCGGCCCCTCGAAGCCGACAGGAAAACTCGAAACACCACTGCTCGGGACCAGATCACGCGGGTTCGGCAGTTGGCCCCGGGGGAACTCGTCGTGAATCTGACGCTCTTGTTGGAGTTGGGAGCCGCGCGCTTCGGTCATTCCGCATGACCGATCATTGAGTATCCGCAGATTCGCGGCGTTTCAAGCGAAGAACCGGCGCGCGCACCGTCTCGACGCCGCGTCCGGTTTGCCAATGCCTCGACAGCCTCGCCTGGAACCCCGGCCCGCAGCCCCCGTTTCACCGCCCTGACCGCGCCCCTGCCCGGCCTTTGCTCGCCCCCTCCGGCGCGCCGATCTGGCCGGTCCGAACCGGGTTCAACGCCAATCCCGCGTGCCGCTTCCTCCGCCGAGCCCCCGAAAAAATCCCGGTTTCATGGCGGTTTTCGTGACTCAGATCATGACTCCGAGGCGTGGAAAGCGCATAATGGCGGCAATTCGTGACCTGCCCGCAGGCGCGAATTTTTTAGCAATTAGGAGGATGGATAGATGAAAGAGCTTGTCACCCATATGTGGAGGTCATCGGGATTGAAGATCTCCACGCTCGCCGCCGCGGCGCTGTTCGCGTCGGGGGGTGCCCTGTCGGCGCAGACAGCCGAAGAGCCGATCGTCTTCAACATGCCCGGCGATATCTGCAGCTGGGATTGGAGCGGGCCGGCAACGCCGTCGCTCCTGGCAGCCTTGAAAGACCAGGACCTCCTCACCCAGGCCACGATCGAGATGGCCAAGTCCTGCCCCGAGCAACTGTGCAACATCGACTGGACGGCCGCCGCCGCGGGCAACACAAGCCCGTCCGACGAGATGCTTTGTGAACTCGGCCATCGCCAGCTCTTCTTCGAGCCGCTCGCCGAGACCCTGTCGGGCATCTGCCCCGACGTGGCGCAGCTGATGACCGACCGGGTGCCCGAGGTCTACGACAGCTGCGGAACCTGGCCGCGCGTCGCGCCGGGCGGTGTTGCGAAAAGAGGCGAAAGTGAGCCCGAGTGTGAGGGCGACAAATGCCCCCCGCAAGATTTGCCCCCAAAGCTTACACCACCCTGCGAAGAAGATGAAAGGTGTTACCCCGGACAAACACCCGCATGACCCGATGACTGCTGGGGCCGGCGTTTCGCCGGCCCCAGCGGCGGACGCGGTAAACGACGCGACGCGCCGGTATGGCGTGACCGGCCCGCATCCGGACGGTATAATCACCGCAACATGACCCCGCCCGCCTCCACATCCCCCGGCATCGTCGCCCCGCCGGCCATGCCCTGCGGCTTTGGCAGCCTCGGCCGATGAGCGCGCCCGACGCCCTCTTGCGCCGGATGTTCGAGGCGGCGATCTCATCTGCCCGGCCCGAAACCTGCCTGCCCGCCTTCCTCCCGCCGCTGCCCGACGAAGGCCGCCTGGTGGTGATCGGCGCCGGCAAGGCCTCGGCGGCCATGGCCCGGGCGGCGGAGCTGCATTACCGGCGCCCGCTCGAGGGCCTCGTCGTCACCCGCTACGGCCACGCGGTGCCCTGCGAGGGGGTCGAGATCGTCGAGGCGGCGCACCCGGTGCCCGATGCCGCCGGGCGCGAGGCGGCGCGCCGCATTCTCGACCTGGCCCGGAGCCTCGGCCCGGCCGACACCGCGCTCTGCCTGATCTCCGGCGGCGGCTCGGCGCTGCTCGCCCTGCCCGCCGAAGGGGTATCCTTCGAGGAAAAGACCGCGATCAACCGCGCGCTGCTCGCCAGCGGCGCCACCATCGGCGAGATCAACCGGGTGCGGCGTCACCTCTCGGCGATCAAGGGCGGGCGGCTCGCGGCGGCCTGCCACCCGGCGCGGGTGGTCACGCTGCTGATCTCCGACGTGCCGGGCGACGACCCCACCGATATCGCCTCGGGGCCGACGGTGGCCGATCCGACCACCTGCGCCGACGCGCGCGCGGTGATCGACCGCCACGGCATCGCGCTGTCGCCGGCGCTGGCCCGGGCGCTGGAGGCGGGCGAAACCGAGAGCGTCAAGCCCGGCGATCCCCGGCTGGCGCGCACCGAGACCCACCTCGTCGCCACCCCGCAGGCCGCGCTCGAAGCCGCCGCCGGAGTTGCCCGCGCGGCAGGGATCGCGCCGCATATCCTCGGTGACGCGCTGGAGGGCGAGGCCCGCGACATGGGGTTGGTGATGGCCGGCATCAGCCGCCAGGTCGCCACGCGCGGCCAGCCCTTCGCACGCCCCTGTGTGCTGCTCTCGGGCGGCGAAACCACCGTCACGCTGCGCGGCAAGGGGCGCGGCGGGCGCAACGTCGAGTTCCTGCTGGCGCTGGCCCTCGCGCTCGACGGGCAGGCCGGTGTGCACGCGATCGCGGGCGATACCGACGGCGTCGACGGCGCCGAGGAGGTGGCCGGCGCGGTGATCGGCCCGGACACGCTCGCGCGCGCCCGCGCCCGTGGGCTATCGCCCCGCGCCAGCCTCGACGACAACGACGGCCACGGCTTTTTCGAGGCGCTCGGAGACCAGGTCATCACCGGTCCGACGCTGACCAACGTCAACGATTTTCGCGCGATCCTGATCGAGTGAGCGCGGCGCCCGGGCGGCGATCAGCACCCAAAAGCCCCGTTTCCCGGCCCGCGCCATCTTTTCGCCACATTCTCGACATGCTCAGCGCAAATTCAGCCGCGATCCTTTTCCGATTACCCCCCGATCAAGAGGGGGCAAGGCAGGACAGGATCGGGTTGGCCGCGTGGCGCACCCGGTCAGGAGCAGGCAAATGGCATCCAAGACGCCCCCCAAACCAGAACCGGACCCCGGTGACCGGCCCGCCCGCGCAACGCGCACCGAGGCGGCAAAACCCACGCCGCGGCGCAAGCCAGCCCCGGTGCCGGTGCTCAAGCCGGTCTATACCGACTGGGCGATGATCTGAGCCGCATCGCGGAGTCCGCTTCGGCGGTCTCCCGCCCATCGGTCAAGACAATCGCGCGGCGGGCGGGTTGACCCGCCCTGTTCCGGTTCATAGCTTGTCCCGGGTATCCCCGCAGATGAGCCCCATGCGCCTTTTTCCCTTCCTGATTGCCCTGTTCCTCGCCGCCCCCCTGCGCGCCGAGACGATCGAGATCGACTTCGAGATGGAGGGGCTGCCGCGCAGCTTCGAGTTGACCATCCCCGAGGGGCTCGACGGCCCCGCGCCGATGATTCTCGCCCTGCACGGCCTGCTCGAAACCGGCACCTCCATGCGCAAACGTGTCACCCGCGACCGGTTCGACGCCATCGCCAAGACCTATGGCGTCGTCGTCGCCTACCCCTCCGCCTTCACCCGGGTCTGGAACCTCGGCGAAGGCATCGGGGCAGAGCGGATCATCCCGCGGCGCGATGACATCGCCTTTCTCGAACGGGTGATCGAAACCGTGCGCGCGCGGGTCGAGATCGACCCCGACCGGATATTCGCCGCCGGGTTTTCGCAAGGCGGCATCATGAGCTTCGCGCTCGCCTGCAAGAACCCCGGGCTGATCCGAGCGGTCGGATCGGTGGCGATGGCGCTGCCCGAAGGGCTGGCCGAGGATTGCGCCCGCCACCCGCCGGACGGGGTGTTGCTGATCCACGGCAGCGAGGATTGGGTCGTGCCGATCGAGGGCGGCGCGATCGTCTCCGGCCCCGGCGCGACGATGGACCTGATGGGGCACGACCGCAGCGTGGAGTTCTTCCGCCTGATCAAGGGCTGCGAAGGCCCTGGCGAGACGCGCAGCTGGGACGCCGTCGACGACGGCACGGTGGTGACGCGGCAGGCCTGGTATGATTGCGCGGTTGGCGCGGTCGAGGGCTACAATGTCGAGGGCATGGGACACCGCTGGCCGCTCGGCGGACCGCTCCTGCCGTTCTCGCAGGTGATCGGCAAGACGACGCGCGAGATCGACGGCGCCTCAGCCGCCTGGAGCTTTTTCTCGCGGTTCCCATGAAAAAAGCCGCCCCGAGGGGCGGCCTTTGGCGTTCTCGCGTCTTGGGCGCGGCGGGTCAGCCGACCAGGTCGAGGCCGGCGAAGAAATAGGCGATTTCTTCCGCCGCGGTTTCCGGCGCGTCGGAGCCATGCACCGAGTTCTCGCCCTTCGACAGCGCGAAATCCTTGCGGATGGTGCCGTCGGCGGCCTCGTCGGGATCGGTCGCGCCCATCACTTCGCGGTATTTCGCGATCGCGTTCTCGCCCTCGAGCACCTGCACCACCACCGGCTCGGAGATCATGAACTCGACGAGCTCGCCGAAGAACGGGCGCTCGCGGTGCACGCCGTAGAAGGTTTCGGCCTGCTCGCGGGTCATGCGGATGCGCTTCTGGGCGATGATGCGCAGGCCGGCGGCCTCGATCTTGGCGTTGATCGCGCCGGTGAGGTTGCGCTTGGTGGCATCGGGCTTGATGATGGAGAAAGTGCGTTGAATGGCCATGTCGGTCCTCTTTTTCGGTTGGGGGCGGCCCCCGGTCAAACTCGCGCGCCTGCTAGCATGGGGCGTGAGGGATGGAAAGGGTTTCGGGCGGCTTTCGCGACCCGGCCCGCGCGGCGGGCGTGGCGCGCCGCCGTGGCATGTCTCGCCCCGCGAAGCGATGGATTGACGCTCCGCGCCGGTTGCGGCACTGAGGCGCCATGCTACGGATGGACGACATTTCTTATTCGGTCGAGGGCCGGCCGCTGATCGAGCACGCTTCGGCCGTGATCCCCGATGGCCACAAGGTTGGCCTCGTCGGGCGCAACGGCACGGGCAAGACCACGCTGTTCCGGCTGATCCGGGGCGAATTGACGCTGGAAACCGGCGAGATCAGCCTGCCGAAGGGCGCGCGGATCGGCGGCGTGGCGCAGGAAGCCCCGGCCACGGATGATTCCCTGCTCGATACCGTGCTCGCCGCCGATACCGAGCGCGCGGCGCTGATGGCAGAGGCCGAGCACGCAACCGATGCCCACCGCATCGCCGAGATTCAGACCCGGCTCGGCGATATCGACGCCTGGTCCGCCGAGGCGCGCGCCGCCTCGATCCTGCGCGGGCTCGGGTTCGATACCGAGGCGCAGGCGCGGCCTTGCGCCGATTTTTCCGGCGGCTGGCGGATGCGCGTGGCGCTGGCGGCGGTGCTGTTCTCGCGGCCCGACCTGCTGCTGCTCGACGAACCGACCAACTACCTCGACCTCGAGGGCGCGCTCTGGCTCGAAGCCTACCTCGTGCGCTACCCCCACACCGTCATCATTGTCAGCCATGACCGCGACCTGCTCAACCGCGCGGTCACCGGCATCCTGCACCTCGAAGACCGCAAGCTCACCTATTACTCCGGGCCTTACGACACTTTCGCCAAGACGCGCGCGGCACGGCTCGCCGCCGCCGAGGCCGAGAACCGCAAGGCCGAAGCCCGCCGGGCGCATCTGCAAAGCTTCGTCGACCGGTTCCGCGCCCAGGCCACAAAGGCCCGGCAGGCGCAATCGCGGCTGAAGATGATCGAGCGGCTGACCTTCGCCGCCACGCCGCAGGAGGCCGCGCTCAGGCGCTTCAGCTTCCCCGAGCCGGAGGAGATCTCGCCGCCGGTGGTGGCGATGGAGGAGGCGAGCGTGGGCTACGATGGCAAGCCGGTGCTCTCCCACCTGACCCTGCGCATCGACCAGGACGATCGCATCGCGCTGCTCGGCCGCAACGGCGAGGGCAAATCGACGCTGTCCAAGCTCATCGCCGGGCGGCTGGCGCCGCTTTCGGGCAAGATCACGACATCGACGAAACTGCGCGTGGGCTACTTCGCCCAGCACCAGATGGACGATCTGCGCGCCGATGAAACGCCGCTGGCGCATCTGCGCCGCCTGCGCCCCGGCGAGACCCCGGCCCGCCACCGCGCCCGGCTTTCGGGCTTCGGGCTGATGGCCGAGCAGGCCGAAACCGAGGTGGGGCGGCTCTCGGGCGGGCAGAAGGCGCGGCTGACGCTGCTCCTGGCCACGCTCGACGCGCCGCACCTGCTGATCCTCGACGAACCGACCAACCACCTCGACATCGAGAGCCGCGAGGCACTGGTGGAGGCGCTGACCGCCTATTCCGGCGCGGTGGTGCTGGTCAGCCACGACATGCACCTGCTCAGCCTCGTCGTCGACCGGCTTTGGCTGGTCAAGGACGGCCGCGTCACCCCCTTCGACGACGACCTCGACGCCTACCGCAAGCTCCTGCTTGCCGGTGACGCGACGCCGAAGCCGGACAGGCCCAAGGCGAAACCCGAAAAGCCGGGCCGCGACCAGATCCTCGCGCTGCGCGCCGAGCTGCGCAAGAGCGAGGCGCGGGTGGAAAAGCTCGAACAGATGCGCGACCAGCTCGCCCGCAAACTTGCCGACCCGGCGCTCTACGAAAACGAGCGGATCGGCGAGATGGAAGTCTGGCAGAAGAAATACGCCGAGATCATGGAAGGGCTCGACCGCGCCGAGGCGCTGTGGATCGCGGCCCAGGAAAAGCTCGACGCGGCGGGAGGCTAGGTCACGGGCTGACCTTGACGGCGGTGGGGCGCGGCCTTCGCCGCCGCCCGACCGCCCAAAGACCCGCGCCTCATCCTGCGAACAACTCCGCGACGAAGAGAAACGCCAGCGCGATCGGCGCGGCACGCACAAGCGCCCTCAGCGTCACCCCGGTCAGGCCGCCAAGGCCCAACGGGCGGGCCGGATCACCGCCGGAGAACCGCCAGCCGAGGATCAGCGACGTGCCGATCGCCAGCACAATCGTACCGGTGGACCCCAGCGACCGGTTGATCACGTCGAGCACCGGGTCGCCCTGCAAGGTCCAGCCGGGCGCCGCGTAGGATAGTGCGGACGGTATGCCGAGCGCCACGATCAGCCCCACGCCGAGCAGCGTCGAGGCGTGGTGTCTCAAGCGCGGCCATTGCTCGCGCAGGGCCGCGGTGACCACCTTGGCGCCGCCGATGCAGGACGAGAGCGCGGCAAGGAAAAGCAGCCAGAAGAATACCGCGTCCAGCGGCAGCGACGTGCCGATCGCCTCGAAGGCCCTGGGCAATGTCACGAAGGCGAGTTCGGAGCCCGCAGCCGGGTCGGCCCCGGCCGCGAAAACCAGCGGAAAGATCGCCAGTCCGGCGAGGATCGCCACGCCGGAGTTCAACGCCGCGATGGATACGACCGAGCGCGGCAGCCTGATACGGTCGGGTAGGTAGCTGCCGTAGGTGATCAGGTAGCCCTGGCCGATCGTCATCGAAAAGAACGCCTGCCCGAAGGCCGCGCGCCACAGCGCGGGATCGCCGAGGCGTTCCGTTTCCGGCAGGAAGAGAAAGGTCAGGGCCTTGCCGGCCTCGCCGGTGACGAGGGCGAGCACGGCCAACGCGAGGATCGACAGCACCAGCAAGGGCATCAGGAACTGCGCGACCCGCTCGATCCCGGAAAGGCCGAAGGCAAGGATGGCGGCAACGATCGCCCCGATCGCGAAGAGATACCAGAGCGAGGCATAGCCGCTGGTGAAACTTTCGAACTCGGGGGGCGGCCCGAAGGTCGCGCCGGTGGCGAAGCCAAGGGTCCACCCGGACACCACGAAGTAGTAGCTGTCGATCGCGAGGGTCAGGAGCACGGTCAGCCAGCCGAAGAGAAACAGGCCCGGCCCCATCCGTTTGAAACTGGCGATGACCGAGCCCTGCGCCTGGCGGCCGACCGCGAGTTCCAGCGTGGCGAAGGGGATCGCGACGACGATGACGGCCACGGCGTAGGCGAACAGGAACACACCGCCGCCGTTTTCCCCCACCAGCGTGGGGAACCGCCACAGGTTGCCGAGCCCGACGCCGGCGGCGGCGGTCGACAGAACGAAGGCGCGTTCCGAGGACCAGACGGCATAGGGCTGCTCGCCGCGCTCGGCGGCCTCGCGCGAGGTGTCGGTGACCTCCGCCGCCGCCTGACCGCTCTCCTCCTGGGGCCGCGGCGTCGGCTCGGGCGCGGGCGCATCATCGGACGGCGCGTCGCGGCCAGATCCGGTCGCACGCCCCTCTCGATCCGGTTTGTTCTCACCACTGGTCATGTTGGGTGCGGCAATGGCCTTTCCTCTCCCGCCATGAGCTATGCCCTGCGCGCGGGCATTCAACCCGAAACCCCACGCGAGGGGGCGGCCGGTTCCGCTACGAGAATCGCCCCGAACCCCTGTCGGCCCAGCGCGATGCCCCTTCCGACACGACCGGCCGCAACGATCGCGGGCGGGAACGAGACCGATCGGCATGTCCGCGGCCAGCATCCATGGCCGGCGCGGAATTTTGAAAAATTCCGGCACGGAAAACCTACGTTTTCCGGCCCGTTTTCCGTACGGAAAACGCCGCGCGCCGTGATCCCGGTGCCGGCCCTGCCCCATGGACAGCCACCCCCTGCCGCTCTATCAACGCGGGAACCATGACGCCTGATCTGCTCATTCCCGCTTTCGTCACCCTCTTCGTGGTGATCGACCCGATCGGCCTCGCGCCGCTCTTCGTCGCGCTCACCAAGGGCGCGCGGGCGGGGCAGCGCCGGGCGATCGCGCTGCGCGCGGTGGCGATCGCGGCGCTGCTGCTCACGGTTTTCGGGTTGTTCGGCGAGCAGGTGCTGCAGTTCCTCGGCATCTCCATGCCGGCCTTCCGCATCGCCGGGGGGATGCTGCTGTTTCTCACCGCGCTCGACATGCTGTTCGAGCGCCGCGCCCAGCGCCGCCGCGACCAGTCCGAGCCGGGGCTGGACCCGGCGGAAGACCCCTCCGTCTTCCCCCTCGCCACGCCTCTGATCGGCGGGCCGGGCGCGATGGCGGCGATGATCCTGCTCGCCGGGCAAACCAGCACGCCGATGGAGCTTTTGGCGGTGCACCTGGTGATGCTCGCGGTGCTGGTGGTGGTTTTCACCCTGTTCCTCGCCGCGGGCCTGCTCGAACGCGCGCTGCGCGAAACCGGGATCAACGTGCTCACCCGCCTCCTCGGCATGCTGCTCGCCGCGCTGGCGGTGCAGTTCGTGCTCGACGGGCTGGCGGATTTCGGCTTTCTCGGCTGAGAGGCGGCACGCCGCATTTGCGCCCGGCCCGGAGGCCCCTATATCCCCCCCATGGACAGCTACGATCTCGGCCGCATCACCTATCTCGTGCTCCTCCTCCTCGCGGTGGGGGGGTATTTCGTTGCCCATAACCGGGGCAACCTGTCGAAACTCGCCCAGCAGGCCACGATCTGGGGGCTGATCTTTCTCGGCGTGGTGGCCGGTTACGGCCTCTGGGGCGATATCCAGCGCGATCTCGCGCCGCGCCAGGCGGTGCTCGAGGGCGGGCGAATCGAGGTGCCGCGCATGTTCGACGGGCATTTCTACCTGACCGCGCGGCTGAACGGCGCGCCGGTGGAATTCGTCGTCGATACCGGGGCGACCGACGTGGTGCTGAGCAAGGACGATGCCCGGCGCGCCGGGATCGACCTCGACAGCCTCGACTACACCGGGCGGGCGATGACGGCGAACGGCATGGTGCGCACCGCCTCGGCGCGCATCGAGGAAATCAGCGTCGGCGATATCCGCGACACCGGGCTGAGGGTTTCGATCAACGAAGGCGAGATGCCGCAATCGCTCCTCGGCATGACCTACCTGCGCCGGTTCTCCCGCATCGAGATCGCCGACGACACGCTGATTCTCACCCGCTGAGGCCGCGCGGCCTCAGGCGCTCTCGGCCTTCATCTCCCAGCGCCCGCTCTCCTGGCTCCAGTATTGCGCCGCACAGCCGGCGCCGGTGAGGTCGCGCCACTGGCCGCGCGCGTGCTCCACCGCCGCCGGATCGTTGCCGTCGAACAGGATCATCACCCGCTGCAGCGCGCCGACCTCGTCCGGCGCCACCTCGGCGCCATCGACCGAGACAAGGCAATCGGGCCTGTTGGCGGCGTCGCGCCCGGTGGTGAGCAGCACCGGCTGCTGCGCGTCATGCGGCCCCCCGGCCAGCCCGTGCGGCAGAAACCCGTCCTCGGCCCCGAGCCAGAGCCGCTCGTCGAGCCAGCCGAGCCGGGCCGCGTCGGACCCGCGCACCGCCACCCGCCAGCCGGCCTGCAACGCCTTGCCGAGCAGAACCGGCAGCGTCGCCTCCAGCGGCGAGCGGGTCATATGGTAGAACCACGCCGACGCCATCAGTCTTGGTAGCCGTCGCGCACCAGCCGGTCGAGGCTGCGCACGAACCAGCCGGTCGCCCCCTTGGGCGCGAGCGGCGTGTCCTCCGCGCGCAGCGCGACCCCGGCGATGTCGAGGTGAATCCAGGGCATGTCGTCCTTCACGAATCGCTTGAGGAACTCCGCCGCGGTGACCGACCCACCGGGCCGGCCGCCGACGTTCTTCACGTCCGCCACCCGGCTCTTGAGCTGCTCGGCGTAGCCCGCCCCAAGCGGCATCCGCCAGGCGCCCTCGTCCTCGTGTTCGGCGGCCTTGAGGAAAGCCTTGCAGAAGGCGTCGTCATTAGCAAACACCCCGGCGTTCTGGTGGCCGAGCCCGATCACGATGGCGCCGGTGAGGGTGGCGAGATCGACGATCCCGGCGGGCTTGAAACGGTCCTGGGCATACCAGAGCACATCGGCCAGCACGAGCCGCCCCTCGGCGTCGGTGTTGATCACCTCGACGGTGTCGCCCTTCATCGTGCGCACCACGTCGCCCGGGCGCTGGGCGCGGCCGTCGGGCATGTTCTCGACGAGGCCCACCAGCCCGACCACGTTGGCCGGCGCGCGCCGAAGCGCGAGGGTTTTCATCACCCCCGCCACGGTGCCGGCACCGCCCATGTCCATCGTCATGTCTTCCATGCCCGCGGCGGGCTTGATCGAGATCCCGCCGGTGTCGAACACTACGCCCTTGCCGACGAGAGCGAGGGGCGCGTCCCCCTTCTTTCCGCCCATCCACTGCATCACCACCACCTTGGAGGGGCTTTCCGAGCCCTGCCCCACGCCGAGCAACGCCCGCATCCCGAGCTTTTCCAATGCCGGTTCGTCGAGCACCTCGACCTGCAGCCCGAGCGCCTCCAGCGCCTCCAGCCGGGCGGCGAATTCGCTGGTGGTGAGCACGTTGGCGGGCTCGTTCACGAGATCACGGGCGAAGAACACGCCCTCCGCCACCGCGGTGAGATCGGCCTCCTGCGCCTTCAGCACCTCGGCGTTGGTGACCGCGAAGGTCAGGCTGCCGGTGCGGGAAGGTTCGTCGCCCGGCGTCTTGTGATCGGTGAAATCATAGGCGCGCAGCATCGCGCCAAGCGCGATTTCGGGGGTGTGGCGCAATGCGCCGGCGAGCACCAGAACGTCCTTGCCGCGCGCCGCCTTGCCGATCGCGCCGCCCACCTTGCGCGCGTCGGCAAGGCCCATCTTGCGGTCGATCTTCACCACCTGCACCGCTTCCGCCGCCATGCCGGTGGGCCAGGCCATCTCCATCGCGTCGCCCACCTTGGCCTTGGCGAAATCCGCGCTCTGGGTCAGCCGCGCGAGCGCGCCCCGGGTCAGCCGGTTGATCCGGCGCGCGCCCTTGTCCATCCGCTCGCCGCCTTCGGAGAACACCACGATGCGCCCGTCGGCCGCGGCCAGGCTGTCGATCTCGAGCGGAATGAAGCTGGGGGCGAGAATATCGGTCATGGCTGTCTCCTGTGCCTGCATCGCGCGCGAGCGCGTCAGACCCGAACCTAGCCCCGGCGCGAACCGGTTTCCAGTGCCGAAACCGGGGCCGGCAGCCGAGATAAGGTGGCCGGGAGGCGGCCCGACCCCATATTTCGGCGACGGAATTTCCTCCCTGCGGGCGGCGGAGGCGAGATTCCCCCTCGCGCCGATGCCGATCCTCGACTAATGTATGTCCCAACCGGGCATCGCCCGGGGCTGAACCACAGGCAGACGGACGAAGAGCGCGGTATGATGACGAGCACGACGGCACAGCGGGGCGGCAGCATCTTTCACTTTGACGGCGCGGGCCGGAGGCTCATTGCGCTTGTCCTTGTCGCGGTGATCGGGCTCACGCTCGGCCTTGCCCCGGCACAGGCGCAGAGCCAGTTGCGGCCGATCGTGCGGGTTGACGGCATGGTCATCACCGCCTTCGAACTCTCCGAACGGCAGAAGTTCCTTTCCCTGCTGCGCGCGCCCGGCGATGTCCGCGCGCTGGCGATTGACCAGCTGATCAACGAGAAGATCCAGCTGCGCGAGGCGCGGCTGGCGGGGCTCGTGGCCGACGAGGAGGCGATCAAGGCCGGGATGGAAGAATTCGCCCAGCGCGGCGGGCTCGATGCCGAGCAATTCCTCGCCCTGCTTGGGCAGGCCGGGATCGACGCCTCGACCTTCCGCCAGTTCGTCACCGCCGGGATCATCTGGCGCGATTTCGTGCGGGCCGAACTCCTGCCGCGCGTCTCGATCTCGAAGGCCGAGGTGGCCGCCGCGGCGGCCAAGGCCGAACCCGAGCCGGGGCTGCGGGTCCTGTTGTCGGAAATCGTGCTGCCCGCGGGCGATCCGGCCAGTCGCCGGGCCTCGATGGCGCGCGCGCAGCGCCTCACCGGGCTCGACGAAGACGAATTCACCAGGGCCGCCACGCGGTTCTCGACCGGTGGCTCGCGCAACAACGGCGGCAAGATGAAATGGGTCGATATCACCGCCCTGCCACCGGCAGCCGGTGCGGCGGTGCGCGGATTGCAGCCCGGCCAGACCAGCCGGATCGTCGAATCCGGCGAAGACCTGCGCATCTACTTCATGCGCGACCGCGAGGAAGTGAGCGGCGGCACCCCCCGCACGGTGCTGGACTACGCCGCGCTGCTGCTTCCCGGCGGCCAGAGCGCCGCGAATATCGAAGAGGTCGCGCGCATTCGCGCCCGGGTGACCTCCTGCGACGATCTCTACCCGATCGCGCGCGGTCTGCCGCCCGAGCAACTGGTGCGCGAGGAACTGCCCGAGTCGCAGGTGCCCGCCAGCTATCGTGCCGAACTTGATCGGCTCGATCCCGGCGAGATCTCGTCGCGCGTCACCACCTCGTCTGGGGCGATGGCCATCGTGATGCTGTGCGCACGCGGCAACGAACTGCCGCGCTCTTTCACCGAAGAGATGATCGAGGACCAGTTGCGCAACCAGCGGGTTTCGACGATGGCGCAAGCCTTCCTCGATGAAAAGCGCGCAAACGCCTTCATCGAGACGCTCGGCAACTGATGCCGCCGCGGCCCATCGCGCTGACCTCCGGCGAACCCGCCGGGGTCGGCCCGGAGATCGCGGCGAAGGCCTGGGAGGCCCTGCGCGGCGAACTTGATTTCTTCCTGATCGGCGATCCTCGGCACCTGCCGCAAGGCACCCCGATCGCCGAGATTTCATCGCCCGGCGAAGCGCCGGCGGCAATGGTGCGCGGCCTGCCGGTTCTCGCCCGCGATTTCGGCCCCGCGCGCACCCCCGGCGATGCAGTCGCGGCGCATGCGCCCCACGTCGTCGCCGCGATCCGCGAGGCGGTCGCGCTGGTGCGGGCGGGCGCGGCAAGCGCGGTCTGCACCAACCCGATCCACAAGAAGGCGCTGCAGGACGGCGCCGGCTTCGCCTTTCCCGGCCATACCGAGTTTCTCGCCGATCTCGCCGGCGTGAAGCGCGCGGTGATGATGCTGGCCTGCGATGCGCTGCGGGTGGTGCCGGTCACCATCCACATCCCGCTTTCGCAGGTGCCGCAGGCGCTCACGCCCGAGCTGCTGGAAGACACAATCCGCATCACCGAGGCTGCCCTGCGCGCCGCCGGCATCGCTCGCCCGCGCCTCGCCGTCGCCGGGTTGAACCCGCACGCCGGCGAAGGCGGCGCGATGGGGCGCGAGGAGATCGAGATGATCGCGCCGCTGATCGCGCGGCTGCGCGGCGAGGGGCTGGAGGTCGCAGGCCCCCTGCCCGCCGACACGATGTTTCACCCGGAAGCCCGCGCCCGCTACGACGTGGCGATCTGCCAGTATCACGACCAGGCGCTGATCCCGATCAAGACACTCGATTTCGCCCATGGCGTGAACGTCACCCTGGGCCTCGGCTTCGTGCGCACCTCGCCCGACCACGGCACCGCCTTCGACATCGCCGGCACCGGACGGGCCGATCCGGCCTCGCTGATCGCGGCGCTGCGCATGGCGCGCGACATGGCCCCCGCATGAGCACGATCGACGGCTTGCCGCCGCTGCGCGAGGTGATCGCCACGCATGGGCTCTCGGCGAAAAAATCGCTCGGTCAGAACTTCCTCCTCGATCTCAACCTCACCGCCAAGATCGCGCGCCAGGCCGGCGACCTGGCGGGGTGCGACGTGCTCGAGGTCGGTCCCGGTCCCGGCGGGCTGACCCGCGGGCTACTCGCCGAAGGCGCGCGCCACGTGCTCGCGGTGGAGAAAGATCCCCGCGCCATGGCCCCGCTCGCCGAGATCGCCGCCGCCTGGCCCGGCCGGCTCGACGTGCTCAACGCCGACGCGCTGGCGATCGACCCTCTGGCCCATCTCACCCCACCGATCAAGGTGGTGGCCAACCTGCCCTACAACATCGGCACCGAGCTCTTGGTGCGCTGGCTTACCCCGCCCGACTGGCCGCCGTTCTGGCAGAGCCTCACGCTGATGTTCCAGCGCGAGGTGGCCGAGCGGATCGTGGCGCAGCCCGGCAGCAAGGCCTATGGCCGCCTCGCGATCCTCGCCCAGTGGCGCTGCGACGCGCGCATCGTGATGGACCTGCCGCCGGAGGCCTTCACCCCGCCGCCCAAGGTGCGCTCGGCGGTGGTGCATCTCACCGCCCTGCCGGCGCCGCGCTTCGCGGCCAACGCCGCCACGCTCCAGCGCCTCACCGCCACCGCCTTCCAGCAGCGCCGCAAGATGCTGCGCGCCTCGCTGCGCAAGCTGCACCCGCAGATCGAAAGCCTGCTGGAAAGCGTCGATATCAAGCCCACGTCGCGCGCCGAGGAAATCGACGTTGCGCACTTCTGCGCCCTCGCCCGGGCGCTGGACGCGGGCTCGCCGCGCTGACGCGCGCCGACCCGGAGGGGGGCGCTGCCCCCCTCGCCCGTTCCGGGCTCACCCCCCGAGGTATTTTTGCCAGGATGAAGGGGTCAATCGGGGGTCGAGATCACCCCGCCGCCCACCGTCGCCGGCACCCCGGTCGTGGTGCGGCAGGAGGTCGGCAGGCCCCGCGCCACGCGCACTGCGAGATAGGCGAAGGCCTGCGCCTCCAGCATGTCACCATCGAGCCCCACCGCCTCGACCGGCTGCACCGGGCAGGCCAGCGCATCCTCAAGCCCCGCCATCAGCGCCGCGTTGTGCCGCCCGCCGCCGGTGACCAGCACCGCGCCGGGTGGCGCCGGGCAATGCGCCATCCCGCGCGCCACCGCGGCCACCGCGCAGGCGGTGAGCGTGGCGGCGGCATCGGCATCGGCGAGCGGCGCGACGGCGTCCAGCAGCGCCGCGAAATCCGCGCGGTCGAGCGACTTGGGCGGCAGGCGGTGGAACCAGGTGTGATCGAGGAAGGCGGCGACGATGCCCGCGTCCGCCCGCCCGGACGCCGCGAGCGCGCCGCCCTCGTCACGCGCAAGGCCAAGGCGCGCGGCCACGAGATCGTCGATCGGCGCATTGGCCGGGCCGGTATCGAAGGCGAGCAGCGCGCCCTCGGCCTCCGGCGCGGGCTTGGACGGGTCCACCCAGGTGAGGTTGCCGACGCCGCCGAAGTTGAGGAAGGCGAGCGGCGCATCCGCCCCGATCCAGCGCGCGCAGGCGAAGTGGAAGAACGGTGCCAGCGGCGCGCCCTCGCCGCCAAGCCCGACGTCGGCCGAGCGGAAATCCCAGGCCACCGGCAGGCCCAGCACCTCCGCCAGCACCCGCCCGTCGCCGGCCTGGTGCGTGCCGCGCCCGCGCGGCTCATGCGCCAGCGTCTGGCCGTGGAAGCCGACGAGATCGACCCCCTCGAACCCCGAAAGCACCACCGCGTGGGCCGTCTCCACCGCCTCCGCCGCCTCGGCCACCCCCGGCTCGCCCGGCCAGCGCCCGAGGGCGGCGCGGATCAGCGCGCGTTCGGCGTCGGAATACGGCCGGTAGGCGGTCTCGCCGAAACGGGTGATCGTCTCGCCATCGGTCTCCACCACCGCGGCGTCGACCCCGTCGAGCGAGGTGCCCGACATCGCGCCCAACGCGCGCAGCGGCCGCTTGAGCTTCATGGCTTTTCCTCCGCCCCCACCCCCGATATAGAGGGCCTTGATCAGAAGAATGGACGCAAAAGCCATGACCTACCACCCGAAATCCGACTTCATGCGCGTGATGATGGAACGCGGCTTCCTCGCCGATTGCACCGATTACCAGGGGCTTGACGAGGCGCTGAGCGAGGGGGTGGTTCCGGCCTATATCGGCTTCGACGCGACGGCGAAATCGCTCCATGTCGGCAGCCTGATCCAGATCATGATGCTGCGCTGGCTGCAGAAGACCGGCCACAAGCCGATCGTGCTGATGGGCGGCGGCACCACCAAGGTGGGCGATCCGAGCTTCCGCGCCGACGAGCGCCCGCTGCTCACCCCCGACCAGATCGCGGCCAATATCGCCGGGATCAAGCAGGTGTTCAGCCATTACGTCGCCTTCGGCACCGAGGCGACCGACGCGATCATGGTCGACAATTCCGAATGGCTCGACGGGCTGAACTACCTCGACTTCCTGCGCGACATCGGCCGGCATTTCTCGGTCAACCGGATGCTGGCCTTTGAGTCCGTCAAATCGCGGCTCGACCGCGAGCAATCGCTGTCGTTCCTCGAATTCAACTACATGATCCTTCAGGCCTACGACTTCATGGAGCTGAACCGCCGCTACGGCTGCCGGCTGCAGATGGGCGGCTCCGACCAGTGGGGCAACATCGTCAACGGCATCGACCTCACCCGCCGCATCCTCGACGAGGAGGTGTTCGGCCTGACCTCGCCGCTGCTCACCACCTCGGACGGGGCGAAGATGGGCAAATCGGCCTCCGGCGCGGTCTGGCTCAACGCCGAGATGCTCTCACCTTACGAGTTCTGGCAGTTCTGGCGCAACACCACCGACGCCGACGTCGGCCGGTTCCTCAAGCTCTACACCGAGCTGCCGCTGGAGGAGTGCGAGCGGCTGGGCGCGGCAGAGGGCGCGGCGATCAACGACGCCAAGGTGGTGCTGGCGAACGAGGTCACCGCGCTGCTGCATGGCCGAGAGGCGGCGCAAGCCGCGGAAGCGACGGCGCGCGAGGTGTTCGAGAAGGGCGGCGTGGGCGACGATTTGCCCACGGTGACCGTCACAAGGGAAGGCGCGATGCCAGGTGAATTGATGGGGGAAAAGAGCGGGATGTATTTTCTTGCCTTCCATCTATTCGTAAAAGCCAAATTGGCCGGATCGGGGAAAGAGGCGAAACGGTTAATATGCTCGGGAGGTGCGAAGATTGACGATGTTGAGGTCACAAATCCAAACGAGCTAATTCCACTGGACCGTCTCGAAAGCGGCGCGCTGAAGCTCTCGGCGGGCAAGAAGCGCCACGCCCTCGTCGTCGTCGAAAGCTGAGCCGCCGGACCGGGGCTCTGCCCCGGACCCCGAGGTATTTGACGACCCAAGAAGCCCTCGGCGGTTTGCCCCGGGGCCCCGGCGGCGCGGCGCGGGCGCTCAGTCCGAGCGCGCGCGGGCGGTTTCGATCGCGGGGCGGATGATGTTTTCGAGGATCGAGGCGCTGATCGGGCCGGCGAAGCGTTTCACCACGATGCCCTTACCGTCGATCACGAAGGTTTCCGGCACGCCGTAGAGGCCCCAGTCGAGGCCGGTGCGCCCCGATGGATCGGCCGCGATGCGGGCATAGGGATCGCCGAGGTCGTCGAGGAATTTTTGCGCCTTGGCGGGTTCGTCCTTGTAGTTGATGCCGTAGATGTCGAGCCCCTCCTCGGCCAGCGTCACGAGGTGGGGGTGCTCGGCGCGGCAGGGGGCGCACCAACTGGCCCAGAAGTTCACCAGTTTGACCTCGCCGTCCGCGAGATCCTCGACCGTGAAGGCCGGCGAGTCGCCGAAGGCGGCGAGGGTGAGCGCCGGCACCGGCCCGCCTTCGCGCGTCGAGCGCAGCGCGCCCGGGTCTTCGCGCTGCATGCCCCAGAAGAACAGCACCGCGAGCCCGATGAACACGAGCGGCGGGAGGATCATCATCGGCTTGAGTTTCATGTCAGTTTCCCTTGGCAGCGCGCCGGGCCTCGATCGCGTCGAGATCGGCCTTGGCCTTGCGCGATTGCATCCATGTCATCACGACGAGGAGTGCGATCAGCCCAAGCGTCGCCGCCCAGGACCAAAGCACCGCGTCGGCGTATTTTCCCAGTTCAGGCATCGGCCATCCTTTCACGAAGTTCGAGCGCGTGGGTGCGGCGTTTGCGGATCTCGGTGCGGGTGCGGACAAAGACCAGCGCCACGAACAGAAGCCCGAACCCCGCCATCGCGAACAGGAGCGGGATCCAGTAGACGTTGGCGATGTTCTCGTCCTTGTCGAGGCTGAGCGTCGCGCCCTGGTGCAGGCCCTGGTTCCAGAAGTTCACCGCGTAGCGCGACAGGAAGGCGAAGACCGAGCCCACCACCGCCAGCACCGAGGTGAGATCGGCCGCGGTGTCGGGGTCTTCGATCGCGCCCCAGAGCGCCATGTAGCCGAGGTAGAACAGAAACAGGATCAGGAACGAGGTCAGCCGCGGGTCCCACGCCCAGTAGGTGCCCCACATCGGCTCGCCCCAGATCGCCCCGGTGATCAGCGCGATGATCGTCATCACCGTGCCCACCGGTGCGGCCGCCTTGGCCGCCAGCGCCGAGACGTGGTGACGCCGGATCAGCCAGATCAGCGAGGCCACCAGCATCATGAACCAGGCCGAGATCGCCATCATTGCCGACGGCACGTGCACGTATATGATCTTCACCGAAGAGCCGAAGTTGACCGCCTCGGGGGTGAAGAAAAAGCCCCAGACCAGCCCCACCGCCATGGTGACCACCGTCGCGCCCACCAGCCAAGGCAGGGCGAGGCCGGAAAACCACATGAACTTGACCGGGTTGGCCCATTCCCACAGGACGTTGTAGCGGTCCCGGGCCTGTTTTGTGCGGTGCATCTCGGGCATGATCAGTTCCTATGTGCGGTTGGGCGTCGGCGCAAGATAGCGGGGTTCACGTTCACGCGGGTTGATCCTTGTCAACGCAGGTTGATGCGGAGCGCCGCCGAGGCGGCGAAGGGCAGCAGCGCGACCGAGGCGGCGGTGATCCCGGCGAGCATGAGCAGCGGGGTGGCATTGTCGAACCCGCCAATCCCCCGGGTCGCGGCCTCGGCGCCGAAGATCAGCGTGGGGATGTAGAGCGGCAGCACCAGCAGGCTCAAGAGCAGCCCGCCCCGCTTCAGCCCCACCGTGAGCGCGGCGCCGAACGCGCCGATCATGCTCAGCGCCGGCGTGCCGATCAGCAGGGTGACGAAGATCCACCAGTAGCCGCGCTCGTCGAGGCTCATCAGCGCGCCGAAGACGGGGGCTGCGAGCACAAGCGGCAGCCCGGTGGTGATCCAGTGCGCCAGCGCCTTCACCGCCACCGTGCCCTCCATCGGGATCGGCGCCGTGGCGAGCAGATCAAGGCTGCCATCCTCGAAATCGAGCTGGAAGATGCGGTCGAGCGAGAGCAGGCAGGCGAGCAGGGCTCCGACCCAGAGGATGCCGGGCGCGATCCGGGCGAGCACCTCCGCCTCGGGGCCGACGCCGAAGGGCACGAGCACCGAGACGATGAGGAAGAAGGCAAGGCCGAGCCCGAAGCCGCCGCCGGCGCGGAAGGCGAGCCGGAGATCGCGGGCCAGGAGCGCGATCATGCGAAGGCCTCGTCGAACGGGCTGGGGGTGCGCGCGGGCGCATCGGGATCGGCCTTGAACGGGCCGACATCGAAGATCCCGGCCTCGAGCCGCAGGTCGATATGGGTGGCGATCAGCGCCGCCCCGCCGGCCGCGACATGGGCGCGCACGGCATCGGCGAACAGCGTCACCGAGGCCTGGTCAAGCGAGACGGTGGGCTCGTCGAGCAGCCAGATCGGCCGCCCCGTCACCAGCAGCCGTGCGAGGCCGAGGCGGCGTTTCTGGCCCGCCGAAAGGTTCTGCGCGGCGCGGTTGCGCAGCGATTGCAGGTTGAAATCGTCGAGCGCGGGCTCGATCTCGCGGGTGCCATGGATCCGGGCCCAGAACGCGAGATTCTCGGCCACGGTGAGCGTGGCCTTGAGCCCGTCGGCATGGGCGCCGTAGGCGATCGCCTCGGGCGGCAGGCTGATCCGGCCCGCCATCGGCGGCTGCAGCCCCGCCAGCGTGCGCAGGAGCGTGGTCTTGCCCGAGCCGTTCGGCCCGCGCAGCACCAGCACCTCGCCGCCGCCGAGCCGGAACGAGAGCCGCTCCAGCACCGGCACGCCGCCGCGCGACACCGTCAGATCGTCAACCGCGAGTTCCAGCATCCCGCTCACACCGCCAGCGCGGCCAGCGCCACGCGCCGCCCCTCGGCGAGGAGCACGTTATAGGCCCGGCAGGCCGAGGGGCTCGCCATCGGCTCGATGCCCATTCCGGCCGCTTCCACCTCCGCCATCAGCGCAGCCGGCGCGCCGGTCATCACCGCACCGGTGCCGAGCAGGATCACGTCGACCTCGCCGGCCAGCGCGGTGAGGGCCGCGGTGTCATCCACCCCGCCCCAGGACCGCGCCGCGCTGGCGGTGACCAGAACCGGCCCCTCGATCACCGCACCGTCGACGCGGAAGAAGCCGGGGCCGTAGCCGTCGATCGGGCGGGCGTTGTCATATGTGATTTCGGTCAGTTGCATGGCCGCTTTGGTAGCGGGATTTGCGCGGGAAGAAAAGCGTCACTCGGTCGCGCGGGCGGCGCGGCCGATCCGAACGATCACGTAATGTTTCACTTGGACTCGACCGCACCGGGTGCCTTATGCCGCTTGCATGACGACCGACTATGAAACCTACTACCGCGACAATCCCGACGGGCTCGGCGCGCAAACCGCTGGCGTCGCCAGGCTGATCGCCAAGCACGTGACACAAGGCGCGCGCGTGCTCGACATCGGCTGCGGACAGGGGCGCGACGCCCTGCCACTCGCGCGCGACGGTTACGACGTAGTCGGCGTGGACATCGCGCCGACGGGCATTGCCGACATGCTGGCCGCAGCAAAAAAGGACGCACTCCCCGTCACCGGCATCGTCGCCGACATCTCCGGTTTCACGCCCGAGGGCCACTTCGGCCTCCTGCTCTGCGACCGAACCCTGCACATGTTGCCCGCACCCGACCGCGCGGCGGTCCTGGCACGGCTGCTCGCCACTGTGGCCCCCGGAGGCTGCTGCCTCATTGCCGACGAGCCGGCCAACATGGGCGGACTGCGCGCGGTCATCGCCGCCGACCCTTCCGGGTGGATGATGCTGCACGAGAGCCGCAACACCCTGCTCGCGCGGCGGCCGGCCTAGCCGAAAACCGGCAGCCCGGTCAGGATCGCCCCGGCGATCACCAGGTAGGCCAGCCCCCGGAAGGCGCGTTCGCGTTCGGGGCGGAACAGCCTCTGCCCCACCACCATGCCGGCCGCGTAGGGAAAGGCGAGCAGCGCCGCCAGCCAGACCGCGGTGCCATCGACCAGCCCCCGGAACACCAGGTTGGCGACGATGCCGATATCGAGCACGGCGAGAAACAGGATCGTGTTGGCGCGCACCCGGGCCACTTCCAGCTGGCCGGCGAGATAGAACAGGATCACCGGCGGGCCGGTCAGCCCGGTGGTGCCGCCGAGCACGCCCGCGACCGCCCCGATCGCCCCCAGCCCCGCGCCGCGCACCCGCTGGCGGTAGCGCCATCCGGTCACCAGCGCGAGCAGGGTCAGCGCCGCCGCCGCCGCCACCAGCCAGCGCAGCAGGTCGCGCTCGACCCAGCTCAGGAGCCACACACCGAGCGGTGCGGTGATAATCGCCGCCCCCGCCAGCACCGCCACCTCGCGCCGGTCGGCCAGGCGGAACGCCTGCGGCACGATCAGCGGCCAGGTCAGCATCCCCGCAACGGTGACGATCACGATCGCGACGGGCACCGGCAGGAAGATCGCCCCCACCGGCATGAAGATCAGCGCGGTGCCGAAGCCGGTGAAGCCGCGCACGAGGCCGGCGAGGATGAAGGTGAGCGCGAGCCAGGCGAGGCCGGGGCTGATGAGCGCCCCGGCCAGCGCCTCAGGCGTCGACATCGGCGAATTGCGTGCCCGCCTCGCCATCGGGCTTCGACCAGTCGCGCTTGACCCCGAGCTTGAGCAGGATGGCAGACGCGACGAAGACCGAGGAATAGGTGCCGATGACGACGCCGAAGGTCATCGCGAAGACGAAACCGCGGATCACGTCGCCACCCAGCACGATCAGCGCGATGAGCGCGAGCAGCGTTGTGCCTGAGGTCATCAGGGTGCGGCTCATGGTTTCGTTGATCGAGACGTTGAGCACCTCCTTGAGATCCATCACCTTGTACCGGCGCAGGTTCTCGCGCACCCGGTCGAAAACCACCACGGTATCGTTCAGCGAATAGCCGACGATGGTGAGCAGGGCGGCGATGATCGCAAGGTCGAACTGGATCTGGAGCACCGCGAAGAGGCCGATGGTGATGATCACGTCATGCACCAGCGCCGCCACCGCGCCGAGGGCGAACTGCCACTCGAACCTGAGCCAGATATAGACCAGCACAGCAGCGATCGCGGCGAGCACCGAGTAGATCGCCGTCATGATCAGCTCGCCCGACACCTTCGGCCCGACGCTCTCGACCGAGATGAAGCGGATCTGGGGCGCGACGCTCCGCAACGCCGCCTGCACCGCCTGGATCGTCTCGGGGCGCACCGATTCCTCGTCGCCCTGGGCCTGGATCCGCACCATGGCGACGTGCTGATCCTCGTCGAACCCCGGATCGAACACCTCCGAGATCGAGACATCACCGAGCCCGAGCGGGGCGATCGCATCACGGTAGGCGCCCACGTCGACAGCCACCCGCGCCTCGGTGCGGATCGTGGTGCCGCCGCGGAAGTCGATCCCGAAGTTGAGCCCCATGAACAGGAAGGCGAGGATCGCGCCGACGAACATCAGCCCGGAGAACCCGAGCGTGATCGGCAATCGGCCGAAGAAATCCCAGTTCGTCTCGTCGGCTACAAGTTTCAGGCGCATGTCAGACCTCGATCGTCTTGGGGCGGCGGCGCTCGAACCAGAACACGATCATGAGCCGCGTGATGTAGATCGCCGTGAACACGCTGGTGATGATGCCGAGCGCGAGGGTGACCGCAAAGCCCTTCACCGGCCCCGACCCCATCAGAAACAGGATCACCGCGGTGATGAAGGTGGTGATATTGGCGTCGATGATCGCCGAGAGCGCCTTCTCGTAGCCCAGCTCGATCGCCCGCGCCGGCCCTCTGCCAGCCCGGACTTCCTCGCGTATGCGTTCGAACACCAGCACGTTGGCGTCCACCGCCATGCCGATGGTGAGCACGATCCCGGCGATGCCGGGCAGCGTGAGCGTGGCGCCGATGGCCGAGAGCAGGCCGAAGACGAGCCCGACGTTCAGGATCAAGGCGAGGTTGGCCATCAGCCCGAACCGCCCGTAGGCCAGCGCCATGAAGATCAGCACCCCGGCGAAGGCCACCAGCGAGGCGATCCGCCCCGCCTCGATCGAATCCGCGCCAAGCTCCGGCCCGATCGTGCGTTCCTCGAGGAAGGTCATCTCCGCCGGCAGCGCGCCGGCGCGCAGGAGCACGGCGAGGTTGGTCGAGTCTTCCACCGTGAAATTGCCGGTGATGATTCCCGAACCGCCCGGGATCGGCTCGTTGATGCGCGGCGCCGAGATCACCTCGCCGTCGAGCACGATGGCGAAGGGCGCGCCGACATTGGCGGCGGTATAGGCGCCGAACTTGCGCGCACCGGTCACGTTGAACTGGAAGCTCACCGCCGGGCGGCCGTTCTGGTCAAAGCTGGGTTGGGCGTTGGTCAGTTCCTCGCCGGTCACCACGGGGGTTTGTTCCAGCACGTAGAACACCCCCTCCTCGTCCAGCGAAGGCAGCAGCTCCTGGCGCGGCGCGGGCCGGGTGGAGGGGTCGGTGGTGCGGGTCACCACCGGCTGGAAGGTCAGTTGCGCGGTGGTGCCGATCAGCGCCTTGAGTTCGTCGGCCGAGCCGAGCCCGGGCACCTGGATCAGGATCCGCCGCTCGCCCTGGCGCTGGATCGTCGGCTCGCGCGTGCCCACCTCGTCGACCCGGCGGCGGATGATCTCGAGCGATTGCTGGATCGTGCGGTCGTCCGTCGCCACCCGTTCGGCCTCGGAGAGCTGAACCGTGATCACGTCGTCCTGCCCCGCCACCTCGATGTCGTTGGCGCCCATGCCGGTGAGCGTGACCACCGGCGAGGCCAGCTCGCGCACCGCGGCGAGCGCCTGGCCCATGCCCGCGGGGTTCTCGATGCGCACCCGCAACTCGCCGCCCGGCGCGTCGAGGCGCTGGATCGCGCCCACCGCGTCGCGTTCATCGCGCAGCGCGTCGCGCACCTCGGGCCAGAGCGCGTCGAGCCGGTGCTCGTACACGTCCTCCACCCGCACCTCGGCAAGCAGATGCGCACCGCCGCGCAGATCGAGCCCGAGGTTGACGAGGCTGGAGGGCATCCACGTCGGCCAGGCCGAAAGATCGGCCTCGCGCTCCGGCGTCGATCCGAATTGCTCGATGGCGGCGGCGGCGTCGTTATGCAGCTCGACGCGCGGGTAGAACAGGTTCGGTATCGCCGCGGACAGGCCCAAGAGCACAAGCCCGATCACGACGATCCGTCTCCACAGGGGGTATTGCAGCATCGGGGGCCTCGCCTCTGGCCGCGCGGAGGGCCTCAGCCCTCGGACGCGGGCTCGGTCTTCGACATCACCTGAACGACCGCAGCCTTGGTCATCCGCGCCTTCACGCCTTGCGCGATCTCCACTTCGAGCTCGCCGTCATCCCTGACCTTGGTGATCTTGCCGATCATCCCGCCCTGCGTGAGCACCTGGTCGCCGCGGCGCAGCGCCTCGCGCATCTTCTCGTCGTCCTTGAGCTTTTTCTGCTGCGGGCGAATGAGGAAAAACCACATGATCCCGAACACGAGGATCATCGGGATCAGCATGGAATTGAGCAGTCCACCACCGGGGGCGGCTGCACCTTGGGCGAAGGCGGGTGAGACGAACATCGACAAATCCCTCTGTCAGACGGGGCACACCGCCCCTTTCGATTGGCGCGCACCCTATATGGGGGCCCTGGGGTTGGCAAGCAATCGGGGGCGGTGTTTGATTGCACCCGTGGAGGGGCGATAATGAGTGCCGAAAACAACAAGAAATCGTTATCCGACTGGCTCGGGCTCCAGTGGAAGCCGGACTATGACCAGAACCGCGCCTGGGGCCGTATTCTCGGCTTCGCTATCCAGGTGGTTGCTGCCATCCTCGTGCTTCTCGGGCTCGGCCTGCTCATCGCCTTTGCCGCCTCCGTCTACAAGGCGATATCGGCAGGCACCGAAATGACTGGCGAGGCGATCCGCAACGTGGGCCTCGCCCTCGCCGCAGTGTTCGGCGCCCCCTTCCTCGTCTGGCGCAGCCTCGTGGCCCAACGCCAGACCGATATCGCCGAACAAAGCCAGATCACCGACCGGATCAACAAGGCGGTCGAAAACCTCGCGGCAACCCGCGTGCTCCACGACGCCGAAGGCAGGCAGTTCACCGAACCAAACCTAGAAGTCCGCATCGGCGCGATCTATGCCCTCGAACGCATCGCACAGGACTCCTTGCGCGATCACGTCCAGATCATGGAAATCCTCACCGCCTATGTGCGGGAGAACGCCAAGGCTGAGGATGCCGAAGACAGCCCCCGCGCCCGCTGGCGCGCCGCCTTCGAGGCTCCCGAAGTCCAGCACAAGGACAACGCGGCGAAGGCGGCCTATGCCCATCAGGAAACGGACCTCACTGATGCAACCTCGCTCGAAGCCATCCGTGACTGGGCCCGTTCGCTGAAATGCCGCACCGATATTCAGGCGGCGCTGACCGTGATCGGCCGCCGCTCCGCCACCCAGATCGAACGCGAGACAGCCGACACAAGGCAAAGCGACAAAGGCTTCAGGCTCGATCTTCTCGCCACAAACCTGCAAGGTGCCGATCTTTCAAACCTCGACTTCAAATCAGCCCGACTCAGCGGGGCGCATCTGGAGGGGGCGAAACTCAACAAGGCGCATATGGAGGGATCAGACCTTTTCAAAGCCCATATGGAAGGGGCAGACCTCTTCAAGGCCCATCTGGAAGGGGCGGACCTTTTTGGGGCACATCTGGAAGAGGCGGTTCTTCTCGGGACGCATCTAGATGGGGCGAACCTTAGCAGGGCGCATCTAGAAGGCTCAGACCTCCGCTGGGCACAACTGGATCACGCCACCAGCTTCACCAAAGCGGTCATGACCCACGCGGCGGTGAAGAACGTGGACCTGTCGAACATCCGTCTCTCGGCCGACCAAATCAACGCCATGTTCGGCGATGGCACGGTGACCCTGCCCGAAGCCATTCTCCGCCCCCCCGCCCATTGGCCGAGCGACGACCTGCGTTTCCGCGACTTCGATGCAAAATGGACCCTCTACAAATCCAACCCCACCGCCTAACTCCCCCGCCCGACCGCCCCGGCCCCTTCCATACGCCTGCCATGAGTTTTGCCGACACTTTGCCGGGGCCGATTTCCGGCTTCCCCCGGGCCGGGCTTTTTGCCATACCTCACCCCGCGCAGACCCAAGCAAAGGCCAAGACCATGCACGATATCCGCCTGATCCGCGACAACCCGGACGCCTTCGACGCCGCCATGGCGCGGCGCGGTCTTTCGGGCGTGTCGGCCGAGGTTCTGGCCCTCGACGAGGCCCGCCGGAGCGCGATCACCCAGGCCGAAGCCGCGCAGGCCGAGGCCAACAAGGCGTCGAAGCAGGTGGGGGCCGCGAAGGCCAGCGGCAACGAGGCCGAGTTCGAGCGGCTGCGCGCGCTGGTGGCCGAGAAGAAGGGCGAAACCGCGCGGCTCAGCGACGAGGCCAAGGCGAAAGACGCCGCCCTCGCCACGCTGCTCATGGGCCTGCCCAACATCCTCGCCGATGACGTGCCCGAGGGCGCCGACGAGGACGAGAACGTCGAGATCCGCCGCTGGGGCACGCCCCGCGCCTTCGATTTCACCCCGGTCGAGCACTACCAGCTCGCCGCCACCCAATCGGGGCTCAACTTCGAGCTTGCCGCCAAGCTTTCCGGCGCGCGCTTCGCCGTGCTCTCCGGCGCGGTCGCCCGGCTGCACCGCGCGCTGGCCCAGTTCATGCTCGACACCCACGTGAACGAGAACGGCCTCACCGAGGCGATCACCCCGGTGCTGGTGCGCGAAGAGATGATGCTGGGCACCGGGCAACTGCCCAAGTTCGGCGAAGACAGCTACAAGACCGAGGAAGGCTGGTGGCTGATCCCCACCGCCGAGGTCACGCTCACCAACTTCGTCAACGGCGAGGTCGTCGAGGCGGGCGATCTGCCGATGCGCTACGTCGCCCACACCCAGTGCTTCCGCTCCGAGGCGGGATCGGCGGGCAAGGATACCGCCGGCATGCTGCGCCAGCACCAGTTCGAGAAGGTCGAGATGGTCTCGATCACCCGGCCGGACGAGAGCGAAGCCGAGCACGAGGCGATGACGCGCCGCGCCGAAGACATCCTCGAACGTCTCGGCCTGCCCTACCGCACGGTCCGGCTCTGCTCGGGCGACACCGGCTTCGGCGCGCGCCGCACCCACGATATCGAGGTCTGGCTGCCGGGGCAGAACAGCTACCGCGAGATCTCGAGCGTCTCCACCACCGGCGATTTCCAGGCCCGGCGGATGAACGCCCGGTTCCGCCCCGAACCCGGCGCCAAGCCCGAGTTCCTGCACACGCTGAACGGCTCCGGCCTCGCCGTCGGCCGCTGCCTGATCGCGGTGCTGGAAAACGGACAGGAGGAAGACGGCTCGGTCACCCTGCCCGCCGCCCTTGCGCCCTGGATCGGCGGCAAGACCCGGATCACCGCCGAGGGCGTGCTGGCCTGACCGCCCCCGGCACCGCATGGTTAACCCGCATCAAGGTTAACGCGGCCCCCGTTTCTTGGGTCCGCAAATACCTTCGGGGGTGAATTGGTCCGCAGGACCAAGAGGGGGCGGACAGCCCCCTCCTGCACCCCCGCCTATTCCGCCGGGGCGACGACCCCGCGCCGCGCCGTGGCCTTCGGGAAGGGCACGAGATCCTGCGCCTCCTCGTCCCAGAGCTTCAGGGTGAAGGCATGCAGCGCCTCGCCAAAGCCGATCCGCCGCAGGTGATGCGTCTTCTCCAGTTCCCGGTGCGCCCCGCGCAGCCGGTAGGAGGGGATCGCGGCGACGAGGTGGTGAATGTCGTGCTTGGTGATATTGGCCACGGCCTCGTCGAACCACCAGCCGAAATCGAGGCAGGAGCCGCCCTGGATCGCGGCGCGCGACGGGTCGAGGTCGGGGCGGCGATCCCACCATGTGCCCTCGAAATTGTGCTGGAGATAGACAAGGAACACCCCGAGCATCCCCCCCAGCCAGATCGCCAGCGCCACGATGAGCACGCCGGTCCAGCCCGCGAAGGCGTAGAGCAGGCCGAAGTAGACGACGAGCGCCGCGTTATGGGCGAGGATCGCGCCCAGCCCCACCTGGGCGGCATTCTTCGGCCAGCGGTAGGCGATGAAATAGGTGTAGAACGAGCCCACCGGGATCAGCACCAGCGGGTGGCGGTAGAGCCGGTAATAGAGCCGTTTCCAGAACCCCGCCTCGTTCCATTCGCGCAGCGTCATGGTATTGATCTCGGTGGTCTCGCGCGCGTCGAGGTCGCCCACGTAGGCGTGGTGCATGTTGTGGTTGTAGCGCATCTGCGGGTAGGCGGCCATGGTGAAGGGCGAGACTACGTAACCCCAGAACTCGTTCTGGCGCCTGGTCTCGAACAATGACAGATGGCCCAGGTCGTGCTGCAGCACGTAAAGCCGCACGCCGGCGAAGGCGAGCACGATCACCCCGAGTGCCGCGACCAGCCAGAGCCCGGCCCCGACCGCGAGGATCGAGACGGCGACGGCGGCGAAATAGACCGCCAGGTTGCCCAGCAGGCTCGCATAGGCCAGCCGGTTGTCTTTCTTGGTGTAGGCGCGCAGCGCCTGTCGCAGTTCCTTACCAGCTTCCATACCACGCTCCATGGCAGCGCCCCGGACTTCTGGCCGGGCGCAGGTCTCGCGAAGATTTGCCATAGATTAGTTGTATCCACCCCCGCCATGCAAGCGGGTGCTGAGGCTCAGGCGGCGCGCGGGCGGATCGCGGCGCGGATCGTCTCGCCGAGTGCGTGCCGGGTGCGCTCCAGATCGTGCTCGATCTGCAGCTGCAGCCAGAAGTCGGACGCGGTGGAAAAGTAGCGCGCGAGCCGGAGCGAAAGCTCCGCGTCCACCGCCCGCTCGCCCGCCATGAACCGGGTCAGGGTGGAAACCGCCACCCCGATCGCGCCCGCGAGCGCCTCGGCCGTCAGCCCGGCGGGGGCGAGGTATTCCTCGCGCAGCACCGCACCCGGGGTCGGGCAGAGAAACAGCGGCGCGACGTTGTCCGCCTCGCCGGGCGGGTCGATCGCCTCTTCCACGCCGAGCCCCGCCGCTTTCCACGCGGTCAGCCCGCCGTCCATGTGCAGCACCCTGGCATGGCCCGCCTTGATCAGCATCCGCCCCGCCGCCGCCGAGCGCTTGCCGATCGCGCAATGCAGCACCACGGGCTTGCCGGTGAGCACCGGGAACACGTCCGCCTCGAAACTGGACAGCGGCAGCAGCAGCGCGCCGGAGATGTGTTCGTGATCGTATTCCTTGGTCTCACGCACGTCGACGAGCACGATCTCACCGGCCTCGAGCCAGCGCGACACCTCCTGCGGCGAAACGGCGACGGGATCTTTTGCGATGTCTTCGGCCATGCGGGCCTCCCTGATTGCTGGAGGCGTGATAGCGCGGCGGGCGGCGAAATGTCCGCCCGAAGGCCAACGGCCGGTCGCAACCGCGGACCGGGACGCGGGCGAAAACCGGAACATCGTTCCGGCCATCCCCGCAGACCCGCGGGACTCAATGCCTGCGCGCACGAAAAACGGCGCCCCGAAGGACGCCGTTCTCATGTTCTGCCGACCGGCCTGTGTCAGGCGGCGTCGGAGATGAACTTCACCGCGTCGCCGAAGGTCTGGATGCCCTCGGCCGCGTCGTCGGGGATCTCGATCCCGAATTCCTCTTCGAAAGCCATCACCAGCTCGACGGTGTCGAGGCTGTCGGCGCCGAGGTCGTCGATGAACGAGGCCGAATCCGTCACCTTGTCCTCTTCCACGCCGAGGTGCTCGACAACGATTTTCTTAACGCGATCTGCGACGTCGCTCATGTTAGGTCCTCACAGTTTTCAGGCTCTTGGCCCTGTTCTTTTTGGCCCTTGCGGACCGCTACGTTGCCCCGGGTCGCCCGAAGCAGCCCCACAGGGAGGCCAAAATCTGCGCTCCCTTTAGCACAAACAACCCCGGGGGCAAATGATTTGTCCGGGGGCGCAACCGGGCGGCGGAATGCCCCGCCCGCCGCGGCGATCACAACATCGCCATGCCGCCATTGACGTGCAGCGTGGCGCCGGTGACGTAACCGGCCTCCTGCGAGGCGAGGTAGAGCACCGCCGCCGCGATTTCCTCGGGGCTGCCCATGCGCGCGGCCGGGATCTGGCCGTTGATCTTGGCCTTCTGGTCGTCGCTGAGCTTGTCGGTCATCGCGGTGGCGATGAAGCCGGGGGCGACGCAGTTGGCGGTGATCCCGCGCGAGGCGACCTCGTAGGCGATCGACTTGGTCATCCCGACCAGCCCGGCCTTGGAGGCGGCGTAGTTGGCCTGGCCGGGGTTGCCGGTGGCGCCGACGATCGAGGAGATATTCACGATCCGCCCCCAGCGCGCCTTCATCATCCCCCGGATCGCGCCCCGGCAGAGCCGCATCGTGGCGGTGAGGTTCACGTCGAGCACCGATTGCCAGTCGTCGTCCGACATCCGCATGAACACCTGGTCGCGGGTGATGCCGGCGTTGTTGACGAGAATATCCAGCCCCCCCATCGCCTCGGCCGCGGCCTTCGGCAGCGCGTCGACCTCGGCCGGGTCGGAGAGGTTGCAGGGCAGCACGTGGGCGCGCTCGCCGAGCTCCGCCGCGAGCGCCTCCAGCGGCTCCACCCGCGTGCCCGAAAGCCCCACCGTGGCGCCCGCGCCGTGCAGCGCCCTGGCAATGGCCCCGCCGATGCCGCCCGAGGCACCGGTCACGAGCGCGGTCTTTCCTGTCAGATCGAACATGTCGTTTCCCTTTTCACGTTTCGCGATACCGCCCCGCGCGGGGCGGTGACCCGGCGGCGCGCGCCGCCGGGCGCCGGGTCATCCGTTCAGCGCCTCGACCGCTGCCATCACCTCGTCGGGCGTGCCGATGTTGCGCACGCCGATCTCGCGGTCGATCCGGCGGATCATCCCCGAGAGCGCCTTGCCCGCGCCGATCTCCCAGGCCTCGGTGACGCCCTGCGCCCCCATCCACAGCACGCTCTCGCGCCAGCGCACCGAGCCGGTGACCTGCTCGACGAGCAGCGCGCGGATGGTGTCGGGATCGGTGACCGCCTCGGCGCGCACATTGGCGACGAGCGGCACCTTGGGGGCGACGATCCGCACCCCAACCAGCGCTTCCTCCATCGCCTCGGCGGCGGGCTGCATCAGCGCGCAGTGGAACGGCGCGGAGACCGGCAGCAGAAGCGCGCGCTTGGCGCCGCGCGCCTTGGCCAGCTCCACCGCGCGTTCCACCGCCGCCTTGTGGCCGGAGACCACCACCTGGCCGGGGTCGTTGTCGTTCGCGGCCTGGCAGACTTCGCCCTCGGCCGCCTCGCCGGCGATCTGCGTCACGGTTTCGAAATCGAGCCCGAGCAGCGCCGCCATCGCACCGACTCCCACCGGCACCGCCTTCTGCATCGCCCGCCCGCGCGTGCGCAGCAGCCGGGCGGTATCGGCCACGGTGAGCGCCCCGGCGGCGGCGAGCGCGGAATACTCCCCAAGCGAGTGCCCGGCGACGAAAGCGGCGGCGTCCACCGTCACACCCTCGGCCTCGAGCGCCCGCATCGCGGCCAGCGAGGTGGCCATCAGCGCCGGCTGGGCGTTCTCGGTAAGGGTCAGCGCGTCCTGCTCGCCCTCCCAGATCAACGCCGAGAGCTTTTCGCCCAATGCGTCATCGACCTCGTCGAACACCGCCCGGGCCTCGGCCCAGCCTTCGGCCAGCGCCCGGCCCATGCCGATAACCTGCGCTCCCTGCCCCGGAAATACGAATGCGCGGCTCATGCCCTCTCCCTCGTTCAGCTTCGGCGACGGGGATAGCGCGGCGCGGGCAAAAAGGGAAGCGTCCGGCAAGCCGCAAACGGCAGGGCGGCGTCAGGCGGTGACCATGCCGGGGCGCCGGATCGGACGCTCGGCCGGCTGGCGCGCCGGGCGCGCGAGATCGCGGGTGAGCCGCAGGCGCAGCGCCTCGAGCGAGGCCTGGGGGCCGCGCGCGATCTCGACCGCGCCGTCCTGCCCCGCCAGCCGAAGGAACATCCGGGTCGGCTGGCTGCGATCCTTCGAGCGCAGCAGGTAGACCGAGGCGACCTGATCGAACCGCAGGAGGTTCGAAACCCGGAACCCGTCGCGAAAGCCGCGATGGCCGATGCGCAGCTCGCCGCGCAGCATATCGACCTGCACCTCCAGGTCGCGCGCCGCCCGCCCGGTCCAGAACAGCGTGCCGCCGACGACCGTGAACATCACCATGGCGGCGAGCTTCATGGTCAGCAGGTCGGGGCTGTGCGCGGCGTCGGGCAGCACCCACAGGCCAAGCGCGGCCATCAGCAGGATCACGCCGAGGAAACGCCCGACCGCAGCGACGCTGCGGTTGACCCGCCCCGCCGCGATACCGTCGCAGATCGTGTAACCCCAGTGCGTTTCGTCCACCACCGCGCCGGCCGCGCATGCGGTCGCCATCGGGCGGGCGTCGAACGCCATGTTTTCCGTTGAAAAGGTCATCGTGAGCCCCTTCTGTGTCCATCCACCTGCGGTTGTCCCGCCCAATCATGGCGGGAATACGGCCCCCCGCCGGAATTTTCGCGAAATCCACGCGATTGCCGGGGCGCTTGCATCGCGCGGCGCAGGGTGTATAAGGCCCCGTCCTTCCGCAAGACGATGAACCGCGACGCCTCTCGTGGGTGGGCGCGGAAGGATCCGCCCGCCCTTTGAAGCGCGCCTGAACAGAACTGGAGAAAGCATGGCGCTCTACGAGCATGTCATGATCGCGCGTCAGGATCTTTCCAACGCGCAGGCCGAGGGCCTCGTCGAACATTTCAGCACCGTGCTCAAGGACAATGGCGGCACCGTCGTCGAGTCCGAGTACTGGGGCGTCAAGACGATGGCCTACAAGATCAACAAGAACCGCAAGGGCCACTACGCCTTCCTCAGGACCGACGCGCCTTCCGCCGCGGTGCAGGAGATGGAACGCCTGATGCGGCTGCACGACGATGTCATGCGGGTCCTCACGATCAAGGTCGACGCACACGAGGAAGGCCCCTCGGTGCAGATGCAGAAACGCGACGAACGTGGCGACCGTGGTGACCGCCGCGAACGCCGCGACCGCTGAGAGAAGGAGATCAACCCATGGCTACGAAACCGTTTTTCCGCCGCCGCAAGGTTTGCCCGTTCTCCGGCGACAACGCGCCGAAGATCGATTACAAGGACACCCGGCTGCTGCAGCGCTACATCAGCGAGCGCGGCAAGATCGTGCCGAGCCGGATCACCGCCGTGTCGTCGAAGAAGCAACGTGAGCTTGCCCGCGCCATCAAGCGCGCCCGCTTCCTTGCGCTTCTGCCCTACGCCGTGAAGTAAGGAGAGCACCCATGCAAGTCATCCTGCTAGAACGCGTGGCCAAGCTTGGCCAGATGGGCGATGTCGTCGACGTCAAGTCCGGCTTCGCCCGCAACTACCTGCTGCCGCAACGCAAGGCGCTCACCGCTTCCAAGGCCAACATCGCCCAGTTCGAGGCGCAGAAGGCGCAGCTCGAGGCCAACAACCTCGAAACCAAGAAGGAAGCCGACGCGCTCGCCGCAAGGCTCGGCGGCCAGCAGTTCATCGTGATTCGCTCCGCCTCCGACGGCGGCAACCTCTACGGCTCCGTCACCACCCGCGACGCCGCGATGGTGGCCACCGAGGAAGGCTTCACGATCGACCGCAAGCAGGTGCTGATCCGCCAGCCGATCAAGACGCTGGGCCTGCACGAGGTCGAGGTGCACCTGCACCCCGAGGTGATGGTCACGATCGAGCTGAACGTCGCCCGCTCGCCGGAAGAGGCCGAGCTTCAGGCATCGGGCAAGTCGATCCAGGAACTCGCGGCCGAGGAAGAGGCCGCGGCCGATTTCGAGATCGCCGAGCTGTTCGAGGATATCGGCGCGGCCACCTCGGAAGACGAGGATCTCGCCGAGGCCGTCGAAGAGGACTCCGAAGAGGCGAAGGAAGAGTAATCTTCGCCCCTGCCAGGGATCGAACGCCGCGCGGGCCCGCCTCGCGCGGCGTTTTTCATACCCCCTTGCCCGCCGGGTGCGCCGCCGCCTACCTTCGCTCCGGGAGGACGCGCGCATGACCAGCACCACGACGGATTTCGACCTGAACCGGATCGGCCCGGATTTCATCGCCGACCCCTACCCCACGCTGCACCGCCTGCGCGCGGCGCGCCCGGTGCACCGCAACGCCGATGGCTCGGTCTTCCTCACCCGCTACGCCGACGTGCTCAAGGTCTACCAGTCGCGCGACATGCTGTCGGACAAGGCCACCGAGTTCGCCGCCAAGTTCGGGGATTGCCCGCTGCACCGGCACCATACCACCAGCCTCGTGTTCAACGACCCGCCCTACCACAGCACCGTGCGCAAGCTGCTCGCCGCCGCCTTCACCCCGCGCAAGCTCGCCGAGTTCGAGCCGCTGATCGACGGCATCGTCGACCGGCTCATCGACCGCGTGGCCGAGATGGGCGATTTCGACATGATCGAGGATTTCGCCAAGGTGCTGCCCACCGAGATCATTTCCTTCATGCTCGGCGTGCCGGAAGAGATTCGCCCGAAACTGCGCGGCTATTCCGTCGCCATCCTCGGCGCGCTCGACCCGGTGGTGCCACCCGACCGGCTCGCCGCGGGCAACGCCGCGGTGGCCGAGTTCGCCGAGATCCTCGACGATCTGATCACCCGCCGCCGCGCCAACCCCGACGGCGCGGCGCAGGGCGAGGTGCTGGAGGCGCTCATCTTCGGCGAACACGAGGGCCGCCGGCTGAGCCAGGAAGAGCTGATCCAGAACTGCATCTTCCTGCTCAACGCCGGGCATGAGACCACCACCAGCCTCGTCGGCAACGCCGTCGGCACGCTGCTCGACAACCCCGACCAGCACCGCCGCCTGCAGGAGGATCCCGGCCTCATCACCACCGCCGTCGAGGAGTTCCTGCGGGTCGAGAGCCCGCTCCAGATCGGCAACCGGCGCGCGGGGGCCGAGATCGAGCTGGAAGACTGCACCCTGCCGAATGGCACCTACATCCACACCTCGATCGCCGCGGCCAACCGCGATCCGTCGGTCTTCCCCGATCCCGACCGGGTCGACATCGCGCGCAAGCCCAACCGCCAGATCGCCTTCATCACCGGCCCGCATGTCTGCCTCGGCGCCACGCTCGCGCGCATCGAGGGCCGGATCGCCATCGGCAAGCTGGTGGACCGGTTTCCGCACCTGGCCCCGGCGGGCGCGCGCACCCGCCTCGGCCTCGCCCGGTTCCGGGGCTTCACCGCCTTTCCCGTCACCACGCGATAGGCGGCGGAGCGCCGAGGCGAAACACCCGGGCTGGCCCGGCGCGCGATTCTCGCGCAGGCTGGACAGGAAAGCTGGAAGAGACCGGAGCCCCCCATGCCGCAGATCACCCGCCGCGCCGCCCTTGGCCTCGGCCTCGCGCTCAGCCTCGCCGCCTGCGCCGGCTCGCCGCTCACCACCGGCAGCAAGTCCACCACCGGCAGCAAATCCACCAGCGGGGCCGAGCCGGACCTCTACCCGAACGAAACCCCGGAACTGCGCCGGACCATCAACAGGTGGGCCGATCACTACGATGTGCCGCGCGATCTCGTCCACGCCCAGATCGTCCGCGAGAGCAGCCACCGGCCCGGTGCGCGCAACGGCCCCTATTGGGGGTTGATGCAGATCCTGCCGCAAACCGCGCGCACCATGGGCCACCGCGGCCCGGCCGAAGACCTGCTCGATCCCGACGTGAACCTCAAATACGCGGTCAAATACCTGCGCGGCGCCTGGATCGTCTCGGGCGGCGACAGGGACGAGGCAATGAAATGGTATGCCCGCGGCTATTACTACGAGGCCAAGCGGCTCGGCCTGCTCGAGGAAACCGGGCTCAGAACCTGATCATGCCGCCCATCTTCTTGGGTCGGTAAATACCTTGGGGGGATCCGGGGGGCAAAGCCCCCCGGGGGCCTGCGTGGCCCGAACGCGCACAGGAAATGCGCGCCGAAGGCGCACCTTCTGCGAACACCGCCGCTGACTGCACGAAAAAGGGCCGCCCCGAAGGGCGGCCCCGAAACCTTCCCGCAATATGCGGCGATCACTCCTCGTCGAGCGCCTCGACGGCCTTCTCGAGGTCGGCCTTGGTAACCTCTTTCTCGCTCACGTTGGCCTGTTCGAAGATATGGTCGACCACCTTGTCCTCGAAGATCGGCGCCTGGATCTGCTGGCGCACCTGGGCGTTCTGGTTCACGAAGTCGAAGAAGGCGCGTTCCTGCCCGGGATACTGGCGGGCCTGGTTCATCACCGCCTGCGTCATCTCGGCGTCGGTCACCTCGACCTCGGCCTTGCGGCCGATCTCGGCGAGCAGGAGGCCCAGTTTCACCCGGCGCTCGGCCAGCTTGGTGTGTTCCTCGGTGGTTTCCACCTCGCCGTGATCGTGGCCCTGCACCTCGGGGTTATCCTCGTGCCACAGCTGGTGGGCGATCTGCTTGGCCTCGGCGTCCACCAGCGAGGGCGGCAGGTCGAAGCTGGCGATCTCGTCGAGCTTGTCGAGCAGCCCGCGCTTCATCACCGCGCGCGCCGCGCCGGTGTATTCCGCTTCCAGCCGCTCGGCGACCTGCGCCTTGAGCGCGGCCAGGTCGTCGGCGCCGTAGCGCTTGGCGAGCTCATCGTCGAGCTCGGCCGCTTTCGGGGCCTTCACCGCCTTGATCGTGCAGGAGAACACCGCTTCCTTGCCGGCCAGTTCGGCGGCGCCGTATTCCTCGGGGAAGGTCACGGTGACCTCCTTCTCCTCGCCGGCCTTCACGCCGACGAGCTGCTCCTCGAAGCCGGGGATGAACTGGCCCGAGCCGATGACCAGCGGGAAATCGTCCGCCGCACCTCCCTCGAAGGCCTCGCCATCGACGCGGCCGACGAAATCAAGCACCACCTGGTCGCCGTCCTTGGCCTTCGAGCCCTTCTTGCGGTCTTCGAAGTTCTGGGCGTTCTCGGCCAGCGAGGCCAGCGCCTCGTCGATCTCGGCGTCACCGGCCTTGACCACCATGCGCTCGAGCGTCAGCCCGGAAAGGTCCAGATCCGGGATCTCGGGCAGCTTCTCGTAGGACATCTCGACGTGAACGTCCTCGCCTTCCTTCCAGTCCTCGTTGGTCATCTTGACCTCGGGCTGCATCGCCGGGCGGTCGCCGGACGCTTCGAAATGCGTGTTCATCGCGCCATCGATGGTTTCCTGCAGCGCCTCGCCAAGCAGGCGCTGGCCAAACTGCTTCTTGAGCAGCGGCAGCGGCACCTTGCCCTTGCGGAAGCCCTTCATCTCGATCTCGGGGCGGGCCTCCTCGAGCTTCTCGTTGACTTTCGCGTCCAGCTCCTGGGCGGTGATGATCAGCTGGTAGCCGCGTTTGAGGCCGTCGTTCAGGGTCTCGGTGACAGACATGGTTTCGTCCTTCATCTCGTCGGGCGCCGCCCCTGCGACACCGGGTAAAATTCACGCCCTTCTATGGGGCGCGGGCGCGCGGCGCAAGGGGGCGAGGCGCGGAATCCATGCCCCCCGGCACAAAGCGCGGGCAGAACCCGGGGCGCCCGCCGGGGCCGGGCGCGAACCGGGGCCCGGGCCATCCATGCGCCCCCGGACGCCTTCCCCTTTCGGCCGTATGCCTGCGGATTTCGCCTGCGGGGCACAGATCCTGCCTTTGGCAGGATCGGCGGGACACCCTCCCGGCAGAATTTCTGCGAAATTCGCCTGCGGGGCACAGATCCTGCCTTTGGCAGGATCGTGCTTGGTGCGGGTGAAGGGACTCGAACCCCCACGCCTTGCGGCGCCAGAACCTAAATCTGGTGCGTCTACCAGTTCCGCCACACCCGCACGCGGCGCGGTCTAGCATCCCGCGCGCCCGCGCGCGAGAGGGATTGTGACGGCGCCCGCATGCCGGACCACGAAAAAACCGGTGCGGCACACCGTCTTTTCGGCTACCGTCGGAAAAAAAAGATGACAGGCAGATTGAGCAGGTATCCCATGTCCCAGGCGTTTCCCGGGCGCGCGCGGTCGATCCGCGTGCCGCTCTCGTCGTGCCGGTCCGGCTTCGGCACCGGCACCGGCGTTCTCACCACCGAGGGCGAAATGCCCGTCGAATTCCTCGAACCCGGCGACCGCATCGTGACGTGGGACAGGGGCGCGATCCGGCTCGCCCGGATCGTCGTCCGCCTCGTGCCGCGCGCGCAGGTGCTGCGAGTGCGCCCCTCGGTGACCGACCCGGCGGGCGCGGGGCGCGATTTCCTGATCTCGGCGCAGACCCGGCTGCTGCTGCGCGACTGGCGGGCCGCGGCCTTGTTCGGCAAGCACAGCGCGCTGGTCGAGGCCGGGCGGCTCGCCGACGGCGCCCACATCGCCCGGCTCGGCGGCGCGGACAGGCTCAGGCTGTTCCAGCTGCATTTCGACGACGCCCAGCACCTCGTGCAGATCGCCGGCGGCCGGTTCCAGGTCGCGAGTGCGAAGATGCCGGCGCGCACGGCGGCCTGACACACCCGCTCAGAGCGGCAGCGCGGTGGTGAACTTGATCTCTTCCATCGACAGCAGCGCGGTGACGTTGAAGATCTTCACCTCCGAGATCAGCGCCTGGTAGAAGGCGTCATAGGCGCGGGCGTTCTTCACCCGCACCTTCAGGATATAGTCGATCTCGCCCGCGAGCCGGTGCGCCTCCATCACCTCCGGCCGCGCCTTGAGCGCGCGCAGGAAGGCCGCCTGCCAGTCCGCCTCGTGCTCGGAGGTGCGCACCAGCACGAAGAAACAGGCGTCGAACCCGAGCTTCTCGGCGTCCACGATCACCGTCTGCGGCCCGATCACGCCGGCCTCGCGCATCTTGCGAATCCGGTTCCAGACCGGGGTTTTCGACGACCCCACCTTCTCGGCGATCGTGTCGAGCGACTGGCTGGCATCGGCCTGCAATTCGCCGAGGATCCTGCGGTCGATCGCGTCGAGCCCCTGCGCCATGATTTGCTCCATCCTTTAGCCCCGCCGAAACGGAACAGTGTTTCCCTGTGAGCGGACCCGCCGTCCAGAATCGGAACAATGTTCCAAAACCGACCCGTGATCAAGCGCCCCCGCCCCACCGGGTTGCCTATGACCATCCGTCGCGCCATCGTTGCTGGACCGCAAAGCGGTATTTCCTATATAGAATTGCGGAACGGGCGGAGCCTTCGGGCTCCGCCTCCCCGTCTTCGCGATAATGAGAGCCCAACAGTGACCGACGCCCAGATCAAGCCCGTGCCCACCCTGCCCGACGCCCAGACCGTGACCGAGGTCGAGCACTACACCGATCGGCTGTTCCGCTTCCGCTGCACGCGGCCGCAATCGCTGCGCTTCCGCTCGGGCGAGTTCGTGATGATCGGGCTGATGGGCGACAACGGCAAGCCGCTCCTGCGCGCCTATTCCATTGCCTCGCCGTCCTGGGACGAGGAGCTGGAATTCTACTCGATCAAGGTGCCGGACGGCCCGCTCACCTCGCGGCTGCAGCACATCAAGGCGGGCGACGAGATCATCCTGCGCCCCAAGCCGGTGGGCACGCTGGTGCTCGATGCGCTGCTGCCCGGCAAGCGGCTGTGGTTCTTCGCCACCGGCACCGGCATCGCCCCCTTCGCCTCGCTGATGCGCGAGCCCGACACCTACGAGCGTTACGACGAGGTGATCATGATGCACACCTGCCGCGACGCCGCCGAACTGGAATACGGCCGCCAGCTCGTCGAAAGCCTGCCGAATGATCCGCTGATCGGCGAGTTCGTCGGCGACAAGCTGAAATACTACCCCACCACCACCCGCGACGACTTCGCCCACAAGGGCCGGATCACCGAAAACCTCATCTCCGGCAAGGCTTTTGCCGATCTTGGCCTCGGCATCGACAAGCTCGATCCGGAAACCGACCGCGGCATGGTCTGCGGCTCGCTCGCCTTCAACCTAGACATGAAGGACATCCTCGAAGGCTGGGGCCTGAACGAGGGCGCGAACTCCGAGCCGGCGGAATACGTGGTGGAAAAGGCCTTCGTCGACTGAGCGCAGCAGGCGCGCCGACGCGACACCCCCGCAACAAGAAACCCCCGCCGCTGGCGGGGGTTTTTCATTCGCACGAAGCGAGGCGATCAGCGCGTCAGAGGTCCGATCATCATGATCATCTGGCGGCCTTCCATCTTCGGCATGTTCTCGACCTTGCCGATCTCCTTGACGTCTTCGGCCACGCGTTCGAGCAACTCGCGCCCGAGGTTCTGGTGCGCCATCTCGCGGCCCCGGAAGCGCAGGGTGATCTTCACCTTGTCGCCGTTGGTGAGAAATTTCACCACGTTGCGCATCTTCACCTCGTAGTCGTGGATGTCGGTGTTCGGGCGGAACTTGACCTCCTTGACCTCGATCGTCTTCTGGTTCTTGCGCGCCTCGGCTTCGCGTTTCTGGGTTTCATACTTGAACTTGCCGAAATCCATGATCTTGCAGACCGGCGGCGCGGCATTGGGCGAGATCTCGACAAGATCGAGCCCCACCTGTTCGGCCAGTTCTCTCCCGCGTTCGGGCGTGACCACGCCGAGGTTTTCGCCCTCGGCTCCGATCAGCCGGATTTCTGGACAGCGGATGCGGTCGTTCACGCGGGGTCCGGTGTCGCGCGTCGGCGGGGCATTATGGGGTCTGCGGGCTATGGTCGCGTTCCTTCTTCGGTTTCGCAAGTGTTCGAACGCGGAAGGTAAAGCGCCGCCCCGCGCCTTTCAAGCCGATTTCTGCCGGATCACGCCCCCCGATCGGACTCCTCTTGCACTTTGTGCGCTCCGGGGCCACCTGAAGAGGTGAGGGAAGCGGGCGCGACGTGCACCCGCACTAGGAAGGAAAGTCAAGATGAACAAGACGTGGATCACGCTAATCCTGCTGATCGCCGTCGCTATCGGCGGCTATGCTTGGTGGGCCACGCAGGATGGGAATCTGACCGAGGATGAAACTCCGGTGATGACGCCGGAGGCCACCGAGCCGGCCGACGAACCCGAGGCTGAGCCCGAGGCCGACGAAGACGCCAGCATGCTGGACGATGCGACCGGCGCGGCTCAGGACGCCGCCGACGCCATGGCCGATACCGCCTCCGACGCCACCGATGCGATGAACGATGCGGCCTCGGACGCGGTCGACAGCGCGATGGACACGGCCGGCGAAGCGGCAAGCGACGCCATGGACTCCATGAGCGATGCGGTTGACGACACGGCCGATACCACCGGCGAAACCGCCGCCGAGGCTGCCGAGACCGGCACCGAGAGCGCGATGTCGATCACCGATCTGCTGACCGTCGAGAATTTCGACGCCGAAAAGATCACCATGATGATCGACCAGAGCGACCTCGGCGAAGCCCAGAAAGCCACGCTCAAATCCGCGGTCGAGAGCGCCGGCGACAGCCCCGAGGAAATCGAGGCGGTGATCGACCAGATCAAGCAGGCGATGGGTATCTGACCCTCCCCGCGCGCGCCCCGGAACACCCGGGGCGCGTTGCACCTGCCTCGGCGCAAGGCTAATCTCGCCCCGACAAGGGGAAAGACGATGCGCCTGTTCACCAAGACGGCACCGGTTGGCGCCCTTCTGGCTGCCGCCCTCGCCACCACCGCGCTGTTCGCACAGGACGGCGCGGATCTGTCGCCCCCCACCCTCGCCTGCGATACCGCCGCCGCTCACCCCGGCGATGACCTGCCGGCGGGGATCACGGGGACCGACTTCGCCGCCATCGACACCGCCCCCGCCATCACCGCTTGCGCGCAGGCGCGCGCGGCGCCGCCGGACGACGGGCGCATGGCCTACAACCACGCCCGCGCCCTGCATGCCGCAGGCGCGGCGGAGGCGGCGCGCGAAGCCTATCTCGCCGCGCAAGACCTCGGCCATGCCCGCGCCGGGCTCGGGCTGGGGCTGCTCTACCGCGACGATAACGGCCTGCCCTTCGGCCCCGCCGATGCCATCGCCCCGATTGAGCAAGCCGCCCGTGCCGGCGTGGCCGATGCGGCCTTCGAACTGGGCTGGGCCCATGCCGGCGGGCTCGGGGTGGAGGCGGACGCGGTGCAGGCGTTGCGCTGGTATCGCCGCGCCGCCGAGCTGGGCCTGCCGCAAGCGCAGTTCGAGCTGGGCTGGGCCGCCGAAATGGGGATCGGCATGGCGGCTGATGCCGCCCTTGCGGCGGACTGGTATCGCAAGGCCGCCGAGGCCGGCAACCTGATGGCGATGAACAACCTCGGCTGGCTCCACGCCCAGGGCGAAGGCGTCGCGCGCGATCCGGCCCGCGCCGTTGCGCTCTACCGCGCCGCCGCCGAGGGTGGGGAACCGGTGGCGATGGGCAACCTCGCGTGGATGCTCGAAAACGGGATCGGCACACCGCAGGACGCCGGCGCGGCGGCCCGGTGGTATGCAAGCGCCGCCGAGGCCGGCGAAGCGCAATCCATGCTCGCGCTCGGCAATCTCCACCTGCTCGGCCACGGCGTGCCCCGCGATCCGGTCACGGCGCTGCGCTGGTTCCACAAGGCCCGCATGGCCGGGCGCGTCGAGGCGCTCTCCTACATCGGCGAGGTCTACGAACGGGCCGCGGAAAAACGCGATCCCGGGCGCGCCGCCGCGTTCTACATCCGCGCGCTCGAAGCCGGCGACGGCTGGCCCGCGAGCCGGATGGCCAGCACCTGGGACGATGAAACCGCGCGCGCGCTGCAGCGGCTGCTGCAGGCGGCGGGAACCTATAGCGGGCCGATCGACGGCGTGATCGGCGGCGGCTCGCGCGCGGCGATGCGCGCTATTCTCGCGGGCCGAGACTAGAGCCGCCCGCGATCATCGCCGGCCGGACGCGGGCCTATTCGCTCCAGCCGTGCATGTGCACGTCGCGGCCCGAGTGGCGCTGCATGATCTCGGTGGCGAGCTTTTCCTTCTCCTCGTTCACCGTGCGCACCCAGACCAGGATCCCGCCATTCTCGATCTGCTTCTTGTAGTAGTCGCGATGCCCCTTGTCGGCCCGGCGCGCCAGGAGCGTGCCAATCACCGCGCCCGGCGCCCCGCCGATCGCGGCAACGCCCACAGATGCGGCCAGCGTCGAGGCCGGCCCCAGCAGCGCCATCATCGCGATGGAGGACCCCAGGAACAGGAACCCGCCCACGATCGCGCCTTCCATTTCGCCCATCGCCTCTTCCGAGACGAAGGCGGCGCGCGGCGCGTCGGGGTCGTCTTCGAGATCCTTCGACTGCCAGAAGGCAGAGCCGAGCTTTTCGCGCACGGCTTCGTCGCTGCCGAGCACCGAGATGTCATAGCGGCTGAAGCCCGCGATCATGAGATCATACATCGCGGCCTGCATGGATTTGAAATCGTCAAACACCCCGACGGCTTCGGGGACGTCGATATAAGTGGTTCCGCGGTCGGACATGGTCATCCCTCTTTGGATGTGAACAGGGAAAGTCTATCCCATGGCGGGCAACGGCGCCATGACATGCCACAACACCAAAAGGCCCCGGGATTGCCCCGGGGCCTTGCTTTCGGGTCGTCGGCGGGATCAGGCCGCCGCCGCCACCGCCCGTTTCGTCAGCACCCCGATCAGGTGCGCGCGATATGCGGGCGAGCCGTGGATATCGCCAATCAGGTTCTCGGCCGAGGCCGAAAGCCCGTCGAGCGCGGCGGGCGAGAAATCCGAAGCCAGCGCCGCCTCGGCCTCGCTCCAGCGGAAAACGCCCTCTTCCGAGGCGCCGGTAACCGCCACCCGCACCCCGCCTTCGCTCTTCGAGACGAAGACGCCCACCAGCGCGAAACGCGAGGCCGGTTGCTCGAACTTCACGTAGGCCGATTTCTCGGGGATCGGGAAGCGCAGCGCGGTGATGATCTCGCCTTCCTCCAGCGCGGTCTCGAACAAGCCGGTGAAATAATCGTCGGCGGCGATCTCGCGGGCATTGGTGACGACCATCGCGCCCGAACCCAGCACGGCGGCGGGGTAGCAGGCGGAAGGATCGTTGTTGGCGACCGAGCCGCCGATGGTGCCCCGGTTGCGCACATGCGGATCGCCGATGCCGCCGGCGAGGCCGGCGAGGCCCGGGTGATCCGTCTGCCGCGCCACCTCCGCATGGGTGCTGGCGGCGCCGACGGTGAGCACACCGCCCGAGGCGCTGATCCCCTTCAACTCGGCAAGGCCGGTGAGCGAAACCAGCGTCTCCGGCATCGCCAGCCGCTGTTTGAGCGTCGGGATCAGGGTCTGCCCGCCGGCGAGCGCCTGTGCGCCCTCGGCGCCCAGCGCCGCGACCGCCTCATCGAGGGTGGAGGGCCGTTCGAAATCGAATGCATACATCTGTTCGTCCTCCTTACTGGTTCATCGCTTCCCACACCCGGGAGGGCGAGAGCGGCATGTCGATATGGGTCACGTTCCTGCCGGCGCGCTGCAGCGCGTCGACCACGGCGTTGACCACCGCGGGCGGCGAGCCGATCGCCCCGGCCTCGCCGCAGCCCTTCACCCCGAGCGGGTTGTGGGTGCAGGGCGTGGCGCAGGAATGGTCGATCGCGTAGAACGGCACGTCATCGGCGCGCGGCATGGCGTAATCCATGTAGGAGCCGGTGAGCAGCTGGCCGTTCTCGTCATACACCGCCTGTTCGAGCAGCGCCTGCCCGATCCCCTGCCCGAGCCCGCCATGCACCTGGCCCGACACGATCATCGGGTTCACGATGTTGCCGAAATCGTCGGCCGCCGCGAAACGCTCGATCGTGACCTTGCCGGTCTCGGGGTCGACCTCGACCTCGCAGGCATAGGCGCCCGCCGGATAGGTAAAGTTGTTCGGATCGTAGAACGCGGTTTCCTCCAGCCCCGGCTCGATATCCTCGAGCGGATAGTTGTGCGGCACGTAAGCTGCCAGCGTCACGTCGCCCCAGGCCACCGACTTGTCGGTGCCCGCGACGGTGAACTGGCCGTCCTTCAGCTCGATATCGCCCTCGCTCGCCTCCATCAGGTGGGCCGCGATCTTCCGGGCCTTGGCGATGATCTTCTCGGTCGCGCGCACGATGGCCGAGCCGCCCACCGCGAGCGAGCGCGAGCCGTAGGTGCCCATGCCCATCGGGGTGTTGGCGGTGTCGCCGTGGACGATCTCGATCATGTTCGGGTCGATCCCGATCATCTCGGCCACCACTTGCGGGAAGGCGGTTTCGTGCCCCTGCCCGTGGCTGTGGCTGCCGGTCATCACCACGAGGCCGCCGGTGGCGTTCACCCGCACCGTGGCGCTCTCGTAAAGCCCCGCCCGCGCGCCGAGCTGGCCGACGAGATGGCTGGGTGCGATGCCGCAGGCCTCAATGTAGCAGTTGACGCCGAGCCCGCGCAACTTGCCGCTCGCCTTCGACTCCTCCAGCCGTTTCTCGAAGCCGGCGAGATCGGCGATCTCCTCGAGCTTGTCCATCGTCGCCACGTAATCGCCGGTGTCGTATTCCACCGCCACCGGCGTGGCATATGGGAACTCGGTGACGAAGTTCTGCCGCCGCAAGGCGATCGGATCGACGCCCAGCTCGCGCGCGGCCTTGTCGATCACGCGTTCGAGCTGGTAGGTCGCCTCCGGCCGCCCGGCGCCACGATAGGCGTCGACCGGCACGGTGTTGGTGAACACCGCCTTCACGTTCACGTAGATCAGAGGCGTGCGGTAATTGCCCGCCATCAGCGTGCCGTGCAGCCAGGTGGGCACCGAGGGCGCGAAGGTGCTGAGGTAGGCGCCCATGTTGGCATAGGTCTCGGTGCGCAGCGCGGTGAAGTTGTTGTCCTTGTCCAGCGCCAGCTCGATCTTGGTGACATGATCGCGCCCGTGCGCATCGGTCATGAAGGCTTCCGAGCGGGTCGAGGTCCATTTCACCGGCCGCTTGAGCTGCTTGGCCGCGAAGGTGCAGAAGGCTTCCTCGGCGTAGTGGAAGATCTTCGAGCCGAAGCCGCCGCCGACGTCGGGCGCCACCACCCGCAGCTTGTGCTCGGGGATGCCGAGCACGAAGGCGCCCATCAGCAGGCGGATCACATGCGGGTTCTGCGAGGTGGTATAAAGCGTGCTCTCGTCGTTGTGCGCGGCGTAATCGCCGATCGCCACGCGGGGCTCCATCGGGTTAGCGACGAGGCGCTGGTTGCGCAGCTCCAGCGTGGTGACGTGGGCCGCCTCGTCGAAGGCCTTGTTCACCGCCTCGCGGTTCTCCTCGACGAAGCCCCAGTCATAGCAGAGGTTCGAGGTCAGATCGTCGTGTACCTTGGGCGCGCCCTCCTCGAGCGCCGCCTTCATGTCGACCACCGCCGGCAGTTCCTCGATCTCGACCTCGATCGCCTCGACCGCGTCGCGGGCCTGCTCCGCCGTTTCCGCGACCACGGCGGCGATCGGATCGCCGACATGGCGCACCTTGCCCTGCGCGAGCACCGGATGCGCGGGCTCCTGCATCGGCTCGCCGTGCCGGTCGGTCACCTGCCAGCCGCAAGGGATGCTGCCCACCCCCTCGAAATCCGCCCCGGTGAAGACGCGGATCACGCCGGGCATGGCCGCGGCCGCGGCGGTGTCGATCGAGGTGATGCGGCCATGCGCCACGTTCGAGCGCAGGAACCAGACATAGGCCTGCCCGCGCATGTTGATGTCGTCGGTATACCGGCCCTTGCCGGTGAGAAACCGCACGTCTTCACGCCGTTTGTTCGGCGCGCCGATGCCTCCGTCTGCGGGCATTTCATCCTCCCTGTTTTCTGCGCGGGGCCTTCCGGGGCCCCGTCGATCATGGTTATCCGCGTGTCCGCGCACGGGCGCGGACACGCGCCGCCGCGCCTAGTTGCTGTTCCAGATCGCGACGAGTTCCTGCGCCGCCCAGCTCCGGTCGTCGCCGCTGGACTCGCTCTGTATCACCAGCATCGCGTTGACCGCGCCACCGCCTCCGATCGGGCACATGATGACGATATCCTGCCCGCCCGGTTCGAGGTTGTAGGCATAGAGCGACCAGGAGTCCTCGCCGGTGTTGCCGCCGCCGTTGGCGAAAATGTAGCGGTTGATGACGAGGCGGGCCTTGTCCATGCAGATCTGCTCGCTCGGCATCGTGCCCAGCTTGGTGATCGACCAGCCCTCCGCGAGCGCGGGGGCGGCGGCAAGGCCGCTCAGGGCGAGCGCGAGCGTTGCCGCCCGGATCATGCGGCAAACTCCTTGGCAACCTCCTGGCCCGAAGCTGCCAGGATTGCTTTGACGATGTTGTGATAGCCCGTGCAGCGGCACAGGTTGCCCGAAAGATAACTGCGGATCTCCGCCTCCGTGGGCTTGGGGTTCTCCTCGAGCAGCGCCGCCGCGGTCATCACCATGCCCGGCGTGCAGAAGCCGCATTGCAGCCCGTGATGATCCTGGAACGCCTGCTGGATCGTGCCGAGCGACCCGTCGGCATTGGCCATGCCCTCGATCGTCGTCACCGCCGCGCCATCGGCCTCGAGCGCGAACATGTTGCAGCTCTTCACCGAGGCGCCATTGACGTGGATCGTGCAGGCGCCGCACTGGCCGGTATCGCAGCCCACGTGGGTGCCGGTAAGCTCCAGCGTGTCGCGCAGAAAGGTCGACAGCAGCGTGCGCCCCTCGACCTCGCCAGACACGGGCGTTCCGTTCACGGTCATGCTGACCTGGGCCATGTTGTCCTCCCTGGAAATCCTGTTTTGCAGCGAGTTAAGCACCAAGGCGCGGATTCGCCCAAATGTTTTTTCGGAAATTTTCATTCAACCTGTTGAATATGAACGCTTTAGCGTGAGCTTTCCCGCGGTTGCCGCCGTCCCGGCGGCTCCTTCAACAGCCCACCCACGCCCATCGCGGCCACCTCGTCCGGGGTGAGGTCGAGCCCGGCGGCGAGGCGTTCGAGCACCCGGTCGGCGCCGTTGCGCGCCGGCGAGCGGGCGCAGCCGGGCAGCCCGATCAGCGGCCTGCCATCGGCGAGCGCGCCGTAGAACAACAGGTTGCCGGGGTCGACCGGCATGCCGACGCGGGTCACGCGCCCGCCTGCGCGCCGGAGCGCCTCGGGGCCAACGTCGCGCGGGTCGGACGTGGCCGAGGCGGTGAGCACCAGCACCATGCCCGCCTGCGCCGCGGCGATGGCGGCGGCGAGCGCGTCGACGTCGTGCGCCACTTGCGTGACCCCCGCCAGCCGCATGCCCAGCGCCTCGAGCCGCGCCTCGATCGCGGCGTGACCCTTCCCGGTTTCCTCGGTCGAGCCCGCCGCGTGGGTCGTCACGATCAGCGCGGCCTCACCGATCCGGATCGGGGCCAGCGCCAGGGCGCCGCGCCCGGCCGCCTCGGCCTGCGCCACCAGCCCGGCGTCGATGCCGTAGGGAATGATCTTCATCGTCGCCACCAGCCCGCCCGGCGCCATCCGCGTCCAGGGCGCGACGGTGGCGAGCGAAATCAGCTCCGACACCGCGTTGACGGCATGCAGCCGGTCCACGTCGAGCCGGGCGAGGCCGATGCCCTCGGCATGGATGTTGACCCGGCCGGTATGCGCCCGGGCCAGCCGCAGCCCCACCGCTTCCGGATCGGGCACCAGCGCGCGCGCCAGCGCCGCCGCCGCCGCGTCTTCGTCGATATCGCCGGGGCCGAGCCGCGCCACCGTCACCCGCGCCACGCCCGCCGCCGCCAGGGCCGCGACATCCTCGGCGGTCAGAACCCGCCCCTTGCGCAGCTTGCCGCTTGGCAGCGCGACACTGTGGGCCAGCACCGCGCCGCGCGCATCGACGGGGGCAACCGGACCGAACTCCATCAGCCCTGCCTCAGCCGCTGGGTCACTTCGGCGATCACAGAAATCGCGATCTCGGCCGGGCTCCTGGCGCCGATATCGAGCCCCACGGGGGCGTGGATACGCGCGATCTGCGCCGCGTTGAAGCCGCGCGCCTCAAGCCGCTCCACCCGCTTGGCATGGGTCCGCGTCGAGCCGAGGCAGCCGAGATAGAACACCTCCGAGCCCAGCGCCGCCTCGATCGCGGGGTCGTCGATCTTGGGGTCGTGGCTCAGTGTCACCACCGCGGTGCGCGCGTCGAGGCCAAGCTCGGGGAACACCTCGTCGGGAAAGTCCTCGTGGATCTCCTCGCCCGGAAAGCGGTGCGCTGCGGCGAAGGCCCCGCGCGGGTCGACGATCACCGGGTCGTAGCCCGCGAGCCGCGCGATCGGCACCAGCGCCTGCGCGATGTGCACCGCGCCCACGATCATCATCCGCAGCGGCGGGTTGTGCACGGCCACGAAAGTCGCGCCATCCTCCTCGAAGCTCGAACGATCGGCGCGGAACCGGTCGGCGAACGCGCCCGCGCCGGCCAGCCGCCGCTCCCAGGTGGCGGTATCGACCACGTAGGCCACCGGCTGGCGCGCCGCGCGCGCAGCCACCAGCTCGGCCAGCATCGCCTCCGGAATCTGCGGCCCCACCGGCTCGACCAGAACCCGCACCGTGCCGCCGCAGGCCAGCCCCACCGCGAAGGCGCTGTCATCGGAAACGCCGTAGGTCAGCACCCGGCTCTCGCCCGCGGCCAGCGCCTCGCCGGCCTCGACCACCACCGCGCCCTCGACGCAGCCGCCCGAAACCGAGCCCTCGATCTCGCCCGCGCCCGAAACCACGAGCTGGCTGCCGACGGGCCGGGGCGCGGAGCCCCAGGTCTGCACCACCGTCGCCAGCACCGCGCCGCGGCCCTCCCGATGCCACGCCAGCGCGGTCTCGGGTATCTTGTCGAACGTCTCGCTCATGCGCGCCTCCAAATCCGTCCCGGAAAGGTGGCAGAGCCGCCCCCACCTGTGCAAGCCCCGGTCTTCTTGGGTCCGCAAATACCTCGGTCCCTCTCGGCGTTTCGCCACCGAAACGCCTGCCGGGTTACCGATCCGGCTGACGCCGGATCGTCCAGAAGTGCGCGGGGGCAGCGCCCCCTCGCCCGGGTCGGATTGGCGCCAGCCAATGCGACCCTAGAGCAAAGCCATCAGCCGCGCCTTCTCGCCCGCGTCGTCGGGCCGCGAGATCGCCTCCGCGAGGGCTTCGAGCGAGGCGATGTTGTGGCCGGCGCGGAAGGCGTCGACGTGGGGCAGCATCGCCCGGATCCCCGCCGCCTTCGGCGCGAAGCCCTCCCAGCGCAAAAGCGGGTTGAGCCAGATCAGCCGGCGAGACGACAGCTGCAGCCGCTCGATCTCGCGCGCCAGCCGCTCCGGATTGTCGCGGTCGAGCCCGTCGGTGATCAGCAGCACCACCGCCCCCTGCCCCAGCACCCGGCGCGACCAGTCGCGGTTGAAGGCGTGCAGGCAGTCGCCGATCCGCGTGCCGCCCTCCCAGTCCTGCGCCTCCGCCCCCGCCGCCGCCAGCGCCGCGTCAACGTCGCGGGTGGCGAGGTGGCGGGTGATGTTGGTCAGCCGGGTGCCGAAGGTGAAGCCATGCACCTTCGCCCATCCCTGGCCCTTGCGGTTGGCCACCGCGTGCAGGAAATGCAGCACGATGCGGCTGTAGGCGCTCATCGAGCCGGAAATGTCGCACAGCACCACGAGGTTGGGCCAGCGGGTCCGCCGCGCCTTCGTGGCGAAGTCGCGCAGCTCGCCGCCCCGGCGGGCCGCGTCGCGCATGGTGCTGCGCCAGTCCGGCATCCGGCCGAGGCGCGCCGGGCGGGTGCGGCGCGAGGCAAGCGGCTTCACCGGCAGTTCGAGCCGCGACAGCATCCGCCGCGCCTCGGCCATCTCGGCATTCGACATCTGCTCGAAATCGAGGCTGCGCAGGCGTTCCTCCGACGACATCGTGAGCGTGGCATCCACCTCGATCTCGGTGCCGCCCTCCTCGCCCGCGATCTCGGGCAGATTCTGCTCCAGCCCGTCGAGCAGCGCCTCCGCGGCGCGTTTCTCGCCCGGCCGCGCCGCGCGCTCCTCCTGCGCCCCGCGCACCGAGGGCAGCATCAGCGCCATCATGTGCTCCATGTAGCGCGGATCGCGCCAGAACAGCCGGAACACCTGGGCAAACACCCGCCGTTCCTCGGGCCGCGAGACGAAAACCGCGTGCAGCGTCCAGTAGAAATCGACCTTCTCGGTGAAGCCCGCCGCCGCCACCGCCCGCGCCGCCTCGATCACCTTGCCCGGCCCAGCCTTCAGCCCGGCGGCCCTGAGCGCCCGGGCGAAATGCACGAGGTTGGCCGTGAGCCGGGGGTTGTCGGGCAGGTCGAGCGGGGGAAGTGCCATCGCTAGCGCGCCGTCCCGGCCACGCGGGGGCTCTGCCCCCGCACCCCCGAGGTATTTTTGCCAGGATGAAGGGGCATCACGCCTGCTCCAGCGCCTTGCGGCTGTCGTCGAGGATGCGGACCGCCTCACTCCCCGCCAGCCGCTGGATATCGTCCTGGTATTTCAGGATCGCGCCGATGGTGTCGGCGATCACCTCCGGTGACAGCGCGATCACGTCGAGGGCGAGCAGGCATTTCGCCCAGTCGATGGTTTCGGCCACGCCCGGGCGCTTGAACAGGTCTTCGGTGCGCAACCGCTGCACGAAAGCGACGATCTCGCGGCTGAGTTGCTCCGCGGCCTCGGGGCAGCGCGCGGCGAGGATTTCCATCTCGCGCTCGAAGCCGGGGTAATCGACCCAGTGGTAAAGGCAGCGGCGCTTGAGCGCGTCGTGCACCTCGCGGGTGCGGTTGGAGGTGAGGATCACGATCGGCGGCTCGGGCGCCTTCACCGTGCCGAGTTCCGGGATCGTCACCTGGTAGTCGGAGAGCGCCTCCAGCAGGAAGGCCTCGAAGGGCTCATCGGTGCGGTCGATCTCGTCGATCAGCAGCACCGGCGCGCCGCCCGGTTGCGGCGACATCGCTTCCAGCAGCGGCCGGCGGATCAGGAACCGGTCGGAAAAGAGTTCGTCGGTGAGCGCGCCCCGGTCGGTGCCCTCGGTGACCTCGGCGGTGCGGATCGCCACCATCTGCGCGGGGAAGTTCCATTCGTAGACGGCAGACGCCGCGTCGAGCCCCTCGTAGCATTGCAGACGGATCAGGCGGCGGCCGAGCCCGGCGGCGAGCGCCTTGGCGATCTCGGTCTTGCCCACACCCGCCTCGCCTTCGAGAAACAGAGGCCGGCCGAGCCTGAGCGCGAGGAACGCCACCGTGGCGAGCGCCCGGCCCGCGACGTAGTTCTCGCCTGCGAGCATCTCCTGCACACCCTCGATGCTGTCGGGTATCGTGGTCATCGCGCTGCCTCCCTGACGCGACCTCATGGGACATGGAGGCGCGCGCCGGGTCAAGCCCCCGGAGCGGGGTGGTTTTGTATCCAATTGCGAAAAGATTGATTTTTCCGCCGGGGCTTGGCACACGTTATGTCAACAATCCGGCGTCAGACCGGGGCGGGCAAGCGGGTATCAGGCGGAGCCATGTTCATGTGCGGCAAAAAACGGGCGGGGGCGTGACCATGCGCATCACCGCCGTAACTTGCGTGAAGAACGAGGGACCTTTCCTGATCGAGTGGATCGCCTTCAACCGGGTGATCGGGGTGACCGATTTCCTGTTCTATTCCAACGATTGCAGCGACGCGACCGACCGTCTGCTCGACCGGCTCGCCGAGCTGGGCGTGGTCACCCACCTGCCCAACCCCGCCGAGGGGCGCAACTACCAGATGGAGGCGTTGAAGGATGCGCGCAAACAGCCGCTGGTGCTGGAGGCGGACTGGGTCTGGATCGCCGATGTGGACGAGTTTCTGAACATCCATGTCGGCGAGGGCACGATCCCCGAGCTGATCGACGCCTGCGGCAACCCGCACGCGATCTCGGTCACCTTCCAGTTCTTCGCCAACGGCGGCATCGAAGCCTACGAGGATCGCCCGGTGATCCAGCAGTTCACCCGCTCGCACAACCCCGAGATCTGGTGCGCCGAGACGGCGCAGGAGGTCAAGACGCTGATCCGAAGGGGCTTTCCGGTGAAGTATTACGGCGCGCACCGGCCCTTCATGAAGGACGGGCTGAAAAAGGACGCGCGCCCGGCCTGGACCGACGGATCGGGGCGCGACGTGCCGTGGAAATTCCGCGTCGCCGGCAACAAGCGGCGGATCCGCAAGTTCCCCGCCCGGGGCGCGCGCGATTTTGCCACGCTTAACCACTACGCCCTGCGCTCGCTCGACAGCTACCTCGTCAAGAACGATCGCGGCGACGTGAACCGCGAGAACCGCAATTTCGACGACTCCTACTGGCGCGAACGCAACGACCCGGCGATCGAGGACAAGAGCATTCACCGTTACCTGCCCCGGCTGCGCGCCGAGATGAAGCGGCTGATGGCCGACAAGGAGGTCGCGGCGCTGCACGCCGAGGCCGTCGCCGCCCACCGCGCCACCCGCGACCGGCTGATGGCCGACCCGGATTACCAGGCGCTGCGCACGCGGCTTCTGGCCCTGCCGCACGAAAGCCCGGCGGAACTGGCGCTGATGGAATTGATCGGGGAGGCGCCGGCATGATCCCCGACGATCTCAGGGTGGTGAACCTCGGCCTGCCTAAATCCGGCACCACGACGCTGGGCGAGGCGCTGAAACGCGCCGGGATGCGGGTGGCGGACTGGAAGATCCGCCCCGGCCAGAGCAGCCGGCGCGGCTTCGTCGGCAAGCTGATGTACCAGGGCTGGTTCGACAGCGGCGATCCGCTGCACTACCTCACCGACTTCAACGCCTTCACCGAGATCGAGGTGGTGCGCGACGGCAAGAACCTCTGGCCGCAGACCGATTGGGCGCTGCTCGCGGCGATCCGCGCGCTCTACCCCGGCGCGAAGTTCATCCTCTCGCACCGTGACCCGGCGAAACACGCCGACAGCATGCGGCGCTGGTCGAACCTCGGCAAGCGCCGTCTGCCGATCCATGCGGTGCCCGGCCTGCCGGAAGGCTACGGCAAGAAGCCCGGCGAGCTGGAACGCTGGATCGAAGGCCACACGGCCTTTTGCCGGCAGGTCTTCGCGGGCGCGGAGGACTTCATGGAATACGACGTGGAAGATCCCGAGGCGCAGGCGAAGATCGCGGCCTTCCTCGGCATCGAGCTGCCGTGGTGGGGCACCGCGAACAGGAACGAGAACCACCCCGGCGAAGGCGAGGCTTGATGCGGATCATCCTGCATATCGGTTTGCCCCACTGCGGCGCGGCCCGGCTTCAGGCCGTGCTCGACGACAAGCGCGGCCAGCTGTTGCAAAAGGGCGTACTCTTCGCCGGCGGCGCGGGGCGCAAGAACCACACCAGGCTCTACATGGCGGTGTCGGACCCGGGCCATGTCGACCCTTTGCGCTTTGCCCGCGGCTTCGCGGCGACAGCGGCGCAGGAGCGGCTGAGGCGGGTGGTGACGCAGGATCTGCAGGCGGAAGTGGCGCGCCATGCGCCGGAGGTTGTGCTGCTCTCGGCCCACCAGCTCGCCACCCTGCCCAACCGCTCCGAACTTGAGCGGCTCAAGGCGCTGCTGGGCACGGTCTCGGACGACATCACGATCCTCGCCCATGTCGACGAGCAGGCCCGCGTGCTCCTGCGCCATTATGCGCAGGCGGTGCAGGAGGGGCGCACCGCCTCGCTCGATCAGGAGCTTGCGCTCACCGATGCCGCCGACTGGCGCGCCGCCGCGTTAAAGGATTGGGCCCGGATCAGCCCGGCGCTTCAGGATTTTCCCGAGTTGCAGGGCGTGCCGCACTGGCTCGATTACGCTCGCCTCGTCGCGCGCTGGGAAGAGGTGTTCGGCGCCGGCAAGGTGGTGCTGCGGCCCTACGCGCCGGACCGCTTCCAGTCCGGCGAGATCATCGACGAGCTGCGCGGGATGCTGGGGATCGAGGGCAATATCGGCAAGGCCGATCCGGCCCCGCCCGCGCCGCTGCCCTCGGCCGCCACGCTGGCGCGGTGGCGGGCGCTCAACGGCGTGTTCGTCAAGCTGCTGGGCACCGGCCGGGTCATCCCGCGGCCGTTGTGGAAGACGCTTCTGGGCGAAGTGGCCATTCCCGGCGAGCCGATCCCCGCGGCCCGCCTTTCGGCCTTTTCCAAGCGGTTCGAGAAAGACAACCGGGCGCTGGTGAAGGCCCACCCCGCGCTCACCGAGGCGAGCCTGAAACGCGACCGCGCGCGTGGCACCTGGGCCGAGGCCGACCCGGGGCAAGGCTTCCGCGCCACGCAATACGCCGCCGCCTTCCTGCCGCGGATCGACGATGCCACGCGCAAGGCGAAAAAAGCCCAGGCCGGGGCCGGGGTGAAGAAAGCCTCCGACGCAGAGGGCCTGACCCCCACCGCCGAGAAGATCCTCTCGGACCGGGCGAAGGAGAACTTCTTTCACCTGCGCGGCGGGCGTTTCGCGCCGCACAACCGGCTCGGCCGGGTCAACGAGGAAGACCCGGCGGAGGCCTTCGCGGAGCTGCCGGCGCGTGATCTGCCCGAGGGCAGCAGCGGCAAGGTCATCGTCGGCTGCATGAAGAACGAGGCGCCCTATATCCTCGAATGGATCGCCTATCACCGCCAGATCGGCGTCGACAACTTCCTGATCTACACCAACGATTGCACCGACGGCACGCACGAGCTTCTCGACCGGCTGCAGGAGCTTGGCATCGTTCAGCACCGCTACAACAACGACTGGAAGGGCAATTCGCCCCAGCAGCACGCGCTCAACAAGTCGCTGAAAGAGCCGGTGATCCGGAACGCCGAATGGGTCATCCACATCGACGTGGACGAATTCATCAACATCCGCGTCGGCAACGGCACCCTCGCCGATTTTCTCGACCGCGTGCCCGACGCCACCAACGTGGCGATGACGTGGCGGCTGTTCGGCCACAACGGCATCGAGCGGTTCGAGGACCGGCTGGTGATCGAGCAGTTCGACAGCGCGGCGCCGAAATACTGCCCCAAGCCCCACACCACCTGGGGCTTCAAGACCATGACCCGCAACATGGGGGCCTATGCCAAGCTGTCCTGCCACCGGCCCAACAAGCTCGACCCGGCGATGAAGCCGAAGATGAAATGGGTCAACGGCTCGGGGCAGGAGATGACCGAAACCTATCACGAGAAGGGCTGGCGCTCCGATCTCAAGACCATCGGCTACGACATGCTCCAGCTCAACCACTACGCGCTGCGCTCGGCCGAAAGCTTCCTGGTCAAGCGCCAGCGCGGCCGGGCGCTGCACGTCGACCGCTCGATCGGGCTGAATTACTGGGTGCGGATGGATTGGGGCGGCAACAAGGACGTGACCATCCAGCGCAACATCCCCCGCCTGCGCGCCGAGATGGCGCGGCTGATGGCCGACGCGCAGGTCAAGCGGCTGCACGAGGCGGGCGTGGAATGGCACAAGGCCAAGGCCGCCGAACTGCACGCCATGCCCGAATTCCAGGAGCTTTACGCCCAGGCGATCGGCACCGATCTGACCGAGCTCGAACGCGTCGCCTTCGCGCTGGCGCTCGACATGGAGAGCTGACCGCCCTGCACTTCGAAGGATCCAGAGCATGAACACATCCGCCGAACAGCCCCAGACGCAGTTTTTGCGCTGCCGGGGCCTGCGCTTTCCCGACGATGAGCGATTCATCTCTCAACGAACCCGCCGACTCCTGAAAACGAACCAATACGAGGAACGCGAGGCAAACGCGGTGCGCGCCTTGGTGAAGCCCGATGACGTGGCACTGGAGATCGGCGCCGGGATCGGCTTCATGTCGACCCTGATGGCGCGGTCGTGCAAGGCCAGCAAGGTTCATGCTTTCGAGGCCAATCCTTCGATGATTCCCTATATCGAGCGGGTTCATGCGCTCAACGAGGTATCCGGCCGGGTGATCTTGAAAAACGCGGTGCTCGGCGCACGCAAGGGCAAGACCACGTTCTACGAACGCGCGCATTTTTCCGCCTCTTCGCTCGACGAAAACCCGGCGGGCGAAACGAGCCCGGTCGTCGCCCGCCACGAGGTGTCCGTGCTCAACATCAAGACCGAGATGAAAGCGATCGCGCCGAGTGTCGTGGTTTGCGATATCGAGGGCGCCGAGGCCGATCTGGTGCCGCTGATGGATCTTTCCACCGTCCGCCTTGGGGTTGTGGAGTTGCATCCGCAGTGGATCGGCAAGGCCGGGGTGCAAGCGGTTTTCGATGCGTTCCAAGCCGCTGGTCTGACCTTTTTCCCCAAGACCTCGAACAAGAAAGTCGTCACATTCCGGCGAGATTGGTAAGATGCGCGCCACCGCCGTGCTCACCGTGCGCAACGAAGGCGCCTTCCTGATCGAATGGCTCGCCCATCACAAGGGCGTCGGCTTCACCGATTTCCTCGTGCTGTCGAACGATTGCGACGACGGCACCGACGCGATGCTGAACCGGCTGGCGGACCTGGGCGAGATCGTGCACCTGCCCAACCCCGGCCCGCACGAGGGCGGCGTGCAGTTCGCCGCGATGAAACGGGCCGACACCCACCCGCTGGTGCGCGGCGCCGACTGGCTGATGACGCTCGACATCGACGAGTTCGTCAACATCCATGTCGGCGACCACAGCCTTACCGCCCTCCGCGCCGCCCTGCCCGTGGCCGATGCGATCACCCTCACCTGGCGTTTGTTCGGCAATTGCGGGCGGCGCGACTATGAAGACCGGCCGATCACCGAGCAATTCACCCGCGCCGCCCCGGAGGTCATGGTCTGGCCCTGGCGCGCCTTCATGTTCAAGACGCTTTTCCGCAACGCCGGGGCCTACGGCAAGCTCGGCGTGCACCGCCCGCGCGCCCCCACCGAGGCCGCCGACACCGCCCGCTGGTTCGACGGCGAGGGCCGCGAACTGGAGCCGCGCTTTCGCCGGGGCCAGATCTTCTCGCCCTTCGGACGCAGGAACTACCGCCTCGCCCAGCTCAACCACTACCCGCTCGGCGCGATGGAGAGCTACATCGTCAAGCGCGACCGGGGCCGCGCGGTGCATGGCGGCGAGGCGCTGGGGCTCGATTACTGGACCGAGCGCAACTGGTGCCAGGTCGAGGACAGCTCGATCCGGGCCGCCGAGGGCTTGCGCGCGCCGCACCTCGCGCGGCTGCGCGCCGATCCGGTGCTGGCCCGGTTGCACGCCGAGGCGGTGGCCTGGCGCAAGGCGCGGTTCGCCGCGCTGATGGCCGACGAGCCGAACCGCGCGCTTTTCGGCCGCTTGCTGCTCGCCCCCCCGGCCCGCGTCGTCCCGCCCGACGAGGCCCGCCGGCTGTTCGCCTTCACCCGCCCGCCGACGACCGGCTGAGGGCCGCCGACCGGGGGGCGAAAACACCCCGATCGGCACGCGGGTGGCGCAATCCGTCCATTGCGCTCAAACCTTGATACGGGTCAAAGCCCGGGGGCGCGAAACAGGCTAGGCACGGGGCAACTTTCACAGAAAGGACCGCAATCATGGCCACAGCCTCCCAAGACATCCGTCAGCTCATCTGGTTCGAAGAGCTCCGGCGCGCAGATGTCGCCCTCGTCGGCGGCAAGAACTCCTCGCTCGGCGAGATGGTCTCGCAGCTCGAACCGCTCGGCATCAAGGTGCCGCCGGGCTATGCCACCACCTCCGACGCCTTCCGCGCCTTCATCGAGGCCAACGATCTTCATCACGTGATCGAAGAAACCATGTCTGAACTCGACGATGGCAAGATCACGCTGCCCGAGGCCGGCAAGAAGGTGCGCGCCGCGGTGATCGCGGGCGAATTCCCCGAGGCCAGCCGCAAGGCCATCGTTGAGGCCTATCACGAGCTTGGCCGCCGGGTGGGCGGTGACAACCCTTCCGTCGCCGTGCGCTCCTCGGCCACCGCCGAAGACCTGCCCGACGCCTCCTTCGCGGGACAGCAGGAAACCTACCTCAACGTGGTGGGTGAAAAGGCCCTGCTGGAGACCTGCCGCAAGTGCTTTGCCTCGCTGTTCACCGACCGGGCGATTTCCTACCGCAACGTGCAGGGCTTCGGCCACCTCGACGTGGCGCTGTCGATCGGCGTTCAGCTGATGGTGCGCTCCGATATCGGCGGCTCGGGCGTGATGTTCTCGATCGACACCGAAACCGGCTGGCCCCATGCCGTGCTGATCAACGCCGCCTGGGGGCTGGGCGAGAACGTGGTTCAGGGCGCGGTGACGCCGGATGAATACCAGGTCTACAAACCCTTCCTCGACCGCAAGGACGTGACGCCGATCATCGAGAAGAAGCTCGGCGCGAAAGAGAAGAAGATGATCTACGCCGGGCTCGAAGGCGGCGACATCAAGAACGTGCCCACCTCGAAGGCCGAGAAGGAAGCCTTCGTGCTGTCGGACGAGGAGATCGTTGAACTGGCGCGCTACGCCAAGACGATCGAAGACCACTACGGCCAGCCGATGGACATGGAATGGGCGCGCGACGGCGTGAACGGCGGCATCTACATCGTCCAGGCCCGGCCCGAAACGGTGCAGAGCCGGGTGCAGGCCGGCGCGATGAAACGCTTCAGCGTGACCAGCCACGAGAAGATCCTGCTCAAGGGCCTCTCGGTCGGCGCGGCGGTGGCCACCGGCACGATCTGCCTGATCGAAGACGTCAAGGACATCGACAAGTTCACCGACGGCGCGATCCTCGTCACCACCCAGACCGACCCGGACTGGGTGCCGATCATGAAACGCGCCAAGGCGATCATCACCGATTCCGGCGGGCGCACCAGCCACGCCGCCATCGTCAGCCGAGAACTGGGCGTGCCCGCGATCGTCGGCACCGGCAACGCCACCCACGTGCTGCACGACATGCAAGACGTCACGGTGGATTGCTCCGAGGGCGACGAGGGGCTGATCTACGAGGGTTTTGCCGAGTATGAGGTAGAAGAGCTCGATCTCACCCACGTTCCCGAGACCAAGACCAAGATCATGCTCAACCTCGCCAACCCCTCGACCTCGGCGCGCTGGTGGCGCCTGCCGATCGACGGCGTCGGGCTCGCGCGGATGGAATTCGTGATCAACAACGCGATCATCGCCCACCCGCTCGCGCTGATCCACTTCGACAAGGTGAAAAAGCAAAGCGACCGCGACTTCATCGAGGAACTGACCAAGGGCTACGACGACAAGTCGCAATTCTTCATCGACACGCTCGCGCGCGGCCTCAGCCGGATCGCGGCGCTGGCCTATCCCAACAAGGTCATCGTGCGCATGTCGGACTTCAAGACGAACGAATACGCCGAGCTTGTCGGCGGCAAGCAGTTCGAACCGAAGGAAGAAAACCCAATGATCGGCTTCCGCGGCGCCTCGCGCTACTACTCGGAGAGCTACGAACCGGGCTACGCGCTCGAATGCAAGGCGATCAAGAAGCTGCGCGAGGAGATGGGGTTCGACAACGTCGTGATCATGATCCCGTTCTGCCGCTCGCTCGAAGAGGCCGACAAGGTGCTCGAGGTTTCGGCCCGCCACGGCCTCGTGCGCGGCGAGAACGGGCTGGAGATCTACGTGATGTGCGAGATCCCCGCCAACGTGATCCTCGCCGAGCAGTTCGCCGACCGGTTCGACGGCTTCTCGATCGGCTCGAACGACCTCACCCAGCTCACCATGGGGGTGGACCGCGATTCGGGCACGCTGGCCGATTTGTTCGACGAATCGAACGAGGCGGTGAAGTGGATGATCTCGACGGTGATCGACAAGGCGCACAAGACCGGCAGCTATGTCGGCCTATGCGGCCAGGCGCCGTCGAACAACCCGACCTTCGCCAAGTTCCTCGTCGAAGCCGGGATCGACACGATCTCGGTGACCCCCGACAGCTTCATCGCGGTGAAGGAAAACGTGGCCGAGGCCGAGAAGGCCAAGGGCTGAGGCGACGCGGGCGCGCGCCCGCGTGGGGCCGGGGCGCGCGCCCCGGCCCGCCTGCCGTCACCGGCAACGCGGCCGGAACGTGGCGTCATTCCTGCCTTGAGCCGGCCACCCTGGTCACCTCCTCGGAAATGATCCGCGCGATCAGGGCGCAGTCGTCGAGGCTGAAGGCGAGCGGCAGCCGCATGTCGATCAGCCCCGCGAGCACCCGGTCGGTGCGCGGCAGCGCGTCGTGCGCCGCGTAGTGCCAATGGCCGTAGCGCGAGGTGAAACCCTGCGGCTCGGGCGCGCCGAACCATTTGAGCTGCACCCCGCGCGCGCCGCAGCCATCCAGCACCGCCCGCACGGCCGCCTCGACCCAGTCGAGCAGGAGGAACTGGAATGACGACATCACGTAATCTTCCGCCTCCGGCCGCTCGATCAGCGTGAGCCCCGGCGTGCCGCGCAGCCCCGCCTCCACCGCGCGGTAGCGCGCGTTCCAGCCCGCGCAGCGCGCATCGAGCTCGGCCAGCTGCGGCCGCAGCACAGCCGCGCGCAGGTTGTCCATCCGCCCCGAGATGTTGGGCATGTCGTATTTCACCGCCGCGAAGGCCTCGGGCGGCGGGGCCGCGCCGTGGCGCTCGTAGAACATGTAGCTCCCCGAAAGCAGAACCATCTTCGCCGCAAGCTCGGCGTCGTCGGTGACGAGCAGCCCGCCCTCGCCCGAGTTCATGTGCTTGTAGCTCTGGGTCGAATAGGCCCCGATCACGCCGTGACGGCCCGAAAGCACGCCGTTCCAGCGCGCGCCGAGGGTATGGGCGCAATCCTCCACCACCGCGATGCCCGCCGCGTCGCAGATCGCCATCAGCCGGTCCATGTCGGCGATGTGGCCGCGCATGTGGCTGAGCAGCAGCACCCGCGCCTCGCCGGCCTTGGCGGCGAGATCCTCGAGGTCGATCACCAGCGCCTCGGTGACGCCGACGAACACCGGCACCGCGCCGAGGCTGGCGATCGCGCCGGGCACCGGCGCGAGGGTGAAGGCATTGGTGAGCACCTTGTCGCCCGGGCCCACACCGAGCGCGCGCAGCGCCGTGGCGAGCGCGTAGCCGCCCGAGGCCACGGCGAGGGCATAGCGCGCACCCGCCCAGTCGGCGAACGCGCGCTCCAGCCGCGACACCTCCGACGGCGCATCCGGCGCCTCGGCGTAGCGGTGCAGCCGGCCCGAGCGCATCACCGCCAGCGCCGCCGCCTCCGCTTGCGCCGGCAGCGGATCGGTCTGGGTGAAATTGCCGGTGAATATCTCTTGCGTCATGGCGTGAGACTGCGGGCGCGCGCGGGCGGCGTCAACCGATCAGGCGGCGGGTGAGGCCGGCGAGATCGTCGTAATGGTCGAGCAGCCCCTCGGGCAGCAGCGCCTCGACGCCGCGCCCGGAGGGGCCGAAGGTGACGAGCGCCGAAGGCACCCCGGCGGCGCGCGCGGTTTCGCGGTCGGTCTCGGTGTCGCCGAGCAGGTAGGAGCGCGCCAGCTCGCCCCCCGCCCCGGCGACGGCGGCGCGGTAGGGCGCGGCGTCGGGCTTGCGGGTGGGCAGGGTGTCGGCCCCGATCACCGCGCCGAAGTAGCCGCGCAAATCCAGCCGCGACAGCAGCGTTTCCGCCAGCCCCTCGGGCTTGTTGGTGCAGACGGCGAGCAGGTAGCCCGCCCGCCGGAGCCCCTCCAGCGCCTCGACCGCACCGGGGTAGACCTTCGTGTGCACGTCGATATGCGCCGCGTAATGATCGAGCAGCCGGGGAAAGGCGCGGTCCACCTCCGCCTCGCCGCCCTGCCCGGCCCGGCTGAAGCCGAGCCGCAGCATCGCCCGCCCGCCGCGAAAGGCGGTGGCCGCGTCGGCGGCGGGATCGAGCAGATCGCCCAGGCCGAGATCGCCGAAACAGGCGTTGGCGGCGGCGACGAGATCGCCTGAGGTATCGGCCAGAGTGCCGTCGAGGTCGAAGATCACCGTGCGCATGCGCCTTCCCGCCTATCCCAATGAGCCCGCGCCTTTTCCTTGCAGCGCTGTGTCGCTGGGTTAAAACGGGCGCGACCGTCTGAAAAGAGCAGATCATGCCCACCAGCCTCATCATTCTCGCCGCCGGACAGGGCACCCGGATGCAATCGGACCAGCCCAAGGTGCTCCACGAGCTGGGCGGCGCGCCCCTGTTCGCCCATGCGCTGGCCTCGGGCCGGGGACTGGAGCCCGAGCGCGTGGTGTTGGTGGCGGGCCACGGGTTCGACAGCGTCGCGCATGCGGCGCAGGCGATCGACGAGGAGATCGCGGTGGTCGAACAGGCCGACCAGCTCGGCACGGCGCACGCGGTGGCGCAGGCGCGGGCCGCGCTCGACGGCTTCGAGGGCGACGCGGTGGTGCTCTACGGCGACACGCCCTTCATTCGGCCCGAGACGCTGGAGACGATGCTGAAGGCGCGCGCGGACGGGGCCGACGTGGTGGTGCTGGGCTTCGAGGCCGCCGATCCGGGCCGCTACGGCCGGCTCGTGGTGGAAGAGGGCGCGCTCACCCGCATCGTCGAATACTCGGACGCCACCGAGGCCGAGCGCGCGATCAGCCTGTGCAATTCCGGCGTCGTCGCCGCCGATGCCGCGACGCTGTTCGCGCTGATCGAGGCGGTCGGCAACGACAACGCCTCGGGCGAATACTACCTCACCGATATCGTCGAGATCGCCCGGGCGCGCGGGCTTTCCGCCGCCGCCGTGAGCTGCGACGAGTCGGAAACGCTGGGCATCAACACCCGCGCCGAACTGGCCAGGGCGGAGGCGCTGTTCCAGGCCCACAAGCGCGCCGAGGCGCTGGAAAACGGGGTGACGCTGATCGCGCCGGAGACGGTGTTTTTCGCGCAGGACACCTGGGTCGGCCGCGACGCGGTGATCGAGCCCAACGTGGTGTTCGGCCCCGGCGTGACGGTGGAAACCGGCGCGCGCATCCGCGCCTTCAGCCATCTCGAAGGCTGCCACGTGAGCCGCGACGCGCAGGTCGGCCCCTTCGCCCGGCTGCGCCCCGGCGCGGAACTGGCCGAGGGCGCCAAGGTGGGCAATTTCGTCGAGATCAAGAACGCCGAGATCGCCGAGGGCGCCAAGGTCAACCACCTCAGCTATATCGGCGATGCCTTCGTCGGCGCCGCGGCCAACATCGGTGCAGGCACGATCACCTGCAATTACGACGGCGTGTTCAAGCACCACACCCACATCGGCGCGCGCGCCTTCATCGGCTCCGACACCATGCTCGTCGCCCCGGTGCGTGTGGGCGACGACGCGATGACGGCGACCGGCACCGTGGTGACCCGCGACGTGCCCGCGGGCGCCATGGCGATCGGCCGCGCGCGGCTCGAGATCAAGGAAGGGTTCTGGCGCCGGATGTATGAAAAGATGAAGGCGGCCAAGGAAAAAGCCAAGTCCGCGAAGTGAAATGTTTGAAAAGTGCAATTACATGCACGTAACGAACCAGGTTTGAGGTGGAAAGACCATGTGCGGAATTGTCGGCATTCTCGGCGAACACGAAGCCGCGCCCGCGATCGTCGAGGCGCTGAAGCGGCTTGAGTATCGCGGCTATGACAGCGCCGGGATCGCCACAGTGAACGCCGCCGGCGCGCTGCACCGTCGCCGCGCCGTCGGCAAGCTCGTCAACCTCTCCGACCGGCTGGTGCACGAGCCGCTGCCCGGCCTCGCCGGCATCGGTCACACCCGCTGGGCCACTCACGGCGCGCCGAACGAGGCCAATGCGCACCCGCACCGCGCCGGTGGCGTGGCGGTGGTTCACAACGGCATCATCGAGAACTTCCACGCCCTGCGCGACGAACTGGCGGCGCGCGGGATGGCCCCCGAAAGCGACACCGACACCGAAACCGTCGCCATGCTGACGCAGTCCTTCCTCGACGATGGGCTGGCGCCGGTCGAGGCCGTGCGCGCCACGCTGTCCCGGCTGGAAGGCGCCTTCGCGCTCCTGTTCCTGTTCGAGGGCGAACGCGATCTGATGATCGCCGCGCGCAAGGGCAGCCCGCTCGCCATCGGCCATGGCGAGGGCGAGATGTACGTCGGCTCCGACGCCATCGCGCTCGCCCCGCTCACCAGCCGGATCACCTATCTCGAAGAGGGCGACTGGGCGGTGATCACCCGCGCCGGCGCGACAATCTACAATGCCGAAGGCGCGCTCGCCAACCGCGCCGAGCGGCGCATCCAGATGGACGCGGCCCGGATCGAGAAGGGCGGCCACCGGCACTTCATGATGAAGGAGATCGCCGAACAGCCCACCGTGGTGGGCAAGGTGCTCGACGCCTACCTCACCCCCGAGGGCGACGCCGTGGCGCTCGACCTGGAGGGCATCGACTTCGCCAGCATCCAGCGGCTTTCGATCGTCGCCTGCGGCACCGCCTATTACGCCGGGCTGGTGGCGAAATACTGGTTCGAGCGCTACGCCCGCCTGCCCGTCGATATCGACGTCGCCTCCGAGTTCCGCTACCGCGAGCCGCCCTTCCCCGAGGGCACGCTCGGGGTGTTCGTCAGCCAGTCGGGTGAAACCGCCGATACGCTGGCGGCGCTGCGCTTCGCCACCGGCGAGGGCATCCGCACGCTGGCGCTGGTCAACGTGCCCGAAAGCTCGATTGCCCGCGAGGCCGACGTGGCGGTGCAGATCCATGCCGGCCCCGAGATCGCCGTGGCCTCGACCAAAGCCTTCACCTGCCAGCTCGCCACCTTTGCGGTGCTGGTGGTGAAGGCGGCCCAGGCCCGCGGCGCGCTCGACGCCGGCGGCGTGGCCGAGTTGCTCGCCGCGCTGCGCAAACTGCCCGGCCTGCTCAGCCATGCGCTCGCCGTCGACGATGCGATCCGCACCGCCGCCGAAGCCATCGCCGAATCCCACGATGTGCTCTTCCTCGGCCGGGGCCAGATGTTTCCGCTCGCCCTCGAGGGCGCGCTGAAACTGAAGGAAATCAGCTACCTCCATGCCGAAGGTTATCCTTCCGGCGAACTCAAGCACGGCCCCATCGCGCTGGTCGACAAGGCCACGCCGGTGGTGGTGCTGGCGCCGCATGACGGTCTGTTCGAGAAGACCGTGTCGAACATGCAGGAGGTCATGGCGCGCGGCGGGCGGGTGTTGCTGATCTCCGACGCGCGCGCCATCGCGCAGGCCGGCGACGAGGTCTGGCAGGCGATCACCATGCCCGACGCGCCGGAATTCATCCAGCCGGTGCTCTACGCGGTGCCGGCGCAGCTCCTCGCCTACCACGCCGCCGTCGCCAAGGGCACCGACGTCGACCAGCCGCGCAACCTCGCCAAGTCGGTCACCGTCGAATGACCCCAGAGGCCGCGCTGGCAGAGCTGGAAGCGCGGGCCGATCCCGAGCGGGCCGCGGGTGCTGCGGCCTACCACAAGGCATCGCGCCGCTACCTCGGCGTGCCCAACCCGGTGATCAACGATCTCACCACCGCATGGCGGCAGGTGCTCGATGTGCCCGCCCGCGTGGCGCTGGCGGAGGCCTTGTGGAAAACCGATGTCCACGAGGCGCGGATCGCGGCGGCCAAGCTGCTCACCCAGGCCCGGCTGCGCCCCGACGCCGCCGCCTGGGCGCTGATCGCCTCCTGGGTGCCCGAGTTCGATGCCTGGGCGATCGCCGATCACGCCTGCATCGCCGGACAGAAGCGGCTGGTGGCCGATCCGTCACGTATCGACGAGGTGGAAGCCTGGACCCGGGCCGACCACATGTGGACCCGCCGCGCCGCGCTCGTCATCACCCTGCCCTGGACCCGGCAGAACCACCCCAAGCCCGCCGATCTCGCGATTCGCGACCGCGTTCTGGGATGGGCCGGGGCTTACGTCGACGATCCCGAATGGTTCATCCAGAAGGCGGTGGCCTGGTGGCTGCGCGATCTCTCCAAGCACGACCCCGAGCGCACCCGCGCCTTCCTTGCCGAATACGGTGACAGGATGAAGCCCTTCGCCCGCAAGGAGGCGGCGAAACACCTCCCCGCCTGACCGGGTGCGCCTCAGCGCGCGAAAACGTCCAACTCGTGCAGCCCAGTCAGCCCGACGTTCAGCAGCCTGAGCGCCGGCAGCGAAATCCGGCTGCCCGCGCCCGGCGGCGCGTCGATCGGCCTGAGTTCAACCTGGACGCTGGCGCCGCTCGCCACCGCGACCACGCGGCCCGGGCGGACCCGGTCGGTGAGCGGGGTTTCGAGCCAGAAACCGGGATCGGCCGGGCTGCCGAGGCTGGCCACCGTGCGCCCGAGCCGCGCTTCCGCGTCGGGCGCACTCTCTGCCATCGCCGCGGCGCGCTCGGCTTCGGTGCTGGTGTCGAAGGCGTCGGCGGTGTTGGCCCCCGCCGGCGGTGCGCCCGCATCGGGCCGCGGCATCGGCCGCGTCATCCCCTCCGGCGGCGCCATGTCGGCGTCGCGCGGGGCCATCTCGGCACAGGCCGAGAGCAGAACCGCGAGGATGAGCAATCGTTTCATGCGGAAAGCTTAGGCGCAAAAGAAGACGTGAACAATGCCACGATGGCTTGCGAGCCGCGGCATAAAACCCTAGTGTTTCACTATGGAAACGCGCGCACTCATTGATCCGTTCCAGCGGCCCATCACCTATCTGCGCCTTTCGGTGACGGACCGCTGTGATTTTCGTTGCTCCTATTGCATGGCGGAGGAAATGGTCTTCCTGCCGAAAAAGGAGCTGCTGTCGCTCGAAGAGCTTGACCGGATGTCCACGGCCTTCATCGGGCTGGGCGTGCGCAAACTGCGCATCACCGGCGGCGAGCCACTCGTGCGCAAGGATATCATGACCTTCTTCCGAGGGATGACGCGGCACCTCGAAAGCGGCGCGCTCGACGAACTCACGCTCACCACCAACGGCTCGCAGCTTGCGCGATTCGCCGACGATCTCTACGCCGCCGGGGTGCGGCGGGTGAACGTCTCGCTCGATACGCTCGATCCGGCCAAGTTCTCCCAGATCACCCGGCGCGGCGATCTGGCCAAGGTGCTGCGCGGGATCGAGGCGGCGCAGGCCGCCGGGCTTCGGGTCAAGATCAACGCGGTGGCGCTCAAGGGGTTCAACGAGGAAGAACTGTTCACGCTCACCGACTGGTGCGCCGAGCGCGACATGGACCTGACCTGGATCGAGGTCATGCCGATGGGCGATCTCGGCGAGGAAGAGGACCGGATCGATCAATACTGGCCGCTCACCGATCTGCGCGAGCGTCTGGCGACGCGCTTCACCCTCACGCCGCTGGCCGAACGCAGCGGCGGCCCGGCGCGCTACGTGCGGCTGGAGGAAAGCGGGCAGAAGATCGGCTTCATCACCCCGCTCACGCATAATTTCTGCGAAAGCTGCAACCGGGTGCGAATGACCTGCACCGGCGAGCTCTACATGTGCCTCGGGCAGGAAGACCGCGCCGACCTGCGCGCGCCGCTGCGCGATCACCCCGACGATGACGCGCCGCTCGTGGCCGCGATTCGCGATGCGATCAGCCACAAGCCGAAGGGGCACGACTTCGATTATTCGCGCCAGCGCGCGGATGGCCAGATGCCGCGGCACATGAGCCATACCGGCGGCTAGATTTTCGGCAGATCCTGTCACATCGCCGCAATCCGGCGGGGTTAGCTTGCCCGAAGCCATGATTCGCGTCATGCTTGTAAGCGGCAAATCACCTAACCCGGAGGCCATTCCGATGCCCAAACGCAAGGTAACCGACGAAGAGATTCGCGAAGCCGCCTACCACATGTGGCTCGAAGACGGCGCGCCCGAGGGAGAGGATCAAGCCTATTGGTTCCGCGCCGAAGCGGCGCTGACCGGCGCGAAGCCGAAGGCGGCCCCGAAGGCAAAAGCCAAGGCTGCACCGAAAAAGCCTGCCGCCGCGAAGAAAGCACCGGCGAAGAAGGCACCGGCACGCAAGGCGCCCCCCAAGGGCTGACGCGCCCCGGGCCTCAGAGGTTCGGCCCCAGTTCCAGCGGGCTGCCATCGGAGAAGCGCGCGAGCCGGAAGCGCGCAAGATCGTGCCCCGGCGGCTTTCCCTGCACCATGTCGGCGACGATCCGCCCGAAGGCCGGGCCGATGCCGAAGCCGTGGCCGCACATGCCGGTGGCGATGGTGAGGCCGGGGATCTGCGCCGCGTGGTCGACCACCGGCACCACGTCGGGCAGCGTGTCGATCATCCCGGCCCAGGCGCTTTCGATCTCCACAGGCCCGAGTTCGGGGAAGGTTTCGCCGAAGGCGCGCGCGGTTTCGCGTACCTTGGCCATGTTCGGGGCCGGGTTCAGCACCCGCATCCGCTCGAACGGCGAGGGCCGGTCCGCGCGCCAGCGCCGCGGCGTCGCCCAGCCATCGGGGTAGCCTCGGGGGGCGACGGGGCGCAGCGCGGTGCCGAACGGATCCTTGAACATCTGCCGCAGGTAACGCGCGAAGGCGCGGAAGGCGTCGGGGCCGATGTAGAGCTCGTGGAACCCCTCCGGCGCCAGGGTGTAGCCGCCGTCCGCGCGGCGTCGAAAGGCCATCCGGTGGTCGACCGCCCCGCCCTGGAACACCTCGCCCAGCGCCGCCGTGCGCATCGCGGTGGCGCGGACCGAAAGCTGCGGGATCGAAATGCCGTGGCGGCGCAGGAACAGCGACGACCACGCCCCGCCCGCCAGCACCACCGCGCCGGCGCGGATGCGGCCGCGCTCGGTGATCACCCCGGCCACCCGGCCCCCCTCGAGATCGAGCAGCCGCGCGGCGCAATCTTCGCGGATCACCGCCCCGGCTTTCGCCGCAAGCCGGGCCAGCGCCGGCACGGTGACGAAGGGTTCGGCGCGCATGTCGGCTGGCGTCCAGAGCGCGCCGGGCCAGCGGCGCGCGGCCTCGGGCAGGAGCCGCGTCACGCCGTCACCGTCCAGCAACTGGCTGCTCACGCCGTAAGGCTCGGCCAGCCGCAACCAGTCGGCGAAACGCGCCTTCTCGGCCTCATCGCGGGCGAGATAGGCCACGCCGCCCTGCGTCAACCCGATGTCGGTATCGACCTGCGCGGCCAGTTGCGGCCAGAGCGCCTGCGCCTCCTGCGCGATCGGAATCTCGGCCGGATCGCGGCCCTGAACCCGGATCCAGCCCCAGTTGCGGCTCGATTGTTCGCCCGCGATCCGTCCCTTCTCGACCAGCACGACCGACACGCCCGCCCGGGCGAGGAACAGCGCCGCGCTCACCCCGATCACGCCGCCGCCGATCACCACCACGTCGGCGCGGTCGGGCAGATCGCCGGTATGCGACGCCGGCTGCTCGGCCGAGATCGGAAACGGCGTCATGCCTCCTCGCAGAGGTGCTCGATGATCCGGTCGACGAAGTCGATGCCGGCCTCGAACTGCGCGAGGCTCAGCCATTCGTTCGGCTGGTGGGCCTGGGCGATGTTGCCCGGTCCGATGATGACGGCGGAATAGCCCGCCTCCTGGAATTGCCCGGCCTCGGTGGCATAGCTCACCGCGTTGGGGGCGTTGTCGCCGGTGATGCGCCGCGCCAGGGCCTCGGCCGCGCTGTCGCGCTCGGGCTGGAGCCCCGGCACCTGGAACCGCACGGTGGTGTCGATCCGCGCCTCGGGATGGACCGCGCGCATCCCCGCCTCGACTTCGGCCACCGCCTCGAGATAGCGCGCCTGCCAGCTTTCGACGCTTTCGGACGGGATGCAGCGGAACGCCATGACGAAGTGGCAATCCCGCGCGGTGATGTTGTCGGCGGTGCCGCCGGCGATGGTGCCGATGTGGCAGGTCGTCCACGGCGGCTCGAACAGCGCGTCGATCGGCCCCGGCGCGCGCGCCATGTTCTCGGCGTTCATCCGGTTGGCCCAGTCGATCAGCTTGGCCCCCTCCATCACCGCGTTGACGCCGGTGTGCATCAGCGACGAATGCACCTCGTAGCCGCGCAGGTGGGTGGCGATGCCGATGCCGCCCTTGTGGCCGTTCACCACCTTCATCTGCGACGGCTCGCCGATGATCGCGGCGGCCGCCTTGGGCAGATGCGCCGCCATCTCGGCAATCATCCGCGGCGCGCCGAGGCAGCCCACCTCCTCGTCGTAGGAAAGCGCGATCTGCAGCGGCCGTTTCACCCCGGCCTTGAGCGCCTTGGGCACGGCGGCGAGCGCGATGGCGTCGAACCCCTTCATGTCGCAGGTGCCACGGCCGTAGAGGCGGCCATCGATCTCGACCAGCTCGAACGGATCGGTGTCCCAGGCCTGGCCGTCGACCGGCACCACGTCGGTATGGCCCGACAGCACCACCCCGCCTTCCACCTCGGGGCCGATGTTGGCATAGAGCGCCGCCTTGGTGCCGTCGTCGTTGTAGACCCGGGTGGCGCGCACGCCGTGGGCGGCGAGGTAATCCTCGACCCAGTTGACCAGCGCAAGGTTGCTGTCCCGGCTCACGGTGGGGAAGGAGATCAGTTTTTCGAGGATCTCGCGGGCGGTGAGGTCTTTGTGCATGGGGTGCTCCGGGGTTTTCGCCGCGAGGGTGCCGGGGCGGGGCGGGAGCGTCAAGGCCGGGCGCGTTTTCCGCGGCGGAAAACGAAGGCGGTTTCCGTGCGGAAACCGGGACGAAATCCGTACGGATTTCGCGCCCCCGCCCGCCCGCGTCACTTGTGAATGAGCCGCTTCTTCACCGCCCGGCCGGAAAGCCAGACCACCAGCACCACCGGCAGCACCAGTCCGGCCGTGGCCCACCCCTTGTCGATGCCGAACCGCGCCGCGAGCGGGACGACCAGGTAGGCCAGCAGCGAGACCGCGTAGTAGCTGATCGCCACCACCGAGAGCCCCTCGACGGTTTCCTGCAGGCGCAATTGCAGTTGCGCGCGCCGGTCCATGCTTTCGAGCAGTTTCTGGTTCTGCCCCGAGCGGTCGACGTCGACCCGCGTGCGCAACAGGTCGCCCGCCCGCATCGCCCGGTCGGCCATCGCCTCGAGCCGCCGTTCGGCGCTCTTCACCGTGCGCATCGCCGGATCGAAGCGGCGCATCATGAACTCGTGCCAGGTCTGCCGCCCGTCCCAGCGTTCCTCGCGCATCACCCGCACCCGGTCGCTCACCAGCGCCTCGTAGGCCGCCGTGGCGCCGAAGCGAAACGAGGTTTGCGCATGCAGGCTTTCCAGCTCGGCCGAAACCTGGAGCAGGTCCTTCAATTCCGTCTCGTGCGAGACATCCGCCCGCCCGAGCCCGCTGACCATGCCCGACAGTTCGTCTTCGATCTCGCCGAGCCGACCCTGGATCGCGCGGGCCCGCGCCAGCCCCAGCATCGACATCGTCTTGTAGGTTTCGATCTCGCTCACCCGCTGCACGATCCGGCCCACCCGCCGCTCGGTGATGCCGGGGCTGACGAAGACGGCAAAGCGCATGTGCCCGCCGGCATCTATGCGGAAATCCCCCGCGATCACCGCCGCGCCATCGAGCACGCTGGAGGCGGCCACGCTCTCGGCCACGAACCACTCGTCGATCCTGGCGCGCATCGCCTCCTCGGCGGGGCGCTCCTCCACCCGGATCAGCGCCGAGGTGATCCGCACGCCGGGCGCCGCCGCCAGCCAGTCGGCCGGGAAGACGTCGAACACCGCCGGATCGAAGGGCCGCGCGGCGTTGCCGTCTCCGAAGATCGTGTAGGTCACGAACTCGGTATGCTGCTCCCACTTGAGGCGATACTTGCCAATCTCGCCGAAGAAGTGGTTGGCCCCTTCGGGCGGATGCGCCGCGCCAAAGCGGTCGAGAAGGGCGTGCAGGTGCGCCACGTCCTCCGCCCGGTCGCGCCCGGCGGCATCGGTGGGGCGCTTGACCGCGAGATAGGCGGCGAAACAGGGCGCGCTCAGCGCCGGGAAGGGCCGCGCGTGCAGCTCGTTGGCCAGCGCATAGCGCAACTCGTGGTCTTGTATCGTCGCCATAGCCTCGCCCTCTCGTCTCGGCCCTGAATAGCCCAAGCCCAGCCGCTTTGCCACATCCCGCGCCGCCCCGCGATGCGACGCAGGCGCGCAAAAAGGCTGACATCGCGGCGCCGGCATGGTTTCATCGCGCGACGGACAGGACCACCCATGACCCCGACGCTGATCACCCTTGCAAGCCTCGCCGCCGTCGCCCTCACCCTCGCGGCGCTCTGGCGCTGGCGCCGCCCGGGCTGGCTCGGCTTCGAGGGCCGCACGTTGTGGGACTGGCTGTCGCTGCTCGCGGTGCCGCTGGTCGTGGGCTTCGCGACGGTGTTGATCAACGCCGGGCAGCAGCACCTCGCCAACGAGCGTGCCGCCGAGGCCGCCCTGCAGCAATATGTCGACCGGATCAGCGCGCTGGTGCTCGACGCGGCCGCCGGGCCGGAGGCCGAGGCCCGCGTCACCGCGATCGGGCGGGCCCAGACCCTCGCGGCGCTGCGCCTCGTCGACCGCGACCGCGCCGGCCGGGTGCTGGCCTTCCTCGCCGACATGGACCTGCTCGCGCGGTTCTCGATCTCGCTCGAATCCATGCGGCTCGACGGCGCCGATCTCAAGGGTCTGACGCTGGCGGACATGGATTTCGAGGATGCCAGCCTGCGCGGCACCGATCTCGAGGGCGCGATGCTCGCGGGGGCCGATTTCGAGGCCGCCGACCTGCGCGGCGCCGATTTCAAGGGGGCCGACCTGCGCGGCGCGGATTTCGAGGAGGCCCGGCTCAAGGGCGCCGAGTTCGACGGCGCCGATCTGCGCGGCGCGGTGCTTGCCCGCGCCGCCGGCCTCAGCGCGCGCCAGCTTGCCCGCGCTTGTGCCGATGCCGGCACCACCCTGCCCCCGGGCTTTGCTCCGGTAACAGGGCAGAGCCCGGGCTGCGCGCTCGACCCCGCCGAGATCGACGACGATTGAGCGCGCCGCGCCGGCTCAGAGCACCACCACGTCGAGCGGCGGGAAGCCGTTGAACCCCACCGAGGCATAGCTCGAGGTGTAGGCGCCGGCGTTGCGGATCACCACCCTGTCGCCGGCGGCGAGCGTCACCGGCAGGTGCACCGGGCGTTTCTCGTAGAGCACATCGGCGGAATCGCACGACGGGCCGGCGAGGATGCAGGGGCCGTGCGGATCATGGTCGCGCCCGGTCTCGATCCGGTAGCGGATCGCCTCGCCCTCGGTTTCGGCCAGCCCCGAGAATCGGCCGATATCGAGATAGACCCAGCGGTGCGCGTCATCGTCGGACTTGCGCGCGACCAGCACCACCTCGGCGATGATCGCCCCCGCCTCGGCCACCATGCCCCGCCCCGGCTCCGCCATCACCCGCGCCACGGCGCCGAAGCGCTCAGCAACCAGCGCCATCACGCGGTCGGCGTAAGTGGTGGGGGTGTCGACCGGATCGCCGTAGAAGGCGGGGAACCCGCCGCCGATGTTGAGCAGCGTGAGGGCGTGCCCGCGGGCTTCGAGGTCGCGCCAGATCCGGGCGACATCGTCGAGCACCGGCGCCCACATCTCGGCCCGGCGCGTTTGCGAGCCGACGTGGAACGACAGGCCCAGCGGCTTCAGCCCGAGCGCCTGGGCCTGGGTGAACAGGGCGGGCACCATCGCCGGCTTGCAGCCGAACTTGCGGCTGAGCGGCCAGTCGGCCTCGGAGTTCTCCACCAGCACCCGGATATAGACTTCCGCGCCCGGCGCATGGGCGGCGATCTTTTCCAGCTCCTCGCCCGCATCGGCGGCGAACAGCGTGATCCCGGCCCGGTGGGCAAAGGCGATGTCGGCGGTCTTCTTGATCGTGTTGCCGAAGGAGATCCTCGCCGGGTCGGCGCCCTGGCCGAGGCAAAGCTCGATCTCGCCGCGCGAGGCGGCATCGAAATGCGATCCCAGCGCCACCAGCCGGGCAACGATCTCGGCGGCCGGGTTGGCCTTCACCGCGTAATGGATATGGGCAAAGCCGAGCCCCGCCTTCAGCGCGCGGTATTGCGCCTCGACGCGGTCGGGATTCATCACCAGCGTCGGCCGGTCGACCGCCATCGTGGCGAGGGCCGAGTCAAGGCGGGATTCGGGCGCGAAGGCGCCGGGGGCAGCATGGGGCATATGCATCTCCACAAGACAGGGGCAAGGCCCCAAGGTTCCGATGAAGACGTTACCGTCGCTGCATAAACGCGGACCCGTTGGGCTGGCCAGAGGCGCGTGCGTTGGCGTCTGTTCCGCGCATATGCGGCGGCGGCCTGATTCCCGCAAGAGAAATTGCGCGAGGGGGTGAAAAATTTTCGCCGGGCGCGTATGGCAGGCACATGGCCCGGCTCATCCTGTTCAACAAACCTTTCGGCGTGCTATCGCAATTCACCGATGCGAAAAGCCCCTCCCCGCGCGCGACGCTGTCCGACTACATCGCCCTGCCCGGCGTCTACCCCGCCGGACGGCTCGACCGCGACAGCGAGGGGCTGCTCCTGCTCACCGACGACGGCCGCTTGCAGGCCCGCATCGCCGACCCGCGCCACAAGCTGGAGAAAACCTACCTCGTCCAGGTCGAAGGCGCCCCTCACAAGGCCGACCTCGCGCCGCTGCGCCGGGGGGTCGTGTTGAAGGACGGCCCCACCCGCCCGGCAAAGGCCCGGCTGATCGCCCCACCCGATCTCTGGGACCGCGTGCCGCCGGTGCGTTTCCGCAAATCCGTGCCCGACGCCTGGATCGAGATCACCATCAGCGAGGGCCGCAACCGGCAGGTGCGGCGGATGACGGCGGCGATCGGCTTTCCAACCCTGCGACTGGTGCGCTGGCGGGCCGGCGACTGGGCGCTCGACGGCCTCGCCCCGGGAGACTGGCGCGAAGCCTGAGCCGGGCTATTTCTTCTTGGCTTTTTTCTTGCTGGCCTTGGCCTTCTTGTCGGCCTTGGCTTTCTTCTCCTTGGCCTTCTTGTCGGCCTTGGCTTTCTTCTCCGTGGCTTTCTTGTCGGCCTTGGCTTTCTTCTCCGTGGCTTTCTTGTCGGCCTTGGCTTTCTTCTCCTTGGCTTTCTTGTCAGCCTTGGCCTTCTTCTCCTTGGCCTTCTTCTCCGCCTTGGCCTTTTTCTCAGCCTCCGCCTTGGCCTTCTTGTCCTTGGCCTTTTTCTCCGCCTTGGCGTTTTTCTCAGCCTTGGCCTTGGGTTTCGGCTCGGCCTGTTCCTGCGCCGGCGCTGCGGCAAGCTCGGCAGCGGCAGCGCGGAAGGATTCGGCGCGCGCCAGTGTCACCCCGCGAACAGAGGTCAACAGGGCCGCATCAGCCGACGCGAGATCGGCAAGGGTATTGATCCCGAGTTCACCCAGCCGGGTTTTCAGGCCCGGACCGATGCCGGGAATATCGAGTAACGTTTTCATGCACGTCTCCATCACATGCGCGCGGGCCGGACGATCCGGCCCGCGCAAACGGCCTCAGGCCGCCTTTTTCAGGGCCTTCTTGGCCACTTTGAGCTTCTTCTCCTGCCGCGCGACTTTCGCCTTGCGGGATTTCACTTCGCGCTTGAGGTCTTTGATCTTGGCTTTATTCGCCATGTCTTATCCTTTCGTTTTGGGTTCATCTGCCGCGTGCTCGGCAAGGAATGCCCGGATGAACCGGCGCACTTCACGGGCCGCGCTGGTATCGAGCTCGTCGCAAAGCTGCACAAAAGCATCGCGGTCGGCCTTGCCAATCCGAATGATCAGTTGGGCGTCCTTCTTGCTCTTGGCGTGCTTTGGCATATGACGTGCCTCCTTGGCGGTATCTACGTTGTTACGCTTTTATATGTCGTTTGTATATACATTTCTTTGATCGCGGTCCGTGCAGGCATTGATCACGAGAAAGGCCCCGCCGTTGCCGGCAGGGCCCGTTCGTCGTCATCCGCGCCGATCAGTCGATCATCGGCAGCAGGCTGTCCATCGAGGCTTTCGCGTCGCCGTAGAACATCCGGGTGTTGTCCTTGTAGAACAGCGGGTTCTCGATGCCGGAATAGCCCGTGCCCTGGCCGCGCTTGGAGACGAACACCTGTTTCGCCTTCCACACTTCCAGCACCGGCATACCGGCGATCGGCGAGTTCGGATCTTCCTGCGCTGCCGGGTTCACGATGTCGTTCGAGCCGATCACGATCACCACGTCCGTCGAGGAGAAATCGTCGTTGATCTCGTCCATCTCCAGCACGATGTCGTAGGGCACCTTGGCCTCGGCCAGCAGCACGTTCATGTGCCCCGGCAGGCGGCCGGCGACGGGGTGGATGCCGAAGCGCACGTTCTTGCCCTTGGCGCGCAGTTTGGCGGTGAGCGCCGCCACCGATTGCTGCGCCTGCGCCACCGCCATGCCGTAGCCCGGCACGATGATGATCTGGTCGGCGTCGTTCAGCGCGGCGGCCACGCCCTCGGCGTCGATCGCCACCTGCTCGCCCTCGATTTCCATCGCCGGGCCGGAGGTGCCGCCGAAGCCGCCGAGGATCACGCTGATGAACGAGCGGTTCATCGCCTTGCACATGATGTAGGACAGGATCGCGCCCGAGGAGCCGACCAGCGCGCCGACGACGATCAGCAGGTCGTTGCCGAGCGAGAAGCCGATCGCCGCCGCGGCCCAGCCCGAGTAGGAGTTCAGCATCGACACCACCACCGGCATGTCGGCGCCGCCGATGCCCATGATCAGGTGATAGCCGATGAAGAAGGCCAAGAGCGTCATCGCGATCAGCGTCCAGATCCCGGCGCCGTTGAGGTAGAGCACCAGCAGCACCACCGAGAGGATCGCGGCGGTGGCGTTCAGCACGTGCCCGCCCGGCAGCTTGACCGCCGCCGAGCTCACCTTGCCCGCGAGCTTGCCGAAGGCGATCACCGAGCCGGTGAAGGTGACGCCACCGATGAACACGCCGAGGAACAGCTCGACCCGCAGGATCGACTGCTCGACCGCGTCCTTCTTGGCCACGGCGGCCGCGAAACCGTCGAGCGCCTTCTTCGCGGCCTCGTCCATCGCCAGAACGCGGGTCAGTTCGAGGTCGGCGTTGAAGCCGACGAAGACGGCGGCGAGGCCGACGAGCGAGTGCATCGCGGCGACGAGTTGCGGCATCTCGGTCATCTGCACGCGCTTGGCGATGACGGTGCCGATCAGGCCACCGGCGAGGATCAGCGCCAGCGAGACGCCCCAGAGCCCGGCCCCGGGGCCGATCAGCGTGGCGATGACGGCAAGCGCCATGCCGACGATGCCATACCAGACCGCGCGCTTGGCGCTTTCCTGCCCCGAGAGCCCGCCGAGCGCGAGGATGAACAGAACGGCCGCGACGATGTAGGCGGCGGTGGTGAAACCGATTTCCATTTGCCCGGCCTCCTTAGGATTTCTGGAACATGGCAAGCATGCGCCGTGTGACGAGGAAGCCGCCGAAGATGTTGATCCCGGCCATGAACACAGAGATCGCGGCGAGGATCATCACCAGCGGGGCACCCGAGCCGATCTGCATCAGCGCGCCGAGGATGATGATCGACGAGATCGCGTTAGTGATCGCCATCAGCGGCGTGTGCAGGCTGTGGCTGACCCCCCAGATCACCTGGAAGCCGACGAAGACCGCCAGCACGAACACGATGAAGTGCTGCATGAAGCTGGGCGGCGCGACGAGGCCCACCCCGAGCAGCGCGATGCCGCCCACCGCGATCAGCGTCACCTGCTGCCGGGTCTGGGCCTTGAACTCGGCCACCTCCCTGGCGCGTTTCTCTTCCGGCGTGAGTTCCTTCGGCGCCTCACGCTTGACTGCCGCGATCGCCTTCACCTTCGGCGGCGGCGGCGGGAAGGTGATCTCGCCCTGGTAGGCGACGGTCGCCCCGCGGATCACGTCGTCGTCCATGTCATGCACGATCTGGCCGTCTTTTTCCGGCGTCAGGTCGGACAGCATGTGGCGGACGTTGTTGGCGTAGAGCGTCGAGGCCTGGGTGGCCATGCGCGAGGCGAAATCGGTGTAGCCGATCACGGTCACGCCGCCGGGGGTGACGACCTTCTCGTCCTTCTCGGTGTAGTCGCAGTTGCCGCCCTGCTCGGCGGCAAGGTCGATCACCACCGAGCCCGGCTTCATCGCGTCGACCATGTCTTTCAGCCACAGCTTCGGCGCGGGCCGGTTCGGGATCAGCGCGGTGGTAATGACGATATCCATGTCGGCGGCGATCTCGCGGAACTTGGCCAGTTGCGCCTCGCGGAACTCTTCCGACTGCACCGAGGCATAGCCGCCGGTGGCGGAGCCATCCTCGGTGTCTTCGTCGAAATCGAGATAGACGAACTCGGCGCCCATCGATTCGACCTGTTCGGCCACTTCCGGGCGCACGTCGAAGGCGTAGGTGATCGCGCCGAGGCTCACGCTGGTGCCGATCGCGGCAAGGCCGGCGACACCGGCGCCCACGATCAGCACCTTGGCGGGCGGCACCTTGCCGGCGGCGGTCACCTGCCCGGTGAAGAACCGGCCGAAGTTGTTGCCCGCCTCGATCACCGCGCGGTAACCGGCGATATTGGCCATCGACGAGAGCGCGTCCATCTTCTGGGCGCGGCTGATGCGCGGCACCATCTCCATCGCGATGACGTTTGCACCCTTGTCCCTGGCCAGTTCAAGCCCCTCGGCGTTGCCGCCGGGATTGAAGAACGAAATCAGCGTCTTGTCCTTGGTGAGCCGCTTCATCTCGGCGTCGGTCGGCACCCGCACCTTGGCGATCACGTCGGCCTCTTTCCACAGGCTCGCGGCGGTTTTCACCACCGTCACCCCGGCGGCCTCGTAGTCGTCGTCGGCAAAGCCCGCCGCCATGCCCGCACCCTTTTCGATCAGGCACTCGTGCCCCAGCTTCTGAAGCTGCACCGCCGATTCCGGCGTCATCGCAACCCGGCTTTCACCGGCGATTGTTTCCTTCGGAACCCCGATTTTCACGATGTCTTCCTTCCTTCTGAACCGGTGGGGAGAATCCCGCGACCGGAAATTTCACTGAGGTTTACGCCAAGCCCGGCGCGATTTCGACCCAATCGAGGGGTTTGCGACCATTTTTCACCCCGCTGCGTCATATCCAGCGGCGCACCCTGGCAAACCAGGCTTCCGCCTCGGCGCCGAAGCGGGCGACCAGCCCCGCCTCCTCGCCGAGGATGAAGCGTCCGTTGATCAGTGCGACGAAGCCGGGCACCAGCAGGAGCGCGGGCAACACGTCCCACCACAGCGCCGCACCCGCCAGCACCAGCGCGTCGCCGAGGTAGATCGGGTTGCGGCTGATCCGGTAGATGCCCTGGCGCACGAAAGCCGTGGGCAGGCGGCGCGGGATGAAGGTGGTGTGGTGGCGGACAAGCTCGAACGCGCCAAGCGCCATCGCCCCGACCCCGGTAAGGGCGAGCGCCGCGCCGAGCCATTCCACCCAGGCCAGCCCGGTGGCGAGCCCGGGGAACAGCCGGTCGATCCCCCATGTCGCGGCGATGCCCGCCGCGAGCCACGCGGGAGGAATATCGATCCACTTGAGCACCCGAAACCCCTCGCGCAAGATTGTTTCCCAAGGCGCGGTTTAGCGCGAGGAAAGTTGCGATGGCAATCCCCCCTTGCGCCGGTGCTTGCACCTGCCGCATTGCACGCTAGCCTAAGCGCGCAACACGAGGGGAGGCGAGATGGATTTCGCGGCGACAAAACGGATGTTCGAACTGCCCGAGGGCATGGTCTATCTCGACGGCAATTCGCTCGGCCCCCTGCCCCGCGCGGCGGCCGGACGGGTGGCGCGCACCGTCGAGGCGGAATGGGGCGAGATGCTCATCACCGCCTGGAACAAGGCGGGCTGGATGGCCCAGCCGCGCGAACTCGGCGACCGGATCGGGCGGCTGATCGGGGCCGAGCCCGGCAGCGTGGTGCTGGGCGACACGCTGTCGATCAAGGTCTACCAGGCCCTCGCCGCCGCGCTGGCGCTCAACCCGGGCCGGCGCAAGGTGCTGTCCGACCGGGGCAACTTCCCCACCGATCTCTACATGGCCGAGGGGCTGATCTCGGCGCTCGACAAGGGCCACGAGCTGGTCACCGTGGCCCCCGAGGAGGTGGCAAGCCACATCGACGACGACCTCGCCGTGCTGATGCTGACGGAGGTGGATTACCGCACCGGGCGCAAGCACGACATGGCGGCGCTGACCCGCGCCGCCCATGCCGTCGGCGCGCTGGTGATCTGGGATCTGGCCCATTCGGCGGGCGCGCTGCCGGTCGATCTCGCCGGCGTGCAGGCTGATTTCGCGGTGGGCTGCACCTACAAGTTTCTCAACGGCGGCCCCGGCGCGCCCGCTTTCATCTACGTCAACCCCCGCCACGCCGACACCGCCCGCCCGGCGCTGTCGGGCTGGCTCGGGCACGAGGCCCCCTTCGCCTTCGATCTCGCCTATCGCCCCGGCGAGGGCGTGGAGCGGATGCGCGTGGGCACCCCGCCGGTGATCCAGATGGCCGCCCTAGACGCCGCCCTCGACATCTGGGACGGCGTCGACATGCAGGCGCTGCGCGACCGCGCCATCGCCCTTTCCGAGCGCTTCATCGAGGGGGTGGAAGCCGCCTGCGACGGGCTCACGCTGGCCTCGCCGCGCGATCCCGAGGCGCGCGGCAGCCAGGTGTCGTTCCGCTTCGAGGAAGGATACGCCGCGATGCAGGCACTGATCGACCGGGGCGTGATCGGCGACTTTCGCGCCCCCGACATCATGCGCTTCGGCATCACCCCGCTCTACATCGACGAGGCCGACATCGACCGCGCTGTGAAGGTGATCGCGGAGGTGATGGAACACCGGCTGTGGGACCGGCCGGACTACCGCGAACGCGCGGCGGTGACGTGAGCCGCGCCCTGCCCCCGCTCTGCCGCCCGGCGGCCTGGGTGGCGCTGTGGCGCCGGATGGCGATGTGCACCTGTCTGAACGGCTGACGCCGGGTCCATCCCGCCGCCCCAACCGTTCACGAGAGGAAACACCATGACCACCCCTTACGATCCCGCCGACGACGGAGCCCAGATGCGCTTCGACGGGCGCATGTCCTACACCGATTACCTTGGGCTCGACGCGATCCTCGACGCCCAGCACCCGCTGTCGGAGGCGCATGACGAGCTTCTGTTCATCGTCCAGCACCAGACCTCCGAGCTCTGGATGCGGCTGGCACTGCACGAACTCGCCGCCGCCCGCACGGCACTGGCCGAAGACCGCTTCGGCCCCGCCTTCAAGATGCTCGCCCGGGTGGCGCGGATCTTCGAGCAGCTCAACAGCGCCTGGGACGTGCTGCGCACCATGACGCCCTCCGACTACACCACCTTTCGCGAGGCGCTGGGGCAATCCTCCGGCTTCCAGTCCTGGCAATACCGGCTGATCGAGTTCACGCTCGGCAACCGCAACGCCGCGATGCTGCGCCCGCATGAGCACCGGCGCGACATCCACGAAAAACTAAGCGCCGAACTGGCCCGCCCCTCGCTATACGATACCGCGCTGGCCGCCCTCGCCCGCGCCGGGATCGAGATTCCGCCGGAAGTCACGGCGCGCGATCTTGCCCGCCCGCACGAAGCGCACCCCGGCGTGATCGCCGCCTGGCGCGTGGTCTATGACGATCCCGAAACCCATTGGCAGCTTTACGAGATGGCCGAGAAACTGGTGGATTTCGAGGATTACTTCCGCCGCTGGCGCTTCAACCACGTCACCACCGTCGAGCGCGTGATCGGCTTCAAGCGCGGCACCGGCGGCACCGGCGGCGTGAGCTACCTGCGCCGGATGCTGGAGGTGGAGCTGTTCCCCGAACTGTGGCACCTGCGCACCGAGTTGTGAGACTCGCGCAGGTTTGATCGGCTTTGCGCCACGTCGCGTAATGAAAGCAGGCCCCGGTGCGATATATTCGGGGAGAGCATTCAGGGAGAACACGCATGAGCTATAGCCTGACCGTCAACGGCGAGACCCACGAGGTCGATCTGCCCGGCGATGTGCCGCTCCTGTGGGTGCTGCGCGACTCGCTGGGGCTGACCGGCACCAAGTTCGGCTGCGGCGTGGCCGCCTGCGGCGCCTGCACCGTCCACGTCGGCGGAGTGGCCCAGCGGTCGTGCCAGTTGCCGCTCGAAGTGGTGGACGGCGAGGTGATCACCATCGAGGGCCTCGGCACGCCCGACGCCATGGCGGCGATCCAGCGCGCCTGGGTCGCCCACGGCGTGGCGCAATGCGGCTATTGCCAGTCGGGCCAGATCATGCAGGCGGCCGACCTGCTCGCCAACAACCCCGACCCGAGCGACGAAGAGATCGACGACGCGATGTGGGGCAACCTGTGCCGCTGCGGCACCTACCCGCGCATTCGCGCCGCGATCCACGACGCGGCGAAGATGATGCAGGCGGAGGGCTGACCATGGGCAAGCTGAGAACCTTCACCCGCCGCGCCTTCCTCGTGGGCTCCGTCGCCGTCGCCGGTGGCGTCGCCTTCGGCACCTACCAGGTGATGCGCGATCCGAAAGCGCCGGGGATCGACACCGACGGCGTGGTGCTGAACCCCTGGGTGGTGATCGACGCCCGCGGCGTCACCGTGATCGTGCCACGCGCCGAGATGGGCCAGGGCGTGCAGACCACGCTCGCCGCGCTTGCGGCGGAGGAACTCGAAGTGCCGCTCGACCAGATCCACGTCGAGCACGGCCCCCCGGGCGAGGCCTATGCCAACGGCGCGCTGATGGTGGGGCGCGAATACCATGACGGACCGCCCTCGGGGATCGGCGCCGCGGTGATGGGGCAAGTGCCCAAGATCCTCGGGCTGCAGGTCACGGGCGGCTCCACCTCGACCGTCGACGCCTTCGACAAGATGCGCCAAGCCGGCGCCGCGGCGCGCGAGGTGCTGCTGCTCGCGGCCTCCGAGCGCCTCGGCCTCGGCCTCGACCAGCTCCGCGCCGAGGCGGGAGAGATCGTGACGACCGACGGGCGCAGGCTGGCCTACAGCGCGCTTGCCGAAGACGCCGCGCGCCTCACGCCGCCCGATGCCCCCCGCCTCAAGCGGCGCGCCGACTGGGTGTTGCTGGGCAAGAGCCAGCCCCGGCTCGACCAGGTGCCCAAGGCAACCGGCACCGCCAGCTTCGCCACCGATATCCGGCTGCCGGGAATGCGCTTCGCCACCGTGCGCCGCAACCCGCACCAGGGCGGCGAGATGCGCGGCTTCGATGCCAGCGCGGCCGAATCCATGGCGGGGGTCGAGGCGGTGATCGACATCGGCGATGGCATCGCCGTGGTCGCCAGCAATACCTGGCTGGCGATGCAGGCCGCCGAGGCGGTGGAGATCGACTGGGGCCCCGCGCCCTACCCCGAGACCACCGACGCCGTGTTCGAGCGGATCGCGCAGGCCTTCGACGACAAGCCCAACATCACCGGCCGCGAGGCGGGGGACGTGGGCGCGGGGGGCGAGATCGCGGTGGAATACCGTGCGCCCTACCTCGCCCATGCCACCATGGAGCCGATGACCGCCACCGCGCTGTTCAGCGATGGCGCGGTCGAGCTCTGGGCCGGCAACCAGGCGCCGATCATGCTGCAGAACGACACCGCCAAGGCGCTCGACATCAAGCCCGAGGCGGTGACCGTGCACACCACGATCATGGGTGGCGGCTTCGGGCGGCGCGCCAACGTGGAGTTCGGCGTGATCGCGGCGCGGATCGCCCAAGCCCTGCCGGGCGTGCCGGTGGCGGTGACATGGAGCCGCGAAGAAGACATGCGCCACGACCATTACCGCCCCGGCGCGCTGGCGCGGATGTCGGCGACGCTGGAGGATGGCCGGATCGCGCGTCTGGCGGCCGATCTCGCCAGCCCCTCGATCATGGGCCAGACCATCGGCGGGATGATGGGCCTCTCCTACACCCCGCCCGACCGCACCATCACCGAGGGCGCCGCCGACCAGCCCTACGCGGCCGAGAACATCCGGGTGCGCGGCTTCGCCGCCGACGTGGCGATCCCCGTGGGCTACTGGCGCGCGGTGGGCAATTCGCAGAACGCCTTCTTCTGGGAGAGCTTCATCGACGAGCTGGCCCACGCGGCGGGGGCCGACCCGGTGGAATTCCGCCTCGCCCATATCCGGCCCGAGCACGGGCCCTCGGCGGACGTGCTGGAAAAGGTGGCGGAAATCTCCGGCTGGGGCGGCGACAAACCGCAGGGCGTCGGCCGCGGCGTGGCCTTCACCTATTCCTTCGGCACGCCTGTCGCGGAAGTCGTCGAGGTGGTGGAGGAAGACGGGCTGATCCGGCTCGCCCGCTGCTGGATCGCGGCCGATCCGGGCCTCGTGCTCGATCCCGCCAACGTCGAGGCACAGCTCACCGGCGGCGCCGTCTTCGGCCTTTCGGCCGCGATCCATGGCGAGATCACCTTCGAGGGCGGCGCGGCGGTGGAGGGCAACTTCCCCGACTACGAGGCGCTGCGGATGCCGACCACCCCGCGCTTCGAGGTGGCCCTGCTCTCGTCCGGCGACCGGCCACAGGGCGTCGGCGAACCGGGCACCCCGCCCGCCGCTCCGGCCCTTGCCAACGCGCTGTTCGACCTCACCGGAAAGCGCGCCCGAACGCTGCCGCTGCGGCGGGATTTCGACTTCGCAAGCTGAAGCGATCGTGACCTAACTGCGCGGAATCCATGACCATTTCAAGGCGAGCGGGAAAACCGCTCGCCTTTTCGTCTCTGCCTGTTACACTGATCGCGCACGACCGGACGATAACCGGCGGCGAACGAGGCAGAGTGGTTTGATGGTGCTGGATTTTTGCCAGACTCTCAGGGTTTTTGAACGCGTCCATCGGATGCGCGTGCGCGGCCTCATGCCGCTGCCCTCCCGCCTGCCGCCACCTGGGCCGGGCCATGTGCCCGCCCTTTCGCGGGAGATCCAGCCATGGCAACGATGAACTCCGGTCTCGGCGGGCCTGCGGGCTACGGCGAAGGCGTGTTTTCCTCCTCCCCGAAGATCGGCAACAACGACGACGGCTCGGTCAACGTCGATATCACCTCCGTTTTCGGCGGCGGCGGGATCGACTTCTTCGGCAATTCCTACACCTCGCTTTACGTCAACTCGAACGGCAACATCACCTTCGGCTCGGCCAATACCGCCTACCAGACCGCCAACCTCTCCTCCGTCAACACCCCGACCATCGCCCCCTTCTTCAGCGACGTGAACATCAACTCGGGCGGCGAGATCTACTGGGACCTCGACCCGGTCGCGGGCACCGTCACCGTCACCTGGGACAGCGTCAGGCCCTATTTCGGCTCGGGAGAAAACTCCTTCCAGGTGGTCATCACCTCGACCGGCAGCGGCGATTTCGAACTCGAGTTCATCTACGAACAGATCGAATGGACGACCGGCTACAGCCAGGTCGCCGAAACCGGCTTCACCGATGGCGGGGCGAACGATTACGAATTGCCCGGCTCGGGCGATGCCGCCAGCCTCGCGGATTACGAGAACACCGATTTCGCCACCGGCGATCCCGACGGGGTGAGCAGCTTCACCTTCGCCAACGGCGAGCCCTTCTATTCCGACGGGATCGTCGAGGGCACCGCCGGCGACGACCTGCTCGACGCCAGCTACGCCGGCGACCCGGACGGCGACACCATCGGCGCGGGCGACGACAACATCTTCGGCTATGGCGGCAACGACACGATCTTCGCCGGCGCGGGCAATGACACCGTCACCGGCGGCGCGGGCGATGACGTGATCTCGGGCGGCTCGGGCGACGACGTGATCTATGGCGACGGGCCCTCGGACCCGGGGCTGTGGGCCTACGAGGTCTGGAACCACGATTTCACCAGCGCCAGCGGCCAGGCCTTCGACGCCGAGAGCGGCACCCTCGCCGGCACCGGCACCACGCAGGGCTTCGACAGCACCCAGCTGGTCAACGACGCGCGCGGCAGCGGCGGCGATCCGAGCGATTTCGGCGTGGTCTACACCTCGACGCTGCAGCCCACGCAAACCGGCGTCTACACCTTCGCCACCACCTCCGACGACGGCTCGACGATCCGTATCCTCGACGCCGACGGCACGCCGCTGACCTGGACCAACCAGGACGGCTCCACCGCCAGCTACATGAACAACGATTACCACCAGGCCGCCACGACCCGCTCGGGCGAGGTCACCCTGGAGGAAGGTGTGTCCTACACCATCGAGGTGCGGCACTGGGAGAACGCGGGCCAGCAGGTGATCTCGGGCACCGTCACCTCCCCCGGCGGCCTCACCGAAGACCTCGCCGACAGCGCGATGATCCTCGGCCCCGACGCCGCGGCCGGCAACGACGTGATCGACGGCGGCGCCGGCGACGACGTGATCTGGGGCGGCGCCGGCGACGACCAGATCACCGGCGGCACGGGCGCAGACCAGCTCTTCGGCGAGGCCGGCGACGATACCATCACCCTCGGCGCGGGCGATACCGCCTCGGGCGGCGCCGGCGACGATCTGTTCAGCCTCGATCCCGCCACCGCCCTCGGCGGCCCCGGCGCGACGATCGTGATCGACGGCGACGAGGACGGCGAAACCGACGGCGACACGCTCGATTTCTCCGGCCTGATCGACTGGGGCTCGATCACCTATACCGACCCCGAGACCGGCTCCGCCTCGCTCGCCGACGGCACCACGGTCAGCTTCTCCAACATCGAGAACATCATCATCTGCTTCACCCGGGGCACGTTGATCGAAACCCCGTTCGGGCCGCGCCCGATCGAGGATCTGCGCCCCGGCGATTTCGTCCTCACCCGCGACCACGGCCCGCAACCGCTGCGCTGGGTGGGCGCGAGCGAGGTGGCGGGCGAGGACAGCCTCGCGCCGATCCGCTTCGCGCGCGGCGCCTTCGGCAACGATCGCCCCCTGCTCGTCTCGCCGCAGCACCGCATGCTCTACGCCGGCAGCGACGCCGTGCTCTACTTCGACACCTCCGAGGTGATGGTGCCGGCCAAGCACCTGGTGAACGGCACCAGCATCACCGTCGTCGAGATGGCGCGGGTGCGTTATTACCACATGCTGTTCGACCGGCACGAGGTGGTCTGGGCCAACGGCGCGCCCTGCGAGAGTTTTCACCCCGGCATGGAGGGCCTCGCGGCGATCGACGGCCCGGCGCGCGAGGAGTTGTTCCGGCTGTTTCCCGAGCTGCGCAGCAACCCCGGCGGCTACGGCAAGACTGCCCGGACGGTTCTGCGAGGCTACGAGGCGCGTCTGATCGAGGTCGCCTGAGGGCCGGGGCTCAGCCCTGCCGCCGCCACAGGTGCATCACGTCAGCCCCGATCGCGCGGGTTTCGACGAGGGCGAAACGTGGCGCATCGCCCAGCCGGTCGATCCCCATCGCCGCCAGCGACGGGCGCCCCTCGGCGCCGAGCGCGAGCCCGGCGGTGAAGCCCGCGAACTCGTCGACCAGCCCTTCCGAGAGCAGCGCCGCGGCGAGCGAGCCGCCGCCTTCGCAGAACACCCGGGTCAGCCCCTGCGCGCCCAGGATGGCGAGCGCGGCGCGGATGTCGAGCTGCCCGGCCGACACCGGAACGGCAAACAGCCGCGCGCCCGTCTCCTGCCAGGCCGCGATGCGCTCGGGCGCGGCCCGGCTGCCATGCAGGATCCATAGCGGCACCTCGCGCGCGGTCCGCGCCAGCTGGCCATCGAGCGGCAGGTCGAGCCCGCGCGACAGGACCACCCGCACCGGCTGGCGGCGCGCACCGAGGCCGCGCACGGTAAGCCCGGGATCGTCGGTGCGCACCGTGCCCGCCCCCACCATCACGGCGTCATGGCGCATCCGCATCGCGTGCACCAGCCGGCGCGCCTCGGGGCCGGTGATCCACTGGCTCTCGCCGCTCGCGGTGGCGATCCGCCCGTCGAGCGAGGCGGCGAGCTTGAGCGTCACCATCGGGCGGCCCTCGGTCACCCGAAGCAGGAACCCGGCCTGATCGGCCCTTGCCGCCTCGGCCCCGATGCCCTCGACCACCTCGACACCTCCGGCGCGCAGCCGCGCGAGGCCCTGCCCGTTCACCCGGGGGTCGGGATCGGTGAGCGCCACCACCACCCGGGCCACGCCCGCCGCCGCCAGCGCATCGGCGCAGGGCGGTGTCTTGCCGTGATGGGCGCATGGTTCGAGGGAGACATAGGCCGTGGCGCCGCGCGCCGCCGCGCCCGCCTGCGCCAGCGCCACCACCTCGGCATGGGGGCGCCCGCCGGGCCGGGTCCAGCCGCGCCCGACGATCCGGCCACCGGCCACGATCACGCAGCCCACCGCCGGGTTCGGCCAACAGGCGCCCAGCCCGCGCCGCCCGAGGGCAAGCGCGAGGCTCATGAAGCGCGCGTCGGTCACTCGTCGCCGGGAGCGACCTCGGGGCGAAGCTCGCTCACGAAACGGTCGAAATCATCGGCTTCCTGGAAGTTCTTGTAAACGCTGGCAAAACGCACGTAGGCCACGGTGTCGATCCGGGCCAGGCTCTCCATCACGATCTCGCCGATCGCCTTGGAGGAGATGTCGGTCTCGCCCATGCTTTCGAGCCGCCGCACGATGCCCGAGATCATCTGGTCGACGCGCTCGGGCTCGACGGGACGCTTCTGCAGCGCGATCCGGATCGAGCGTTCCAGCTTGGTGCGGTCGAAATCCTCGCGCCGTCCGTTCGACTTGATCACCACGAGATCGCGCAATTGCACCCGCTCGTAGGTGGTGAAGCGCCCGCCGCAGGCCGGGCAGAACCGCCGTCGCCGGATCGCCACGTGATCCTCGGCGGGCCGCGAATCCTTCACCTGGGTATCGATGTTTCCACAAAACGGGCAGCGCATGCCGGTCCCCTTCTTCTTGCCTGTTTCCCCGGAAATGCGGGTCTCTGCCCACTTATCCACAGGCACTATAGGGTTTCACCCGTGTCTTGTGTAGCCATTAAAACGCACCACAAGATACAGATGGGCCGCGCGCGCGGCGGCTGGAAACAGCCGAGCCCCGGCACAGAGCTATCCGCAGCCGCCGCAGGGTGCGATAATGCGCGGGCAACGACCTCATAGGAGGACAACATGAGTATTGCCCGCGTAACCGAGATCTCCGCCACCTCGACGAAAAGCTTTGAAGACGCCGTGCAGGAAGGCATTCGCCGCGCCTCGAAAACCGTGCGCAACATCCGCTCGGCCTGGGTCAAGGAACACCAGGTGCGCGTCGCCGACGGCGAGATCACCGAATACCAGGTCAACCTGATGGTGACCTTCGTGCTCGACGACTGAGCACGGATCAGCGAATGAGCGCGGCCACCTCGCGACGATGTGGCCGCGCGCGATGTTCGAACAGGTAGATCCCCTGCCAGGTGCCCAGCGCCATCCGGCCCGAGATGATCGGAATGGCGAGTGACACCGGCAGGAGCGCGGCCTTGATATGGGCCGGCATGTCGTCGGGGCCCTCGCAGGTGTGGCGGATATAGGCCATCGCCGGATCGTCGCTCGGCGGCACCAGCCGGTGCAGAAAATCGGCCAGATCGGCGCGCACGTCGGGATCGGCGTTTTCCTGGATCACCAGCGAGGCGGAGGTGTGGCGCACAAAGAGCGTGAGCAGCGCCTCATCGACCGCGGCATCGGCCACGAAGCGGGCCACGTCGCCGGTGAACTCGTGCAGCCCCGGCCCGCGTGTTTCGATCCGAAAGATCCTGTGCATCGCCTGCCCTGCCCTTCGCCGCGCCGGCGTAATGGTGGCATCCCGCGCGCGCGATAGCGGGGCGACCGTCCGGGGCAGGCCCGGACGGTCGCCCCGAATACGTCAGGCCTTGGCGGGCTCTTCAGCCTGCACCAGCTTCACGCCGCCCTTTTCGAGCGACCGCACCAGCCGCGAAGCCTTGCGTACCGCGTCCTTGCGGGCGGCATCCCAGGCGGCCTTGCGCTGTTCCTTGGTGCCCTCGGGATTGGCGGCGCGCCACTCCTGCCGGAACGTGGTGAACCCGATCACTTTCGCGGCTTTCCGGCGCGCGGCGCGTTCGGCCTTCTGTTCCGGGGTCAGCGGCGTCTTGGTTTTTTCCTTGGCTGCGGCCTTGGCAGCAGTCGTTTTGGTCTCGGCCATTGGAACATTCCTCTCGATACAATTGCCTCGTGGCGGGCTCTCTTGGCGGCCCTTTCCGAGCCGCATCCTACACCAGCCCGGACCTGTGGATAAGTGCAAATGCGTCGCAGCGGACCGGCCGGTAGCCCTCGTGTCCTGCGCGCCACATTCGCCGGGCAGGTCAGCCGAAAAGCCCCTCGCCCGACTGGTCGATCAACTGCCTGGCCTTGCGCAGGGCCGCCGCGGCGGCCTCGTCGCGGTCGCTGAACACGTCGGCGCGGACGAGATGATGCGTCCGGGTCTCGCCGCCGATCTCCTTCTCGATCCGGGCGGCGAGGCGATAGCCGCCGCTTTCCTTTTCGGGCTCGGGATAGATGCGAAAGCCCGCGTGGGTTTCGGGTTCCGGCTCGGGGGCCGATCCGCCGCCGAAGAGTTTGGATAAGAGGGACATGGAGCCTCCGGGTTTGATTGCGCTCAGCGGTGGAGCATAGGCGCAACAGGCCGGGAATCAAATATCACGCGGGGGCGGAGGGTCTCGCCCGGCCTTGGGGGGGGCCTCGTTTTCCTACTTCAGCTAGCGATAGCTGGCCGATGATTTTTTTATCCCGACATTCATGAAGCCAAAAGACTCCAGGAAATTCCTTACGTCGGATGGTCTTGAATTGTTACGCGGCCCTAGAACCAATTCTCCAATTGGGTTCTCATCAATTGGGAGTGCGTACCCCCGAAACGGAACAAGACCATCTCTCCGAGTATGGTACTGCTTCGAGTCAGAAAAAGCACCGCCGCTAAGCGAAACCAAACGCCATTCCTTTTCCTCTCTGAATGCGGGATTTTTCACAGCAAACAAATCTCCAATCAATAAAAGTAACGGAATCTTCGCGGCAACACGCCTTTTTAAAAGGGATTCTTTCTCATGTTCCTCTTGAGGAAAATTCAGTAATCCTATCCTTTCAAAAAGACCGTCACTTCTTGCTTTCTCTAAATGTTCAAACACGGTCTCCAAAGCGCCTTCGCCATGGAGTTCTCCATAGCCGACCTTCTTCAGGGTGTATCCGGGCATGTCTGCGCCCAAAGCATCTACATTCTTTGAGAGGAAAGCTTTGGAGAAACCGATACTCACACCATAGCCATCATCGGCGTATCCGCGCCATTGGCTCAACAAATCCGGTTCCTCACTGAGACAAAAACCAAGGCTGTCTATCATCTCAATCAGCGAATCCAGCGCATCCAAGAGCTCAGCTGTTTGACCGCTTGTGAAGCCTCGCGTGACACATTCCTTCTCGAACAGCCCCTTCAGCCAACGCCCCTCCAAAGTGTCATTGGAAAGGCTTAGTGAAGACAGCCGAATCGATCGGTTGGAGATTATGGCGTGAAATACGTCGTTCCTGCAGTAGTGATACAAACAGTCCATTCTTTGGCTTCACTGATCCAGGAAACTCCGCAGCTTCCGCGACCGCGACGGATGCTTCAGCTTCCGCAAAGCCTTCGCCTCGATCTGGCGGATGCGCTCGCGGGTCACCGAGAATTGCTGGCCGACCTCTTCGAGCGTGTGGTCGGTGTTCATGCCGATGCCGAAGCGCATGCGCAGCACGCGCTCCTCGCGCGGCGTGAGGCTGGCGAGAACCCGCGTGGTGGTTTCCTTGAGGTTGCCCTGGATCGCCGAGTCGAGCGGCAGCACCGCGTTCTTGTCCTCGATGAAATCGCCGAGCTGGCTGTCTTCCTCGTCGCCGATCGGGGTTTCGAGGCTGATCGGCTCCTTGGCGATCTTCATCACCTTGCGGACCTTCTCGAGCGGCATCTGCAGCTTCTCGGCCAGTTCCTCCGGCGTCGGTTCGCGGCCGATCTCGTGCAGCATCTGGCGGCCGGTGCGCACCAGCTTGTTGATCGTCTCTATCATGTGGACCGGGATGCGGATGGTGCGGGCCTGGTCGGCGATGCTCCGGGTTATCGCCTGCCGGATCCACCATGTCGCGTAGGTCGAGAACTTGTAGCCGCGGCGATACTCGAACTTGTCGACCGCCTTCATCAGGCCGATGTTGCCTTCCTGGATCAGGTCGAGGAACTGCAGGCCGCGGTTGGTGTATTTCTTGGCGATCGAGATCACCAGCCGCAGGTTGGCCTCGACCATCTCCTTCTTGGCCTGGCGGGCCTCCTTCTCGCCCTTCTGCACCTGCTGCACGATGCGGCGGAACTCGGGGATGTCGACGCCGACATACTGGCCCACCTGCACCATCTCGGCGCGCAGTTCGGCGATCTTGTCCGACGACCGTTCGACGAGCGCCTGCCAGCCGCGCCCGGCCCGTTCGCCCATGCGGTCGAGCCACGTCGGGTCAAGTTCGTAGCCGCGGTAGGCCTCGATGAACTCGCGGCGGTTGATCCGGGCCTGGTCGGCCAGTTTCACCATCGCCGAGTCGATCGACATGATCCGTTTGTTGATGCCGTAAAGCTGGTCGACCAGCGCCTCGATGCGGTTGTTGTGCAGGTGCAGCTCGTTGACCAGCAGGACGACCTCGGCGCGCAGCTTCTGGTAGATCGCCTCGTCCTTGGCCGAGAAGGTGCCGTCCTCGTTCAGGGTCGCGCTCATGCGCAGATCCTGGATATCGGAAAGCTTGGTGTAATCGGCGGCGATGCGATCGAGGGTTTCCAGCACCCGCGGCTTGAGCGCCGCCTCCATCGCGGCGAGCGACATGTTGGCCTGCTCGTCCTCGTCGTCGTCGTCATCGTCCTTGGCGATCGGGTTGCCGTCGGCATCCAGTTCGGGCTCGTCCGAGGTCTTGCTGGGCGCCTGGCTTTCCTTGGTTTCGGTCGCGACACCGCCGACGACACCGTCCTCGTCGTCTTCGCCTTCGAGCGAGCGGCCGAAGGTGGCGTCGAGGTCGATCACGTCGCGCAGGAGGATGTCTTCGTTCAGAAGTTCGTCGCGCCAGATCGTGATCGCCTGGAAGGTGAGCGGGCTTTCGCACAACCCGGCGATCATCGTGTTGCGCCCGGCCTCGATGCGCTTGGCGATGGCGATCTCGCCTTCGCGCGACAGCAGTTCCACCGAGCCCATCTCGCGCAGATACATGCGCACCGGGTCATCGGTGCGGTCGAGCTTCTCCGTCTCCGACGCGGAGACGGTGACCTCGCGCGACGAAGACGTGGTGACGATCTCGGTCGATCCCTTGTCGTCTTCGCCTTCCTCGCCCTCTTCGTCCTCGATGATGTTGATGCCCATCTCCGAGAGCATCGACATCACGTCCTCGATCTGCTCCGACGAAACCTGGTCGGGCGGCAGGACGTTGTTGAGCTGGTCGTAGGTGATGTAACCCTTGTCGCGGGCCTCGGCGATCATCTTCTTGATCGCGGCCTGGTCCATGTCGGGGTTGACCGGCTCGTCCTCCTGCTCGGTGTCCTTGGTATCGTCGTTTTCCTTGACGGCCATGCGATCTTCCTTGCTCGTGCACCCAGAGTGGCGTGATTCGGCGGAGTTTTTCAACGAATCAGTGATTCGCATTCTCATATGGTGGCTTTGATTACGCGTTTGAAGGGCAAAAGGCGAGATCAGTGCGGCTCGCGGCCATCCCGCGCAAAACCGATCTCGCGCAGCAGCGCCTCCAGCCGATCCTTTTCCTCCCTCGCGATCAATACGCCGTTATCGGCGCGGTCGTAATGCGTCTTGTCTTCGCCGGCGCCGCCCCGGCTGGCGGCCTCGCGGGCGCGCGCCGCCTCGCCCAGCCGCCAGGTCAGCCCCTCGTCGGCGAGCGCGTCGATATCGCCCTCGGCTTCGGCGACCTCGCGGCGCGCGCCGCGGTTGGCTTCGAGCTTGGCCAGTTCCTCGGCGAGGCACAACGCGGCAAGCTCGCTGTCATCGGGCCGCCGCAGCGCCGGCGAGATCCGCACATGGTTGAACCCGAACAGCTTTTCAACGAGGTGCGGCCCCGCCTCGGCCTCGATCCGGGCGCGCAGATCGGCGGCGGGATCGTGGGCATGGGCGAGCAGCATCCGCTGCAGCGCGCGGTGATCGTCGGTGGCCATGTCGATCCGCTCCAGCGCCGCCTCGAACCGTTCGAGCAGGCCAGGATGGGTGATCAGCGTGGCGAGGATCACCGCCTCGCGCAGCACCTCCTCCACCTCGCCGGAGGCGGTCGCGAGCAGCGATGTCTTGGTTTCGCTGAGCGCCGGCGGCGGCCCCTTGCGCCACGGCCCGCGCGTGAACCCGCCCGGCCCAGACCGCGGCGGGCTGAACAACTCCCGCCGCAACCGGTTGATCTCACTGCCATAATGCGAGCGGATCGAGGCGTCGGTGATGCGCCGGATCACGCTGCGCAGATCGCGGTCGAGGGTGGCGCGGCGCTCGGGGCTGTCGAACACCTTGCCTTCCGTCTCGCGCCGCCACAACAGCCGCACCATCGGCAACGCGGCGTCGAGCAGCGCCTGCATCGCCGCCGGCCCCTCGGCCTTGATCACGTCGTCGGGGTCCATCTTCTCGGGCATCAGCGCGAAGCGCAGGCTCTGCCCGGCCTCGATCAGCGGCAGCGCAAGGTCGATCACCCGCATCGCCGCCTTCAGCCCCGCCTCGTCGCCGTCGAGCGCGATGATCGGCTCGGGCGAGATCCGCCACATCAGCCGCAACTGGTCTTCGGTGATCGCGGTGCCGAGCGGGGCGACGCTGGCGGTGAACCCGGCCTCCGAGAGCGCGATCACGTCCATGTAGCCCTCGGCGACGATCAGCGGCTGGCCCTTGCCGGCCGCCGCGCGGGCCTGGTCGAGGTTGAACAGCGCCCGGCCCTTGTCGAACAGCGTGGTCTCGGGGCCGTTGAGGTATTTCGCCCGGGCGTTCGGATCGAGCGCGCGGCCGCCGAGGCTGATCGCCCGCCCGCGGGCATCGCGGATCGGAAAGATGATGCGGCCGCGGAAGCGGTCGTAGGGCTTTCCGCCGTCGCGCCGGGTGCGGGCATCGTCATCGTCGGGCTTGATCGCCAGCCCGGCCTCGACCACCAGCGCCTCTTCCACCCCCTTGTCGCGGAAATGCCCGAGCAGCGCGTGCCGAGCATCTGGGGCGAAGCCGATTCCCCAGCGCGCCTGCGCCTCCTGCGAAAGGCCACGCCTGTCGAGGTAGTCGCGCGCCGCCGCGCCCTGCGCCGTTTTCAGTTGCAGCCGGTAGAACTGCACCGCCTGCTCCACCACCTGCTGCAGCTCGCTGCGCCGGTCGGCCTGTTCCTGCGCCCGCGGGTCGCGCTCGGGCACCTGCAGGCCGACTTCGCGCGCGAGGATCTCGATCGCCTCCATGAAGCCGACATTCTCGGTTTCGCGCACGAAGGAGATCGCGTCGCCCTTGGCGTGACAGCCGAAGCAGTAATAATAGCCCTTCTTGTCGTCGACGTGGAAACTCGCGGTCTTTTCCTGGTGGAACGGGCATGGCGCCCACATGTCGCCCTTGCCCTGGTTCGACTTGCGCATGTCCCACGACACCTTGCGCCCGACCACCTGTGCGAGCGAGGTGCGGGTGCGAAGTTCGTCAAGGAATCCGGGTGGCAGCGACATGATGCGAATATGGGTGGGCGGCCGGGCACTGTCCAGCCGCCTGAACGGCGGCGGCCCGCTCGCGGGGCGGACGCGGGCAAGGCGCGGACTGCGGTCAGGCGCGGTCGTCCACCTCGCCGGTGGAGGCCGACCGCCCGCGATGACGGCAGACCATGATCGAGGCGGCCGACGTCATCCGCCAGGCGATATAGGCGAGAATGACCAGCACCAGGGCCGAAAACGCCACCAGCACGCCCAGCGGCGGGTCGAACGAGACGCGCACGAGGTAGACGTAGAAGCTGAGCAGGGCGATCGAAAGCAGCGATCCGCCGCGCGTGCACCGCCCCGACATCAGCCATACCGCGCAGATGGCGAGAAACAGGTTGCCGACGTGATGCGCGACGAGAAAGAAGCCGCTCATGGCGTCGGGACCGGGCACAAGGTGCTCATACCCCGCCGGCATCGCCGCCGGGAACATGCTCAGAAAGGCGACCACCGCCGCGAAGGCGCCAAGCCCCAGGCGGGCGCTCATCAATGCATCCTGAAACGAAATCGTCATGACCTGCCTCGATCCTGCTTACCGGCCCCGAGGAGCCGTGGTTTTTTGCAACCCTTGAGGGAACCGTGGCACGGATAAGTCCCGCAAGGAATGTGCAAGTTCGCCAGACCGGTTCAACGAAAACGCACGCCCCGCCCGGCCCCTCGCCGCAGGATCAGTCGCAAAGGCCGCAGACGCAGCCCCGCGGGTTGGGAAATATGCCCTCGAGCCAGGAGATCACCCGTTCGATGCGCGGATCGTCGCGCCGCGTTTCATGATAGACCAGCCAGATATGGCCCTCGCCGAAGTCGTCGGGCCGCTGGATCGGTTCGAGATCGTCATGCAGCCCGGCCACGCATGTGGGCAACGGCCCGGCAAGCCCGCAGAGCCGCATCGCGTCCGCGAGGCTGAGAAGCGAATGAAACCGCGCGGCGGGCGCGCCCGCGAGATGCTTGTGGGCATGCTGCATGAACGGGTTGCCCTGCATCGTCCGGCTGAGCCCGAGCCAGCCCGGCGCCGGGCCTGCGCCGGGGGGGCGGTAGATCCCGATCCGGAAGGTGGCCAGCTTGCGCCGCACCAGCCGGCCCTCGCAGGGTTCGGGGTATTGCAGCGCGAGATCCGCCTCCCCCCGCGCGAGGCTGTAGGGTTTGGTGGTGTAATCGAGCTGCACCTCCAGGGCGGGATTGTCGGCGAGGAAGGCCGGCACCGCCGGCACCAGCGCGAGCGAGTTGACGAAGGGCTTGCTGCTGATCATCACCTGCCCCGACAGGTCCCGCGCCCCCCGCGCGAGGCTGTATTCCGCCGTCATCATCGCCGCCCGCATCGTCCGCGCCGTCGCAATCAGGCTCTTGGCCATCGCCGTCGGCCGCCAGCCCTCGCCGGACCGCTCCATCAGTACGCAGCCGACCTCCTCCTCGAGCCGCTTCACCCGGCGAGAAACGGTCGTCACATTGCTGCCGAGGCTTTCGGCCGCGCCCGAAAGGGTTCGGTGCTCGGCCACGGCGAGCAGGTATTTCAGGTCGTCCCAGTTCGTTTCCATAGTTGGTTCCGCTCAACCTCGCCCACAAACCGCGAGACGTCGGGATGAAACGCATCCCGCGACATCGCTCCAGCCATTGAAACCTTGAACTTTTCTGCGCCGCTGTTCGTCAGGGCGCCCCGCCACGCACCGGCAGGGTGATACATGTCCCCGCCGGTTCGCCGCCGTACATGCGGCGGCATCAATCAGGGGAATGCCCAATTTCTAGTCAGCGCTCCAAGCCCGTGTCAACGTCCGCGGGCGAAATGCCGAGTCCGGCGAGCGCCCGGCCCGGGATTTCGCCAGCCGCCGGCCCGCCATCCGATTGCGCCCCCGGCCCCCTTTCGCTATCTGGAGCGCGAGACAGCCAACACGGGAGCACCCCCATGCCTGACACCAACCCCCTCCGCCTCGGGATCGCGGGCCTCGGCACCGTGGGTGTGGGCGTCGTGAAGATCGTGCGCAAACACGCCAAGCTGCTGGAAGCACGCGCCGGGCGGCCGATCGAGATCATCGCCGTCTCGGCCCGCTCGCGCGACAAGGATCGCGGCGTCGACATCGCCCGCTACGATTGGGAGGACGATCCCGTCGCCATGGCCCGGCGCGACGATATCGACGTGCTGGTGGAACTCATGGGCGGCTCCGACGGCCCCGCCAAGGCCGCCGTGGAGGCCGCCATCGCCAGCGGCAAGCACGTGGTCACCGCCAACAAGGCGCTGCTCGCCCATCACGGGCAGGATCTCGCCGCCGCGGCGGAGAAGGCCGGCACCGTGCTGCGCTTCGAGGCCGCCGTGGCCGGTGGCATCCCGGTGATCAAGGCGCTCACCGAGGGGCTCGCCGGCAACGAGATCACCAAGGTGATGGGGGTGATGAACGGCACCTGCAACTACATCCTCACCCGGATGGAAGCCACCCACCAGGGCTACAACGCGCTGTTCGAGGAGGCCCACAAGCTGGGCTTCCTCGAAGCCGACCCGCAGCTCGACGTGGGCGGGATCGACGCCGGCCACAAGCTGAGCCTGCTGGCCTCGATCGCCTTCGGCACCCAGGTGAACTTCGACGCGGTGGAACTGGAGGGGATCGAGCAGATCTCGCTGCGCGACATCGAGGAAGCCGCCGAGATGGGCTACCGGATCAAGCTGCTCGGCGTGGCGCAGATGACCGGGCGCGGGCTGGAGCAGCGCATGAGTCCCTGTCTCGTGCCCGCCGCCTCGCCGCTGGGCCAGCTCGAGGGCGGCACCAACATGGTGGTGATCGAGGGCGACAGCGTCGGCCAGATCGTGATGCGCGGCGCCGGTGCGGGCGAGGGCCCGACCGCCAGCGCGGTGATGGGCGACGTGGTCGACCTCGCGCGCGGGCTCGACATCTCGACCTTCGGCATGCCCGCCTCGCGCCTGGTGCCGGCCAAGCCCGCCACCGCCGCGGTGCCGGCGGCCTATTATCTGCGGATGGAACTCGAGGACAAACCGGGCGCGCTCGCCAAGGTCGCCGCCGCGCTCGGCGAGGCCGGCGTGTCGATCGACCGGATGCGCCAGCACGGCCACCAGAACACGGTGGCGCCGGTGATCGTCGTCACCCACAGGTGTTCGCGCGCCCAGATCGACGCCGCGATGGAGGGGCTGGCGAAGACCCCGGTGGTCAAAGGCGAGACCGTGGCGATCCGCATCGAGGAAGTCTGAGTTTCGTCCCGCTGGCGCGGGCCGACCCGGAGGGGGGCGCTGCCCCCCTCTTGGCCTGCGGCCAATTCACCCCCCGAGGTATTTTTGCCAGGATGAAGGGGCAGGCCCGGTCGTCGTCACGGCCGTGCGGCAAGGCCGGGGCGCACGGCGATCCCGGTCCGGACGGCCCTGACTCCGGGCAAACTGCGGATTAGCCGGTCTGGTAGCGCAAACTGTCCGCCGCCTGTCTTGGCCGGGTCACGCCGCGCTGTTATCGAGGGGCAGCCCGTAACCCTCGAAGGATGATCCCATGACCGCCTCCCCCGTCGTTTTCGCCGACCGCATGCTCTCGCTCGGCCTCGCCCGCGTCTCGGAGGCCGCCGCGGTCGCCTCCTACAAACTGGTCGGCCGCGGCGACGAGAAGGCCGCCGACCAGGCCGCTGTGAACGCGATGCGCGACCAGCTCAACCTGCTCGACATCAAGGGCGTGGTGGTGATCGGCGAGGGCGAGCGCGACGAGGCGCCGATGCTGTTCATCGGCGAGGAGGTGGGCAACGGCAACGGCCCCGAGGTCGACATCGCGCTCGATCCGCTCGAGGGCACGACGCTGACCGCCAAGGACATGCCGAACGCGCTCACCGTGATCGCCCTCGCCCCGCGCGGCACGCTGCTGCACGCGCCCGACGTCTACATGGACAAGCTCGCGATCGGGCCGGGCTACCCGCGCGACGTGGTGAGCCTGGAGATGAGCCCGTCCGAGCGCATCGAGGCGCTGGCCAAAGCGCGCGGCTGCAAGCCCGATGACATCACCGTCTGCGTGCTGGAGCGCCCCCGGCACGAGGAAATGATCGCCGAGATCCGCTCGACCAGGGCGGCGATCCGGCTGATCACCGACGGTGACGTGGCCGGCGTGATCCACACCGCCGAGGCGCAGCGCACCGGGATCGACATGTACATGGGCTCGGGCGGCGCGCCGGAGGGGGTTCTGGCGGCCGCGGCGCTCAAGTGCATGGGCGGGCAGATGTGGGGCCGGCTGACCTTCCGCAACGACGACGAGCGCGGCCGCGCCCGGAAAGCCGGCATCACCGATCTCGACCGGATCTATGCCCGTGACGACATGGTGACCGCCGACGTGATCTTCGCCGCCACCGGCGTGACCGATGGCTCGATCGTCGCCGGCCTGAAGCACGAGCCGGGCTGGATCGAGGCCGAGACGCTGCTGATGCGCTCGAAGTCCGGCTCGCTGCGCCGGATCACCTACCGCAACCCGACGAACCGGGTGGACATATGACCGCCCGCGCGCTGCTTCTGGTCGATATCCAGGTCGCTTTCGCTGATGCCTGGTGGGGCGCACGCAACAATCCCCAGGCGGAGGAAAACGCCGGGCGGCTGCTGGCGCATTGGCGCGCGGCGGGGGCGCAGGTCTACCACGTGCGCCATCTCTCGGTGGAGCCGCAAAGCCCGCTCAACCCCGCCTTCGGCAAGGTCGATTTTCACCCCGCCGTCGCCCCCGCAGCCGGCGAGCCGGTGTTCGAGAAGAGCGTCAACTCCGCCTTCATCGGCACCGGGCTGGAGGAGCGCCTGCGCGCCGATGGCGTCGAGGCGCTGGTGATCTGCGGGCTGACCACGCCGCACTGCGTTTCCACCACCACGCGGATGGCGGCGAACCTGGGGTTTTCGGTCGAGCTGGTGCACGACGCCTGCGCCGCCTTCGCCCAGAACGCCGATACGAGCTGGCGCGACGGTGGCAAGGCCGATCCGAAGTTCATCCACCAGGCCGCGCTCGACCATCTGCACGGCGAGTTCGCCGAGGTGGTGGGCGTGACGGAGATGCTGTCAGAGGCGCCGTGAGCCGGCACCGGCGGGTCGCGGGGGGGGCCCGCCGCTCCCCGCCACCTGCCCCGGCCCGGCGCGCGCGCCACTGGACCTCTGCGCCCGCGCCCCGTAGAGATTGTCCATGTCTGCCTTTCTCGACGTTGAAACCTCCCTCACCGGGCGCCGCTGGGCCGGCCCCTCGGTCGAGCTTGCCCGTTACGCGGAGGCGCTGGAACAGGCCACCGGCCTGCCCCGCGCGGTGGCCGCCGTGCTCGCGCGGCGCGGCGTCGACCCGTCTGAAGCGGCGGCCTTCCTTGCCCCCACGATCCGCGACACCCTGCCCGATCCGCGCAGCCTGAAAGACATGGAAACCGCCGCCGACCGGCTGCTGAGCGCCATCGACAAGGGCGAGCGGGTGGCGATCTTCGCCGATTACGACGTCGACGGCGGCGCTTCGGCGGCGCTGCTGATCGACTGGATGCGCGGCTTCGGCCAGGCGCCCACGCTCTACATCCCCGACCGGATCGAGGAAGGCTACGGCCCCAACGTGCCGGCGATGGAGATGCTCGCCGATGGCCACACGCTGATCGTCTGCGTCGATTGCGGCACGCTGAGCCACGAGCCGATCGCGGCGGCCGTAGCCAAAGGCGCCGACGTGGTGGTGCTCGACCATCACCTCGGCGGCGAGACCCTGCCGCCCGCGCTCGCGGTGGTGAACCCGAACCGGCAGGACGAGGCGGGCGCGCCGGGTTATCTCTGCGCCGCCGGGGTGGTGTTCCTGCTTCTGGTCGAGGCCGGGCGCCGGCTGCGCGAAGCCGGGCGCACGGGGCCCGACCTGATCGCGCTGCTCGACCTCGTGGCGCTGGCCACGGTGGCGGACGTGGCGCCGCTGGTGGAGGCGAACCGGGCGCTGGTGTTGCAGGGGCTGAAGATCATGGCGCGGCGCGCGCGCCCGGGGCTGGTGGCGCTGGGGGACGTGGCACGGATGAACACCGCGCCCGCGCCCTATCACCTCGGCTTCCTGCTCGGCCCCCGGGTCAACGCCGGTGGCCGGATCGGGGCCGCGGATCTCGGCGCGCGGCTGCTCGCCACCACCGACCCCAACGAGGCCCGCGCGATGGCCGAACGGCTCGACGCGCTCAACAGCGAGCGGCGCGAGATCGAGGCGGAAGTGCTCGCCGGCGCACTGGCGCAGGCCGAGGCGCGCGGTTTCGAGGCGCCGCTGGTCTGGGCGGCGGCGGATGGCTGGCACCCCGGCGTCGTCGGCATCGTCGCCTCGCGGCTGAAGGAAGCCGCCCACCGCCCCGCCGTGGTGATCGGTTTCGAGGCCGACGAGGGCAAGGGCTCGGGTCGCTCGATCAACGGCGTCGATCTTGGTGCGGCGGTGCAGAAACTCGCGGCGGAAGGGCTGATAACGCGGGGCGGCGGCCACCGGATGGCGGCGGGGCTCAGCCTGACGCGCGCCCAGCTCGAACCGGCGATGGCGCGGCTTTCAGACCTCCTCGCGCGCCAGGGCGCGGGCAAGATGGGGCCACGCGCGCTCGATCTCGACGGGATCCTGATGCCGGGCGCGGCGACGGTGGAACTGATCGAGCAGATCGAGGCCGCCGGGCCTTTCGGCGCGGGCGCGCCGGCGCCGCGCTACGCCTTTCCCGACGTGGTGATCGATTTCGCCAAGCCGGTGGGCCAGAACCACCTCAAGATCGCGTTCTCCGACGGCCTCGGCGCAAGGCTCGAGGCGATCGCCTTCGGCGCCTTCGACACCCCCCTCGGCCCCGCGCTCGCGGGCCACGGCGGCGCGCGGTTCCACCTTGCCGGGCGGCTCGAACTCAACCACTGGAACGGCCGCACGATGCCGCAGCTCCGGCTCGAGGACGCCGCCCCGGCCTGACCGCGCGAAAGCGTGTTTTTTTCTCCGGCGGCCGAAGAATCCTCTTGCCCTCCCCCCGGCCTTTCCCTAGAAACCGCCGCACCGACAGAGTGGCCCGTTCGTCTATCGGTTAGGACGCCAGGTTTTCAACCTGGAAAGAGGGGTTCGATTCCCCTACGGGCTGCCACGGTTCTCCATCCCCCTTTTCCCCTGATTTGCAGAACTTGGCGGCCCATTGCCAACGATGGATCCGGCTGAAAGCAGTTTGGCCGACGGCCACGAACGGCCACATCAGGCAGGGCCAGACGTGGTTGGTGGAAGTCGAAATCCCCCGGGGTTGCGCAACGCGACTTCGCGGAGAAATCGCGCTTCAATCAGCCCGGTCTTTCCGCGCCTTGCGCTGCGTGCATCGGGGCCGGCCATTGGCACGGCAGGCGTGACGTCTCGGCCAGCCTCACTGTTTGCCCGTGTGAAACCTCGATTTGCCGAAGCATCGATACGATCTGTTCGGGCTTCTCTTGTTTCCCAGCCATCACAGATCCTCAAAAAGCTCAGGGCGGCGGTAAATCCAATTCTCGATGAAAGAAGGGGCGAGGGCATGAAATCTCCCCGACTTCGCCCGCCGACATTTTTATTGCCGCGGTCGGTCTTCACGAGGTTTGCCGGCCCGCGTCAATCGGCGCCTGGCGTGACCGCTATCTTTTCTGGTGGAAAAAGACTATGATTAATTGCCAATCGAATCTCTGTCTGAGTCTCAAAAATTTCTTTGGCTGGGACTCGAAAATTCGGCTGAGCGCAGTCCAGGCAGAGTGTCACTCTTTTTGGATTGGAGAAAATAATGTCACCTATTAAAAACCTGATCAGGCCATCAGTGAAGACGGCGTTGCTGGCTTGCGTGGCGGCTAGCGCGTTGACGTTGGTCTCCGTTGACTTCGCGGTTGCACAAGGCAACGGCCAGGGCAGCGGCGGCGGCAGCCAGGGCAGCGATGGTGGCGGCCAGGGCAGCGGCGGCAGCCAAGCCGGAGGCGGCGGCCAGGGTAGCGGCGGCAGCGGCGAAGGTAGCGGCGGCGGCCAAGGTGCAGGCCAAGGCGGTGCTGGCAGCAGCGACGATGGCGGCGGCACATCACCCACCGGCGGCGGACGTCCCGATGACAAGGGAGGAAAACCGGCCGACTCTGGCGGCGGCGGCGAGACAGATTCCGATCGTCCCGATTGGGCTGGCACACCGGGAGGTTCCGCGGATCGCGGTTCTCCGCCGGATGCTGGCGGCGGTGGCGACCTCTACGGGGATCTCTACGTCATCCTGCGTGACGATCAGGGCATTCCGATCCTGAACGACGACGGTTTCGTTCAACCTGTCGCCGAGGATGGAAGCCTTGTCCCGCTCGACGAAGAGGGCCACGTTCTCGATGAGACACTGGTCCAGGAGGTCGAGATCGGGCGCTTGAACATCAGCCGCGCTCCGGACGATGTTCTCGAGGGCCGCAGCGAGGAAGTGGTCGCACTCCTCAATAGCGCGGATGCGATCTCTTTCGATCCCGCTGGTCGGCTCGTCGTCACGGTTGACGGTCAAACGAGCACGATCGACTCGCCGCTCGAAAACCTCTCGATCTATGTCGCCCTGATGGAAACGGGAACGATCGAGGGCGTGAATAACCCGGTGGTGAACAGCCTGTTCCTCGCCGACGGCGTGAAAACCGTCGAGGATCTGGAAGCTGCAGCGACTTTCCTTGCAGGTGCGACCGACAAGACCGGCGTATTCTCCACGGACGAGATCGCCTACGTCAACCTGATCCTGGGCATTGAACCGAGCGTGGTCGAAGGGACGGACGTTCAGTATTCGGGCGTCGATTTCTCGGAGTTCACTTACGATCGGGTCGCTACCTACGACGGCGTCAAGACCACGATCCTGGTCAAACAGGATGATGGAAGCTGGCTGGAGCAGGAAATCGACGTTTACGAGACGATTTTCAACAGTGTCGACGACGACGTCGAAGACGGCACCATCGGCGCCTTCACACAGGCCGCCGACGACTCGCGGGTGGTGATCAACTACATCCACGAGTACGAAGTCCCGGTTTTGCCGGAAGACCTGTAACATCATTGGGAGGCGCTGAATATCACGGCGCCTCCCGCGCCCTCGGCCGCAGCGTGGTGCGAGAGAAGACCTTTTTTCATATGCCGGGCTTGCGCGCTAATGAATATTTAATTTTGAAAAGCCGGCTGAATAGTTCAGCGATATAATCTGCATCAGCGTCAGGCATCAAGCCGAAATCAGTTTACCCGCATATTCGATCTGGAAACGACGCAAGACGACACATAGAATACTTTTTTCGCGGCACCAATGGGCTCATGAGCGGCTTAATTTCATGGCCGGCTCACGCATAATCATACTCCGGATTTCGAATGAGCCAGGCACGGCCCTGAATCTCGGGCGGCGAAGCCGGACGATCCCGCGTTCTGGCGCGACGCGTTTCCCTGTCTTTTAGCCTGCGACAGTTTGTCTCGGTACGACGCGTCGTGCCGTCACATTCATGCCCGAATTTCAAGGTGATTTGGCGATCACTGAGGCCATGCGCCGCAAACCGTCAGATCGAGCAGGAGAACAGACGAGAATGAAAAACCACAAGACACGAACCCTTGTTGCAGCCTTCGCAGCCCTCGCTTTCCTGGGCACCCCGTCCCTTGCAGCCCATAACAACCCCTGGGCCTCGGAGGGCGATGTTCTCCTGTCCAAGAACCATGACGATAATCAGCTCAAGAGCGTCGGCACACCCGGTCAGGACGAAATGCGCGGCGAGATGAAGCTCGACGCGGGCACCAACTCCGGCGCCAAGGGCTTCTCGCCCCGCACCGCCGGCGGCACCGCCAAAGCCGGCGCATCGGCTGGCGGCAAGGGCGCAAAAGGCAAAGGCGGCAAGGCTGGGGGCGGCACATCCCGTCGCGGCAAGTGACGACACCCAGGCCAGGCGCCGGTTCAGGGGCATGCGGCATCACCGCGTGACCTGATCGCCCGCGATCCGGCGCGTTTCACACGGAGCAAAAAAAAGAATGCGCGAGGACCCCCTCGCGCATTCATGTTTTCACTTTGGCCGACGGGCCCGGGTGCGTGGCCTCAGAAGGTCACTTCGAAGGAGGCGCGCACCGTGTGGCGGCTATAATCGTTGCTGAACAGTGCGCCGCGGTATTCCAGCGCGAGGCTGCCCGCCTCGCCGATCTTCGCTTTCGCACCGGCGCCGATATCGAACCAGTTGGCCGAGGCGCCATCGACGAAGGTGGTGCCGTTGAGAACGGAACCGAACTGGAACGGAACGGCGAGATCATCGCTGCTCATCATCGCGTAGGCCGCGTGGCCGAAGATGGAGAAGCTGTCGGAAAGATCGACGCTGCCTTTCAGCCCGAGGTTGCCGGTGAACACATCGCTGGTGAAACCGTCCATCGTGACGTTGTAGAGGCCGGCACCGGTTTCGGTGAAGCCATCCGTCGAGATGTGATGGTATTCGAGCGAGGCCATCGGGCCGACCTGGAAGCTGCCCATCGAGGCCATCCACTCACCCGAAACCGCCAAGAACAGGTCGGAGGCCGGGTTCGTGCCGGTCGCGGTGCCGGTGAAGACCGGGGTATCGATGTTGCGGATGCTTTCGATGTCGCCCATCTGGTAGCCGATCACACCGTTCAGCTTCACGCCATTGTCGAACGCGCCGCGGCCGAACACCGCGCCGCCGAAGCTCTGCTGCGAGAGGCTGCCGCGGTTGTCGTTGATCGTGGCGTCGGTCTTGCCGAAGCTGAACGCCACGCCGGCTTCGACATTGTCGTTCAACAGCATGGTGCTGAGACCGGCGGTGGCAGTGTAGCCGTTGAAGTCGTAGCCGATCGAGTTGGGCGTGTCGGCGACAGACCCCATGCTGCCCGCAACCGCCACGAAACCTTCGAGCGATCCGGCCATCGCCCAGTTCGCGCCGGCATCGACGATCTCGCCGTTCTTCGACGACATCGTGCCGAACGATGCGCCGTAGGCGCTGCCGTTGGCCAGCGACGAGCCGAACAGGATGTTGCCGATGGACTGGCTGGCCATCTCGTAGCCGATATTGCGCTGCGCGCCGAGGAAGCTGTAGCCAAGCCGCTCGAGGTAGAGCTGGGCGTCGGCCACCGGCAGGCCCTCAAGCGTTGCGATATCCGCAATGTAAGTCGGGTCAGCGCCGAGGTAGGGGATGTTGGCCGCATCGAGCGCACCCGCCACGCCGAACTGGTAGAGCGTGTCGGTAAGCTCCACGATGGGCGCGAAGCGCGGCGCGATGCGAACGGTGAACTGGCCTTCCTCGACGTTGCCGACGGTGATCGTGTAGTTGAGGTTGGCGTTGCGCAGGTCTTCGATCTTGCCGACGGAGAACAACTCGTCACCTTCCATTGCGTCAACGATCGCGGCGGGCACGGGATCGCCGCCGGCGGTGTAGCCCAGGTCGGGAACGGTCACGCCGAGATCCGCCGCGATGGCGGCGAGCCTTGCGTCGAGTGCGGCGGCGTTGGCTGGAGTATCGGCCGTGCCGAGGTTGCCATAATACCACGTATCGTTGCCGACGTGGTACCACGTCAGCAGGGCATCTTCATCCCCCGCGACGTTGGGGGTTTCGTCCCAGAATACGCCGTCAGGCGCGTTCGCGTCATTGAGCATCGCGGTGCCGAAGTTGTCGGCATAGACCGTGTCGATCGAGCCGTCTCCATCCGAGTCTTCGGTCATCAGGATCGACCCAAGGTCCAGCACGTCGGACGACGCGGTGAGGTCGAAACTGGCGTCATCGCCGGAGAAGAAGCCGGTAGCGGCCTCCTGTCCACCGTTGCCGAACAGGCCGTGAACCACATGGATCGTCGGCGCGAGCGACTCGTGGAGCGTGGGATCGAGGTTGAACAACACGGCTTCCGCCGCCGCCCGGTCGCTCATCGGGTTGCCGTCGGCATCCAGGAGTTCGATCGTGAAGCCGGTGATCCGCGCCGCTGTGAAGTTCGAAATCTTGCCGAAGGTGAAGTAATCCACCAACGGGTAGTCCGTGCTTGGCGTGGTGCTCAGAAGCGCGTCGAACGGGCCGGGGCCGTAGAGGTGCGTCTTGATACGCTTGCCCGAAGCCGGTGCCGAGTCGCAGAAATTCTCGTTGCTGGCCATGATGCAGTTGGTGGTTTCACCGCGGCTGCCAATCGTGGTGTAGTCGGTAACGATGTTCTCGAACGGATCGAGATAAAGCCACTTCGGCGGGTTTGGTCCGGGCACCCGCGTAGAGGTGAAGGTCACCGCCTTCATGCCGGGCTCGACGACGCCTTCTGTCGTGTCCACGTAGACGATGCCGTCCCCCGAAGTCTCGATCAGGACGTCGTCATCCAGCAACCCGCCGAAGGCGGGCGCCCCGAGCGCAGCGATCATAGCGATCGGCGCAGCCGTTGCGAGTTTTTTGTTCACACCACGCGACATTTTATTCTCCATTTCCCTGCGGCTGAAACGCCGCTCCCCGTAATTCCTGTCAGACTGGAGACACCACCTCAGCGGGTTCGACCCGGCACGCGGCGCGATGCCCCCGGCGTCGTCTGGACGCCCTGAGGAGTGATCTTTTCTCGTGAACCTTTCGAGATGATTGTGACCCGAGTGAAACCACATTGCTCATTTGCGACTATCGTATCACTAACGATATCCACCGTGCCAGTGCCGCCAGCGAGTATTCGGAATTCCGCATATAAAAGCTGCGGAATTCGCGACGGTTGTGATCGTATTGCAACAATGGCCGCCGGTTGGACCACCCTGTCCCGAATGCCGATCAACGAGACCGCCTCGCCTCCCCGTCGAAAGGATACCATCGCCGGTGACCAAGGCAGAGAATCAGGCCGGTACGGCCAGCGTGCCCGGCTCGGCTGTCGACAAGATCGAGACTGCGGGCAAACCGGGATCCGGCGGGGAGCCGAACGCAACAGGGCCGCGGCTGGCGCGGCCCTGTGCGGGGGTTGGTCACCCTGGGGGAGATTTCAGTGCGCGGGCCTGATGAAGGTGCCGTTGCGCAGTTCGTTCACCGCCGCCATGATCTCCTGGCGCGTGTTCATAACGATCGGCCCGTGCCAGGCCACCGGCTCGCGGATCGGGGCGCCCGAGACGAGCAGAAAGCGCACGCCCTCCGGGCCGGCCTGCACGGTGATCTCGTCACCGGTGCCGAAACGGACGACGGTGCGGTTGCCCGACATGTCGCGGATGTTGACCTCCTCGCCCATCACCTCCTTCTCCAGCAGCACCCCCTCGGGCCGGCTGGCGTCGGCGAAGGCGGCGGCGCCTTCGAAAACATAGGCGAAGGTGCGCTTGTAGGTGTCGACCTTAAAGGTCTTCCTGCGCCCGGCGGGCACGGAGATATCGAGGTATTGCGGATCGGCGGCGATGCCGTCGACCGGGCCGCTCTGGCCCCAGAACGCGCCCACAATCACCCGCACCGCGGTGCCATCGTCATCGACGACGACGGGGATATCGCTCCCCTTGATGTCCTGGTAGCGCGGCGTGGTCATCTTCAGGCTGGACGGCAGGTTGGCCCAGAGCTGGAAACCATGCATCTGCCCGCGCGTGTTTCCGCTGGGCATCTCCTGGTGCATGATGCCGGAGCCGGCCGTCATCCACTGCACGTCGCCGGCACCGAGGGTGCCCCGGTTGCCAAGGCTGTCGCCGTGCTCGACCTCGCCCGCGAGGACGTAGGTGATGGTTTCGATCCCCCGGTGCGGGTGCCACGGGAAGCCGCGGATGTAGTCATCCGGGGTTTCGCCACGGAAATCGTCGAACAGCAGGAACGGATCATAGGCCTCGGGCTCGTGGAAGCCGAAGGCTCGGTGAAGCTTCACGCCGGCGCCTTCGAGCGTGGGCGTTGCGGAATTGGTCGAAACGATGGGTCGGACAGACATGATGCGCCTCCTTTGCCCCCAAGGTAGGCGCGCGGCATCCGCCGGGCAATCGTCGCGATGGTGAGCAGCGGCGCATGGCTTGTGCGCGGATGCACAGGGATCAGACGCCGCAGCCCACGCCGTCGAAGCACAGCTGAGGGGCGAAACGCGGCCGGGTCATCACCACGTCGGTCAGGATCCGCGGCCCGACCCCGGTGAGCGCCTGCGAGAACGGCGGCTGGTATTGCATCGCGGTTTCCACGATGATCACCCGCTCGCCGGCCGCGACCCAGGGGATGATCGGCTCCAGCTTCGCCATGATGTCGTCGTTCGAATAGGTCTCGAGGTTGTCGGTGGCGCGCGACCAGTCGCGCTCCAGCACCCGGTAACTCTCGCCGCAATCGGCGGTGCAATGCACGACCGTGACGCGCAGCCATGCGCCGTCGTCGGAGCGGGTGAGGTATTCGTAGAGCCGCTCGGCGCCGATGATGTAATTCATGTCGATCACGTTGGTCTCGCGCGAAAGCACGTCGGAGATCGCGTAATTCGCCTTCAGCGCCAGCGCCTTGATGCGGTAGACATCGAAGAAGGAATAGACCGCGAGGAAGCTCCACAGCAGGAGCGGCAGGATCAGCACCGCCTCGACCGACAGGCTCGCATCGTCGCGCGCGGCGAAGCGGCGCAACGGGCCGGGGATGCGGGAGACGAGAGAGGCGGAGAAGGTGGCGAGGGTGCGCATCATGTCCTCCTCAAGGCTCGTTCACGAAGGTGGAGACAGCGGTAATCATGTGCCCGCCCGAGGGATCGCGCGGCAGGTCCATCACGAAGGGGGTGGTGCCGAAGAACGGGTTGAGCACGGCGCAGGCGCGCACCAGCATCACCTCGTTGCGCCGGCCGAAGTTGAACGTCACCGCCGGCTGCACCTCTTCCTCGCGATCGACGCAGACCAGCCCGGTATCGGGCATTTGCCAGCTATCGGTCGAGATCTCGCGCAGCTCCACCATGATCGCGTTCGGGCAATCGCGGAAGATCAGCGTATCCTCGCAGATGCGCCTTTTCAGCTCGTCCTGCGTGGCCGGCTCCAGCGTGCCGAGCCTGAGCAGCCGCACGTTGAGATCGACGGCGCGCTCGAGCATCACCGAGCGGGTCAGGTAGATCGACACCTCGAACGCCGAGAAGAACAGCGTGAGGATCGCCGGGAACAGGATGACGAACTCGATCGTCGCCGATCCGTCTTCCCGTTTGAACGCCTTTTTCAGGCTTTTCATTATTTCTGCTCCTGCCCTGAGCATGGTCATGATCCCTAGTTGATGAGCCTGAGCTTGGCGATCTCGCGGGCGATGGCCGAGAAGGCATCCGCCAGGTTGAGGCCGTTCGCGTCGAAGTAGTGCGCCGGGCTCGAGGCGCAGTTGCGCAAGGCGGTGCGGCCGGCGCTCGGCGCTTCGAAACCGATGGTGTAGATCGTGATGCCTTCGGCCTTCGCGGCGTCGCAGATCGAGGCCAGCCGCGCATCCTTCACGTTGCGGCCGTGATAGGAACCTTGCTCGGGCAACCAGGAGAACCGCTCGTACCAGGACCAGGTCTTCCACCGCCACAGGTCGACATAGTCGAGCTGCTGGGCGCCGTTGCCCTCGTCAACCTCGTTGCAGTCCTGATAATACCCGGTCTGCCAGCTGTATTTCCAGACACATTCCTCGTAGGTGCCGGTGCCGTAGGGATGATCCTGCCAGCTGCCGTCGTGATCCCAGTAATACCAGTCGGTTCCGTTGTAGAGGTAGTGCACGGAGTACTTGTTGCCGAGCGTGCCATCGCTCCTGATGTCGCGATATACCGGCGAGGGGCCCTCGCGGAACCCGTCATGAAGGTAATGCTGGCCGGTGTTCTCGCCATCGGTCATCAGAACCATGAGTTTCTGCAACCCGCGGCGCGTGGGCGGCATCGGGCGGTCTTCGAAAACCTCTGCGACGATGTTGTCCGCTACCAGACCCTCGGTGATCGGCTGCATCGCCGGGTTCAGCAGGGCCACGCCCCACTTGGCGCCTACGTCGATCGAGGTGTTGCCCGAGGCGCCGAGCGCGTCGATCCGGTCGTGCAGCTCAGCGAGATTGCCATTCACCGGCGTGAAGGCGCGCCAGGAATCGGTGGCGCAGGTCCAGTCGCGCGGGGTGCTGCTCGACCCGCGCCAGGGATCGAAATGCCCGGTGCGCTGCAACGGCGTGTCCGGCGTGATCGCGGTGCTGTTGAAATCATCGCTGGCGAAGGTCACGCAGGACGAATAGGTGTGCTCGTCGGTCACGTTGAACTTCGACAGGATCCCCTCGCCGACCAGCGCCTGCTCGGCATAGGGCACGATCGAGACGGTGACCGTGTCCGGCTCGACGACGCAATCGGTCGTCGCGTCGGGCCGCGACGGATCGCAGATCACGATGTTGACGAATTTTTTCGCCGCGCGGCGGAGTTCCTCGATCCGGGTCCGGCCGGAGGAGGAGTTCCACCCCATCGAGCCCGACACGTCCACCACCAGCGAGATTTCGGTCAGCGAGGTCGCCTCTTCCGCCGCGCCCGATGCCGGGGCGGTCAGTTCGGAAATGCCGGCGAAGTTGAGGAAGGTCGAATTGACCTTCATCGAAGCGCTCGCCTCGACCCGCCGGGAGTGCGGGCGTTCGGTCACCGCGATATCATCGCGGGAAATATGCGCGCCGAGCCCGGCCTTGTTGAAATAGTCGAGCACGACGTCGCGCGCGTCGAGTTCCTGCTCGAGGCTGGCCGCCGCCAGCACGGCGCGGTCGAGCGTGCTTTGCAGCCGCGCGCGCTGCGCCTCGTAGCGCATGAAATCGACGGCCATCCCGCCCACGGTGAGGATCAACACGAAGATGATCAACCCGAAGATGATGAACGAGCCGTCTTCCGAGCGCAGGAACCGCGCGCGCGCCGTCTGTCGGGGCGTGGGGGCCTGGGTCTGAATTTTGTCGAGCCGGTCCATGTCGGCCTCTCTTTTCTGCACAGCCGAGCGGCGCTCGGGTTTCCGCGCCTGATAATCCGACCCTTTTGAACGCGATCAGCGTGGCCGAATTGAGGCAAAATCGGGGTTTTTGTGGCGGATTGGCGCGGCCAGGCCGACGGCCGCCCGGCCAGCGCACGATTGCCCCAGCGGCGCGGACAATCCGCCTTGCTTTTGCGCAAGGTGTTAAGATTTTCCTGCCATTTCGACGCGCCCGGCCCATCGGGCCCTCCACTGGGGATTGAGGCCCGCCGCCGGCGCCCCTATGTCTGGACGATGCGATCAAGAGGAGATGACATGCGCGCCCCTTCCCTTCCCTTCCCCGTCTGCGACGCCAACGCCGAGGCCGCAGCGCCCGGCGCCTTCGGCGATCTGCCCGAGTGGGATCTGACCGACCTCTACACCGCGCCCGACGCGCCCGAAGTGGCCCGCGACCTCGCCCGCGTCGAGGAGGCCTGCAAGGCCTTCGCCGCGCGCTACGAGGGCAAGCTGGCCGAACTCGACAGCGAAGGGCTGCTCGGCTGCGTGCGCGCCTACGAAGAGATCGACCTCGTCGCCGGGCGGCTGATGAGCTACGCGGGCCTGCGCTACTACCAACTCACGACAGACCCGGAACGTGCACAATTCCTGCAAAACCTGCAGGAAAAAGTCACGGATTATACAAATCCGCTTGTCTTTTTCACACTCGAGCTCAACCGCCTTCCCGATGAGACGCTGGATGCGCTGATCGCCGCGAACGCCGATCTGGCGCGCTACCGGCCGGTGTTCGAGAGGCTGCGGGCGATGCGGCCCTACCAGTTGTCCGACGAGCTGGAAAAGTTTCTGCACGATCAATCCTCGGTCGGCGCCGCCTCCTGGAACAAGCTTTTCGATGAAACCATCGCCGGCCTGACCTTCACCCCCGAGGGCGAGGAGGAGATGTCGCTCGAAGCCACGCTGAATCTGCTCACCGAGCAGGACCGCGGCAAGCGCGAGGCGGCGGCGCGCGAGCTGGCCCGCGTCTTCGGCGAAAACGTCAAACTCTTCTCCCGCGTCCACAACACGCTGGCCAAGGAGAAGGAGATCGAGGATCGCTGGCGCAAGATGCCCACGCCGCAGACCGGGCGCCACCTTGCCAACCATGTCGAGCCGGAAGTGGTCGAGGCCCTGCGCGACGCGGTCGTGGCCGCCTACCCGCGGCTCTCGCACCGCTATTACGAGCTCAAGCGCAAGTGGCTGGGGCTCGACGTGCTCGAGGTCTGGGACCGCAACGCCCCCCTGCCGATGGATGAAACCCGGCTGATCGGCTGGGACGAGGCCCGCGACACCGTGCTCGACGCCTACGCCGGGTTCGACCCGGAGATGGCCAGCCTCGCCGCGCCGTTCTTCGACAAGGGCTGGATCGACGCGGGCGTGAAGCCCGGCAAGGCCCCCGGCGCCTTCGCCCATCCCACCGTCACCGACGTGCACCCCTACGTGATGCTGAACTACCTCGGCAAACCGCGCGACGTGATGACGCTCGCCCACGAGCTTGGCCACGGCGTGCACCAGGTGCTCGCGGCGGGCCAGGGCGAGTTGTTGAGCCAGACACCCCTGACGCTGGCCGAAACGGCTTCGGTCTTCGGCGAGATGCTCACCTTCCGCAAGCTGCTGGCCACAGCGAAGGACGACGCCCAGCGCAAGGTTCTGCTCGCCGGCAAGGTCGAGGACATGATCAACACCGTGGTGCGCCAGATCGCCTTCTACGATTTCGAGTGCAAGCTGCACGCGGCGCGGCGTGGTGGCGAACTCACCCCCGACGACATCAACGCGCTGTGGATGAGCGTTCAGGCCGAGAGCCTCGGGCCGGCGTTCAATTTCATGGACGGATACGAGACCTTCTGGGCCTACGTGCCCCACTTCGTGCACTCGCCGTTCTACGTCTACGCCTATGCCTTCGGCGACGGGTTGGTGAACGCGCTCTACGCCGTCTACGAAGAGGGAGACGCCGATTTCCAGGCCAAGTATTTCGAGATGCTGAAGGCCGGCGGCTCGAAGCACCACAAGGCGCTGCTCGCCCCCTTCGGCCTCGACGCCAGCGACCCGAAGTTCTGGGACAAGGGGCTGTCGATGATCTCGGGCATGATCGACGAGCTGGAGGCGATGGAAGACTGATCCGCGCAACGCGGTCCACCCGGTTTCAAAGCCGGGTGGACCTGGCCTTGCGCGGGCCGGTCTACTTGAGCTGGCTGTCCTTCGAGCCGCGCCGGTTGATGCCGGGGCGGGACTTGAAGGCTGAGTCGCGCTCCTGCTGGCAGTCGATGCACAGCTTGACGCCGGGCAGCGCGGTGCGGCGCGCCTCGGGGATCGGCTCGCCGCACTCGACACATTCAAGCGCGCTTTCGCCGGTGGGGCCGCGCCGCGCGCGCAGGCGTTCGAGTTCCTCGCTGATCGAGGCCTCGATCTGTTCGCTCACCGCGCCGTCGCGTGTCCATCCTCCGGCCATCGAAATATCCTCGCGCGTTCAGTCTGCCTTGTCCGCCTTGCCCCACTTGGCGAAGGGGAAGGGCTTGTCTTCGCTGCCGCCGGTCTGAAACCGGGTGATCCGCTCGACCCAATCGGCCAAGTCCTCGCCGAAATCGGCGATCGGCTTGTTGCGGGACTTGGCGAACAGCATCCAGAAGAACTGCACCACCGCCAGCAACCACAGGAGCGCCTCGGCGAGCGCGAAGAACACTGCGAAGAGGAGCATCCAAAGCCCCCTCAGCCAGACATTGTTCTCGTCTTCGCCCCAGTCGATCTCGTCGCTCTCCGGCGTCCGCCCGGGCTCTTCGAGCACGGTGGGCTCGGCGTCGTCTTTTTCGTCTTTCGGTTTTTTCGAAGGCTTCTGGGCCATCTGACCCTCCATCACGGTTAAAGGACGATATGATCCGCGAGGCGGTCCACCACCTCGGCGGGCTTGAGTTTGAGATAATCCTTGTCGACATCGAGCGCGAGCGCATCCTTGAGCGTCGCGGTCATTTCCGCGCGCAGCACCCCCAGCGTCGACGGTGCCGCCACCATCACGAAGCGGTCATAGCCGCCCTCGGCGAAGCGCGCTTCGGTCTCGCCCAGCACGGTTTTCACGAAGGCGTCCTGGGCCTGGTCATGCTCGGCCTCGGCGGTGTCGAAGGCGTGCTGCCCCATGCCCGGCGCGGCGCTGTTGCGCCCCGGACGGTCGGCAAACTCGACCCCATCACCCACCACCATCTCGGCCGACATGTCTTCCAGCTCGGTCAAGCCCTTGCCCACCCCGGCGTTTTCGAACAGCCGGGCACGGCCATCGTTGGCAAGCAGAACCAGCGTTTTGATCGGTTTCATGACGCTCCCCTTTCATCGGGATAGGTGGGAACTTTACACCCCCGCTTCAAGCCACGCCTTGATGCCGGTCAGCCCGGGCCGGCAATCTCGGTCGCATTGGCGAAGACCATGTCGATCATCGCTTGCGTGCCCTTGGAAAACTCCAGCGGGCACGGGTAAGGCGCGCCCTCACGCACGCTGCGGGCGAAGTTTTCCACTTGCCGGACATACTGGTTCTCGGTCGGCCAGCGCTCGGTGCGGATGGTGCCGTCGAGGTCGCGCACCGCCACCTGCGCCTCGCCGAAGACGCCGGCGTTGAACGGCGCGCTGACGGTGATCGAACCCAGATCGCCCTGGAACACCACCTCCTGGCGCGGCGGCAGGCGCATCGAGGTCATCGCCGAATAGGTGAAGCGCCCGCCGGGGCCCTCCATCTCGCCGACCACCTGCGCCCAGGTGTCGACACCGTTCTCGCGCTTGAGCCGGGCCGACAGCGCCACCGGCTCGGCCCCGGTGGCGAAACGCACCGAGGAATAGGTGTAGACCCCGATGTCGCGGATGCCGCCGCCGCCGGTTTCGGGGCGGTTGCGGATATTGTCGGTATCCTCGCGGTTATCATAGGAGAACGCGGTATCGACATGCGCCACCCGGCCGATCTCGCCGCTGGCGATGATCTCGCGCACGCGTTGCCACTGCGGGTGATGCACGATCATGAAGGCCTCGGCCACCAGCAGCCCGGTCTGGTCACGCAAGGCGATCAGCTCGTCGATTTCGCTGGAAACCATGGCGATGGGCTTCTCGGTGAGCACGTGTTTGCCCGCCGCGAGCGCCTTCTTCGTCCACTCCACGTGCATGTGGTTGGGCAGCGGGATATAGACCGCGTCGATCGCGTCCCATTCCAGCATCGCGTCGTAATCGAGAAAAACGTCGAGTCCGGGGCAGAAGGCCTCGAACGGCGCGGCCTTGGAGGCGTTCGATGTCGCCAGCGCCACCAGTTTGTTGCCGGCGGCGGCGTGGATCGCCGGCCCCATGTGTCCCGCGGCAAAGTTGGCCGCTCCCAGAATTCCCCAGCGCAGCGCATCAGCCATTGGTGCCTCCCAAAACAAAACCCGCCCGAGCATAGGCCCCGGCGGGTTCGGCTTCAATCACTTGCGCAAGGGTCAGGCGCTTTCGAGCAATCCCTTCTCGGCGGCGAGGCTCTGCATCTTCTTTTGCAGCTTCTCGAAGGCGCGCACCTCGATCTGGCGAATGCGCTCGCGGCTGACGCCGTATTGCGCGCTGAGGTCTTCCAGCGTCACCGTCGCGTCGGAGAGCCGGCGTTGGGTGAGAATGTCTTTCTCGCGGTCGTTGAGCACGCCCATCGCCTCGGCGAGCAGGGCGCGGCGGGTTTCGAGCTCGTCGCGCTGCTCGTAATCGGTGGCCTGGTCGGCGTCTTCGTCCTCGAGCCAGTCCTGCCACTGCATCGTCGAATCGCCGTCGGCCGAGATCGTGGCGTTGAGCGAGGCGTCGCCGCCCGACATCCGCCGGTTCATCGAGATCACCTCGGCCTCGGTGACGTTGAGGTCATTGGCGATCTGGGCCACGTTCTCGGGCCGCAGATCGCCCTCCTCGAGCGCGCCGATCCGGGCCTTGGCTTTGCGCAGGTTGAAGAACAACTTCTTCTGCGCGCTGGTCGTGCCCAGTTTCACCAAGCTCCACGAGCGCAGGATATATTCCTGGATCGAGGCGCGGATCCACCACATCGCGTAGGTCGCGAGCCGGAAGCCGCGCTCGGGATCGAACCGCTTGACCGCCTGCATCAGGCCCACGTTCGCCTCCGAGATCACCTCGGCCTGCGGCAAACCGTAGCCGCGATAGCCCATCGCGATCTTGGCCGCGAGGCGCAGGTGGCTGGTGACCAACTGGTGCGCCGCGCCGGAATCCTCATGGTCGACCCAGCGCTTGGCCAGCATGTATTCCTGCTCCGGCTCCAGCATCGGGAACTTGCGAATTTCCTGCAAATACCGGTTGAGCCCCCCTTCCGGGGTGGGTGCCGGCAAATTCTTGTAGTTGCTCATGTTATCTCCCGGTCTCCCTCGTCCGCCTCAATGTTGCGAGGCTTAACATTAATATGGGGTCATGTTAGCGTGCGTCAAGAGCACCGCTCTTTTGCCCCAGGAACTTGAACGAAGTATGAACCTTTTTCCGTCGCCCCGACAGGGGGATCACGCCGAATTGCGCAGTGTTTCAATCAGCGCCGCCATGTCGTCCGGCAGCGCCGCCTCGAAGCGCAGCGCCTCGCCCGTCTCGGGGTGAACGAAGCCGAGCGTCGCCGCGTGCAGGGCCTGGCGCGGAAAGCTGCGCGCCGTCTCCACCGCCGCCTCGCCCAGCGCCTTGTGTGACAGTTTACGCCGCCCGCCGTAGACCGGATCACCGATCAGCCCGTGGCCGACGTGGGCCATGTGCACCCGGATCTGGTGCGTGCGGCCGGTTTCGAGCCAGCAATCGACGAGCGCCGCCGCGCCGGGGCTGCCGAAGGTTTCCTCCACCCGCGCCCGCGTCACCGCGTGCCGCCCGCCCGACCAGACCACCGCCTGGCGCTGCCGGTCGGTCTTGTGGCGGGCGAGCTGGGTGGTGATCTTGACCACGCCGCCGGGCTCGAAGCTCACCCCGCGCACCCCCTTGAGGCGCGGATCGCCCCGGTCGGGCACGCCATGCACCACCGCGCGGTAATGCCGCTCGACGCTGTGGCGCTCGAACTGCGCGGCCAGACCGTGGTGGGCGGCGTCGGTCTTGGCGACGACGAGCAGCCCGCTGGTGTCCTTGTCGATCCGGTGCACCACGCCGGGGCGCTTCTCGCCGCCGACGCCCGAAAGGCTCTCGCCGCAATGGGCGATCAGGGCGTTGACCAGCGTGCCGCCGGGGCTGCCCGGCGCGGGGTGCACCACCATGCCCGCCGGCTTGTTGACGACGATCAGGGACGCATCTTCATGGACGATGTCGAGCGCGATCTCCTCGCCGCCGATATGGCTCTCCTCCGCCACCGGCACGGTGATCTCGAATACCTCGCCCGCCGCCACTCGCGCCTTGGCATCGGTGACCGCAGCGCCGTCGCGCCGCACCGCGCCATCGGCGATGAGCCGCGCCAGCCGCGACCGGCTGAGCGCCGCCGCCTCTGGCACATCGCGCGCCAGCGCCTTATCAAGACGCGCAGGCGGGTTTTCCGCGATGGTCACCCGAACGAGGGAAGGCACAGGCATGGACGAGGCTCCGATCCCCGAAGGACAGGCACCGCTGGTGCGCTATCTGAAATGGTTGGTCACCACGCTGACGGTGACGATGATCGCCGGCTTCATAGTGCTTGTGAGCGTGGTTGTCATGCGCTTCAACGCGGCGGGCACCGTGCCGCTGCCGGAAACCATCGCCCTGCCCGCGGGCACCGAGGCCAGCGCGATCACCCGGGGGCCGGATTGGCTCGGCGTCGTCACCACCGACGGGCGGATCCTGATCTACGGGCTGGACGGCACCACCTTGCGGCAGGAAATCACCGTAGCACCGGCCGAGTAGCGTCGCGGGGCGCATGGCCCGCACCGCAACCAGCCCGGCGCGCCCGGCATATAGCTCAGTCCTTCACGAACAATTGGCGCGGGACGGTGCCGAGCACCTCGGGGGGACCATCTTCGCGGATCACGAGGGACTCGGTGGTCTCGATGCCCCAGTCGTCCACCCAGAGCCCGGGCATGAAATGAAAACTCATGCCGGGCTCCAGGATCGTGTCGTCGGACGTGCGCAGGCTGATCGTGCGCTCGCCCCAGTCGGGCGGGTAGCTCAGGCCGATCGGGTAGCCGCAGCGCGCCGAGCGCTCGATCCCCGCCTTCTCGAGCGCCCGGCCCAGCGCGTTGGCGATATCGCAGGCGCGGTTGCCGGCGCGGGCGACATCGAGCCCGGCTTCGAGCCCCTCCAGCAGCGCGGCGTGGGCGTCGAGCATGTCCTGCGGCGGGCGGCCGAGGAAGACGGTGCGGCAGAGCGGCGCGTGGTAGCGGCGATACGCGCCGGAAATCTCGAAGAAGGTCCCCTCGCCCGCCTTCAACCGATCGCCGTTCCACGTCAGGTGCGGCGCGGCGGCGTCGGGGCCCGAGGGCAGCATCGGCACGATGGCCGGGTAATCGCCCCAATCCTCGCCGACGCCGGTGATCATCGCGGAATAGATCTCGGCCACGAGCGCGTTCTTGCGCAGCCCCGGCACGGCCGCCTCGATGGCCGTGCGGATCACGTGATCGGAGATCGCCGCGGCCTTGCGCATGAGGCCGAGTTCTTCATCCGATTTCACCGCCCGGCACCGGTTGACCAGCGCCGTGGCGTCGGCAAGCCGCGCGTCGGGCAGGCTGACCCCCAGAACCTCATGGGCCTTGGCGGAATAGTAGTAGTTCTCTTTCTCCACCCCGACCCGGCCGGTCGCAAAGCCCCGTTCCACGAGGTGGCGCGCCAGTTCCTGCATCGGGTGGCAGGTGGTGGATTGCACGAAATGGTCGGCGTAGCCGAGGATCCTGTCGGCCCCCATCCAGACGGTGCGCCGCGCGCCGTTGGTATCCTGCATCCGGCCCCACCAGATCGGATCTTCCGCGTGATCGAGGATCACCGCCTGGTGGGTGTAGAACGACCAGCCGTCGTAGCCGGTGAGCCAGGCGATGTTGGAGGGGTCGGTGACGACGAGGGCGTCGAGCCCGGCGAGGGCCATGGCCGCGCGCGCGGCTTCGAGGCGGCGCGCATACTCGGACGCGCTGAACGGGGCACGAAAGCTGTCCAATAAGTCCTCCGGGGGCGCCGCACGGCTCAGGCGCAAAGGTTTTCTCGAAACCCCGCCGCGCCGGCGCTTGAACCCCCGCAAAACAAGATTTTTCCTTGCCCTGCAAAACCGCGTCGTGGTGATGTGAACGACATTGGCGGAGTGGCGCGGCCTCCGTCAATCCGATTCTGTGCGGGAGGAATGGCGATGAGAACGGCGGTCCCGGCCCCTGACCTGGGCATGTGGGGGTGAGCCCGACGCTGGCCGACATCCTCGCGGCACGGGCGGTGCTGCGCGGGCGGGCCGACGCCACGCCGCTTGTGCCGTCGCCCTACATGTCGATGCGGTCGGGGCAGGATTTCCTTCTCAAGCTCGAACTGGCCCAGCCGATCGGGGCGTTCAAGCTCAGGGGCGCGCTGAACGCGGTGATGAGCCTGCCCGACGGCGTTGCCGGGGTAACCTGCTGCTCCACCGGCAACCACGGCCGCGGCGTGGCCTATGCCGCGGCGCTCCGCGGGATGCGCGCGGTGGTCTGCATGTCGCGGCTCGTGCCGCAGGCGAAGGTCGACGGTATCCGCGCGCTCGGGGCGGAGTGTCAGATCGGCGGCGGCTCCCAGGACGAGGCCCAGATCGAGGCCCGCCGGCTTGTCGAGGCCGAGGGGCTGGTGGAGATCCCGCCGTTCGACGACCCAAGGGTGATCGCCGGGCAAGGCACGATCGGGCTGGAGTTGCTCGAAGCCCGGCCCGACCTCGAAACGCTCCTTGTGCCACTGTCCGGCGGCGGGCTGGCGGCCGGCGTGGCACTGGCGGCCAAGGCGATCAAGCCCGGGATCCGGGTTGTCGGCATCTCGATGGACCGGGGGGCCGCGATGCGGGCGTCGCTGGCGGCCGGGCGTCCGGTGGAGGTGGAAGAAGTCGAAAGCCTTGCCGATTCTCTCGGCGGCGGGATCGGGCTGGACAACCGGCTCACCTTCACCCTCTGCCGCGACCTGCTCGACGAGGTGGTGCTCGTCACCGAAGAGGAGATCCGCGACGCGATGCAGGCGCTCTATTTCGAAGACTGTCTCGTTGCCGAGGGCGCGAGCGTGGTGGGCCTCGCCGCCATTCTGTCGGGCAAGCTGGCGCTCACCGGCCCCGCCGCGACGATCATCACCGGGCGCAATCTCGACATGGACCGTTTCACCCGGATCGTGACCGGGCAGGACGTGACACTGGGCGACCGGCTGCTTAAAGGAAAACCCCATGGCACATGACATCCGCATCGTGACGGAGGACCAATTGCGCGCGGCCGTGGGGCTTGATCTCACCACCGTCGACGTGATCGAACGGGCCTTCGCGGCGCTCGCCTCGGGCAAGGTGGTGATGCCGCCGATCCTGTCGATGGAACTGGCCGAGGCCAACGGCGAGGTCGACGTCAAGACCGCCTACATCCCCGGCTTCGACGGTTTCGCGATCAAGGTCTCGCCCGGGTTCTTCGACAATCCGAAGATCGGCCTGCCCTCGCTCAACGGGCTGATGATCCTGTTCTCGGCCAGGACCGGGCTGGTCGAGGCGGTGTTTCTCGACAACGGCTACCTCACCGACCTCAGAACCGCCGCCGCCGGCGCGGTGGCCGCGCGCCACCTCGCGCCGGAGGAGGTGACGACGGCGGGCGTGATCGGCACCGGGGTGCAGGCGCGGCTGCAGATCGAGGCGGCGCATCTGGTGCGCCCCTTCGCCCGGGTGCTGGTGCACGGGCGCGATCCCGGCAAGGCCGCCGCCTGCGCCGCCGATCTTCAGGCGCGGCTCGGTGTCGAGGTCGAGGTCACGACCGACCCGGCGGCGCTGGTGCGCCGCTCGCAACTCGTCGTCACCACGACGCCCGCGCGCGAACCGGTCATCGAGGCCGACTGGCTGCATCCCGAATTGCACATCACCGCAATGGGTTCGGACCAGGCGGGCAAGAACGAGATCGCCCCGCAGGCGCTTCTGGCCGCCGATCTCTACGTCTGCGACCGGGTGAGCCAGTGCGAGGTGTCGGGCGAACTGGAAGCGGCGCGGGCGGCGGGGCTGTTCGCGGGCGTCACCCCGCCGGAACTGGGCGAGATCGTCACAGGCGCGAAACCCGGCCGCCGCTCGCCCGCCGATATCACCATCTGCGACCTCACCGGCACCGGCGCGCAGGATACCGCGATCGCCACCCACGTGGCCAGGATACTGGGCAGCGCGGGCACGATCATCCACGCCTGACGACGCGCCGCCCGGCGTCGGCGGGATCCTGTTGGCGCTGCTGATACTTGCCTTGGGCGCGGGCGTGGCGCGTGAACTCCGCCTTGCGCGCCTCGAAGGTTTCGCGCGCGATGGTCTCGGGCGCGTGATCGGCCGTGGCGGCATCCCGGCTGATCCGCGCGCCGTCGGTCGGCCTCTTCGCGGGCCTCCCTGAGCAAGACGTGCATCAGGTTTCCTGTATCCACCTGATTTTCCACCTTTTGTCGCTTGCGTGACGACCATCGGCGCCGGTCTTTGGCAACCACACCACCCCTTGCCTTGGGTCACGCGCACCGTGAAGCCGGCTTCGGTCGCGCCCGGTTCCCGCGAAACCGTACCGCCGGTGCCCTAGTCGCAGTCCCGATAGTTTGACTCCATACACACCCGGGCGCGCTTTTGGGCTTCGGCTATGGCTTCGGAGGTCATCTCGCTTGCGGCAAGGTCGCGGCCCGCCCGCGCGTTCTCAGCGCCATTTGCTGCGGCGACATTCAACCACATGTGAGCAATGACGTAGTCCTGCTGCACGCCTTGGCCGTTGTAGTACATGACCCCGACGTTGCGTTGTGCGACAGCCTCGCCTTGCTCGGCGGCCAAGCGATACCACTTCACTGCCTCGGCATAGTCCTGCGGCACGCCTTGACCCGAAAAGTAACTGACACCGAGATTGTACTGAGCCCATGCTTCTCCGTTCTCGGCGGCCAAGCGATACCATTTCACTGCCTCGGTGTAGTCCTGCGGTACGCCTTGGCCGTTGCGGTACATGTTCCCAAGGTTGTACTGCGCGTCGGTATCGCCCTGCTCGGCGGCTAAGCGATACCATTTTATGGCTTCGGCGTAGTCTTGTGGTACGCCTTGACCGTTGCGGTACATGTACCCAAGGTTATATTGTGCCACCGCATAGCCCTGCTCAGCAAGCGGCCTCCACTCACGCAGCGCGGTAGCATAATCACCAGCTCTTGCAGCTTCTAGGCCAACATCGAAGTCCTGCGCCGCAGTGATTGCGGGCATGATCATCAGCGCGACAACGGCGCAGCGGATGGATTTCATCATGGGCTTTCCCTTACAGTCGCGATCGGCCCTCAAACCCTATCGCGTGCCCCCGCCTGTTTCCAGTACCGCCACGTGCGCGGTCCATTCAGGTTGTCTGGCGGGCGTTGACGGCGCGCCGGGGCGAACTTGCGCTGCACCTGGTGCCGGTCGCGCTGCTCGGCCCCTTCATCCGGCTGGCCTGGGCCGTTTTCGTGAGGCCGACATGACCCTGCACCTCGACCCACCCCGCATCCGTGGCCCCATCCGGATCGCCGTGCTCTGCGAGCGCGTCCGCGAGGTGAGCGCCTGGCCGGGGGGCGTGACGGGCCGGTTCGGCAAGACACCGGCGGCGGTGCTGCTCGCCGAGGGCGACCGGCTGACGGCGGTCGATCTCGCCGGCCGTCGGCTCGACATCGCCACGCTCGAAGCCGCCTGCCCGGGACTCGTCGCCGCGATGCGGGGCGCCGACCCGGGGTGATTTCCGGCGTTTCCCGCGGCCCGGCCTTCCTGTAACCTTGCCGCAAGACCGGCCATTCAAGGATGCCCGACATGACCCAGCTCGATTGGCACGCCGACCGCGGCGATCTTGCCGGCCTCGTCCAGTTCGACCGCAGCCCCGAGGACGCGGACATTGATCTTGCCGCGGTGCGGGCCTGGCGCCAGGGCCGCGTGCGCGCGGAAATGGCCAGACGCGGGATAGATGCGGTCATCCTGATGGACCCGGTCAACATCCGCTACGCCACCGGCGCGCGCAACATGCAGGTTTTCTCGATGCGCAACGGCCCCGCGCGCTACCTGGTGATGACGGCGGACCGCGCAATCCTTTACGAATTCACCGGCGCCTTGCACCTGGCCGAGGGCCTCGAGACCATCGACGAGGTGCGCCCGGCCGTCACCGCGAGCTTCGTCGCCGCCGGCCCCGACATCGCCGACCGGGAGCGCCGGTGGGCGAACGACATGGCGGCAACCCTGCGCGGCCTCGTCGGCAACCGTCCGAAGGTCGGGATCGAGCGGATGAACGGCGGCACGGCGCTGGCGCTTTCGGACGCCGGCATCCACCTCGTCGACGCGCAGGAGCCAGTCGAGATGGCCCGCGCGATCAAGTCGGCGGAGGAGATGAAATGCGTCAACGCCTCGCTGCGGGCGACCGAACGCGGCGTGGCCGAATTGCGCGCCGCGATCCGGCCCGGACTGACGGAGGCCGAACTGTGGTCGGTCCTGCATCGGTCGATCATCGCGCAGAACGGCGATTACGTCGAAACCCGCCTGCTCAACTCGGGCACCCGCACGAATCCGTGGTTCCAGGAAACCGGCGACAAGCTCATCGGCGAGAACGAGCTGATCGCGCTCGACACCGATGTCGTCGGCTGCCACGGCTATTATTCGGATTTCTCACGCACGTTTCACGCCGGGCCGGGCAAGCCGACGCCGCTGCAGCGCGAGATGTACCGGATCGCGCATGAACAGGTGCATCATAACATGGGCATCCTGCGCCCGGGCATGTCCTTCCGCGACTATGCCGACGCGGCCTGGGACATCCCCGAAAAATACCACGTGCACCGCTATTACCTCTCGGCCCATGGCTGCGGGATGACCGGGGAATATCCCTATCTATACCACCGGGGCGACTTCCCCGACGCCGGCTATGACGGCGAGATCCTTCCGGGCATGACCCTCTGCGTCGAAAGCTTCATCGGCGAGGCGGGCGGCGCGGAAGGGGTCAAGCTCGAACAGCAGGTCCTGATCACCGAGACGGGCGTCGAGCTGCTGTCGCGGTTTCCGTTCGAGGACGCGCTGCTCGAATAGGTGCGGCACGCCACCACGCCGCGCCGCCGAAGCGGATCTCACGAGCCGTTTCGACCAGACCGACATTTTTGGGGGGTGGTGGTACCGCCTCCCCGGCTCGAACGGGGGACCTCTGGATCCACAATCCAGCGCTCTAACCAACTGAGCTAAGGCGGCACGCCGCTCGCATTTACCGCCGCGATACGGGCTTTGCAAGAGGTGCGGTCTTGAAAATCGCACGCCCCGCGCGTAACCCTCGCTGGGAGCGACAGGGAGGCCGGCATGGGCATCGACAGCGAAAGCGATATCAGCGCGAACCTACAGATCGGCCCCACCAGCCTCGGGATGGTGCGGATCTACGTCGAGGGCACCGGCATCGACCTGCCGATGGATTTCGACCCCGAGGAAGCCGAGGAAATCGCCGAGGAGATCCGAGCGGCCGCCCAGCAGGCGCGCGTCATCGCGAAGGGCGGCTCGGCGAAGAAGGGTCCGAAAGGACGCTGACCCCGGGATCGCGCCACCCCTGCAACCGGCGCGCCGCATCGCGGGCGAACTTCTGCAGGAGCTTCTTGCGCCGGGCCGGCGCAAGCCGAGTCTCCGGCCCCATGCGGACGATCTCGGCATCGAAGCCGTCGGCGATGATCAGCCCGGTCTCGGCGGGCAGAAGCTCGCTCGGGAAGGCCGCGTCGACCGCCCAGAAATAGCGGTCGCACCATTCCAGGTAGCCATGCCATTTCGAATCCGCGGCGTAATCGGCGCGCGAGGATTTGCATTCGATCACCCAGAACTCGCCGCCCGGCCCGAGCGCGAAAACGTCGATCCTGAGGCCGCGCACGGGCACGAATTCCTCGATCGAGACGAAATCGTGCTGGCGCAGGTGGCGCGCGACGCCGCGGGCGAGGATCTGGCCGGGCTGGAGGGTCTGGTCCTGCATGGGGTGAACATGAACAAGTCGTGAACATTTGTCCAGAGCGCCCCGCGGCGGGATTCACCACCCGCGCCGGAGTGGGGGGCAGCCCCCGAGGCATTCCTGAACTCAAGAGGCGGCGGCTTGCGGACCGGCTTCATCACGCCTAGATAGCGGATTGGCGGTCTGCCCTTCTCGTGACGAGGTCCAATTCCAGTGGCCTTAAAGACTCTCGAGGGAGCTGGCTCTGTCCGGACCCTGGTTCGGTTACCTGGCGCCCACCTGTACATGCAGGCTCTCGGGAATTTAGTTGCCTCCACGGTTGCGCGCGGTCCCGCCACATTCTAGCCTTCCGGGGATCATCCCGGAGGCGCGATGTTTTCTCGCAAGAACCTGCCCCACGAGCCACTCCCCCTACCCGACCGCTTCGCGCTGTCGGACGACGAGATGCGCGCGCGGGTCGAGGCGTTTTTCGAGCACATGAAGAAGCGCCATTCGGTGCGCGATTTCTCGCCCCGCCCGGTGCCGCGCGCGGTGATCGAGACGGCCGTCGCCACCGCCGGGCGCGCGCCCTCGGGGGCCAACCACCAGCCGTGGTTCTTCGCCGCGATCTCGGACCCGGCGCTCAAGGCGCGCATCCGCGCCGAGGCGGAAGAAGAGGAAAAGCGGTTCTACGATGGCGCGGCGGGTGACGAGTGGCTGAAAGCGCTCGAACCGCTCGGCACCGACGCCGCCAAACCCCACCTCGAGATCGCGCCCTGGCTGATCGTGATCTTCGCCCAGCGCTGGGGCGCGTTCGACGATGGCACCCGGTTCAAGAACTACTACGTGCCCGAGAGTGTCGGGATCGCCACCGGCTTCCTGATCGCGGCGCTGCACCAGGCCGGGCTGGCCTGCCTCACCCACACACCGAACCCGATGCGCTTTCTCAACGGCGTGCTCGGGCGTCCGGCCTCGGAAAAGCCGGTGATGATCCTCGCCGTCGGGCACCCGGCGGATCATGCCACCGTGCCGGCGGTGGCGAAGCTGAAAAAGCCGCTGGACGAGATTCTCGCCGTCCACGAGGGCGCGCCGGCGCGGGCGGACTGACACCCCCGGCCGGGGCGCATCACGGCCCGCAAGGTTTCGGCTGCGCACCGCCGCGATGCCGCGCCCGGCAAAACCCCCTCGCATCCGGCGGCGATTTCGTGTAATTAATAGTTTAACATTAAACCAATTCACGTGCCGGTGAGGAGGATGCCGATGGCCACCGCCAAAAGCAGAAAAAAATCAAACACATCCAAGGAAGATCTGCTGCATCACTACCGCGAGATGCTGCTGATCCGGCGATTCGAGGAGAAGGCCGGCCAGCTCTACGGCATGGGCCTGATCGGCGGGTTCTGCCACCTCTACATCGGCCAGGAGGCCGTCGTGGTCGGGCTCGAGGCCGCGGCGGAAGAGGGTGACAAGCGCGTCACCTCCTACCGCGATCACGGCCACATGCTGGCCGCCGGGATGGACCCGAAGGGCGTGATGGCCGAACTGACCGGGCGCGAGGGCGGCTATTCCAAGGGCAAGGGCGGCTCGATGCACATGTTCTCGGTCGAGAAGCACTTCTACGGCGGCCACGGCATCGTCGCGGCGCAGGTGCCGATCGGCACCGGCCTCGCCTTCGCCGACAAGTACAACGAGAACGGCCGCGTCACCTTCACCTATTTCGGCGATGGCGCGGTGAACCAGGGCCAGGTCTACGAGGCGTTCAACATGGCCTCTCTGTGGGATCTGCCGGTGATCTACGTGATCGAGAACAACCAGTACGCCATGGGCACCTCGGTGAGCCGCTCCTCCTCCACGCCCGAGTTCTTCACCCGCGGCGAGGCCCTCGGCATCCCCGGCGAGGCGGTCGACGGGATGGACGTGCTCGCGGTGAAGGAAGCGGGGGAACGCGCGGTTGCCCACGCCCGCGCGGGCAAGGGCCCCTACATCCTCGAGATGAAAACCTACCGTTACCGTGGCCACTCGATGTCGGACCCGGCGAAGTATCGCACCCGCGAGGAAGTTCAGAAGGTGCGCGAGACGCAGGACGCGATCGAGCACGTGCGCGAGCTGCTGCTGCAGGGCAAGCACGCCGACGAGGACGAGCTGAAGGCGATCGACAAGGAGATCAAGGCGGTCGTCAACGAGGCCGCCGAGTTCGCCCGCGAGAGCCCCGAGCCCGCGCTCGACGAGCTCTGGACCGACATTTACGCCTGATCCGAGGGAAGACACAGACATGGCAACCGAAATTCTCATGCCCGCGCTGAGCCCGACGATGGAAGAGGGCACGCTGGCGAAATGGAACGTCAAGGAAGGCGACAGCGTCTCCGCCGGTGACGTGATCGCCGAGATCGAGACCGACAAGGCGACGATGGAGTTCGAGGCGGCCGACGAGGGGATCGTCGGCAAGATCCTCGTGGCCGAGGGCAGCGAGGGGGTGAAGGTCAACACCCCGATCGCGGTTCTGGTCGAGGAAGGCGAAAGCGCCGACGAGGCCGCGGCCTCGGTCGAGAAGGCCCACGCCTCCACGCATGAACAGGGCGCGGGCCACCCGGCGCCCGCGAAGGTGGCGGACGAAGCCGGCCCCGGCGGCCAGGCCCCGGCGCCTTCCGTGCCGGACGACCCGGAGATCCCCGAGGGCACGAAGATGCGCGAGATGACCGTGCGCGAGGCGCTGCGCGATGCCATGGCCGAGGAAATGCGCGCCGACGAGAACGTGTTCCTGATGGGCGAGGAGGTGGCTGAATACCAAGGTGCCTATAAGGTCTCGCAAGGGTTGCTCGACGAGTTCGGCCCCAAGCGGGTGGTCGATACGCCGATCACCGAGCACGGCTTTACCGGCCTCGCCACCGGCGCGGCGATGGGAGGCTTGCGCCCGATCGTCGAGTTCATGACCTTCAACTTCGCGATGCAGGCGATGGACCAGATCATCAACACCGCCGCCAAGACGCGCTACATGTCGGGCGGGCAGATGAGCGTGCCGGTGGTGTTTCGCGGCGCTTCCGGGGCCGCCGCGCGCGTCGCCGCGCAGCACAGCCAGGATTATGCCGCGTGGTATGCCCACATTCCGGGTCTGCACGTCGCCATGCCCTACTCGGCGGCCGACGCCAAGGGCCTGCTCAAGACAGCGATCCGGGGCGATACCCCGGTGATCTTCCTCGAAAACGAACTGCTTTACGGCCATTCCTTCGAAGTGCCCGAGCTTGACGATTACGCCATCCCCTTCGGCAAGGCGCGGATCTGGCGCGAGGGCAACGACGTGACGCTGGTGAGCTTCGGGATCGGCATGGAATACACCCTGAAGGCGGCCGAGAAGCTGGCCGAAGACGGCGTGAGCGCCGAGGTGATCGACCTGCGCACCCTGCGGCCGATGGACACCGCCGCGGTGATCAAGAGCGTGAAGAAAACCAACCGCTGCGTCACCGTGGAGGAGGGCTGGCCGGTCGGCTCGATCGGCAACCATATCTCGGCGGTGCTGATGCAGGAGGCCTTCGACTGGCTCGACGCCCCGGTGATCAACGTCACCGGCAAGGACGTGCCGATGCCCTACGCGGCGAACCTCGAAAAACACGCGCTCACCTCGGTCGAGGAAGTGCTCGAGGCCGTGAAACAAGTAACCTACCGCTGAGGAGGAGGACGAGATGGCGACCGAAATCCTGATGCCCGCGCTCTCCCCCACGATGGAGGAAGGCACGCTGGCGAAATGGCTCGTCAAGGAGGGCGACACCGTGTCCGCGGGCGACCTCATCGCCGAGATCGAGACCGACAAGGCGACGATGGAATTCGAGGCGGCCGACGAGGGTATCGTCGGCAAGATCCTCGTGGCCGAGGGCAGCGAGGGGGTGAAGGTCAACACCCCGATCGCGGTTCTGGTCGAGGAAGGCGAAAGCGCCGACGACATCGAGGCCCCGGCGGCAAAGGCAGAGCCGAAACCCGAGGAGAAGGACGACACGTCCGAAGCCGAGGAAAAAGACGACAAGGCCGAAGACGAAGGCAAAGCCAACAAGACCGAGGCCAGGCCCGCTGCCAGCGCCGCCCCGGCCGCGCCGAAAGACGACAGCGGCGCGCGCATCTTCGCCTCGCCGCTGGCGCGCCGGATCGCCGCCGACAAGGGGCTCGACCTGGCCGATCTGAAAGGGTCCGGGCCGCGCGGGCGGATCGTGAAGGCCGACGTGGAAGCCGCGACGCCAAGCGCCCGCCCGGCGAAGGAAGAAGCGCCCGCTGCCGCGAAGCCGACGCCGTCGGCAATGCCCGCCGGCCCCGATGCCGCGCAGGTCATCAAGATGTACGAGGGCCGCGACTACGAGGAGGTCAAGCTCGACGGCATGCGCAAGACGGTGGCCGTCCGCCTCACCGAGGCCAAGCAGACGATCCCGCATTTCTACCTGCGCCGCGACATCCTGATCGACGAGTTGCTCGCCTTCCGCGGCCAGCTCAACGCCAAGCTCGAGGCGCGCGGCGTGAAGCTCTCGGTCAACGATTTCATCATCAAGGCTTGCGCGCTGGCGCTGCAACAGGTGCCGATGGCCAACGCGGTCTGGGCCGGCGACCGGATCCTGAAGCTGACGCCCTCCGACGTGGCGGTGGCCGTGGCGGTGGATGGCGGCTTGTTCACGCCCGTGATCAAGGATGCCGAGCAAAAGAGCCTGTCGGCGCTGTCGGCCGAGATGAAAGACCTCGCCACCCGGGCGCGCGACCGCAAGCTCGCGCCGCACGAATACATCGGCGGGTCCTTCGCGATCTCCAACCTCGGCATGTATGGCATCGAGAATTTCGATGCCGTCATCAACCCGCCGCATGGCGCGATCCTCGCGATCGGCGCGGGGGTGAAGAAGCCCGTGGTCAAGGAAGATGGCGATATCGGCGTCGCGACGGTGATGAGCGTGACGCTCTCGGTCGATCACAGGGTGATCGACGGGGCGCTCGGTGCCGAGCTTCTCGCGGCGATCAAGGACAACCTCGAAAACCCGCTGACCATGCTCGCCTGACCCGGGCGCCGCGAAGGAAAACGAGCCCCGGCCTCGCGGCCGGGGCTTTTTTTGTCAGTCGAGAACCTTCGAGAGCGTGAACACGCCGCGCATCTGCCCCGGCGAGAACCCGCGCGCGGTGTCTTCGGGATACATCTCGGCGAGGGCGGCCACGACCTCCTCCTTCACGTTGTCGCCGCCGTGGCAGGCCACGCAGGGCTCGCCCGTCGGGATCGCCTTGACCATGTGAAACACCCGCTCGCCGTCTTCCTCCACGATTCCGGCGCTGACGAGGCTGTCGACCGCCTCCCCGGCCGCTTCGCGCGCAACGAAATCGTCGATTGCGGCGGCGGTGAAAGCGTCGGGGGCGTTCAGCGGGTTGCGCAGGCGATGGCTCGACCGGCCCACGTCCCAGCCCGAGGCATCGGAGATCGAGGCGGCAATCACCGGGGCTTCCTCGTTGCAGACCGAGATCGCGTTGACCGGCCCACCGGCCTGCATCGCCGCCACCAGTTCGCCGCGCAGGGTATCGCCGAACTCCTTCATCAGCCCGGCGGCTTCCGCCTTCAACGCCTCGACATCCGCGTCCGAGGCCATCGCCGGGGCCGCCAGCGCAAGCGCGGCGCTGCACATCGCCGCGCGCAAAGTCATTACCTTCATGAATCTCTCCATCTTGTTATCGCCGAATCGCATTCGCGTAAGGAGAGATTGCCACGGCTTCATGACACCGCGAAGAGGGCAATGCGTAATTTTATTGCGCAAGCGATCTTTCGCCAGATGTTTTCTAAGTCAACGATGGGGGGGGGGGGGATGCCGGGCGGCGGTTGGGCCGTTGGTCCCGTCGGAGGCCGTCTCCGGCCCCCGGCAGGACGAATGATGCGCGGTCAGACGACCACTATCGCCATCACGAAGAGGGCCGAGAACCCGGCCACGGTGGCGATCCACATACGAAGCATGACGCACTCCCAAACTGCCAATGCCGGCGACCTTGGGCGAGTTTGCCCGGGATGTCACGCGGCCGTGAGCCGATGGGCGGAGAATGGCCGATAGCGGGGGTCAGCAGCCGCCGTCGAGGGTCTGGCGCATTTCCGAGGCGGGGTGTTCGCAACCCGCGCTGCCCACGACCCTGGCCGGCACGCCGGCGACGGTGGTGGCGGGCGGCACGTCTTCGAGCACCACCGAGCCGGCCGCGATGCGCGAGCAGCATCCCACCGAGATATTGCCAAGCACCTTGGCCCCGGCCCCGATCAGCACGTCGTCGCCGATCTTCGGGTGCCGGTCGCCGTCCTCCTTGCCGGTGCCACCGAGGGTGACCGAGTGCAGCATGGAGACGTTATCGCCGACAACGGCGGTTTCGCCGATGACGATCGAATGGGCGTGGTCGATCATGATCCCCCGGCCGATCCGTGCGCCGGGGTGAATGTCGATGCCATAGACCTCGCTCGCACGCATCTGCAGGAAATAGGACAGATCCCGGCGCCCGTCCTGCCAGAGCCAGTGTGACACGCGGTAGGCCTGCATGGCCTGGAAACCCTTGAAGTAGAGGATCGGCTGGAGCAGCCGGTGCGTGGCCGGGTCACGGTCGAGCACCGCCATGAGATCGGCGCGCGCCGCCTCGGCGAGGCCGGGATCGGCGGTATAGGCCTCGTCGGCCACTTCGCGCAGCACCAGCATCGACATCTCGTTCGACGAAAGCTTGGCCGAAATCCGGTATGACAGCGCCTTTTCAAGCGTCGCGTGATGCAGCACGCAGGAATGGATCAGCCCGCCCATGAGCGGCTCGCGAGACACCGCCGCCTCCGCTTCTGCGGAGATCCGATCCCATACCGGATCGACAAGAACGGGTTTCGTGCGCGTCTTGGCCATGGCGGGCCTCCTGTCTCGTTGCCACCCCCATGTATGACAGATAGACTCGGAATTCCAAACGCAAAGCCGTGAGACGATGCCATGGAAGCCATTTCCCTCGCCCGTTACCGCACCCGGCTGGAGGCCGAACTGGCCGAGATCGAGGCCGGAGAAGCCCTTGGTGCGGAAGGCAGAAAGACGGTGGAACTCGATCAGCAATCGGTCGGGCGGCTGAGCCGGATGGATGCCCTGCAGGGCCAGGCGATGGCGAAGGCGACGCAGGCCCGGCGCGCGGCCCGGCGCAGCCGGATCATGGCCGCGCTCGCCCGGATGGACGAGGATGAATTCGGGTATTGCACCGATTGCGGCGAAGAAATCGCGCCAAAACGCCTCGATCTCGACCCGACGATGCCAACCTGCATTTCCTGCGCCCGCGGCTGACGGGGTCGCCCGAGGCTACGGCGCAGGCCGGCAGCGGCGGGGCCTTCACCGGCCATCGACCGGCTCTCAGGCGCCGGCCCGGGCCACGAGCGCCTCGAACACCATCGCCATGCACGCCGCATAATCGGGCTCGTCGAGATAGGGCTCATGCGCCCGCGGCCGCGCCAGCGCCGCCGACATCAGGCTGCCGCTGCCCCAAAGCGGATGCGCCCGCCCGGTGGCGAGGCGATAACGGTCCGCCGCCTCGGCCTCGCGCAGCATGCGGGCGACGAGCGCGGCGCGGTCCGCCACCGGGGCGGCGAGCAGAACCCGCGCCGCCGCGCTCACATCGCCATGCAGCACCCGCCGCATCTCAGGCCGCCACCTCGACGCGGCGGAACGGCCCCGCGCCCCAGATCTCGGAAACCTGCGCCACCTCCACGGCGAAGCTGGCCCCCGCGCCATCGGCCGCCTGCATCGCGGCGCCGTAACTCCATTGGGTTGCGCTCACGGTTTCCTCGCGCAACACGGTGAGCCCCGCCATCACCCGCACCCGGTAACGCTCCTGCTGCTCGCCCAGCGGCACCTCTTCGGCAAGCCAGCTGTCGCCGTCGATCCGGGTGCGGCGCACCCAGCCCAACATCAGGTCGCCGCCCTGCCAGCGCGCCTCCAGGTGCACCGGCGCGTAGGGGCGCAGGCCAACCCCTTCGAAGGCATGAACCTCGTGCACATAGGTTGCGTCGTCGTAGCTGCGCGTGGCCGGGCCAATGCGGTAGTGCCGCGCCAGCCCGCGTTGGGCCAGCGTCAGCGGCAATTGCGCCACCGCGCCATCAAGCATCACCACGAAAGACCCGGCCGGCCATGCCTCGGGCATCAGCGCGTCTGTTCCCCCCTGCCCGCGCAGCCGCCCGCTGATTTCCCAAAGCCCCTCCTCGACGAGAACCGCGGTGGTGAACTGGAACACCTCCCAGTTGCCCGGCGTCCCGTCACCGATCACCGCCGCGTTGGCGCCGTTCAGAACACGCTCCAGCGAGGCCGAGGCGAGATCGCCGGAGGTCATCCGCACCCGCAGCGCGGGGCCGCGGTCGATCACCCCGGGGCGGGCGCGGGCGAGCACCGTTTCGGTCACCCCCACGCGGGCCGGGGCGCCAAGGGTGGTGACGAACCCGTATCCATCGTCCTGCGCGGCGCGGTAGACCGCAACCGGCCCGGGCCAGGGCAGCGCCGTCACCGCAAGGTGTGGTGCATGGGGCACCTCGTCGCCGCTCAGCAGGGGCAGATCGAGGAACAGCGGCAACACCGGCACCGGCGGCGTGAAAGCCGGCATATCGGCGTCGAGGTCGAGCGCCTCGACCGGCTCGAACACGCTCGGCTCCACCCGCACCGCCTGCACCAGCGTCACCTCGCCCTGTTCGACATGGTCGAGGCGGTAGTTCCCCGCGCCTTCCGGCAGGTCGAGCTCGACAACGTCGCCCGCCATATTGCCCATGCCCGACGGCGGCAGGGCAAAGCGCGCGCCATCGCGCGCGATGCGCGCCTCGCTGAGCCAGCGCTCGGTGATCGCCCGGCCCTCGCCCGTGGTCAGAACCAGCGGCACCTCGCTGGTCGAGACGGCCAGCGTCGGCTCCTCGGGGTGGATCGCCTCCGCCGCGCGCAGGCCATAGTCGCGCCCGGCCTCGACGAAGTTCAGCCGAACCCGCCCGGCCACCTCGGCCTCGGGCGCACGGATGTAGTCCACCGCGCCCTCGATCTCGTCGCTCAGCGCGAGCTTGTCGGGGTCGATCACCCGGTCGGCAAGGCCGGTGCGCGAGAAGAACTGCAGTTCGCCTTCGCGCTCGGCGGCCTCGAAACCATAGGCCAGCATCAGCGGTTGCAGCGCGTTGCGCGCCCCGGTGACCGCGTCCACCACGTAGCCGCGCACCAGCCCGTAGAGACGCGACGTGTCGACCGGCGCCACGCCGGACCCGGTGCAGATTTCCCCGACCACCGAGGCCAGCGAGCGGTTCGTGGCGCGCCCGTTCAGCCAGTGGCCGCGCGCGTAGTTGCCGCCATCCGACCAGAGTCCGCGCCGCCGGGGAAACCACGGAAACGGCCGCGCGTCCCATGCCCAGACATGGGCGCGGCTCATGTCGAGCATCCGCACGCCGCTCTCGGGATCGGTCGGGTTGTTCACCGGGTCGGCCCAGAACTCGGCCATCGCTCGCAGGTATTGCATCTGGATGAAATCGTCGCGCTGGCCGTTGGAATATTTCGGCAGGCTGGATTCCGAGCTTTTCGGGTCGAGGAACTTGTTAGGCTGGTTGGTGCCCTTGTCGATCGCGGCGCAACCGATCTCGGTGAACCAGATCGGCTTCGAGCCGGGCACCCAGTCGGTCGGCAGGGCCTGCCGCACCCCGCCGATGCGCTCGTGGTGAGCATTGCGCCACCAGTTCGGCAAATCCTTGTAACGCCAGACCCATGGCTCGTCATGCGCCCCGTCGGCGATCGGCGTGCGGCGCTGGATCGCCTCGGCCTCGGGGGCGTGGTAATACCAGTCATAGCCTTCGCCGCCGAGGATATTGGCCTTGAGGTAGTCGAGGTTGTAGATCGAACCCCAATGCGCATCGGCATGGTCGGCACCATCGCGCCAATCGGAGAGCGGCATGTAATTGTCGATGCCGATGAAGTCGATGTTGTCGTCGGCCCAGAGCGTGTCGAGGTGGAAGAGCAGATCGCCCGAGCCGTCCTGCGGCTGATAGCCGAAATACTCCGACCAGTCGGCGGCATAGGAAATCTTCACATCCGGCCCGAGAACCGCGCGCACGTCGGCGGCCAGCTGCACCAGCCGGTCAACAGCCGGAAAGCTCCCGCCCGCCCCCCGGATCTGCGTCAGCCCGCGCATCTCGGAGCCGATCAGGAAGGCCTCGACCCCGCCCGCGGCCTTGCACAGGTGGGCATAGTGCAGGATGAAGCGGCGATACGACCACTCATTCGGCCCATTGTAGTCGACCTGCCCGTCCTGAATGGAAAAGTCACCGGGCTGGGCCGAGCCGAAAAAGGCCTCCACCTGCGTTGCCGCCGCCGCGCTGCCATCGGGCGAACCATCGCGGCCGGGCGCCGCCGAGAGCGTGATCCGACCGCGCCACGGCAGGATCGGCTGGTCATCGGCCCCGGTCCAGGGATCGACCAGCCCGTTGCCGGCCAATTGCGTCATCAGGATGAAGGGGTAGAAGGTCACCGCCTTGCCCGCCGCCTTCAGCGCCGTGATCGCCTCGATCACCGATTGATCCGTGGGCGTGCCGCCATAGACCGGGCGATCGCCCTCGACCGGCACCAGCCCCGCCGCCGTCCGGCCGATCCCCGCCACCCGCCAAGGCATCTCGTGGCCATCCTCGACGTGCTTCTCCACCTTCGGCGCCACCTCGCATTGGCCGCAGCGCAGATCGTTGCCGAACCAGCTCACCACCAGCGAGGCGGCTTCGAGGTTGGGCAATTCGCCCGTGAGCATGTCGAGCGAGGCGGCGAAGTCGGTCTTGCCCAGCGGCGTGTTCTCGTTGGCCGGGCGCTTTTCGCCGGGCCTGTCGCCGTAGTGCACCCGGCTGGTGGCCAGCGCGTATTCGCCGGTGCCCGGAATGATCGCCACCGCCCGGGTGCCGCGCGCGATCTCCGGCGCCTGCTCCGGCCCCTCGGGGCGAAACACCTCGAAATTGAACACCGGCACCCGGTTGCCGAAGGCGGTCACGTCGAGATCCTCGATCACCACGTAAGCGGTGCCGCGATAGCCCGGCGCGTTACCCGCACCCTCCACCGCCTCGATCTTCGGATCGGGGGCCTGGGTCTCGGTGCCGGGATAAACCCGGAGGCCCAGATCCTCGGCCGCCACTTCCTCGCCGTCGGCCCAGACCCGGCCAACGCGCGTGATCTCGCCCTCGCACAGCGCGATCGCGAGGCTCATCGTGTAGCGGTATTCAGCATCGCCCGACGCCGCACCTCCACCGCCGAGGGTCCCGCCCTTGCCAGCGCCGCCGGCGCCTTCCTCTGTCGCGACCACGTGCTCGCGCAACGGCGATGTCCAGATCACCTGCCCGCCGACCCGCATGGCGCCATACACGCGCCGCACCGCCGCGCCCTCGGATACACCGGTCAGCCGGAAGCGGTCGACCTTGCCGGTCTCGACTGCCTCCGAACCGCCGCCCATGATCGCCTGGTCGATGAGCGAGCCGGCGATGGCGCCGGCAGCCCGCCCGATCACCAGCGAGCTCAAGCCTAGGACGCCACCGCCCACCGACGCGCCAACCGCCGCGCCCACCGCCGACAGAACAATCGTCGCCATGTCTAACCCCTTTCAGGAAAACGAAAATACGCCGCGATGCGGCGCGCCCAAGGCGGCGTGAGCGGGCTTTCGAGCACCGCGTGCCCCGAATAGGCATGGATGAAGCTGGGCGCCGCGCCCATCTCGGCGAGCAGGCCGAGGTGCTTGGCCACGGCGCTCCGGCGCATGCGAAAGACGATCAGGTCGCCCGGCCGCGCGGCCTCCGGCCCGACCGGGCGCAGCAGCGCCGCGGCACCGTCAAGCAAGGTTTCCTCGCCGCGCGCCTCGGCCCAGTCCGGCGTGTAGGGCGGCACCTCGACCGGCTCACCGCCGATCACCTCGCGCCAGACCCCGCGCACCAGCCCGAGGCAATCCGCCCCCGCCCCCTTGCAGGAGGCCTGGTGCACGTAAGGCGTGCCGATCCAGCCGCGCGCGGCGGCCACGATCCGCGCACCCTGCCCCGCTGGCTCGCTCATTTGCCGCGCCCCAGGGAGGTGGCCGCCCCGTCACGCACCCGGATGTTGATCGCCTGGTCCTCGCCGGGAATATCGGGAAAGCCCCGGTAGTTCAGGAAGTTGGCGAACTTGTCCTTGCAGGTCTCCGGGCGCTTGTCGCAGCCCGCCTCCAGCCGCACCTTGTCGCCCGTCGCGATTTCGGCGCGCAGCCCTTGCCACAGCTCGATATTGCGCAGGCCGTCGGCCAGCCGGTCGGCCTTGATCGTCGCGACAAGGCCCTTGGCGGCCCCGCTCAGCACCACCAGCCGCCCGCTCGCAAACCATCCGTCCGCGAAGGCCTCAAAGCCCGCGATCCGCAAGCGTCTCTGCGCCTCGCCGGCCAGCACCACCCCGGCTGCGGAAAAGGCCGGATCGGCAAGATCGACCTTGCAACCCGCATCGCCCAGAACCGCCGCGCAGGGCACCTGGTAAACCCGCCCCTGCGCCCGGTTGAGCGCCTCCGAAAGCCCCACGAGCTCGGCCCGAAACGCCCCGCCGCCACGCGTGATCTCGCCAAGCTGGCCGCGAAACATCAGGTGGCGCTGCTCCGGCGCGGCCCAGTTCACCAGCCAGGCCCGCACCTCGGCGCCGTCGTAGCGCCCGGCACGGATATCTGCCTCCGTCACCGCCGCGTCGGACAGCGCCCCCAGCGCCTCGGAATTGTCGATCGAAAGCCCGGTGGTCTGCTGCAAGGCCCGCGCGCTCAGCCCGGTATCGGCCCGGAAGGTGATCCCGCCGAAAACCACATCCCGGTCGTGATCGGTGAAGCCCAGCACCCGCCCGTCGCGCCGGGTCAGCGCCCAGCAGCGCGCCAGCGTGGTCACGCCGCCGGCCAGATGCGCCTCGAAATCCTGCGCCAACGCCATCAGACCCGCACCTCCACCACCGGCACGCTGGGCACGTCGCCCGCCTTGAACGAGGCCACCGAGGTTTCGATCCGGTCGGTGGCGAAACGCACCGGCACGTCGAACTCGAACCCCGCGGTCACCTCCGCGCCCGCGGCCGGCGGGCTGGCGAAGGTGACGATCCCGGTCGCGGTGTCGACCTGGTAATGCACCGTCTCCACCAGCGCGTCGCCGTGCAGCCCGAGCCTGACGCTGCCCGCCACCGGCTTGTGGACCGGGCGGTCATAGCTGGACTCGCCCGAGCGGTAGGTTTTCACGAGTTGAAACGCCGTGGTCTCGCCATCGCCCATGGCGATCAGCTGGTCGCGATAATCGACCTCCTTCGACGGCTGGCAGGATTTGAAATCGGCCCAGTCCTTCCAGCGAAAGCCATAGAGCTGGCCCCGCCGGGCCTCGAAGAAGGAGATCAGCGTCTCAAGATCGTCGAGCGAACGCATGCTCACGCCGGCGTCGTAGCGGCGGCGCGAATGCGCCCAGGGCGTGTTGCGCTCCTCGTAACCATTGGCGAGCGTCACCACCTCGGTGCGCCGCTCGGGGCCCCCGACGGAGCCGAAACTGAGGTTGGGCGGAAAGCGGATTTCATGAAAATTCATCGGTTTACCCTTCTCAGCTGAAGCGTTTTCCACGGGCGATCGCGCGGCTTACCTGCGCCGCGATCTGCCCCTGCGAGCGCCGGAACCCCTCGACGTCGGGGGTGGTGATGTTCATCGTCACCTGGATCGGTCGCCCGCCGCCCTCGAGCTGCACGCCGAGCTTGCCATTCGCCCCGCGCGCCAGTGGCATGATCGCCTCCGGCCCGGCCTCGCCCATCAGCCCGGTGCCGCCGCGCATCGGAAAGGCCACCGGCCCCGACACCACGCCACCGCGCGCGAAGGGCATCACCCGGCCCTGGCTGAAGGCGCCGCCCTTGGCGAAGGGCAGGAGCGCGTTCATCATCCCGCCCACCGCCTCGGCCATCAGCCCGCCGGCGTGGTTGGTCACCGGGCGCACCGCCGCGTCATAGACCGTGTCGATCATCGTCTGGCGCAGCGAGCGGAAGGCGTCCGACAGCGTCATCGAGCCGAACACCAGCCCGTCGAGCGCGCTCTTCAGCCCCCGGCTGAACCCGCCCGAAAGCACGCCCACGTCGGTCGAGAGCCGGTCGACGCTCGCGCCCATCCGGTCCAGCTCGCCGCGAAAGGCCGCCGTCATCGCGCTGGCGCCCTGAAGGCTGCTCTCCAGCGCTGCGATTTGGTCATCGAACCCGTCGATCCTGTCCAGGTCAGCCATGTCTCAAAACTCCGTTTCCTGCCCCGACACGCGGTCGGGAAATGCCCGCGCCAGTTCTTCCAGACGCGCCCGCCCGAGCGGCGCGGTGGCGCCATCGACCCCGAGCATCAGCATCAGTTCCGCCGGGGTAAGCGCCCAGAACTGCGCCGGGGTCAGCCCGAGCCCCCTGAGCCCCAGCCGCATCAGCCCGGCCCAGTCGAATTTCACCGCCCCTCTCCCTCGCCCGGCACCGCGAAGGCGCGGGCGAGAAGCTGGCCCGCCGCCCGCGCGGCCTCCACCGGACCGCCCGCGATCTCGGCCGAGACGAGGTCGGCGGCGCGCCCGCGCCACCCCCCGCCGCGCAGGCCCGCCACGATCAGCGCCAGAACGTCGCGGGAGGAAAACGCCCCGCCCTCGAACCGTTCCACCAGCGCCACCAGCGTGTCCGCGCCGAGACTGTCCTCAAGCTCCGCCAGGGCGCCGAGCGTGAGCTTGAGAACGTGGCGCTCGCCGTCGATGGTCAGCGCCACCTCGCCGGTCCAGGGATTGGCCATGCTCAAAGCGCCGTGAAGGTGAGCGCGCCCGCCGAGGCCATGCTGATCTCGTAGCTCGCCTCGCCGTTGTGGCTGCCTGCGTATTCCAGCGCGGTCACCATGAACGGCCCTTCGATGATGCCGAAATCGGGCACGATGACCTGGAAGCCCGGCACCTCGCCGTCGAAGAAGATCTGGCGCGCACGGGCGTCGGTCGCGGCGTCCTTGAACACGCCCGAGCCCGAGATCGCCGCCGATTTCACCCCGGCGCCGCCAAGCAATTCGCGCCAGCCGCCCTGGCTTTCCAGCGAGGTCACGTCGACGGTTTCGGCGTTGAAGCTGATCCGCGTGGCGCGCAGCCCCGCGATGGTTTCGAAAGAGCCCGCATTGTCCATGTCGAGCTTGATGAGAAGGTCTTTGCCGTTCTGGGCAACCATGATGAAATCTCCGTGAAATGAGGGGGTTGTCAGTCGTCCTGCACCCGGGCGCGGAAAACGAGATCAATCCGCCGCATGTCGGCGTCCTGAACCCGGCGCGCCCGCGCGCGGTGAAAGTTGAGATAGACCAGCGCGCCGCGCGACAGCGCGAGCTGCGCATCCACCAGCGCGTCCGATACCGCCGTGGCCACCGCCTTGGCGGCGTTGAACCCCGCCGCGTCGGTCACCACGCTCACGGTGATCTCGTGCAGCGCGCCGTGGCCGGTCTTGTCGGAGGCCTCGCGCACCTCTTCCGGGCCGAGGCTCACATAGGTGCCCGACACCAGCCCCGGCGGCACCGCGTCGTAAACCGCCCCGCCCACCAGCGCGGTGAGCGCCGGATCGGCCTGCAGATGCTGGTAGACCGCCGCTTGCAGCGCCGCCGCCACGCCATAGGTCATTGGCTCACCTCCTCTTGCGCGAAACAGGTCAGGTAGCGCGCGCCCGCGTCGGCCTCGGTCACCGCGAGAATGCGGAAGATCCGGCTGCCGGCGCGAAAGCGCTGTTCGGGGCGGGGCCGCGAGGGCGCACCTTCGGGAGCCGCGCGCAGGGTGATGCGCAACGGCACCCGGGAGACGGTCAGGGTCTCCAGCGCCCGCTCGCGCCCGGTGCCCGGCCGGATCTCGGCCCAGTGCTCGCCGAGCGGCACCCAGGTGATGCTGTAGCCCCCGGCGCCATCCGCCACGCGGTCGGGCGCTTCCAAGGTCAGCTTGCGGTTCAGGACGGGCGTCTTCACAGCACACCTCCACCGAACAGCCGCACCGGACGGTAGCGCGCGATCAGCGCCGCCACGCCGGCAGGCATCTCGGCCTCGCCTTGCCCGGTGCCGCGATCCTCGTAGAACCGCGCCGCCAGCAGGAAAACGGCTTGCGCCAGGTCGGCCGGCACGTCGCCCCATGCCGGCCCGAACCCGGCCGTGAACCCGATCACCGCGCTGCCGCCGACCGGGATCACCGGCAGGGTGAAGCCGGTCGCCACGAGGCGCGGGCGGTGCTGGTCCAGTTCCAGCCGGTAGCGCGAAGGATCAACCACCTCCTCGCCCCCGAGCCGGTCGGTGATGGTCAGCGTGGTGAGCGCGCTCACCGGCGCGAGGGGCAGCGCCTGCGCGCCGAGATCGCGCCAGGCGGTTAGCGTCCAGCTGAAATCGCGCGCGATCAGCGCCTTGCCTGTGCGCGCCTCGATCGCCGAGATCGCCGCCCGCAGGAACGCTTCGAGCACCGTGTCCTGCACCCCATCATCGGCAAACCCGGTGCCCAGCCGCAAATGGTGCTTGAAATCCGCGACCGGCAGGGCCGCGCCCGGCACTGTGGTCTGCTCGACTAACATCATGGAACTTCTCCGAAATTCGGGCCCCTCACATCACCAGGAGTGGGCGCGCGCCGCCTGCGTCGCTCGGACGGAGGGGGAGCAGCTAGACAACGCAGGGCCAAAAGGCGCGCGCCCACGTTCCGCCCCCGCCGAAACGGCGGAGGCGGAGCCGGTTACGGGATCAGGCGGCCGAGAACTTCAGCAGCTTGATCGCCGCGAAGTCGCTCACGTCGCCGCCCACGCGCTTGGTGGCGTAGAACAGCACGTGCGGCTTGGCCGAGAACGGGTCGCGCAGGATCCGGGTATCGGGGCGCTCGGCCACGGTATAGCCGGCCGCGAAGTTGCCGAAGGCGATCGCGGTGGCATCGGCGGCGATCTCGGGCATGTCTTCCGCGATCAGCACCGGGTAGCCCAGGAGCCGCGCCGGATCGCCCGCCGCGAGGCTGTCGGACCACAGGAAGCGGCCGTCGGCATCCTTCATCTTGCGCACCGCACCCGCCGTCTTCGAGTTCATCACGAAGCTCGCCCCCGCGCGATACTCGGCATCGAGCGCGTAGACGAGGTCGATCAGCGCGTCGGCGGGATCAACCGGGTCGAAACCGCCCGAGGTGCCGGTGGCGGTGTAGCCGAGCGCGCCCCAGGTCCAGCTGTCGTTGTCCACCGTCGGGTGGGTCAGGAAGCCGGTGGGCTTGTCCACCCCGTCGCCGTTGATGAAGGCATCCGCCTCGGCGCGGGCGAACTTGTCGGCCACACGGCCCGCGAGCCAGCCCTCGATATCGAAGGCGCTGTCGTCGAGCAGGCGCTGGCTGGCCTTGGGCAGGGCCGAAAGCTCGTGCAGCGGGATGGTGATGCGCTCGATCGAGGGCGTCGCGGTTTCGCCCACCGAGCCGGTCTCGCTGGCCCAGCCCGAGCCCACGTCGCCGTGGTCGATTAGCACGTCGTAGGAGGTGGCCTCCACCTGCACCACGTTGGCGATCGCGCGGATCGAGGCGGTCGAGGCGAGCACGCTGGCGATGCTGGCGGCGGTTTCGGGATCGACAAGGTAGCCGCCGTCCGACGCCACCGCGGTGTTCAGCGCCTTGCCTTCGAGCACGAGGCCGCGCAGGCCGTCATCGTCGCCGCTGCGCACATAGGCCTCGAAGGCCTTCTTGTGCGGCGCGTCGAGGTCGGCCTGGGCCGCCAGCACGGGGCGCGCGGCGGCGGCGGCATTGGGGAGGGATTTCCGGTCCAGCATGGTCAGTCGCTCTTCCTGTTGTTGAAGCCTTGTTGAAATGTCGTCCTGAAAGAATTTGATATCGCTCACGAAACCGGCCAGGGCGGTCTTCACCTCCTCGGTCGGAGACAGGCCCGCGGTTCTGCCCGCCTGGCCCTGAGCTTTGGTCTCTGTCTTGCTCATGGAATGTCCTGTCTTGAGGGTTCGGATCTGGCTCAGTCTCGGGCCAGCAGGTGGCGGGCGTCGTCGATGACGCGCGCAAGCTCGCGCAAGTCGGCGGCATCGGGGCTTTCGCCCTTGGCCCCCACCCGCGCGCTGGGCAGCATCGGGAAGGTCACCAGCGACACCTCCCAAAGCTCCAGTTCGGTCAAGAGCCGCTGGCCCTTGTCGTCCTTCGTGGCCTTCACCGTGCGGTAGCCGATCGAAAGCCCGTCGATGGCGCCCGCCGCGATCAGCGCGGCGGCCTCGCGGCCCCGGGCGACATCGGCGAGGATCCGGCCCTTCACGCGCAGCCCGCGCGCATCCTCGCGCACCTCGTCCCACACGCCGATCGGCTGGGCCGGGTCGTGCTGCCAGAGCATCTTCACCTGCCCGCCCTTCGCCGCGAGCGCGGCGAGCGAAACGGCATAGGCCCCGCGCAGCACCACGTCGCCGCCCCGGTCGGCCTCGCCGAAGTAGCTGGCATAGCCCTCGATCCTGAGGCCGCCCTCGACCGTTTCGGTCGTGCCCAGCGCCACGAATTTGTGTTCAAGCCCCAAGGGGGTGTGCGTCTCGTTCATCCTGTCGGTCCTCATTCGGCGTCGTCTTCGGAAAGCCTGGGCAGGCCGAGCAGCGCGCGTTTTTCGCCCTGCGTGAGAAAATCGGCCTCCGCCACGCGCCGCCACTGCTGGTCGCGTTCGGCCGCCAGCGCCGGCACCTGGTCGAGGTCGGGTTTCAGCGTCACCGCCTCGCCGCCGTGGCCCGAAAGCCAGTGCCCCAGCGCCGCCGTCACCTTGCCCACCATCGGAAGAACCGTCAGACGGTAGAAGGCGCGGTTGGCCTCCTGGTAGTTGGCATAGGTCGCCTCGCCCGGCACCCCGAGCAGCATCGGCGGCACCCCGAAGGCGGTGGCGATCTCGCGCGCCGCCGAGTCCTTGGTCTTGTGAAATTCCATGTCGGACGGGCTGAAGCCCATCGGCTTCCAGTCCAGCCCGCCTTCCAGCAGCATCGGCCGCCCGGCGTTGCGCGCGCCCATGTGATAGGCTTCCATCTCCGCCAGCAGCCGGTCGTATTGATCGGCACTGAGCGTGCCCTCGCCATCGGCGCCGCGATAGACGATCGCCCCCGAGGGCCTTGCTGCGTTGTCGAGCAGCGCCTTCGACCAGGCCGAGGCGGCGTTGTGCACGTCGATGGCGCTGGCCGCAGCTTGCATGGCCGAAAGCCCGTAATGGTCGTCCTGCGGGTGGAAATTGCGAATGTGACAGATCGGCGAGGCGCTCTCGCCCGCGTGGAACCGATGCTTCTTCGCCCCTACGGTGTAATCGTAAGCCACCGGCCAGCCGTCGGCGCCGGGCACGAGGCTCATCCGGTCCGAGCGCAGAACGTGCAGTTCCACCGGGCGGCCCTCGCCGTCGCTCACCGCCTCGACATAGGCGTTCCCCGTGAGCAGCAGCTGGCCATAGAGCGCCTCGAACAGTTCGGCCCGGCCCTGCAACGGGTTGGGCCGGGTGATGAGGTCGAGCACCGGGTGGCTCTCGAACCTGCAATTCGCATCCTGAAGCACCAGCGGCAGCGCGGCGGCGGCCTCGGCAATCAGTTTGACGGCGCGAAATCCCACCGGGTTGCCGCTGAAACCGGTGCGGGTGAGGCTCACGCTGTCGCGCGGACTCCAGGCCACCCGGCCCGAGCCGTGGTAGGCGATCACCGGCCCGGTGGCCGAGGCCTTCGCCTCCGGCGCCTGTGCCTCCGCCCGTTTCAGAAAGTCGAAAACCGCCATGCCGCCTCGCTCCTCGTGTCTCGTCTCGTGTTTCGTGCCGCGGGCCGCCCACCACCGGACAAGCCCCGCCCGGCCGCCCGGGGAAGGCCCGGTCGCCGCATCAGATCCCGCTGTCTCGAACCGCGCCGCCAGCCCGGGTGCCCCTTGCCTCGTCGCGATGGAGGCACTCTCGCAGGCAGGGTTAAAAATGCCTTTAACCCAGCGCGCGCAGCCGCGCCCGGCGCCCGTCATGCCGTGCCGGCGCGATCAGCAATTCATGGATCGCCCAGACCAGCGCATCCACCCGGTCGGGGCTGCCCTTGCCCTCGTAGCCGCGCATCGTCATCCGGCACATCTGGTCTTCCAGCTCCGGCAGCCCGCGCAGATGCGCCACCCGCCCCTGCTCGTAGAGCGCCGCCACCGGCTCGGCGCGCGCCACCTTGCCCCGGCTTGCGTGCACCGTGCGGATCGGCACGAGCGGGTCGATCTGGCGGATCACCTCGGCAACGAGATCGCCGCCCTGGTTCACCTCCGCGATCAAGCGGTCGGCGCCATGCCGCGCCATGGCCGCAAGCGCCGCCTCCGCCCAGACGCCGGGCTTCGCCGCCGCAACCGAGGCGTCTTCGAGCACCACCGCGCGCCACGCCGAGGCTGGCCCTTCCGTCACCGCCCCGACCACGACGATACCGCATTCATCGCTGCCCGCGTGGCCGGTCACCGGCGGATCGACCGCGACGACCACCCGGCTGAACGCGGCCGGCGGCGCCTCGCACCGCCCGGCCTCCAGCCCGGACGAGGTCCACAGCGCACCCTCGCTGTCCTCGATCAGGATGCCCTCCAGCTCCTGCCGCCCCAGCCGGGTGCCGCCATAGCGCGCGCGCACCTCGTCGAGAAAACTCGCCGCGAGGTTGGCCCGGTTAGCGTCGGTCGGGGCATGGGTCATCACCGTCGAGGGATTGGCGAGAACCGTCTTCAGCGCGCCGACGTTGCGCGGCGTGGTGGTGATCACCTGGCGCGGATCGTCCCCCAGCCGGAGTGCGAACTGCAGCATGTCCCAGGCCTCTTCGGCCCGCTTCCACTTCGCCAGTTCATCCACCCAGGCCGCATCGAACTGCGGCCCGCGCAGGCTTTCCGGCTCATGCGCCGAAAACGCCTGCGCCACCGCGCCGTTGGGCCAGACCAGCCGCCTTCGCGTGGCCTCCCACGTCGGGCGACGGTCGGGCGGCGAACAGGCAAGGATGCCGCTGTCGCCGAACACCATCACCTCGCGCACCTGGTCGAGGGTCTCGCCCACCAGCGCCACCCGCCGGGCGCGGCCCGGATCGCCCGGCCGCGCCCCCTCGACTTCGGCCCTCACCCATTCGGCCCCGGCGCGGGTCTTGCCCGCGCCACGGCCGCCGAGGATCACCCAGGATCGCCAGTCGCCCTCGGGCGGCAACTGGTGGGGCAGCGCCCAGAACTCGAACAGCCAGGGCAGCGCCAGAAGCGTCTCATCCTCCAGCCCCTCCAGAAACGCCGCCTGCACCTCGGTGCTTGCGCAGGCGAGCCAATCTGCGCCCGATTTCAGCGCGGGCTTCGTCAAGGTCGAGCCCCTCGCCGCGCCCTCCGGTTCCGTTCTTGCCATGGAGTTTTTCAATGCGATGCCTTTCTTCAAAAACGATCCCGATCGCCTTGCGCACGTCGGCCGAGGCCGCCTTGGCTTTCACCTCGGCGCCGCCTTTCCTGGCCTGCAACTCGTCGAGGATCGCGTCGAGTTCGCGCAGCACGCTCTCGAGATGCCGCTCGGCCACGTGCAGCAGGTTTCCGTCTGTGGCCTCTGTCCTGTTGGGGCGCTTTTCGCTCATTCTTGTTTTCGCCTCTCGTTGTGGTTGCCCCCGCGCGAGCGACACGAAAAAAGCGGCCACGGGCAAAGGCCCGGGCCGCTCAGTCATGTCTTCCAGCTTGGCGGAATTGCTACCTTGAAGCGTTCCGAATGTCAAATGCACGCCCTTAGGTTGCGTTCGCACGACTTATACTTTTTCAACCATTGCCGTCCCGCCCCCCACTCTCCCCCGCCCCTTGTCGAAACCGGAAAGTTCCTTTGCGCGGCAGGGGTTGCAGCCCAAACCGCCACCGATCGGACGGAACCCGCCCACCGCCTCACGAAAGCCTTGCTTTCCCTTTCCTTGCCGTGATTCCTGAGATAGGTTCGGGCGGCGTCCGGGTTGTCCCGGTCGAGAGGGGACGTGTACGGCTCGCGAGTAGATGAAACCGAATTTTGCGCTCGATCTCAGCCATGAGGGCATAAACCTGCTGCACCGCGGCAAGGGGGGCTGGACGCTGGTGGGCAGCGTCGCGCTCGACGATCCCGATATGGGCGCGCGGCTCGACGATCTGCGCCGCAGCGCCGCGATGCTGGAGAGCGGCGGTTTCACCACCAAACTCGTCATCCCCAACTCGCAGATTCTCTACACCACCGTCGACGCCGCCGGGCCCGACGATATTTCGCGCGAAGTGCAGATCCGCGCGGCCCTTGACGGCGTCACGCCCTATGCCGTGGGCGACCTGGTGTTCGACTGGCGCGCCGAAGGCGACCGGGCCCGCGTCGCCGTACTCGCGCGCGAGACGATGGACGAGGCCGAATCCTTCGCCTCCGAATACAAGTTGAACCCAGTGAGTTTCGTCGCCCGGCCCGACCGGGGCGATTTTTCCGGCGAGCCGTTCTTTGGCAAGACCCGCGCGGCCACCCGCCTGTTGCCGCCCAACGTGCGGGTCGAGCCCGATACCAGCCCGGTGCCGCGCAACCCCCGCGCGCTGGAACTGGAAGCCGGGTCTCGCATCGACCTGCCGGAAGACGAGGCGCCGGATGCCCCCGCGGCAGCCCCGGAATCCGAGGAAGTCCAGCCGCAGCCCGATGACGCGGCGCCTCCCGCCACGCCGGACTTGGACGAGTCCGCGCTCGCGCCCGACCTGCCCGAAACCGACAGCCCCGAACCGCCGCAGACCGCCGACGACGACAAGGCCGAGCGCCCGCCGAAACCCAAGCGCAAGCGGCAGAGCCCGCAGCAGGAGGGAGGCCGTGTGCTTCCCCCGGCGCTTGCCCCGTTCCCCCCAACGCCCGACGAGCTCGACGACACGCCGATGCCCCGGCCACGCAGTTTCGCGCCGTCGGCCAAACCGTCCAGGTCGTCCTCGCCCTCCGGGTCCAAGAGCGCCGAGAGCACCCAGGCAGAAGAAAAACCGCAGCGCGCGCCTGCACCGGCCACGGATGCGAAGCCGGCACCGCCGCCGATCGCCACCGACAGCACCGAAGACGCCTCCGGCAGCGATTCGGCCGCCCCTGCCGCGTTCCACTCGCGCCGTGCCCCGGCAGACGCGCCCGCCGACGGCCCCAACCAGCCCGGCAACCGCCTGAGCGCCATGCCGCCCCGGATCGGGATCGGCGCCCCCCCATCGCCCAAGGCCGGCCAGGCCGAAACCAGCGAACCGCCGGCCTCCAAGCCCCCGAGCACCGCAGCCCCGGCAACGCCCAACCCGGACGCGAAACCGGCGCCGCCTCCGATCTCCCTGCCCCCCGCCAACCAGATCCGCACCGGCATGGCCGACGCATTGTCGCGCCCGTTGCCAAGCCCCGACAAGCCGGTCGAAAAACCGGCCCCGGGCGGGCCGCTTGCATCGGGGCTCGCACGCACCGCCAAGGATCTGACCGCGCGGGTGGGCGACGGGCTGAAAAAGACCGCGCAGGCAACGAAAGACCGCGCCGAAGCGCGCCGCGCGCGGAAATCGGCGCAAGCCGAAGCGAAAGCGGCCGCCGAAACGCCGGCACCGGGAAATGTCGCGGATGAACCCGAGCAGCCCTCGGGCAAGCCCGGGAAGCTCGCCGGCCTGTTCGGTGGCCGCAAAGCCAAAATACGCAGCGAGGCCGAAGCCCAGCGCGCCCGCGAGGCCGAGGCGCTGACCGTGTTCGGCGCGCGCAAATCGCAAGACATGCGCGGCCGGCCGAAATACCTCGGCCTGATCCTCACGCTGCTCCTGTTGTTGGCAATGGCTGTGATCGCGGTCTGGTCAAGCTACGTGGTGAGCGATGGCGAAACCACCCTGTTCAATACCGACCCCGACGAGATCGCGGCGGTTGAGCCGGCGTCGCCCGAGGCCGCCCCGCCGGCCGAACCCGACCAGCCCGTTCCCGACGCGACGGACCCGCAGCCGCCGCTCGATTCGCCTGCCGTCCTGTCGCCGGAAGCCGCCGAGGCCCGCTATGCGGCCACCGGAATCTGGCAACGCGCGCCCGAACCGCTGGTCGGGCCCGACACCACCCGGCTGTCGACCCGGGACCTTGTCAGCCTTACCCCGGCAATGCCCGAGCGGCAGGAGCCGCCCACCCCCGAAGACCTTCCCGGCCAACTGCGCGACGCGCTGATGACCGCGCCGGTGCCGCCGCCGCCGCCCGGCACGAGCTTCGATCTCGATGAAAACGGGCTCGTGCGCCCGACCCCGGAAGGCGCCCTGAGCCCGACCGGGATTCTCGTGTTCGTCGGTCAGCCCGCGCGGGTGCCACCGCCGCGCCCCGCCGATCTGCCCGACGTGGCGCCGCCCTTCGCCCTGCCCGACGTGCCCAACCTGCGCCCGCGTCCGCGCCCGGCCGACCTCGTGCCGCCCGCACCCGAAGCCACCGTCGAAGACCCGGCGCCCGAGGCCGAGCCGCCCGCGCCCGAAGCCGACGAGCCCCCCGCCACCGACGACAACGCCGCGCTTTCGCCGACCGATGACGAGGCCGAGGCGGACGAGATCGACATCGCCGATCTCCGCCCCGAACCGCGCCCCGATGATCTGGTGGTATCGACCGCCGCGGCAAGCGACGCGATCGACGCGGCGGTGACCGACGCGATCGCCGCCGATCTTGTGAATCCCACCGAACTCGCCGTCGCCAGTTCCCGCAAACCCAGCCATCGGCCCACGGATTTCGCCACCATCGTCGATTCCGCCCGCGAGGCCGCCTCCGACGGCTCCCGCGTTGCCGCCGCACCCGCTGAGACGCGGGCAGTCGCCAGCGCCAGCGTCACGCCCGCGATCCCCACCAGCGCCAGCGTCGCCACGCAAGCCACGCTCAAGAACGCGATTAACCTGCGCGACATCAACCTGATCGGGATCTACGGCACGTCGAGCGCCCGGCGGGCGCTCGTGCGTCTGAAAAACGGTCGCTACGTGAAGGTCGAGGTGGGCGACACGCTCGAAGGCGGCCGCGTCACCTCGATCACCGCGAGCGAACTGACCTATCAGAAGGGCAGCCGCGCCTACAAGCTCGAGGTTCTGCCCCTGGGCTAGCCGCCGCAGCTGCCACGGCCCCGATCACCGGGCCGCGCTCAACTCGCCGCTTTCGATTTGCTCGCGCTCGATCGATTCGAACAGCGCCTTGAAGTTGCCCTCGCCGAAGCCGTCATCGCCCTTGCGCTGGATGAACTCGAAGAAGATCGGCCCGATCACGGTTTTCGAGAAGATCTGCAGCAGGATGCGCGTTTCACCACCGCCGAGCACGCCCTCGCCGTCGATCAGGATACCGTGGCGCTTCATCCGGTCGATCGGCTCCTCGTGGCCGGTTACCCGATCATGCGACATCTCGTAATAGGCATCGTTCGGCCCCGGCATGAACTTGAGACCGCGGTCCGCGATCGCATCGACCGAACCGTAGATATCCTCGGTGCCGACGGCGATATGCTGGATGCCTTCGCCGTTGTATTTCTTCAGGTAGGCCACGATCTGCCCTTCCTCGCCCCGGTCCTCGTTGATCGGAATGCGGATCTTGCCGCAGGGGCTGGAAAGCGCCCGGCTGTGAAGCCCGGTGAACTTGCCCTGGATATCGAAAAAGCGGATTTCGCGGAAGTTGAACAGGCGCTGGTAGAACTCGAACCAGCGATCCATGTTCCCCTGATGCACGTTGTGGGTGAGGTGGTCGAGGTAATAGAACCCCACGCCGGCGGGATGCGCATCGGCCAGCCAGTCGAACTCGGCATTGTAGGGGCTTTGCTTGCGGTAGCCCTCGATGAAATAGATCAGCGAGCCGCCGATGCCCTTGATCGCGGGCACGTCGAGCGTCTTGCCGGGGCCCTCGTAGGGCTCCGCCCCGTTCTTCACGGCATGGTCGAAGGCGTGGCGCGCATCCACCACGCGCCAGCCCATCGACGGCGCGCAAGGCCCGTGCTCCTCCACGAACCCGGCCGCGTGGCTGCCCGGCTCCATGTTGATCAGGTAGGAAATATCCCCCTGCTGCCACAGTTCCACCGCCTTCGTCTTGTGGGTGGCGACATGGACGTAGCCCATCTGCGCGAAGAGATCGCGCAAGACCTGCGGCTCGGGGTGGCTGAACTCGACGAATTCGAACCCGTCTGTGCCGGCGGGGTTGTCCTCGGTGATCTCGGCGGGGGCGGCGTTATGCGGAAATGGTCCCATGGTATCCTCCTGTTCGCGTTACTTGACAGGATGTCGCACCCGGTGCGAGAGTTTCACGCAAAAACACGCCCATCTCGCGAAACTTCCGCGCATTATCCGCACCCAGACATTAATCAACGCAGGTTTCCCGCATGCTAGACGAAATCGACTCCCGCCTGCTCGACAGCCTCCAGCGCGACGCCACGGTGACCGCCGAGGCGCTCGGCGCAAAGCTCGGCCTGTCCGCCTCGCAGGCCGGGCGCCGGCGTCAGCGGCTCGAAGACCAGGGCTATATCCTTGGCTACCGTGCCCGGCTCGATCCCGCCCGGCTCGGGCTGCACGTGCAGGGCTTCGTGCAGGTCCACATGGCCAGCCACGATCCGCAGGCCGCCCGCGCCTTCGCCCGCCTCGTCGCCACGCGCCCCGATATCGTCTCGGCCTGGACGCTCACCGGCGATGCCGACTACCTCCTGCGCGTGTTCTGCGACGATCTCGCCGGGCTCAACCGGCTGATCCACGAGGTGCTCCTGCCCCATCCCGCCGTCGCCCGTGTGCACAGCCAGATCGTGATGGACCAGCTCAAGCCCGATGCGCCGCTGCCGACCTGAGCGCGTTAACCGGCTGGCAAGGCGGGCGGGTTACCACTGATCCGCGAGCGCATATCGGGGCCCGACGAGTGACCTTTATCGAGAAACGCAACGAGATCCGCCCGGCCAGCGGCGAGGCGCCGTTCAGCCTCGACGAGGTGTTCTTTTCCCGCACCGATGATCGCGGCGTGATTCAGGCCGGCAACTACGTCTTCCGCCGCGTCGCGCATTATGACTGGGGCGAGTTGCTCGGCGCGCCCCACCGTTTGATCCGCCACCCCGACATGCCCCGCGCGGTGTTCTGGCTGATGTGGGATCACCTCAAACGGGGCGAACCGGTCGGTGCCTACGTCAAGAACCGCGCGAAGGACGGGCTGCACTACTGGGTCTTCGCCATTATCGCCCCGGCGCCCGACGGCGGTTATCTCTCCGCCCGGATCAAGCCCACGAGCCCGCTTCTCGGCCATATCGAGCGCCTCTACGCCGCCCTGCGCGCCGACGAGACGACCCAATATCTCCGGCCCGAGGACAGCGCGAAAGCCCTGGCCGATCGCCTCACCGACCAGGGTTTCGCCGACTACCGGCATTTCGCCGCCCACGCGCTCAGCGAGGAACTCCTCGCGCGCGACACCGGCCTTCAGGCGGTGCCCGACCCGCGAATCGGCGCCGCGCGCGCGATGCTCGCGGCCGCCGATCGGCTGCGGCAGGAAACCGAGGGGCTGGAGGCCGATTTCCACGAGATGCGCACGATCCCGCATAACATGCGCGTGATCGCCTCACGGCTCGAACCGACCGGCGGCCCGGTCTCCACCCTGTCGCAGAACTACGGCGCGATCTCGCGCGAGATGGCGGACTGGTTCGCCGAAAACGTCGTCGGCACCGGCAGCACCTTCGCCGCCATCGAGGGCACCATTCATCGCTCGATCTTCCTGCACGGCATGGCCAGGATCCTGCGCGAATGCGACCAGCAGCTCGATGCCGAACGCCGTCGGCTCGATACCGTCGATCTCACCACCGAGCGGCAGCTTCTCGCCCGGCAACACGCCACCTACCGGGCCAAATCCGCAAACGGACTCATTCGCGTGCGCGAAGAGGCCGACCGGATCGGCCGCGCCTGCAAGACCATGAACCGCCACATGTTCGGGCTGTCCTCCACCCGTGTGCTCAGCAAGATCGAGAGCGCCCGGACCCCGGGAGCCGGCGAAACCCTCGCGGAAATCATCCGCCAGCTCGCCGCCTTCCAGAGCCGTATCGGAACCCGGCTCGACCGGATCGCCGCCGAAAGCGCCGCCATCCTGCGCCTCACCGGATGAGCTCGTCGCAAGGCGCGCGGGCGGTCGTAAAACGCCATTCGCCCGCGCGGCGGCATTGCCAAAATCAGCGGCGGTTGCGATACCGTTTTCATGGACACTTTCCTGCTCGAAGCCACGATCTACCTGGCCACCGCCGTGATCGCCGTGCCGATCGCGGCGCGTCTCGGGCTTGGCTCGGTCCTGGGCTACCTGCTGGCGGGGCTCATTATCGGGCCGATCGCCGGAATCGTGAGCACCGACCCGACGGATGTGCGCCACTTCGCCGAATTCGGCGTGGTGATGATGCTGTTCCTCATCGGCCTCGAGCTCGATCCGCGCGCGCTCTGGGCAATGCGCCACCGGCTGATGGGCCTCGGGGGGTTGCAGATCCTGCTCACCACGGCCGCGGTCTTCGTCGCCGCGATCGCGCTCGGTCAGCCCTGGCCCACCTCGGTGGCCATCGGCATGACGCTGGCGCTGTCCTCGACGGCGATCGTTCTTCAAACGCTCACCGAGAAGGGGCTGATTCAGACCGCCGGGGGGCGTTCGAGCTTCTCCGTCCTGCTCACCCAGGATATCGCGGTGATCCCGATGCTGGCGCTCCTGCCGCTGTTCGCCATCGCCGGGGCCGCGCCCGAGGCGGATGGCGAGGGGCACGGCGCCCACGGCGCGCTCTCGCTGGTGGAGGGGCTGCCGGGCTGGGGCGTCACCCTCGTCACCCTCGGCGCGGTGGCCGCGGTGATCGTCGGCGGGCGTTACCTCATCAGCCCGATGTTCCGCTATATCGATTCCGCCCGCCTGCGCGAGATCAACACCGCCTTCGCGCTGCTCATCGTCGTCGGCATCGCGCTCCTGATGAGCCTCGTCGGCCTGTCGCCCGCGCTCGGCACCTTCCTCGCCGGCGTCGTGCTCGCCAACTCCGAGTTCCGCCACGAGCTTGAAACCGATATCCAGCCCTTCAAGGGCCTCCTGCTCGGGCTGTTCTTCATCACCGTCGGCGCCGGGATCGATCTTGCCGGTTTCCTCGCCGACCCGGTGCGCCTGATCGCGCTCACGCTCCTGCTCATGATCGGCAAGGCCGCGGTGCTCGCGATCCTCGGCCGGGCCTTCGGGCTGCGCGGGCGCGAACAATGGCTGTTCACCCTCGGGCTCGCGCAGGCCGGTGAATTCGGTTTCGTGCTGGTCTCCTTCGGGCTGCAGCAGGGGGTCTACACGGAAGGGCTGGGCAAAGACCTGCTGACCGTGATCGCACTGTCGATGCTGCTCACCCCGCTCGCCTTCATCGCGCATGACATCATGCGCCGCCATCGCATGGAAAGCGCCGCCAGCGTCGACGATGACGCGATCGACGAACAACACCGCGTCATCATCGTCGGCGCGGGCCGGTTCGGCCAGGTGGTCAACCGGCTGGTGCGCTCAGCCGGGTTCGAGACAACCTTGCTCGACCACAACCTCAAGCGCGTCCAGTTCATGCGCCGCCTCGGGGTGAAAACATTTCTCGGCGATCCCACCCGGCCCGACCTTTTGCGCGCTGCCGGGCTCGATACCGCGAAGGTGCTGGTCGTCGCGATCAACAACCCCGAAGGTGCAGTCAAGATCGTCCAGCATGCCCGCAAGCGACGCCCCGATCTCACCATCATCGTCCGCGGCCGCGATCGCGCCCATACCTACGAACTCCTCAACGCCGGCGCCGACAAGGTGGTGCGCGAGATGTTCGATTCGTCGTTGCGGGCGGGCCGCTACGTGCTGGAAAACGTCGGCCTGTCGGAGTTCGAGGCGGCGCAGGCCGAACACATCTTCTACCAGCACGACCGCCACACCATCGCCGAGTTGCGCGAATTGTGGAAACCGGGGGTGCCGTCGAGCGAGAACCAGGCCTATCTCGACCGCGCTATCGAACTGGAGCAGGACATCGAGAGCGCCCTCCTGACCCAGCTGTCAGATGAAGCGCTGGCCCGCGAAAAGGCCGCGCGCGACGCCGAGGAAGGCCCCTAGCCGTCCGAGACCCCGGCCTCGGCGAAGGTGGCCATGCCCGAGTGGCAGGCGACCGCCCCCTTCAGCACCCCGAGCGCCAGCGCAGCGCCCGATCCCTCGCCCAACCGCATGTCGAGCGCGAGCAGCGGCGCTTTGCCCAGGGCTTCGAGCAACCGGCCATGCCCGGCCTCGGCCGAACCGTGCCCGGCCACAGCGTGATCGAGCCCCCCGGCGCTGGTTTGCGCCAGCACCGCCGCCGCCGCGGTGCAGATGAAGCCATCGAGAATCACCGGGATACGCGCCACCCGCGCCCGCGCGATCGCGCCCGCCATCGCCGCCAGCTCGCGCCCGCCGAGGCAGCGCAGCGCCTCCAGCGCGTCGCCCTGCGCGCCCGGGTTGGCGGCAAGCCCCTCGGCCACGACCCGCGCCTTGAGCGCAAGGCCGGCATCGTCAACCCCAGTGCCCCGCCCCACCCAGTCCTCCGGCGCGCCGCCAAAGAGCGCATGCGCGAGCGCGGCCGCCGAGGTGGTGTTGCCGATTCCCATTTCACCGGTCACCAGAACGTCGGCGTGCGGGTCGACGGCCGCCCATCCCGCGGCAAGCGCCGCGACGACCTCGGCCTCGCTCATCGCCGGGCCGGCGGTGAAATCGGCGGTCGGCCGGTCAAGGTCCAGCGCGATCACGTCCATTTTCGCGCCAAACTCGCCGGCGAGCTGGTTGATCGCCGCGCCCCCCGCCTCGAAATTGGCCACCATCTGCACCGTCACTTCGGCCGGGAAGGCCGACACGCCCCGCGCCGTCACGCCGTGATTGCCGGCGAAAACGATCACCTGCGGCGCGACGATCCGGGGCCGCGCCGTGCCGCGCCAGCCGGCATACCAGATCGCGAGGTCTTCGAGCCGTCCGAGCGCGCCGGGCGGCTTGGTGAGCTGGCCATTGCGCGCCCGCGCCGCCTGCGCGGCCTCGGCATCCGGGCCGGGCAGTTCGCCGAGCAGCGCGCGAAACCCGTCAAGCGTGGTGAAGGGGGCATCGGCCATGGGGCTCTCCTGTTGAATCGCAGTGCCGACCTGCTTAACGAGGAAGACAGCCGCGCAAAACCCCCGAGGACCGCCATGTCGACCGAATCCGTACCACTCGCCCGCCCCGGCGACATCGCCGAGGCCCTCGCCCTTCTCACCCGGCTGCCGATGCCGGCACAGACCGAGCACCGCGGCGCGCAGGCCGCCTGGGCCTGGCCGCTCGCGGGGGTCGCGGTCGCGCTTCTCGCCGGGCTCGCGGGCTGGGGGGCACTCACCCTCGGTCTGCCGGTGGCGCTGGCCGCCGGGCTGATCCTCGCCACCCAGGTCGCCGCCACCGGCGCGCTGCACGAGGATGGGCTTGCCGACAGCGCCGACGGGCTCTGGGGCGGCCAGACCCGCGCCCGCCGCCTCGAAATCATGAAGGACAGCCGGATCGGCAGTTACGGCGTGCTCGCGCTCATCCTCTCCATCGGGCTGCGCTGGTCCGCCCTCGCCGCGATCCTCGACGCGGGCGCGCTGTTCGCGCCGCTCATCGCGGTGGCGGTGCTGTCGCGCGCGCCGATGGCCGTTCTGATGGCGGCGCTGCCGAACGCGCGTGGCGACGGGCTTGCCCAGAGCGTCGGCCGCCCGGCGCAGGACAGCGCAACGCTCGGCGTTCTCGTCGCCCTCGCCCTCGCCTTCGCCATCCTCGGCTGGGGCACATTGGCGCCGATCCTCTGGGCCGCGTTCGCCGTCATCGCGCTTGCCGCCATTGCTCGGGCCAAGATCGGCGGCCAGACCGGCGACATCCTCGGCGCGACGCAGCAGGTGGCCGAAATCGCGGCGCTCGCGGCGCTGGCCGCGACGCTGTGAGCGCCCCGCCACCCGGCTCACAAAACGAAACCGCCGCCCCGAAGGACGGCGGCTCGTGCACCTTTAAGAATTAATACGGCGCTCAGGCCGCGCGCGAGGTCAGCACATCGTCGACCTTTTTCTGCGCCGCCGATTCGTCGCCGTCCGACACCGCCGCCACCTCGCGGGTGAGCCGCTCCAGCGCCGCCTCGTAAAGCTGGCGCTCGGAATAGCTCTGCTCGCGCTGGTCGTCGTTGCGGTGCAGGTCACGCACCACCTCGGCGATCGAGATCAGGTCGCCCGAGTTGATCTTCTGTTCGTATTCCTGCGCCCGGCGCGACCACATCGCGCGCTTGACGCGGGCCTTGCCCTTGAGCGTGTCCATCGCCTTCGAGACGATATCGGGGCTCGACAGCCCGCGCATGCCCACTTCGGTGGCCTTGTTGGTCGGCACCCGGAGGGTCATCTTGTCCTTCTCGAAGGAGATCACGAAAAGCTCCAGCGTCAGCCCGGCGACTTCCTGCTCCTCGATCGAGATGATCCGTCCGACGCCATGCGCCGGGTAAACCACGAAATCGTTGGGGCGGAACTCGGGCTTCTTGGCTTTGCTCATATGTCTTGTCTTCCTCTTGTCTCCATCGGCCAGCGTCGAAAAGATGGCGCGGGCGGCGCGAACCTCCCGTCGTCACGTCTTTTCACGAGATGGAACGCGCAAATGGTGCACACGCACCCAACGCGTCACGGCCTCCGGCTTCATACCAAGAGTTTAATATAGCGCAGAATCGCCCGATTTCAAAGCGCCGCATTGCAGAACGCCCGAAACCGGCCTGTTTTGTCCGACCGCGCGGGGCGAATCAGCCGCCCGGCTTCTCCGAAAAATACTTTTCGAGCTTGCCGGTTTCGCCGTCGCGTTCCTCGGCCTCGGGCAACGGATCCTTCTTGGAGACGATCACCGGCCACAATTCGGAATACTTGCGGTTGAACTCGACCCATTTCTCGGCTTCCGGCTCGGTGTCGGGGCGGATCGCGTCGGCCGGGCATTCGGGCTCACAGACGCCGCAATCAATGCACTCGTCAGGGTGAATCACCAGCATGTTCTCGCCTTCGTAGAAACAATCCACCGGGCACACCTCGACACAATCGGTGTATTTGCAGGCGATACAATTATCGTTGACGATATAGGTCATAAGAACACCCTGGAAGCCGTGTGGTCGGGCCTAGCTAACCGTCTTCGCGGGATCAATCAAGTTGCCCGCGCTCATAAAGCCGTGCGTTGCGACGATCTTTCCCGCTCGGCCGCCCCCGCCCCTCGAACCGCGGCGCGGCGGGCGCGGGATCGGCGGCAGGGGTCTGATCGTCGTAGAGCGCCCGCGCTTCGGGCGCCGGGCCGCGCCGTTCCGATAGCGCCAACACCTTCACCACCCGAACCTGCCGCCCCTGCGGAAAGGTCAGCACATCGCCCGGCCCCACCGGCTGTGCCGGCTTGTGCACCTTGACCGTGTTCACCCGCAGGTGCCCGCCGGTAACGATCTTCGCCGCCAGCCCGCGGGTCTTGAAAAACCGCGCGTGCCAGAGCCACTTGTCGGCGCGCATCGTCGGGCGGGGCTGGTCCTGCACCGGCGCGCTCACTCAGCTCTTGTCCTTCAGCCCCATCAGCGCCGCGGCGAACGGGTTGTCGGGGTCGATCGGCTTTTCCTTCTTCGGCGGCCTGGCCTCGAACTTGCGGGCCTTGCCACCACCCGGCTCCTTCGGCCCCTTGCCGCGCGGCTTGCCGCCCTTGGGCGCACCGCCGCCACCGCCACCCTTGCCGCGCTTGCCACCCGCGCCCCGGGGCTTGGCAAAGCCGCTCCATGTGAAGGTGTAGAACACTTCCGGCTCATCGCCGGGGGAGGCGTTGGTCTCGGCTTCCGAGATCCCGTGCTCGCCGGGATGCGGCTCGTGCTCGTCGTCGTCGTCGGCGTCGGGCTGGGCCTCGACGGACGAAAACCCGGAGCCTTCCAGGTGGTCGATATGCAGGTGCTTGGAATGCCCCGCCCCGTCGGCCTCTGGGAAGGCGTCGACTTCGCTGGCACCGGGATCGCCCGGGTGCGGATCGGGCGACCGGTCGGACCCGGGCTGCGCCTCGACCTCGGAATAACCCGTCGATCCGGCGTCATGGTCGGCCGCTTTCGCCTTCGGGCGTTCGCCCCGCGCCGCGGCATAGCCCAGCCCCTGCATCAGGTCGGCGAATTGCTCCAGCGTCATGCCGGTGATCGACAGCATGTCGGGGTTGGCCTCGAATCCGCCCCGGCTGTCCTGCGCGCGCAACTGGTCGGCAAGGCGCTCCAGCATGTCGATGCGGATCGCCCGTGCCCCGGCAGGCCGGTAGCCCGACAGCGCGTAGACATCGGCGCTCACGCCTTCGATCACCGGGATCGTCACCAGCCCCGGCGGCGGCGCTTCGGGAAACTCGTCGAGGCCCTGCGCGAGGCTCCACAGAACCAGCCGCAGCCGGGTGGGCGCCGGCTTGAGCAGCGCCGGCATGAAGATGGTGAACTGGCCGAAACGCACGCCGTGCTTGCGCAGCGCCCCGCGCGCCTCCTGGTCAAGTTCCTTGACCTCGCGCGCGATCCGGTCGCGCGGGATGATGCCCATCGCCTCGATCAGACGGAAGCCGAACCCGCGCGCGAGTCCGCCGAGGCTCTCGTCCTTCTGGATCCCGAGCAGCGGCTCGAACAGGGCGGCCACCTTGCGGTCGATGAAGTGCTGCAGCCGGCGGGTCACCTTCTCGGCCACCTCCGCCCCGGCCTCGTCGTCGACGAAGGCCTGGACCCGCGGCTTGAGCGGGTCGTCGCCGCGCACGAGTTTGCCGACAGCGTGTTCGCCCCACATCAGCCCGCCCTGCTCGGTGTAGTCGAGCTCCGTGTCTGGGGCGTTGTAGAACCGATCGGCCCTGAGCGAGAACTCCGGCGCCAGCGCGGCCACGGCCGCGGCGCGCAGGGTCTTGGCCTCCTCGGGGCTTGCCGACGTATCCTGCCGGAAACGGAACCCCTCCAGACGACCGACGAATTCGCCTTCGACCGTCACTTCACCCTTGTCGTTCACCTCGGCCACCAGGCCCTCCTTCTGCTTCAACCGCCGCATCAGCACCGAGGTGCGCCGGTCAACAAATCTTTGCGTCAGCGCGGCGTGAAGCGCATCCGACAGGCGATCTTCTACCGCACGTGTCTCGCCACGCCAATGGTCTTCGTCGGCGAGCCAGCCGCGACGCTGCGCCACGTAGGTCCAGGTCCGGATGAAGGCGAGCCGCTTGGAAAGCGCGTCGATATCGCCATGGGTCTTGTCGATCCGCGCCACCTGCCGGGCGAACCAGTCCTCGCGCACCTGCCCGCGCTCATGCAGATCGGTGAAGATCGCCGAAAGCATCCCGGCGTGCTCGGCATGGCTGATGCCGCGGAAATCCGGCACCCGGCAGACATCCCACAACAGCCGCACCGAGGCGCCATCCGAGGCCCGGGCGCGGATCACCGCGTCCTCCGCCAGCGCCTTCAGCGCCATCTGGTCGTCGGCCTCGCGGGCCCGGGTCAGCAAGGGGTCGTCGGTGCCCGCCTCGAGCGAAGCGATCAGCGCCTCCACCGAGCCGAACGACAGCCGCGCGTTGCGCCAGTTGAGCTTGCGGATCGGGGTGAAGCGATGCTCGGTGATCGCCGCCACCACCTCCGGATCGAGCGGCCGCGCCTCGCCGGTCACGCCAAAGCTGCCATCGCTGCGGTAGCGCCCGGCGCGGCCGGCGATCTGGGCCAGTTCGTTGGGCGCGAGCTGGCGCATCCGGCGGCCATCGAACTTGGCCAGCGCCGAGAACGCGACGTGGTTCACATCGAGGTTGAGCCCCATGCCGATGGCGTCGGTGGCGACGAGATAGTCCACGTCGCCGTTCTGATACATCGCCACCTGGGCGTTGCGGGTGCGCGGCGAAAGCGCCCCCATGACGACCGCCACACCGCCTTTCTGACGGCGCATCAATTCTGCAACTGCATATAGATTTTCAACCGAAAACCCTACGATCGCGCTTCTGGGGGGCATTCGGCTTGTCTTTTTCGAACCTGTATAGGTCAGCGCGCTGAACCGCTCCCGGCGCAGGAATTCAACCCCCGGCACCAGCCCGGCGATCGCCCCGCGCATCGTGTCGGCGCCCATGAACAGCGTTTCGTGCTGGCCGCGCGCGTTCAGCAGACGGTCGGTGAAGACGTGGCCGCGCTCCGGGTCGGCGCAGAGCTGGATCTCGTCCACCGCGACGAAATCGGCCCCCAGCCCCTCGGGCATCGCCTCGACGGTGCACACCCAGTATTGCGCCCGCTCCGGCACGATGCGCTCTTCGCCGGTGACCAGCGCCACCACCGAGGGGCCGCGCATGGCGACGATCTTGTCGTAGACCTCGCGCGCCAGCAGCCGCAGCGGCAGCCCGATCACGCCGGTGCGATAGGCCAGCATGCGTTCGATGGCGTAATGTGTCTTGCCCGTGTTGGTGGGGCCAAGAACCGCGGCAATCCGCGCCATGCGCTGTCTCCTGCCCGACCTGACGCTTGCCTCAGGCGCTTTCGCCCTGAAGCTCCGCTTCGAGACGTTCCACCGCCTCTCTTAGATCGGGTCGGCGCGGATGTATAGCGGCGGCCTTGCGATAAGCCTCGAGCGCGCGCCGCGTGTCGCCGGTGTCTTCGAAAATGCGGCCAAGCCCGGCCAGGGCGGCGAAGTGGCGCGGCTCGAGCGTGAGCGCGCGGGCGATGTCGGCCACCGCCGGGCCATAGAGATCGGCGTTGAAATAGGCCGTCGCGCGGGCATTCCAGCCCTCGGCGAAATCCGGCGCATTCTCCACCAGCGCCGTGAGATGCTCGATCGCGGCAACCGGCTCGCCCGCGCCGATCGCCTCGCGCCCGCGTTCGAGCAAAAGGTCCATCGCGGCCGATCCGGATTGCGACCAGTTGTCCCAGATCCGGTCTTCGATCTCCTGCCAGCCGCTGCTGTCGCTCTGCCGCAGGGCTTCGAACAGGTCATCGAGCCCGCTCGACTGGGCACGAAGGGGCGTTGCGGCGAGCAGAAGGGCAAAGATCAGGGCAATCCGGGTCATGCGCCCGATCCTAAACGATCGCACCCTCCGCTGCCCATCACCTTCGCGTGGGCGCGGGCGATATTCCGCCGCGTCACGCCGCGCAAAACCGGTTTTGCGCGGCGCTCGCTTTCGCTAAGGTTCCCGCGAAACACCTTGACGAGGATGGATTTGAAAATGAGCGATGTGATCGAGGCGGCCGTGACCGCGTTGAATGAAAAACTGGGCAGCGCCGGCTTCGACGCCGTGGCGAAATTCGTGCTCGAAGGCGCAGGGTCGATCATGGTCGACAGCGACGGCGCACGCGCCGGCGACGAGGACGCCGACGTGACGCTCACCGCCAGCACCGACACCTTCGAAGCGATGCTCTCGGGCGATCTCAACCCCACGGCGGCCTTCATGGCCGGCAAGCTCGCCGTCGATGGCGACATGGGCGCGGCGATGCGGCTCGGTGGACTGATCGGCTGACGTCGGTGGAGGCCGCGCCGCTCCACGAGGATGTGGCCGCAGGGCCGCCGGGCGGCGAGGCCTGGTGGCTGCCCACGGTCGACGGCGGAAGGATCCGCGTCGCGGCCTGGCCGGCCGCCGCGGGCACGCCCTCGCGGGGCACCGTGCTGATCTTCCCCGGCCGAACCGAATACGTTGAAAAATACGGCCCCGCCGCCGCCATCTACGCCGCCGAAGGCTACGCCGTGCTCACCCTCGATTGGCGCGGCCAGGGGCTGACCGCCCGCGCCTTCCCGGATCGACGCCTCGGCCATGTGCTCGGTTTCGCCGAATACCAGCGCGACCTTGCCGCCGCGCTCAACCTCGCCGGTTGGCTGGACCTGCCGATGCCGATGTTCCTCGTCGCCCATTCGATGGGCGGCTGCATCGGGCTGCGCGCGCTGCACGAGGGACTCGACGTGGCCGCCGTCGCTTTCTCAGCGCCGATGTGGGGGATGCAGATGGACGCCTGGGAGCGCCCGCTGGCATGGCTGAGCGCCCTTGCCGCCCCCCTGCCCGGTATCGGCGGCCGTCTCACCCCGCGCACCACGCTCGACCACGCCATTCACGTCGAGCGATTCGAGGGCAACACCCTCACCACCGACCGCGAGATGTGGGATTTCATGCGTCACCAACTCGCGACCCACCCCGATCTCACGCTCGGCGGGCCGACCTTGCGCTGGCTGCGCGCGGCGTTGTTCGAAACCCGCGCCCTGCGCCGCATGGCCCCGCCCGCGACCCCGGCCCTGACCTTCCTCGGCACCAATGAGCGCATCGTCGAGGTCGACCCGATCAGGGAGAAGATGCAGGCCTGGAGCGGCGCGCGGCTCGAGATCGTGCCGGATGCCGAGCACGAAATCCTCATGGAACGGCCCGAGGTGCGCAACCGCTTCTTCGACGCCAGCCTGGCGCTGTTCGACAAGCACGGCTGAGGCCGCCACGGCGCCCGTTGCCGAAGCCCGGGCCGGTTGAGCCACCCGGGCAAGGGCTCAGAACGGCACGTCGTCCCCCGCCCGGTCGGCGGACTGGATGAAGCGCGCCACCACCTTCTTCGACCCGGCCTTCTCGAACTCGATGTCGAGCTTGTCGCCCTCGATCCCCATCACGTAGCCGTAGCCGAACTTCTGGTGAAACACCCGGTCGCCCTTGCTGAAGGAGGAAACGGCGGTGGCGTCGATCACCAGGTTGCGCGATTCGCCGGGCGACTGCACCCCGCGTGCCGCGCCCCGCGCCTGCATCCGTTTCCAGCCGGGCGAATTGTAGGCGTCGGCCCGGCTCGCCTGTTCTTCCAGCCGCGAGCGACCCTGCCCCATGCCCGCCGCGCCGTAGCCGCCGCCATAAAGCCCCGGCGGGGTCAGCACCTCGACATGCGCCTCGGGCAATTCGTCGATGAAGCGTGACGGCAACTGGCTCTGCCACTGGCCATAGACCCGCCGGTTGGCGGCGAAGGAGATCGTGCAAAGCTCCTCGGCGCGGGTGATGCCGACGTAGGCCAGCCGCCGCTCCTCCTCCAGCCCCTTCAGCCCGCTCTCGTCCATGCTGCGCTGCGAGGGAAACAGCCCCTCCTCCCAGCCCGGCAGGAACACGGCGGGGTATTCCAGCCCCTTGGCCGCATGCAGCGTCATGATCGTGACCTTCTCCTCCGACGCCTGCGTTTCGTTGTCCATGATCAGGCTGACGTGTTCGAGAAAGCCCTGCAGGTTCTCGAATTCCTCCAGTGCCTTGACCAGTTCCTTGAGGTTTTCGAGCCGCCCGGGGGCCTCGGGCGTCTTGTCGGCCTGCCACATGCCGGTGTAGCCGCTCTCGTCGAGGATCTGTTCGGCGAGTTCCACGTGGGTATCGGCCTCGGCCTGCACCTGCGCGTGCCAGCGGTCGAGCTGGCGCACCAGCAGGTCGAGCGCCTTGCCGCCCTTGCCCTTGATCTCGCCGCGCTCGACGGCGGCCCGCGCGCCTTCCACCAGCGAAACGCCCAATCCCCGCGCCGCGCGGGCGATGGTCTGCACCGCCTTGTCGCCCAGCCCCCGGCGTGGCGTGTTCACGATCCGCTCGAACGCCAGATCGTCGTCGGGGCTCACCGCGAGGCGGAAATAGGCCATCGCGTCGCGAATCTCCAACCGCTCGTAGAAGCGCGGCCCCCCGATCACCCGGTAGGGCAGCCCGATGGTGAGAAACCGGTCCTCGAAGGCGCGCATCTGGTGGCTGGCGCGCACGAGAATGGCCATGTCGTCAAGGCTCATCGGCGCCATGCCGCGCGCGCCTGTCTGCATCGCCTCGATCTCGTCACCGATCCAGCGCGCTTCCTCCTCGCCGTCCCAATGGCCGATCAGGCGCACCTTCTCGCCGTCCTCGGCTTCGGTCCACAGTTCCTTGCCGAGCCGGTCCTCGTTGCCCCGGATCACCCCGCCGGCGGCGGCGAGGATATGCGGCGTGGAGCGGTAATTCTGCTCCAGCCGGATCACCTTGGCACCGGGAAAATCCTTCTCGAACCGCAGGATGTTGCCCACTTCCGCGCCGCGCCAGCCGTAGATCGACTGGTCGTCGTCGCCGACGCAGCAGATGTTCTTGTGCTTCGCGGCGAGCAGGCGCAGCCACAGATACTGCGCCACGTTGGTGTCCTGGTATTCGTCGACGAGGATGTAGCGAAACCAGCGTTGGTATTGCGCCAGCACGTCCTCGTGCTCCTGGAAGATGCGCACCACGTGCAACAAGAGATCGCCGAAATCCACCGCGTTGAGCGCGCGCAGCCGCTCCTGGTATGCGGCGTAAAGCTCGCCGCCACGGTGGTTGAACGCCCCGGCTTCGGCCACGGGCAGTTTCTCCGGCGTCCAGGCGCGGTTCTTCCAGGTGTCGATCAGCCCGGCGAGTTGGCGCGCGGGCCAGCGCTTCTCGTCGATCCCCTCGGCGACGATGATCTGTTTCAACAGCCGCACCTGGTCGTCGGTGTCGAGGATGGTGAAATTCGACTTCAGCCCGACAAGTTCGGCATGCCGGCGAAGGAGCTTGACGCAGATCGCGTGAAAGGTGCCGAGCCAGGGCATGCCCTCGACGCCCTGCCCGAGCAGCCGCGCCACCCGTTCCTTCATCTCGCGCGCGGCCTTGTTGGTGAAGGTCACCGCAAGGATCTCGTTGGTGCGCGCGGCACCGGTGCCCAGCAGATGCGCGATCCGGGTGGTCAGCGCCTTGGTCTTGCCCGTGCCCGCGCCCGCGAGCATCAGCACCGGCCCTTCCAGCGCCTCCACCGCCTCGCGCTGGGCGGGGTTGAGATCGTCGAGATAGGGCATCGGCCGCGCCGCCATCGCCATCTGGCTGAGCGAGGGGCGCGGCGCGGAGAGGTCCGAGGGATCGTTTGAATGGCTCATGCGCGCGAAGATAGCGGGGCAAGCGGCCAAGGAAAAGGTGTTCGGCGAATGTTCTTTCGCCCGCTTGCCCTTCTTGGGTCCGGAAATGCCTCCGCCGGAGGCATGAAAGTCGCGCGCCGCGCCAGCGGAGCGCGGATCGGCCCGGGCGCAGCCAGATCCTCCCCCGCCCAGGCCCGGTCGCCCTTGCTCTGCAGCGCGGCATCGCCTACCAATTCACGATCATCCGACGGGCCGGGGGAGTAGACCATGCCGGAATTTCAGAAAATCCTGATCGCCAACCGAGGCGAGATCGCGATCCGCATCATGCGGGCGGCGAACGAGATGGGCAAGAAGACCGTCGCGGTCTATGCCGAGGAAGACAAGCTCGGCCTGCACCGGTTCAAGGCCGACGAAGCCTACCTGATCGGTGAGGGGCTCGGCCCGGTCGCGGCCTACCTCGCGATCGACGAGATCATCCGCGTCGCAAAGGCCTGCGGCGCCGACGCGATCCACCCGGGCTACGGGCTGTTGTCGGAAAACCCCGAATTCGTCGATGCCTGCGAGGCCAACGGCATCGCCTTCGTCGGCCCCAGCGCCGCCACCATGCGCAAGCTCGGCGACAAGGCCAGCGCGCGGCGCGTGGCGATCGAGGCCGGCGTGCCGGTGATCCCCGCCACCGAGGTGCTCGGCGACGACATGGAGGCCACCCTGCGCGAGGCCGAGGAGATCGGCTACCCGCTCATGCTCAAGGCCAGCTGGGGCGGCGGCGGGCGCGGCATGCGGCCGATCAAGAATGCCGAAGAGCTGCCCGAGAAGGTGCTGGAAGGCCGGCGCGAGGCCGAGGCAGCCTTCGGCAACGGCGAGGGCTATCTCGAGAAGATGATCATCCGCGCCCGCCACGTCGAGGTGCAGATTCTTGGCGACACGGAAGGAAACATCTACCACTTGTGGGAGCGCGATTGCTCGGTGCAGCGGCGCAACCAGAAAGTGGTCGAACGCGCCCCCGCTCCCTACCTCTCCGAAACCCAGCGCGAAGATCTGTGCAATCTCGGGCGCAAGATCTGCGAGCATGTCAATTACACCTGCGCCGGCACCGTCGAGTTCCTGATGGACATGGACACCGGCAATTTCTACTTCATCGAGGTCAACCCCCGGGTGCAGGTGGAGCATACCGTGACCGAGGAGGTGACGGGCATCGACATCGTGCGCGCCCAGATCCTGATCGCCGAGGGCAAGAGCCTCACCGAGGCCACCGGCGTGGCCAGCCAGTATGACGTCAAGCTCAACGGCCACGCCCTGCAATGCCGGATCACCACCGAGGATCCGCAAAACAATTTCATCCCCGACTACGGCCGCATCACCGCCTATCGCGGTGCCACCGGCATGGGCATCCGCCTCGACGGCGGCACCGCCTATTCCGGTGCGGTGATCACCCGCTATTACGATTCGATGCTGGAGAAGGTCACCGCATGGGCGCCGACGCCCGAGCAGGCGATCGCGCGGATGGACCGGGCGCTGCGCGAGTTCCGCATCCGCGGCGTCAACACCAACATCGCCTTCGTCGAGAACCTGCTGCGTCACCCCACCTTCCTCAACAACGAGTATACCACCCGTTTCATCGACGAGACGCCCGAGTTGTTCGAGTTCCCCCAGCGGCGCGACCGGGCGACGAAGCTGCTCACCTACATCGCCGACATCATGGTCAACGGCCACCCCGAGACCGAGGGCCGCCCGCTGCCCCACGCCGACCTCAAGCCGCCGCGCTGCCCCGAGCTGCGCGCCGAGGCCCCGGCGCCGGGCACAAGGCAGCTGCTCGACGAGAAGGGCCCCAAGGCGGTTGCCGACTGGATGAAGGCGCAAGACCGGGTGCTGCTCACCGACACCACGATGCGCGACGCCCACCAGTCGCTCCTCGCCACCCGGATGCGCTCGTTCGACATGCTGCGCATCGCCAGCGCCTATGGCCACAACCTGCCGGGGCTGTTCTCGGTCGAGGCCTGGGGCGGGGCGACCTTCGACGTGGCTTACCGCTTCTTGCAGGAATGCCCCTGGCAGCGCCTGCGCGACATCCGCGAGCGTATGCCCAACATCATGACGCAGATGCTGCTGCGCGCCTCCAACGGCGTCGGCTACACCAACTACCCCGACAACGTGGTGCAGAGTTTCGTGGCGCAGGCGGCGAAATCGGGGGTCGACGTGTTCCGCGTGTTCGACAGCCTCAACTGGGTCGAGAACATGCGCGTGGCGATGGACGCGGTGGTCGAGGCCGACAAGGTCTGCGAAGCGGCGATCTGCTACACCGGCGACATTCTCGATCCCGACCGCGCCAAGTATGACCTCAAGTATTACGTCGGCATGGCAAAGGAACTGGAAGCCGCGGGCGCCCACGTGCTCGGGCTGAAGGACATGGCCGGGCTTCTGAAACCCCGGGCCGCCACCGCGCTGATCAAGGCGCTGAAGGACGAGGTCGACCTGCCGATCCACTTCCACACCCACGACACCAGCGGCATCGCCGCCTCTTCCGTGCTCGCCGCCATCGACGCCGGCGTCGACGCGGTGGATGCGGCGATGGATGCCTTCTCGGGCAGCACCTCGCAGCCCTGCCTCGGCTCCATCGTCAGCGCCCTGGCCCATACCGAGCGCGACCCCGGGCTCGATATCGCCGCGATCCGCGAAATCTCCAACTACTGGGAGGCGGTGCGCGGGCAATACGCCGCCTTCGAGGCCGGGCTCGAAGCCCCCGCCTCCGAGGTCTACCTGCACGAGATGCCGGGCGGCCAGTTCACCAACCTCAAGGCCCAGGCCCGCTCGCTCGGGCTGGAGGAACGCTGGCACGAGGTGGCGCAGGCCTACGCCGACGTGAACCGGATGTTCGGCGATATCGTCAAGGTCACGCCGTCCTCCAAGGTGGTGGGCGACATGGCGCTGATGATGGTCAGCCAGGGCCTCAGCCGCGCACAGGTCGAAGACCCGGAGGTTGACGTGAGTTTCCCCGATTCGGTGGTCGACATGATGCGCGGCAACCTCGGCCAGCCGCCGGGCGGCTTCCCCGAGGCAATCGTCGCCAAGGTGCTCAAGGGCGAGAAACCCGACACCGAGCGCCCCGGCAAGCACCTGACCCCGGTCGATATCGAAGCCGCCCGCGCGGAGGCCGAGGAAAAGCTCGGCGTCAAGCTCGACGACGAGGATCTGAACGGCTACCTGATGTATCCCAAGGTCTTTTCCGACTACGTCGACCGCCACAAGGTCTATGGCCCGGTGCGCACCCTTCCCACCCTCACCTTCTTCTACGGCATGGAGCCGGGCGAGGAGATATCGGTCGAGATCGACCCGGGCAAGACGCTGGAAATCCGCTGCCAGGCCCTGGGCGAGACCAACGAGGAGGGCGAGGCGAAGGTCTTCTTCGAACTCAACGGCCAGCCCCGCGCGATCCGCGTGGCCGACCGGCGCGTCAAGGCGACGAAGGCGGCGCACCCGAAGGCCGATCCGGCCAACCCGGCCCATGTCGGCGCGCCGATGCCGGGGGTGGTGGCGACGGTCGTGGCCAAGCCCGGCCAGTCCCTGCGCAAGGGCGACCTTCTGCTCACCATCGAGGCGATGAAGATGGAAACCGGGATCAGCGCCGAGCGCGACGCGGTGGTGAAGGCGGTGCACGTCACCCCCGGCAGCCAGATCGACGCCAAGGACCTGCTCGTCGAGTTCGAAGACTGACCCGCTGGCGGACCTGTGGAGAATGGCTGGCCCGGGCGTTTCACAGAACGCCCGGGCCAGTGCTTTCGGGCCCCGTCGCGCCCGCCCCGACGCCCCGGGCCGGGGCGCGGGCAAAAAATTCAGCGGCCGGACGATTTTCCACTTGCAGGCCCCGGCGGGATTTCATATCTCCCCCTCACCCAAGGACGCGGGCGTAGCTCAGGGGTAGAGCATTACCTTGCCAAGGTAAGGGTCGTGAGTTCGAATCTCATCGCCCGCTCCAATTTCTCTCGAAAATCAGTGTGAAGAGCCGGGTAACCCCCGGCTTCAGCACGTTTTTCATCTCCGGGCGGGCGACAGGTGCGCGCCTCGATTCCAAACCTGCGAACGCAAGACTTTCTGCTTTTCATTCAATCCCGTAGCGCGTTCAATGACGGCTGCGGAAAGGGAGAAGAGCCATGAAATCCGGGGTCGGTCCAATCACGAAAATCGCCTGCATCGGCGAGGTGATGATAGAACTCGTCACCGAGGACCGGGTAAACGCCAGGCTCAACGTGGCGGGCGACAGCTACAACACCGCCGTCTACCTCGCCCGCCGCCTCGGCAGCCGCGCAACGCTGTCCTACATCACCGCCCTCGGCACCGATCACTTCTCCGACCGCATCCTGTCCGAGATGGCGCGGAATGGGATCGGCACGGACCATGTTGAACGCAGGGCCGACAAGGTGCCCGGACTCTACGCCATCGAAACCGATGAAAGCGGCGAAAGAAGCTTCACCTACTGGCGCTCCGACAGCGCCGCGCGGACGCTGTTCTCGCCACCGGCACGGGTCGAGTTCTCGGCCCTGATGGGGTTCGATCTGGTCTTTCTCTCCGGCATCAGCCTCGCGATCCTGCCGGCCGCCATCCGCGCCGAGCTGATCGCCGCGCTGCGCGACTTTCGCCGCGCAGGCGGCCTCGTCGCCTACGACAGCAACCATCGCCCGAGGCTCTGGCAAAGCCCGCAGACGGCACGCGAGGTGAATGCGGAAATGTGGGCGCTGGCCGATATCGCCCTGCCCTCGGTCGACGACGAGATGGAGCTTTTCGGCGAACAGGGCGAGGCGGAGGTGCTAGCGCGGTTGCGAAAGCTCGGCTTGCGCCGAGGCGCCTTGAAACGCGGGGCGGTGGGGCCCGTGGCGCTCGACCCGGACCAGCCGCCGCAAGACTTCGCCCCGGCGCCCCGGGTGGTCGACACCACCGGCGCGGGCGACAGTTTCAACGCCGGGTTTCTCGCCGCCATCGCCCAGGGTGCGAGCCAGGCCGAGGCGATGGCCGCAGGGCATGCGCTCGCGAGCGAAGTGGTTCAGCACCGCGGCGCGATCATTCTCGGCTGAGGAGCGGTCAGGTCACCTTGCCGCGGGCGTCGATCGGCAGCGGCTCGAGCCCCGCCCCATCCGCCCGGTCCAGCCAGACGCTGTCGAACAGGTTCGACACCACGCAGACATGGTTGGGTACGACCCGAATCCGGTCGCCGACCCGGAAGGCATCGGGCGCTTCATAGGAGATAACCCCATGCTCTTCGCTGAGCCCGGTGATCTGCGCGTCGGGGTGCCCGAGGATATGCCCGTGGCCCTCAAGCCCGAGCAGATCAGACGTGAGCGCCTTTGAGCCGGCGTCGATCACCGCGCGGCCGGGCGCGGGCGTGCTCACCACCGTGGCGACGACCACGGCGGCGCAGTCGTCGTAAGTGCAGGTGCCGTAGGCGACGAGGGAGCGATCGTTATAGATGTAGGTGCCCGCGCGGTATTCGGTGAGAACGCCCTCCGGCGCGGCCGTCCACATGTCCGGCGTGCCGCCCGAGGTCACCACCGGGCACGAAAGCCCGCGCGCTTCCAGCGCCGCGACCGCGGCGGTCATGAACGCCACCACGTTGTCCTGCCCGCCCTTGGCCGGGTAGGTCATCAATCCACCGAAGGTCAGGTTGGGCGAGGCGGCGATCTGTTCGGCAAGGTCCACCGCCGCTTGCGGGCTCTGCACGCCGCAGCGCGCGCCGCCGGTGTCGCATTCCACCAAGACGGTGAGAGGCCGCCCGGCGCCGGCGAAGGCCCCGGCAAGGCCATGCACCACCTCGGCATTGTCGGCGGTGACCGAGAGGCGGGCGATCTTTTCCCCGAGCCCCCGCAACCGGGCCAGCTTTTCCGGGCCGATGATGTTGTAGGTGATCAGGATATCGTCGATCCCGGCCGCCGCCATCACCTCTGCCTCACCGATCTTCTGGCAATTGATCCCCACCGCCCCGGCGTCGAGCTGCGCCCGCGCCATGCGGATCGACTTGTGCGTCTTGATATGCGGCCGGAATGCCAACCCGACACGATCGCAATGCGCCTGGAAGCGGCGGATGTTTTCCAGCACGACCGCTTCGCGGATCACCATGGCCGGGGTTTCGAGATGTTCCGGTTCAAGTGCCATGAGGGTTCTCCACGCGCGGCCAGATATCCCGCGAAAGCCGCTGGTAGGGGTTGGTGGCCGGATCGTTCGGATAGGGCCCGTCGATCGAGACATAAAGGATCTCGGCCGCGATCGGCTCGAAGGCCGCATGGAAATGGTTGGTCGATTTCACTGCCAGAACGGCCTTTTCGAGCGGGTCGATCCCCATGTTGGCGAAGATGTCGGGGTTGAACACCTGTGAGCGCACGGAATTCAGTATCACGTCGATCCCGTCCACGTCGATCCATACCGCGTCGCCGATGGGCACGATGCTGGCACCGAAGCTCTGGACGGCATTGCGCACGCAGCGGTGTACGGTCACCTCTGCGTCGAGCGGCTCGCCGCAGCCCGGGGCCATCTTGGCGCCGAACCGCAGGCGCAGCCGCGCGCCCTCGCCGGCCGAAAAACAGATCCGAACGGCGATCGGATCCCAGATCGACGCCAGCGCGGCGTTTTCCAGACCCTGCGCGATCATGCCCTTGAGCAGCGTCGTGGAATCGCCCGGAACGCCGCCGCCGGGATTGTCCCAGACATCCGCGATCACCACCGGGCCGCGCGGGGCGGCAGCGGCGCGTTCGAGCGCCGGCGCCATCGCGCGGAATTCCGGCCGGGTCCGGCCCCGCATGTCGAACAATTCCATGCCGAGGCGCTGCGCCAGCGCGTCGCCCTCGGCCCGCGCGGCATCGGTGATGACGATGACCTTGGTGCCCAGATCGGGCACGTCGCCGGCCATGAAGCCGTGAATGACCGAGACCGACAGGATATTCCCCTGGCCCTCCATCGCCCGGATCCGGTCGACGAACCCGCGCATCGGTGCGCGCGAGGTGGGAAAAATCTCGATCATCCGGCAATCGAAGGTGCTGATCTCGGGATCGGTCCGCCCCTCGGAAGCATCGGCGGCGAGCTGCACGAGGTTTTCCGCGACCTCGACGAAATCGGTGTGCGGAAACTCCTTGAACACGGTGATCAGATCGGCGTTCTCGACCCGCTTGGCCGACAGGTGGCTGTGCGGATCGAATGTCACGCCCACCAGCGTGTCGGGCCCGACCTGGGCGCGCACCGCCGCGAGCAGCTCGCCTTCGCAATCAATCGTCTCCTGCGCCACCATCGCCCCGTGCAGGCCAAGGAGCACGATATCCACCGGCCCCGCCTGCGCCAGTTCATCGAGCAACTGGTCGCGCAGGAACGCCCATGTTTGCTCGTTCACGATCCCGCCGGGCTCGGCCCAGGATGCCGTGCCCTCGATCACCTCCCAGCCCAGCTCGGTCGCCCGCGCGCGCGCCGCGGTGAAGACCGCGCTGCACAGCGTCGGCGTTGGCGGGTGCTCGCCGGGGGGGGCGTAGAAGCTTTCGCGAAAATCCCCCAGATCGGTGCGCATCGGCGAGAAAGTATTGGTTTCGGTCGCGATCGACGCGACGAATACACGCTTCGCGCTAGGCATCAGCTGGTCTCCTTCAAAGGCATGATCCGCGGGATCGAGTCCAGCAGCCGCCTGGTATAGGCATCCTGCGGCGCTTCGAATATTGCGCTCTTGTCACCCGTCTCCACGATCTTGCCGGCCGACATCACGGCAACCCGATCGCTGATGTGACGCACGACGCCGAGGTCATGGCTGATGAACAGCATCGCCATGCCGCTGTCGCGCTGCAGCTTCTTGATCAGGTTCAGAACCTGCGCCTGGATCGACACGTCGAGCGCCGAAACCGCCTCATCGGCGATCACCAGCTTCGGCTCCAGGATCATCACCCGGGCAATCCCGATGCGCTGACGCTGACCGCCCGAAAACTCGTGCGGATAGCGCGTCATGGCCTCCGGCCCGAGCCCGACGAGATCGAGCGTCTCGGCGATCCGTGCCTGCGCGTCCTTCCGGCTGCGGGCGATCTTGTGGATGAACAGCGGCTCCGAAAGCGTCTGCGCGACGGTCAGGCGCGGATTGAGCGAGGCATAGGGATCCTGGAAGATCATCTGGATGTGGCGCCTGAGAGGCAGGAATTGCCGGCGCGACATCGACAGGATGTCCTGCCCCTCGAACAGGGCCTGGCCGGCGGTCGCGCGTTCGAGCTGGGTCAGCGCGCGGCCCACCGTCGATTTGCCGCAACCCGACTCACCGACAAGCCCCAGCACCTCGCCGGGCGCGATGTCGAAGGATACGCCGTCGACGGCGCGCACGGTCCGCCCCCGGGTCCGGAAGTGAACCTTGAGATCTCTCACATCGAGAAGCGGTTGGGCGCTCATCGGTCGCCTCCGTAGGGAAAATGGCACTCGACCAGATGCCCGGGCGCGATCTCGCGCGGCTGCGGAACCTCGTGGCGGCACCGGCTTTCCGCGCGCGGGCAACGCGGATGGAACGGGCAGCCCGCGATCTGCTCTCCAATCGTCGGCACCCGGCCGGGGATGGCGTCGAGCCAATCCACGTCGCGATCAATCGCGGGGATCGAGTGCAACAGACCCCGCGTGTAGGGATGCGCGAGGGTTTCGAAAAGCGCGTCGGTCGGCGCGGTCTCGACAAGCCGGCCCCAATACATCACCGCCACCGAATTGCAGGTTTCCGCGATCACCCCGAGATCGTGCGAGATCAGGATGATGGCGGTGCCGGTGCGCTTCTGCAGGTCGAGCATCAGGTCGAGCACTTCCTTCTGCACCGTCACGTCGAGCGCGGTTGTCGGTTCGTCCGCGATCAGGAGCTTCGGATCGCACGACAGCGCCATCGCGATCATCACCCGCTGCCGCTGGCCGCCCGAAAGCTGGTGCGGAAAGCTGTCGACGCGCGAGTCGGGCTCGGGAATCCGGACCAGGTCGAGCAACTCGATGGCCCGGCGGCGCGCGGCGCGGCGCGACAGGTTACGGTGCTGCTGCAGGGCCTCGATGATCTGATCACCCACCCGGTAGACCGGGTTGAGGCTGGTCATCGGCTCCTGAAAGATCATCGCCATGTCGTTGCCCATGATGTGGCGGCGTTCGTCGGCGCTCATCGCCAGCAGGTCACGCCCACCGAACCGCATCCGGCCGCCGGTGACCCGGACGCCGCTGCCTTCGAGCAGGCCCATGATCGCGAGGGCGGTCAGGCTCTTGCCGCAGCCGGACTCGCCGACGATCCCCAGCGTTTCGTTTTCGTCCACCGAGAACGAAACACCGCGCACCACCGGCAGCAGTTCATGGCCGAACCGGATCGAGATTTCGAGGTTTTCGACATCGAGAAGCGCCATGGTCACACCCCCGCGATATCGTCTTTGAACCGCGGGTCGATGCTGTCGCGCATCGCGTCGCCGACGAGGTTCATCGAGAACACCGAAAGGATGATCAGCGCACCGGGGAAGATCAGGAGCCAGGGCGCGCGGGTCACGTAGATGCGCTCCTCCGAAAGCATGTTGCCCCAGCTCGGCACCTCGGGCGGCAGGCCGAGACCGAGAAAATCGAGCGCCGCGGCCTGAAGCTGGGCGAAGGCGAAGATGAAACTGGCCTGCACCAGCAGCGGCGAAACCAGGTTGGGCAGGATGTGGCGAAACAGGATCGAGGCATGGCCCGCACCCGAACAGACCGCGGCATCGACGAACACCTCGCCCTTGAGCTTCAGCGTCATGCCAAACAGGATCCGCGCAGTGGTGGTCGCATAGACCACGCCGATCACGATGATGGTGTTCATCACCGACCGTTCCAGCAGGGTCATCAGCACCAGCGCCATCAACAGCGCGGGAAACGCCATGAGCACGTCGACGCCCCGCATCAGCACATGGCCCAGACGGGTGAAATAGGCCGAAAGCATCCCCACCAGCCCGCCGGTCAGGAGTGCGACGATCACGGCGCCGAGGCCGATCAGAACCGTCATGCGCGCGCCGTAGAGGGCCCGCGAAAAACTGTCGCGTCCGAAGTGATCGGTGCCGAACAGGTGCGGCCAGCCGGGCTCGGTGAGGCGCGCGATGGGGTCGATCTCGTAAGGGTCGAACGGCGCGATGAGCGGCGAGAAGATCGCGGCCAGCGCCACGAAGGCAAGCCAGACAAGGCCGATCTGTGCAAAGGTGCGCCCGGCAAAGACCGAGCGGATGCTGGCAACGGCCATCATTTCAGAGATATCCTTGGATCGAGGCGTGCGTAGGCGAGGTCGACGAGCAGGTTGATGAACATGTAGAGCACCACAATCACGAGGATCACGCCCTGGATCACCGGGTAGTCGCGCCGCAGGATGGATTGCACCACGAGGCGTCCGATCCCGGGGAGCGAGAAGACGGTTTCGGTCACGACGGCCTCGGAGACGAGCGCGGCGAAGGTGAAGCCGAAGGCGGCCGTCACCGATATGAGCGCATTGCGAAAGATGTGCCGGATCGCCACCCGGCTGGGACGCAGCCCCTTGGCGCGCGCCGTCCGCACGTGGTCTTCGCGCGACACGTCCAGCATCGAGGCCCGCACGAGGCGGATGATGAGCGCGGCATTGGGCGCCGCGAGCGTGAGGCTGGGCAGGATCAGGTAGCGCAGGTTGGTCACACCGCCGGTATCGGTCAACGACGGGAAGCCGGATGACGGCAGCCAGCCGAGGCCGACGGCGAACAGCAGGATAAGGTAGAGGCCAAGCCAGAAGGTCGGGATGGAGGCGAAAAGCATCGCCCCGCCGGAGGTGATCTGGTCGATCCAGCGGCCCTTGTTCATCGCCGAGACGATCCCGATCGGCACCCCGAACAGCACGATCCAGACCATCGTCATCGTGGCCAGCAGGATGGAGGTTTCCGCCCCGTCTGCGATCACCGTGAGCACCGGCGTGCCGAAGAACACGGAGGTTCCCAGATCACCCTGCAGCACGTTGCCGAGCCAGATGAGGTATTGCGTCCAGAGCGGCTCATCGAGGCCGAGTTCGCGCGTGAGCGCGGCCACTTCCTCGGGGGTCGCGGTGTCGCCCAGAAGGATCGAGGCGGGATCGCCGGGGATGAGGTGAACGAACAGAAACACCAGCATCGTCGCGGCGAGCAGCGTCGGGATCAGCGCGAGCAGGCGTTTGATTGTGTAGAAGAGCATCGGGTTCGCGTGGTCCCAGAAAACAGGAGCAGGCGCCCACCCTTTGTGTGGCGGGCGCCTGCAGGGAGGATTACTTCGAGACGTTCCAGAAGTGCGGCCAGATCAGCGTGGCCTCTCCAAGTCCGTCAAGCTCCGGCGACGCGATGTTGTAGGTATAGACATCGCCGGTTTTCATCGTCGGCACCTGCTCGTAGATCAGTTCCTGGATCTGCGACCAGATATCCACCCGCTCGGCCGGATCGGAAGAGGCGGTGAACGCCGCCTTCAACTCGGCCTTTTCGGGCGTCGCCCACCAGCCGGGGTAGTTGTCGTTCATCACCGAGATCAGGATCGGATCGGGCACGAACCCGTGGTGGGTGAAGAACATGTCCCACTGGTCGGGCTGCGACCGCTTCTCGATCAGCGTGGCCCAGTCATAGACCTGCAGATCGATGTTGAAGCCGGCCTGGGCAAGCTGCTTGGTGTAGACGATCGCCGTATCGTAGTGGAACGGGTAGTTCGTCGAGACCATGAACTTGATCGGCTCGCCGGTGTAGCCGGCTGCCTCCGCGGCCGCGCGCGCGCCCTCGGCATCGCCTTGGCTGAAGGCTTCCGTGCCCGCCTCGGTATACCAGACGTTGCCCTCGGGCAGGAACGACCCGTTCGACCGCCACAGGCCTTCCGGGCCAATCGCGATCTGCAGCGCGGGAACCTTGTCGATCGCCTGCTGGATCGCGCGCCGAAGCGCGTAGTTCTCGGCAAGCGGGCCAGCGCTCGAGTTCATGAACACGAGGCCGAAGAGCGGGCCGCCGTTCAGAATGGTATTGACGTTCGGGTCACCCTCGAGTTCGGCGAAGAGGTCGCCGGGGATGCTCTCGGCATAATCGTAGTCGCCGGCCCGGAGCCCCGAAACCCGCGTGCCCACGTCCGGCACGGGGATGAAGCGCAGGGCATCGAACTCGGCGACCCGCTCGCCGCCGTAACCGTCGGCCTCGCCCTCGGGCGACACGTAGTCGTCAAAGCGCACAAGCTCGACGTAGCGGTTCGCTTCCCAGGCGTTGAAGCTGTAGGGGCCGGTGCCGATGTAGTTCTCGGGCGAAAGCGGTTCCTTGCCCGCGCCCTCGACGATCGAGGCGGGATAGATCGCCGGACCGCCATTCAAGAAGGCCATGAGGTTTTTCCACGGGCCGAACGGCGCGCTCAGGGTGATCCTGATCTCGTGGTCGCCGGTGGCTTCGACGCTTTCGACATGTTCGAACAGCAACCCGCCGCGCGACCCGAATTCACCCCAGCGCTTGAGCGACGCGACCACGTCGGCGGAGGTCATGTCCTGGCCGTTGTGGAACTTGACGCCTTCGCGCAGCGCGATGGTGATCGTCTTGCCATCCTCTGAAATCGTCTCGCCCGCCGCGAGAAGCGGAACCGGCGAGTTGGAGGAATCGAAGGTGTAAAGGCCCTCGAAGACGTGCTGGGCAATCGTCGTCGCCAGGTCCGAGGTCACGACCTGCTGGTCGAGCGTTGGCGGCTCGCCAACCGTTGCGTAGCGCAAAACGCCTTCCGCTTGTGCCGCGCCGGCGATGGCGAGAAACGCCCCCGCAGCCGTAGCGGTTTTCAGCCATGATGTGATCGTCATGAGAGACTCCTCCTCTGCTTGGATCTGCACGGGGCGCCATGCCCCATTTTGTAATTCTTTTTCATTTTGGCCGACCATCAGGCAGAATACGGTTGAAATCAACCCATTTTTGCCCCCAAAATGTAAGAAGTTTTCACAGGAGAGATAAATGGCCGAAACCCAGACAGGCATAACCCGACTCGAAACCGCCGATGCAGCTGCCGGCGGCACCCCGCGCCCTTTCGCCAAGGCGGTGCGGGCGGGCGACTTCGTGTTCGTGTCCGGACAGGTTCCCGCGAAGGACGGCGAGATCATCACCGGGGGCATCGTGGAACAGACCGAAATGGTGATGCAAAACATCATCGCGGTGCTCGAAACCGCGGGCTGCGGCCTTGAACATGTGGTCAAAGTGAACGTATGGCTCGACGACCCGAGAGATTTCACGAGTTTCAACAAGGTGTTCGAGCGTTATTTCATCGACAACCCTCCGGCCCGCTCCACCGTTCAGTCGGCGCTGATGGTGGACGCCAAGGTTGAAATGGACGTGACCGCCTACAAGCCGGAGAGCTGAGAGCATTTTCATGCAACAGGTGATCGACATCATCTCGAAGATGCGAAGCCTGAACGGCGAATTGCGCAAACGTGAGCAGCGGGTCGCCGATTTCGTCCTGTCGAACCTCGACCAGATCTCGTTTCTGACGCAGGGCGAAATCGCCCAGGCCGCGGGCGTGTCGGCGGCCACCGTGCATCGGTTCTGCGTCAGTGTCGGGTGCGAGGGCTTTCGCGACTTCAAGATCCGCCTGGCGCAGAGCGTGGCCGTCAGCCTGCAATACCTCGACGGCAACAGCGCCGAAGCCTCGCAGACCGATCAACTCGTCTCGCAGGTTTTCGGCGCCCTGGTCGACATGCTGAACACCGCCCGCCAACAGCTCGACAACGCCTCCATGACCGAGGCGATCGCGCTTCTGGCGGGGGCCCGGCGGATCGTGTTCTTCGGGGTCGGCGGCGGCTCGGCCAATGTCGCCCGCGAGGGGGCCAACCGGTTTTTCCGCCTCGGCCTGCCCGCCGAAGCCCACGCGGATGGCTACTTCCAGCGGATGCTGGCCTCGACCCTCTCGACCGGCGATGTCGTCTTCGCGATCTCCGCCAGCGGCCAGCCGCAGGAGTTGCTCGATTCGATCTCCATCGCGCGCCAGTACGGCGCAAGCTCGATCAGCCTGACCAAGTCGGGATCGGATCTCGCCAACCTGACCGACGTGTCGATCGGGATCGACATTCCCGAGGACCAGGACATCTACAAGCCCTCCGCCTCGCGCCTCGTCTTCATCGCGATCATCGACGTTCTGGCCGCGGGGGCCGCGCGCGAGCGGCCCGAGGAGGTGAAGGAATTCCTGCGCCGGATCCGGACCTCGCTGGTCACGCTGTCGAAGGATACCGGGCCGAAACCGATCGGCGACTGAGGCCGCGGCTCGGGGCGCATCTGCCGGTCAGCCGGCGCGGCGGCGGCGCAGATGCTGGCGCAGGTAATCGCCGACACCGGCGGCATAGCCGTGGCCGTAGAGTTCGAGCCGGCCGTGCCCGGCGACCGCCTGCCCGTCGAGATGGCCGCGCGCCGTCACCGCGCCCTCCCAGATCGACGGGGCGCCGAAGACGGGGATCTCCTGATCTTCGATAACCGGCATGATCTCGATCTCGCCGGCAAGCTCCGGCAGCACCAGCCGGTGCGCGAGCGGGTAGCCGATGCCGCTGCGCGGGCTGATCCAGCGCGGCGCTGGCGTTGGTTCGAGTTGCCCACGGGTGGTGCCGACGCCGCGATCGTCGAACCGCACCACATAGCAATCCCTTTCGCTGCTGTCGCCGACCACCATCCGCCGCCAGGCCAGGAAATCGTGCCCGCTGTCCAGCGACAACCCCGCCCAGTGCCAACCGACCAGGCTGAAACCGCGGCGCTTGCGCTGAAAGAACCAGTTCTCGAAACCGCCCCACTGCCGGTCCATCCACAAGGTGCCGTGCACCGGCTGATCGCCGAGATGGCCGCTGGCCGACAGGCGCGGGCAGCACAGGTAGGCATAATCGGGGCGGTTCCTCGGATCGAGCCGGGCGCCGTGATCCTCCATCCAAGGGCGTTCGGGGCAGAGCGCGAGGGTGAGCGGCGTGCCGTCGGCGTCGCCGGGCATCATCAGTGTCAGGCTGCCGTCGGGCGCATCCGCCAGCGCGAAATCGCGCCACCGGATGTCGAGCCCCTCGGGCCCGACCTCGGCATGGTCCTCGAGCGTTACCACTCCGTCGTGCCGCGCCCGGTCCGACATCAGCACCGCGTGCCGGCGCGCGAGGAATCGCGCGATCGGGCCGGGCAGCACGTGGCGCGCGATGCGCCGGGCGACGATCTCGTGAAGGCGCGACACGCCCGGTGTCATCCGGCTGACCACGAAGGGCCGCGCCCCCGGCCGCGTGGGCAGCACATGCAGCAGGAGCATGTCGGCCTGGTCGTCGCCATCTTCGGAGTGGACCTGGAAGAAGGCGACCATCAGGTGAAGCGAGGTGCCATCGGGCAGCGCCACCCTGCCCTGCAGGAACCACCAGCCCACCTCGCTGTCGGGGCGCGGCCGCAGATCGGGCGGGGCAATCGCCCAGGTGGTGTCAGAAGTGTCGTCCAAGGTGCCCTTCCGGAATTTCCGCCCCGCCGATGATCGGCGATCCCGGCCAACACTTGCCGTCTGGCCTGTCTGTGGGTGCGAGGATCGTCGGATTTCGCCGGGCGTTCAAGTTTTTCGTGGCACGGGCGGACGGAAGGCGACCCGCCGACGCCGGGACGAAACGTCAGGGCATGGTTTGCGACAGGCTCTCGCTCGCCTCGATCAGCATCGCTCGGTAGGTCTCGTAATGCGTGACCGCGTCGTCCTTCGGCGCCACGATGCAGATGGTGCCGACGCATCTGCCGGCGCGATCGCGCACCGGCGCGGCGAAACAATGTGTGAAGGTGTCGACGATGCTGTCGAAGGAAAAGAATCCGGCGGCATGGGCCTTGCGGATTTCGGCGAGGTAGCGGGCCACGTCGAGCCGGTCGCCGCCCGGAAGGGTGAAATCCTCCGGCGGGATCAGCGACAGGATCTCTTCGTCGCTCATCCCGCCCAGCAGCAGCCGGCCCGACGCGGTCCAGGGAATGGGTGTGCGGTCGCCGATATCGCCGCTGATGCGGAACGGCCTGTTGCCTTCAACCTGGAGCGCCACGGTATACTTGTCGCCATCGAGCATGCAGAACTGCGTGGTTTCCGAGCTGCGCTCGGTGATCTCTTGCATCACGCTCTCGACCTTATGGGTGAGGTCGAAGTGCTCGTCGTAAGCGAGGCCGAGAAAATACAGCCTGCGGCCGAGAAAGACGGCACCTTTTCCGTCGGCCTCTTCCAGCATGCCGTGATCCAGAAGCGTGTTGACCAGATCGTAGATCGTGGAGCGCGGCGCGCCGAGGGCCTGGGCGATATCGGCGGGGCGTTGCGGGCTCTTGACCGCCCTCAGGTGATCAAGAATGTCGAACGCGCGATCAATGCCGCGCGCTCTCTTGCGTTCATGCCCGTCCTTCATCTTGCGTTCCTTGCCACGGCCGATTTGGTGTTGGGCCGATTCCGGATCAGGCCTTGCGATACGCGATACAGTCGACTTCTACCTTGCAGTCCACCACCAGCGAAGACTGGACGCAAGCGCGCGCGGGAGGGTTTTCGCCGAAATATGTTTCGAAAACGCCGTTGAAGCTCCAGAAATCGCGGGGATCGTCGAGCCAGACGCCGACGCGCATGATGTCTTCAACCCCATAGCCGGCGTCCTCGACGATCTTGAGCATGTTCTGGATCGCGATATGCGCCTGCTCGACGATGCCCACGCCCGCCACTTCGCCGTCCCGCATCGGGGTTTGCCCCGACACGTACAGCCAGCCGTCCGCTTCCGTCGCCTTGGCGAAGGGCAAGGATCTGCCGCTGCTGCCCTTGCCTTCACCGACGCCGTGCCTCTTGATTGTCATTGGTCGTCTCCTCTTTCAGAATTCCGATCTCGCGAGAAAGCCCTGCAAACGCTCGGTTTTTGGGGCGCCGAAAAGTTCGTCGGGCGGGCCTTCCTCATGGATGCGCCCTTCGTGCATGAACACGACCCGGCTCGAGACATCGCGGGCGAACCGCATCTCGTGGGTCACGATCAACATCGTCATCCCGTCTGCCGCGAGATCGCGCACAACGGCCAGCACTTCGGTGACCAGTTCGGGATCGAGCGCCGAGGTCACTTCGTCGAAGAGCATGAGTTGCGGGTTCATCGCGATGGCCCGGGCGATCGCCACGCGTTGTTGCTGACCGCCCGAAAGCTGGCCGGGGTAATGATCCTTGCGCGAGGCCATGCCGACCCGCTCGAGCCAGCTCTCGGCGATCGAACGCGCCTCCTCCTTCGGCTTCTTCTGGGTTTTCAGAAGGCCGAGCATGACGTTGCCCAAGGCGGTCATGTGCGGGAACAGGTTGAATTGCTGGAACGTCATGCCCGTCATCGCCCGCTGGCGTGCGATCTGTCGTTCGGGCAGCCGGCGGCGCTTGCGGCCGTCGTGGCGGTATCCGATGGCCTCGCCCGCGATCTCGACCGTACCGCGCTCGAAATCCTCGAGCAGGTTGATGCAGCGCAGCACCGTGGTCTTGCCCGACCCCGACGAGCCGATGAGCGAAACCACGTCACCCTTCTGCATCGTCAGGTCGATCCCCTTCAGCACCTCGAGATCGCCGAAGCGCTTGTGCAGGTCGGTGATTTTCAGAACCTGTGTCATGTCTACCTCAATTGGGGATGGCGATGCGCCGTTCGACGAAGCGCCCCGCCTGTTCGATCGCGAAATTGACCAGGAAGTAGACAACCCCCGCGAAGAGGTAGAACTCAAGGCTCAGGTAGGTGCGCGAGATCACCTGCTGCGTGGCGAGCAGGAACTCGACGACGCCTATGATCGACAGCAGCGTCGAGGCCTTCACGATCTCGGTCGCGGTATTGACCCAGGTCGGCAGGATCTGGCGAAGCGCCTGGGGCATCAGGACGTAGACGAATGACTGCCGGAAGGTCAGGCCGATGGATTTCGCCGCTTCCGTCTGCCCCTTGGAGATCGCGCTAAGGGCACCGCGCACGATTTCGCCCACATGCGAGGAACAGAACAGGGTGAGCGCGAGAACGCCCGCCTCGAAGGCGCTCAGATCTATGCCGACCACCGAAAGGATGTAGAAGCAGGCCAGGATCAGCACAAAAACCGGCGTGCCGCGCAGGAAGTCGGTGTAGATGCGGACGACGAAGCGCAGCAGCCAGTGGCCGTAGGTCAGGGCAAGGCCGACGGCTACGCCCAGCAGCGTGCCGAGAAACACCGAACCCACGGAAATGAGGACCGTCTGTCCAAGCCCGTTCAGAAGGTTCATGCGCGCGGTCCAGAGATCGGCGAAAAACAGGGTAAAATTCATGCGATGTCCTTTCAGCGCGGGATCGCGAGCCGGGCTTCGAGCCGGCGCAGAAGGCTGGCGATGATGTAACAGGCGGCCACGTAGATCAGCGAGGCGACCATCCAGGTTTCGATCACGCGAAAGCTTTCGACGTTGATTTTTCGGGCATAATAGGTCAGTTCGGGCACAGCGATCACGGCCGCGAGCGACGTGTCCTTGAACAGCGAGATGAAGTTGTTCGACAGCGACGGCAGCACGTTGCGCATCATCACCGGGATGATGATGTAGATCTTGGTGCGGAACTCGGTCAGCCCGATCGCCAGCCCGGCCTCGCGCAGCCCCAATGGCAAGGCAACGAGCCCGCCACGGAACACCTCGGCAAGATAGGCCCCCGCGTAGATCGAAAGCGTGAAGATGAAAGAGGGGATCTTCTCCAGCCGCACGCCCATCTGCGGCAGGGCGAAGTAGGTGAAAAGGATGAGCACGAGGATCGGCGTGTTGCGAATGGCCGATACGTAGGCCAGCGCGATCCAACGCACTGGCCGAAGTTTCGAGAGCATCCCGAACGCCGCGATCAGGCCGATTCCGGTTCCGATCGCGATCGACAAGACGGCAAGCGAGAGCCCGAGCCCCAGCCCTTGGGCGAGGAGGTCCCAGTTGCGCCAGACGACGGCGAAATTGAAATCATAGTCCAAAACGGTGCGTCCCGGATGCCCTGGAGGTTACTTGTATTCGACCGGGAAGCCGATCTGCGGCGATTCCAGCTCGGTGCCGAACCACTTCTCGAAGCTCGCCGAATAGAACGGGAACTCGACGCCGGTCATGCCCTCGTGCAGAACCGTGTTGACGAAGTTGAGCCAGCGCTGATCGCCCGGCTGCACCGCGCAGGCATAGGTCTGCGGGTTCCAGCCATAGCCGGCATCGAGGTAGCGCCCCGGGTTCTGCACCATGAACCAACGCAGCGCCGACTGGTCGGTCGCCGCGGCTTCGGCCCGGCCCGAGTTGAGCGCCTGGTACATCAGGTCGACGCTGTCATATTGGTCGACGGTCGCCTCGGGCAGCGCGGTGTGCACCATTTCCTCGGCATAGACGTTCTGCAGCACGGCAACGGTCACATCCGAGCCGCCGGCCTTCAGGGCCTCGTAATCGGCATAGTCGCCACCTTCCATGAGCAGCAGGCCAACGCCTTCGCGGTAGTAGGGAATGGTGAACTCGACCTGTTGCGCGCGCTCGGCGGTCACGGTCATGAACTGGCAGGTCAGATCGACCTTGCCGGTCGCGAGGTTCGGGATCCGGGCGTCACCCGACTGCTGGACATACTCGATCTTGTCCGGGTCGCCGAACAGCGCCTTGGCCACGAGGCGGCCCATGTCGATGTCGAAGCCGGTGAGCTGGTTGTCACCGTCCATGAAGTGCCAAGGCGGGTTGGTCGAGCCGCTGCCGAGGATCAGATAACCGCGATCGAGCACCTCTTTGAGCTTGTCGCCATCCTGCGCCACGGCCGGCGCGGCCATCAGGGCCGCGAATGTCGTCGCAAGAACCAATTTCATATTCATGCTTTCTCTCCGCTGTTGGGTGCCGCAGGCGCCCCCGCGGCGGGTTGATTATTATTCCACTATACCGGAATTATGTCCGGTTTAGTGTATTCCACCTAAGCGGCCCGGTTTCCTTGTGTCAAGAAAACTCCGAGACGGCCGCCAGGACGACGGCATCGGCCTGCCGAGCGGCATGAACCGGCAAGCCGCCCATCCGCGCCCGAACGCGCGCCCCGATGGACCAGCGCGCGATGATGCCCTAACACTCGGGCTTGGCCCCAACACGGGGGGAGGGAAATGACATGAAAACGAACCCTTGGGCTTGGCATGACGCGCAGGAATTGCGCCGGATCATAAACGTGAGCGGCACGATGACCTCGCTTGGCGCCTCGGTCTCGGCGCCCTCGGTGCGCGCGGCCACCTCGGAGGCCATGGCGCATTTCGTCGACATGCACGATCTGCAAACCGAGGCCAGCCGGGTGATCGCTCGGCTCACCGGGGCGGAGGCGGGCTGCATCACCGCCTCGGCCAGCGCCGGGATTTCGCTCGCCGTCGCCGGATGCATGACCGGCCTCGCACCCGGGCGGGTCGAGGCCCTGCCCCGCGATCCGGGCCCCCGCAATTCGGTGGTGGTGCAGGCCGGGCACCTGTGCTCCTACGGCGCCCCGGTCGAGACGGCGATCCGCCTCACCGGCGCCGATGTTCGCCCGGTCGGCACCGCGACGCTCGCGGCCGACTACCAGCTCGAGGCCGCGCTTGACGAAACCGTGGCCGCCGCCTTCTACGTGGTGTCGCACCAGGTGGTGCATTATGGCCAGATCCCGCTCGCCCGGTTCGCCGAGATCGCCCATGCCCACGGCGTTCCGGTGATCGTCGACGCCGCCTCCGAATACGATCTCACCGGGTTCCTTGGCCAGGGCGCCGATCTGGTGATCTATTCCGGCCACAAGTTCCTTGGCGGCCCGACCTCCGGAATCATCGCGGGCCGGCGCGACCTCGTGCGCGCGGCCTACCTGCAGAACATCGGCATCGGTCGTGGCATGAAGGTCGGCAAGGAAGGTATCGCCGGCGTGATGGCGGCGATGGAAAGCTGGATGGCGCGCGATGCCGCGGCGATCCGCGCCCGCGAACGCGCCGCGCTCGACCTGTGGCTCGATGCCTTGCAGGGCCTTGCCGGCATTCGCGCCGAGATCGTCGCCGACCCGACCGGCAACCCGCTCGACCGGCTGCAGGTGAACGTCGATGAACGCGCCGCCGGCGCCAGTGCGGCCCGCTTCGCTGCGGGGCTCGCCAGGCTCGACCCGGCGGTGATCGTGCGCGACATCGAGGTGGAGCTTGGCTATTTCCAGCTCGACCCCTGCAACCTCCTGCCCGGCCAGGCCGAAACCGTCGCGCAAAGCCTCGCCGCCGTGCTCGCCGATGGCCCCGCCCTTGCCCAGATCGACGAAGCCGATCCGCGCAACGGCGCCGTGGCGGGATACCTCAACTGGCTGGCCTGATCGGGCGCCGGAAACGGCCTGAACCCCAGCGCGAGTGATGCTGCGGGGTGTTTTTCGCGCAGCTTTCCGCAACGCCCCGGTCGGCCGGCGAAACGCCCGCCGAATGATCACCCGAACCGCTTGAAACAGGCCTTCAGCCGGAAAAACCGGGCTGACTTGGCGTCGCGCGGCTGGCCACCTGGGGGATGTCGGCCTCCGCCGCTTGCGCGCCGCCACCTTCCCCTTGGCGGCAGCTTTCGGAATTCAGACTGGCGGCCGCGATGCCTTCCATCAGACGCCTCGGAACCACCGGCTTGCGCAGGGTCGCGTCGCCGATCGGCCGACGGTTGGACGAAAAGTCACTGCGCAGCGATCCGCCGGACAGAAGCAGCACCGGCATGTCGGGGCAAGCGCTGCGAAAGTCGAGCAAGTCGTCTACCCCGGTTTCGAGGTCGGGGGCGGCGTCGAAATCGAAGATCACCAGGCCCCAGTCGTCCGGCCGGGCCTGAACGCTCGCGAACATCGAGTCGCGATCGGTCGTATGATGCACCTCCCGCCCGAGGCCCGCGAGATCTGTCGCGATACTGCGGCTCTGCTCCATGTCGGGCGAGATCAGGGCGATGCGAGACGCGGCGTCGCCCTCGCCCCGGCCCGGGTACACGCGCCAGATGTCGGCCGTTTCCGGCGGCGTGTCGGGGGTATCCCCGGTGGTGCGCGGGGGAAGACCAGGAGAGGTCGCGCGCAAGGTGCCCAAGGCGAGAACGCCGCAGAACACAAGGATCTGCAGGCCGACGGCGATCAGCAATACCTCCGGCAGCGGGCGCCCCGCCACGACAAGCGCGACGATCGCGATGAGCGCGACGGGATAGCCCGACAGGAGGGCGGCAAATGCGATATTGGGCTGTCTGGGGGGCACCCGGTCCGGGTTCGCCATGGCTTGCGGATCACGCTCACGCAGCGCTCTACTCTTGGAAACGAAAGCCTTCTGCATTTTCGAAATCCCGATCTCGGAGCTCGACGGGTGTTCTGGGGGAGGTCCGTCCACCCGCCTCATGATGTGAAGATCCGCCGACCTTGCCGGACCTCGTGGACGCGATATCGGCCACGCAATCAGGGTATCGGGGCCGGGGGCCCAAAACCATTGAGCCTGATGGACTAGCCAAACGGCCAGTGACCGCGATCGTGCCGCCGGCATGGCGGGGCCGCCATTTCGCGGATGCTTTGGTGGTGGGGAATGGAGCAGGCACCGGTGTCATCGCGCGCGAAAAGCCCGCGCTGCTGGCAGGAAGCCGGTGTCATCGCGCGCGGGTCCGTGCCGCGGCACGGCGATGGGTCTTGCGTAGCCGCCGTCCCGCCCGGCAACAGGGGCCGCGATGGCAGCCCCCGCCGCGATGTCGCTCGCGGCGGGGGCCCTTGCTTTCGGCTCGGCCGAACCCGTGGTTACTTCACCTCGATCGGCGCGCGGCTCAGCACCTCCTGCCCGATCACGTCGAGGAAACGCAGCTCATACTGGCCGGGCTCCTCGGGCAGCGTCAGACGCAGCGGCGGCGGGCCTTCGATCTTGTGCGCCTCGATCCAGGTGAAGATCGGCTGATCGCCCCTGGCGAGGGTGATGCGCTGATCGGCGCTGCTGCTGTCGACATCCCACGACACTTCGATCGTGGCGCCCGCCGCGGCGCTCGCCGGCGCGTCCAGCTGCGCGCCGGTGGAAAGCTGGGCATCCTCCGCGAGCACCTCCAGGCTGTGGCGGGCGAGCACCCGCTTGCCCTCGTTCAGAACATAGCGGATCTCGTACAGGCCGGGCGCGTCCGGCGCCGTCAGACCGGCCTCGCTGGCGTTCTGAACCCGCTTGTAACCGCCGCTTTCATTGTCGGGGCTGCCGACCGGAACGATGGTGACATAGTCACGCTCGTGCACCGCGCCTGTCCATTGCACCGGCACGTCATCGCCCGCCCGCACCTGTTCCGGGCCGCTGACGGTAACTTCCGGCTCGGTCACCTCGATCGGCGCGCGCGCCATCACCCGGCGCCCCTCGTTCAGCATGTAGCGCAGTTCGTAGAGGCCCGGT
>NZ_BMGI01000004.1:0-166846 GCF_014640115.1 Sinisalibacter lacisalsi | reverse complement strand
CCCATCGGAACGATGGTGATATAGTCGCGCTCGTGCACCGCGCCGGTCCACGTCACCTCGAAGCTCGCCCCGGTCACCGCGCTTTCGGGTCCGCTGACGGTAACTTCCGGCTCGGTCACCTCGATCGGCGCGCGCGCCATCACCCGGCGCCCCTCGTTCAGCATGTAGCGCAGTTCGTAGAGGCCCGGTTCCGCAGGCGCGACGAGGCTGTCCTTGCTGCGGTCCTTGACCCGGAAATAGCTCTCGTAGGTGCCGTCCTCGGCGCCCATCGGAACGATGGTGATATAGTCGCGCTCGTGCACCGCGCCGGTCCACGTCACGTCGAAGCTCGACCCGGTCACCGCGCTTTCGGGTCCGCTGACGGTGACCTCGGCGGGCACGACTTCCAGCGTTGTCCGGCCTGCGGTGGTGCGCGCTTCGTTCAGCATGTAGCGCAGTTCGTAAAGTCCGGGCTCGGCCGGGGCGACGAGGCGACCGGAGGTATCCTCCTCGACCCGGACGTAGCTTTCATACGCGCCCTCTTCGGCTCCAGCCGGAACGATGGTGACGAAATCCCGCGGGTCATCGCCGGCGGGTTGCCAGGAAAAGTCGAACGCAGCGCCTTGCAGCACGCTTTGCGGCGCCGTCAGGGCAATCTGCGGCTCCGGTTCGGGTTCCGGCTCCGGTTCAGGCTCGGGTTCCGGTTCGGGCTCGACCCGGGACACGGCCAGGCCGACCGTGCTCAGCGCCGCGCCCAGTTCGGCGGCATCCGCCGCGGCGAGGTATTCGCCGCCCGTCTGTTCGGCGATGCAGGCGAGCGAGGCGGTGTCCTGATCCGCGCCCAGCCCGAAGCCGACCACGTGCGCGGTGAAATCGACGCCGGCCCGCTCAAGCTGACCGGCCAGGGCACAGGGGTCGCGCTGGCAGCTTTCCACCCCGTCCGAGATCAGGACCACGGTCGCCGGCCGGTCACGGAAGGCGAGCGCCTCGGCGGCCTGGGCCACGGCGTCGGTCAGCGGCGTCTTGCCGGTGGGCGTGATCTTCTCGATCTCGGCGAGAAAACTGGCCCGGTCCAGCGGCGCGAGCGGCAGGATGATCTCGATATCGCTGCAATCGCCGCGGCGACGGTGCCCGTAGGCCATCAACCCGACGTTGGTTTGCGGATCGAGCTCGGCAGTGAGGTTGCCGATCACACCGCGCGCGATCTCGATCTTTGCCGTGCCGTCGATCTGGCCCCACATGGAATTCGAGCCGTCGAAAACGACCATGACGTCATCGGCGGCACCGGCGGGGGCCGCCGTCATCGCGATGCCGAGAGAGGTCAGGAAAATCGGTAAGATCTTGCGCATGGGATCGTCCTTGCTTGGAAAAATTGCTTGCATGTTTCAAGTCGCCGGCCTGTCGGCATGGGTCTTGTGAATGATCCGGGGCGGCGGCGCAGGGCTTCGGGGGCGGCGCCCGGCCCGGGTGGGATTCGGCACCGGAATATTTCGGTAAAATCTGCTTCGGTCGGGCGGTGTCCGGTGCGGTTCATGGCTCCTCGTTCCTGGTGGCCGTCGCGGTCGAGTTCAACACGTCACTGGAAATCATTTCCGCAGGCTACTGACGCGGCGGCGGCGTTTCAAGGGATCGGCGATCCTTGGCGTCACCGGCCTCGCGCGGAGGGGCTGCATCCTGCCCGAGCCGGTGGGCGATTGCCGGATCATGGCTGTCACCGCCGAGGCCCACGGGCCAGTGGCGGTGCTGGACCTGACCGGGGCCGGGCGCCGGGATCTCGGCGGGGTCAGCGTCATCCACCTGACCCGGGATCGGGACGGGACAATCCGCCCCGCCGCCGGGGCGTCAGGCGGGAGAGCCGGCCTCGATCACCCGCGGATCGCCCGCGTAGAGCATCGCCACCAGGTGCGGCCTGTGGCTGCGCACCGCGCGCTGGTTGACCGATCCCTTGTCGGTCACCTCGCCGCGGTCGAGATCGAGCGGCTCGCGCATCACGATCACCCGGGGGATGCGCAGCGAGGCGCCGGTAGCGGTTGCGTTGTAGTCGGCGAGGCGGGCGGCGATCTCGGCGCCCAGCGCGGGGTGGGCGAACAGCGTGGCATCGTCCATCGCGTCGCCACCGGGCACGATACGTTCGCAGGCGGGGCGAAACGGCACCAGCAGCGCGCCCAACTCGTCCTCGCCCTCGCCGACGATCACCGCGTCGCGCGCAAGCCCGCCCAGCGCGTCGGTGAGCCGGGCGCGCAGCGCACCCACGGCCACCCATGTGCCGGTCGACATCTTGAAGTTTTCCGCCACCCGGCCGTCGAAGAAAAAGCCCTTGCCCGGATCGTCGGGGTCGGCGAAGCGCAGCGCGTCGCCGAGCTTGTAGAAGCCTTCCTCGTCGAAGGCCTCCGCCGTGAGCGTCTCGTCGCGCCAGTAGCCGGGGGTGACGTTCGGCCCCTTCACCCGCGCCTCCCACTTGCCGTCGTTCGGCACCAGCTTGAGCGTCAGCCCCTTGGCGGGAATGCCGATGTTGCCGGGGCTGGCCTGCGGCTCGGTCTGGAACAGCGCGAAGGGCGCGGTCTCGGTCGCGCCGAGGCCGGTGGCAAGCAGGATCTCCTCGCCGGTGGTGTCGATCGCGGCCTGCTTCAGCGCGTCCCAGGTGTGCTGCGCCATCGCCGCGCCGGCGTAATACATGATCTTGAGATCGCGGAAGACATGCTCGGCAAGCACGCGATCTCTGGCCATGGCTTCGAGCAGCATCTCGAAACCGGCGGGCACGTTCCAGTACCAGTTGGTGGCGATCTCGCGCAGGTTGCGGATCGTTTCCCCCATGCCATCGGGCGTCGGGCGGCCGCCGTCGATGTGGAAGGTGCCGCCGTTGTAGATCGCGACGTTGAAGATCAGGTTACCCGCGGCGACGTGGTTCCACGGCGCCCAGTCGAGGATCACCGGGGGTTCGTCGCGCAGGTAAGCGTAGCAATCGGTGACCTGCTCCATGTTGGCGGTGAGCATCCGCTGGGTCTGGATCACCGCCTTGGGGTTGCCGGTGGTGCCGGAGGTGAACATGAACTTGGCCACCGTGTCGGGCCCGGTGGCGGCGCGGGCAGCGGCGACGGCCTCGGTCACCGGGGTGGCCAGAAGCCCGGCCCAGTCGGCCCCCTGCCCCGTCACCCCGAGGCGGGGCAGATCGGCGAAGACCGCCGCGATGGCGGGCGCGAACCTGTCCAGATCGTCGGCAAAGACCGCGCCGGGCGTGATCTGCTCGCGGATGCTTTTCAGCTTGCCGTGGTCCTTCGACAAGAGCGAATAGGCCGGCGCCAGCGCGGCGGAGGGGATGCCCACGTATTGTGCGCCCAGCGCCACCAGCGCGTGCGGAATCGCGTTGCCCGACAGGATCACCAGCGGCCGCTCGACCGACAGCCCGAGATCGAGCAGCGCCTGGCCGATGGCGCGCACATGGGCGAGCAGCTCGCCGTAGCTCACCCGCACCCAGTCGCCACCGCCGGGCGCGCGCTCGGCCATCCAGGTGGTTTCGGGGCGCACCTCGGCCCAATGCTCGATCCGCTCCGACATCGTTGCCGGAAAATCCCCCAGCGGCGCCGTCTGACGCACTAGGATGGCCCCGTCGGGCCGCGTTTCCCAGTCGATCTCGGCATCCCACAGCTTGACGGGCCGCAATCTCGGCTTGGTCATGTTGTCCTCCCTTTTCGGCTCTGCGGCCGAGTCTTCTCAAAAATTAGTTTACGTGGAAACTATTTCCCGAGATAGTGAAAACAAGACAGCGACTCGCAGAAGTCGCAAGGGAGGATGCTTGATGGATTACCTGACCTACGAGCTCAGGGGCGACGTGGCGATTCTGGGACTGAACCGGCCGGAGAAACGCAACGCGATCTCCGATGCCTTCATCGAGGAGTTTGCCCAGGTGATCCGGCGCGCCGAAAGCGAGGCCAAGGCGGGCGTGATCCACGGCCATGGCCCGCATTTCTGCGCCGGGCTCGACCTGGCCGAACACGTCAAGAAAACCCCCTTCGAGGGCGTGCACGGCTCGCGGCGCTGGCACGAGGTGTTCGGCTGGCTGCATCGCGGCAAGCTGCCGTGGTTCGGCGCCCTGCACGGCGCGGTGGTGGGCGGCGGGCTGGAACTGGCCTCGTCGCTGCAGGTGCGGGTGGCCGACAGCACCGCCTTCTTCGCCCTGCCCGAAGGCCAGCGCGGCATCTTCGTGGGCGGCGGCGCCTCGGTGCGCTCGGCCCGGCTGATGGGACTGGCGCGGATGACCGACATGATGCTCACGGGGCGCTCGATCGACGTGGAAACGGCCGAACGCTGGAACATCGTGCAATACGTCGTGCCAGAGGGCCTGGCGCTGGAGCGGGCGGTGGAGCTTGCGGCCCGCGCCGCCACCAACGCCGAGATCTCCAATTACGCGATCATCAACGCCCTGCCCCGGATCCAGGACATGGGCACCGACGACGGGTTGTTCGTCGAAAGCTTCATCGCCTCGTTCACCGCCACCAGCCCGGAAGCGGAAGAGCGGTTGAACGCCTTCCTGCAGAAGAAGGTGGGCAAGGTGGCGCGGCCCGGGGACAAGGCATGAACCAGACGGCGGCCGCTCTTGACGACGACGTCATCGAGCTTGGTGAAATGGCCGGCTCGCTCGGGTTCCTGCTGCGCATCGCGCAGGTGCAGGTGTTCGACGAGTTCTACGCCGCCCTGTCCGTGCACGGGATGAAGCCGGGGGAGTTCACCGTGCTCTGGGTGATTCATCTCAACCCCGGGCTGCGGCAGGGCACCATCGCGCGCGCGCTGCACATCAAGCCCGCGCACATGACCAAGCTCGTCGCCCGGCTCGCCGATGCCGGCTACATCAGCCGGATCATTCCCACCGACGACCGCCGCTCGGTGCGGCTCATGCTCACCAGCACCGGCAAGGCCTTCGTGCGGAAGAACCGCGACGACCTGATCAATTTCCACAAGGCGGAGCGGTCGCGGCTTGACGATGACGAGTTCGAGCAGTTCGCGGCGCTCCTGCGCAAATTCACCGGCATAGCGGAGGCCCGGCCATGAGCCTCGACATCGACAACCTGATCGCCATCGACGTGCACGCCCACGCCGAAGAACCCTGCAACCATGCCCGCGACGACGGTTACAACGAGTTCCAGGAGGGCATGGCGGCCTATTTCCGCAATCCCGCCGGGGCCGAGGGCATGTTGCCGACCGTCCAGGAAACCGCCGCCTATTACCGCGCGCGGCGGATCGGCGCGGTGATCTTCCCGGTCGACGCCGAGCGCGAAACCGGGTTCCGGCGCTATTCCAACGAGGAAGTCGCCGAAATCTGCGCCGAGAACGACGATATCCTGATCCCCTTCGCCTCGATCGACCCGTGGAAAGGCAAGATGGCCGCCCGCGAGGCACGCCGGCTGATCCGCGATTTCGGCGTGCGGGGCTTCAAGTTCCACCCCACGTTCCAGGGCTTCTGGCCGAACGACCCGATGGCCTACCCGTTCTACCAGGTGCTCGAGGAGGAAGGCGTGGTGGCGCTGTTCCACACCGGGCAGACCGGCGTCGGCTCGGGGATGCGCGGCGGCATGGGGATGCGACTGAAGTATTCCAACCCGATGAACATCGACGATATCGCCGTCGATTTTCCCGACCTGCGGATCATCATGGCCCACCCCGCCTTCCCCTGGCAGGAGGAGGCGCTGAGCGTGGCCCAGCACAAGCCCAACGTCTACATCGACCTCTCGGGCTGGAGCCCGAAATATTTCCCCGACATTCTCGTGCGTTACGCGAACACGATGCTGAAGAAGAAAATGCTTTTCGGGTCCGACTGGCCGGCGATCACGCCCGACCGCTGGCTGGGCGACTTCGAAAACGCGCCATTTCGGGATGAGGTACGCCCGCTCATCCTGAAGGAAAACGCTCGGAGGCTGTTCGGTCTCTGAGGGGCGAAAAAAGGGAGGAAAGACATGACACGACTGTTCAAACTCGCGGGCCTCGCGGTTGCGGCCTCGCTCTCGATCTCCGGCGCGGCACAGGCGCAGAACCTGCTGCTGGCACCGGCGGCGCCGGGTCCGCACCCGGCCAACTACATGTACCAGCAATTCGCCACCTTCCTCGAAGAGGAATCTGGCGGTGCGATGACCGGCACGGTTCTCGGGCCGGAAGTGGTTTCGCTGCCGCAAATGAAGGATGCGCTGCAGACCGGGCTCGCCAACGTGGGCAACGCCCTGCCGCTCTACTTCGCCGCCGATTTCCCGCAGACCGGGGTGGCCGGCGACCTTGCCCTGCTCGGCCGCAGCCCGCATGCGATGGCCTGGGCGATGACCGAGTTCGGCGTGACCTGCGCGCCCTGCCAGGACGAGTTCAAGGAGTTCGGCGCGGTGTTCCTCGGTGCCGGGTCGTCCGACGTCTACGTGCTGATCACCACCAAGCCGGTGCGCAGCGTCGACGATCTCCAGGGCCTGCGCCTGCGTTCGGGCGGCGCGCCCTACTCGCGCTGGGCCGAGAACTTCGGCGCGACTCCGGTGAACCTGCCGGTGGGCGACACCTTCGAGGCGATGAGCCAGGGCACGATCGACGGCACCATGGCCTCGATCGTCGACATGCTGTCCTACCGGCTGGTGGACGTGGCGAAATACGTCACCGACGTGCCGCTCGGCACCTACCACGTGACCTCGAACTTCACCACGGCGCTCGACACCTGGAACGACATGTCGCTGGAGCAGCGCACCCAGTTCGTGAAGGCCGCCAACCGGGGTGACCCGCAGCTGACCGACCGCTGGGGCTTCCAGCTTCCGGCCGAGGCGCGCGCCGCGGTCGAGGCCAACAGCGACATCGAGGTGATCACCCCCGATGCCGACTTCCTCGCCGCCTCGGAGGCCTTCGCGGCCGCCGACGTGGCTGCCAAGGCCGCCGAAAACCCGCTCTCGGCGGATTTCGCGGCGCTGGTCGAGAAGTGGGAAGCCATCGTCGAAGAGGTCGGTAACGACCCCGAGGCACTGGCCGCCCGCGCCTGGGACGAGATCTGGGCCAAGGTCGATCTCGAAACCTACGGGCAGTAACGCGCCTGCACCGGCCCGCTCCGCAAGGGGCGGGCCGACCCCCCTCTCCCTCGTGGTGATCCCATGCAACGCCTCGTCAAGCTCGCCGCCCTCCTGGCCAAGACGCTCGGCTACATCGGCGCCCTCGCCGTGGTCGCGATGATGCTGCACATCAGCCTCGACGTGATCCTGCGCAACGCCTTTCGCTACTCGATGAACACCGTGCCCGAGATCGTCGCGCGCTATTACATGACCGCGCTCGCCTTCCTGCCGCTGGCCTGGCTCGAGATGCGGCGCGACATGATCTCGGTGGAACTTCTGGATTTCGCCCTTTCGGCCCGCGCCCGGCGGATCTCGGACGTAAGCGTCATGCTGCTGGCCTCGGTGGTCTACGGGCTCCTGGCCTGGACCAACTGGGGCAAGGCGATGCGCGAAACCAGGGTGGGCACCCTCGTCGAGATCGCCGACTACAAGATGGCGGTCTGGCACTCGTTCTACTTCGCGCCCATCGGCTTCACCCTCGCCGCCGTCGCCTGCCTGCTGCTCGCGTTCGGGCGGCTCTTTCCCGTGATCGGAACGCCAATCGAGGAAGCCATCCATGAGCGTTGAAATCGGGCTTTGGGGCGTCGCCGCGCTCGGGGTGCTGCTGGTGTTGCGCCTGCCGGTGGCGCTGGCGCTGATCATCGTGTCGTTCACCGGCATCTGGGCGATGATCGGACTCAAGCCCGCGATGGGCATCCTGCAGAACACCCCCTATTCCTTCGTCGCCAGCTGGACGATGAGCGCGGTGCCGATGTTCCTGCTCATGGGCTTCGTGGCCTTCCACACCGGGATGACGGCGGGGCTGTTCGACGCCGCCAAGGTGGTGCTCGCGCGCCTGCCCGGCGGGCTCGCGATCTCGTCGATCTTCGCCTGCTCGGCCTTCGCCTCCGTCTCCGGCTCCTCGGTGGCCACCGCCGCCGCGATGGGGCGGATCGCCATCCCCGAGATGGTGCGCGCCGGCTACAGGCCCTCGATCGCCGCCGGCTCGATCGCCGCGGGCGGCACGATCGGCGCGCTGATACCCCCATCAATCCTGATGATCATCTACGGCATCATCGCCGAAACCTCTGTCACCCAGGTTTTCCTCGGCGGCCTGACCATCGGTATCCTCACCGCGATCTCCTACGCCATCGTGGTGGTCATCATCAGCGTCACGCGGCCCGACCTGATCCCGCCGCGCACCGAGGTCATACGCGGAGAAGGCGCGCGCGTCTTCGTCAAGCTTCTGCCGGTCGGCGCGCTTGTTCTGCTCGTCTTCGGTGGGCTGTTCTCCGGGCTCTTCACCGCCACCGAGGCCGGTGCGGTGGGCGCGCTCGGCACCGTGGTGATCACGGCCGCGACCGGCAAGCTCACCCGCAAGGCGATCTCGCGTTCGCTGATCGAAACCGTCACCACCACCGGCTCGCTGCTGATCATCGGCATCGGCGCAACCATGTTCACCCGCTTCCTCGGGCTGTCGGGGTTGCAGAATTTCATCGCCCAGGCCGTGGCCGGCGCCGATCTGAGCTATGTCGGGCTGATGCTGATCATCGTGGTGATCTACCTGATCCTCGGCACCTTCATGGAACCGTTCGGCGCGATGCTGATCACCCTGCCGGTGTTCCTGCCGGTGCTCGGGGCGCAGGATATCTCGCTGGTCTGGTTCGGGGTGCTGGTGGTCAAGCTGCTGGAGGTGGGGATGATAACGCCCCCGGTGGGGCTGAACGTCTTCGTGATCCGAAACGTCGCGGCGGCGCACGTGACCACGGTGCAGGTGTTCAAGGGCGTGATCCCCTTCATCATCGCCGATGTCTTCGTGGTCGCGCTGGTGATCGCGGTGCCGGCGCTGGTGCTGTTCCTGCCCGGTCTGCTCTAGACGACCGCCGCAAGCCGGACCGGCCTGCGCACGGGGGGGGAATTCCTCCCGGCGCGCTGAACTCCGCACCCGTGCGGCGGCACCGCCCGCCCTTCGCCCAAGCAACAGGCAGCCCGCCCCGAGCCTGCCCAAGACCGCGGCACCCCCGCCATTCGCCCGTGTCGGTGAAACCGGGGCTTGGCCCGAACGCGCCTTGCGTGCTTAACTCCGCCAAATAAAGTCGCAACAAGGAGATCCAACTTGGCCTACAAACCCTTCGCGCTCGCCGGCATCCTCGCCGCCGGGCTCGCCACCGCCGCAGCGGCGCAAACCGCCGTGCCCTTCGCGCTCGACTGGAAATTCGAAGGCCCCGCGGCGCCCTATTTCGTCGCCATCGACAAGGGTTATTTCGCCGAGGCCGGGCTCGACGTCGAAATCGCCGCCGGCTCCGGCTCGCTCGACGCGATCCCGAAAGTGGCCACCGGCGCCTTTCCGGTCGGTTTCGCCGACATCAACAGCCTGATCAAGTTCCTCGACCAGAACCCCGGCGCGCCGGTGACGGCGGTGATGATGATCTACGACAAGCCGCCCTTCGCGGTGATCGGGCGCAAGTCGCTCGGTATCGAAACCCCGGCCGACCTCGAAGGCCGCGTGCTCGGTGCCCCGCCGCCCGACGGCGCCTGGGCGCAGTTCCCGATCTTCGCCGCCGAGAACAATCTCGACGTCGACGCGATCACGGTCGAGCCGGTGGGCTTCCCCACCCGCGAACCGATGCTGGCCGAGGGCAACGTGGCCGCGATCACCGGCTTCTCCTTCACCTCCTACCTCAACGCAGCCCGTCTCGGGGTGCCGGAGGATGACCTTGTGACGCTGCTGATGGCCGATTACGGGGTGGACCTCTACGGCAACGCGATCATCGTCAACACCGATTTCGCCAGCGCCAACCCGGAGTTGATCGAGGGCTTCCTCGCCGCCGTCGCCAAGGGCTGGGCCGATGCGGTGGCCGACCCGGCCTCCACGATCCCGAGCCTGATCGAGCGCAACCCCGCGGCCGACGCCGACCTGGAGCTGCGCCGCCTGCAGCTCTCGCTCGACGCCAATGTGGTCACCGACTGGACCCTTGAAAACGGCTTCGGCGACATCGACGATGCCCGCTTCGCCAACTCGATCGAACAGATCAAGCTCACCTACGAGTTCCAGGCCGAGCCCGACGCGAGCGCCTATTTCACCGATGCCTACCTGCCCGAGGGCGGCTTCGCGCTGAAGTAAGCAATCAGGGTCGCGCGGGGACCTACTCCGCGCGACCCGATCCACAAGACCAACAGGCGGGGATGAGCAGATGTTTCCGATGATCAAGATCGAAGGCGTGCGCCACGCCTACAAGACGCCCTCGGGCCCACTTCCGGTGCTCGACGGGCTCGAGATGTCGCTCGAAGAGGGCGGCTTCAGTGCCGTCGTCGGCCCCTCGGGCTGCGGCAAGTCCACCCTCACGCGGCTGATCTCGGGGCTGATGAAGCCCGACGAGGGCAAGGTGATGCTGCACGGCGAGGTCGTCACCGGTCCGCGCGCAACGGTAGGGATGGCATTCCAGAACCCGGTTCTGCTCGAATGGCGCTCGATCCTGAAAAACGTGATGCTGCCGCTGGAGATCGTGCCCAACACGCTCACAAAGGCCGAGCGCGAGGAGCGCGCGCGCTACCTGCTCACGCTGGTCGGGCTGGAAGGCTTCGAAGACAAGCGCCCATCGGAACTCTCCGGCGGCATGCGCCAGCGCGCCTCGCTGTGCCGCGCGCTGGTCCACAAGCCCGAGGTGCTGATCCTCGATGAACCCTTCGGCGCGCTCGACGCCTTCACCCGCGAAGACCTGTGGCAGACCATGCACCGGGTGAAGGAAAACGAGCCCTTCACCGGCGTGCTCATCACCCACGACCTGCGCGAGGCGATCTTCCTCGCCGACCAGGTGGTGGTGCTCTCGGGCCGCCCGGCGCGCACGCAATACCTGCTCGACGTGCCCGATACCGGTCCGCGCGACCTCGACCATCTCTACACGCCCGAGGCCGCCGAGATGCTCGCCATCCTGCGCCACCAGATCGAGATCGCCCAGGGCCGCGCGCCCGCCGAGGGGGAGGCCGCCTGATGAATCGCAATCTGCAAAAGGTGTTCGTGCCGATCATCGCGATGATCATCTTCCTCGTGATCTGGGAGGCGGCGGTCTGGGCCGCGGGCTGGCCGAACTACAAGATGGCCTCGCCCTCCGACCTGCTGCCCGCCTACACCAAGCACTGGGAGCTGTTCGTCACCATGAGCTGGCAGACGCTCTGGCGCACCGTGGTGGGGCTTCTGCTCGCGGTGGTCGTGGGCACCGGGTTTGGCATGATCATGGGGTTCAGCCGGATGATGCGCGACGCGCTCTACCCGCTGCTGGTAGGCTTCAACGCCATCCCCAAGGCCACCGTGGTGCCGATTGTGGCGCTGATGTTTGTCGGCGCGCATGATTTCAACACCGTGCTGATCGCCTTCATGATCTCGTTCTTCCCGATCGCGGTGTCGGTCTCGATCGGGCTGAGCACGCTGGAGCCGGAATACCGAGACATCCTGCGCTCGCTCGGCGCCTCGCAATCGACGATCTTCTGGAAGATCGCGCTGCCGAAAACGCTGCCCGAGTTCTTCGGCGCGATGAAGGTGGCGGTGACGCTGGCTTTCATCGGCACCAACCTGATGGAGATCGTCAGCCCGCATGGGCGCGGCCTCGGCGCGCTGTTCGACTCGGGCAAAACCAACTCCGACTACCCGCTGATGTTCGCCGTTCTGATCGCCCTCGCGGTGCTCGGCATCCTGCTCTACTACGTCGTCGTGGCACTGGAGAAGATCTTCGCCGGCTGGGCCGAGCGACCGGCGCAATAGCCGTTTCGTCCCGCTGGCGCGGGCCGACCCGGAGGGGGGCGCTGCCCCCCTCTTGGCCTGCGGCCAATTCACCCCCCGAGGTATTTGCCGACCCAAGAAGCCTGCCCGCGGTTTTCCGGTTCTTGGGTCCGAAAATACCTCGGGGGGAGCGATCGTTTCGGACACGAAACGGTCGCCGGGGGGCAGAGCCCCCCGCCCCGCTCGCCGCAGGCGCGCCGTTGCGAAAGCAAGGGCGTCAGCTGGTTTCCGGCACGCTTTGGATGAAGCCGGTCGGGCATTCCTCGGTGCAGAGCCCGCAGCCTTTGCAGTAATCGTAGTCGAAGACGTAGTGTGAGCCGTCCATCGCCAGTTCGGTGGTCTTGATCACCGCGTTGTCGGGGCACATCGTCCAGCAATTGTCGCAGGCCAGGCAATTGCCGCAGGACAGGCAGCGCTGCGCCTCGGCCAGCGCCTCGGCTCGGCCGATACCGCCCTCGATCTCGGCGTCGAAGGTGCGCTCGGCCACCGGGAGCTTGGCAACGGGCACCCGGACCGCGCCGGCGTAATAGGCGGTGTTGAGCCCGTCGAAGGCCATTTCCGGGCGGGCATCGGCCACCGGGTCTTCCTCGCCCGCCAGCTCCGCCGCGACGGCTTCGGCCGCGATCCGCCCGTCGCCGATCGCCGCCGCCACCGTGCCGCGGTTGCCGCGGGCGTCGCCGATGCTGAAGGTCCGGGGGGCGATCCGCCCGTAGAGGTTGTCGGGCCAGAAATAGGCGCCGTTCAGCAACCCTTCGAAGGCTTCGGGCGCGACCTGTTCGCCGACGCAAGGCACCACCATGTCGACCGAGATCACCCGTTCGGTGCCCTCGAACTCGACCCGGCGCTTGCGGCCGTCCTTGCCCCGCTCCTTCCTCAGCGCGATGATCTCGACGCCGGTGACCCGGCTGCCCTTCATGATCAGGCGGCTCACGGTGGCGTGGTCGATGATCTCGATCCCCTCCTCCTGCGCCTCTTCCAGTTCGCGCGGCACCACGTTGATGAGGTCGTCAGGCGCGGTGTCCGGCCCGGGCAGCCCGCTCGCGGTGATCAGCGTGACCGATTTCGCCCCGGCGCGTTTCATGATCCGGCAGATATCCATCGCCGTGTTGCCGCCGCCGTGCACGATCACGTCGCCTTTCGCCGCATCGGGCAAGGCGCCGTGATCCATGAAATCGCGCAGGAGCGCGAGCCCCTCGTGCAGATCGGCGGGCACCGCGCCCTTCACGCTCCAGGGCTTGGGGCTCTCGCACCCGGGCGAGAGCAGCACGGCGGCGAAGCGCTCGCGCAGCCCCTCGACGCTGATGTCGCGGCCCAGCCGCTGGCGCAGGTTGAGCGTGATGCCGGGCAGATCGAGCAGCCGGTTCAGTTCCGCGTCGAGCGCGGTGCGCGGCAGGCGCGTGGGCGGGATCGCCGAGCGCAACAGCCCGCCCGCCTCGGGCAACGCCTCGAAGATCTCGGCGCGCAGCCCCAGCCGCACGCAGTGGTAGGCGGCCGAAAGCCCGCCCGGCCCGGCGCCGACGATCGCCACCACGGGCGCATCCTTGGCCGGCGGCGTGACCGGATAATCCCAGCCCTGCAGCACCGCCTCGTCGCCGAGCCAGCGCTCGACGTTATGGATCGCGAGCGCGCCGTCGAGCTGCACCCGGTTGCACGCCGTCTCGCATGGGTGCGGGCAGACCCGCCCGGTCACCCCAGGCAGCGGGTTGGCCGCCACCAGCGATCGCCAGGCCGATTCCGGGTGGCCCATCTGCAGTTCGGCGAACCACGCCTGTTGATCCTCTCCCGCCGGGCAGGCGCCGTGGCAGGGCGCCTTGGCGTGGATGTGCACCGGGCGCTGGGTCGAGCGCCAGTTGCCGGTCTTGAAGTCGAGCGAGGTGCCGGCCTCGGCCCATGTGCCGCGTGTGATCTGGGTCATGTCAGCGTTCCCCCATCAGTGGGCCGCCGCGCTTGACGTGGCTCATGCCGGTGGTGTCCACCGGGTCCACCCCGTCGCCGCGCAGGCCGTAGATGTCGATGTTGTGATCCGCCAGCGCCTGGAGGTGGTCGAGTTCCTCCTGCGCGCGGTAGTCATCCTTGTTGAACAGGTGCGCGAAACGGCCCTGGAGTTCGAGGTAGTCGGCCACCGGGCGCGGCTCGCGGATCGGCATGATGTTGGTCAGCGCCCCGCGCTCCAGTTCCACCAGCGGGAACAGCCCGCATTGCACCGCCCGGCGGGCCACCTCGATGGTGAGCGCGCTGTCGTGGCGCCAGCCGAGCGGACAGGGCGAGTGGATGACGAGGAAGGTCGGCCCTTCCACCCCCATCGCGTAGCGAACTTTCCGTTGCAGGTCCTGCGGATAGGCCACCGAGGCAGCGGCGGCATAGGGGATGTGGTGCGCGGCGATGATGCTGAGAAGATCCTTCTTCAGGTGCCGCTTGCCCATCCGTTCCTTGCCGGCCGGGCTGGTGGTGGTGGTGGCCGCGTGCGGCGTCGACGACGAGCGCTGGATGCCGGTGTTCATGTAGGCTTCGTTGTCGTAGGTGACGTAGAGCACGTTGTGGTGGCGCTCGAGCATCCCCGAAAGCGACTGGAAGCCGATATCGTAGGTGGCCCCGTCGCCACCGAAGCTCAGGATCTTGGTGTTCTTGCCCTTGGCCTTCATCGCCGCTTCCATGCCGCTCGCCACGGCGGCCGAGTTTTCGAACAGCGAGTGGATCCACGGCACCCGCCAGGCCGATTGCGGCCATGGCGTGGTGAAAACTTCGAGGCAGCCGGTGGCATTGGCCACCATCACGTCCGGCCCCGCGCTTTCCATCACCAGCCGCGCGGCGAGCGCCTCGCCGCAGCCCTGGCAGGCGCGGTGGCCCGATTCCAGCCCGCGAAAGCGCGGCTGCGCCTCGCGCAGGGTCTCGGTTCTCTCGGCCTTCGGCTCGCTGGGTGACGCCGGGGGCCGCCCGTGCTTCATCCTCAGCTCGTTCAGGCGCGTCGATGTGTCGGATTTGGTCATTACCTGTCCTCCGGCGGCAGCTTTTCGAGATCGGCGTCGAACACCGCGAAGCGCGGCGCGTCTTTCGCCTCAATCGTGGTAAGCAGATCGCGATACATGGTTTCGGGAATGTCGCGCCCGCCGAGACCGAGGGCGTAGTTGTAGACCTTGGGCGCCTTGTCGAGCGTCGAGAGCACGGCGGAAACCTCGGTGCCGAGCACGCCGCCCATGCCGGGACTGATCGCGCGGTCGATCACGATCACCTTGTCGAGCCCCTTGACCGCCGCGCGCAGCGCCTTGGCCGGGAACGGGCGGTAACTGCGCAGCTTGACGATGCGTGCCTCTCCCACCTCGCCACCGTAGTGCTCGCGGCCCGCCATCATCGTGCCGACGACGGAACCCATGGCGATGATGCCCACCTTGGCCTTCTTCGGCCCGTCGACGGTGAGAAGCCCGCCCGAGGCGCGGCCGGTGACCTCGGCATAAGCCGCGTCGATCTCCTCGATCTTGGCCAGCGCCTTGCCCATCGCCGCGTGGTGGCTGTGGCGCACCTCGGCGAAATAATTGGGATCGACCAGCGTGCCCATCGAACGCGGATTGGCGGTGTCGAGCGCACCGGCGAACTCGAATGGCGGCAGGAAAGCGTCGACTTCCTCCTGGCTCGGCATGTCGATCACCTCCATCGTGTGGGTGAGCACGAAACCATCCATGCAGACGGCCACCGGCAGATCGGTTTCCTGCGCGATGCGGAAGGCCTGGATCGTGGTGTCGACCGCCTCCTGGTTGGAGATGCAGTGGATCTGGATCCAGCCGGAGTCGCGCACCGCCATGCTGTCGGACTGGTCGTTCCAGATCGACAGCGGCCCGCCCACGGCGCGGTTGGCGATGGTCATCACCAGCGGCACGCGCAGACCCGCGATGTTGAACATCACCTCGCTCATAAGCAGGATGCCCTGGCTTGCGGAGGCGGTGTAGGCCCGCGCCCCGGCGGCGGCGGCCCCCAGCACCACGGAAGCGGCCGAGAACTCGCTCTCGACGCTGACGAACTCGGTGTGCATGTCGCCGTCGGCAACGAGCTTGGAGATGTTCTCCACGATGTGGGTCTGCGGCGTGATCGGATAGGCCGCGACCACGTCGGGCTTGGTCAGCGCCACCGCCCGCGCGATGGCAAGCGATCCTTCGAGGGCTTCACGCATCGGCTGTCTCCTTCCATGCCCCGGCTTCCACCGCCCCGGCCGCCTCGGCGATGAGCGTGAGGTTGTTCTCCAGCGTCGCGCCGTGGAACCGGCCCCTGAGCGCGCCGGCCAGCGCATCCTGCGGAACATGCTCGGTGAGCGCGAGGAATGCGGCGAGCAGCGCGGTGTTGGGGATCGGCTTGCCGATGATCTTCACCGCGAGATCGGTCGCCGGGAAGGCCACCACGCGGGTGTCGAATTTCTCGGCGATCTCGTCGGAGGTCTTGCGGCTGTTGACCAGCATCGCCCCGCCCGGCTTGAGACCGTTGGTGAGCGTCGGGTCGAGCAGCAGGGTTTCGTCCTGGACGATGAGAAAATCGGGGTTGCGCACCTGGCTGCGCAGGGTGATCGGCTTTTCGTCGATCCGCACGAAGGCCATCACCGGCGCGCCGCGCCGTTCGGCGCCGAAGGCCGGAAAGGCCTGGCAGGTGAACCCCGCTTCGAACGCGGCGGCCGCGAGCAGGTAGGCGGCGGCAACGCTGCCCTGCCCGCCCCGCCCGTGAATTCGGTATTCGATCATGGTCTTTTTCTCCGGCTGCATCCGCCCCACGCAGGGCAGGCCGACGCGCCTCGTGACCCGCCGGACTGCGGGCATTTACCGGGCCTGGCCGCGGCCGAACCATGATCTGGAACAAGGAACCGGCGCGGCGGGCGAGTTTTTTCCCAAGCGGTCCAATTCACCCGCAACGATCTGCCCACCGTGCGGGCGCAGGCGTAACAATCTTGCCGGGCGCCCCTCCGAGCCTCGCGATCTCCCGCACCAAACCGCACCGGCCCCCGCGCTGCAGGAGAGGCCCAAAACCGGGCGCGGAACGGCCCCGATTCCACCGAACGGCACGCGCCGCCATGCCCCGATTCGGCGCAACACGGCGCCGCTCTCGCGGATGTCTTGCGCGAGCGAAAAGGCTGGACCGAATACGCGCTCTATTATGCCTTCCTGTCGATGATCGACGCGCGGGCCAAGTATCACCTGATCGGTTACGAGGATGTGCTCCTGGCGCTGGAAGCTTCGGCTTGGTACCCTAGGAAAGCCTACATCGACAAGGATCGCCGATACACCCGCTCACATTTTGACGAGGCGAGTGCACCCTTCGTGGCGGTGCAGTCCTGGTTACCGCAAAGAGTCTTGCTGCATGGGCGAAAGGGCGGACTCGAGGTCTTCTATGATGATCTCGAGACCTGGTTCACCCCCACACCGCCTATTCTTGCGCGGCGTGCGATTCGCCGGGCCAAAACACGGATGCGTCGGATCTTGCGGCGGGGGCGTCGAGAACATTCATCAGTTTCGCCGAGCGGTTGAATGTAACGATGACGGCCGTCACATCACTTGGCATCGTCCACCTCCGTGGTTATTGCATCGCCCTCGGCCACTTTTTGATAGACCTCCGTCAACAGCGCTTTGGCGGTAGTGTCCGCGGCGAGGGCACGGTAGCGGGCGTGCAACGCCTTCTGGCTTTCCTCAAGAAACGCAGCGTCGCGCCACAGCCGATCAACCACGGCCATCGTGCCCCTGATCGTTCCCAGCGGGTTCCAAGGCACCAACAGGCTTTCGGGCACGATCTCGCGCTGCGCACCGACATCAGTTGAAATCGGGATACAACCTTGTTCGATCGCCTCGTAGCAGACCAGCGCGAGGCCCTCGTTGTTGGAGGGCAGCAGAAGGATGTCCGCCTCGCGCAGAAGCGCTGGCACATCGACGTGCCCCGGCGCAAGCGTCACGACGTCACTCAAGCCATAGCGGTGCACCAGCTTTGCGACCGTTGGTTTGAACGGGCCGTCGCCGACCACCGTCGCACGAAAATTCACGCCGTTACGCGCGGCCCACGCCGCCAGCCGCTGAAGGATCTTGACCAGAACGATGGGGCGTTTCTGGTAGACCATGCGCCCGATGAAGGCCGCGGTCAGGGTCTCGCCCCGAGCCGTGAACGAAACGTCGGGCAGGTCGAGCGGATCGGCGTCCACTTCCATGATCCGGCCCAGCTTCACCTTGTCGGTGACATGGAACCTGTCGTGGTAGAAATCCTTCAGGTCGAGACTGATAACGTGGTGCATGTCGATCAGGTTGGTGTGCACCCCGGAGACACGCGGAAACCCTCCGTTCGTGTGTCCGATGGTATGAGTGGTGTCGATCACCTCCACCCAGGGCGCGGTCATCCGAAGGTGCACCAGAGAAGCATAGAGCGGCATGCAATGGTGGATGTGAATGAGGCGGATCCCCTCCTGCTTGACCAGGTGCTCCAGGTATTTCGGCCAATGCCGGTGCGCCAGGTAGCGATCGAGCCGCAGGAAGATCACGTCCGGGTGGCGGGGCAACTTGCCCGCCAGCCGCTGGACCGCCGGCACGGCGGCGACCACGAACACGCGCAGCCCCGCCGCGAGCGCCCAATTGACGGTATCGAAGGCGAGCTTCTCGGCACCACCCATCTCGAGCCAGTAGAACCCGATCAGGACCGCGGGACGATCGGGCACGGGCATGTTGGCCTCGGTGAGCCTCCCTGTGAGTCTCGGCAGGGTGTCTGGCCGGGGCAGCGGCGTGAAACGGTGAACCGATGCAACCTTGTGCTTTCGGCGAGCTTCGAGCGCATGGTGCACCTGCTCATGTATCACGGGCGAAACCGCCAGCAGCGGCCTGAAACGAAGCCGGGGGGACCATGTCACGACCGAATCCGCGAGTTCGCCCGGGGTCGGGACTCGCGGGATCGACACCGCAACGGTGACCGTCCGGCCATGCGGCTCCGGGCTGGGCAGGATCACCATGCCACGATAGGTCTGCCGGTAGTGCTCCTGCTTGAACGAGAAGTCTTCGTCGAACACCGAAGGATGCCCGTGCGACGGGTCGTCGCCTTCATAGAAGGCGATCCTGATCTCGCGGCCCGGAAACAAGCGGCGATAGATATCGCAAACCCGCTGAACCTCGGCCTCGAAACGGCTGTCGGGGTCGTCCATGCCGGCGGCTGTCTCGGCCCTCGAATCGTCGGCCATAGCGGTGTTCCTTGTTCTCCTCAGGAGAGGCGGGCCCGGGCCCCGACCGGATTGATAGTCATTTTTTCCTGATCATACGATACAGAATCCGCAACATTCGGCGCGGCTCCTGCCGGGCGATCTCCCTCAATGGCGCGCGGAATTCCCTTGGGCGGGTGGCCCAGCGGAAATGCGCGGGGTTTGCCGCCATGATACGGCCGAGCATGAGCGCATGGGCCTCGGCGAGGCGCAGCACCTCGGGCGAATGGTGATCTTCCGGGCGCAGGGATTGCGGCTCGGCGATGGCATCTTCAACCGCGCGGGACAGCCGGTCGGTCATCGGCGTGCCCTCGAAGGCGAGCGCATCGAGCGCGGCGGCGTCTTCGGCATAGGTGTCCTGCAGCTGCCGTGCGAGGCTCTGGTGCAGACGGATCTTGGTGGATTTCTCCGCCGGCAGCCCCGAGAGTATCGGCGAGAAATTCCAACCCAGCGCTTTGCCTGCTTCCTTGGCGTTCGGATGGTGCTCCTGAATCAACGACTGAGTGTGCCGCATGAGGACCAGGTCTTCGAGCGAGAGAGACTCGTTCTGCGCGGTCCTGTTCCTGAAGCTGACCGGGGTCTCGCCGAATACGAAGGAAAAGAAGTCGCGCACCACGTCGCCGTCTTCCAGCAGGTCGCGGATGAAGGGGCGGACGGTGTAGTGCTCGCCGAAGGCTGCCTGCCACTTGGCAACCCGAGGCGCATAGAACAGGAGTTCCTGGTTTAACAGGTTTTCCGCCAGCCGCTCCATGTTTTCCCCGAACCCACCTTTTTTGGATCGCTCGGCGAACGAAGAGAGAAATCGTTCCGCATGGGGCCGGATATAGGAAATCACGCGCACCCGGTCCCGCCAGGGTTTGAATGGCCCGTCGAAGAGCGCGGCAAGGTGGGATGGCCCCGCGTATTCGAAGTGCTCGGCCGAGATCACGCCGATCGCGGCATCGCTTTTGTGAAACGCCCGAGCGAGTTGGCGCGCCTCCCCAAGTGCCTCAGACGGCCCTTTTGCGACCTTCTTGGCGAAGGGGATGTGGTTGAATCGCGTCGGATAGACCAGATCGCGACCATCTGCCACGAACTGACCGAGCGCCAGCGTGGTCTGGATCGAGGTTGTGCCGGTCTTGCAATCGCCAATGTGTATGACGAGTTCTTCAACCATGGGCTCTTTCTCCTAGGATGTTATGGTTTTTGCCCGGATTTTGAACCGGTTGGCGTTTCATTCGGGAAATTTCGGGCGGGTTCGAAAGCCCTGATAAACGACGATCCAGCGGAAGTGAAAGCCCCGATGTGCCTTTCGCGAATCTGCGCAAGCGCCTCCTGGTTTACGTCGAACTCATCGATCGGCGCGCAGGTGCCGATCTGGCCAATATCTTCAAAGAACGGCTGCCCCCGCATGTCGGAGAGCCAGCCGTGGATCGGCGCGAAATGCTCGGCGAGTTCGGCGCGTGCCCGAGGGCCGAAAAGCTCCACATTGCGGCCGGGTGGCAGATCGAGGTCTGGCCCGATCCTGAGAAGCGCGTTGAACATCTTGCCGCGCTCGGCGGGCTCAAGCTCGAAATTCGCGTGCCGCGCAATATCGAGAAGTCCACGATGCAGGCCAACGTTGACCCTTTGCTTGTCTGCATCGGCCAGCTTCGGAAGATCGATCCCCATCAGGTCCGAAAAGAACTGACTTGACCCGGCATCGCGCACGGTCTGGTCATAGGGTTGAAGAACAAGCCGGGCGGTCGGCAGTTGCTCCATCCAGCCTTCAACCATCAGGCGATAGTCGAAATGGATCCCCTTGCGGTAATGGCCGAGCGCGCCTTGCGGAAGCGCGCGCACCCTCTCTCCGAAGCGCACACGCTGGGCGTGCCAGGACGCAAGATAGTCATCCACCCGGCGCAAATAGGCGAACAGTTCGATCTGCGAAGAATCCTTGTCGATTCCCAATCCCCGGAACAACTCGTCAATCAGTTCGGGCGTCACCGCCGCGAAATTGGCGAAGACCTCGGAGGCCAGAACCAGGGTATGCGGCGCGAATTCCCGAATTTGCCTGCGGATCAACGCGAACATCTCTTCGGTCGGCGGCAGACCCTGGTGGATCGCCGGGATCGGCGCGCCGGTGCGATCACCAAGCATCGAGAAGGCGAGCGCGTTATGAGCCTCGGTGACATTCCGCGAAAGCCTTTGAACCTGCGCGCCGGACTCGGTTTGCTTCACCAGCAGCTTGAGATCCTGAGCTGTCACCGCCGGATACAGCACGCCTTGTCGCAACGCGGCCGGGGCGATCCGGGCGAGGTGGGTCTGAAGAGCCGAAGAGCCAACCTTGTGATGCCCGAAGAACACGACCACGCGAAACGGACGCGCGGTATTTCGCTTGTCCTTGCCGATCATGGTGCGAAGCCAGGATCGCAACATCTGCTTCCCTTCCTGCGGAGTAACCGGCGTTGCCTAGCATGGGGTTCGCGATGCCGCAACGATCCCTCATTCGAGCAGTTTCGTCGCACCGGCCGGAAGCACTGGACCTCCGCGCGCAGGCGCATGTAGGGTCCGGCCAAATCGAACCGACCCATCGCGCACCCGTCGTGGCGCGCAGGCCGTGCAGAGGGCAGGACAGCATGACACGTTTGGCGGCGGACAGCTCGAGGATACGGATCCAGAGCCTTGCCATGCCGGAGCCCGAGATCTGCGCCGACGACGAGATGTTCTTTCGGCGTAGAGGCGGCGTTTCGCTCGACCTGGGAACAGGTGCACTGCGGCTGACGATCGGATCGGAGGTGAGCTTCGACACCTATTTCAACCTGTTCAACCTCGGGGTCTGGACCGTGCGCACCCGGCTCTCCGGGCTTGCCCTGCACCTTGCGGGCAGCGGTCGGGTTTCCGTGCGGCTACTTCGCGGAAGCATCATCAACGAGCCCCCAGAACCCGACAGCGACGAACAGCTGGATCACGACAAGACCCGGCTGACCCGTGACCAGAGCGTGATCCATGAGGCCGAGTACGATCTTGCGGAAGAGGGCATCGAGATCCCGTTGGCAAAGCTGCTCGGTGCGCTGGACGAGACCGGCGAAGTGCCCGCGCAAACCGGACTGGTTCACCTGCACGTCGCTGCCCTGGAGGAAGGTGCCCGTCTGACGGCCGGCGCGTGGTTGGCCGACGCCTCGCCGGAAGAGCCCTCCATCCGCCTCGCGATGAGCGTTACCAGCTTTCGTCGCGAGGCCGAGACGGCTGCGACCGCGCGCCGCGTGACCGCGTTCATCGACGCCGAAGGCCCCCAACTCGGCGCGCAATTGGACCTGATCATTGTCGACAACGGCCAGACGCTGGACCTGCCCCCCCATCCCCACCTTCGCCTGGTTCCGAACAGGAACCTTGGCGGGTCCGGTGGCTTCGCGCGCGGGCTCGCTGAAGCCCGGACCGGCGGCCATACCCATGTGCTGTTTTGCGATGACGATGCCGCCTTCATGGTTGAAAGCCTACGCCGGACGATCGCTTTTCTGCGACTCGCCCGCAGTACCCGGGCCGCCGTCGCCGGTGCGATGATCTCAGCCGGCGCACCCTGGGCGATGTGGGAAAACGGCGCAACTTTCAACCGTGTCTGCCGTCCCCAGTTTCTTGGCACCGATCTGCGGCACGCGGATGAGGTTGGCAGAATGGAACTGAGCTCCGCCCGGCCCAAGCCGCACAATTTCTATGGGGGGTGGTGGTACTTCGCCTTCCCCCTTTCAGCGGTCACCCATGACCCGTTCCCGTTCTTCGTCCGCGGCGACGACATTTCTTTCTCGCTCGCCAACGATTTCGAGATCTCTCCGATCAACGGCGTAGTATCGTTCCAAGAGGATTTTTCGGCCAAGGAAAGCCCTCATACCCTCTACCTTGATCTGCGAAACCACCTGCATCACCATTTGGTCCACCCGAACCTCGAGATCGGTCCGCTCGGCACTGCCAGTATCGCATGGCGGTTCATCGCGAGATCCATCGTGCGCATGCATTACGAGACGGCCGAGGCGCAGCTTCTGGCATGGCATGATCTGATGAAGGGGCCCGCGTTATTCGAAGACGAAATCGATATGTCGGCGCGACGGAAAAAGATCTCGTCGCTGATTGAGCGAGAAGAATGGCGCGAAACGGCTCCACTTTCGTCCGACGCACCCCCACCGCGCGACCCCGGTCCTCGATGGGGAAAGTGGTACTTGGCGCTACTCAACGGCCATGTCGTACCATTTTGGAGTCTTCTAGGACGTCACGCGACAGTCCCGGTACGCTTGCGCTCGGCGGTTTGGCCGATATGGAGGGCCCGTCAAGCGACCTTCTATGATGCGGACGGCAGGAAGAGTTACACGGTGACACATGACAAGCGCCGCGCCTGGGCAATAATCTGGCGTTCGGCGCGCGCGACCGTGCGATGGCTCCGGAATTATTCGGCCTTGCGCGAGGCTCACCGGGCTGGCTACGCGCGGCTGAGCCGGCCCGATTTCTGGGAAAAGCAGTTCGGCGAAGACTCGGCAAAAAGTGTTTCGCATCAGATGAATAGTGATAAAGAGTCAACTTGATCGCCAACTTCCTTTGTGTTGGCCGCACAAACAAGGTCATGTTCTGCAAAGCCAAGCGATCTGGCGACTCGCTTGCGCGGACGGTGACCGCGACCGGTAAACACATCACCGGACCGCCAAGGCGTGGGTGGGCCGCGGAACCGCATCTAGATCGTCAACCGCCACGCCAGATCTCAGTGGCATGCGATCTCGGAGCGACGGTTACGGCTCATGCTCTTGTGGGGGCTAAAGCCAACGGTCGCATCGCCCGGATGACTTTGTTTGCAAGCGGTTCGGCCCCGTTGCCGTTCCGTTTGCAAGGATGGATGCAGCGGTTTTTTCTTGCGCTCGACCTGCCTGCACGCCGACGAGCGTCCATGATCCCGGACCGAAACCGCGCGAATGCGGCCTCACAAGCGTATTGATCGGCTGGAGAACTTGGCATTCAAGCCCGTTTTGTGCGAAACCCTGCTCCAATCGGGCACGACCCGGGCAACAAGGAAACGCAGGCCACCAACCGGCGCTTGAAACGCAGGCGTGATCTTAAGATTGTGATGTCAATCATAGTGCAATCTCAGAGTGTGCACGCCAATATCAGCGCGACGATTACTGGAGAGTGAAAAGATGCCTACCGGACGATACCTCATGGTCGGCGCGGGCCTCTCCGGCGCGGTTATCGGGCGCTGCCTCGCGGAGGCTGGTCACGAGATCGACGTGATCGACAGCCGCAATCACATCGGCGGCAATTGCCAAACCAGGCGCGACGAGGAAACCGGCGTCCTGGTTCACGTCTACGGCCCCCACATCTTTCATACCGACGACGAAGAGGTCTGGAACTACGTCAATTCCTTCGAGCCGTTCAAACCCTACAAGAACCGCGTGAAAACGACGGCGCGAGGGCAGGTCTTCTCGCTTCCGATCAACCTGCACACGATCAACCAGTTTTTCGGGCGCACGATGCGGCCAGACGAAGCGCGACGTTTCATCCAGGAGGAGCAGGCAGATACGTCGATCGAGGACCCCAAGACCTTCGAAGAACAGGCGCTGCGTTTTGTCGGCCGTGATCTCTACGAGGCCTTTTTCAAAGGCTATACCTTGAAGCAATGGGGCTGCCATCCAAGCGAGCTTCCCGCATCGATCCTGAAACGCCTTCCGGTGCGGTTCAACTACGACGACAATTACTTTTTTCACAAGTTCCAGGGAATGCCCGAGAACGGCTATACCGCTTTGATCGAGAAGATCCTCGACCATCCCGGAATCACGGTTCAGCTTGAAACCGACTTCAAGCAAGACATGGCCGCTCATTATGACCACGTTTTCTACTCGGGGCCCCTAGATGGCTTTTTCGATTACGAGCTCGGCAGACTCGGTTATCGCACACTGGATTTCGAGGAATTCCGCTACGATGGCGATTACCAGGGCTGTGCGGTCATGAACTACGGTGAGGAAGAGGTTCCCTTTACCAGGATCACCGAGCACAAGCACTTCGCGCCTTGGGAGTGCCACGAGGGGTCTGTTTGCTACCGCGAATATTCACGCGCCTGTGAACCCGGCGACGTTCCCTATTATCCCATTCGGCTGGTGAAAGAGAAGGCATTGCTCTCGGACTACGTCGAATTGGCCGAAAAGACGGCGGGGGTTACCTTCGTGGGCAGGCTCGGGACATATCGTTACCTCGACATGGACGTGACCATCCGCGAAGCCCTCGATACAGCACGCGGATTTATCGACCGCCTGGAGCGAGGCGAAGCGCCGCCGGCATTTTTCTCGGCGCCGGTTTGAAGGTTCGGCTGAGGTGATGTCACGAGTAGCCTGGAGATCATTTTGATGAGCGCACCCGAAGACAAGGGGAATAGCAAGTCTTGTCCTGATCTCAGCGTTGTTGTTCCGGTGTATAATGCAGCACAGTACCTTGAGAAACTGGCCGAAGACTTCCTTGCTCTGAGGGAATACAACATTTCCTGCCAATGCATTTTCGTTGATGATGGGTCGAGCGACGGGAGCCGGGAGGTCATTTCAGATCTGGCCAGGTCCAGCGAAAGTATCGTCTCTGCTTTCAATGGGCAGAACCGTGGTGCAGGGATAGCGCGAAATGTCGGCTGGCGGATGGCGACGGGCCGTTACACGCTTTTTTTCGACGCGGACGACACGATTCACCGAGACGTTGTTCCACAAGTCCTTGCCCGGATGGATATGCACCCTACTCTCGATACAGCGATCTTGTTCTACAGCCGTCAGAAGAGAGAGACATCCGAGATTCTCGGCATGGCCCGGATCGATCAAGATCTTCTGCTCGAATGTCTTGGCGGTCGAGACGAAGCGATGGGTCCGCCCAACGCCATGGCTGGATTACTGGCGATGAACAACTTTCCATGGAACAAGATTTTACGCACCGAACGGTTTCGCCAGGCCGGGCTTAAGTTTGGCAAAACCCAGGTTCACAATGATCTCCTGGGCCATTGGCACGCGCTTCTCCATGCACGACAGGTTTTGCTCATGAACAAGACGCTTTGCACACATCGGGTGTCCAAGTCCGGCAGCAATTTGACGAGCCGATTCAATGCAGACCGTCTCCAGATGTTTGCCGCCCTGTCCGAGCTACTTGATTTCCTGGAGGATCGACCGGAATGGAGCAGAATGTATGCGCGTCAGTTCTGGGGGCTTGCCCAACGCATGGTCGACTGGGCGGGGCCTCGGCTTGATCCCGATCTGAAAACACGCTTCGATATGCAATACAGTGATTTGCTCTGCCGCATCCACCTCGCGGATCTCGCCCGCATACGGACACAGGGCTCCGGCGGCCTCGCGAAACGGATCGTCAATCACCTGATACGCTGACGAAGGGCCGTCGCCCGCGGATGCCAGGTGTCAAGAATCCGGACGTGACAAGGCGCGATGCTCTCAAGGACAGGACCGATGAATAATCCCCAAAGCCGTTTGACCACATCGCACCGAAAACCTCCGGGCTCGACCACTGCCCTCCCGTCTTTGCCAACAAGAATTCTACGGCTCTTCAAACGTGGGATGTTCCACCTGCGCAGGGCTGGACCTAAGCGGGCCGCGGCAATGACGGCGAGATACTTAGCTCGACGACTGCGCCTCAGCCGTCGAGCACCCCTGGTTTCGCCGGAAGCGAAGCGCATGCGGAATGATATCGACAACGCCGATATCATGGCGGCGCTCGTGGTCTTGCAGGCGGAACTGCGCAAGCTGCGGTCGGAGGTGGCCGCGTTGCGCAAAGCGAAGGAAATGGCCGACAAGTGAGGTCTGGCTGCCTCGGTGCTCTTGGCTTTGCAGGCCCTGCGCGACGGGGCAAAGGGCATGAGCGGACGGGGTGGAAAACCGCGACCGCGGGGCAAGGCGTGCCTGCTCGAATTGACACGCAGCGGCATTTGTGGGTTCTGTGCCCGAACCTGAACAAGCGCCGAACGAGAAGGGTCATGCCGTGAATCTGGACGCAACAGGCGTGGCCGACGCCACGCCCTTTGACGAACACCCCACGGTGCCGAACAAGCTGGTGGCGGTGGTTGTCACCTACAACCGGCTCGACAAATTGAAGACCACTCTCGCAAGGCTGCTCGAGAGCCCGGTGGAAGAGTTGAGCGCGGTGGTCGTGGTCGACAACGCCTCCACCGATGGCACCGGGGCCTGGCTCGCAACCCTGACCGATAGCCGCCTCGACATCGTGACCAGCCGGCACAACCGCGGGGGCGCCGGCGGTTTCGAAATGGGCATGCGTCACGCGGTCGAGGCGCATGATCCCGACTGGCTGGTGGTGATGGATGACGATGCCCGCCCTGCCCCGGGCGCGCTTGCCGCTTTCCACGCGACCGCGCGGGAAGGCTGGGAGGCGCTTGGGGCTGCTGTCTATTTTCCGAGCGGCGAGATCTGCGAGATGAACCGCCCATCCCGCAACCCTTTCTGGCACTGGCGGCGCTTCTGGGAAACGGTCCGCAAGGGACGCAACGGCTTTCACATTCCACATGCCGCCTATCAAGGGCCGATGGCCCCGATCGACGTGACGTCGTTCGTCGGCTTCTTCATCTCCCGCGCCGGGATTGAGCGCGGCGGTTTTCCCGATCCGGCTCTGTTCATCTACGGCGACGATGCGATCTACACGCTCGAACTTTCCCGCCGTGGCGGGCGCATAGGCTTTGCGCCGCAGATCAGGTTCGAACACGATTTCACCACGTTCACGAACAACGATTCCGGCCAGCGGTTTCGCCCTCTGTGGAAGGCCTATTACCACCACAGGAATCTCCTGTTGCTGTATCACAAGGCTGCGGGTTGGCTGTTCTGGCCGGTGCTGATCGTTCTGATGCCGAAATGGATCCTCAAGGTCCGGCATCACGAAGGAGCAAGGCGGACCTACCTGCGCCTTCTCCGGCTTGCGGTTGCCGACGGGCTTCTGAAACGGCTGGATCGCAGCCATGACGCGATTGTGGCTGCGGCAGGCGATACCTAACCGTTGGCTGCAAACAGGTTGCCACGTCCGGGGCGTCGCAGATGTGACAGCGCGGATAGACACGCCTCATAGAGCAAGGGATTCACCCCCACACCACTCAACCGCAAGGTTAAACGCCCATTGGATGGAAGGAGGGGGGGGGATGGTGGGCGACCCTGGAATCGAACCAGGCATGGGTCTCCCCGGCGGAGTTACAGTCCGCTGCCGCACCTTGCAGCTCGTCGCCCGTGCCGACGCCTCAGGCATCGGAACGAGGGCGGGGATACTCGGGCGCCCGGCGTCCGTCAAGCCGAAAATCCCTTGCGCCGCCCCGCGCCCCGGCCCATTGTCCGGCCCGATGTGAACAAGGGGGCGACGGTGGCGAAAAAACCCAAATGGGTCGTGCAGAAGGAACGCACGCAGCGGGCCGCGGCGGATGAGACGTTATGGCTCTTCGGCCTTCACGCGGTGCGCGACGCGCTGATGAACCCGGCCCGCGAAAAGCTCCGGCTGATCGTCACCCGCAACGCCGCCGACCGGCTCGGCACCGCGATCGACGCCGGCAACCTCGAGCCCGAGATCGCCGATGCACGCAAGTTTCCCGCGCCGCTGGATCCGGGCAGCGTGCACCAGGGCGCGGCGCTCGAGGTGCGCCCGCTGGATTGGGGCGGACTCGACGAGATCTGCCCCGCGCCGCCCGGCACCGCGCCCGTCGTCGTCCTGCTCGACAGGGTCTCCGACCCGCATAACGCGGGCGCGATCCTGCGCTCGGCGGAGGTGTTCGGCGCGGCGGCGGTGATCGCCACCAAGCGCCACGCCGCGCCCGAAACCGGGGCGCTCGCCAAGACCGCCTCGGGCGCGCTCGAACGCCAACCCTACCTGCGCGTCACCAACCTGGCCGACACCATGCTCCGGCTCAAGGACATGGGCTACGCGGTGATCGGCCTCGACGGCGAGGCGGAGGAGGAGCTCGGCCCGGTGCTGGCCGACCTCGCGCAAACCCCGGTGGCGCTGGTGCTCGGCGCCGAGGGGCCCGGCCTGCGCGAGCGCAGCCGCACCACCTGCGACCGCCTCGTGCGCATCCCCTACGCCCGCGCCTTCGGATCGCTCAACGTCTCCAACGCCGGCGCCGTCGCGCTCTACGCCGCCGCGCTCGGGCGGGGCTGACCGCGAGATCGGCGGTTTTCTGCCGTTTTCGGCACGGATGTTCACGGAATCTTTATTCCCCCTACCGCAAAGCCGGGGGCATCTTACCTAGAGGTGTGAGAGCGGGCCGTGGAACGCCCGTAGTCTCAATTCACTGTCCCTCGTTCCACAAACTGCGCCCGGGCCCCCTCCCGGGCGCTTTCTTTTCCGCCCCGGCGCGGGCTTTCCTTCGCAGCGGGCAGGGATTATCAGGGCAGCATGAGCACCAATACCGACGAACGCCTGAAAACCATTCTCGCGCGCACCCGCACGATCGCGCTGGTGGGCTTTTCCAACAAGCCCGACCGTGCGAGCCACAAGGTGGCGCGCTACCTCGCCGAAAACGGCTACCGGGTGATCCCGGTCAACCCCGGGCTCGCCGGGCAGAGCTTCATGGGCGAAGAGATCGTCGCCGATCTCGGCCAGATCCCGGGCGATGCGCAGGTCGACATGCTTGACGTGTTTCGCCGCTCCGACATGGTGATGCCGATCGTCGAATCGGCGCTGGAAAACCTGCCCGGTCTCAAGACGGTGTGGTTGCAGATCGGGGTCACCTCCGCCGAGGCGCAGGGGATGGCAGAGGCGAAGGGGCTCGATTTCGTCGAGGACCGCTGCCCGAAGATCGAGCACGCCCGGCTCCTGGGCTGACCCCGCGCCCGGCTCAGCCGTCCGGGCGCGACGCCTTCTCGGCGATGCCCGAGGTGCCTTCACGGCGTTCCAGCTCGGCCAGAACATCCTCGAACGAAACGTCGCGGGCGGTGAGCATCACCAGCATGTGGTAGAGCACGTCGGCGGCCTCGGCGACAAGCTTCTCGCGGTCCCCTTTCACCGCCTCGATGATCGCCTCCACCGCCTCCTCGCCGAATTTCTCGGCGCATTTCTCCGGCCCCTTGGCGAGCAGCGCCGCGGTCCAGCTGTCGCGCGGGTTCACGCCCCGGCGTTTCTCGATGGTGTCGGCCAGTCGGTCGAGCGCGGTCATGTCAGCCTCACGGGGATGCCCGCGGCGGCCATGTGCTCCTTGGCCTCGCGGATGGTGTATTCGCCGAAATGGAAGATCGAGGCGGCGAGCACGGCGCTGGCATGGCCCTCGCGCACGCCCTCGACGAAGTGATCGAGATTGCCCACACCGCCGCTGGCGATGACGGGAATGCTCACCGCGTCGGCGATCGCGCGGGTGAGCGGCAGGTTGAAGCCGGCCCGGGTGCCGTCGCGGTCCATCGAGGTGAGCAGGATCTCCCCCGCCCCCCTGGCGGCAACGGTGCGGGCGAAGTCGAGCGCGTCCACCCCGGTGGCGCGCCGCCCGCCATGGGTGAAAATATCCCAGCGCACGCCCTGGCCGTTCTCGTCGGTCTCCACCGTCTTGGCGTCGATCGCCACCACGATGCACTGCGAGCCGAAGCGGTCGGCGGCCCCGGCCACCACCTCGGGGTCGGCCACGGCGGCGGAGTTGAAGCTCACCTTGTCGGCACCCGCGAGCAGCAGCTGGCGCACATCCTCGTGGCTGCGCACCCCGCCGCCGACGGTGAGCGGCATGAAGCATTGCTCCGCCGTCCGCGTGACCAGATCATACATCGTGCCGCGGTTCTCGTGGGTGGCGTGGATATCGAGAAAACACAGCTCGTCCGCCCCGGCCGCGTCATAGGCCTTGGCCGCCTCCACCGGGTCGCCGGCATCGACGAGGTCGACGAAGTTCACGCCTTTCACCACGCGGCCGTCGGCCACGTCGAGACAGGGGATGATGCGGGTCTTGAGCATGCGGGCTCCTTTTGGCGCCGGTTTAGGGCTTCAGCCGGACGGGCGCAAGAATGGCCGCACCTCCGGCCCGCGCCCGTTTCCGGTCTTCTTGGGTCCACAAATACCTCGGGGGGTCCGGGGGGCAGAGCCCCCCGGCGACTGGGAGGCGTGCCTTGGGCACGACGGGGCAGAGCCCCCCGGCCCGGTCGGATCGCCGCCAGGCGATGCGAAACCGCTCAACCCCGCAGGAGCGCCAGCGCCTCGCCAAGGTCGAGCGCCCCGTCATAAAGCGCCCGGCCCGAGATCGCGCCATCTAGCGGCGCGCCGCAGGCCTTGAGCGCGCGCAGGTCGTCGAGCGAGGAGACGCCGCCGGAGGCGATCACCGGGATCGAGACGGCACGCGCGAGCGCCGCGGTGGCCTCTACGTTCGGCCCCTGCATCGCGCCGTCGCGCAGGATGTCGGTGTAGATGATCGCGGCCACGCCGGCATCCTCGAAGCTCTTCGCCAACTCGGTGGCGTCAACGTCGGTTTCCTCGGCCCAGCCCTTGGTGGCCACCATGCCGTTCCGGGCGTCGATTCCCACCGCCACGCGGCCGGGGAAGGCGGCGGCGGCCTCGCGCACCAGCGCGGGGTTTTCCACCGCCACGGTGCCGAGGATCACCCGCGCGAGCCCCTTGTCGAGCCAGCGCTCGATGGTGGCCATGTCGCGGATGCCGCCGCCGAGTTGCGCCGGCACGGTGATCGTGGCGAGGATCGCCTCGACGGCGGCGGCGTTCACCGGCTCGCCGGCGAAGGCGCCGTTGAGATCGACGAGGTGGATCCAGTCGCAGCCCGCCGCCTCGAAGGCGCGCGCCTGGGCGGCCGGGTCGTCGTTGAAGACCGTCGCCGCCGCCATCTCGCCGCGCAACAGGCGCACGCACTGGCCATCCTTGAGGTCGATCGCGGGGTAGAGGATCATCGGGCCACTCCTTTGCCGTTCGCGCGGGCTTTTCGCATGCCCCGCCCCGGGCGGCAAGGCAGAGGCTTGCCAGCGCGCCAGCCCCCCGGCAGGATGGCGCAAACACGGGAGGAAAGAGATGAAGAAAACCCTGATCGCCGCGCTCCTCGCGCTCGCCCCCACCACCCTCGCCGCCGACCCGGTGCACGGGATGTGGAAAACCGAGGTCGATGACGGCGCCTATGCCTATGTCGAGATGTCGGGGTGCTCGGGTGGCAAGGTCTGTGGCTGGATCCGCCGCACCTTCGACGACAGCGGCGAATACCAGTCGGAAAACATCGGCAAGGTGATCGTGATCAACATGGAGCCGCAAGGCGGCGGGCGTTACGAGGGCAACGTCTGGCGGCCGTCGAACGACAAGACCTACGTCGGCAAGATGGAGATGAACGGCGACAGCCTCTTCCTCGACGGCTGCGTGCTGGGCGGGCTCCTGTGCAAGACGCAAACCTGGTCGCGGCTGCAATAGCGGCGATAAACGGCGCCCTGCTTCGCCGGTGCCGGGCGCTTTCGCGAAGCCGCCCGGCGCCCGCTACGGCCGCCAGCCCAGGAAGTTGGCGATGATCGCGAGGCCGGGGGCCTGGCTCTTCTCCGGGTGAAACTGCGTGCCGAAGATATTGTCGCGCCCGACGATGGCGGTGATCTCGCCGCCGTAGTCGCAATGCGCCAGCCGCTCGGCCGCGTCGGTCACCCGGAAATGGTAGGAATGGACGAAATAGGCGTGGGTGCCGGTTTCGATCCCCTTGAGCACCGGGTGGGCGTGGTCGATCACCAGGTCGTTCCAGCCCATGTGCGGCACTTTCAGCGAGGGGTCAGCCGGCGTGATCGCCGTCACCTCGCCGCCGATCCAGCCGAAGCCGGGGGTTTCCTCGTATTCGTGGCCGGTATCTGCCAGCATCTGCATGCCGATGCAGATCCCGAAAAACGGTCGGGCGCGGCGGTTCACCGCCTCGTCAATCGCTTCGAACAGCCCCGAATGCTCGAACAGCGCCCGCCGACACGACGGGAAGGCACCGTCGCCCGGCAGCACGATCCGGTCGGCGCGCGAAACGATCTCGGGGTCGTCGGTCACCACCACCTCGCCCGCGCCGGTCTCGCGCGCCATGCGCTGGAAAGCCTTCTCGGCGGAGTGCAGGTTGCCAGATTCGTAGTCGATCAGCGCGGTGAGCATGTCACGCCTCCTGGTCGCATGGCTTGGCCCGAAAACCGGTTCCCACTTTTCGGGCCATCCTCACAACGCGCCCTTGGTCGAAGGGATCGCGTCGGCCTTGCGCGGGTCGACCTCGAGCGCGTCGCGCAACGACCGCGCCACCGCCTTGAAAGCGGCCTCGGCGATGTGGTGACTGTTGAACCCGTGCAGCCGGTCGACATGCAGGGTGATCCCGCCATTGCCGGCGAAGGCGGTGAAGAACTCGCGCACCAGCTCGGTATCGAACGTGCCGATCTTCGGCGTCGGGAAGTCCACGTTCCACACCAGGAAGGCCCGGCCCGAGAGATCGAGCGCGCAGCGCACCTGCGCCTCGTCCATCGGCAGGTGGCATTCGCCGTAGCGCCGGATGCCGCGCTTGTCGCCCAGCGCCTCGCGCAGGGCCTGGCCGAGCGCGATGCCGGTGTCTTCCACGGTGTGGTGATCGTCGATGTGCAGATCGCCCACGGCGCGCACGCGCATGTCGATCAGCGCGTGGCGGGCAAGCTGGTCGAGCATGTGGTCGAAGAACCCCACGCCGGTCTGGTTGTCGTAAGCACCGCTGCCGTCGAGGTCGATCTCGACGCTGATCTCGGTTTCCGCCGTCTTGCGGCTCACGCTGGCCTTGCGCATGGCGCCCTCCCGCTGGTTTCCCCGCGCTTATAGGCGCGGCGAGGCTGGCTGAAAAGGCGGCAATTGGGCTTGCCGCGCCCCGCGCGCCCGTGTCACCTTGCGGCCGAACCACCGCGAGGCCGATCATGAGCACACCCGTCTTCATCCAACTGCGCTGCAAACCGGGCACCACCTACAAGGTCGCCGAGGAGATCATCCAGCGCGAGATCCACTCCGAGCTCTATTCCACCTCGGGCGAGTATGACCTGCTGATGAAGATCTACATTCCCGAGGACGAGGATATCGGCAAGTTCATCAACGGCCACCTGCTCGACATCCCCAATATAGATCGCTCGCTCACGACGCTCACCTTCAAGGCGTTCTGAGCCGATCCCGCAACCGCCCCGCAACAGGGGGCGGACCGGGCCGAACGTCGGTCGCCCTGGTCGCGCGGCCCCTCTTCTTGGGTCCAAAAATACCTCGGGGGGTCTGGGGGGCTCTGCCCCCCAGCGGGTCGGGTCGGCGGCAGCCGACCCGAAACACTAACCCCGCCCGGCGCGGAACCAGGCCACGATCGCGGCGCGGTCTTCAGGCAACATGAAGCTCGCCGCGGGCGGCGGCATGGCGTTGGTCAGCCCCGCCTGGGTGTAGATCGTCTTCGCGTGGCGCGCGATGTCGCCCGGCGTTTCCAGCAGCACGCCCTTGGGCGCGGTGCCGATCCCCTCCCAGGCCGGTTCGCGGGCGTGGCACATCGAGCAATTCCCCATCACCAGCCCGGCCACGTCCTCAAACCCCTCGGCCTCGGCGAAGCGCTGCTCGTAGGGGGTGAGCGCGCGCGCCTCGGCCTCTTCCCAGCTCTGGTATTCCTGCCCTTGCGTCGAGAGCCAGACCGCGGCGAGAAACAGCGCCGCGGTGATCGGCCATGTCCACCACTTGTAGCCCTTGTGGGCGTGGTGGCTGTTGAAGAAGTGCCGGATCGTCACGCCCATGAGGAACACAAGCCCGGCGATCACCCAGTTCCACGTGCTGGCAAAGGCCAGCGGGTAATGGTTGGCCAGCATCAGGAAGATCACCGGCAGGGTGAGGTAGTTGTTATGGGTCGAGCGCAGCTTGGCGATCTTGCCATACTTCGCATCCGGCGTGCGGCCCGCGATCAGGTCCGCCACCACGATCTTCTGGTTCGGGATGATGATGAAGAAGACGTTGGCCGTCATGATCGTGGCGGTGAAGGCGCCGAGGTGGAGCATCACCGCGCGGCCGGTGAACACCTCGTTGTATCCCCAGCCCATCGCGAGCAGCAGCACGAAGAGCAGCAGCATCAGCAGCGTCGGCTTTTCGGCAAGGCCGGATTTGCACAGACGGTCATAGACCAGCCAGCCGATGGTGAGCGAGGCGGCGGAAATCGCGATCGCCTGCCACGCAAGGAGATCGGCCTTGGACGGATCGACGAGGTAAAGCTCCGATCCGGCATAGTAAACCACCATCAGCAGCGCCGCGCCCGACAGCCAGGTGGCGTAGCTTTCCCATTTGAACCAGGTCAGCTCGGTCGGCATCCGGGCCGGGCTCACCATGTATTTCTGGATGAAATAGAAGCCGCCGCCGTGCACCTGCCACGCCTCGCCCGACACGCCCGCGCGCCGATCCGTCGAGGGGCGCAGCCCGAGATCGAGCGCGATGAAGTAGAACGACGAGCCGATCCAGGCGATGGCGGTGATCACGTGCAGCCAGCGCACGGCGAATTCGAGCCATTCCATCAGCACGGTGGGGTCGAGCATGGGGGTCTCCTCTGGCGCGGTCCGGGTCAGCTGCCGCGGTAGGTGGAATAGCCGTAGGGCGAGAGCAGCAGCGGCACGTGGTAATGCGCCGGCTCCGACATGGTGAAGCGGATCGGCACATCGCCGAGAAAGCGCGGCGCCTCCGGGGCGGCGGCGTGGGCCTCGAGATAGGCCCCCGCGTGGAACACCAGCTCGTAGTCGCCGATCTCGAACTCGGCCTCGGGCAGGATCGGCCCGTCGGTGCGCCCGTCGTCGTTGGTTTCCATCCGCCGCAGATGCGCGCGCGCCTCGCCCTCGACGCGGTAGAGGTCGATCGCGAGCCCCGCCGCGGGCCGGCCGCGGGCGGTGTCGAGCACATGGGTGGTGAGGTATCCGCTCATCGTTCTGGTCTCCCGGTTGCGCCCGTCGGGCGCGGTTCGGACCAAGTGAAAACAGTTTCCCTCCGCTTCACAAGCCCCTATCCCTTTCGGGAAGCGAAACTTTCCGAGGGAGAGAAATGACACGTTATCCTCGCAACCTGCGCGGCTACGGCGCCACCCCGCCCGACCCGGCCTGGCCCGGCGGCGCGCGGATCGCGGTGCAATTCGTGGTGAACTACGAGGAGGGCGGCGAGAATTGCCTGCTGCACGGCGATGCCGCCTCCGAGGCCTTCCTGTCGGAGATCGTCGGCGCGCAGGCCTGGCCGGGCCAACGCCACTGGAACATGGAATCGATCTACGACTACGGCGCGCGCGCCGGCTTCTGGCGCGTGTTCCGGCTGTTCGAGGAATTCGGCATCAAGCCCACCGTCTACGGCGTGGCAACCGCGCTGGCGCGCAGCCCCGAGCAGGTGGCGGCGATGAAGAATGCGGGCTGGGAGATCGCCAGCCACGGCCTCAAATGGGTCGAACACAAGGACATGGACGAGGCCGAGGAACGCACCCAGATCGCCGAGGCGATCCGGCTGCACACCGAGGTGGTCGGCGAAGCCCCGGAGGGCTGGTATACCGGGCGCTGTTCGGTCAACACCGTCCGCCTCGCCGCCGAAACCGGGCAATTCGCCTATATTTCCGATACTTATGACGACGATCTGCCTTACTGGGTGCGCATCGGCGGGCGCGATCAGCTGATCATCCCCTACACGCTCGACGCCAACGACATGCGCTTCGCCACGCCGCAGGGGTTCAACACCGCCGGGCATTTCTTCGACTACCTGCGCGATTCTTTCGATGCACTCTACGCCGAGGGGCTGGCGGGCAGCCCGAAGATGATGAGCATCGGCTTGCACAACCGGCTGATCGGCCGGCCCGGGCGGATCATGGCGCTGCGGCGGTTCATGGAGCATGCCGCAAGCCACGAGGGCGTGTGGTTCCCGCGCCGCATCGAGATCGCACAGCATTGGGCCGAGGTGCATCCGCCAGTTGAACAAATCCAACCTTCGATGCTGGAAAAAGCGGCGTTCGTGGCGCGTTTTGGTGGCGTTTTCGAACATTCGCCATGGATCGCCGAGGGCGCCTTCGAGCTTGAGCTCGGCCCCGTGCATGACAGCGCCGTGGGCCTGCACAACGCGCTTGCGCGGGTGTTTCGCAGCGCCGGCCACGAGGCCCGGCTGGAGGTGCTCCGCGCCCACCCCGACCTCGCGGGCAAGCTGGCCGCCGCCAGCCGTCTCACCGCCGAGAGCACGGCGGAGCAGGCCAGCGCCGGGCTCGACGCGCTCACCGACGCCGAGCGCGCGGCCTTCACCAAGCTCAACACCGCCTACGTGGCGAAGCACGGCTTTCCCTTCATCATCGCGGTGCGCGACCACGACAAGGCGGGCATCCTGAACGCTTTCCAGCGCCGGCTCGACAACCCCACCGGCGCGGAATTCGAGGAAGCCTGCCGCCAGGTCGAGCGCATCGCCCTCTTGCGGCTGAAGGAGATGCTTCCGTGAGCCGCGAAATCGTCGCCGAGCCGCTCACTGCAGACGCCTTCGCCCCGTTCGGCGACGTGCTGGAGGCCGAGGGCGCGCCCGACCGGATCATCAACCAGGGGCTTTGCGGCCGCTACCACGACCGTGCCGCGCTCGATTTCGGCCCAGATGGCCGCGCCGGGATCAGCCTGTTCAAGGCGCAGGCCCGCGCCCTGCCCTACAGGCTCGACATGTTCGAGCGCCATCCCGAGGGCAGCCAGGCCTTCATCCCGATGAGCCGCGATCCCTTCCTCGTGATCGTCGCCCCCGACGCGGACGGCGCACCGGGCACGCCCCGCGCCTTCCTCACCGCGCCGGGCCAGGGCATCAACCTGCACCGGGGCACGTGGCACGGCGTGTTGACCCCGCTCGCGCCTCCCGGCCTGTTCGCCGTGATCGACCGGATCGGGGAGACCGCGAACCTCGAGGAACACTGGTTGGACGAGGCTTGCGTGGTCACCGCGCCGCCAGACTAGGGAGAGACCGATGGCCGACAGTTCGATCGGAACGCCGGAACAATTGCGTGATCCGGACTATACCCCGCCGCTCGCCAAGGCGGTGCCGCTGGGCATCCAGCACGTGCTGGCGATGTTCGTCTCCAACGTCACGCCGGTGATCCTCGTCGCCGGCGCCGCCGGCATCGGCTTCGGCTCCGACCAGGCGGGCCTCGGCTTTCCCGACATGACCTACATGATCCAGATGTCGATGCTGTTCGCCGGGATCGCCACGCTGATCCAGACCGTCGGCTATGGCCGGGTGGGGGCGCGGTTGCCGCTGGTGCAGGGCACCTCGTTCGCCTTCGTGCCGGTGATGATCCCGGCGGTGGCGGGCGCGGGCACGGCGGGGCTTGCGGGGCTGATGACCGGGGTGCTGATCGGCGGTATCTTCCACATCCTGATCGGCTTCGTGGTCGGCCCGGTGCGCAAGGCGCTGCCGCCGCTGGTGACCGGGCTGATCGTGCTGATGATCGGCCTCGCGCTGTTGCGCGTCGGCGTCCAGTATGCCGCCGGCGGGGCGCCGAAGATGGGCACCCCCGCCTTCGGCACGCTCGAGATGTGGGGCCCCGCGCTGGTGGTGATCGTGGTGACGCTGGCGGCGAAGTTCTTCCTGCGCGGCTTCTTTTCGGTCGCAGCGGTGCTGGTGGGCATCGTCGCGGGCTACGTGGTGGCGCTGGTCATGGGGCAGGTCAGCTTCGCCGGCGTCGGCGACGCAGCCCTGCTTGCCGCGCCGATCCCGTTCAAGTTCGGTTTCGAGCTGAACTGGGCGATCATCATCGGCATGTGCTTCATGGCGATCATCTCGACGATCGAAACGGTGGGCGACACCTCGGCGATCTGCAAGAGCGGCGCGGGCCGCGACGTGACCGACAAGGAGGTGATCGGCGCCACCTTCGCAAACGGCATCGGCTCGGCGCTCGCCGGGGCCTTCGGCGGCCTGCCCAACACCACCTTCAGCCAGAACGTCGGGCTGGTGGCGATGACCGGGGTGATGAGCCGCCACGTCGTCAGCTTCGGCGCGCTGTTCCTGATCCTCGCCGGCTTCGTGCCGAAGGTGGGGGCGGTGGTCAACACGGTGCCGATCAACGTGCTCGGCGGCGGCGTGGTGGTGATGTTCGGCATGGTGGCGGCGAGCGGCATCAACATGCTGTCGGAGGTCAGGTGGAACCGGCGCAACATGGTGATCTTCGCCATCAGCCTCAGCCTCGGCTTCGGCCTGCAGCTCGAACCCTCGGCGCTGCAGCACACCGGCGAGACCGCGCAGATCCTGCTGTCGTCCGGCCTGCTGCCGGCGGCCTTCCTCTCGATCGTGCTGAACCTCGTTCTGCCCGAGCACATCTCGGGCGACGATCTCGACGAGAAATCGGGCGCGGGCGTGGATTGAGCCCCGGCAAGGGGAGCGCCTAGAACCGGCGCGTGGCCCGGCGGATACCCAGCCGCATCAGCAGGGTCGCGAACAGGAAATAGCCCGCGACGCCGATGAATTGGCGTTCGATGCCGATGCCGAGGTCGATCAGAAGCCCGGTCAACCCGGGGCCGATCGCCGAGCCCAGCACCATCGCCGCCGCCGCCAGCGCCTTGATCGCGCCGATATGGGCGGTGCCGTAGAACTCGGCCCAGAACGCGTTGGGCAGCGTCGCGTTCGCCCCGCTGGTGAGCGCGAGGAAGACGAGGCCGACGAACATTCCCCCCTGCCCCTCGGCGAGCGAAAAGATCACGAAGGCCAGCGCGACGGGCAGTTGCGACAGCGGCATCAGCCGCGCGGTGCCCAGCCGGTCGAGCGCCCAGCCCGTCACCAGCATCGCCGTGATCGCAAGCCCGGTGTAGAGCGGGAACAGCGCCACCAGCTGGACATGCGCCAGCCCCTTCACCTCGGCGAGATGCACCTGGTGGAAGAAGAAGGCGGTGTTGAATGCGGCCGGCCCGAGGATCGCCGGCAGCATCAGCCAGAACAGCGGCCCGCGCAGCGCCTCGCCCCGCGTCCAGTGCCGCGCGCCCATGCCGAAGCTCACGTCACTCTCGGCGTGGGACTGGGGTGTGCGCTCCTTGCCGAGCAGCCAGAGCATCACCAGAACGCCCAGCGCAGGCACCAGCGCCGCGCCGAGCCAGAGCGTCCGCCAGTCGGCCATCGTCAGGAGGGCGGCGAAAAGCAGGGGCAGGCTCGCCTCGCCGAGCGCCACACCGAGCGAGGCGATCGAGAGTGCCCGCCCCCGGGTTTTCACGAACCAGCGCGCCATCGCCACGACGGCGACATGGCCCAGCATCCCCTGGCCGAAGAACCGCAGCGCGAAGATCACGACGGCGAGCGCCCAGACCCAGGGGGTGAATGCCAGCGCGATCATCGCCGCGGCGAGGCCAAGCAGCATCACCGGCCCCAGCACGCGCACGCGGAACCGGTCGGTCAAGCCGCCGGCCCAGACCATCACCGCCGCCGAGGCCATCGTGCCCAGCATGTAGATCCCGCCCCACTGGCCGTGGCTGAGGCTGAAGGCTTCACGGATCTCTCCCGAGAACACCGCGATGAAAAACGTCTGGCCGAAGCTCGACAGGAAGGTGAGCAGCGTGCCCGCGGCGAGAAAGGGGGCGTTCTGGCGAAGAAAGGCGAGCATGGGCCCGCCATTGGCGAGATTTGCGCCGGGGCGCAAGGGCAAACCCGTGGCTACCGGCTCAGCGTGCGCGAAACCGCATCGCGCCAGCGGGCGTAGCGCGCCTCGCGCATCGCTTCGTCCATCTGCGGGGTGAAGCGGGTATCCACCGCCCATGTTTCGGCAAAGCCGCCCGCGTCGGGGTAGAGCCCCACCGCCTGCCCCGCGAGCCAGGCCGCGCCGAGCGCGGTGGTTTCCACCACCTTCGGCCGGTCGACCGGCGCGCCGGTGATGTCGGCGACGAATTGCATGGTGTAATCCGAGGCCGACATGCCGCCGTCGACCCGCAGGGTCGCCATCTCAGCGCCCCGGAGCACGCCCTCGCCGCGCCCGGCGTCGGCCCACATTGCCTCCATCAGGTCGCGGGTCTGGAAACCGACGCTTTCGAGCGCGGCGCGGGCGAACTCGTGCGGGCCGGTATTGCGGGTGATCCCGTAAACCGCGCCGCGCGCCTCGGCGTCCCAGTAGGGCGCGCCCAGCCCGGTGAAGGCGGGCACGAGGATCAGCTCCTGCCCCGGGTCGGCCTTGCGCGCCATGCCGCCGGCCTCGCTCGCCTTGCCGATGATGCCCAGCCCGTCGCGCAGCCATTGCACCACCGCGCCGGCCACGAAGATCGAGCCTTCGAGCGCATAGATGGTCTGGCCGCCGATGCGGTAGGCGATGGTGGTGAGCAGACGGTTTTGCGATATGACCGCCTGCGCGCCGGTGTTGAGCAGCGCAAAGCAGCCGGTGCCATAGGTCGATTTCATCATGCCAGGCGCGAAACAGGCCTGCCCGATCGTGGCGGCCTGCTGATCGCCCGCCACGCCGCGGATCGGGATCTCGCCGCCGAGAAGCGTGGTGCTCCCGAAATCGCCGTCGCAATCGCGCACCTCAGGCAAGAGGCTCATCGGCACACCGAGCCGGTCGCAGATCTCCGCGTCCCATTCCCCCCGGTGGATATCATAGAGCAAGGTGCGTGATGCGTTGGTGGCGTCGGTGGCGTGCACCCGGCCCTCGGTGAGCCGCCAGACGAGGTAGGTATCGACAGTGCCGAAGGCGAGCCGGCCCGCCTCGGCGGCGGCGCGCGCACCCTCGACGTGATCGAGCAGCCATTTCACCTTTGTGGCGGAAAAATACGGGTCGAGCAGCAGCCCGGTGCGGGCGCGCACCACGTCTTCGAATCCCTCCGCGCGCAAGGCCGCACAGGTGTCGGCGGTGCGGCGGTCCTGCCAGACGATGGCGTTGTGGATCGGCTTGCCGGTCTCGCGGTCCCAGATCAGCGTGGTTTCGCGCTGGTTGGTGATGCCGATGGCGGCGATGGTCTCGGGGCCGAGTTCGCCCGCGACCTTGCGGGCGGTGGCGAGCGTGCTGGCCCAAATGTCCTCCGGATCATGCTCGACCCAGCCGCTTTGCGGGTAGACTTGCGGAAATTCCTCCTGCGCCTGCGCCACGGGATGCATCCGCGCGTCGAACCCGATGGCGCGCGACGAGGTGGTGCCCTGGTCGATCGCGAGAATATGGCTCATGGCTTGTCCTCCCCGGCGATCCAGCGGTCGAGCGCCGCGATCTCGCCTGCATTCATCCTCAGCCCCGGTTTCGACCGCCGCCAGGCGATCTCCTCCGCCGTTTTGGCGAACTCCTGCGCCATCACGTGGCACCCCTCCGCCTCGATGCGCGTGGCGCCATAGCCGCCGCGCCCATGTCTCGCCGAGGAAAGGATAATCCGCGATCAGCGCCTTGACCATCGCGGGTTTCCCGGCCCGGTCGAAATCGCCCTCCGCCGTTCACCTCGACGCCCGCGACGAGGAAATCAACCGTTTCCTCCTGCCGTGCTGCGGCCATCGGCGCCCCCTCTCTCCGGTCCCGGCCGTGGTTGCCGCGACCACCCGCGCGCGCAACCGCACGCTTGGCGCGCCGTTCCCCGCGCTCTATACGAGGCAAAGGCAAGGAAGGATGACCGATGACAGAGCGCCGCTATGCCACGCCCCCCGGAGGGCTTCCGCCGCAGAGCGATTTGCTGACCGGCCGGGCGGTGTTCACCGAGGCCTATGCCGTGCTGCCCGGCGCCACCATGCGCGACATTGTGGTGAGCGCGCTGCCCCATTGGCGCGACACCCGCGTCTGGGTGATCGCGCGGCCTATGACGGGCTTTGCCGAAACCTTCTCGCACTACATCTGCGAGATCGCCCCCGGCGGCGGATCAGACCAGCCCGAATCCAACCCGCAGGCCGAGGCCGCGCTCTTCGTCACCGCCGGTGCGCTTGCGCTCACGATCGACGGCGCCGAGCCCGAGACGATGGAGCCCGGCGGCTACGCCTACCTGCCCCCCGGCTGCGACTGGACCCTGCACAACGAAGGCCCGGCCCCGGCGGTGTTCCACTGGATCCGCAAGCGCTACATCCCCGCCGAGGGGATCGCCGCGCCCGAACCGATCGTCACCAACGAGGCCGCGATCGACCCCACCCCGATGCCCGACACCGAGGGCCGCTGGGCCACCACCCGCTTCGTCTCGCCCGATGATCTGCGCCACGACATGCACGTGACGATCGTCACCCTGCAGCCCGGCGCAGTGATCCCGTTCCTCGAAACCCACGTGATGGAGCACGGCCTTTACGTGCTGCACGGCAAGGGCGTGTACCGGCTGAACCGCGACTGGGTCGAGGTCGAGGCGGGCGATTACATGTGGTTGCGCGCCTTCTGCCCACAGGCCTGCTACGCCGGCGGCCCCGAGCCGTTCCGCTACCTGCTCTACAAGGACGTGAACCGCCACGCGAGCCTGGACCTGTGAGCCTGGCCCGGCCGGCCGCGCCCGCGCCGCGGTGCGGGCAGGACCGGCGCGCAAAGCGGTTTCCATTCGCGCCGCGATTTCATACTATCGACGTAATCCGCCGGTAGATCGGCGGCACAGGCCCATGTCGAGCACCGAACCCCTTTCCCGCGCCCGTATCGCGCCCCGCCATCGCCTGCGAGACACGCTGGTGCTCGCCGGGCTGTTCGCGCTGGTGCTGGCCGGGCTGGCCGCCCTCGCCGCCGCCACCGGGTGGGAAGAAACCCTGGCCCAGATCGCGCGGCTCCATTTCTGGCAGTTCGGGGTGCTGCTGGCGCTTTCGCTGGTCAACTACCTCGGTCGCGGCCTGCGCTGGCACCTGTTCGCGCGCCACCTCGGGCTCGACCTGCGGCTCGGCGCGAGCCTGCGCCACTTTCTCGGCGGCTTCGCGATGAGCGTCACCCCGGGGCGGCTGGGCGAACTGGTGCGGATGCGCTGGATCGGGCGCGAAACCGGCTGGCGCTTCGCGCGCACCGCGCCGCTCATGCTGGTCGACCGCGCCTCCGATCTCGCCGCCATGGGCGTCCTGCTGGGCGCGGCGCTGGCCTTCTCGGCCAGTGGCATCGCCTTCGGCCTGCCGGTGACGCTGCTTGCGCTGGCGGGGGCCGTCATCGCCACCCGCCCCGCGCTTCTCGTCGGCCTCGCCGATCTCGGCCACCGCCTCACCGGCCGTTTCGCGCGGCTCTTCGCCAGCCTGCGCCGCGCCGCGCGCTCGCTCAAGGCCTTCTCGTCGCCGGGTGTGATGGGCCTTGCCGGGCTGCTCGGCCTTGCCGGCTGGTTCGCGGAAGGCTATGCCTTTCACCTCCTGCTGATGTGGATGGGAGCAGATATCGGCGTGGCCAAGGCGGTGGCGATCTTCATCTTCTCCGGGCTCGCGGGCGGGCTGACCGGCGCGCCCGGCGGTGTCGGCGGGGCGGAGGCCGCGATGGTGGCGCTGCTGAGCCTCGAAGGCGTGCCGCTGGAGGCCTCGATCCCCGCCACCGCCATCATCCGGGTCACCACCCTCTGGTTCGCCATCGCGATCGGCTTCGCCATCTTCCCGATCGCCGAAAAACTCTCGCTGAGGCACGCACATGCTGTGGAAAACCGCTGACTACGCCGGCTGGGGCCGGGTTCACACCGCGCGCGGGCAGATCGCCCGCCCCGAGCGCGCCGCGCAACTGGCGCAGCTGATGGAGGAGACCCCCGCCCCCGCCATGGGGATGCGGCGCAGCTACAACGACTCGCTGCTCAACGACGGCGGGCGGATCATCGACATGACGCGGATGGACAAGATCCTCGCCTTCGATCCCGAAACCGGGGTGGTCGAGGTCGAGGCAGGCATGCAGATCGGCGAGCTCGTGCGCCTCTTCGCGCCACGCGGCTGGATCCCGGCCGTGGTGCCCGGCACCGGCTTTCCCACCGTCGGCGGCGCCATCGCCCATGACATCCACGGCAAGAACCACCACGTCCTCGGCTCCTTCGGCCAGCACGTGCTCTCGGTCACCCTGCTGCAACCGGGCGGCGGCCGCGTGGTGGCCTCGCCGGCCCGCAACAAGACGCTGTTCCGCGCCACCATGGGCGGCATCGGCCAGACCGGGGTAATCCTCTCGGCCAGGCTCCAGATGATCGCCACGCCCGGCACCTCGATGCGGGTGAAGGAAACCCGGGTGGAAAACTTCGACGAGTTCCTCGCCCTGCTCGACGCCTCCACCTTCCGTTACAACGTCGGCTGGATCGACGGCACCGCCACCGGGGCGGCGATGGGCCGGGGCATCCTCGAGGAGGCCGAACTCACCGACGGCCCCCAGCGCCGCGCGCTGCCGGCGGTCACCGTGCCGCTCGATCTGCCCTCCTTCGCCCTTTCGGCGCCCACGGTGAAGCTGTTCAACGCCGCCTACTGGCGCAAGGTGCCCAGCAGGGGCAACGTCAGCGTGATGCCGATCGCCGCCCATGTCTTCCCGCTCGACAAGCTCTACGACTGGAACCGGCTCTACGGCAAACGCGGCTTCCACCAGTTCCAATGCGTGGTGCCGGTCGAAAACGCCGATGTGCTGAAACAGATCGTGGCGAAGATCTCGCGCTCTGGCCTCGCCTCGCCGCTGGCGGTGATCAAGCGCATGGGCGAAGGCCGCGCCGGCATGCTGAGCTTCCCGATGGAGGGCTACACGCTGGCGATCGACTTCCCGGCGCGCGAGAAGGCCGAGGTTCTGATCGCGGAGCTGGAGGCGATGACGGTGGAGGCCGGCGGGCGGCTCTACCTCGGCAAGGACGCGCTCGCGTCGGGCGCCACCATCAAGGCGATGTATCCCGAATGGGAGGCCTGGGCGGCGGAGGCCGAGAAGGCCGATCCCGAGGGCCTTCTGATCACCGACATGGTGCGCCGGCTGCACCTCAGGGGGACGGCATGACACGAACCTGGATCATCCTCGGCGCCACCTCGGCGATGGCGCGCGCCTTCGCCCGCCAGATCGCCGAACGCGGCGACACGCTGCTGCTCGCGGGGCGCGACATGGACGAGCTCAAGGCGCTCGCCGCCGACCTTTCGGCGCGCGGCGCGGCCGGGGCCGAGGCCATCCGCTTCGACGCGCGCGATGCGAAAACCTTCGCCCCGATCCTGCGCAAGGTCGAGCTGGAACCGGGCGAGATCAACGTCGCCGTCTTCGTCGGCTCGATGCCGCCGCAAGCCCAGATCGACGCAGACCCCAGCCTGATCGACACCGTCGCCACCGACAATTTCAGCGGCCCCGCCCGCTTCCTCGCCACGCTCCTGCCGGTGATGGAGGCGCGCGCCTGCGGCACGGTGGTCGGCGTCACCTCGGTGGCGGGCGATCGCGGCCGGATCGGCAATTACACCTACGGCGCCGCCAAATCCGCCTTCGCCACCTACCTGTCCGGGCTGCGCAACCGGCTCACCCGCGCCGGCGGCCACGTCGTCACGGTCAAACCCGGCTTCGTCGATACCGCGATGACCTGGGGGGTGGAGGGCATGTTCCTCGTCGCCGCGCCCGAGAAGGTGGCGCGCGCCATCGTCAAGGCGGTGGAAAAGCAGCGCAACGTGATCTACACGCCAGGTTTCTGGTGGGTGATCATGACGATCATCAAGCTGATCCCCGAGCGGATCTTCAAGAAACTGTCGATCTGACCGGCGTCTTGGGTCCGCAAATACCTTCGGGGGTGAATTGGCCTTGAGGCCAAGAGGGGGCGGACAGCCCCCTCGCGCGGGCGCGCGCCCGCGCCTCAACCCTGAACGGTGAAGACGCAGCCGTCGGTGATGAGTTCCGGCGGGGTGCGGCACAGCCCGCGCGCCACCCGCCAGGCGTTCAGCACCTTCGGCACGTAGGCGCGGGTTTCGGCGAAGGGCGGTACGCCACCGTGCTTGGTCACCGCGTTTTCGCCGGCGTTGTATCCCGCCAGCGCCAGGATCGGGTCGCGCCCGAAATGCCCCATCAGCCAGGCCAGGTAGGCCACGCCCCCCTTGATGTTCTCGCCCGGGTCATTGGCGTCGGCCACGCCGAAGCGCGCGGCGGTGTCGGGGATCAGCTGCATCAGCCCCTGCGCCCCGGCATGGCTCTCGGCCCCCGTGTACCCGCTCGACTCGATCGCGATCAGCGCCACCACCAGCGCCGGCGACACGTCGGTGCCCACGGTGGCGGCGAGGATCTCGGTGCCGAACCGCGCGGCGATGTCCTGCAGCGCCTGCAGGCGCGGCGCGGGCGCATCCTCTGCGCCGGCCAGCGCGTCGAGGGCGCGGGCCAGGTTGGCCGGGCCGGCATCGGCAAGCTCGGTCGAGACCTCGCGCCAGAACCAGTCCCAGCCCGAGGGCACGGGCAGGGCCGCCGAGGCGGGCAGCAGCTTTTCGCTGGCGGCGGGCTTCTCCAGCCCCTTCATCCAGGCGGCGTAGTCGGCCGGATCGACCTGCACGGTGATCTTCGGCCCCTGCCCTTTCGGCGGCGCGGCGACGCGCTTGAAGGTGAAATCGCCCTGCGGCGCGGGCGCCTTGGACTGCGCCCACGCGGGCGCACCCGTCGCAACGGCCATGCCGATCAACATTGCTGCCAGCCCACGCAAGGGAAATCCTGCTCTGCCCGGTTGTTATATTTTTTTGAACTGTCTCAGAATTCCGCCCCGAAGGCCAGTTTTTCTCACCAGCCAAGGCGATTCGCCCCCCTTTCAGCCTTTGAAAAGCACCCTTGCCTAAAAAAGTTACCAAAAAGTTTATCGCCTTTTCAGATACTTGACCGGCTCCACCCTGCCCCGCCGGCCGACGCCAAAAATTGTACGAAACCCGTCCAACTCCTGCCCCAATCTGGGGTTGTATTTGCACCATGCCAAGCAGGGCATCGGATCGGTTCACAGGCGGTTCGGGGGGTCTGCAGGGCGGGAACCAAACGAGCGTATATCCTTTCGGAGGGACTAGAGATGAAACTGTTCAAACTTGCCAAGACCTTCAAGAATGACGAATCCGGCGCGGTAACCGTCGACTGGGTCGTCCTCACCGCCGCCATCGTCGGCCTCGGCATCGCCGTGCTGATGTCGGTGTCCGGTGGCACCACCTCGCTCGCCGACGCGATCTCGGGCGAGCTGGGTTCGATGGAAATCATGGACCACGGCGGCGCAGCCGGCGGCGAAGAGGTCGTCGAGTAATCCTCGCGGCCATCACCCTGAAGCCTGAACCGCTTCGAGACTGACATCACAACCGGTCCATATCGGGCCGAACCAGGAGACAAAGACATGCAAATCGTGAACTTCTTCAAGACCTTCAAGAACGATGAATCCGGCGCCGTGACGGTGGACTGGGTCGTCCTCACCGCCGCCATCGTCGGCCTCGGCATCGCCGTGCTGACCTCGGTGTCCGGCGGCACCACCTCGCTCGCCGACGCGATCTCGGGTGAGCTGGGCTCGATGGAAATCATGGACCACGGCGGCGCAGCCGGCGGCGAAGAGGTGGTCGAGTAATCCTCGACACCACTCGCCGATCGCGTGATCCAGACAGGGCCGCATCCCGACCGGATGCGGCCCTTCTCTGCCTCTCGCGGCACGCGTGGGCCGCAGCCACGCGGTTGCCGCCTGAGAACAAACCACCGCAAATCCACGCTTTATCCCGATTTTCGCCCCATTCTTGCGACAGCGTGAACCACAGCTTGATGGCCGGTCCCCGGTCGCAACGGGAAAGGACACACCATGCGCGCGGTATTTTCATTCGTGCTCATCATCGGCGTCGGCCTGGCCGGCTTCGCGGTCTACATGGCCAAGGGCGTCTTCGACGACTACCAGAAAGCGCTGGCCACCGAACGCGCGGCGCGCGGCCAGGTGGTTCCGACCACCGAGGTTTACGTGGTCGAACAGGCGATGCGTTACGGCCAACAGATCACCAAGGAAAACGTGCGTGCCGTCATGTGGCCGAAGAGCGCGGTGCCGGAAGGCACCTATACCGCGTTCGAAGAACTGTTCCCGGAAGGTGAGAAACAATTCCGCACCGTGCTGCGCGCGATGGAAAAGGACGAGGCCATCATGAAGGTGAAGGTGACCGAACCGGGCGAGGACGCCGGCGTTTCGGCCCGGCTGGCCAGCGGCAAGCGCGCCTTCGCGATCAAGGTCGACGTCGCCTCCGGCGTTTCGGGCTTCATCTCGCCGGGTGACAGGGTCGACGTCTACTGGACCGGGCAAACCGGGTCGCGGCGCGAAGCCGGCGGCGGCGAGGTCACCCAGCTGATCCTGACCAACGTGCACATCATCGCCATCGACCAGCGCGCCGACCTAGACCGGACCGCGCCGCTGGTGGCGCGCACCGTCACCGTGGAAGCGACGCCCGACCAGGTCGGCCGGCTCAACCTCGCGCAGAACACCGGCCGGCTCACCCTCGCCCTCGTCGGCCACAGCGACGAAACCGTGGCGCGCGACGTGCTGATCGACCAGAACGCCCTGCTCGGGATCGAAGTCGAGGAAACGGTGGAAGCCCCGAAAGAACCCACCTGCACGGTGCGCACACGGCGCGGCGGCGAGATCATCGTGACCGAAATTCCTTGCCCGACCAATTGAGCCAGACCGGGGCAGAATCAGGGGGGTGGAGCGTGCTCCGCCCCCATATTTTGCGCCAGGCATCCGGTGAAATGCTGCGGTGTTGCACCCCGGACGCAGCAAGAATGAGACCCAAGCCCTTGATTCTTGCAAAAAAGAGAAAAGTAGCGCATCCTGATAGTGACCAATTGCACAGACCCGCGCGAAGCGGGCGGCAAGAGCAGAGCAGAACGGCCGTCAATCGGCAGCGGGCCACGCCCGGAAACTGTGATCGGAGAGGCAGGATCACGATGAGATTCAAAAACGCTTTTAGAGCGGCCCTCGTGGGCTTGACCCTGGCGTCGGCGTACACCGGCGCCGCGGGCGCGCAAGGCCTTCGGGTGCTGTCCGGGGCGGTATCGAGTTCGCTGAGCGTGCCGATGAACCGCGCCGTGGTGGTGGAAAGCGACGAGCCCTTCGCCGAGCTTTCGATCGCCAACCCCGGCATCGCCGACATATCGACGCTCTCGGACCGCACGATCTACGTGCTCGGCAAGGCCCCAGGGCGCACCACGCTCACCCTGCTCGCCCCCGACGGCACGCTGATCGCCAACGTCGAGGTGCAGGTCTCGCCCGATATCACCGAGTTCAAGGAACGGCTGCGCCAGATCCTGCCCGGCGAGAACATCGAGGTGCGCACGGCCAATGACGGGATCGTGCTTTCGGGCACGGTCAGCTCGGCCTCGGCGCTCGATCGCGCCCTCGACCTGGCCAATCGCTATGCCCCCGACCGGATCTCGAACCTGATGAGCGTCGGCGGCACCCAGCAGGTCATGCTCAAGGTGCGCTTCGCCGAAATGCAGCGCTCGGTGACGAAAAGCCTCTCGACATCGCTCGGCTTCGGCGGCGAACTGGCGGGCACCGGCATCGGTGCGGGGCTGGCCTTCGGCACCGGCAACCTCACCGGCGGCACCAGCTTTTCCGGCAGCACCGTGGGCAATCCGCTCGGGGTGGCCTCCAACAACGACCGCGCAGGGGCCTTCGGCTTCGGCCTCGGCACCGGCGCGCTGCAATTCCAGGTGATGCTGGAAGCCCTTGAAAACAAGGGCATGGTGCGCACGCTGGCCGAACCCAACCTCACCGCGCTCTCCGGCCAGCGGGCCAGGTTCCTCGCCGGCGGCGAATATCCCGTCCCGGTGCAGGACGAGGACGGCGGGGTGTTCATCGACTACAAGCCATTCGGCGTCGAACTCGAGTTCACGCCGCGCGTCGTCGACGGCGACATCATCAACCTCGAACTCAACGCTGCGGTCTCGGCGCTCGACAATGCCGCCTCCTTCGGCTCGGGCAACTTCACCGTGAACTCGTTCAAGCGGCGCGAAACCTCGACCACCGTCGAGATGCGCGATGGCCAGAGCTTCGCCATCGCCGGGCTTCTGCAGGACGATTTCCGCGATCTCAACGGACAGGTGCCCTGGCTCGGCGATATCCCGATCCTCGGCGCGCTGTTCCGCTCCGTCGATTACGAGCGGTCGCAATCGGAACTGGTGATCATCATCACGCCGCACCTGGTCACGCCAACGCGCGGCGAGGCCCTGGCGCTGCCGACCGACCGGATCCGGCCGCCCTCGGAAGCCGACCTGTTCCTCTACGGGCGCACCGCCGCGCCCAACCGGCCAACCACCGGCGCGGCCGGCGAGGTGGCGCAGCAGGATTTCGGCGGTTCCTACGGCTACGTGATGGAGGATTGATCATGGCCATGACCCCGGTGAAATCTCTCGTCGCGGCCACCGCGGTGATCGCCCTGCTCGCGGGCTGCGAGGAAACCCTGTCGAACTACGGCGAGGCCGGCAGCGGGCTCGACCAGGGAAGTTTCGGCGACGCGACGGCCAACAACACCGCCTACCACACCGGCGAAAAGATCTACGTGATCAGCCTCGCCGAGCGTTTCGCGAAGGAAGTGCCCGACACCATCACCTTCGCGTTCAACTCCGCCACGCTCGACGCCCAGGCCCGCGCGGCGCTCGACCGTCAGGCCCATTTCATCCGCCAGTTCCCCGAGGTGCGTTTCCGCGTCTACGGCCACACCGATCTCGTCGGCTCGCACGCCTACAACAAGTCGCTCGGCCTGCGCCGGGCGCAGGCGGTGGTGAACCACCTCGCCAGCCGCGGCGTGAGCCGCTCGCGGCTCGAGGCGATGGTCTCCTACGGCGAAACCCGGCCACTCGTGAACACGCAAGACCGCGAGCGCCGCAACCGGCGCACCGTGACCGAGGTTTCCGGCTTCGTGCAGGATCACCCGCTGATCCTGAACGGAAAATACGCCCGCGTTGTCTGGCGCGAATACGTCGACTCCGCGACGGAATGCGGCTCGAACTGCGGCGGCGGCAGCGGGTTGCTCGATGGGGGCGGCTGAGGCCGCCGCCACGTCGCACCTCACAGAAGCGCACCGGCCGACCGTTCGTGTCGGCCGTTTGCGTCCGGGCAGAGTTGGCAAGCCGGAAACAGCCCGCTCGGCACCCGGCGGTTCGTGTCGAAAGACCGCATAATTTCGCGCTTTCCGCCGTAATGTTGCCGAGATTGATTGCGACGTTGTTCCCCGTAACGAGCAGACCCGTGTGCGAGTCGCACGGGGGGTGCGCCGGATGGTCACGGGAAAACCCGGGCCACCGTAACCGGCCGCACCCTCAGCAAAAGGAACGAGGCATATGAGTGGGAACGCGGCCATCCAGCGAGATCCGGCGCCAATCATCGCATGCACGATCTCGCGGGACGTTCAGGAATTCGACCTCCTGATCGAAGACATGGAGACGGAGCTCGGCGAAGGCTGGGGCGACCTGACCGTGGAGGACGCACTGGCATTCTTCGGCCAGCCCGAGTCGGATACGCTGGAGTTCATCGCCGTCGCGATGGACGACCGCGACGAAGCCGATCTTGCCCGCTTCGCCGAGGTGATCCGCCAGGCCGCGAAGCGCAAGATCAAGGCCATCGTGATCGCCGAGGAGGTGAGCCCGATCGCCCTGCACCAGCTCTTGAAGATGGGCGCGGAGGAGTTCGTCCCCTACCCGCTGCCCGAGGGCGCCCTGCACGATGCGATCGAGCGGCTGCGCCGCCCCGAACCCGAGCCGGAGGCCCCGCCGCAGCCCGCGCAACCGGCGCTGCAGAAGCACGGCGGCGGCCATTCCGGCGCGGTGTTCGGCGTGCACGGCCTCGCCGGCGGCGTGGGCGCGACCACCTTCGCCGTCAACCTCGCCTGGGAACTGGCCAATATCGACAAGGACAAGCCGCCGCGGGTCTGCCTGATCGACCTCGATCTGCAGACCGGCTCGGTTTCGACCTATCTCGACCTGCCCCGGCGCGATGCGGTTTATGAGCTACTGTCGGACACCGAAACGGCGGACGAGGAAAGCTTCCAGGCCGCGCTGGTCTCGTTCAACGACAAGCTCCACGTGCTCACCGCGCCAGGCGAGATGCTGCCGCTCGACCTCGTCTCGAGCGAGGATATCCAGCGGATCATCGACATGGCGCGGGCCTATTTCGATTACGTCGTGATCGACATGCCGACGACGCTGGTGATGTGGACCGAGACGGTGCTGAACGCCGCCGATGTCTACTTCACGCCGATCGAGCTCGACATGCGCTCTGCGCAGAACACGCTGCGGATGATCCGCCTGCTCAAGTCGGAAGACCTGCCCTTCAACAAGATGCGCTTCGTGCTCAACCGCGCGCCGAAATTCACCGACCTGTCGGGCAAGGGCCGGGTGAAGCGCATGGCCGAGAGCCTCGACATCGAGATCGGCGTGCAGCTTTCGGATGGCGGCAAGCCGGTCACGCAAGCCTGCGACCATGGCCTGCCGCTGGCGGAAAACAACGCCAAGCTGGCCCTGCGCAAGGACATCATTAAAATCGCCAAGTCGCTGCACGAAATCAGCGTTTCCGCCGAAGCGGCAGCGAAATAGGAGGCCCGAAGGTGTTTTCGCGTTACAAGAAATCGGGATTGACCAAGCCCGCCGATGCCGGGGCCAGGCAAAAGCTGCACGCCGCCGCCCCCGCCGCGCCGGCAAGCCCGGCGCCGCAGAGCGCGCGCCCCGCCGCAGCCGCAGCCGCCGGCGCCGCGCCCAAGGCCGCGGTGCACCGCCGTGAAAAACGCGCGCCCACGCAGGCCCCCGCGCCCGACAAGGAACGCAAGCGCAAGGAACGGCTCGGCGAGATCAAGGGCGAGCTGCACAAGTACCTGCTCGACAACCTGAACCTCTCGGCGCTGGAAACCGCCTCCGAGCGCGATCTGCGCGCCGAGATAACCGATCTGGCCGTCGAGGCGCTGGAGGAGATGAACGTCGTCCTCAACCGCGAGGAACGCACCCAGCTCAACAAGGAGCTGTTCGACGAGGTCACCGGCCTCGGTCCGCTCGAGCCGCTGCTCAAGGACGACAGCGTCAACGATATCCTCGTCAACGGTCCGCACCAGATCTTCGTCGAACGCGACGGCAAGCTCACCCTCACCGACGTGACCTTCAAGGACGAGCGCCACCTGCTGCGCATCATCGACAAGATCGTCTCCGCGGTCGGCCGCCGGGTCGACGAGAGCAATCCTTACGTCGACGCCCGCCTCGCCGACGGCTCGCGCTTCAACGCCATGGTGCCGCCGGTGGCCGTCGACGGCTCGCTGGTCTCGATCCGCAAGTTCAAGAAAGACAAGCTCGGGATCGACGACCTGGTGCGCTTCGGCGCCTTTTCCGAGGAGATGGCGGCCTACCTTCAGGCCGCGGTCGCCTGCCGGCTCAACATCATCGTCTCGGGCGGCACCGGCTCGGGCAAGACAACCACGCTCAACGCCCTGTCATCCTTCATCGACGACAGCGAGCGCATTCTCACCATCGAAGACACGGCCGAACTGCAACTTCAGCAAACCCACGTCGGCCGGATGGAAAGCCGCCCCGCCAACGTCGAGGGCAAGGGCGCGGTCACCCAGCGTGATTGCCTGCGCAACGCGCTGAGGATGCGCCCCGACCGCATCATCGTCGGCGAGACGCGCGGCGAGGAGGTGATCGACATGCTGCAGGCTATGAACACCGGCCACGACGGTTCGATGACCACGATCCACGCCAACAACGCCCGCGACGCGGTCAGCCGCCTTGAAAACATGGTGTCGATGGCCGGCATCGAGATGCCGCTGAAGGCGATGCGCGCGCAGATCGCTTCGGCCGTGCATCTCATCGTGCAGGCCAGCCGCCTGCAGGACGGCTCGCGCCGGATGACTTCGATCACCGAGGTGACCGGCATGGAGGGCGACGTGCTCTCGATGCAGGAGGTGTTCCGCTTCCAGCGCGTCGGGCTCGAACCCGACGGCAAGATCCTCGGGCATTTCACCGCCACCGGGGTGCGCTCGCATTACTCCGAACGCTTCCGCCAGTGGGGCTACGATCTGCCCGCCTCGCTCTTCGAACCCGTCTCCCTGGAGTAGCCCGCATGGTCCTCAGCGCAGAACCCCTGATCTACGGTCTGATCTTCATCGCCGTGATCGTGCTCGTCGAGGGCATCTACCTGACCGTCTTCGGCAAATCCATCTCGCTCAACAACCGGGTGAACCGCCGCCTCGAGATGCTCGAGAAGGGCGCCGCGCGCGAGCAGGTGCTCGAACAGCTCCGCAAGGAGATGCACCAGCACATGAACGCGAAGGGCATCCCGCTCTATTCGCTGCTGGCGGAGAAGGCGCAAAAGGCCAATATCGCCTTCACGCCGAGGCAGATCATCATGCTGATGGTCGGCGTGTCCTTCGTGGCCTACATCGGACTCACCGTGGGCACCTCCGCCGGCGGCGCGGTGCGCATCGTTCTCGCGCTGGCGATGGGCTTCGGCGGCGTCTACGTCTGGATCAACAACAAGGCCAAGAAGCGCCTCTCGATGATCGAGGAGCAACTGCCCGACGCGGTGGAACTGATGGTGCGCTCCCTGCGCGTTGGCCACCCGTTCTCCTCGGCGGTGCAGATCGTCTCGCGCGAGGTGCCCGATCCGCTCGGCTCGGAGATGGGCGTGATCGCCGACGAAAGCGCCTATGGGCGCGACGTGGCCGAAAGCCTCAAGCACCTCGCCGAACGAATGGACATGCAGGATCTGCGCTTCCTCGCCGTCGCGGTCTCGATCCAGCAGCAATCGGGCGGCAACCTCGCCGAGATCCTCGAAGGCCTGTCGAAGGTGATCCGCGCTCGCTTCAAGCTGTTTCGCCGGGTCAAGGCGATCACCGCCGAGGCCAAGTGGTCGGGCACCTTCCTGTCGGGCTTCCCGCTGGTGGCGCTGGTGATGATCAACGTGATCCAGCCCAATTACTACGACGACGTGAAGGAAACCGCCGTCTTCATCCCCGCCGCGCTGGTCGCCGGGGCGTTCCTCGTGGCGAACGTCTTCGTCATGCGGTCGCTCGTCGACATCAAGGTCTGAGGTCACGACATGGACGCGCTCAACACGATGCTCACCAACATGCTCGGCCCGCTCGGCCCGCTGATCGCGGTGGGCGCGCTCGGGCTTCTGCTCGTCGTCGCCGTGCTGCCGATGATGCTCAAGCGGCCGGAAGACCCGCTCGACAAGCTCAAGCGCTCCGCCAATGAAACGGCGAAGGAAGAGAACAAGAAATCGCTGCGCGCCCATTCCAACGCGCCCGACAAGCTGAAAAAATACGCCGCCTTCCTCGAACCGAAGGACAAGGAAGAATATTCCGCAATCCAGCTCAGGCTGTTGCGGGCGGGGTATCCGGGCAAGAACGCGGTGCGCAGCTTTCACTTCGCCCAGTTCTCCCTCGGCATCATCTTTCTGCTGCTCGGCGTCGGCTACGCCGTGCTCAAATCCGCCACCGGCGATCCGTCGACACAGGCCACGATCCTGTCGATCCTGATCCCCGGCGCGGTCGGCTACATGGCGCCGAAATACTGGGTCACCCGCCGTGTCGAGGCACGCCAGGAAGAGATCGTCAACGGCTTTCCCGATGCGCTCGACATGCTGCTGGTCTGCGTCGAGGCAGGCCAGTCCTTCGACCAGGCTATCATCCGCGTCGCCAAGGAAATCCGGCTGGGCTTTCCCGCGCTCGGCGAGGAATTCGAGATCGTCGCCCACGAGATGAAAGCCGGCAAGGACCGCGCGCAGGTGATGCGCGACTTCGGCGAGCGCTCCGGCGTGTCGGACGTCGCCAGTTTTGCCACCGTGATGATCCAGTCCGCCACCTTCGGCACCTCGATCGCCGAGGCGCTGCGCGTCTATTCGGGCGAAATGCGCGACAAACGGGTCATGCGCGCCGAGGAGAAGGCAAATACCTTGCCCACGAAGATGACCCTTGCCACAATGATGCTGACCGTGCCGCCGCTGCTGATCATCCTGATCGGGCCGTCGGTCTACGAGGTCTACGTGACGTTGGAAAACATCAGTTTCTGAGGGCAGCATCGCACATCGGGGCATAACATGGTCGACGGCGCTGGCATTTCTGCTGGCGCTTTCGGCTTGCGACGAAGCCGACGGCCTGGGCAACCGCGGCGGCGGGGCCTACGCCCCCGACGCGCAGCCAATGGGGGAAGACAGCGTCGACGGGCTGATCGTAGGACATCGGCTGATGGCGGCGCGCGAATACGAACTGGCGCTGAAGTTCTACACCCGCTCGGCGGCCGAACAGGGCATCACCGTCGACGTGCTCTCGGCACTGGGCTCGGCCAACCTCATGCTCGGCCGTCTCGGGCAGGCCGAAACCCTGCTCCGCCAGGCCACCGAGAAAGACGCGAGCTTCGCCGCGGCCTGGAACAACCTCGGCGTGGTGCTGATCGAACGCGGCAAGGTGGCGGAGGCCGCGCGGGTGTTCCGGGTGGCGTTCGGGCTCGACAGTGGCAAAACCGACTCGATCCGCGACAACCTCACCTTGGCGCTCGCAAAAGCCGAAAACATTTCGTATGATGACCCCGATAAGGCGACATTCGCACTGATGCGCAGAGGCCAGGGAGATTACCTGCTCCTCGCGCAGCAATAAAAAACGCGAAGCGCCGACGAGCAGGAAAAAGGACGCAGGCAAATGCGCCATACTTATGTTTTTGCCCTCTGCTTCGGCAGCGCGGTGGCGCTGTCGGGCTGTGAAAGCCAGATGAGCGACGAGGAAGTGGAGCGCGCCGTCGCCGGCGTGAACGTGATCGACGCGACCGGGCTCAACGACATCATGCTCCAGGCCGGCGACCCGAACGAGGCGGTGGCCTATTTCAGCCGCTCGGTTCAGGTGAACCCCGACCGGGTCGACCTCAAGCGCGGGCTCGCGCAATCGCTGGTGCGTGCGAAAAAGCCGAGCGAGGCAGCGCGGGTCTGGGCCGAGGTAGTGGCCAGCGCCGAGTCTACACCGAACGACCAGGTGGAATACGCCGACGCGCTGATCCGCGCCGGCGACTGGGCCAAGGCGGAAGACGTGCTCAACCGGATTCCCCCCACCGTCGAAACCTATGACCGCTACCGGCTCGAGGCGATGGTGGCCGACGCGGGCGAGGATTGGAAAAAGGCCGACAGTTTCTATGAAACCGCGATCGGGCTGACCACCAACCCCGCGCGGGTTCTCAACAACTGGGGCTATTCCAAGCTCACGCGCGGCGATTTCACCGGCGCCGAAAAGCTCTTCCTCGAAGCAATCACCTACGACGACGGCATGTTCACCGCCAAGAACAACCTGATGATGGCACGCGGCGCCCAGCGCAAATACGACATGCCGGTGCTCGCCGGCAGCCAGACCGAACGCGCGCAGCTCCTGCACACCCTCGCCCTCGCCGCAATCAAGCAGGGCGATCTCACCATGGGCAAGACCCTGCTCGAAGAGGCGATCGACACCCACCCGCAGCACTTCGACGCCGCCGTGCGCGCCCTGCGCGCGCTTGAGGCGAACGTGCAGCGCGGCTGAGCCGATGACCGCGCAGACCGCCTCTGCCGCCCTGTGGTTCCTGCCCTTCGCGATCCCGATCGCGATCTGGGTGGCGTGGTCGGACATGGCGCGGATGAAGATCCCCAACAAGGCGGTGATGGCGCTCGTCGCCGTCTTCGCGGTGGTCGGGCTGGTGGCGCTGCCGCTCGAGGCCTGGGCCTGGCGCTGGGTTCATCTCGTCGTGGTGCTGGTGCTCGGCTTCGTGGCCAACGCCGCCGGGCTGATGGGCGCGGGCGACGCGAAATTCGCCGCCGCCATGGCCCCGTTCGTGCTGCGCGAAGACCTCATCATGTTCGGCTATCTCTTCGCCGCCGTGGTGCTCGCCGGCTTCGCCGTCCACCGCATCGCGCGGGCCTCGGGCTGGGTGCGGGCGCGCACGCCGGGCTGGGAAAGCTGGCAGCGCAAGGATTTTCCCATGGGTCTCTGCCTCGGCGGTGCGCTGGTGTTCTACCTCGCGCTCGGGGCCGCCTGGGGGCTCTGACCGGCAGCGCCCTGCGCCGGCTGCCGGCCGAACAAACCTCGGTCAGAAATCGGGGCCGGAGACCGGCGCCGCCCTCCCCTGCCCGGCGCTCAGTCCTTCACCCAGACGCCGCGCGGCCGATCGCAGAAGCACTCCGCCGGGCCGTTTTCGCGGATCAGGATGGATTCGGTGATCTCGATCCCCCAGGTATCCATCCAGAGCCCGGGCATGAAATGGAAGGTCATGCCGGGTTCCAGCACCGTGTCGTCTTCCGCCCGCAGCGAGATCGTGCGCTCGCCCCAGTCCGGCGGGTAGCTCAGGCCGATCGGATAGCCGCAGCGCGCGCCGCGCTTGATTCCGGCCTTCTCCAGCACGCCGCCCAACGCCTGCGCGATATCGCAGGCCCGGTTGCCGGCGCGGGCGGCCACCAGCCCCGCCTCCAGCCCCTCGACGAGCGCATCGGACGCAAGCCGCATCTCCTCGGGCAGCTCGCCGAGATAGACCGTCCGGCACAACGGCACATGGTAGCGGCGGTAGACCCCGGCGACCTCGAAAAAGGTCGCCTGTTCCTCGCGCAGCCGGTCGCCGTTCCAGGTGATGTGCGGCGCCGAGGCATCGGCACCGGAGGGCACCATCGGCACGATGGCGGGGTAATCGCCCCAATCATCGCCCACGCCCCGAATCGCATCACGGTAGATCTCGGCCACGAGCTCGTTCTTGGCCAGCCCCGGTTCGGCGCGCTCGAAAATCCCGTCGACGATCTTCTCCGAAATCCGCGCCGCCTTGCGCATGAAGGCGATCTCTTCGCCGGATTTCACCGCCCGCTGCCAGTTGACCAGGGCGGTGGCATCGACCAGGTCCGCATCAGGCAATTCCTTGAGAAGCGTCACGTAGGCCTTGGCCGAGAAGTAGTAATTCTCCATCTCCACACCGATGCGCGCGCGCTCGAAGCCCAGCTCCTTGAGCAGCGCCGCGAGATGCTGCATCGGGTGGCGCTCTGTCGATTGCACGAACCGATCGGGGTAGGCGTGCAGGCTCTCCTCGTCGATCCAGGCGGTGCGGCGCGCGCCATTGGCATCCATAGCCCGGCCCCACCACAGCGGCTCGCCCTCGTGGGTCAGGATCACGCCCTGGTGGACGTAGAAAGACCAGCCGTCGTAGCCGGTCAGCCAGGCCATGTTGGAAGGGTCTTCAACGAACAGCGCGTCGATCCCCCGGGTCGCCATCTGCGCGCGTACAAGCGCCAGCCGCCGGTCATATTCCGCGCGCGAAAACGGCGCCCTGCCTTGATCCATATGTGAGCCTCCCCTTGTGCTGGCGGGAATACTCCCGCCGAAGGCTCAATAATTCAAGACTGTTACTCGAGGCTCTCGCGATTCACCACGAGAACGCCATCGTCGACCCGGTCGGAGGGATGGGTGATGACGCGCGCACCTTCCGCGATCCCGCCCAGAACCTCGGCGAACTCGGTGTTGCGCCGCCCGATCTCGACAGGCGTGAGCCGCGCGGTTTCATCCTCGACGACGAAAACCGCCCAGTCGCCGCCGTCGCGGAACAACGCGCTGATCGGCAGCCGCAGCACGTCCTCGCCGCGCCATTCGACGATACGCAGGTAGACCCGGAAATTGTGCCCGAGCGCGGGGCGCTCCTCGGCCGGCGTGACGAAGTCGAGCAACACCTTGACCCGCTGTTCCTCGATCCCGAGCGCCGAAACCTTGGTGAAGGCGGCGGGTTCGATCTTGCGCACCTGCGCCTCGAGCGCCCTCTCGCCGCCCCAGCGCTCGACATAGGCGCGCGCGCCGGGGGCGATGCGCACCGCGTCGGTGGAAAGCAGGTTGACGGTGATCTCGAGGTCGTTCTGCGGCCCGATCGAGAGCAGCGGCGCGCCCGCGGCCACCATGCGCGCGCTTTCGTTGGTGATCGAGAGCACCTGCCCAGAAACCGGGGCGGTGAGCGTGATGCAGCAATCCCCGGACTCGTCGCCGCTGCTGTTCGCCGCGCCGGGTTCGATCAGCACCGCTTCGGCCGCGGTCACCTCGCTCTCGCGCATCGACCTGTTGGCAAGGGCGCTGTCGAATTGCGCGGCGGCGAGATCGAGCGCCACCTCGGCCTGTTCGAGCTGGCTGTCGGAAGCCGTTCCGCGCTCGTGCAGGGAAAAGATCCTGTCGAACTGGCGCTGGGCGTTGTTCATGTCGGCTTCGGCGGCGCGCAGGTTGGCCTCCGAAAGCACCAGCGCGGCCTGCGCCTGCCCGAGGGCGGCCGCGGCCTGCGCGCGGGCGCGTTCGTCAAGGAAGGCCGGCTCGCCCGGCTCGATCCGGGCCACGACCGTTTCGCCGCGCTCGACCTGGTCGCCAATGCGCACCGGGCTGCGCAGCACCTGCCCCGAAACCGGGGCCGACACTTCGTAGACGTCCTTGATCCGCGTCATGCCATCTGCGTTGACGGTCACCTCGAGCGGCGCGTGCGTCACCGTCGCGATATCGACGGGCACGTATTCCGGCCGGCTGATCTGCCAGCCGACCACACCGATCCCGGCGACCACGACCGCGCCAAAGAGGATTTTCCTGATCGGAAATGCCATGGTTTACTCCCTTGTTTTCATCACCGAGACGAGGTCCATCCGGTCGATCCGGCGGCGCACGATCAGCGCCGAGGCAAGCGAGGCCCCGGCCACGACAAGCGCGGCGCGCCAATAAGTCTTGTCGGTGACGATCAACGGCAATGCATAGAGGTCGGACTTGAAGGATTCGATCATCGCCGCCGCCATGCCATAGCCGATCCACAGGCCCAGGGGAATCGCCACGATGGTGAGGATGAACAGTTCCCCGAGCAGGATGTAGCTCACCTCGCCCCGCGTGAAGCCGAGGATACGCAGCGACGCCAGTTCGCGCGCGCGCTCGGACAGCTGGATCCGGGCCGAGTTGTAGACCACGCCGATCGCGATCAGTGCGGCGAGAAAGGTATAGACCGTGAGCGTGATCCCGGCGCTCTCCTTGATCGTCTCGTCGAACCCGCGGCGGACCTGGCTGAGCAGGGTGATCCCCGAGATCGCCGGCGCATCCTTGATCGCCTGGTAGAGCTCCTTCTCGAACGCCTCGTCGATGACCACGTTGGCCATCAGCATCTGCGGCGCGCGGCCAGTCAGCGCCGCGAGGTTGTCGTTGTCCATATAGGCCGAGAGGCCGAAGAACTGTGAAACGGTGCCGGTGACGATCACCTTGTGGCGGGTATCGTCGACCTGCAGGAACTCGACCTCGATCATGTCGCCGGTCCGCACCTGCAGGTGGTCGGCCAGCCGCTCGGCCAGCACGATGCCATGCTCGGGCTTCACATCCACCCGCTCGTTGCCGTCGAACACCCGCACAAGCCGGTTGCCCTCGCGGTAGCCCTCGACCGCGATGGTGCGCGAATAATGCTCGTGATAGAGCCGCGCCGGCATCGTCAACGCGCCCTCGGCCACCATCACCCCCGGCAGGTTCTCGATATCGTCGAGCACCGACTCGGGGCGTGGAATCGCGAAATCGAGGATCGCGTCCTGCCGGTTGGCCTGCACGAAGGCGATGTCGATCAACTCGTCGAAACTGTCGAACATGAACAGCCCGGCCACGATGATCGCTGCCGAGAGCGAGATGCCGAAACTGGTGAGCGCCGCGCGCACCGGCCAGCGGCCGATCGAGCGCAGGATCATCATCGTCGGCTGACGCGGGCGGAAGAAGGTGATCAGCCGGTCGAAGATGCCGCGCCGGAACCGCGTCGGGGCCGGCGGGCTCATCGCCACCGCCGGGCTCAGTCGCGCGATCCTGCGCACCGACAACAACGCGCCGAGCATCGCCGAGAACAGGCCCGCCGCCGCGCCGATGGCATAAACCGAGGGGCGCTGCATGAACACGAGGTAGGGAAACTTGAAATACTCGACGTAGATGTTCGCCATCACGCTGGAGAGCACGTAGCCCGCCCCCCAGCCGATGAGCACGCCGATCGCGCCGATCCCGAGGCTGAGCTTGAGGTAATGCCAGACGATCTCGGCATCGCCGTAGCCAAGCGCCTTCAAAAGCCCGATCTGTTCACGCTCCAACGTGATCAGACGGCCGAGCACCATGTTCACGAGGAAGGCCGACACCACAAGGAAGATCGGCGGCACGACCCGGGCCATCACGTCGAGCTGGTCCAGCTCGCCCTGGATGAAGGCGTTCGACACCTGCTGCTCGCGGTCATAGGGGCCGGTGCCGCCGTAGGGTTTGAGGATGTTCTCCAGCGCGTCCTTGACCGGCGCGAGATCGGTTCCCCGGGTCACCCCGAGGGTGATCGAGTTGAACGCGCCGGAAAGGTTGAAGGCGGCGGCGAGCACGTCTTCGGCCATCCACATCACCCCGAAGCGTTGATCGTCGGGCATGATCGAGCCGGGGCCGATGGTGTAGATGAATTCCGGGCTGAGGGCGACGCCGGTGACCACCACCTCGCGTTTCTGGCCGTTGAGCGTGATCGCGAAGCTGTCGCCGGGGCCGAAGCCGTGGGCCTCGGCGAAGGCGAGCGCGAGCATCACCTCGTTTTCCTTGCCCATCTCGGGAAAGCGGCCCTCGCGCAGCACCGGCACGTTCATCTCCGGCACCCCGCCGGCGGGCACCGAAAGCAACTGGCCCATCGCCGGATCGTCCATGCCGGGAATGTCGAGAATGGCGAACTGGCTGATCCGCGCCTCCACCCGCGCCACCCCCTCGATCGCGGCGATCTCGGGGAGCAGCGATTTCGGCGCGCGCTGGGCGCCCGACCAGATGTCGGCCATGCGGGAGCGTTCGTAGTAGGTATCGCGGGTTTCGGTCAGGCTGCGCTGGGTGCCGAACGCCATGACCATGATCATCACGCCGACGGCGAGCACCGCGGCGATGGCCAGGGATTGCGCCCAGAGGCGGCGGATATCGCGAACCAGCTTCTTGTCGAGCGCGCGCATGTCGTCACCACTCGATTTCGCTGGCGTCGATGCGGGTTTCGTTCACGACCACGTCGGCAATGCCGCCGTCGGCGATCTGGATGACGCGGTGCGCCATGGCCCGGATGCCGGCGTTGTGGGTGATGATCACGGTGGTGGTGCCCAGGTCGCGGTTGATGCGGTCGAGCGCCTCCAGCACCTGCACCCCGGTTTTCGAATCAAGCGCCCCGGTGGGCTCGTCGCAAAGCAGCACCTCGGGGCGCTTGGCGATGGCGCGGGCGATGGCCACGCGCTGTTGCTCACCGCCCGAAAGTTCGGCCGGGAAATGGTCGATCCGGGCCGAGAGGCCAACCCGCTCCAGGGCCTCTTCCGGGCTCATCGGGTCCTTCGCCACCTCGGTCACCAGTGCCACGTTCTCCCGCGCGGTGAGCGAGGGCACGAGGTTGTAGAACTGGAACACGAAGCCGACGTGATCGCGCCGGTAGCGGGTCAACTCCCGCTCGCGCATCGCGGTCAGCTCCTTGTCGCGAAACCAGGCCTTGCCCGCGGTGGCGCTGTCGAGCCCGCCGAGAATGTTGAGCAGGGTCGACTTGCCCGACCCGGACGCCCCGAGCAGCACGGTGAACTCACCCATGAACAACTCGGCGTCGACGCCGCGCAGCGCATGCACCTCGACATTGCCGGTGCGATAGACCTTGGTGATCCCTTCGGTGTGAAATACGCGGCTGGCCATCATCCCCTCCCGGGCAACTTCGCACCGCGGTGCGGGCCAATCCTTGATATGGCTCAAAAGCCCGGAGAATCAATTCTTCCCGCGCATCATCGCGCCGTTATTCTGCGGTTGCGCGTGACCGGGCGTCCGTCGCGCGGGCGGATCAGTGCTCGATCGCCTCCTGGCGCACGAACATGTTGGCCCAGGCCCGGTCGATCAGGTCGGGGGTCATCTGGTAGGGGAGGCCCTCGAACTCGCAGATCGCGATCATCTGGTCGATCAGGAACACCGGCTGGTAGTTGGCATAGATGTTGTCGATGGTGGGGTATTTCTTCTTCAGCAGGTGCACCAGCGCCGCCTCGTCGAGCGGGATGCCCTTCTTGCGCGCCACGAGCGCGAAGATCTTCAGGAAATCCTCCTGGTTCGGGCCGTCGATCTTGATCTTGAAGAAGATCCGGCGCAGCGCCGCCTTGTCGAATATCTCGTTGGGGTGGAAGTTGGTGGAGAAGATCACCAGCGTGTCGAAGGGCACCTCGAATTTCTCGCCCGATTGCAGCGCGAGGATGTCCTTGTTTTCCTCCAGCGGCACGATCCAGCGGTTGATCAGCGCCTGCGGCGGCTCCGACTGGCGGCCGAGGTCGTCGACGATGAAGACCCCGCCGGTCGACTTGAACTGCAACGGCGCGGTGTAGGTGCGCGCGGTGGGGTTGTATTTCAGATCGAGCATGTCGAGCGTCAGCTCGCCGCCGGTGACGACGGTGGGCCGGTCGCACAGCACGTAGCGTTTGTCGAACCGGTTGGCCGTTCGGCGGATCGCCGTCGGATCGTCCGTGGTTTCCTCCGCCCGCGAATGCACGATCGGGTCGTAAACGGTGATCACCTGGCCGTGGTACTCGATCGCGCGGGGGATGTAGATCTTGTCGCCCAGCGCGTCGCGGATCCCGTTGGAGATCGAGGATTTGCCGTTGCCGGGCGGGCCATACATCAGGATCGAGCGGCCCGAACCGACGGCCGGGCCGAGGTGATCGAGCAGTTCCGGCGGCAGGATCAGGTGGCCCATGGCCTTGGTCAGCTGTTCGCGGGTGATCTCGATATTGCGGATCGACTGGCGCTTGACCTGTTCGGCATAAGCCTCCATCGGCACCGGCAGGGCGCCGTAATACTCCGACTGCGACAGCGCATCGAGCGCGCGCGCCTTGCCGCTGTCGGACAGCCGGTAGCCCATCTCGCCGCCCGAGTTGGCGTGCAGGGTGCCGAGCGCCTCGACCAGCGCCTGCCCGCGCGCCTCGTCGATCAGTTCCTGCACCACCCGGGCGGGCACCGCGAGCACGCGTTCGAGCGCGCTGATCGTCTCGATGTTCATCCGGAACATCGTCTTGAGAAGGATATCGCGCATCATCACCGGGCTGAGCCCGGTATCGGCGATGGATCTGCAAGGCGGCGGGGCCTGCACGCGGGACGTGGGCTGCATGTTCATGGGTCTGTTCGCTTTGCCTGCTCGGGTGCCTGATTTTTTCCTGAATCGTAGCTTCGAGACGCCATTTGAACAACAAAATCCGCCGATATTATGGCATTGTCGCCCCCGCGCGATGAACGAAAGACAAAAACGGAGAGAGGCGGCATGGGCAGTGTGAACCGGGCGAAGCTCGGCCTTTTCCTTTTGGCGGTGCTCGCGGTGCTGGCCGGGGCGACGCTCGCCAAGGGCGGGTTCTACATCGGCAAGCACGAGGGCGACACGCTGCACCTGTTGCAGATCGTGCTGCGCGAGGCGCAAGGCCAGTGGCCGCACCTCGATTTCCAGACCCCGATCGGCGTGCTCGCCACCGCGCCGATCGCGCTGTTCGTCAAGCTCGGCTTCGGCGCCGGCATGGCGATCCTGCTCGCCCAGGTGCTGGTGGCCGCGATCGCCCTGCCGGCGATCTGGCGAGTTGCCGAAAGCCGCTTTCCCGCGCCCTGGGCCTACATCTTCGGCGGCTTCACCCTGGTGCTCATCCTCGCGCTGGTGCACGGCGCCACCGAACGCTCGGTCTCGATCTCGATGCATTACAACCGCTGGGCCTGGGCGGCGGCCTACCTCGCCATCGCGACGGCGATGATCGCCCCCCGGCCCGGGCGCGCGGCGCCCACCGCCGACGGGCTGGTGATCGGCGTGGCGCTCGCCTTTCTCGCGCTGGTGAAGGTGACCTACTTCGCCGCCTTCGCGCTGCCCGTCGCGGTAGCGCTGATCGGCCGGAGGGATTGGCGCGCGCTGGTGGTCACGCTCCTGGCCGGGCTCGCGGTGGCGCTCGCGGTAACGCTGATGGCGGGCACGCCGCTGTTCTGGCTGGCCTACCTGCGCGATCTCGCCACCGTCGCGGGCTCCGAGGTCCGCCCGCAACCCGGCCTGCCTTTCGCCGCCATCCTCGGCGCGCCCGCCTACATGGGCGGCAGCCTTGCCTTGATCTTCGGGGTGATCTTCCTGCGCCAGGCCGGGCGGCGGCTGGAGGGCCTGGTTCTGCTGCTGCTGGTGCCGGGCTTTTTCTACGTGCAGTTCCAGAACTACGGCAACGACCCGCAATGGCTGGGGCTTCTGGGCCTGCTGCTCGTCACCCTCAAGCCCGCCCACAGCGTGACGAACGCGCTGGGGTGGGACGTGACCAAGGGGCTCGGCCTGCTCGCCGCCGCCGTCTTCGCCTTCGCCGCGCCCTCGGCCTTCAACCTCGCCTACAGCCCGTTCCGCCATCTTGTGAAGGATGTCTCGACCCATACGCCAGTGCTGCCCGGTTCCGGCATCCATGAAGACCTGCGCACCGCGCGGGTGCGCGCGCTCAGGGTCGACGCCCGGCAGGCCCTGGACGGGCCCGGATCACCCTTCGCCGCCTATTTCGACGCAAGCCTGCGCCCGACCCGAACCGAGTGGAACGGCGAAACCTGGCCCGACTGCATGGTCGAGAACGGCCTGATCGCCTGGCACGAGGCCATCGCGGCCGACCTTCTGGCCTCCGGCCTCGCCGAGGGCAAGACCGCCTTCGCCGCCGACGTGCTCTCGGGCTTCTGGATATTCGGCGCGTTCGAGCCATTGCCCGGGGCCAGCCCGTGGTATTACGGCGGCCTGCCGGGGTTCGAGGCAGCCGATTACCTGATCGTGCCCCGCTGCCCGGTCTCGACCAAGGTGCGCGGGCTGGTCTTCGACGCGGTCGATGCCGCCGGCACCTCCCTCACCGAGGTGCGGCGCAACGACATGTACGTGCTCTACGCGAAGTGACGGACGCGCCCGGCGCCGCAGATTACGCCACGGCCCGACCCGTCACCGCCCCTTGGCGTCCTCCAGCATCCGCCAGACCCGCTCCGGCGTGAACGGCATCTGCGCCGCGCGCACCCCCGCCTGCCAGAGCGCGTCGGCCATGGCGTTGCCCACGGCGGCCATCGCCCCGACGGTGCCCGCCTCGCCGCAGCCCTTCATGCCCATCGGGTTGGCGGTCGAAGGCACTGGCTCGGTGGTGAAAGAGATCTCCGGCACGTCGCCGGCGCGCGGCAGGGCGTAATCCATCAGGCTGGCGCTCAGCGGCTGGCCGTCGTCGTCGAAAACGACGCGCTCCATCATCACCTGTCCAAGCCCCTGCACCACCCCGCCATGCACCTGCCCTTCCACCAGCAAGGGGTTGATGAGGTTACCGAAATCATCCGTGACGCTGTAGCGATCGACGCGCGCGGCACCGGTCTCGGGGTCCACCTCCACCTCGGCGACATGCGCGCCATTGGGAAAGCTGCGCGCCGGAAGCCTGGCGGTTTCGCTCACCTTGAGCAGATCGCTGCGCCCGGCGGCATGGGCCAGCGCGGCCACGTCCATCATCGTCGGGGCCAGGTTCGAGCCGGGCACGCGAAACACCTCGTCATCGAAGTTCACGTCGCCCGGCGCCACGCCCAACTCGCCGGCGAGGAAATCCGCGAATCCCTGCACCATCGTCTCCACCGCCTTCAGCGTGACGTGGGTCTGCACCGTCACCGAGCGCGAACCGCCGGTGCCGCCGCCACGCGCGATACGGTCCGAATCGCCCTGCACCACCTCGATCCGGTCCATCGGGATGCCGGTCTGGTCGGCGAGAAAACGGGCAAAGACGGTTTCGTGCCCCTGCCCGTTCGACTGCGTGCCGACGTAGAGCCGCACCCGCGCGTCATCGGTGAACTCCACGGTCACGTCTTCCGACGGGTCGCCGAGGATCGCCTCGATGTAATAGCACAGCCCCAGCCCGCGCAGCTTGCCCCGCGCGGCGCTCTCGTCACGGCGCGCGGCGAAGCCGGCGCGGTCGGCCACCTCTTCGACCCGGGCAAGCAGGCGGGGGAAATCGCCCACGTCATAGGTTTCGCCGGTGCGGGTGGTGTAGGGGAAGGCCGCGGGCGGGATGAAGTTGCGCGCGCGCAGATCCCAGGGGTCCACCGCCAGTTCGCGCGCGGCGTGATCCATCAGCCGCTCCAGCGCATAGATCGCCTCGGGCCGCCCGGCACCGCGATAGGCGTCCACCTGCGTGGTGTTGGTAAAGACCCCGCGCACGGCGAGATGCGCGGCCGGAATGTCATACACCCCGGTCAGCACCCGGGCGAACAGGCTGGTCTGGATCATCTGGCCGAACTGGCTGTTGTAGGCGCCGAGGTTGGCGACGGTTTCAACCCGGTAGCCGGTGATCCGCAGATCGGCGTCGAAGGCCATCGTGGCGCGGTGGGTGAGGTCGCGCCCGGCATTGTCGGCCAGCATCGCCTCGGAGCGGTCTTCCATCCAGTGCACCGCGCGGCCGAGCCGCCGCGCCGCCTCGGCGATCACGATATACTCGGGATACATCTGCGCCTTCATCCCGAAGCCGCCGCCGACATCGGGGATGGTCACGCGCAGATCGTCGGGCGCGAGGCCGAGCGCGCGCGCAACCTGCCGCTTCGGCTCCCAGACGCCCTGGCCGGAAAACGCGAGATGCAGCCGCCCGTCGTCCATCACCTCGGCCCAGGCCCCGCGCGGCTCCATCGAAGCGGCAACGAGGCGGCTGTCGTCGATCTCCATCGTCACGACATGCGCCGCGCCCGAGATCGCGGCATCGACCGCGTCGGCCTCGCCGGTTTCCCAATCGAAGGCGATGTTGTCGGGCAGATCCGGATGGATCGGCTCGCCCCCGGCAGCGAGACCGAGATGCGCCGGCAGCGTCTCGATCTCCAGCTCGATCAACTCCGCCGCGTCGCGCGCGGCATCGAGGCTCTCGGCCACCACCAGCGCCACCGCTTCGCCGACGAAACGCACCTTGCCACGGGCGAGCACCGGCCGAGCCGGCGCCGCACCGCGGCTGCCGTCGGCCAGTTTCACCAGCGACGCGGTCATCTCGACATCGAGCCCGGCGGCGACCAGATCGTCGATGGTCAGCACCAGGTGCACCCCCGGCGCCGCCCTTGCCTCGCTCACGTCGAGCGCCGAAATCTCCCCGTGCGCCACCGTCGAGCGCAGGAAAACCGCCCGCAGCGCGCCCCGGGGGGCGTCCTCGTCGATGTAGCGGCCGGTGCCGGTCAGAAAACGCTGGTCTTCCACCCGCCGCACCGGCTGGCTCTTGCCGAATTTCCGCATCCTTGCCTCGCGCGTTGTGTCGCTCGAGACCCTAAAGCGTGCCTCGGCGATGTCCAGCCCGCCGCACCGTTGCCACCTCGTAGGCGCCGTAGCCGTTGAACCGCGTGGTGGTGGCGGTGGAATAGGCGCCCATGCCGTCGATCAGGATGTAATCGCCCTCCGCCACGTCGCCGGGCAGGTCGATCGGCTCGGGCAGGCGGTCGATCGAATCGCAGGTCGGTCCGTAGAGCACCCGGGCGCGCGGCGCGCCCTGGCGCCGCCGGCCCTCGGGCGAGACCACGCGCAGGCGCTCCACCGCTCCCATCAGCGGCGCCTCGGCGAGCGCGCCATAGATGCCATCATTCAGGAACAGGCTGCCGCAGGCGCGCTCGGCCTTGACCTGGAGCCCGAGGGTGAAGGCCTCGGCCACCATCGCCCGCCCCGGTTCGCAGACCAGCCCCGGCGCCTCGGCGCCGAAGGCCGCGTCGCGCGCGGCGTGGATCGCGTCGAACACCTCTTCGAGCGCCGTCGCCCCCTTCCCCCGGTCGGAGGGAAAGCCGCCGCCGACGTTGAGCCGGGCCAGCCGCACACCGGTGGCGCGCGAGATCGCGGCGCAGGTTTCGACATAATGCGCCCAGGCCGCCGGATCGGCGCATTGGGTGCCGGGGTGGAAGGTCATCGACGGGGTGAACCCGGCCTCGGCCACCGCCGTGAGCAGTTCTGCAGCCCCCTCCGGCCCCTCGCCGAACTTCGAGCCGAAATCGTAGGCCGCGCCGGTCACCGGCAAGGCGAGCCGAACGGAGACCTCCGCCCCGCGCGGCACCTGCTCGACGAGCTTGGCGAACTCGCCCATCCCGTCGACCGACCACGAGGCGACACCGGCGGCCACCCCGGCCGCGATCTCGCTGCGCGAGCGCACCGGGTTGTTGTAATGCAGCGCCGCATCGGGCGCGATTTCGCGCACGAGCGCGATTTCGGCGGGCGAGGCCACGTCGAATGCCGTCACCCCCGCCGCCACGAGGTTTTCCAGCACCGCGCGCTCGGGGTTGGCCTTGACCGCGTAGGTCACCAGCCCGTCAAAGCCCGAGCGGAAGCGCCGCGCGGTGCGCGCCAGCGCCTCGGGGGCGAAATAATAGACGGGATGTTCGGGCCGCGCCGCGCGCAGATGCTCGCTCTCGCTTGCCCAGACCTGTGGAAACCGGCTCATGCTCACCTCGCTTGCGCTGTTTCTTTCAGAATGCGAAGCGGTGCCGCCGATTCAAAGTGACAGACCGGCGAATCCGCGACATTTTGTCGTCATATCGCCGAAGGAAGCGACAGATGGACGAAACCGATACCGCGCTCCTGCGCCTGCTCTCGAAAAACGCCCGCACCCCGGTGGCCACGCTGGCGCGCAAACTCGGGCTCGCGCGCTCCACCGTTCAGGCGCGAATCGACCGGTTGGAGGCGCGCGGTGTGATCGCCGGCTATGCCCTGCGGCTCGGCGAGAGCGCGGCCCGCGAGACGATCCGTGCCACCGTGCTGCTCACGCTGGAGCCGCGCGCCACCGCGGCGGTCCTCACCCGGCTGAAAGCGATGGCCGGTGTCGAGGCGGCCCACACCGCCTCGGGCCGGTTCGACATGATCCTGAGCCTCGCCGCGCGCTCGACCGCGGAGCTTGACGACACGCTCGACCGGATCGGCGCGCTCGACGGGGTGCGCGGCTCGGAAAGCCTGATCCACCTCTCCACCCGGATCGACCGGCGCAACTGAAACGCCGCGGGGCCGATCACTTCGCTCGCCTTTCACCGAGGAACCCGAGCCTGCGGAACAACCACACCAGGCCGCCGGCCAGCGCCAAGAGCAGCCCGGCCACCGACCAGAAAGCCAGCGGCGAGGCGGCGCCGGGAATGCCCGCCACGTTGATCCCGAGCAGGCCGGTGAGAAAGGTGAGCGGCAGGAACACCGCCGAGACGACCGAGAGCAGAAGCATCTGCCGGTTCATCGCCTCGGAACGCGCGTCGATGATCATGTCGTGCACCACCTGGGCGCGGTCGCGGATCGCGTCGAGTTCCTCGGCGAGGCGGGTCACCCGTTCGGTCGCCTCGCGCAGCCGCGAGCGGGCGTGTCTGTCCAGCCAAGCAAGATCCTCGATCTCCAGCGAGGACAGCGCATCGCGCTGGGGAAACAAGTAGCGCCGCATCAGGATCGCCATGCGGCGGATATCGGCGAGTTCGCCACGCTGGTCGGCACGGGTCCGGGTGCCGGGCTCTCCCGCTTCGAGATCATCAATGCGCTCGTTGAGGGCGGCCACCACCGGCTCGGTCCGGTCGGCGCTGCGCAGCGCGATCCGGGCAATGAGTTCACCGGGGCTGGTCGGGCCCGGGCCGCGCTCGAACCCGGCGATCACGTCATCGACCGCGTTCAGCTCGCGCCGCTCCACCGTCACCACCAGCCGGGCCGAAACGTAGATCCTGAGCGAAACCATGTCCTCCGGCTCGGCACCGGGGTTGAGGTTGACCCCGCGCAGCGACATCAGCACGGTCTGGCCATGCACGGTGGCGCGCGGCCGGGTTTCGGTGGCGGTGAGCGCGGCGTGGGTGATCGCGTCGAACCCCGCACCGGCAACCCAGCCCTGCCCCACCGGCCCCGAGGCGTTTACGTGCACCCATGCAAAACCGCCTTCGGGCACGGGCTGATCCGCCGCCCGCGGCGCGGGGGCCACCGCCCCGCCCGATCCATCGGGCGCGAAGGCAAAGGCGAGCACATCGTTCATCCGGGCACCTCCCGGCGCCAGCATAGCCCTCGAGGCGGCCCTGTCACCCGAAACCGGGCGCAAACGGGGCTTTCGCCTTCCCCTCACCGCGCCCCTCGGGTAAACACCCGACGACAAGCGACAGACGAGAACGGGATCCCGCCATGGCCATGGAAAAAACCTTCGACGCCGCCGCCGCCGAACCGCGGATCATCGGCAAGTGGGACGAAGCCCACGCCTTCCGCGCCGGCGCCAACGCCAAGCCGGGGGCCGAGAGCTTCTGCATCATGATCCCGCCGCCCAACGTCACCGGCGCGCTGCACGTCGGGCACGCCTTCAACAACACCCTGCAGGACATCCTCGTGCGCTGGCACCGGATGCGCGGCTTCGACACGCTGTGGCAGCCAGGGCAGGACCATGCCGGCATCGCCACGCAGCTGCAGGTCGAAAAGATGCTCAAGGCCGAGAGCAACCTGCGCCGCACCGACCTGAGCCGCGAGGACTTCCTCGCCAAGGTCTGGGAATGGAAGGGCAAGTACGGCTCCACCATCGTCGAGCAGCTCAAACGCCTCGGCGCCTCCTGCGACTGGGAGCGCAACGCCTTCACCATGGCCGGCGCCCCCGGCGACCAGCGCACCGGCCACGAGAACTCCCCCGATTTCCACGACGCGGTGATCAAGGTCTTCGTCGACATGTACCAGAAGGGGCTGATCTACCGCGGCAAGCGGCTGGTCAACTGGGACCCGCATTTCGAAACCGCGATCTCCGATCTCGAGGTGGAGAACATCGAGGTCGCCGGCCACATGTGGCACTTCAAGTATCCGCTCGCGGGCGGCGAAACCTACACCTACGTCGAGAAGGACGAGGACGGCAACGTCGTCTTCGAGGAGGAGCGCGACTGGATCTCCATCGCCACCACCCGGCCCGAGACCATGCTGGGCGACGGCGCGGTGGCGGTGCACCCCTCCGATGAGCGCTACGCCCCGATCGTCGGCAAGCTGTGCGAGATCCCCGTGGGCCCGCGCGAACACCGGCGCCTGATCCCGATCATCACCGACGACTACCCCGATCCGGATTTCGGCTCCGGCGCGGTCAAGATCACCGGCGCGCATGATTTCAACGACTACGCCGTCGCCAGCCGCAACGGCATCCCGATGTACCGGCTGATGGACACGCGCGGCCACATGCGCGACGACGGCCTGCCTTACGAAGACTGCGCCCGCCGCGCCCAGGCCATCGCCGGCGGCACCTCCTTCACCCTCGAAGAGGTCGACACGCTGAACCTCATCCCCGACCACCTGCGCGGACTCGACCGGTTCGAGGCACGCAAGCGGATCATCGAGGAAATCAACGCCGAGGGCCTCGCCGTCATGGTCACCGACGAGGAAGGCAACCGCGTGCCTTACGTCGAAAGCAAGCCGATCATGCAGCCCTTCGGCGACCGCTCGAAGGTGGTGATCGAGCCGATGCTCACCGACCAGTGGTTCGTCGATGCCGAGAAGGTGGTGGGCCCCGCGCTCGACGCCGTGCGCGAGGGGCGCACGAAGATCATCCCCGCCTCGGGCGAGAAGACCTATTACCACTGGCTCGAGAACATCGAGCCCTGGTGCATCTCGCGCCAGCTCTGGTGGGGCCACCAGATTCCGGTCTGGTACGGGCTCGATCTGTCCTACGAGGGCAACGTCTACGACGACGGCGAGATCGACCATCTCGACGTGCTGCGCATGTTCCTCGACGGCGGGCTGGTGAACCTCGGCGAGGTCTACCACTGCGCCGCCACTTTCGAGGCGGTGAAGGATCGCTTCCTCGACGACAACGCCGACACCCCGGCGCCTCTGGCCCATGCCCGCGTCGTCGAGGTCGCCGACAAGGCGGCTGCCGTCGAGATGATGGCCGAGAGCCTCGCCGATTACGTCGTCAACCAGGATCCGACCCGGCTGGTCTACCCGGTCTGGCGCGACGCGGACGTGCTCGACACCTGGTTCTCCTCCGGCCTCTGGCCGATCGGCACGCTGGGCTGGCCGGAGAAAACGCCGGAATTCGAGAAATACTTCCCCACCGACGTGCTCGTCACCGGCTTCGACATCCTGTTCTTCTGGGTCGCGCGGATGATGATGATGCAGCTCGCCGTCACCGGCGAAGTGCCCTTCCACACCGTCTACCTGCACCAGCTGGTGCGCGACGAGAAGGGCAAGAAGATGTCGAAGACCACCGGCAACGTCATCGACCCGCTGGAGATCATCGATGAATACGGCGCCGACGCGCTGCGCTTCACCAATGCCTCGATGGCGGCGATCGGCGGCGTGCTCAAGCTCTCGGAAGAGCGCATCAAGGGCTACCGCAACTTCGGCACCAAGCTGTGGAACGCCGCGCGCTTCGCCGAGATGAACGAATGCAAGCCCGTCGAGGGCTTCGATCCGGCCTCGGTCGAGCAGACGGTCAACACCTGGATCGTCGGCGAAACCGCCCGCATCCGCGAAACCGTCGACGAAGCCCTCGCCGCCTACCGCTTCAACGATGCCGCGAACGGCCTCTACGCTTACGTCTGGGGCAAGGTCTGCGACTGGTACGTCGAGTTCTCCAAGCCCCTGCTTGCAAGCGAAGATGAAGCCGTGGTGGCCGAAACCCGCGCCACCATGGCCTGGGTCATCGACCAGTGCCTGATCCTGCTGCACCCGTTCATGCCCTTCATCACCGAAGAGCTCTGGGGCGAGATCACCCGGCGCGACGAACTGCTCGTCCACGCCGACTGGCCCACATACGGCGCCAGCCTGATCGACCCGGCGGCCGACCGCGAGATGAACTGGGTGATCCGGCTGATCGAGGATATCCGCTCGGCACGCGCCCAGATGCACGTCCCCGCGGGGCTGAAAATCCCGGTGATCCGGCAGGAAAGCGACGAGGCCGCCCGCGCCGCCTGGGCCGCCAACGAGGCACTGATCAAGCGTATGGCACGGATCGACAGCCTCGCCGATCTCGCAACCCTGCCGAAGGGCTGCGTCACCATTCCCGCCGAGGGCGCCACCTTCGCCCTGCCGTTGGCCGACATCATCGACGTCGGCGAGGAAAAGGCCCGGCTGGAGAAAAGCCTCGCCAAGCTCGAAAAGGAGATCGGCGGCCTGCGTGGCCGGCTCGATAACCCCAAGTTCGCCGAAAGCGCGCCGGAGGAAATCGTCGCCGAGGCGCGCGACAACCTCGCCCAGCGCGAGGAGGAAGCCGGCAAGCTGCGCGAGGCGCTCGCCCGCCTCGCCGAGATCGGCTGAGCCGCTTCATCCTGGCGAAAATACCTCCGCCGGAGGCCCCCGAGGCCCCGTCCGCCAGGACGGGGCCGAGACAAAAGAGCGCGCCGAAGGCGCTCCATTGTTGCACGCCCGCCCGGGAACACCGACATATGCCGGGAGAGGTGTGACATGATCAAAAGCTGGCACCGCCTGACCGAACAGCAGATCCGCAAAGCCGAGGCCGAGGGCAAGCTCAAGGGCCTCGCCGGCGAGGGCAAGCCGCTGCCCGACCGGCCCGGCGACGCTTTCATCGACCCCGGCGACGCTATCGGCCACCGGATCATGGCCGAGGCCGGTGCTATGCCGGAGGAGTTGAAGCTGAAAGCCCGCCTGGACGAGGCCCGCAAGGCCTGGGCCGCGGCCACCGACCCGGCGGACAAGAAGCGGCTGATGACCGCGATCGCCGATCTCGAGTTGAAATACGCCATCGCCCGCGAGGCCCGGCTGCGCTTTCTCGGCCGCTGAGACCCTGGCTCAGAACCGGTAGCTGACCGTGAGGTCGGCCGACAGCGCGGGCGCCTTCTCGTGCATCGTCATCAGCGGATGGGCGTAGAGCGCCAGGTCGGTCGTTATCGCGCCCCAGCGCCAGCCCATGCCCAGCGTCGGCGCCAGCGGGAACGGCGGGTTGAAGCTCAAGCCATTGGTCGCCGAAAGGTCGAGCGGCGCCCAGAACCCGGCGCGCCAGGTCAGGGCGTCGCTGCGCGCCCATTCCACCCCGGCGTGGACGGTTTCGAAATTGAGCGCGTAATTGCCGTAGGTGCCCCAGAACTTCTGGTAGCCCGCGGCGAAGAGCAGCCGGTCGGTCATCGCGAAGGCGGCTTCGATGTTCAGCTTGCGCGGCAGGTCGGCCTGGAACCCGCTCGCACGCGTGCCGTTGTCGTCGGTCACGATGGTGCTCACGTCGAGCGTGGTGGCGATGTCGGAAAACGAGGCCGCGACCGTGAGGCGCTCGGTCAGTTCATAGCTCACCCCGAGGCCGAAGCTCAGCGCCGTGGCGTGCACCGAGCGGCTCTCGAAGCCGTTCGAGGTGCCGTGAACCCCGCAGGTTTCGGTCTTGCAGTCGATCCAGTCGACGTTGGCGCCGATGCTCAGCCCCGGGATCGCCTCGTGCCGCAGCCCGACGGCGAAGCGGTTTACCAGTGTCTTGGAATCGATATCGCCGTCGAAGGTGCCGGAGATGCCGGGCAGCAGAAGGCGCAGGAAGATGCTCTCGGGCTCCCCCGCGCCGAAGGCGCCGCTGGAGCGCGCGTGCACCCGGTTGTAGCGCGCCACGCCGAAGGTGAGATCGAGGCCCGCGTCGGAAAACAGGTCAATCGGCAGGGTCGCCCCGATGAAGGTGTAGGGCCGGAGCGTGGCGTCGAGTTGGCGGGTGCCGCTGACGATCACCGAGTCGATGCCGGCGAGCCTGGCGGGATTGTAGAACACCGCGTGCGGGTCGTCGGCGGTGGCGGTGCCGGTGCCGCCCATCGCGATGTGGCGCGCGCCGACGCCCATGATCGTGTCGGACCCTTCGGCGCTGAAGCTGCGGCCCTGGGCCGTCGCGCCCGCGGTGGCGAGGGCGAACAGCGCGGCCAGGGCGAAACGCCCGGTTGACCTCGTTTTCATCGCCTTTCCCCACGTCGATAGTTGCCCCTCATCTTAGGACGGCAGCCGCCCGGCCTGCAAGCGCGGCGCGCCCCCCCCTTGCCCCCGGCCCCGCTTTCGGGCGAAATGCGGGCATGACACACGGACCCCGCTTCACCCCGCTCGTCGCCGCGCTTCCCGCCAGCGAGCCCTTCGTCGGCCCCGAGGCGCTTGAACGCGCGCGCGGGCGCCCGTTCCGCGCCCGGCTCGGCGCCAACGAGAGCGTCTTCGGCCCCTCGCCCCATGCCGTGGCGGCGATGTGCGAGGCGGCGGCGGACACGTGGAAATACGGCGATTCGGAAAGCTTCGAGCTGAAGGCGGCGCTGGCCGCCGAGCTGGGGGTGGGCACGGCGCACCTGACCATCGGCGAGGGGATCGACGGGCTGCTCGGCAACCTCGTGCGCCTCACCGTGGCCCCGGGCGACAAGGTGGTCACCTCGCGCGGCGCCTACCCGACCTTCAATTACCACGTCACCGGCTTCGGCGGCGAGCTGGTCACCGTGCCCTTTTCGCAGGACCGCGAAGACCCCGACGCGCTGATCGCCACCGCGCGCGAGACCGGGGCCAAGCTCGTCTACATCTCCAACCCCGACAACCCGATGGGCACCTGGCATGGCGCCGAGCGGATCACGGCAATGATCGAGGCGCTGCCCGAGGGCACGCTCATGGTGCTCGACGAGGCCTATATCGAGTTCGCGCCCGAAGGCACCGCGCCCGAGGTCGACCCGGACGATCCGCGGGTGATCCGCATGCGCACCTTCTCCAAGGCCCATGGCCTCGCCGGGGCGCGGGTGGGCTACGCTCTGGGCGCGCCGGAGCTGGTTGCCGCCTTCGACAAGGTGCGCAACCATTTCGGCCTGTCCCGGGTGAGCCAGGCCGGGGCGCTGGCGGCGCTCGCAGATCGCAACTGGCTAACGGAAGTGCGCGCCAAGGTGTCGGTCGCGCGCGGGCGGATCGCCGAGATCGCCACCGCCAACGGGCTCAAGCCGCTGCCCTCGGCCACCAATTTCGTCGCCGTCGATTGCGGCGGCGATGGCGCCTTCGCGCGCCGGGTGCTGGAGGAACTGGCCGAGCGCGACGTTTTCGTGCGGATGCCCGGCGTCGCCCCGCTCGATCGCTGCATCCGCGTTTCGGCCGGCACGCCGGAAATGCTCGACGTTTTCGCGAGCGCTCTGCCCAAGGCGCTCGCCGCTGCGCGGGAAATGCAGGAATAGTGAAAGATTACCTGGCCTGACACGACAGGATCAGGCCAAATTGTTCGAAAAGTGCATCGAGGGCGGCAACTCAAGCCTCCGCGATGACCGCCGCCGCCGCTGCCAGCGCGCCCTTGCCGTGCGGGATGCCGAGCGCCACGAACCCTGCCTCGATCACCCCCAGCGCGCCCATCATCATGTGGGCGTTGATGTGGCCCATGTGCCCGAGCCGGAAAAACCCGTGCCAGGCCGGATCGTCCGGTTCGGCCATGCCCAGCCCGATCCCGAGCGTGAGCCCCGCCTTCTGCTCGACCCAGGCACGCAGGCGCGAGCCGTCGTCGCCACCGATGCGCAGGGCGGTGACCGCGTGCGCACGCAGCGCCGGATCGGCGATGTTCAGCTCCAGCCGGCCCTCCTGCCCCCAGGCCTCGAACGCGGCCCAGGCGGCGCGCGCGAGTTTCTCGTGCCGCGCCCAGACCGCCTCGATCCCGCCTTCCTCGGCGATCATGTCGAGCGCGGCGCGCAGGCCGAGCAGGTGATGGGTGGGCGCGGTGCCGCCGAAATACTGGTAGAACATCGCCGGGTTCGCGCGCGGCCCCCAGTCCCAGTAGAAGCTCGGGCTTTCCACCTGCCGCGCCGCGGCCTTGTCGTTGAAGAAGACGAAACCGAGCCCCGGCGGCGTCATCAGCCCCTTCTGGCTCGCCGCCACCATCACGTCGACGCCCCAGGCATCCATCTCGAAGCGGTCCACCGCCAGCGAGGCGATGCAATCCACCATCAGCAGCGCCGGGTGGCCAAGCCGATCCATCACCGCGCGCACGGCGGCGATATCGTTCTTCACGCTCGTCGCGGTATCGACATGCACCACCGCCACCGCCTTGATCTCGTGGGCCGCATCCGCCGCCAGCGCCGCCTCCAGCTGCGCCGGGTCCACCGTCGCGCGCTTGCCGAAGTCGATCGCCTGCACCTCCACCCCTTGCCGGGTGAAGACCTCGCCCCAGCCGGCGCCGAACCGGCCGGTGACCAGCACCAGAACCTTCTCGCCCGGGCGCAGCGTGTTGTTCGCCGCCGCCTCCCAGGCGCCGTGACCGTTGGCGATGTAGATCGCCACGTGGCCGGACGTGCGCGCCACCGCCTTGAGGTCGGGCGCCAGCCCCGCCACCATGTCGAGCAGCGCGCCTTCGTAGATATTGGGCGCGGGCTGGTGCATCGCGTTCAGCACGCGGTCGGGCATCACGGAAGGGCCGGGAATGGCGAGATAGGGGCGGCCGTGGGCAAGCGTCATTGCAATCTCCTGAATCGGGCCAGAAAGCGTTAGGCCCGGTCCGCGCCCGCGTCAATCTCCCCGGCTTCCCTCTGCCGCCCGCGCACCTATATTGGCAGGGACGCGCAACAGGAGGAAATCATGGGCGAGATGCAAGCGAACCGAAAGCTGCTCAGGATCGGCGGGGAGGACCGCGAGGCCTTCCTGCAAGGGGTGGTGTCGAACAACGTGACCGGCCTGAGCCAGATGGTCTACGCCGCCCTGCTCACGCCGCAGGGCAAGTATATCGCCGATTTCTTCCTCGTGCCGGAGGGCGAGTCGATCCTGCTCGACGTGGCCGCCGACCTCGCCCCGGCCGTGGCCCAGAGGCTCGCGCTCTACAAGCTGCGCGCCAAGGTGACGATCGAGGAAGACGACAGGCTGCATGTCATCCGCGGCCTCGGCGCGCCGCCGGCGGGCGCCCATGCCGATCCGCGCCACCCTGCGCTCGGCTGGCGGCTCTACACCGACGCGCCCGGCGACGCCCCCGAGATCGACTGGGACGCGATCCGGGTGGCGCATTGCATTCCCGAGACCGGGGCGGAACTGGGCCCCGACACCTTCATCCTCGAAGCCGGGTTCGAGCGGCTGCACGGAGTCGATTTCCGCAAGGGCTGCTACGTGGGCCAGGAAGTGACGGCGCGGATGAAGCACAAGACCGAGCTGCGCAAGGGCTTCGTGACCGTCGATCTCGATGGCACCGCCGAAGCGGGCACGGCGATCACCACCGAAGACGGCAAGGAGGCGGGGCAGCTCACCACCGTTGCCGGCGACAAGGCCATCGCCTACCTGCGCTTCGACCGCGCCAAGGGTCCGATGCGGGCGGGCGACGCCACGGTGACATGGACGCCCTGACCGCCGCCTGCGCCGAAGTGCTGAAGGCGCGGCCGGTCTCCCGCCGCCCGCTGCACGGCGGCGATCTGTCGGAGGTGGTGCGGCTGACGCTCGATGACGGGCGCGACGTGGTCGCCAAGACCGGGCCGATGGTCGCCCGGGAAGCGCGGATGCTGGCCGCCATGGCCGGTGCCGGCGCCCCTGCCCCGCGGGTGTGGGGCGTGGCCGGCGACGTGCTGCTGATGGAGGCGCTGGACGAAGCCGCACCGGGCCCGAGCGCCTGGGCAACCTTCGGGCGCGATCTCGCCACCCTCCACGCCAGCACCGGCGCGGGCTATGGCTGGCCCGAGGATTACGCCTTCGGCGCGGTCGACATCCCCAACGCGCCCGCCGACGATTGGCCAAGTTTCTGGGCCGGGCGCAGGCTCCTGCCGTTCCTGACGCACCTGCCCCGGGGCCTCGCGGCACGCGTCGAGCGACTGGCTATGCGCCTTGCCGATCTTCTGCCCGAGGCCCCGCCCCCGGCGCTGCTGCACGGCGATCTGTGGATGGGCAACCTGCTCGCCGGCCCCGGCGGACGGTTCCACCTCATCGACCCGGCCTGTTACCACGGCGACGCGGAGGTGGATCTCGCGATGCTGCATCTCTTCGGCAGACCGGGGCCGGGTTTCACACAAGCCTACGGCCCGCTCGCCCCGGGCTGGGAGCTGCGCCGCGCGGTCTACTCGCTGTTTCCGGCGCTGGTGCACGTCCGGCTGTTCGGCGCGGGCTATCATGCCATGGCCGAAGGCTTCCTCACCGCCGCCAGGGCATGAAAAAACCCCGGCACGGGACCGGGGCTTCAATCTGTGGCCGCGACAGCGCCGTCAGGCGCGTTCGGCGTACTCCATCGTCTCGGTGTTCACCACGATCGCCTCGCCGGGGCCGACGAAGGGCGGCACGCTCACGCGCACGCCGTTGTCAAGCAGCGCGGGCTTGAAGCTGTTGGCGGCGGTCTGGCCCTTCACCACCGGCTCGGTTTCCTCGATGGTGCAGGTCACCTTCTGCGGCAGCGCCGCGCTCAGGGCCTCGGCCTCGTGGAACTCGACCTGGATCGTCATCCCGTCCTGCAGGAAGGGGCGGCGCTCGCCGAGGATATCGGCGGGCAGTTCGACCTGGTCAAAGGTCTCGGTATCCATGAACACCAGCATGCCGTCGGTCTCGTAGAGAAACTGCATGTCTTTCTGTTCGAGCCGCACGCGCTCGACCTTGTCGGCGGAGCGGAAGCGCTCGTTGAGCTTGGAGCCGTTGCGCAGGTTCTTCATCTCGACCTGGGCAAAGGCACCGCCCTTGCCGGGCTTGACGTGATCGACCTTCACGGCCACCCAGAGGCCGCCGTTATGCTCCAGCACGTTACCGGGGCGTATCTCGTTTCCGTTGATCTTTGGCATGGGGCAAAACCGTGTCGAAAGGTTGACGTTTATTCGGCGGCACCTATATCTTGGCGGTTCGCCCGAAGCAAGCGGGCCAAATATGGTGCCCTCGCTTCTCAGGTATGCGCCCAGAGCATGGCAGTCATGCGCCTGGGGGGATATCGAATCGGCGAGGAAACGTCATATTGGCCATCACGCCCGAAATCACAAGAGCAAGAAAAACAAAGGACGCCGAATGTTTGACACTGTTGACGGTACCGCGTTCAACCACGAACAGGGCAACCGTGCGCGTAAACTCTTTGCCGCCGTCGTTCTGGCGGCGCTCGACGATGCGATCGCCGATGACAAGAAGTACGGCAACGGCCCCGAGCAGATCGCCCGCTGGGCCCGCTCGCGCGATGGCCGCGAGGTGCTGTCCTGCGCCGGGATCGACCCGAACGAGCGTGTTGTGAAAGGCCTGATGGAATTCGTCGGCAAAGGTGTGCGCACCTCCGTGGCGCTGTCGCGCGAGGAAAGCGAACGGCGCCATGCCGCAGAGGCGGCTGAAGCGGCCTGACCCCCACGCAAGTATGCAGACGACAAGGAAGGCGCGCCATTGTGGCGCGCTTTTCTTTTGCCGGGACCAGCGGTAAACTTTTCACGGGGGAGGATGCCATGACACGGTCGATCATGATCCAGGGCGCGGGGTCGAACGTGGGCAAGTCCCTGCTCGTCGCCGGCATCGCGCGCGCGGCCCTGCGGCGGGGGCTTTCCGTCGCCCCGTTCAAACCGCAGAACATGTCGAACAACGCCGCCGTCACCGTCGATGGCGGCGAGATCGGCCGGGCGCAGGCATTGCAGGCGCGCGCCGCCGGACTCGAACCGCTGATCGACATGAACCCGGTGCTGCTCAAGCCCGAAACCGACACCGGTGCGCAGGTGATCGTGCAGGGCAAACGGTTCGCCACCATGCGCGCGCGCGACTATGGCCGCGCCAAGGCCGAACTGTTGCCACGAGTGATGGAAAGCTTTCACCGGCTGGCCGGGGGCGTCGACCTGGTGCTGGTCGAGGGGGCCGGCAGCCCGGCCGAGATCAACCTGCGCGAGGGCGACATCGCCAACATGGGCTTCGCCGAGGCCGCCGATTTGCCGGTGGTGCTGGTGGGCGACATCGACCGGGGCGGCGTGATCGCCCAGCTCGTCGGCACAAACGCCATCCTGCCCGCCGCCGACCGCGACCGCATCCGCGGCTTCATCGTCAACAAGTTTCGCGGCGACGTGACGCTGTTCGACGCCGGCCGCACCGAGATATCCACCCGCACCGGCTGGCAGGATCTCGGCGTTCTGCCGTGGTTCTCCGAGGCATGGCGGCTGCCCGCCGAAGACGTGATGGACCTTGCCACCCTGCGTCCGGGCGGCACGATCAAGATCGCGGTGCCCCGGCTCGGGCGGATCGCCAATTTCGACGATCTCGATCCGCTGGCGGCGGAGCAGGAGGTTCAGGTGGAAATCATCGAGCCGGGCCGGGCGCTGCCGGGCGACGCCGACCTGGTGCTGATCCCGGGCTCGAAAAGCACGATTTCCGATCTCGCCGATTTCCGCCGCAACGGCTGGGATATCGACCTCGCCGCCCATGTCCGGCGCGGCGGGCGGGTGCTGGGGATCTGCGGCGGTTACCAGATGCTGGGCGCCGAGATCGCCGATCCCGACGGGATCGAAGGCGCGCCGGGCCATGCGCCGGGGCTCGGGCTGTTGAACGTCACCACCCGCCTCGAACCGGCCAAGACGCTGGCGCGGACCACCGCCACCTACCTGCCATCGGGCGACCTCGTGGAAGGCTACGAGATCCACCTCGGCCAGACCGAGGGGCCCGACCGGGCGCGTGGCTGGCTCGGGCTTGACGGGCGCACGGACGGGGCGGCGAGCGCCGACGGGCGGGTGATGGGCACCTACCTGCACGGCCTGTTCACCTCCGACGCGTTCCGCCGCGCCTTTCTCGCCAAGCTCGGAGCGGGATCATCCGATTTTGCCTATTCCGAGGCGCTCGACGCCACGCTCAACGCCCTGGCCGAACACATCGAGGCGCATATCGACCTCGACGCCCTGCTGGCGCTGGCGCGCGAGGTCTGATCCGCCGCGCCACCTTCGGGCCGGCACCGTGGCGAGGAGATCGGTGGCGCGCCGTGCCGGATGCCGCCGGTGTATGTCCGGGGGAAGGACAAAAGCCGTTCGTGCGCCATTGCCCAGCCAACGCCGTTCAGCTGTTTCGGGGGTTACGACGGGGGATGGCCCGGGGTGAGCGGGCCGCGCCGGTCTACTCGAAGTCCTGCAGCGCCAAAGCGCGGGCGATTTCGCGGCGCACCATGCGTCGCACGTTGTGGGTGATGCGTTCGCCAACCGATCCCTGCAGCTCTTCACGCACCATGCGCGACACCATCTCGCGCAGCGCATCCTCGTCGAGCACCGCTTCCGCGTCTTCGTCTTCGCCCGGCTCGTCGGTGGGTTCGACATCCTCCCACGCATCCGCAGCGCCCGCCTCCCCGGCGGCATGCAGTGCCTCGGGCGTGACCAGGTCATCCTCGAAGGATGCCAACTCTTCCGCCGGTGCCTCGTCGGTCGCCCCGGTCTCGTCGTCGGCGAACTCGGGCTGCCCGGTCTCTCCGGGCGTGGCGAAGCTTTCCGCCGTCCAGGGCCGCGTCCGGTCCCCGGCCTCGTCCGCCGCGTCATCGACCGGCGCGTCCATATCGTTTTCGGGCTCGGCTTCGGCCATCTCCACCCCGTGGTGGAACATCACCGGGTCATCCATCGCATCGTCTTCGCTGCCATCGGGTTCGAAATCCGACGCGCTGCGCGCGATCACCGCTTCGAGTTCGGCGATCCGGCGTTCGAGTTCGGACTGGTAGCTCTCCGGCGCGGCATCGGTTGCCGGGTCAAACTCGGCGGCGTCATCCGACGGCGGCGATTCGATCGCGGTGTCCTCGCCCGCCTGCGCGACCGGGTCCGCGCCCTCGTCGTCAACCTGCACGCCGGCCAGATCCTCGACCGCGGCGGCGACGGCTTCCTCCACCGCCTCAGGGCCGCCATCTGTCCAACGATCGCGATCGAGAGACACAACCTCGCTCTCCTCCGCTGCAACCGACGCGTCCTCCGCTTCGCCTTCGTCGATGCGGAACGCCGGTGTCAGAACGAGCTTTTCGGGGGCGCCCTGCGCCGCGTCGCCCCGGCGGCCCGCCCCGGCGTTCTCCGACACGAGCCTGCGGATCGACGACAGAACATCCTCGATTTCAGCATTGGATACGGGTTCGGACATCGCAGATTCCCTGTTCACCTTGTAGAGCAGCATAGCCAGCGCCCCGCCATCACACAACGCTTTGGCAAACAAACCCTTAACGGGGGCCAAGAAATGCGCGGTTATTTCCGCCCGAGCGCCTCGATCACAGCGTCAAGCCGCTTGCCCTCCGGGCTCACCTCGAACACCGGGGCATCCTTGACCGCGCGGTAATAGGCCTCGGGATCATAGCTCGCGATGCCGAGGCGGAGGTGATCGGCCGTGAGCATACCCATGGCCGACAGCACGGTGTAGACCGCGAGATACTGGTCGGCCTGCGCCCGGATCCGGGCGGCCTGCGCGTCGAGCAGATCCTGTTCGTAGTTGAGCACGTCGAGCGTGGTGCGGGTGCCGAGCGCCTGCTCCTCGCGCGCACCCCTCAGCGCCACGCGGTTGGCGCGGATCTGCTGATCGGTCGCCCGCAGGCTTGCCTGCGCCACCGCAAGCTGCGCCCAGGCATTGGCGACCTGCTGTTCAACACCCTGCGCGGCGATGTGCAACGCGGCGCGCGCGGCCTCGGTCTGGGCCTTGGCCTGGCGGTAGAGCGCCGACAGCTTGCCGCCCTGGTAGATCGGCCCCGACAGGGTCACACCGACGCGCGCATTGGTGCTGAAGGCACCGGTCGGCGGGGTCGTCGGGTCGGTGAAGCTCCGCGACAGCGAGGCATCGGCCGACATCGTCGGCAGCATCGACCGGCGGGCGAGCTCGGTCGACATCTCGGCCACAGTGACCGAGCGGCGCGCCGACAGCACGTCGGGGTGACGGCTGCGGGCCATGGCCTTGGCGCCGTCGAGGCTTTTCGCCGCCATCGGGGCCGCCGGGGGCACCTGCAGCCCGTCGGGATAATGGCCGATCGCGGCCTTGTATTCCTCGCGCGCGATCATCAACTGGCCCCGCGCAGCGGCCTCGGCGCTCTTGGCCCCGCCCAACGCGGCCTCTGCCAGCGAAACCTCCGTCTGGGTGATCTCGCCCACTTCGAACCGATCGCGCGCGGCGCGCAGCTGTTCGGTGATGACCCGCACGTTGTTGGCCTGCAACATCGCCGTTTCATGCGCCGAGCGCACATCGAGGAAGGCCTTCACCGCGCGCAGCAGCACGCTCTGCTCCACCCCCACCAGCGCGTCGCGCGCCATCATCACGTTCTCGCGCGCAAGGTCGATGCGCATCTGGCTCCGGCCGAAATCGTAGAGCGTGAGGCTGGAGGAGAGGCTGAGGCTGTTGGTGAGCGAGGTCGAGACACCGAGGGCGTTGTCGGTCAGGTTCCACGTCGAGCTCAGCGCGTAGTTCAGCACCGGGCGGGTGGCAGCCACGGCCACCGCCACATCCTCGTCGCGCACCCGCAGGAGCGCGCGCTGCTGGGCGAGCAGGCCGGAATTGCGGTAGGCCGAGACCAGTGCGTCAGAGAGGCTTTCGGCGCTGCCGGACACCGGGGCGAAGGCCAGCATCGAGGCCAGCGCGGCGGCGGCGATCCGTTTGACACTCAGTCGCATTGCGAACGTCCTTCGTCTTGGCGCGCAGCGAACGCGCAGATCTGTTACGCCCTAGAGCGCGAACTCCGTCACTTTTTCAAACCCGGGCAGCACCGGGGCGCCGGCGTTGAAGGCAAAACGCCAGTAAACATGGCCATCCTGCTTGTGGCCGATGCGCACGGCCCCCACCCGTCCCTCGATGAAGATCGCCGCAATCCGGCCGCCTTCCTTGAGCTGGTCGGCCAGCGCCTCGGGCAGCGTCTCGACCCCGCCCTCGACCACGATCACGTCGTAGGGGCCATGGCGCGCATCGCCCTCGGCGAGCGGGCCGGCAATCACCGCCACGTTGTCGACCCCGGCCGCGCTCAGCCGCGCCTCGGCCTCGTCGACCTGGCCGGCATCTTCCTCCATCGCGACGACGAAATCGGCCATCCGCGCGATCACCGCGGCCGAATAGCCCAGCCCGCAGCCCAGATCGAGCACCATGTCGTCATCGCCGATATCGACCGCGTCGAGCAACTTGGCGAGCGTGCGCGGCTCGAGCATGGCGCGGCCCGCGCCAAGATCGATCGCGGTGTCGGCGTAGGCGGCGGACCGCAGCGAGTCCGGCACGAACACCTCGCGCGGGATGGTGAGCATGGCTTCGATAACGGGGTATTTCGCCACGTCGGAGGGGCGCACCTGGGTGTCGACCATCATCGTGCGAAGGGCTTGAAAATCGCTCATGTCTGAACCTGCCGGACTGCCATTGCTACGGGGTCGGATTCTCTTGCCACGAATCCGCGCCCCCCGCAACACGCCCCGACGCGCAATCGCCCCGGCTGCGGCATCCCGGCGACAGATCACGCCCCTTGCACCGCTCCCCGGCTTGGGCTAAATGCCGACTGGCTTCGGCGAGTTGGCGGAGTGGTTACGCAGCGGATTGCAAATCCGTGCACACCGGTTCGATTCCGGTACTCGCCTCCACAATCTTTCAATGGGTTAGACGACAGAAGCCGGGCATTGCCCAGTGCGTCTAAACATCTGTCTAAACATTCCGTTTTTGTTCCGTTCGCATCTGCTGCGCCTGCGCCGCACGAAGTTTCTGGCGAATCTTGCGCGTGTAATGCTCCACCATCGCCGGGCTTTGCCCGGTCACGGCGGCGATCAGATCGTCGGCGCACCCGGCCTCGAGCAGCTCCGTCGCGGCGTTGTAGCGCCAGCTGTGAATGTCGTAGTCCAAAGCGCCGATCTCGGCGCGCACCTTGCGCACAGCCTGCGAGGCCCCGCGATAGGACCAGCGATTAGTGCCCCGCTCATTGGTCACGATGAAGACCGAATGGCGGCTGGCCGCGTCAAGCGCCTCTTGAAGTTCAGGAAGGATCGGCACCCACAGTTCCTTGCGGGTTTTGTTCTGGCGCACGAAGACCGACCCATCCTCGATATCGGACCACCGCATTTCCAACACGTCACCGATCCGTTGGCCAGTGCCAACGCACAGCTCCATCACTAGCCGCTCCCGCGAGCTGATCGGACACCTCGCGCGGTAGGCCGCGAGCAGGTCACGCGGCCAAGGCTCGCGCTCTTTCGTGGTCTTGACCCTGATTTCCGGCACACCCTTGGCCGGGTTGTCGTCGCGCCAGCCGAGATCGACGCAATGCTCCATGAGCACCCGCAACACGCGCAGCGAGTAGTTGGCGAAGTAGGGTTTGGTCGCGTTTGTGTCCCGAAGCCGGATCACGTCCTTACGTTTCATTTTGGTTGGGTTCGCCGCGCCCATACGGGACCGAAAGAAGTCCAGGTATTTATCATAGTCGAGCGCTGTCCGAGGCTTGAGGTGCCTATAGCGCGGCGAGGCGCGATAGCTTGAAATCAACGCATCAAAGGTGCACGAACTCACCCGCACAGGCTTCCTATCTCCGTTGAGAATTTCCGCGTACTCTTGCCAGAATTCCGGCGTCCCGAATTCACTTCGGAACTTTTGGGAAGACCAGCCGCGGCGCTGAAAATAAAGCCCATTTCTTTGCCGGTAGACGTGCTTGGGAAGCTCACGTTTGGTCATGGCGCAAATCAATCCTGTCGAATTCGTCTTCTACTTTGGGTGCCGAGAGTACGATTTCGATCTTTCGGCCCTCCACTGTGACACGACTTACCGCTTTTCCGGCTTGCTCAAACGCGTTCAGCAAGCCAAGTGCTTTTTGTTCTATGTTTGTCGTTGCCATCTCTCACCAACCCGCAGGCCCTTCTATCACTTAAAGTTCGCGCATCCGATTTGGCTGAATGTGCTCAAGTCGCCCATGCAAACTGTTATAGGGAAGAATCTAGACCGGGCCTGATTCAGCGGCAAGCAGGCCGCGAACCTTCGTGTTGGAATTGGCTGGAGAGTGTCAGTAACTGCATGCTAGATTTGTGACTTTTGGGCAACTTTTCAGATAGAAAATGCCCGTCAAAGATGGGCAGGTCTCTTTTTCGATTGACTTCCAAGAATTCAATGCAACTGACCAGCACCCACCTCTGCTAGCCCAAACCCACGACTTCCGGCTATGCCGCGCTCACAGGATTGCGACGCACACCAAGCCGCCGAAGTGCCGGTAGGGGTGTCAGTAAATGTATGCTGGAACAAGGGGGGCATAGAGTGCCGCCCCGCTCCCCCTCCGATGACTGGCGTCTACGGGGGATCGGGGCTGCGGGTCGTGCTGATTTCTACCTGCGGAGCACTTTGGTGCCTTAGCAGCGCCCCAAGGCCGATTTGGACGGATCTATAGCGGAGAACGGCGCGGCGATACGAGATTTCTCCCCGGCCCGGTCGAAATCCACCGCAAAGCGGGGGCGACTTTCTCGCGTAGTCGAAAGCTCCGGCTTCGATAGGTTGGAATACGCCGACAGACACTTTACTTGCGTTAAGGATCAATGCAACGTTCCACCTGTCACGGCTAGCGCACTTTGCCGGTCGCCCACCTGACCCGCAACCCAAGGAGAACAAATTGAAGATCATCTATCTTGCAGTCGCTGTTCCGGCATTGGCGGCCTGCGCCGCGACTCCGCCAGTTCTGCATCATGCGTCGGCAAACGGCATTGCGGTGCGCTATGAGGCGTATGACGAAGTATTGACACTTACACCGGAAGCTCGCGAAATCGCCGTGCAGCACTGCGCAAAGTTTGGAAAATACGCCAACTACAAAGGTGGCAATGCAGTCAGCCCCCTCAGCGCTGAGGAAATCCACACATTCGCTTGTGAAGCCACAAAGACGGACGACAGCGCCATAATCGCAGCCCAGTCAGTCCGACCGACTTACATTCCCGTGCCTGTGTATCAACCGTATGCGTATTTCCAATAGATGCCTTCAGAGACTGCCCAGGCCGATCTGTTTTCCCACTCACAGGTTAAACTCACCTCGCACAAGTTTTTCCCACATCATGACAACTTCGAGCGCGGAGCTACGTTGCAACCGTGCTGGGTAACACCTGCAGCACCCACAATAGCTGCCCTTAGAGTCGCCCGGAACAACCGACCTTAATGGCAGGACGCCGCCGGTGCAAAGATGCGAACTGTGGTCGCCCTTCGCGACGCGACCGGCCCAGAGCCGCCGCTGGTCGACCCAGCCCAATGCTGCGGTGCGGCCCGTCGAAGCGGCCATTCATGCCTCGCGCAGCATTTTCAATCGGCGAATGATGGCAGAGCGGGACATGACCGCCGTTCATGTAAGCCGCATGGAAAGCCCTGATGAATGACTCCTTCTCGGACTTCGCCTCGATTTGATTGGGTCCTCGAGACAGCAGAGACTTTGACACGCCGGTCCGTGCTGCTTAGCCTTGGGGGCGAAGCCCTAGCTTCGCTTGAGTTTTCGAAAGCCTGTTCAAGGGGAACAAATTTTGGAACGAGACTTCGCCGATGGTCACTCTGGTGGCTGCCAGTGCGGCCGAGTCAGATATCGAACCGTCAAGCACACGGCCAATGCTTTTGTCTGCAATTGCCGGTTCTGCCAGAAATTTACGGGAGGCCCGTATCTCCTCGAACATTGCTTTTTCAGAGGTGACATAGAAGTCGTCAAAGGAAACCCCAAGACCTACACGCATATCTCACAGGGAAGTGGCAAGAAGGTCTTTCTCCACTTCTGCGAGGATTGCGGCACGCACCTGTTTATGACGTTCGAAAGGTATCCCGACTCTCAAAACATCATCACGACGTCGCTCGACCGACCACAGTCGGTAGATTACGGTTCTGAAACACTCCTGTTTCTTTACCTGCAGAGTGCGCAGTCCGGCACAGTGACGCCCGCTGGCTATCGTGCATATCGCGGGCATTGCGACCCAGCCGATGGTTCTGTTGCGCAGGAAGTGGTCTCTGAAGCTCATATTCTGCACGACGATCTCGACCCGACCGAAGGACCTCATACTGGCGGTTGCCTTTGCGGCTCCGTTCGGTTCGAGGCGGATGGCAAACCCGACTTCGTCGTTGTCTGTCACTGCCGATCTTGCCAGATGTCGTTGGGAACTGAGGTGAATCACGAGCTACTTTTCAAACGTGACAAGTTCCGATTGGTCGAGGGCGAAAGCACTACATTCGTACATCTCGGCGGCAGCGGAAAACGGTTGAAACGGCACTTCTGTGGAGAATGCGGTTCCGCGCTGTGGGTGACCGGTGAGCGGTTTCCGGAAATTGGTCTCTATCGAGGTGCGCTGGACCGTCCGAACCGAATACAGGTCACACGCGACAATGCCTTCCAAATCTTTCTCAGCGAAGCCTTGCCTATCAGCATGGTCGTCGCGGGCATCGAAGCCTTTCCAGATCATCGACGCAATGCGGATGACTCGATCAACTCGGGCGTGGTCTACCAGGCGCACTGGAGGCTTGCAGACGGTCCACCAGAAAAAAAAAGTAGGTGAGCGAACTGCTTTTTCCTGAGCGAGAACGCTGTCCGCTCTGGGCTCGAAGCCGACCTCGGGTGCGGTGCAGCATTGTGTGATATGATGTCTTGTCAACGTCGGGTTGTCGATGTGGGGGGGGGCGTGGTGGATCGGAGGAACCATCATGGAAACACCAAACTTACCCGCTATCCGCGCGTTGCGCCCAGCCTGGAACAAAGGTCGAATTGTCGGCCAGAAGAGGCCGCTCAAGCCCAAACACGTCTGGGCGATCAGGGTGCGTCTGGAGCTGGCCCAGAACCATCGTGATCTGGCCCTCTTCAATCTTGCCATCGACAGCAAGCTGCGCGGCTGCGATCTGGTGAAGATGAAGGTGGTCGATGTCATGGCGTCAGGCCAAATCAAGGAACGCGCGTCGGTTCTGCAGAGCAAGACGCAGAAACCCGTCCGCTTCGAAATCTCAGAAGGCACGCGGGCATCGCTCGCAAGGTGGATGCGGGAGCCGCTCATGGTCGGATCCGAATACCTCTGGCCTGGTCGTTTTCACGAACGGCTTCACATCTCGACCCGCCAGTACGCGCGTATTGTCCGTGAGTGGGTGACATCCATTGGCCTGGAGGCCAGCGCCTATGGCACGCACTCGATGAGGCGAACGAAGGTGACCCAAATCTATAAGAAAACGGGCAACCTTCGGGCAGTCCAGCTGTTGTTGGGCCATACCAAGATGGACAGCACTGTCAGATACCTTGGCGTTGAGCTTGAAGATGCGCTGGCTATCGCCGAAGCTATCGAAATCTAAAGGCATGGGCCGTCTTCACGGACGGCCCACTCCCGCCCTTTAGTGAGGTATTTGCGCTGCGTGGCAGTTCCTCTAGAACAGACAACCATTCCGGACGCGACCGACAGTTCGTCAGTGTTGGTACAGCGTGTTCGAGCCTGCCGGAAAATCTCTTTGAGACGGCGGCAAGTTCAGGCTTGGCCGTCGTCGGCATCACCTGTTTGGCCCCGCATGTTCGGCTAAGTAGTCGAGGATCGGTTGGTAGTCGGGCGAGTCTGTGATTTCCGTCGGCGCGATGCCTACGCCCCAGGTCAGGCTTGTGCGATCCTCGTCGATAGGGCGGTCCACGACAGTCTCGCCGACCTCGTAGGGGCGGCCATCCTGATGGGCGAATGCGGTCTCGGGTTCGCGGAAATAGCGGAAAGTCACGGGCGTTTCGGGGAACACATCCTTGCCGAAATCAAATCGCTGGGTGGCCACGACCATGCGGTAGCCCCGCGCGGCTTCAAGCGCGGAGGATCGTGGCGGATAAAGCAACGCGCCGACCAGGTTACCCTCGGTATCCTGATACGCGCCGTTCGCGGTCAACTCTTTCAAGAGCCGGGCACGAAGGCGCTGGGTTTCCACGTAAGCCTCTGCCGACGCGGTTTCCAACGCGGGCCAATCGGCGGAATAGCCGCTCTGCGCGCGGATCGTGTTCGACAGGAACGCCTCGACGCTGGCCGGCATATCGCCGTAAAGGCTTACGCCCACGACATTTTCCAGGAAATGCGCAAACTCCCCCGTCGCCATAGCGCGGTTGATCGGGTCGGGATAGGCTGCTGTGCCCACCGCGTCGGCATCGGCCGGCGCACGATAGCCCATCGCGGTCATCTCGCCCCAGCCGGCTTCGCCGGGCAGGCGGCGCGGCATCGCCCAAGTGCCGTCGATGGTCACGCCCACGCCGGATTGAAAGGTTGCATGGCCCCCGGTTTCGCGCTGCGGTTCATGCCCCGAATGGCAGCCCACGCATTGCACCAGTTCCGAGGGTGTCTGGGCGCGCAGCGCACCGCCTGCGTCCTCGATCCAGCCGGCAAGGATCCAGCCCGCGCCGTTGTCGATCCAGCCCTCTTTGCGGTTGGCATAGGCGGGGGCACTTTCCTCCTTGATCTCGGGGCCGGCATAGTCGGGGTCGAACGCCCTGATCTTGTACATGTAGCGGATTTCTTTCACCCGGTCGGCGCGCGCGCCAGGGAAGCGGCCGGGGGCGCCCTCGCTGCCGTCGGCGGCGGTATCGACGTAGTGCAGCGGGTGGGCGAACTCGGTTCCCTGCGGGTAAAGGCCGGGCTGCACCGGAATGTCTGCGGCTGCGCCCTGATAGGTGGTAGGCGCGTCCTGGGGAAGATGGTCGGACACAGCAGCGGCCACGAGGTCGAGATTGGCCGCATAGGTCTTGATATCATACCGCCCTTCGGCATCGCGCATGAAGCGGTCGGGCAGGCGAATGTAGATGCCGGAGACCGAGCCGGTCAGCGGGGTGAATATTCCGTGGGGGACGAAATTGACTGACCGCCAACCGGTGATCCAGCCACGCCCGTCGTTGAAGAACGCACCCACTTCGCGGCCCGAGCGCACGAAGCCATCGGCATCGGCGGGCAGGTCGGCGGGCGACAGCGCCGGGAACAGGCGGAACGGATCGTCCTTCGCGCCGCTGTCCCAGTCGCGCGCATCACCCGGGCGGCGCACGGCGGCGGCGGTCCAGTTGTCTTGCCGGACCCAAGTTTCCATGTCCCAGGCGGCCGGGTCATGCCCGGCCTCGGTTACGGCAGCGCGCAGTTTCTCGGGGAACAGGGTGTTTTCCCACGGGTTGATCGAACCGTTGGGCTGGAACGGATAATTCAGCGCGGCAAAGGCGTATTCGGCGGTGAGATCGCCGATGAAGGGCGAAGCCCCGCCCTGCGGCGCGTTGTTGCCGAAACTGCGGTCGGCCAGACCATCGGTATGGCAAACCTGGCAAGGGTTTTGAGTGCCGCCGGCGGTCTCGATATAGCACTGGGCGGGAATATGGGCGTACGGATTCGGGAATTGCGCGCGCGAAATGTAGGTGCCGATCAGCGGTGCGGCATACTCCTCCGCAGGGGCCGCGCCGGTCATCGCGACAAGGCCGGTGCCGGCAAGAAGAACGGTGCGAAGGGTTGTGCGATGCATGGGGCTTCCCCTTGGGCTGATGGGTAGAATGAATGGGGCCGGGCCCTGTGACAGGCCCGGCCCCGATGTCACGTCAGCGGATCAGAGGCCGGGCATGCCGCCCAGGTAGCCGATGTGGGCCTCCAGCTTGTAGTTCATCGTGCCCTTGTCGTTGGTGCCGTAAAGCTCGGTCGCCGCGGCTTCCAGCTCTGCCACCAGATCCTCGGGCATCGAGGAAATCCACTCGCCCTGATGCTGGTTGTTGCTCATGATGTAGGCGTGATCACCGATGTTGTCGACGACCTGCAGGCCGGTGGCCTCGGCGCCCGACGCCTGGCTGAGGATCCGGCTCAGCTTGCCGGTATCGACGTTGTAGGCCCAGACGAAGTTGTTGACATGGGTGCCCGAGTCTTCGCCGATGAAGAGCGTGCGCATCTCGTTCGAGAAGAACACGTTGTCGGGGTTGGCGATCTTGTCGGGGTTGGCGATGTTGCCCAGCGCGTCGACCGGGATATCCTCGCCCAGCAGGGCGGCGGGCACCCGCATCGCGGTGCCGACAAAGTCCGAGTTGATCGGCTCGCCATTCATGTCGACGCGGCCGCCGTCCATGGCGATCTCGTAGGTGGCACCGGCCTTGGTCTTGTCGATCTGGATGTGGTCCTGCGGGGCACCCTCTTCGGTCTGCATGCCCTTCTCGCTGTAGGAAATGGCGAGGTAGAGGTTCTTCTTCTTCGGGTCGGCGTCGAGGGCTTCCATCTTGTTGAACTCGGTCGTGGCGCCGAGGTAGCCGGCGTAGCGACGCGATTCGAGGAAGGCCGCGGCCTGTTCCATGCCGTCCTTCAGGCGCAGGATCTCGTCGCCCGAATGACCGGCGCGGATCATGCGATAGCCCTGGGCTTCCCAGTCCGGGGTGGCTTCGGCGGTGGTGGAGTCGAAGATGTCGTCGAATGTCACGCCGCTGTCGATGATCGCCCTGACCTCGGCATCGGTTGCATGGCCCAGCTTGACCCAGTCGAGCGTGGCAGAACCGCCGCCTTGGCTCGAGACCTGGTTCCAGCGCGCTGCATAGAGCGCACCGGCCGACAGATCCTCGGCGGTGTCGGCAACATACATGAACATCGCGACATAGGCGCCATCATCGCCGAAATACACGGTGCGGCTGTCGGCCATCACGCGGGCCATTTCCCAGGTGGCGCGGCCCATCGAGTAGTGCTTGACCACTTCCGTCGAGCCGTCGGCCTTGACCGTTACCTCGGGGATGAAGCCGTAGTGATAGGGGTTGGCCTCTTCGCCATCGAGATACATCTCGCTCAGCGCGCGCAGACCCTCGGTGGCCCGTTGGAGATTCTTCTCGCCCGAAACTGCCTGGTAGTAGAGATCGTAATCCTCTTCCGAGCCAAGGTGGGTGTTCCACGGGGTCGGACCACCGGCGCAGGGGATCCACAGGCCATCGACGCCGGAAAAGTCGATCGGCTTGACCGAGGTCGCCGTCAACGTGCCATCTGCGTCCTGCTCGACCGCAGCCAGCGACATCGACATCGGCATGCGCGAATACCAGCCTTCGGTGCGACGGGCTTCGGCCCCGTTGCCCAGGATCCAGTCGTATTCATAGTGCGTGACCATGAACAGGTTGCCGTCAACGTTCAGCAGGCTGTTGGCATCCGGCGTCTCGGCGATGATCGGGTCACCGTTCATGTCGGTCAGCGGCTCGCCCTCGGCGTTGAAGAGCTGACCCGCAGCGGTGTCGGCGCCCACAGCGTCGGTGTTCTTGAACATCGAGACGTAGGACAGCGGGAATTCCTTGGTGGTGCCGTCGCTGTAGCGCACGATGGCCGAAGATTTCGAATGCGTCGTCACCATTTCAACGGCCTCGGTGGGCGCGGGGGTGTCGGTGAACTCGACGGAGACGATGTCCGCCGCAAAGGCGGTGCCGGCGCTCAGCGCGAGGGCGGCAGTGCTGCAAAATAGCGAAAGCTTTTTCATGGTTCCTGATTCCTTCCAGGAGTGGTTTCGGTGCCGCCTGCCTGACAGAGTCTCATCACAGCCCCGTGACATCCCGCCCGGATGCGGCGAGATGTAGCAGTTCATTGAGCGAACATCGCTTTGAGCTGAACTCAATGACCCGCAGACAGGTGAACGGTGGCCCGATTTGCGCAGCATGGTCCGTTCCATCCCCCGAAAGTCGGAAAGATTCCTTTTGCATGGCCGCTTTTCGAGATCACGTCCTGGGCTTCGCAGCCGCAGCGAACGTCTCCTATCCGCCCAGTCTTGCATGTTGTGGCCATGCTGTGCCCGCGCCGGACGAACGTCAAGAAAGCGGCTGGCCTCCGGCATTTGCGGCAACTTGCCAAATTGACCGGTTCGGGGAATGCGGTGCCCCGCGCCGACCGTCCGGTGCGGGGCCGGAACACAACCTCGCCAATTCCCTCAACCAACTTGGTGCTAGATCACGCCACCTCGCGTCTAGGCATTCTTCCTATGTTCCGCCCTATTCCTGTCCAAGTCTAAGCATTTCTCCTTGCCAAAACAATTACATACCTAGTCTTGCAAATCCGTGCACACCGGTTCGATTCCGGTACTCGCCTCCATTTCCGGCCTCCGAGCCCCGCATCACCGGGTCTGCGCCGAGAGCGCCGGTTGCATGGCCTCTTTCATGCCCTCGTGGAAATTCCCCCGACCCTCCGGTGCCTGGATGCGCCGTTTGCGCGCGGTCGTTTCGCTTTCTCGCCGTTCGGATGCGTGGCATAGTTTCTGCCACGTCGACCCGCGCGCAGGCCACGGCTGCGCTTCACGTTGAGGGAACGGAACCCATGGCCCGCACGCTTCCTGTCGGAACCCTCGTGAAATACACCACCTTGCGCCAGCTGCAGGTGTTCGAGGCCGTCGCCCGGCTCGGCAGTTTCACCCGCGCCGCCGACGAGTTGTATCTGGCCCAGCCGACCGTCTCGATGCAGATCAAGAAACTCGCCGACAGCATCGGCCACCCGCTGTTCGAGCAGGCCGGCGGGCGGATCCAGATGACCGAGATGGGCAAGGAGGTCTATACCACCTGCCACGATGTCTTCGGCGCGCTGGAAAACCTCGAAATGAAGATCGCCGCCGTCGAGGGGATGAAGCGGGGCCGGCTGAAGATCGCGGTCCTCACCTCGGCCAAGTATCTCGGCCCGCATGTCATCGGCGGGTTCCACCGGGTCTACCCGGAGATCGACATCGAGTTGAAGGTGACGAACCGAGAGAATCTGCTCAAGCGTGTCCACCGCCACGATGACGATCTCTACATTCTCGGCAAGCCGCCCGAGGGCCTCGACGCCGAGGCCTTTCCGCTGCTGCCCAATCCGCTCGTCGTCATGGCCCGCTATGACCACCCGCTGGCGCGCGAAAAGCACATCCCCCTCAAGCGGCTGATCCAGGAGCCGCTGATCATGCGCGAACAGGGCTCCGGCACCCGTGCCGCGTTCGAACAACTGGTGGCCAGCAAGGGCATGTCGCTGCCGCCGGCGAAGATGGAATTCGCCAGCAACGAGGCGATCAAGCAGGCCATCGTCGCCGATCTCGGGGTGTCGGTGATGTCGCGCCAGTCGCTCGTGCTGGAAGGCGAGAACGGGCCGATCTCGATCCTCGATGTCCAGGGGTTCCCGATCGAGCGCGATTGGTATGTTCTTTATCCGAAAGGCCGCAAGCTGAGCATCGTCGCCCAGGCCTTCATTGATTTCGTGCGCAACGAGGGCCGGACCTCGATCGAGAATTTCGAAGCCGGCATGAAAGACCTTCGTTTCCGGCTCGGACCCGAGGAAAACCTGCCGACTGGCTGAGCGCCGGGAATGGCGTGACGGCCCATGCTCACCACGCCGAAAGCGGCACGGCCAGACCATGGGCCCCCGCGCCGAGGGCGTTTGCCATGTCGGCCGGGGCTACCTCACCCGAGGCGAAGACCGGCACGGCGCTGTGCCGTATCAGCCGCCCGAACGCCTCCCAATCGGTGCCATCCTCGGCGTGCGAGGGCACCAGCGCGAACGCGGCGCCGTGGGCCCCGGCGCGGGCGAGATGGTCGGCCGTCCTGCACGACGCCGACCAGACCGCGCCCGCGGGCGGGGGCGCCATGGTGAGCAGCCGACCACTGCAGACGTGAACGCCATCCGCGTGGCTGTGGGCGCTGTGAACCTTGCCGCCCTCGACCAGCATCGTTGCTCCGTATCGCCCGGCCAGTTCCGCACCCCGCCGCGCCACTTGCGCGAACTGGGCCGGCAGCATCCGGCGCTCGCGCAGCACGATCGTTCGCACGCCTGCGCGCAGGACCCGTTCAATGCGGGCGAGCAATTCGGACCGGTCGCAGCACTCCGCGCGGGCAACCGCGATCACGTTCGCAAGGCGCAGCGCCTGGAGCGCGCGGCGGTAGGCTTCCATGAGCGGGGAGACGGAGAGTTCAGCGGGGTGTTCCCAGCTGATGCGCTGACCTTCCCGCCCGCGTGGGGACCCGTGCCAGTTCAACACCTTGTGGATGTGGAGGCGCACGACCTTGTCGGCATATTCGTGGTCATAGGTGAGCCAGCGCACAGCCGCGCCGATCGCGACGCCAACTTCCTCCGCGATTTCGCGGGCAAGGGCCTGGTGCTCGTCTTCGCCGGCGTCGAACTTGCCGCCGGGGAATTCCCAGTGCCCGCCCGAAGCCTTGCTGGCCGGGCGCTCGGCGAGCAGCACCTTGCCGTCCGCTCGCATCAGAACACCGGCAGCGACGTTGACCACAGGCTTGCGCGCGTTCGAGATCATGTCGATCCCGCCGCGTTGACACCCGCGAGCCCCCAAACCTCCGAGTTGCTCTCGTCGATCACGCGGGCGGCTTGCTTGGTGACGAACTCGTGGAAGGCCTCGGCGACATGCGAGAAGCGCTTGTTGTCGCGGTGCACCAGATGCCAGGTCCGGCGCGGCGGCGCGATGGCGGTGTCGAGGATCACCAGTTGTCCTGCGGCGACTTCGGGGATCACGCTCTGGCGGGTGACGAACGAAAGCCCCATGCCCGCGGCCACGGCGCTCTTGATCGCCTCGTTGCTGTTGGCGATCAAGGCGACGTCGAGATCATGCTCGGCGAGGAAGGCGTCCACCCCGGCCCGGGTTTCCGCCTCCTCTTCCCGCAACAGGAACGGGAACGCCGCCACCTCGGCAAGCGAGATCTCCTGCGCATTCGCAAGCGGATGGCCCGGGTTGGCGATCAGCACCAGCGGATCTTCGAGGAAGGGAACCGCGGTCAATCCGGTCTCGTCCGGCAGGTCGGCGATCACGATCAGGTCGCAGGCGTTGTCCTGCAGGCCCGCGATCATCTCGGCGCGCCCGAAAACGTGCAGATCGAACTGCGTGCCGGGGTTGTCGCGCTGGAACGCGGCGATGAGGGTCGGGGTGAAATACTTGGCCGGCGCGGCGATGTAGAGGCTCACCTGCCCCTGCTTGATCCCTTTCAGCCGCTCGATGCACACCTGTGTATTGAGCAATTCCTGCCGGATCGCCTGGCAATGGGGATAGAGCGTCTCGCCGATCCGCGTCATCGACAGCTTCCGGCCGTTCTGCTCGATCAGCGGCGCGCCGATCTCCTCTTCCAGCTGCCGCAACTGGATGGAGACGTTCGGCTGCGAAACGCCGAGTTCCTGGGCGGCGCGGGTGAAACTCAGGTTTCGGGCAATCGCCTCGAACACGAAGAGTTTTTTCAACAGCGTCCGTTTCTTGGGTGTGGGCATGGCCGGGGTGTTCCTTCCCGTTCAACCGGACCCGGCGACGATCGCATCGACGCGCCGGGCGAAGTCGCGCTCCTCGTCGCGAAGCACCTCGCCCTCGGCCGGGTGGACCGACAGGTTGGCGTAATCGCGGCCGAAACTGAGATCGGGGTGAATACCGGTTTGCTCGGAAAGCGCCGCGACCCGGTCGAGAAAATCGCGGTTCTCGGCGTAGCTCGCGAAGGTGAACCGTTTCGACAGCGTGGCGGGGCGTTCGCGTTCGGCCCAGGTCGCGTCGTCGTTCCCGTGGTTTCCCATCACACTTCCCCTTGTTGCACCTGCTCATGACATGCTGGCACCGAGCCACGGCGGTGCTGCCGGGCCCCGGGCCGGGATGGCGGGGAAGGACGCGCAGGCGCCGTTCCTTCCCCGACCCCCTCGCCCGCATCAGCCTTTCGTCTTGGCCGTGCTTGCGCCACCGCCGTCGACCCCACCGGTCTCGACCGAAAGGATGGACTCCACTTCCGAGTGCGGACGGGCAATGATATGCGCCGCCGCGAGGCCGTCACCGACCCGCTCGCAGGCATCCGCGCCCGCGCGCACGGCGGCGTTCACCGCCCCCGTTTCGCCGCGGACCATGACGGTCACGTAACCGCCGCCGACAAACTGGCGGCCGATCAGGCGGACCTCCGACGCCTTGGTCATCGCGTCCGCCGCCTCGATGGCGGGCACCATGCCGCGGGTCTCGATCATGCCCAGCGCGATACCCATCTTTTCGCTTGCCATTCTCTTACGCTCCTCTTGATGCCCAGGCTCATGGGCTTGATTGATCTGTTTCGCCTCGGTGCGGCTGCCTTACGGCAGCACGCTTTCGACTTCCGAGTGCGGACGGGCGATGATATGCGCCGCCGCGAGGCCGTCGCCGACCCGCTCGCAGGCATCCGCGCCCGCGCGCACGGCGGCGTTCACCGCCCCGGTTTCGCCACGGACCATGACGGTCACGTAACCGCCGCCGACGAATTCGCGGCCGATCAGGCGGACCTCCGACGCCTTGGTCATCGCGTCCGCCGCCTCGATGGCGGGCACCAGGCCGCGGGTTTCGATCATGCCGAGGGCGATGCCCATTTTCTCAGTTGCCATTGTCTTTCTCCTTTCGGTGTTGAAGTTGGTCTTGTCTCTGCCTTCTTTGCGTCCGGCCTCGTGTCGGGTCTTGGCTAGGCCCGCCAGTCCGCCTCGCTCCATTCGTCAATTATTCCGCCGATCGTCAGATCCGTGGTGGTCTTCGGATCGCCGGCGGCCAGGCGGGCCGCCGAGATCCCGATCGTGATGACGAAATCTCCCGGTTTGCATCCGACCGGGTCCAGCGCCACGCTCAGATCCCCCTTGTTGTCCTCGACGAGGCGAAGCGACTTGCTGCCAAGAAGGACGTGCCGCTTCGTCGTCACCAGGTCGCGGACGACGCGCTGAATCTCCATGGTCAATGCGCCCCTTCCGCCGCCGCGTCGTCTTCCCAGTAGTCGATGATCCCGACGATGGTGAAATCGCTCGGATACTCCTTGCTGCCGGCCGCATCACGGGCCGCGGAACTGCCACAAACGATCACCCAGTCGCCGGGCTTGCACCCCACCGGATCGACCGCCACCTGCTTGCTGGTGGAGCCGCGCTCCTGCACGACGAGGAGGCGCTTGTTGCCCAGCTCGCCGATCCGTGCGGTGGCAACGAGGGTTTTCTCGACCTGACAGATCTTCATGGTTCCTAGCCCTTCTTTTCACAGCCGCACGAACGCTCGCCCGCGGCCGCGAATTCGGCCCCCTCGATCATCTCGAGATCACCGGCCGAGGCCTGATCGCGAACCGACACGAACGTGTAGAGCCATTCCTGGTTGACGAGATCGGCGTAGCGCGCCCGGATCGCCCGCTCCAGCCGAAGCCCCCGGGCAGCGGCCCGATCGCGGGCGCCGGGGACGCCGCCGTTGTAGTGAAACTGGACGAACACCGGGATCGGCAGCCCGCGCGCGAGGTTCACGGCGCGGAAAACCTTGATCCCCACGTCCATGTCCGCCGCGCCCTCCTCGACCGTCGCCATTTGCGCCTGGTAGGACAGGTTGCGCATCTGCACGCCGTCGAAACCATCGCCGACGGTGATGAACCGTTCGGTGTGCCCGAGGTCGGGGTAGCGCCCGTCATGGTAGGCGCGGACGTAGTCGATCTGCGCCATGTTGTTCTTCAGGAGGTAGGCCGCGAACCAGCGCATGCCCTCCGTCGCGGCGTCGTCCTCGGCCACGCCGGTAACCCGCGCCACCTCGGCGCGGATCGCGTCCTTGGCCGCCTCGCGTTCAAGCCCCTGGGTCGCCCGGTAAAGCGCGGCGTTGTCGATGGCGCGGTCGAGGCTGAGCCGTCCCGAGGCGTCAGGCAGGTGCACCGTGATCGCATCTGTGTCGGTATCGACCCCGACCAGCAGCGTCGCCACCGTGGCGCCGCCGCCATAGCTCGTTTCCACGGCATCGCGGAAGGCGTTCAGCCGGTCGAGTAGCGCCTGCGCGGCCTGGCGCTCGTCGCTGCCATGGGCGGCGCAGCCTTCGTGCGAGGGGTCGGATCCGCTGCCGTGATAGACGCCGATCTTGAGATAGCGGGTGGGCTCGTCGGCCGGGTTGGGCAGGCCATCGCGGTGACGGCGCAACTCGACATCAGCCCAATCCTGCACGCTTTCCTCCACGTCGAACATGGCCCCGGCGAAGGAGCGGCGGCTGGTGACCACCGTCGGCGGCACCCGCAGGATGAAATCCACCACCCCGGCAAGCCGACCGTCGGCGCAGGGCGTGATGTCGATCGCGTGAAAGCCCCACTTGCGGATCAACTCGGGCGCGCTCTCTCCGTCGGCGCATTCGGCATGGGCGCGGTCGAAGCGGTGCGCCACCAGCCTCTCGAAAGCCTTGAACACGCTGAAAGCATAGAGGCGGCGCAGGTTGACCGGGCGGCTCCATGAACCGCGCAGCCATTCGGAGGGGAAGGCGAAGCCGAGCCGGGATTTTGCGATCGCTTGGATGCGGTCGGCGGCGTCTTCGCCGGTGATGCCGGCGGCGATATCGGCCATCACCGCCTCGATGCCGGCGAAGGCCTGCCGGATCCGGTTTTCCTGGTCGAGCAGGCGCCGATTGTGGCGCGTGTCGTGCAGCGGGTGATCGCCGCCCGATGACAGGGGGCGCGGCTGTGCAACGCGCGTAGCAGGGGCGATGGGCGCGGCCACGGGAAAACTGCCGACGCGGCCCGGGCGCGGCCCGGCGGGGCCATGGCCCGCCGAAGCCCGGAGCGGGTTCGGCGCGGCCGCGGCCATGCTGCCCGTATTTTTCAGAAGGTTGGTCACGATCCTGATCCCACACTACCTGTCTGGCGCTTCCGACTAACCCCGGGCCCCGCCCGAGAGGGTGACACGTGCCGCGCGCTTGTCGCCGCCGCCAACGGGATCGGTGCCCGCCATGCCGGTGACGTCATGCGTCGGCGATTTCGGATTGCCCTGGCCCTTGAAGGCCCCGGCGCCGGCAAAGGCCCGCGGTTGGCCGGTGCGCTCGGTCGGGTTGCGGCCGGCGGCGGTGAAGCCTTCCGTCCCGGTCACCTTGCCGTTGGCACTCCAGGCCGAGCCGGTGATATTCGGCCCTTCCATGCGGCCCTCGCCGGTGACCGGGGGCGCCCCGTCAGGGCCACGGCCCTGCCAGCGCCCGACGTAATCGAACTCGCTGTTGCCGGTCACCTTGCCGGAACCCACCGCGAAAGAGCCTGTGATCTGGCCCGGGCCCTCGCCGGCGAGCTGCGCGTCGCGCTGCGGGCTCTTCACGCTGAACCTCCCGGCGACGGCGCCCACGTCCTGCGCGCCGGCCGCGACTTCCGCACCCCGGCGGTAATAGGGCGTGCCGCTGATGTCTCGCCCGGCGCCGCGCTGGGTGCCGGTGACGCCCTCCGCGTTCAGCGGCAGGTTTCCAGTGATCTGCGGACGCCCCCTGCCCTTTGCCCCCACCCGGGCGGCGGCCTGCTCGGCCATGTCGGCCTCGCAATAGGTCTCGTACTGGGCCGGGCCCGAATAGGGCGTGCCGGTGATCGGCGAACAGGTGCCCGGCTCATCGCCGGTGACACCGGGCTTGAACTCCACTTCCACGCCGGTGATGCGCTGGCGCGCCCAGGTCTCGGTTTCGCCGCGCGCCGCCATCGAGCCCGCTCGGGCCAGCGCCGGGGTGGGCGCGTTCGGCATCTCGCACAGCGGCTGGTCGGTGGCGGCGCGCAGATACTGGCTGCCGGTGACCGTACGGCAGGCACCGGACTCGTCACCGGACACGATCGGGCTTCGGCCGATCGCCGAACCGGAGATCCGGTGGCCGCCCAGCGAGGTCTCCATCGCCGGATCATCGACTCCCCGCTCCCGCGAGCCGACATGCTTGATGCTGCGCCCGAGGTTGGTGCCGAACACCGAGGCACCGTGCGGGTTGTTCTGGCGGCGGAACTGGGCGGCGGTCGAGACCCCCGGTCCGCCGCGTTCGATCACGTCGTCGTCGAGGGTCTGATCGGCCTCGCCGGTGATCGTCACCGCGTTGCGGAACTCGTCGCCGGTGATCGTCACCTTGCTGCGCACCTGCGTGCCGGTGACCACCTTGCCGTTCACGGTTTTCGAGGCACCGACCTTCGCCCCGGGGGGGCGATAGGCCGCCTGCCCGTCGGCGGCGATGTACTGCGTGCCGCTGATCGGCTTGTCGACGCCCGGCTCGTCGCCGGTGACGTTGCGGCCCCGGCCGATGCGCACACCGGTCACGCTCTGTGCGCCGTAGGTCCTGGTCACTTCGACCTTGGCCGGATAGACGAGCGCCTCGGTGTTGCGGACGCGCCCGGTCGGCCGCGATGCCTCGGCGGCCTCGCCGCCCTGCAGGGCGCGCCTGGCCCGCATCGCCTGCGCCATCCGGCGGCCGCCGGAGAGGCCGGTCCCGGCCTTGACCGGGGCGACGTCAGGCGCATGGGTCGGCGCGGGTTTCGCCGCCGCGCCGGACACCTGCGCAAGCCCGCTCTTGCCCTGGACCAGGGCCCGGCGGCGGGCGCGCGAGGCCGCCTGGCCGCCTTTGGGCATGGCCGGGGCCGGCGCGGATGCGGGCGACGGCGCGGCCGCAGAGGCTTGCGGCGTGGCCGCGGGCCTGGCGTCGGCGGCCGGGGCCGGAGCGAGGGCACTGCGCACAGCGTCGGTTTCGCGGACCGACACCCGGGTCCGCTCGGCTTTCGGCGGCAGGGCCACCTTCCCGCCCGCCATCTGCTGTCGGCGTTGCCGGGAGGCTGCGCGACCGCCCCTCGCCATCGTTTGGCTGCCTTGCTGTTGCATTATCCCACTCTCTTTCCGAACGACTTGGTTTGCGGACCGGGACGATGGCGACCTCCGCGCGGAGACAACGCCATTCCCGACATCGGCCTTTCGTTACCCGTGGTGAACGATGAACGCGGTGCCCTGGCTCTGGGTGAAGTTGTCGAACCCGATCAGGCGGATCAGGTGCGACGGGTTCATCCGGCGGCACTCCTCGATCTCGGCAAGAACCCGGTCGACGGAGGTTTCACCGAAGAACGGCAGCTTCCACAGATACCAGAAATTGGAGAAGGATTTTTCCGGCTCGGTGTGCTCGATCGCCGGGTTCCATCCCTGCGACACCATGAACTGGATGTTCTGGCGGATCTGCTCCGGCGTCATCGGCGGCAGGTAGGAGAAGGTTTCGCCCTTTCGCTCAGTGGCGTTATACGGCTGAATCGCGGTCATGACGTGTGTCCTTTCTGAATTCTGATCGGTGCGGCGGAGTTGCGGCGTTGCCTCAAGCGATATCCAGCTTGTCCACCACGTCGAACTCGAACTTGATTTCCTTCCAGGTCTCGAGGGCGACCTTCAGCTCAGGGCTGTGCTTCGCCGCCTCAAGGAGGATTTCCTTGCCCTCGCGCTCGACGTCGCGGCCCATGTTGCGGGCGGCCACGCAGGCCTCCAGCGCCACGCGGTTGGCGGTCGCCCCGGCGGCGTTGCCCCAGGGGTGGCCGAGCGTGCCGCCGCCGAACTGGAAGCAGGCATCATCGCCGAAGATCGAGACCAGCGCCGGCATGTGCCAGACGTGGATACCTCCCGAGGCGACCGGCAGAACCCCGGGCATGGCGCCCCAGTCCTGGTCGAAGAACAGCCCGCGCGCGCGGTTTTCCGGCACGAAGGATTCGCGCATCTGGTCGATCCAGCCGATTGTCGCCTCGCGGTCGCCCTCCAGCTTGCCGACGACGGTGCCCGAGTGCATGTGATCGCCGCCCGACAGGCGCAGGCACTTGGTCAGCACGCGAAAGTGGATGCCGTGGTAGGGGTTGCGGTCGACGACGGCGTGCATCGCGCGGTGGATGTGCAGCAGCATCCCGTTCTTGCGGCACCAGTTCGCCAGCGTGGTGTTGGCGGTGAAGCCCGCGGTGAAGAAATCGTGCATGATGATGCGCGCGCCGAGCGACTTGGCGTATTCCGCGCGTTCGAGCATTTCCTCGGCGGTGCCAGCGGTCACGTTCAGGTAATGGCCCTTGCGCTCACCGGTTTCGGCCTCGGCCTTGTGCACCGCTTCCATCACGAAATCGAAACGGTGGTTCCAGCGCATGAAGGGCTGCGAGTTGATGTTCTCGTCGTCCTTGGTGAAATCGAGACCGCCGCGCAGGCATTCATAAACCGCACGGCCATAGTTCTTGGCCGAGAGGCCGAGCTTGGGCTTGATGGTGCAGCCCAGGAGGCCACGGCCATACTTGGCCAGCTTGTCGCGTTCCACCTGGATGCCGTTGGGCGGGCCGCCACAGGTCTTGATATAGGCGATCGGGAACCGGATGTCCTCGAGCCGCAGGCTGCGCAGCGCCTTGAAGCCGAACACGTTGCCGACCAGCGAAGTCAGCACGTTCACCACCGAGCCCTCCTCGAACAGGTCGAGCGGATAGGCGACGAAGGCATAGAATGCGGTGGGATCGTTCGGAACCGGTTCGATCTTGTAGGCCCGGCCCTTGTAGTAATCCATGTCGGTCAGCAGGTCGGTCCAGACGGTCGTCCAGGTGCCGGTCGACGATTCGGCCGCGACGGCCGCCGCCGCCTCCTCCGGCGGCACGCCCTCCTGGGCCACCACCTTGAAACAGGCAAGAAGATCCGTGTCCAAGGGGATGTAGTCGGGGGTCCAATAGGTTGCCGCGTAGTCCTTTACACCAGCCTGGTATTTCTTTTCAGCCATCGTCGACTCCTGTGAATTTCGATTCCGAGTTACGTGCGTTCCGACGCCATGCGCCCGTTTTGGTGGGCGGCGGCTCGGCCAGGTTTTCGCGGAAAGACAGGTTGCTTCCCGGAACCATGGCCGCGTGCCAGCCCCTCTTTTCTCCTGACGCGGCACATGAACCTGCACCGCCCTGCAATTCTCAACGACGGAGAATATGAGCGCGCGGATCATTACGGAAATAGATTATCACTATATCATGTATCTATTTAAACAAATGGCCTATTCAGCGACTTCTCGCGGGGCGGCTGGATAATGTTTTTTTATGCCGTCGGCACATATCGCGACTAAAACCAATATATTTAATATATTTATGGAACATTGCGCGATCTTCAAAATACCCGCCCGGCAGACAGCTAATCCCTTATCATAGATTTTAATAAATATTGTATATCTCAATTATCTATTTAATTTTTTCGCCTCATGTTCCTAGGTTTTCCGGCAACTCCACTGCAAACCAGAGAAGGACATCCCCATGTCCGGCCTTCAGAACCTTCTTGTCCCCGCCGTGCTCTTCTTCGCGCTCGGGTTTCTCGCGCGCATCATCAGGTCAGACCTGCGCTTTCCCCCGGATCTTGCGAAGATCCTGTCGATCTACCTGTTGGTGTCGATCGGCATTCACGGCGGCTACGAACTCGCGAAAGCGGATCTTGGCACCGCCCTGAACGCGATTTTCTGGGCGATGGTCCTGGGGCTGACGCTTCCCGTCATCGGTTATACGCTGATGCGGGCGACCGGGAAGGTCGACGCGCTCAACGCCTCGGCGATCGCCGCGCACTACGGCTCGGTCAGCGCCGGCACCTTCCTGACCGCCATCGCCTACCTGCAAAGCGCAGGCGTCGAATACGACAGCTACCCCGTCATCATGCTCGCGATCATGGAATCGCCCGCCATCGTGATCGGGATCCTGCTCGCCGCCTGGGCCCGTCGCCAGGCTCGGTCGGCGGCGGAACCGGCGCAGGATCCGGGCGCGCGATTCGGGGTGTCGAAGCTGCTGCACGAGGCATTCACGAACGGAAGCGTGGTTCTTCTGCTCGGCTCGATGGCGATCGCGGCGATCGCGACGCCGGCCTCGCTCGAAACGGTCAAACCCTTTGTCGACGACATCTTCATGGGCGTGCTGTGCCTGTTCTTGCTCGAGATGGGCATGGAGGCGGCCCGGCGGATCGCCGATTTCCGCCGCGTCGGCGCGGTGCTCGTCGCCTTCGGGATCATCATGCCGCTGATCGGCGGCACGATCGGCGCGCTGGTCGGGGCCTTCCCCCTCGGGTTCGACGTCGGCGGCACGATGCTCGTGGCGGTGCTGGCGGCGAGCGCGTCCTATATCGCCGTGCCCCCCGCGATGCGGATTGCCGTTCCCGAGGCGAACCCGTCGTTCTATCTGACCCTGTCGCTCGGCGTCACCTTCCCGTTCAATGTCGTCATCGGCATTCCGCTCTACCATGCCGCCGCCGAACTGCTTGTTGCGGGCTGAACGGACGGGGCGACCAGGAGGAATTGAAATGCGTTCCCTCGAACAAAAGAAACTTCTGACCATCATCACTTCCAAGCAGTTGGAGGAAATGATCCTGAAGAAACTGGCGCCGCACGGGATCGGCGGATACACCGTCGTATCCGGTCACGGCGCCGGCGCCAGCGGCATCCAATCGGGGATGCTGGATATCGACACCAACATCCTGATCTATATCATCCTGTCGGAGCCGCGCCTCGAGCGGGTTCTGGTCGAGATCGACAGGATGATGGACAAGGGCTACCGGTTGAAGGCCCTGGTCACCGATATTTCCATCCTGCCGCGCAAACCGTCCTGACCGGGGATCGCGCGCCCGGCTCATGTCGGGGGAAGCTGGTCCGGCATCAGGTCGGCCCGCCGCAACGCGTCGAGATCGGCGGAGCCGGTGCAGAAACAGGTGATCCGCAATTCCTCGACAACCGCCGACAGCCGGGCCTCCAGGTCGCCCTGCGACGCGATCGCGTCCTTCAGAACCCCTGCGGCGATCGCGCCGATGTCTGCGCCGAGGCGGATGGCGCGGGCCACGTCGAGGCCGGACGAGAGCCCGCCCGAGCCGATGATCGTGGCGCCCGGCACCGCCGCGCGGGCCTGCCGGATGGCCTGCGCGGTGGGGATCCCCCAATCGGCGAAGGTGGCGCCGAGGGCGTGCCGGTCCGGCGTGGCGCGGGCGGCTTCGACCCGCGCCCAGTTGGTGCCCCCTGCCCCGGCCACGTCCAGGATCTGAACACCCGCCTCGTGCAGCCGGCGGCACAGCGAGGCGGACAGGCCGAAACCCACCTCCTTGACCGCGACCGGAACGCCCAGCGTCTCGGCCAGTGCGGCGATCCGGTCGAACAGGCCGCGCCAGTTGCGGTCGCCCTCCGGCTGGATCGCCTCCTGCAACGGGTTGAGATGGATGAACAGGGCATCGGCTCCGATCATCTCCACCGCGCGGCGGGCCATGTCGAACGCGTCGTCGCCGCGCAATTGTGCCGCGCCGAGATTGCCGAAGATCGGCACGTCCGGCGCGATCCGGCGCAGCTCGGGCCCCAGCCCGGCCATGCCGCCATGATCCAGCGCCACCCGCTGCGACCCGACGCCGAACGGCAGGCCCAGCGCCTGGCAGGCCGCCGCGATGTTGTGATTGATCTCGGCGGTGCGCACCGGGCCGCCGGTCATCGAACTGACCAGAACCGGGGCGGCGATCCGCCGCCCGGCGAGCGTGCATGACAGGTCGATCTCGCCGAGATCGAGATCCGGCAGGGCGTTGTGCAGGAAACGAACCGTCTCGAGACCGGTGGTCAGTGCGGATTGGCTGCTTTTGCGGTCGAGAACGATCCGAATGTGATCTTCCTTGCGCTCCACATGGTGATTTCCCACGCTGATCCTCCCGTTCACGCCAACCGCGTTCTGGCCAGAAACACGCGGTTATGGCAGTCTACGCACGAAAATGTCATCCGGTTTCAAGTATCTGACGTATTAACCTTATGACCTGAGTGAGAAAAGGCGGAGGAGTGATCTCACTTGTTGATGAACACACAGCAAACCGACGCCGCCGAACCCTTGGCTGATCCGGTCTCCGAAACGCGGGACCGGGCGGAGCGTTACCTCGAGGCCCGGCTTTCCGAATGCGCCGGTGCGCCCGCGACGCTTCACGCCGCCATGCGCGATGCGATCCTCGCCGGGGGGAAACGGGTCCGTCCGATCCTGTGCATGATGATCAACAAGGCCGCTGGCGGGCGCAATGCGGAATTCGCGCACGCGGCGGGCGCCGCGGTCGAGTTCGTGCACTGCGCCTCGCTCATCCTCGACGACCTGCCGAGCATGGACGATGCCACGATGCGGCGTGGCCGGCCGGCGGTGCACCGGATCTATGGCGAGGCCACGGCGATTCTCGCCGCCATCGGCCTGATGAACCTCGCCTACGAACAGATCGCCAGGGCGCCGAGCCATGACGAGACGATCCGCGCCCGTGCGATGCGCGTGCTCACCGAGGCGATCGGAACCGCGGGCCTTGTCGCCGGGCAGGAACTCGATCTGCGCGAGAAGGCCACGGCGCAGTCGGCGGAGGACCTCGACACCATCAACTGGATGAAAACCGGCGTGCTCTTCGTCGCCGCCGCCGAGCTCGGGGCCATCGCCGCCGGCGCGTCGCAAGCCCAGCTCGACGAGGTGCGCGGCTTCGCCCATCACCTCGGCCTCGCCTTCCAGACCCGCGACGACATCCTCGACCAGATCGCGACGAGCGAGGAAACCGGGAAAGACAGCCACAAGGACGATGGCAGCGCGACCCTGATCCGCCTTGCCGGCTTCGAGGCCGCATCCAGCGATTGCCGCTCCCATCTCGAGAAGGCGAGCGCGGCGCTGGAGCGGTCCGGCCTGCAGCAGGATGAAATCGCCGAGTTGATTTGTCGCGTCTTCAAACAGGTTTCGGAACAGCCCGCCTGACGGTATAGCGGTCCCGTGCAGCGGGGATACGGAGAGGGTTTGTCATGTTCGGTTCGGTGATCCTGCCTGCGCTGATCGTGCTCGTCACCATCGCGGTGATGGAATTCATCGCCTGGTGGTCGCACAAGTACATCATGCATGGCTGGGGCTGGGGCTGGCACAAATCGCACCATGTTCCGCACGAGGGCGGCCTGGAGAAAAACGATCTCTACGCCGTCGTCGGCTCTGCGACCGCGATCCTGCTGTTCGCCCTCTCGCTCTGGCTCGGCGACTGGCTGTTCTGGATCGCGACCGGGGTGACCGCCTACGGCGCGCTCTATTTCATGGCGCATGACGGGCTCGTGCATCACCGCTGGCCGTTCAAGTACGTGCCCCGCAGCGGTTATCTGAAACGGGTCTATCAGGCGCACCGGCTGCACCACGCGGTCAAGGGCCGCGACGGCTGCGTTTCATTCGGCTTCATCTGGGCGCCGCCGGTCGACAGGCTCAAGGAAGAGCTGCGCCGCAACCGCGAAGAGATGCATCTGGCGATGTACGAAAGCGAAGAGGACGCGGCGCAGGTTCAGGACGCGCCGGTGGGCCGGCTGTAGAGCCAGTCGCGGTCGGGGCCGTTCTCTTCGCGCCGGAAGCGCGAGGCGATCACGTCGCCCAGCGCCAGCAGGACGAGCCCGATCTTGGTGAGCTTGCCGGTCGAGATCCGTTTTTCCCACGCCCTGCTCCCCTTGCGACGCAGCTTCTGCCCAATGGCGCGGTAGACCCGCGCCGCCGAGGCGATGGCCCAGGCAGACCGCCAGTCGAGCGCCGGCAAGCCCCAGCGGGCCGAGGCGTAGTATTTCTCCGCCTCGTCCAGCAGATCGCAGGCGGCGGCATGAAGCGCGGCGCGGTTCTGCGGCGCGGCGTAGGTTTCACCGTTGAGACCGTGGCGCGCGAGCACATCTTCGGGCACGTAGCGGCGGCCAACCCCGGCATCGTCGACAATATCGCGCGCGATGTTGGTGAGCTGGAAGGCGAGGCCGAGATCGCTCGCCCGGTCGAGCACCCGCGCCGCGCGCGCGCCCATCACCATCGCCATCATCACCCCCACAACCCCGGCGACGTGGTAGCAATAATCGAGCGTGTCCCCCAGAGTGGCATAGCTGCGCTCGTTCACGTCCATCTCGAAACCCTCGATCAGGTCCTGCGGATGGCGGGCGGGGATCTCGTTGTTGCGGGTCACCGAGATCAGCACGTCGAAAGCCGGATCGTCCACCTGCGCGCCGCTCAACGCCTGGGCGGTTTTCGCCTTCAGTTCCAGCAGCCGTTCGTTCTGGCCCTCGCGGTGGTCGGCCTCCTGGCCGAAGCCGAACTCCTGCCCGTCGATCAGGTCGTCGGCATGGCGGCACCAGGCGTAGAGCATCACCACGTCGGCGCGGATCTCGGGGCGGAACAGCCTGGCGGCCATGCCGAAGCTCTTCGAGCCCTTGGCGATGGATTGCTCGCCGAAACGAACCAGGTCGGCGGCGGCCCCGGTCATGCGGGGGCCCTGGCCTTCGCGTCCTCGATCATCAGCCCCGCCGTGGCCTTCGCCGAGCCCACCACGCCGGGAATCCCCGCGCCCGGATGGGTGCCGGCGCCAACGATGTAGAGGTTGGGGATCGAGGCGTCGCGGTTATGCGGGCGGAACCAGGCCGATTGCGTGAGGATCGGCTCCACCGAAAACGCCGAGCCGAGATGCGAGTTCAGATCATCGCGAAAGCCGTGCGGCGTGAGGATATGCGAGGTCACGAGCCGTTCGCGCAGATCGGGGATGTAGTGCTTCTCGAGGTAGTCGAAGATCCGCTCGCGGTAGCGCGGGCCCTCCACCTCCCAGTCAATCTCCGAGGTGCCCAGGTGCGGCACCGGCGAGAGCACGTAATAGGTGCTGTGGCCCTCCGGCGCGACGCTCGGATCGGTCACCGAGGGGCAATGCAGGTAGAGCGAGAAATCGTCCGCAAGCTTGTCGGCCTTGAAGATCTCGTCGATCAGCCCTTTGTAGCGCTTGCCGAACAGGATCATGTGGTGGCGCAGGTTCTCGGGCGCGCCTTTCAGGCCGAAATAGGTCACGAACAGCGACATCGAGAAGCGTTTCTTCTTCAGGCTGCGGGCATAGGATTTCCCGCGCTTGGTGCCGCCGAGCAGCTTGCCATAGGTGTGCACCACGTCGGCGTTCGAGGCCACGAGATCGGCCTCGAGAACCTCGCCCGCCACCTGCACGCCGGTGATCCGGTTGCCTTGCGTCACCATCCGTTCAACCTCGGCCGAAGTCCGCAGCGTGCCGCCGAGATCCTCGAACAGCTTGACCATGCCCTGCACCAGCGCGCCGGTGCCGCCCTTGGCCCACCACACCCCGCCACGGCGCTCGAGCGCATGGATCAGGGCGTAGATCGAGGAGGTCTGAAACGGGTTGCCCCCCACCAGCAGGGTGTGGAACGAGAACGCCTGGCGCAGGTATTCGTTCTCGATGAACGACGACACCTTGGAATAGACCGACCGGTAGGCGCCCACCCGCACCAGCTGCGGCGCCGCCTTCATCATGCTCTTGAAATCGAGGAACGGCACCGCGCCGAGCTTGAGGTATCCCTCGCGGTAGACATCCTCGGAATAGGCCATGAACTTCTTGTACCCGTCCACGTCCTTCGGCGAGAGCTTCGAGATCTGGGCGTTCAACTCATCCTGATCGTTGACGTAATCGAACCGCGTGCCGTCTTCCCAGCACAGCTGGTAGAACGGCGAGACGGGCATCAAGGTCACGTAATCGTCGATGTTTCGGCCCGAGAGCTGCCAGAGCTCCTTCAGCGCATCCGGGTCGGTGATCACCGTCGGCCCGCCATCGAACCTGAAGCCGTCCTGCTCGTAGACGTAGCCCCGCCCGCCCGGCTTGTCGCGCTTCTCCAGAACGGTGGTGGCGATCCCGGCGCTCTGCAGCCGGATCGCGAGCGCCAGCCCGCCGAACCCGGCGCCGATCACGATGGCCCGGCTGCCCGGGGTTTTCAGCTCGTCTGCGCTGGCAGGTCTATTCACGGATACATCCCATTGCTTTGCCAATCGGAACTGGCGGTTTGCCGGCGAGAATGCGGGCCTTGTCGGCCAGCGTCGGCCGCCCCGCATAGAACCGTTCGATCAAGCCCTCGCGCAGGCCATAGAACCTTTGCAGGACAAGGTAACGCTTTTCCGGCTCGGCCGCACGAAACAGCATCCGGTTCAGCATCCTGAGGAATACGTTGCGCCCGGCGGTGGAGATCACCTGAGCCTGCAGCACGGCGCGCAGCGCCCCGGTGGTGAGCGGACCGGTGTGGGCGGCGATGCGCCCGGCGGTGTCCACCGCCGTCGGCAGGCTGTAGCCGGTGACCGGGTGGAACAGATGCGCGCGCAGCCCGATCGGCACGGCGGTGCCGGGCAGATCGCGCCAGAGCGCCTCGGCATCAAGCGTGAGCGCGATCGGCAGCACGCCCTGCTCGCGCCGCACCACCGTCTCGATCTGCCAGCCGCGCGCGGCGGCATAGCCGCGGATGTTTTCTTCCAGCACCTGAGGCGAAAGATCGTGACCGTCGCTGTAATAGGTTTCCTCGATCAGAACCCGGGTGGGCGAGAACGGCAAAAGGTAGATGAAGCAATAGCCGTCGCGCTGCGGCACGGTGGCGTCCATGATCACCGGGGCCTCCAGCCCATGTGGCGCGGCGCATTCGACCTCGAGGCCAAGGAACTTCTGGAACCCGATCTCGGACGCCGGGCTGGGCGCGAAGCCGCGCCCGTCGAACACGCAAGCCGCGGCAACGCTGCCCCCGTCCTCGAGGGTCAATCCCTCGGCGGCGATGGCGGCGACGGGCCGGCTCTCGAACACCTCGATCCCCTCGGCGGCGCGCACCTGTGCGCGCAGGGTTTCCGAGGTGAGGCACATGTAGGGGGTTTCCAGCATCCGCGAATAGCGCGGGAAGATCACGTGCTGCCGCTCCCAGCGGTGGGCCACCATCGGCGCCAGCCAGCCATGCGCCTCGGCGCTCACGTCGGGGCCGTGGAACGACCAGGTGTGGTTGCCACAGATCGCGGGGCCGGCCTCGAAGATCGCAATCCGGGCGTCCGGCCGGGCCGCGCGCAGGCGAAGGGCCGAGAGGCAGCTCGCCAATCCGCCGCCGACGAATACGGCGTCAAAATTCATGTCGCTGACCGGCATTCACCCCCCGTTCGCTCCCGCTCACCCCACTATACGCTCCCCTGCGCAAGATGGATGCGGCAAAGGTTCCGGCCACGAGGCTCAGCGCTGCCGGTATGTCATGTCGACGATCACGCGCCATGGCTCGGCCTCGTCAGCCCGCACCATCTGGCGTATCGCGAAGCTTTCAGCATCCGGTTCCCGCACGGTGATCATGGTTTCATAGCGCCTGCCGTTCTCCACCAGGGGCGTCGTCGCGCGCATGTCGACCGCGCCGTCCTTCTCGCTGCCGGTCAGTTGCAGCACCTCGTCGGTCGCGGCCGACCACATCGCCCCGCGCACGCGCCCCTCCCCGGCGCGCAGGATGCGAAACGAAATGTCGGACCCGCCGATCGAGACGAGGCATTTGCCGGTGACGCTCACATCCGTGCCGGGCGCCTTCGGTTCGACATCGACCTCGCACCTTGCGGGCTGCATCGGGCGCTCGACGGTGGTGGCCAGGCTGCCGGAGCCGATCCAGCCGCCAACCGCCGCGAAAAGATCGGCCGCCTGCGCCGGGCCTGCGCCAAGACTGGCCGCGACGATCAGAATTCTGAAGGGATGTGTCATCGCTGTCCTTTTCGAGCGGAAAGGTAGAAACGCGGGCCCAGGAATGCAACTGCGGCCGGCAGAACCAGCAAATCGGCGAACAGAGCCAGCACGAAGACCGACGTGGCGATGGTGCCGAAATCGGCAACCTCCTGCGTCGCGGCGAAGGCCGAGCCGCCGAATCCGAGGACCAGCACGGCCGAGGTGGTCACCAGAACCGGCGTCGCCTCGCGCATCGCCGCGCGCAGGCGGGCCGGTTCGATCCGCGCGAACCCGCCGCTGAGGCGGATGCGGTTCAACACGTGCAGCGTATCGTCCACCGCGACGCCGAAGGCGACGGTGAGCGCCAGCCCGTTTGCCAGTTCGATCCCCTGCCCCGAAAACGCCAGCCAGCCGCCGATCAGCGCCACCGGCAGAAGATTGGGGATGAGCGCGATCAGGGCGATCCGCGCCGACCGGAGCCACAACCCGATCAGCACGGCGACGGCAAGAACCGCGATCGCGAGGCCCCGGTTGAGTTCGGTCAGGATGCCGCTGATCACCGCCGCCGACATCACCGACATGCCCGTCGCCGGGCTGATCTCGGCACCGGCGAGCGCGGGGTTCTCAGCCAGCGCCGCGTCGACCCGCGCCGCGAGCGCCAGGGTCTCGGCCCCGCTCTGGTAGCGGAACGGCACGGTGACGAGCGCCCGGGTTTCGTCCTGCGAGAGCAGCCGGCCGGCAATGACATCGGGTGCGCCGTCGATGCCGCCCGGTGCGGTGCCGGCAACCGAGGCAGCCGACTGGACGAGATCGCTCCCCGTGACCTCGGCAATGCTCGCTTCGACCGCGCCCAGAAGCGCCGGCGAAGTGCCGCGCACCGCCACTTCGAGCATCGAGATCGGACTGACCTTTTCCTCGACATCGTTGAAGGTGATGCGCAACGGATCGTGTTCCGCGAGGCTGTCGAGCACGAAATACCGGGGGCCTGCCTGGCTGTAGACCACCAGGGCGGCGGCGAGCAGAGTGATGGCGGCAAGGGTCACCCCGCGCGGCTGCGACAGCGCGACGCGGGGCAGATGGATGAACCGCCAGCCGCTCGGCGGCCGTTGGGCGACCCGCGCGAACTTCTCGCGGAAATACGGCCTCCGCCCCGCCGCCGCGAGCACGAGGCTCTGGGTCAGGAGCACCATCACCACCGACAACAGCAGAACCCCGGCGCCCATTGCGCCCAGCTCGGCGATGATCTCGGCCCGCGACAGCGTGAGGACGGCGAAGGCGATGGCCGTGGTGATGGCTGCGAACACGCAGGCCGCGGCGATGCGCCGAACCGCGCGCAGCGTCGCGCGGCGGCTCTCGCGATCGCCCTGGCGGGTCCGCTCAAAGATGATGTGGATCGAATCGATGGTGGCGAGGATCATCACCAGAACCGGCAGGGTGACCGAAACGGTCGTCACCGCCACCCCGAGGTGACCGAAGACACCGAGGCAGAGCACGAGCGCAATCAGCGGCCCCGGAAGGGTCAGCACCCCCAGGGCGACGCTGCGCAGGGCGATCGACGCCACGACGAAGCCAACGGCGGCCCCGATCGCGTTGAGCAGGATCACGTCGAGGATCAGCCCCTGCGCCAGTTTCGCGCGCAACACCGGGTAGCCGGCCAACCGGACCCGGATTTCACCGCCCCCCTCCGCCCGTTCGACGAGCGCCGCGAGCGCGGCGAGTGCATCGGCCTGAACCGCCTCCTCCGCGACCAGCGGCAGAACCGCGATCATCGCGGCCCGGTCTTCCGCCAGCAGCCGGCGCAGCGCCGGCGTTTCGCCGCGCACCGCGTCGAACCGCTCCGCCATGCGCGCGGCATCGGGCGGCGGGTAAGGCACGAGCGGCTCGGTGCGCCCATCTTCGGCGGCGATCTCGATCGAGAACGGCGAGATGGCGGCGCGCACACCGTCGATGAACTGCGCTTCCAGCAGCACCGCCGACGCCGCTTCGAGCACCACCGGATCGGCGAGATCATCGGCCTCGAACAGCAAGATCACGTCGTTGCTGTCGCTTTCGAAGTCACGCGAAACCTCGACGAACTCCGCATAGGCCGGGAAATCGCTCTCGAAAAACCGCAGCAGCGCGTTGTCGAAGGTCACCTTGGGAAGGCCGCTCACCCCCAGCGCTAGGAGCGCGGCGAACAGCAGCCAGAGGTGCCCGAAGCGGACCCGCAGGAACGACAGGCCCGCCGCCAGCCCGCGCGCGCTGCGCCGACCCCGCGCCATCAGGACACGAGCGCCCAGGAATTTCGCCGAACCTGCTTTGCCATCCCGCCCCTCTTTCGTATCGCGATCACATAGCGACCGCGCCCCGCGGCTGGCAAGTCATAGACGTCGGGCGCGCACCCCCGCATAGGTGATCCGCCGCAGCAGCCATTCGAACGGCCCAAGCGCGAACCGGGTGCGCCAAGATCAGCCCCCGGCGGGCGCACGAGCGCGGCGATCAGGCCGAGATGGCCGAGGGTCGCGACCGGGACGATGGCGATGGTCCGCGCCACGCCGGGTCCCGCCGCGCCCCTTTGCCAGAGCGCCGCCGAAACCGGGCGGTGGGCGACCCGGCAATCGCTCCGCCGCGTCACCCCGAAACCGACAGGGGGATCCGGGCCTAAGCCCGGTCCGCCATCGTTTCCTCGATCGGCCGGTAATCAATGTCGAACCCGAAATACCGCGGCCCGAGGATATCCACCGCCTTGTCGTTCTTGAATTCCGGCCGGCTCGGGAAGGCGAGGATCGCCACCTTCATCCCGACGCGGGCAAGCGGATTGGGAACCGGTTCGCCGGTCTCGCTGTCGACGATCACGATGATGTCGGGGCTGGTCACGACCGGCGCGTCATCGACCCAGCAGACGTGGTGCTCGTTCTTGAACCAGACCTTGGCCTGCTTGCCCGAATGGGTGCCTTCGCCGGTGATCGTATGCGTGCCCCAGTAATACCCGATCCGGTCTTCGTCATCTATATCGACCAATGTGCCGCGATGGATCTCCCAGCCGCCGAGCGCGTCAACCACGCGCGCCACCGGGTCGGCGCCCTCTTCCCGCGATGTGCGGATCAGGACGCCCAGGTCATGGCATTCAGTGAGGCTGTTCTTGACGAGGAGATCCTTGGTCTCCCTGCCGGACAGAACGAAGCCAGCCTGCCCCGCCAGGCCATAAGCGCCCGCGCTGATGAGCTTTCCAAGGCGCTCGGCGACGCGGTAGTTGGTGGCATCCTTGATGAAACAGACGTTTCCCCAGGCATCGACGGAGGAAATCGGGGTGATCTTCTTGTCGTGAAGATAGGGCGTCGTCTGCTGGATCTCGGGGATGGCCCGACCGGTGTAGTCACCGTTCATAACCATTTTGCCCATCTCCGACGCGGCGGCGACGGCAGCGGAGGTATTGGCCCCGGCAAGCTCGATCGGGACGATCGCGTCGATGGTCACGCCCATGTAGGCTTCGAGTTCCTCGATCGCCTTGCGCATCCGGTCCTTCTCGGTGTTGACGACCTCGGTGAAACCGAACCCCTCCATCTCGGCCAGCACCTCGGGCGTGTGCGGCGCGATGGAGCCCATGAGGAACGGACACGCCGTGACGGCATCATCGGCGAGGCTTTCCCAGTCGGCCATCACCATCTCGCGCCCGGCGTCGATCTCGCTCATCAGCGACGCGATCCCGTTCGCCGGCAACCCGCCACCGCCGGTTGCGTAGAAGGCGCAACCCCTGACGAAATCCTCGACATCCTGTCGGTTTCTCAACACCAAATCTGCCATCGCAATCTCCATACCGCGGCTCACATGGCTCGCGGGATTAAGGGTTTCGCACGTGGATCAACGCGCTTTTCAGGGAACGGCAACGCCGCTTTCCGCACTCCAGAACAGGTCAACCGGCGTGCCCGCGGCCATCCGCACCAGCTCCGGGCGGTTTGGAACTTCCACCACCAGCTCGTGCGTGCCGGCGGCCACGCGATATCGACGCAAGGCGCCCTGGTAGACCTCGTCGACAATCTTGCCGCTCAGGCGAGGTTTCTCGCCGTCATGGGCAGGCATCAGCCGCACCATTTCCGGGCGCAGCAACAGGCCGACCGGCTCACCCGGGGCGACGGAAACCGCGTCGGACACCCGTGCGGGAACCGCGACACCCTCGCCCAGGTCGACCACGCAGCCCGTGTCGGTGAGCTCCGTGACACTCGCCCGCAGAAGGTTCGAATCCCCGATGAACTCCGCGATGAACCGGGAAGACGGCTTCTCGTAGATATCGACCGGGGAGCCGATCTGAAGCATCCTCCCCTCGTTCATCACCGCGATACGGTCCGACATGGTGAGGGCCTCGGACTGGTCGTGGGTGACGTAGACCGTGGTGATGCCGATGGATTTCTGGATATCCTTGATCCAGAATTTCATCTCTTCGCGCATCTGTTTGTCGAGCGCCGAAAGCGGTTCGTCGAGCAGAAGGATCTCCGGCTCGATCACCAGCACGCGCGCCAGCGCGACCCGTTGCTTCTGACCGCCCGACAGCTCGCGCTCGAAGCGCCCCTCGTAGCCCGTCAAGCCAACCTGCGCCAACGTGGCCTCGACCTTTCGCTTGATCGTCGCCTTGTCTTGCTTGCGCTCCACCAACCCGAAGGCGATGTTGTCGAAGACGTTCATGTGCGGGAAGATGGCGTAATTCTGGAACACGATGCCAATCCCGCGCGCTTCCGGCGGCAGGTCGGTGATGTCGCGGCCGTTGACCAAGATCCGGCCGGTGGTGGGCGCGATGAACCCCGCCAACATCCGGAGCGTCGTGGACTTGCCGCAGCCGGAAGGCCCCAGCATCGAGAAGAACTCGCCCTGTTCGATGGCGATATCCGTCTTCTCGACCGCGACCGTGCCGCCGAACTTCTTACTGACACCCTGGAATTCTACGGAAGACATCTGGCTTTCCTTGATGAGCGCGGGAACCACGGGGCCGGGATCATACCCGGCCCCTCATTGCCCGGTCAGAGACCGAAGATCTGATTGAGGCGCTCGGTGATATCGAGCTTGTTCTCGACGAAGAAATCCCAATCCGGCACCCAGAAGGCCTCGGTGGCCGCGGCGGTGTTTTCCACGCCGTTCTCGGCCAGCGACGCGGTGATCGTCGCCTTCGAGTTGGTCGGGCGCCACATGAACTCGTCGCCGAACGCGTTGAGGAACTCGGGGCTGAGCGTGCGGTTCAGGAGCGCGAAGGCCAGCTTTTTCTGCATCGGGTCAGCGTAGCGGCTGATGGTCTTGGTCTGGGTCAGGATCGGGTGGCTGTCCCACTGCCAGACGTCGACCGGCGCACCCTTGCGCTTGAGCGAAAGCGCCTCGCCCTCGATATGCACGGCGATGTCCACCTCGCCCCGCTCGAGCAGCGAGAGCATGTTGAAGGTGAATTCGGAAACCTTCATCGGCATCGCGTCTTCGAGGGCCTGGAAGGCGGCCGCCATATCGTATTGATCCTTGCCGAACTCCTGCGCCGTGGCCATGAAGAAGGCGTGCATCAACCCGTTCTCGGTGCCGTAGGTGCCGCGTTTGTTGGCAAAGCGGTCGGCCCAGAAATCGCGGAAACTGTTGGGCGCGTCGCCCCGGTCGGTCCGGTAGGCATAGACGTAGGGCATGTAGGCCCAGGTCACGCCCGCGCCGCTGGCGAAGGCGAAATCCCAGCAATCCGCCGCGTTGGGCACGTTTTCGCGAACTTCGTCGGTGGACAGGAAGAAGTCGCCGGCCTGCTTGGTCTGGGTAAGGTTCGGCAGGTTCCAGTTACAGATGTCGAACACCGGGTCCTGCGCGCCCTGGGTCACGAACTTCGGGAACCAGGGAAACGAGCTGTCCCAGTTGATCTTGCAGTTGAAGTCCTTCTCGAACTGGTCGGTCAGCGCCTTGCGGACGAATTCTTCCCAGCCGCCGCCCCATTCGCCGACGTTCAGTGTCGCGCCGCCGGCATCGAAGACGCCGCCGTCGTAACTCGTGTCCTGAGCCCAGGCGTGGTTGATGTAGAAGGTCGACGGGATTGCACTGGCCGCCCCGAGCGCGGCGCTGCGCTGCAGGAACGAGCGGCGTGTATGAAGTGTTTTCTTGGTGGTCATTGGAGATACTCCCTTGGTTGGGTTCGGTCGTTTCTTATTTCTTCTCGAGAAGGCGCCCGATATTGACCAGGCGGTTGGTGAGCAGCACGGAGGCGGTCACCAGGATGATGGCGAAGATGCCGGCCGCGGCGGCCGAGGGGTCGAACTTGTAGCGCAGCGAGTTGTACATCGCGATCGGCAAGGGTTCGGCGTTGGGCGCCGACAGGAACAGCGACACCTCGAACTGACCGAAGCTCACGATGAAGGCGAAGATCGAACCGGCCTGGATGCCCTGGCTGATGTTCGGCAGCGTGATCTTGCGGAAGGTTCGCATCGGCGACGCCCCGAGGCTGCGCGCGGCCTCGTCGAGCGACACGTCGTAGCTGGCCAGCGCCGCGCCGACGGTGCCGATCACGTAAGGCGTCGAATAGAGGATGTGGCCGATCCAGAGCCCCCAAATCGTCCGCGTCAGCCCGATCCCGGTGGAGATGTAGAAGGCGAACAGCGAAAAGCCGATCACCACGCCGGGCAGGACGACCGGTGACAGGAAGAAGGCCCGCATCGCGCCGCGCCCGATGAACCTGGTGCGCGACAGGAAGAGAGCGGCCGCCGTGCCGAGGATCGTCGCAACGATCATCGTCAGCAAGGCGAGGCGGAACGAGAAGAAGAAGGCCGACAGGTATTTTTCCGATTGCAGGAAGGCAACGACCCAGCGCAGCGACAATCCTTCCGGCGGAAAGGTCAGGAACTCGCCGGCGGTCAGGCCGGCCAGGACGACCACCAGGATGGGCAGGAGCATGTAGCAAAAGCCGAGCACCGCGAGGATCAGCATCGGCAGGGGAATGGTGCGTCCCATCAGGCAAGACCTCCGGAATTGCGCGAACCGACCTTGAGGTAGACCGCAACGGCGCCGGCGCTGATAAGGAAGAGGATGACCGCGATGGTCGCGCCGAACTGGAAGCGCGCGCCTTCCGCCACCTGCTGGAAGATGTGGATCGGCAGCACGCCCACGCGAAACCCGCCCATCAGCGCGGGCACGATGTAGGAACTGATGGAAAGCGCGAAGACCAGCAGCGAGCCAGACAGGATGCCGGGCATCGACGCCGGCACCGTGACCCGCAGGAAGGTTCTGCGCGGGGTGGCGCCGAGGCTGCGCGCGGCCTCCTCAAGGCTCGGGTTGATGCCGCGGATCACGCCGACGAGGGTGAGGATCATGAACGGCAGCGAGAACTGGACCAGTCCGAGCACGACCCCGAGGAAGTTGTACATCAGCTGAACCGGGTTGTCCGGGTCGGTCAGGCCGATCGCCACGAGCATCTGGTTGATCAGCCCGTTATCGCCAAGGATCACCATCATGCCGTAGATGCGGATCACCATATCGAGCTGCATCGCTGCGAGGACCAGGATCAACAGCACGGTATTGCGCGCCGCGTTCTTCGTTTTCGCGATCACGAAGGCCATCGGATAGGCGATGACCAGGGTGGTCAGCGAAACGATCGTGGCCAAAAGCACCGAGCGCCCGGTGGCCATCAGGTAGTTCGACCGGGAGAAGAAACGGATGTAGTTGTCGAGGGTCAGTTCCGAGGTGACCGCCACCTGTCCGATAACCTGGGGATTGAACGAAGTGGCGAACAAAAGGCCCACCGGAATGACGAAGAACACCACGAAAAAGATCGCCAGCGGAACCACCAGCAGCCATTTCAGGTGACGCTGGTATCCGGGTGAAGGCCGCCCCGCGGTGATGTGCGAATCCGCTGCCATCACTTGCGTTCCATCTGGCGGCTCAGGGCGGCCCAGGCGGCATACCCTTTGATGATCTTGGGATCGGGGAGCGGGTAGACCGACTTGTCGGTTCCCTCTCCTGCCGCGGCAGCCGCATGCGCCAGCGCGACGGCGTGGGGCAACGGGTCGATCACCCGGTCGAGCTTGTCACCCAGCGCCGCCATGACGGGCCCCGCGAACCCGAGCATGCCGGTGCAGCCAAACACGATGGCGCGCGCGCCGTCCTCTTCAACAGCCTGCCGACAGGCCTCGATCGTCGCCCGGATCGAACCGGGCCGATCCTGCTCGAGGCCGAGAACCGAAACCCCGATGCCGCGCACGGAAGTCAGCCGATCTGCCAACCCGTGCTGGGCCGCCAGATCGCGAAAGGCGCGCGCCTGGCGATCGAGCACCGTCACGACCGAGAACGCGCCGGCCTCGGCGGCTGCCGCGAGGCCCGCCTCGCCGCAACCGATCACCGGGATCGTGACCGCCTCACGCGCGGCGTCGAGGCCGGGATCGAGCATGCAATCTATGACCACGGCCTCGATGCCGTCAGCTTGCGCCGTCAAGGCCGCGTCGACCACACCGGGCGCGGCGAGAACCTCGTCGATGGCGGACTCGACCGAAGCCGGCCCCTTGTCGAGAAACACGGACGACAGCTCGCAGTCGCTCGGAACCATGGCCACGAGCGGGGCATCGTCGCGAAACCCGGCGGAGATGATCGGCGTGATGACACGGACTTTCGTCATGGGCTGCTTCACTTTCCAAGTCGAATTCAGAAAACCGTAGAGGCCGCCCCTGGATGCATCGACTACCCAATAGGGTAGTAAGAACGATGCCGGTGCGAAGGGAAAAAAAGAGGCGCCAGGCAATGCACTGGCACCTCGAACACGTCCTCGGCTTTTCCCGGTCGGCTTTCTGCTCAGCAGGCCGGCAGGTTCACCGCCAGTCCACCCTGCGATGTTTCCTTGTACTTGTCACTCATGTCCTGCCCCGTCGCCCGCATCGCGGCGATACAATTGTCCAGCGGCATGAAATGCCGCCCGTCGCCATGCAGCGCGAGCGAACAGGCCGAAACCGCCTTCACCGCGCCCAGCCCGTTGCGCTCGATGCAGGGCACCTGCACCAAGCCGGCCACCGGATCACAGGTCAGACCGAGATGGTGCTCCAATGCGATCTCGGCGGCGTTCTCGATTTGCGCGTTGGTGCCACCCAGAACGGCACAGAGCCCGGCCGCAGCCATCGCGGAGGCGGAGCCCACTTCGCCCTGGCAGCCCAGTTCGGCGCCGGAGATCGACGCGTTGTGCTTGATCAGCCCGCCAATCGCGGCCGCGGTCAGAAGAAAGTCGTGCACGCCGCCGGATGTCTGACCATCGCATTGATCGACGTAATACCTGAGCACAGCGGGGATCACGCCGGCCGCACCGTTCGTCGGCGCGGTGACAACCCGCCCGCCTGCCGCGTTTTCCTCGTTCACCGCCATGGCGAAGCTCAGGAGCGTATCCATCTCGGCATGGGGCAGCTTCTGGCGCGCCGGGTTCGTTTCGGTGAGCTTGCGGTGCATGTCCGCCGCGCGCCGGCGCACGCCCAACCCGCCCGGCAACACCCCGTCGGACGTCAATCCGCGCTCGATACATGCCGCCATCGCCGCCCAGATCCGGTTCAAACCCTGATCGAGGTCCGGCACCGGCGCCGATGCCGTTTCGTTGGCCCGCTTCATCGCGGCGATCGAAAGCCCGCTTTCTGCGCCCATCTCCAGCATCGCCGCCGCCGTCGCGAACGGGAACGGCACGTTCGACCGCGCGCCATCCGCTCCGGGTGCCCGGGTTGCTTCAAGCTCGCTATCGGACGCCACGAAGCCCCCGCCGATCGAATAGAAGATGCGCTCGAGAAGGTTTGCGTCGTCTGCGCCGAACGCCCGGAAAACCATGCCGTTCGCATGCCCCGGCAAGGCCGGGCCGTAGTCGAAGATGATGTCGCGATCGGGATCGAACGAGACGCGGGCATCGCCGCCCAGTTCCAGGCGCCGGGCTGACCGGAGGCCGGCCACCAGCGCCTCCGCTGCGTCGGGGTCCAGTTGCGACGGGGTCTCGCCCAGAAGACCGAGGCAGATCGCCCGGTCGGTTGCGTGACCGCGTCCGGTGAACGCGAGCGACCCGTGGAGCGTCACCGTCACTCGGCCGACCCCGCCGGGCAGGCTGCCAGCGAGTTCATCGCGGAATCGTTTCGCCGCGATCATCGGGCCCATCGTGTGCGACGATGAGGGACCGATCCCGATCTTGAACAACTCGAAGGTCGAAAGGAACATGCGCTCTCTCCGTTTCAGGCCGCACCACGGGCACGCGCGCCCTGATTGACCGCAGACGGGCCGCCCTTCGACTACCTATCCGGGTGGTTCTGGTTGATGATCCCCAGCCGGGTGGCTTCCATGACGGCTTGCGTCCGGTTCAGGACGCGAAGTTCGCGAAAGATGGTCTTGAGGTGGTATTTCACCGTGTTGACGGTAACGCCCATGGTCCGCGAAATCTCCTTGTTGGAAAGGCCCAGCGCAAGGAGTTCCAGGTATTTCGCCGATGGGTGCCCCGCGGCAACCGCCGCCGGCGACCCGGGCCCCACCCGCCGCGCCTCGCGTTTCTGCACTGTCGAGTAATGGTGCAGTTCGGCGAAACGCGCGCGTTGCTGGCGACTGACCGGCGATGTCACGTGATCGCCATCGAGCACGGCCTGGACGATCCGCGAAACCTCCTGGCCCTCGTCGAGAATGAAACGCCGGAACGGCTGGTTTCCGAGCAGCCTGACAGACGAGAGCAACGCGCTGGTCGCTTCGGATTTCTGGTTCAGGCGCCAGTGCGCTTCAGCGCGGATGACCCGGAGTTTCGCCAGCGAAAGCAGCTGGCCGCGGCGGATCGCGAAATCCTCGACCGTTTCCATGAAGGCAAGGGCCTCGCGCGCGCGTCGCGCCCGCACCAGCCAGCGCGAGATCGCCACCGCGGTGCTGCCCTGCCGAAACGCCCAGTCGTCGTCGTCGCGCGAAGGCAGGCGTTGCGGGTCGATGTCCATGGAGCGCATGATCTTGATCGCCGCATCGATCTCGTCGCTGAGGGTGAGAACGCGGATGCGCTCGAACCTGATCAGGCGCAGCAGGCGCGGCATCTTGAGATTCTCGGCGGCGGTCTCGAAATGCGACAGCTCCGAAAGTGCTCCGGGCAGGCCGAGGTGGTTGAACGCGAGCCGGATCTGCACCCGGTACGCCGCGGCCCGAACGTCGAGCCAAGCGTCGTTCTCCTCGATGCTGCCAATGGCGCTATCCAGCAAGGCCTCGCTCTCGGCCAGGTCGTTGGTCTCATAGGCCACTTCCGAGCGCAGGGCCCGGCTCACGGCCAGTAGCGCGGTGCCGGGAGACGGCAGGGCCGAGAGGCTGTTCTCGATGATCGAGTATTCCTGGGCGGCGCCCTCGAGATCTCCGCGCATCAGCTTGATCTGGCCAAGGTGGGCGAGAAGGTGCAGCGATCCCAGCTCGGCCGCCCCCTGCCGGTAGGCACGGATGGCGCTTTCGCCATATTCCTGCGCGCGGTCCAGATGTCCCGAGTGCATGCAGGCGAGGCAGAGCTGGTTCAGTGCCAGCCCCTGGGCGACGAAATCATCGCGCGGGGCCGCCTCAAGTGTCCATTTGAGGTTCGCGATGTCGGCGGCCGCGAAAGTGCGCCCCTCGTAGGCCCTGACATGGGCATCGACCAGGATCAGCTCGAGTTTCTTCCGGTCCGAGCGATCATCCTGCCGCTCGCATTCCGATTGGATTACGTCCAGCTCCCGCCGCGCGTCGATGACCTGCCCTTGCTTGGCGAGCACGAAAGCCCGCGCAAGCCGACGAAAGAATTCCCGGTCCGCCGGCGGCACCTGATGCGCGCGCCGGGACGCCGCGTCCGGAGACCGCGCGCCGATCATCGCCTGGCGCCAGTTGTCCGGTGCATCGCGAAGCTGCGGTTTGTCGGCTTGTCCCATCCGGGCGATACGATCAGATCATCCCGCCCCTGTCCATGGTCCGCCCCGGCGGGCGGGATCCGGAACGCCCCCGGTCACTCGGCCCCGTGACCGGCCCGCGCTTTTTCAAACTCCCGCCGCCCCGAAAACCGCCGAGGCTGTCTCAGCGCTCCAGCCAGGACTTGAACGAGTCGCCGAAATCGGGATGCCACCGCGAAAGCGGCGGGCGGTTTTCAATTATGTCGCCGGCGGCCCAGGCAATCCGCTTTTCGTCCGTCGCCCGGTCGACCTCGTTGTCCGGACACAGAATGTAGAAGTCGTCGCGCTCAAGCGATGCGAACAGGTAATCGACGACCTCTTCCGGGGTCCAGGCGCTGGCGGGCTTCTCGGTTCGCCCCATCGCCGTGAGCGGCGTGAAGACGAAACCCGGGATGAACAACCTTGCTTCGACGGCACAGCCCTCGATGTTGCGCAACTCGTGTTGAAGGGCCTCGGTGAAGGCCTTCACGCCGGTCTTCGATACATTGTAGGCCGGATCGCCCGGCGGCGTGGTGATACCCTGCTTCGAGCCGGTGTTGATGATCAGACCCGGCTTGCCCGAAGCGATCATCCCCGGCGCGAAAACCTGTCCGCCACGGATGATGCCCCACATGTTCACGTCGATGATACGCTGCCAATTGCCCTCGGCGTCGAAGATCGAGCTTCCGGGCTGAATGCCCGCATTGTTCATCAACACGTTGACCGGGCCGAGCTCTCCGGTCACCCGGGCCTCGAGCGCCTTGATCTGGTCGGGATCGCCCACGTCGGTCGGCACGCAGAGAACCACCTGCGCCCCGGCGGCAGACACCGCGGATTCGGCCGCGTCGAGTGCTGCGCCGGGCAGATCGGCGACGCAAACCTTCATCCCGAGTGCGGCAAACCGCTTGGCGGCTTCCAGGCCAATCCCTGATGCGCCGCCGGTTACAACCGCGACGTTTCCCTTCGCGAACGCTTCGTGCATATGGCCGCTCCTCAGATCCGTTGGCCGCTTTCCTTGTCGAACAGGTGGACCTTCCCGGTATCCCATCCAAGCCCTATCTTCTCGCCGGGCTCGAAAAGGTGCCGTTCGAAGAACACCGCGCAAATATCCGCGCCGCCGATATCTGCGAAAACCTCGATATTCGCACCAGTGGGTTCAACCACTTCCACTGTGGCCTCCACCCCGTTCGCTCCAAGGATCAGGTGCTCGGGCCGCACGCCGAAAACAACCGCCTGCCCTTCCTTCGCATCCGCAAGGTCAGGCGCAGGCAGTCTGGTACCGGCCTCGGTAACCACGACCGCCTCGCCGTCGCTGCGCGAGAAGTGGCCTTCGATGAAATTCATCGAGGGAGATCCGAGGAACCCGGCCACGAAGAGGTTGCCGGGATGATCGTAGAGCTCCAGCGGCGCACCGATCTGTTCGACGCGCCCCGCGTTCATCACCACGATCCGGTCAGCCATGGTCATGGCCTCGATCTGGTCGTGGGTCACGTAGATGGAGGTTGTCTTGAGCCGTTGATGCAGTGCCTTGATTTCGGTGCGCATCGTGACGCGCAGTTTCGCATCGAGGTTGGACAGCGGCTCGTCGAAGAGGAACACCTGTGCGTCGCGCACCAATGCCCGGCCCATGGCCACGCGCTGGCGCTGCCCGCCGGAAAGCTGACGAGGCTCACGCTGCAGGAAGGGCACGAGGTTCAGGATTCCAGCGGCTTCGTTCACCTTTTTCTCGATCTCGGCCTTGGAGCGTTTGCGCAGTTTCAGGCTGAATCCCATGTTGTCGAAGATCGACATGTGCGGGTAGAGCGCGTAGTTCTGAAACACCATCGCGATATCGCGGTCACGCGGGTGCACGTTGTTGACCACCTTCTCCCCGATGACAATCTCGCCGTCCGAAATTGTCTCGAGGCCGGCGATCATCCGCAGGAGCGTGGATTTGCCACAGCCGGACGGACCGACAAGCACGACGAACTCATGCTCCTTGACCTCGATGTTGACCCCGTGAATGACCTTCAACGTCCCGAAGGTCTTTTCCACGTTCTGTATTGTCACGGCCGCCATAATCTTATCCCTGTATTGATACGTCGCGCTTATTTCACGGCGCCGAGCGCCATGCCGCGGATGAGGTATTTCTGAAGCCAGGAGAACACGATCGCGACCGGCACGGTGGCAAGTATCGTGGCCGCCATGACGTGATGCCATTCGACCTGATACCGCCCGGCCACCTGGCTGTAGATCTGCACCGGCAAGGTGTAGTCGTCCGACGACCGGATCATCGTCAGCGCAAGCACGAATTCGTTCCAGCCGTTGATGAAACTGAAGATCGAGGTCACCGCGATCGCCGGCACGGCCAGTGGCAGGAAGATCTTGATCAGACTCTTGAAGTGCGTCGCCCCGTCGATCCACGCCGCCTCTTCGAGATCGCGCGGAATGGTCGAAAAGTAGCTTTGCAGCATCCAGATCGTGAAGGCCATGTTGAACGCCGCGTAGGTAAGCACGAGCGAGTTGAGGTTGTTTACCATCCCAAGCACCACCATCAGACGAAACAGCCCCAGCACGAGAACGATGGGCGACATCATCTGGGTCATAAGAAGAAAGGTCCGGTAGGCACTTTTCCCCGGGAACCGGTAGCGTGAGAGCGCATAGGCCGCGGGGATCGACAGCAAGAGGCCAAGCGCCGTCGCGGCGATACTGACGTAGAGGCTGTTGAACAGGGCCTGTCCGAAATTGGTTTTTTCCCACATTTCGACAAAGTTCGACCAGCGGAATTCCGAAAACCACCAGCGCGGCGGGAACACGAAGAGCTCTTCGCGCGGGCGGAAAGCGGTGACGAACATCACCCCGAACGGGAACAGGATGACCACGACGAGCGGCGAGAGCATCAGCCAGTAGAGCAGCGATTTTTTCAGCTTGGCCGACATGTCACTCGTCCTCTTCGATGGTGTCTGTCTGGCGCTCGCCCCGCATCACGAGCGCCACGTAAATGATGGTGAACAGAAGCAGGAAACCGAACATGATCAGCGAGATCGCCGCAGCCTCCCCGAGTTGGCCGAAGCGGAAGGCCAACTTGTAGAGGTAGGTCACGAGAATGTCGGTCCCATTGGCCGGCCCGCCCTCTGTCATGACCCAGATGATCGGCAGCGAATTGAACACGTAGATCACGTTCAGCACGATGGCGATATTGATGAAGGGTTTCATCAGGGGGAGGGTGATGTGCCGGAACTGGTCCCAGCGGGTTGCGCCATCGACCATCGACGCCTCGTAAGAATCGCGTGGCAGCGAAGACAGCCCGCCCAGGAAAATCGTCGTGGTGAAGGGGATCGACACGAGAATGCCGACGAGGATTTCGACGGTGAAGGCCAGTTGTGCCTCCGCCAGCCATTCGATCGGCTCGTCGATGAGCCCCATGTTCATCAACGTCGCATTGAGCAGCCCCGCGCGCCCGTTCAAGGCCCAACGCCAGACCACCGCCGTCATCGTGAGCGAAACCGCCCACGGCAGCATGATGATAACCCGCGCCAGGCCACGGCCGTAGAAATCATCGTTCAGGATCAATGCGATCGGCAGCGAGATGATCAGCGTGCTCAGCACGACCGTCACCGTCCAGATCACCGTGCGGTTGAGCGAGGCCCAGAAAAGCGGATCGGAAAAGACTTCCCTGAAATTGTCGAATCCCACGAAGCCGAGGAGTTTGCCGAACCGGCTCACTTCTTGCAACGAGGTGAAGCCGAGATCGTAAATCGGATATCCGATAATGAACATCGCCAGCGCGAGGCCGGGGAGGATCATCAGAAGCGGTTTCATGCCATCGAGGGATTTCATTTGCGCACCCGTGCGTCAGAGAAGGGGCGCACCGCCCGGGGGAGAGGTGGGGCGGCCGAGGCCGCCCCACCGATTGTGACTCACTTGCCGCGGATCGAGTTGATCTGTTCGGCGGCTTCGGTCAGCGCCGATTCCGGCGTCGCCTGGTCGAGGTAGACCTTCTGAACCGCCCGCACCGTGACGTCGGCGATCTCTTCCCAGTTCGCAATCGTCGGCGCGAACTTGGCGTGAGGCAGGCCCGCGGCGAAACCGGCGATATCCTTGTCGGTGGTATAGTAGTCCTCGGCGGCGACACCCTTGGTCACCGGGAGGAAGCCTTCACCACGGTCGAACTTGGTGCGCCACTCATCCTTGTAGGCAAATTCGATGAACTTCCACGCTTCTTCCTTCACATCCGAATCCGCGAACATCATCAGCGTGTCGGTCACACCGTAGGTTGCCTTGGTGGTCGCGACGGGGAACTCCATCACCTCGTAGTTCAGGTCCGGCGCTTCGGCCTGGATCTGCGGGATCAGCATCGGGAAGGTGAACACCGCCCCGACCTGGCCCTGCTTGAACAGGTTGAACAGGTCCTCACGGCTGTAGTTGGTCGGGGAAGGCTGCGTCAAACCTTCGTCGAGCATCTTCTTGTAGAGCGTGAGGGCCTCGAGCGCGGCCGGCGTGTCGAGCCCGGAGGTGCCGTCTTCCTTCAGGATGTCGCCGCCATGGGTCCACAGCGAGTAGTAGAAGTAGGCGTCGGTTTCGATTTCCTTGCCCTGCAGACCGAACCCGAAGGCGTCAGTTTCCTCCGAAATCTTCTTGGACGCTTCATAGAGCTCATCCCAGGTCGTCGGCGGGGTCGCACCGGCCTCGGCATAGAGATCCTTGTTGATCAGCATGGCACGGGCCGACGCGGCCACCGGCAGGCCCATGATCTGACCGTCAATCACCGAAGGCGCCATGAAGGTGTCGATGAAGGTGTCCTTGAACTCGGGGGTGAGGTAATCGTCGACCGGCTCGGCAATCCCCTGCTCGGCAAAATCGAGCAGCCAGCGGGTGCCGATGATCGAGATATCCGGGGCCGCACCGCCAGCGATGTCGGTGGTGAGGCGCTGAAGCAGCGTATCCCACGGCACGACTTCGATATTGATGTCGATGTCCGGGTTTTCCGCTTCGAAGGCGGCCGCGACTTCCTCGAAATAGGGGCCGGTCTTGGAGCTGTATTCCGCCACCGTGAAGTCAACGGTGGTTTCGGCCAGAGCCGCTCCGGACCAGGCCAGAAGGGCCAGGGTCGAGACGGCGAGAGTTGTTTTTTTATTGGGGGTCATTGGTTTCTCCTCTGTCGGACTTTCCCGCCGAAACCGCATTGTGGCGATGTTGCTCACGGGATGACAGAAAAAAGCCTGCGCCAGATTCTCGAGCTTTGAAAATAGAACTTTTGCATGGCTGTATGTCCGGCGCGCATCACCCATTTCGCCCCGAAAACGAGCATTCACTCCAGCCGCAGGCTTGCGGCTGGAGTGCTGGAAGTTCCTGTATTTCTTGCGCGCTTAACGCTTGCGCCAGGAGAATTCGGGGGAGTAGCCCAGCACGCGGCGAGCCTTGTCGATCGACAGCAGCGTTTCGTGCCCTTCCAGCTCTTTCTTGAGCGGGATGTCGGGGAAAACCTCCTTCATCAACTCGTCACTGGATTTCTCCATCACCGTGTCGTCGTTCGCGATAATGAAATTGTCGGCGCCCACGAAGTCGACATGCAGCGCCTTGCGCACGGCCTGGGCGCAATCGCGCGCGTCGATGTAGCCCCACAGGTTCCATTCCCGGAAATGCGGATCGTCCTGCCAGCCCGCGAAGTTGTCGTAGTCCTGCGGCTCCATGACGTTTGAAAGGCGCAACCCGATGAAGCTGGTGTCGGGGTTCCAGCGGTGCATCTGTCGCGCCATTTCCTCACCGAGATCCTTCGACAACGAATAGGCGCTTTCGGGCCGCATCGGATGCTCTTCGTCTACCGGTGCGTAGGCGGGCGGGTTCGACGGGCTGAACGGCAAGCCGAGCGTGGTTTCGCTGGAGGCCCAGACAATGCGCTTGATGCCGGTGCGCAGCGCCGCGTCGAAGACGTTGTAGGTAGAGACCATGTTGTTGCGGAAGGTCACATCTTCCGGCACCAGGTCGGGCGCCGGAATGGCCGCGAAATGCACGACCGCATCGGGGGTGGCGAACTGGCGAAACGGGTGATCCTTGCCACCAGTCCACTGCAGCGCGTCCATCACCTGCCCACGATCGTTCAGGTCAACCTTGTAGAACGGGCAAACCGGATCAGACGACGGCTGGATGTCGATATTGAGCACGTTGTACCCGTTCTCGACCAGGTCCCGGCAGACTGCACGACCGGCTTTTCCACTTCCGCCAGTGACGACGATGTTTTTCATTTTGCCCTCCTTGTCCTGACCTACGCACGAATATTGCCGGCGCCGGCCGTGGTGTCCGTAAGATATCGGCATAGGGCGGTCAAAGCCGAATGCCGATTTTGAATTCTGTGATGTTTTCTCGGCATTGGAGCCCGCCGAAAGGCGTGACTAGCCTCAGACAAACGAATTTCGGAAAGCGCGCTCCTTGATGCAACGCCACAGCATGTACCTCTACCCATGGGATCTGCGCGACGAAGGGGCCGGCAATGTGGCCGACCGTTTGCGAGCGACCGGGATCGACGGGGTCACCCTCGCGACGAGTTACCATGCCGGCAAGTTTCTGCGCCCCCACGCCCCCTCGGGCAAGGTCTATTTCCCTGAAGACGGCACCGTCTATTTCACGCCCGATTCCGCGCTCTATCGCGAACTTGTTCCACAGCGCGCGCGAATGGCCGACGACTATGACGCCTTGCGCGCGGTCGCGACAAACGCAGCCGACCTCGCCGTCACCGCCTGGACTGTGGGGCTGCACAACACGCGGCTGGGGCAAGCGCACCCGCATCTCACCACCCAAACCGTATATGGCGACAAGCTGGTCAATGCGCTGTGCCCGGCCCAGCCCGAGGTGCGCCACTATCTCACCGCGCTCTGCGTCGATACCGCAACCCAGCCGGGCGTTGGCGAGATCGCTCTGGAAACACCGGGCTGGCAGGCGTTTCGTCACGGTCACCATCACGAGTTTGAACTGATCGAGCTCCCCGACCGGGTGCAGGTGATGATGGGCACATGTTTTTGCCCCGCCTGCCGGGCCGGCGCGGCGGCTGCGGGCGTGGATATCGCGGGTCTTGCCGATGATACCCGTCACCAGCTCGACCGATTTTTTGCCGAAGGCACGCCGCCCGCAACCAACCCGCAAACCGATCCCGACTGGCAGGCCTACATTGCATGGCGCGCCGGCACCGTGACCGGGCTGGTCGCCGAGATCGTTGCGGCCATTCCCGCCAATGTCGGCCTTGCAATCATTCCGACGACGCAAACGCCGAATTCGCTCTGCTGGATCGAAGGCAGTGATCTTGCAGCCCTTGCCAAGGTGGCGGATCGCCTTGAGGTGCCCGCTTATCAGACGGGCGTCGCGCAGATTGCTGAAGACGCCGCGTGGGTGCGGAAAAGGGCCGGCGATGACGCCAGGATCGGCTATATCGTGCGCCCGACCTTTCCGCACCTGGCGGATTCCGCCGAGGTGGTGCAGGCCGTCTCGGCCCTGCGTGCGCTCGGGCCGAGTTCGATCTCATTCTACAACTATGGCCACATGCGCCTGTCGGCTCTCGACTGGATCGCAACCGCGCTGGCCTGATCAGGAAAGGACAAACAATGCCTGACTATTCAGGAAAAACTGCTGTCATCACCGGCGCAGGCCATGGCATCGGGCGCGCCATCGCGACGCGGCTGGCCGAAGACGGTGCCGTGATTGGCATCATCGAGATTGATGCCGAACAAGGCGAGGAAACCAAAGAACTGCTGCGCAAGGCCGGGCACCGGGCCGAAGTGGTGGCAGCCGACATCACCGATGCGGCAGCGGTCGAACGGGCAGTTGCCGGGTTTGAAAGCACGCTCGGGCCGATTGATCTGCTGGTGAACAACGCCGCCTTCACCGATGCCGGCGATATTGACGGCATAGCCCTCGATGACTGGCACAAGGAAATAGATGTAAACCTCAACGGCACCTACCACTGCCTGCGCGCGGTGTTGCCGCGCATGAAGGCCCGGCATAGCGGCGCCGTGGTCAACATCTCCTCTGTGAACGGCGTGCGCTATTTCGGCAACCCGGCCTACAGCGCAGCCAAGGCTGGCATCATCAACCTCACCCAGTCGGTCGCCTCGGAATATGGCCGGCACGGTGTGCGCTGCAACGCGGTGCTGCCGGGCTCGGTGCGCACCCAGAACGCCTCGTGGGAAATCCGCGTGCGAAAGGACCCGGACGTGTTCACGAAGCTCGCCCGCTGGTACCCGATGGGGCGCGTCGCGGAACCGGAAGACATCGCCAAGGCGGTATCGTTCCTCGGGTCTGACGACGCAGGATACATCACCGGTGTGGCCTTGCCTGTCGATGGCGGATTGCTCGCGGGGATGAACGTGATGATCGACGAATTCATCCTTGAGTCAAAAGACTGAGCGGGGCATTTCCGGATGACACCACGAACACTCCTCGACTTGCCCACCCCGAGCCTTGTGCTCGACCGGGCGAAACTCGCACGCAACATCGCGCGCATGGCCGCGGCTTGCCGGCGCAATGGCGTCGCGCTGCGCCCCCATCTGAAAACCGCCAAGTCGATCGACGTGGCGCGCCTGGTGCTCGACGCTGGCACCGTCGGAATTGCCGTGTCGACCTTGCGCGAGGCCGAGTATTTCGCGGCCGAGGGCGTGCGCGACATCCAGTATGCCGTCTGCATAACGCCCGACAAGCTCGAACGGGTCGCCCGGATCCAGGCGATGGGCGTCAAGCTCGCGCTGATCACCGATAACGTCGATGTCGCCCACGCCATTGCCGCCAGGCACGGTGAGATCGACGCCACCTTCCACGTGCAGATCGAAGTCGACTGCGGCGAAAACCGCACCGGCGTGCCAGCCGGATCGGACGACCTCAAGGCAATCGCGAGCGCCCTCGACGCGGCCCCGAACGTGATATTCGATGGCGTGATGACCCACGCCGGGCATTCCTATGCCTGCCGCAGCCTTGCAGAGATCGAGGAACTGGCGGAGATCGAACGCAGATCCGTGGTCGAAGCCGCCGAGGCGGTACGCGCACTGGGCATCGATTGCCCGAACGTGAGCCTTGGCTCCACCCCGACCGCGCTGCATGCAAGAAACCTCGACGGCGTCACCGAGACACGCGCCGGGGTTTACATGTTCGGCGACATGTTCCAGGCACAGATCGGCTCCTGCCGCGTCGAGGATCTCGCCGTCTCCGTGCTGGCGGAGGTATCGAGCCACCGTGCCGATCTCAACCACCTCACGGTCGATGCCGGAGCACTGGCGTTGTCGAAAGACCGTGGCACCGAGAACGTGCCGAATGATATCGGGTTCGGACTGATCGCCAATGTCGCCGGCGAGGCCCTCGATCCCCAGCTCAAGGTCACGCGCGTTTTCCAGGAACACGGGCTCGTACCGATGGTGCCCGGTCATTCGCTCGATCATTTTCCGATCGGTGAAAAGGTGCGGATCTTTCCAAACCACGTCTGCATGACGGCGGCGATGTACGACCGCTACCATGTTGTCGACAGCGAAAACGGCGATGGCATCGAGATCGTCGCCGTCTGGCATCGCGTGAACGGGTGGTGAATGGAAATGCGACCCCGCCACCAGGGACGGGGTCGCACTACACCGGGTCAGTGGGATGCAATGAGGACCCGGGATTCAGTATTCAACGCTGGTGCCCATGCCTTGTTCTGACGCCAGGCGCACCGCGAGATCAGCGACCACGAGATCCTGCAGCGCCACGCCGGTCCCGTCGTAGACGGTGATCTCGTCGTCGGAACGGCGCCCGGCCAGGCTTCCGTCAATGACCTGGCCGATGCTGCCGCGCAGATCGGCTTCGGTGATCATCCCAAGGCGGAAGGCGTGCTGGAACTCGCCGATCGTCTTCACCTGCTCGAGTTCGTCGTAGAAAAGCGACGCGCTCGCAACCAGCGCAGGATCAAGCTCCTGCTTGCCCCTGGTGTCGGCCCCCATCGCGGAAATATGCGTGCCCGGACGCACCCAGGCCTTGTCGATCAAGGGCGCTTGGGAAGGCGTGGCCGTAACCACGATGTCGGCTGCCGCCAGAACCGCCTCGCGCTCGGCATGTCCGCGGAACTCAAGACCCAACTCGCGGACCGTTTCACCGAACCGGGCCAGGTTCGATTCATCGAGATCCCATGCATGGACCGCGGTGAGCGGGCGCACCGCCATCGTCGCGCGCAGCTGGAAAACGGACTGGCCACCGGTTCCGATAATCCCCAGAACGGTCGCGTCCTTGCGCGACAAGTGCTTTGTCGCGATCGCGCTGGAAGCACCCGTGCGCACGCCCGTGAGGTAGTTCGCGCTGACGAGCGCCGAGGCGCGTCCGGTTTTCGTGTCGAACAGCAAGGTTGAGGACTGGTGGTTGGTTTTGCCCAGAGCAAGGTTGTGAGGCCAATAGCCGCCCGCCTTCAGGCCCAACACCTCCGCCCCTGTGTCAATTCCGGATTTCACCCCGTAGACGGCGTCACTGACCCCGATCGCCTCGCGGACTACCGGGAAATTGCGTGCCGTGCCGCCCGCCATCGCGGCAAAGCATCCCTCGACCGCAACAATCGCCGCCTCGATCGAGACGAGTTCTCGGGCTACGGATTCTGAAATGATCTGCATGTGCGCCTCTTAATACGAAAAAAGTTAAGCCGGGCTCAGGCCGGCGCAGGCCAGGTAACGTCCTGATCGACCGGGAAGACCGGGCGCGGAAGATACTTGAAGTTGAACCGCGACAGGATTGGCGAAGTCAGCCCGGGCGCATCGACCTCGATCACCTGGTCAGGCCCGAAAAACTCATCGAAGCCGGCGCGAAAATGGCCGCGGGACTTCACCACAACGGCCCGCGCCGCGCCGATGTCGAGCCCCATCATTTCGAGAAACGCCGGATCGGCGCATTGCGTGCGCACCGAAATCACGACCACCTGGATGCCGCCAAGGTCCAGCAATGCGGTTGGACCGAGGTTCATCTTGCGGCCTGCGTAAAAGCCACGCCGGCCAACGCATTCGCCATCGCGCAGCCGAACAACCGTCGCTTCGGCTTCGAACCGATGCGAGAACTCGTCTCCGTTGTCGCGGTTGAAAACCGCATCGAAGCGGGCGCCTTTGCCGAGCGCGGTCGCTTCGGCCGCGAGCGCCGGGTCATTGATCACCCCAACGATCACACCCTTCGCTCCGGCACGGTGAAGCGCCTCGATGATCCACATGGTGTTGCCGTTTCCGCCACCGCCGGGATTGTCCGCAACGTCCGCCAGAATGACGGGCGGCAGTTTTTCGTCGGCGCCGACGGCGCACACTGTCTGCACAGCGTCCTCCAGCGAGGTCAGAACCGGAGTATAGCGCTTGTGTTCAGCCCAGGCCCGATCGGCGATCTTTTGCGCGGCGCGCTGCGCCGATCCATTCGCCTGGCGTGAGCTGACGATGATCGCGAGACCGTTCTTCGGCGTGTCGCTGTAGGCGAAGCCGCCGAGGATCGAAACGTTGAAAACATCGCCGTCGATCAGCGTCTGTCCGTAGTCGATGAGGTCGGCGTAGGGGCCGGCTTCTGTCAGTAGCGTCACCGTTGGCGGTGTGATGGGCAGGCGAATGAAAGCAACGTCCGGCTTCAGGCCGTCCAACATCTCCAGCAGAACGCCAGCCGCTTCCTTGCCCCGCGCCAGCATGTCGACATGAGGGTTCGTGCGGTAGGCGACGATGGCGTCAGCCGCGCTGACCATCCGCTGCGAGACATTGCCATGGAGATCGAGCGTAGCCACCACGGGCACGTCGGGACCGACGATCTCGCGCACCATCGCGAATATCTCGCCGTCCGGGTCCTTGTTTTCGGTGGTGATCATCGCGCCGTGGTTGCAGATATACACGGCATCAACCGGCATTTCCGCGACGAGGCGCGACTTCATCTCGTTGAACGCCAGTTGGAAGAAGTTCTGGTCCAGCGGCCCGCCGGCTTCTACCAGCCCGATAAGAATGGGAACTGGAGACCATTCGGCCAGCGCGTCCATTTCCTTTGCGAAGCCGCGCAATTCCGTGGGCAAAATGGGATCCGCGCTGCCCAGGTCCTGCAGTATTTCATCGCCAGCGAGATACACCCGATCGAGAAAATCGGCTTCCGTCGTTACAGGTGCAAAGTTGTTGCTTTCCAGCATCAGGCCCAGAATTGCGACCCGTGGCGGCGAATGTTCGTTCATTGGTTCCGACCTCGTCTTCGTATCGATCCGAGCGTAACGGCGATGCCACGGGGCGACCAATGCAAGGTCGGTCTATGCCGATGCCGATCCCGCATCGGCAACCCGGTTCCAAAACTCTTCAGCTTCGACAGGCAGAAGATCGACATTGCGAAAAAGGCGGATTTCCGAGGAGATGAAATAGCTTTCGTCGCCGGCCTCGACCAGCGTCCGTTGCTCAAGCTCGCTGACAATCTCGCTCTCCGGAAGCCAGGCGACCCCCCTGCCTTGCAGCGCCATGTTCCTGAGCACACCGGCAAGATGCGAGTCAAAAACCTGGTTCAGGTTCGGCATGCGGTCGAGATGCCGGAGAAGGTAATCGACTGCCAACCCGCTTGCCGATGATCCCACGTAAGCGAGATAGTTGACCGGCGATTGCGCCGACCCCGGCAGGGCATGAAGCGGTTTGCCCGATTCATCCGGCGCCGATACCGGAATGAGCCTGTCGACGCCGACCGCGACCGACTTGAAACGATCCTTCGGCAACTCCACGTCGATCGACGCGTGCGTCGGGCTCAGCATGAAATGCACCTCGCCCCGCAACAGCGATTGCAGGCAACTGCTGATCCGTTTCGACTCGAGCCGGGTTCGCAGAATGCCGGTTTCGGTTTCGATCTCCCTGATCCAGCGCGGGAAAAAGACAAGTGAAAGGCTGTGCGTGGCCGCAAAGGAAATCGTGCGCTCGGTGTGCTTTCCGAGTTGCTGGATCTCTTCGCGGCTTTGCAGCAACCGGCGCAGAACCTCTTCGGCGACGGGCCGGAATCTCTTGCCCGCCGGGGTCAATTCAATCGGTTGATTGGAGCGGTCGAAAAGGGTGGCGCCCATCCATTCCTCGAGCGCCTTGATCCGCCGGCTGAAAGCCGGCTGGGTTGTCGCTCTCAGGTCGGCCGACCTGGAGAAATTCTGGGTGTCGACAAGTGAAAGAAAGTCGAGGATCCATTTGATTTCCATGACCCATTCCCTATCCTGCGTGGCCGCCGCCCGTCACATCGACGCCAAGCCAAGGTTCTTCTATCAGAGCACGGCGGAACTTGGAATTCACCCCCGGAGGCATGCGAAATTCGCATTGGCGCATCCAGTAACAGCATTTTCCTTACGCCTTCCCGGGAGCGATAATTTGCAGCTGAATCTTGCCCGACTCGCAAGGTCCGGCGACCAAGGAGAGCGCATCATGTCCATCGAGATCCGGCCCTATTGGAAAAACTATATCGGCGGAAAATGGGTCGACTCGTCCGACGGCCAGCGGATTGATATCATCAATCCTGGCAATGGTCAGAAAATCTGCGAGGTCGCGCGCGGCACCGGCGCCGATATTGACAAGGCGGTTGCCGCGGCCCGTTCCTGTTTCAAAGCGCGCGTGTTGCAGGACATGGCCCCGCATGAACGCGGCGCGCTCCTGTTCCGGATCGCTGACGAGCTGGAAAAGGCCGCCGACGAGATCGCCGAGGTCGAATGCCTCGACAATGGCAAGACCCTGGAAAAAGGGCGCGCCGAACTCCCCCTTACGCAACGATACCTGCGTTACTACGCCGGGCTTGCCGACAAGCTCGAAGGCAGGCAGATCCCGATCGGGACCGACCTGCTCGACTACACCACGCACGAACCCTACGGCGTTTCCGCGCAGATCGTCCCCTGGAATGGCCCGCTGCCAGTGGGCGCGCGCTCCATTGCCTGTGCCATCGCCACCGCAAATACCGTGGTTCTGAAATCACCCGAGGATTCACCGCTCAGCTTGTTCTTGCTGGCCGAGGCTTGTGAACGCGCGGGCGTTCCCGATGGCGCGGTGAATATCGTTTGCGGTCTGGGGTACGAGGCCGGCGCGGCGCTTGTGGCGCATGACGACATCGACCACATCGTTTTCACCGGCTCAGTCGAAACCGGCAAAAGCGTTCTGCGCGCGGCCGCCGAGCGCGTCATCCCATGTGTCATGGAACTCGGCGGAAAATCCGGCGGGATCGTCTTTCCCGACGCCGATCTCGACCAGGTGGCAGAAAGCGCGGCCGCCGGCATCTTCAAACACGCAGGCCAGATCTGTTCCGCCGGTTCGCGGCTCATCGTGCATCGGTCTCTCTATGACGAGGTCGTGTCCCGTCTTGTGGCGAAGGCCGAGGCGCTCACGGTCGGCCCCGGGATCGACGGGGCCGAGTTGGGCCCGTTGATCTCCGCCCGGCAACTCGACCGTGTCGAGGCGCTCTGCCAGGTCGGAATCGACGAAGGCGCCACGCTGTGCACCGGCGGCAAGCGCGTGGCCGGGCTCGATGGCTACTTCATGGCCCCCACCGTGTTTGGGGACGTGACACCCCAAATGCGGATCGCGCAGGAAGAATTTTTCGGGCCCGTCGTCGTGATCATTCCGTTCGAAGACACGGAAGAGGCCATTGAAATCGCCAATGGCACCGATTTCGGCCTCGCCGCCGGTCTCTACACCAACAACCTCAGCCTTGCCCACAAGGTGGCGCACAGGCTTGTCGCCGGGCAGGTTTATGTGAACCAGTGGTGGGCCGGTGGAATCGAAACACCGTTTGGCGGCATGAAGCGGTCCGGTTACGGCCGCGAGAAAGGCCAGGAAGCCTTGCTCGGCTACGTGCAGACCAAGAATATCGGCATCAAGTTGTGAAATCTGGCCGACGAGGCCGTCCTTGGCGCCTCGCTGTCGAGGTGCGACCAACGCCCCGCGTAGCAACCGGCCAGATCGGTGCGCCCCTGTCGTGACACACGCCCACGATCCAGTCGTGCAGGTTCACCGTCGGATCGCAAGTGACGCGGCCGCAGAGGTCAGGCCGCCGCCGAAGGCCCATCCGCCCACCATGCGCCGCCGATCACGACTCCGCTCAGCGCGAGACCGCTCTTGGCAGCGATCGCTTCGCCGAGTGCATCCGTATGCAGGAAATCGCCGGCGGTTTCCTCGATGATCGTCGCGTCGCCGGCGGCCCCCACGCGCAGCGTGCCGAGATCATCCCGGCGCAGCGCCCGCGCCGGCGCGGCCGTCGCTGCCTTGACCACCTCGGTCAGTGACATGCCCAGCGCCATGAATTTCGACATCACCGCGAGGATGTCGAACGCCGGCCCCTCGACCGAGAGGGCGTGGACATCGCTCGACAGAACGTCCGGTTGCACCCCTTGCTCAAGAGCCGCGCGCGCGGACCGAAAACCGAAGCCACCGTATCCGTGCCCGATATCGAAAATGACGCCGCGCTCTCGCGCATCGAGGATCGCTTGGCGGATCTGGCCGTTCCCGTGGATTGGCGCGTTCGGGAATGGGCGGAAGCAATGCGTGAGAATATCGCCCGGCCGAAGCGCCCCGAGAACCTCTTCCCGGGTTGGCGGCGGATTGTCGATATGCGCCATCACCGGCAAACCCAGCTCATCGGCCACCTCGATGGCCAGGGCCAGCGGCGCAAGGCCCGATTGTCCGCCGGCAGTGGCGCCGACGCGCGCCTTTATCCCCACGATCAGATCGGCGTGTTCGCGCGCCAGGGCCATGCATTCCCGCGCATTCAACAGGCGAAGGTCTTCGCACTCGCCCACCATGACAGACTTCGAGAAGGCGAAAATCCCGGGAAACGAGATGTTGAGATAGGCAAGAATGCGGGGTGCCGCCGGTTCGATCACATGTTTGCGGAACCCCGCGATGTTCCCTGCCCCGGCACTGCCTGCATCGACGAAGGTTGTCGTGCCGCTGCGGCGCGCAATCTCGTCGACCTCCACGCCAAGAGAGGTGCCCCCCCAATAAACATGGGTATGCAGATCGATGAGCCCGGGGGTTACGATCTTTCCGGACACATCACGCAGCTCCAGCGCGGATTCCGGATCAATCCAGGGCTCGACGGCGGCAACCTTCCCGGCGCGGAAGCCCAGATCGAAACGGCCATCGAGATCCTGCACCGTGTCGATGACACGGCCGCCTTTCAACACCAGATCAAAAGCAGCCACTGCCTCATCCTTCCTTCTTCAATGCCTGAAAACAAAGCTTCTCACCCCGGCGCATCGTCCTGATACCTTCGGAGACCTGACCAGTCGACTCAAGGTCTCGCTTCATGTCGCAAGATGACCCGGCCTGTCACAGGCACGTGTAGCCGCCGTCGATGACAAGGGAAGCACCGGTCATGTAATTCGCGCTGTCGCTCGCCAGGTACACAGCCAGCGGACCGATGTCTTTGGGCTCACCCAGCCGGCCCTGCGGAATGTTCTGAACCAAACCCTCGATGATCTCGGGATTTTTCTGTGACCAGACCTTGTTGGGCTCGGTCAGGAAGATGCCCGGGCAGATCGCGTTGACGGTGATTCCGTGCGGCGCCCAGTCGACCGCGAGACTGCGGCTTAACTGCAGCACCCCGGCCTTGGCCGTCTCGTAATGCCGCCCGGCAATGCCCCGGCCCGCCACCATTGCGTTGATCGAGGCGACATTGATGATCCGCCCGCCCGACCCGTGCTCGATCATCGCGCCACCGATGATCTTGCTGCACAGAAAAGTCGACGTCAGGTTCAGGTCCATCAGTTCGTGCCACTGCTCAAGCGGCATGTCCTCGGTGGGAATGTTCACCCGTCGGCCACCGACATTATTGATCAGAATGTCAAATGGTCCGATCTGGTGCAGCGCCTGCTTGCAGGCCGCCTCGCATGCCGCCGGGTCGCCCACGTCGGCTTCGATGGTCCAGGCGTTTCGGCCCAGTGCGCGGATGTCGTCCGCCGTTGCTTGCAGGCTCTCGGACGGGCGCGCGACAAGGCACACATCGGCGCCGGCCGCGGCGATGGCCAGCGCCATCTCGCGCCCCAGGCCACGGCTGCCGCCAGTTATGAACAATCTCTTTCCGTCAAGCCGGAACGGGTCGGAAAACCCCATTGATGCCTCCTTCAGGTTGACCACCCATGTGCGCGGCGCGAGCGATGCCGCAGCAAGGCATCTCCAACGTTATCGGAAATCGTAGGGGATGTATTTCGCTGCGCGAAATGCTGATTACCGATCGGATGATGCAAACAATGCATTATCGACCCAATCTCATCAGGCCCTGCCCGGCCTGCCAGGTCCGGATCACCGGAAGAAGGCGTTTCCGACCCCCTATCCAGATGCGCGGCTGGCGGGCTGACAGGATGTGACCGACGCCGCCCGGGGCGCAAAACACTTGCTCGGCGGGCGGGATCAGGCGAGCTTGCCGTCGAATAGCAGGCGACTTGCGGGATGTCGACCACGGATGGTGATGCACAGGCTCAGGCGGCGATGGCACTCGGAGGCACGGGCGGGGCGCGGCCCAGGGCTTTGGGCTGCGGGGTTCCTGCTCACCCTGATGTCGTGCACGCAGCCGCAGGATGCCGGTGAAATCGACGGAGCCGGGCCGCGTTCTGCCGCCCCGCCGGTCCGGCCCGACGTCGCGACGATCCAGTGGCCCCATGCCGGGCCGCCGCCGCTCTCCAGTCGCCGCTTCACGGATTTCGTGACCAACGTGCGCGCGACCCCCGAGATCGCGCACACGATCAATGGCGCGCTGCTCTACCTCCATGCCACCCAGATCCGCGACCGCTCGGGCAGTCTCTCAAGCCTTTACGACCATTGCCAGACGCCACAGCGCACCTGCGAAGAGGTGGTTCTGGTCAACCGTCTCGGCGGCCGCGGCTATCGCGAGGTCTCGGGTCTTGTGGGCGATCACAGGATCAGGAACGCGGTCGGCGAATGGGCCAACACGATTCACTTCCTGCCGGAGCGGCTCGGGGATGCCCGGGGCCAGTCGCTCTTGGCGGTTCAGGACTCCAACCCCTTCGTCACCGCCGGGATCCTCTACCCTCTTTATTTTCTCGACGACACCTCCCTGCCACCACACGGGCAGCTCACCGAACCGATGCGGTCGCTCGCGGTTGCGAGCCTCGCGGGTTACCGCCGGGGCGAGGCCTACAATTTCTGGCGCGAGAGGCCCGGCGAGACGAGCCCGGCGCCCCGGACAGGCCCGGTCAATCTCCCAGTCCGGCGGATCGAGACGCTGGCCAAGCTGTTGATGGGGCCGCTCAATCCCCTGTGGAAGGCCGCGACCGCCGGGCAGGACCTCCAGCCGGAGGGCTGGGTGCGTCGGGTGCTGGACAGGGAGGAAAACCCCTACGGTTTCGACGCCGCCTTCAACATCCCCAACGATGCCGACGACACCGCGATCGTGGTGGCGACACAGAAGCTTCACAGCCTGTTGCAGCCGCGCGACGGGATCACGCCCGACATGGCCGCGCTGCGCGTCCTGCCGCGCTTTCGCGATGTCGGGCGCACCAAGCACGCCGCCTATGGCGATTGGACCGGGGGGCGCGCCACGGGGGCCTTCCTGACATGGCTCAAGGACGAAAACCTCGACACCTTCTCGGCGCCCGGGCAAGGGATCATGCCGCTCGGGGTAAATAACGTCGTGTGCGTGGTGAACGCCAATGCCCTGTTCTCGCTTGCGCTGAACAACGCGTCCGGCTGGGCCGGGTTCGGCGATGCCAGGCGGATGCTCGTGGATGTGGTGCACGCCAGGGCCTGGGTGGACGATTGCGATCTCTATTATCCGCAGTTGATGATGCTGCCATACGCACTCAGCCGGGCGGTGCGCGACGGAGGCATGATGCATGACCCGGCGCTGCGCGCGGCGATGGGCGTCTTGCTGGGCGATCTGCTGAAGATGCAGCGCGAGGACGGTTCGTTCCCCGGCGGAAAGGACCGGACCAGCGAGTTGTCGACCGCGCTGGCCGCGAGCGCGCTTCTCAACATCGGCGCCGAGGTCGCGCAGGACGCGGGGCTTTTCAACGCCCACCAACGCGCCGTGAGCCGGGCGATCGGATACCTGATGGCCAGCCGCCAATCCCGTGCGCTGGCGCTTTCGGGGGTGGAGGGTGACGCCGGGGCCGAAGGCTTTGCGTGGCGGGCCGGGCTGTTCTTCGCCGGGGCTGACGGGACCTTGGCGCAATGGCGCTCGGAGCCCTACAGCACGGCCATCTCGCTCGAGGCACTGGTGAAATTCGCGCTCGGCCATGACCTGACCACGGCGACGGTGGTGACCGGGCCAAGATGGCGCCTTGACGGGTCCTGGCTGCGCGCGGCACGGTAAAGTCGGGGCCCCCTGCCGGTGCCTGCGCCGGTTGCCCGTGCTGGTGCAACTGCGCTCGGGTCTCCGCGTCCGTCCAAAGCCGCTTCTTCGGGCGCGCCATCACCCGCCCTTGGCGCCTGCTTCCCCGGACTCCGATCAGGCGATTTGCCTTCCCGAGTCGCTGTGTTCAACGGTGGCTTCAGATCCAACTGACACCGTCGATTTGCTCGCGATCGACACGGGATCATTCGGCGGCGGCAGGGGGCATACGTAGTTCGCGCGCACCTCTGTTCGAACAGCGATCCGTTCGCCGGGCCCCCGACTGTCTTGCCAACGCTAGAGCGCTTCGACCACGAGCTTGATGGCGAGCGCGGCAAGCAGGGCGAGGATGATCCGGTCGAAGACCTCGCGCGAAACATGGCGGCCGATCCTTGCGCCAAGTGGCATCGCCGCGATGAGCGGCACCAGCGCGGCGGCCGACCACAGGGCCAGTCTCGGGGTGAGCATGCCGTAGCCGATCAGCATCGGGATCTGCACCACCCCGAGGCCGACGAAGAACATCGACACCGTCGGCACGAACTGGCTGCGCTCAAGCCCCAGGCTGTTGAGAAAGGTGAGCGACACGGGGGCCGACACGCCGGACGCCCCCTGCAGAATTCCCGCGAGGGTGCCGACGGGGGCCGCGAGGCGCAGGCCATGGGCATAGTCGAGCCGCCAATGGGGCCGTACGAGCCTGAAGACGATGTAGAGCGTGACCGCGGCGGCGACGCTCAGCATGAGTTTTTCCAACGGCGCCGTCGCGAGTATCCACGTGCCGATACCGGCACCGAGCATCCCGGCGAGAGCGAAGCGCAGCACGAAGGGACGCGGCAGCGCCGTTCGCCGGTATGCCCAGGCCTGCCAGAGGTTTGGAACCAGGTTGGGAATCGAGAAGATGATCACCGCGAAACGCACGTCGAAATAGAGCGAGAGCAGCGGCACCGCGAGAAGCGGAGCACCTGCGCCCGTCGCTCCCTTGAGGAGGCCGCCCACGGCAAAACCGAAGGCGACCACAAGCAGGCTTTCAAGGTCTGCCGGGCTCACACCCGACCCACCGCGCGCGCCAGGATTTCGCGCGGATCGCCATCGTCGCCCGCCCAGGCGACGTATTGGTCCGGCCGGACGAGCACGAGCGGAGCTTCGTAGCGGGTGCGGGCCTCGCACCCGGCGCCCGAGGGAACCACCTTCAGCGGCAGGCCCAGGTCGGCAGCGGCCTCTTCGAAGCGGCCCGCGACCCCGGCATCGGCCCCGAGCGCAAGCAGGGTGAAGCCCGGCCCCAGCGCCTCGAACACCCCCTGCCCGTCGTCAAGGGTCGCCGGGGCGAGGTGGTGGCCACCGCGGGCGCGGAACTCGTGCGTGCCCAGCGCGTCGGGTTTGCCCGGTTCCCCGGTGACGATCGACGAGCCCTGGTAGTTGGGTTCGAAGCGCATCACTTCCGCCGCGGCCTGGTTGCGGTTGTCCCAGATCTCGCGGAATGCCGCCTCGCCGTCCTGTTCGGGCGAATGGGCGTTCAGAAAATCGCGGTCTTCGTGGATGAAGCGCTCGATGAAGTGGTCGGCGGTGCCCTTGAACACCGGCTGGCGTTCCTCGGTATAGGTGTCGAGGAGCTGCGCGCCGCCCCAGCCTTCGAGCATCGCCGCCAGCTTCCAGCCGAGGTTGCGCACGTCTTCCAGCCCGGTGTTGATGCCGTAGCCGCCATAGGGCGGGTGCGAGTGGCAGGCATCCCCGGCGATGAACACCCGGCCCTCGGAATAATGGTCGGCCAGCGCGATGCGCAGTTCCCAAAACCCGATGTGCTCGAAGTCGACGTCGATCTCGGCGCCCACCGCGCGTTCGAGATAGGCCTTGAAATCGAAATTCTCGCGCGTGGTGCCGAGCGGCACCGGGGCGTGGAAAAACCATGTGCTGCCAAGATCGACCCGGCCGAAGAACATCCAGTAGCCTGCGAGTTCGCGGTCGAGCACGCAGTAGAACTGCTTGTCGGGATAGCGCGTGAGCAACTCGTGCAACTGCGTCGAGCGGAAGACGAGAAGAACCATCAGCTTGTCGTGCTCCGACCTGGTCTGGCGAATGCCCGCCAGCTCGCGGATGGTGGAATTGCTGCCGTCGGCGCCCACCACGTAGCGGCCGGTGAGGCGTCGGGTCTCCCCGTCCTGCCCGCGCAGGGTGACGGTGGCGCTGTCGTCCCCCTGTTCGAGTCCTTCGGCCTTCCAGCCGAGCCCGATGTCGATGCCCGGCACCTCGGCGGCGCGGGCGCGCAGAACGGCCTCGGTCTGGTACTGCGGCAGGCGCTCGTTGGCGGTGTTGTAGTAGGGGCGCACGAGATCGCGCTGGAGCCAGTCGTAGTGATAGCCCGAGAGCAGGGTGCGGAAGGAGGTCATGCCGCCGATGCCATAGCCCTTGGGCACCGTGCGCGCGGCGCGTATCTCGTCTTCGCAGCCCCAGGCCTGGAAGTGCTCCATCGTCCGCTGCGTCAGGTTCTGGCCCTTCGGGATCGCGTGCAGTTTCGGGGTGCGCTCGGCCACCGCCACCGTATGCCCGCGCTGACCAAGCTCGATCGCGAGGCCAATGCCCACCGGACCGCCGCCGACGATGACGACGTCGTATGTCTTGTCGAAATCGAACATCAGTCGGCTCCTGTCTCCATGTAGATGTGCTTGGTTTCGAGGAAGTCAGCGAGCCCCTCGATCCCGTGCAGACGCCCAAGGCCCGACTGGCCGAAGCCGCCGGTTTCGGCCTCGGCGAGCAGACGGGTGTGCGAATTGATCCAGACCGTGCCCGCGCGGATCCTGCGGCTCATGCGCATGGCGCGGTTGAGATCGCGGGTAAAGACGCTCGCGGCCAGCCCGTAGACGGTGGCATTCGCCATCGCCACGGCCTCGGCCTCGTCGGCGAAGGTTTCGACCGAGGCGATCGGGCCGAAAAGCTCCTCCTGCACCAGCGGCGACGACAGGTCGTCGATCCGGAACAGCGACGGTGTGAGGAAGGCGCCGGAGGCCAGCGGTTTGCCCTTGAGCAGAAGCTCACCCTCGTCACCGGCGCGCTCGATGATCTCCATCAGGCGTTTCTGGTTGGCTATGTCGATCAGGCTGCCCATCTGACTCGCGGGATCGGCCCCCGGCCCGGTGCACACCGCGGAATAGGCGGCGACCATGCGCGTTTCAAACTCCTCGCGGATGCTCTCATGCACGAGGAAACGGGTGGCGGCGACGCAGATCTGCCCAGCCATCACCAGCGAACCATGGGTCAGTTCGCGCACGGCGAGATCGAGATCGGCATCGGGGAAGACGACAGCGGGCGCCTTGCCGCCAAGCTCGAGGTTCACCCGCTTCAGCGTCGGCGCGGCCCCGGCCATGATCAGCTTGCCGGTGTGGCTCGAGCCGGTGAAGGAAATCACGTCGATGTCGGGCGAGGCGACCATCGCGCGGCCCACTTCCGACCCGTTCTCGTTGACCGAGTTGACCACGCCCTTGGGCAGCGAGGGGCAATCGGCGAGGCATTCCATGATTCGGGCATGGATGAGCGGGGTCTGGTCGGCGGGCTTGAGCACGCAGGTGCAGCCGGCGGCGAGTGCGGGGGTGAGCGAACGGATCAACAGCGTGACCGGCGCGTTCCACGGCACGATGATCGCGGCGACGCCGGCAGGCTCGCGGCCGAACAGGCTCATCACCCCCGGCGCGGTTTCCTGCATCCGGCCCTGGATCGCGCGGGCTAGCCCCGCGTAGTAGCGGGTTTCAGAGATCGAGCCCATGATCTCGCCGGTAGCCTCGGAGCGCAGCTTGCCGTTCTCGGCCACCACGAGGTCGATCAGCTCGTCGCGGATCGCCTCCATCCGGTCGGCGAATTCGTAGAGCATCTGCGCGCGCAGCGGCGGCGCGCCGGCCCAGTCGGCGGCGAAGAACGTCTCGCGGGCGTTCTTGGCAGCCGAGTCGACCAGGGCGGCCGATCCGGGATGAAACTGGCCCAGAACGCTGCCATCCGCCGGGTTGAGGCTGTCGCGCAGCGCCGCCTCGCCGCCCAGCCATTCGCCGTTGATGTAATGTCGTGCGATCTGCATGTCCCGCCCCCTCAAAGCTCGAGCCCGAGGAGCGCTGCCGCGTTATCCTGGTAGATCTTGCGGCGCGTGGTCTCGGAGATGTCCATCTCGTCGAGGATGCGGATGGTTTCGCGGATATACATCGGCCCGCCTTCCGGGTCGAAGGGCGCGTCGGACGCGAAGAGCACGTGATCCTCGCCGAAGAACTCGATCGCGTGTTCGATCGCCTTTCTCGAACCGAAAGTGGCGGTATCGGCACGGAAATCCTTGAAATATTCGAGGTGCGGACGCTTGAGCGCCTCCCTTACCGCCTTGAGATCGCGGTCGGTGGTGCGCGCGCCCATCTGGTCCCAGCCGGGGCCGACACGGCCCTCGAAATAGGGGATCATGCCGCCGGCGTGGTGGGTGATGACCTTGAGGTTCTCCCAGCGGTCGAAGAAGCCCGAGAACACCATGCGCGCCATCGCGGCGGAGGTTTCGTAGGGCCAGCCGAAGGTCCACCAGATCTCGTATTCCGAGCGGTCTTCGTTCCTGTAATCGGCGAACTTCTCGCCGCGGGACGGGTGCATCCAGACCGGCTTGTCGACCTTGTTCATGTAGTCGAAGAACGGGGCGTATTTCTCGTGGTCGAGCGCGTCGCCCGCGACGTTGGTGAAGATCTGCACGCCCACGGCGCCAAGGTCCTCGATCGCCCGCCGGCATTCCTCAACGCCCGCATCGCCCGCGGTGAGCGCGGCGGTGGCGATGAAGCCCGGGAAGCGCTCGGGATATTTCCGGCACAGCTCCGCCATCGAGTCCGACCCGATCTTGGCAAGATCGAGCGCCTGCTCCGGCCCGGCGATCATTTCCAGCGGCGGCGAGGCGAGCGATAGGATCTGCACGTAATCCTCGCCGAACATGTCCATCACCTCGAACCGCCTGTCGAGCTTGGTCATCATCGGCACCTGCCCGGAGCGGTTGGTGATGTCGCTCATCGTGCCGACAACGCGGATCAACGCATCGAAGAAGGGTTCCGGCCAGATATGGTTGAAGATGTCGATCTTTTTCATGACGATTTCCGTTCTAGTTCGAATTCGATTGGAGCGAAGTCGCCGGCGGATTCCCGGGCTTCGACGCGCCGTTCGGCGAGGGCCTTGGTGATCGCTGCGGCGCGGGTTTTCACGTCGCGTTCGATGGAATTGAGCGTCTCGGGCGTGACCTCTCGTCCGGCGATGGTCACGGTCACAGCGGCGATGGGAGACTGCCCGGCGTCAAACACCGGGGCGGCGGTTCCGATCACGCCGGGGGTGACCTCGCCATGCGCGACCGCGGCGCCCGCGCGGCGGACAAGGCGCATCGCCTCGAGGACCTCATCCAACGTCGATCCCAGGCCCATCTGCTTCATCTCATCCAGGTTGGCCAGAATAAGCGGTTCCAGCTGGCGGCGCGGAAGCCACGCCATGATCGCCCGGCTGATCGCGCCGCGGGCAAGGGGCATGGCACGTCCGCGGGCATAGGACGAAAGCGGATTGGGCGTGGAGGATTCCGAGGCCACGCACAAGAGCTTGGCGCCATACCACCGCACCAGCAGGGCCGAGCATGGGTAGGCGTCGATCAGTGCCTCCAGATGTTTCTGCCCGGTCGAAACCAAAGGGTCCGATTTGCGCAGGAGATAATCGAGTTCCACCACGCGCGGACCAAGCGTGAAGCCCGCGCCTGGCAGCGATGTCAGGAAACCCGCCTCGCGCAGGGCCTTGAGATAGCGATACAGCGTGGGCCGGGAATAGCCGAGGCGGGCCATCAACTCTTCCGTCGTCCATTCGAGATGATCCTCGGTGAACACGTCTAGGATTGCGAGGATGCGCTCTGCACTGCCGGTGCCGGTCATGCTGGTTCCTCTGATTGCTGTCTGCGGCCCCGGATGACTTCACGCGCCATCAGGGCGAGCCCCCCGACGACACCGACCAGATCCGACCAGATCGCCCCTTCGAAGGCCCCGGCAGGAACCAGCGCCATGAAGCCGAAGACGACGAAGGTGGCGCGCATGGCCCCGGTGAGCCTGCGCGAGAAGTAGCCTGCGAGCGCAGCGGAGATCAACCAGACCCCCACCACCGCCGTGACGATGGCCACCGCGATTTCGGCAGGCGCCCCGATCAGGATCAGCGAGGGCGAGAAGGCGAAGAGCACCGGGATCACGTAGGCCGACCAACCGAAGCGCATCGCCGCCCAGCCGGTCTGCATCGCGTCCGCCCGCGCAATCGAGGCCGCGGCGAAGGCCGCGAGTGCGATCGGTGGGGTGATCATCGACATCATGCCGAAGTAGAGCACGTAGAGATGGGCCGCGATCGGCTCGATCCCCACCTCGACGAGCGCCGGCGCGACGAGGGCGGCGAGCAGAACGTAGACGCCCAGCGTCGGCAGCCCCATGCCGAGCACGATGCACACAATCGCCGAGAGCCCGAGCAGCAGCACCGCCGAACCGGCCCCGACCTGGACGAGCAGGTAGGTGAGGTTGAACGAGAGCCCGGTCACGTTCAGAACCCCGATCACGAGGCCCGACGCCGCCGAGATCAGGATGATCTCGACAACCGCGTGGCCCGTCGTGGAGAGAGCCTTGAACAACTGTCCGAACCGCGGCCGCTCGCCCTTGTAGCCCAGGAGTATCGAGGTCAGCACCAACGACAGCGCCGAGAGCAGGGCCGCGCGTTCCGGCTGCCAGCGCATGACGAAGAGCGCGTAGATCAGGACGGCGAATGCGAAGACGAAGTGAAGGCCGCCGATGACACCCTTGCCCGAAGGCATCTGGTCACGCGCCACGCCCTTGATGCCGAGCCGGGCGGCCTCGAGGTCGGCCTGCACGAACAGGGCGACGTAATAGAGGATCGCCGGCACCAGCGCGGCGAGCACGATCGTGGAATAGGGCACCGACAGGAACTCGGCCATGAGGAAAGCCGACGCACCCATCACCGGCGGCATGAGCTGGCCGCCGGTCGAGGCGACGGCCTCGATCGCCCCGGCCTTGTGGGCGGGGTATTTGTCGGACTTGATCATCGGGATGGTGATGACGCCGGTGCCCACCACGTTGGCCACCGCCGAGCCGGAGATCGACCCGAACAGCCCCGACGACAGCACGGCGATCTTCATCGAACCGCCGCGGAACCGGCCCATGAGCAGCATCGCGGCGTCGGTGAAAAACCGGGTGCCCCCGGTAGTGGCGAGCAGCGTGCCGAACAGGATGAAGGTGATCACCACGGTCGCGGCCACGCTGATGGGCAGGCCGAGGATGCCGTTGCTGTCGAAGGCCATGTAGCCGGCGAGCATGTCCCACGGCTGCGCGCGGCCCTGCAGGCGGCCCGGGAAGACGTTCCCGAACAGACCGTAGAGCAGGAACACGGAAATGATGATGACGAGCGCCCAGCCGGTCGCCCGGCGCAGCGCCTCGAGGATCAGGCCGATCACGATCAGCCCGGGCAGCCAGACCGCCATGGGTCGGCTGAAGATCTGCAACACCAGTTCGGGGTAGCGCACCGCGATGTAGGCGACCATGACGAAGCTGGCGATGGCGAGGCCCACGTCGTAGAGCGGCAGCCGGTCACGACGGGACGAGCGGCGCGCGGGCAGCGTGAGAAAGGCCAGCGGCAGCACCAGCGCGAGGATCGCCGCGAAGAACTGCTGGGGATAGAACGACCAGCCGAATTCGCGCGGCAGGTTGAGCGCCCAACCGCAGGCGACAAGGATCAGGATGGTCGCCAGCGCATCGGCGACCGGGCGCCAGAGCCGGGGGGAGAGGCCGCGAGCGGCCTCTCCAGGCAGAGATTGCGACATCGAGGTGCCCTTAGTTCAAGCCGGCTTCTTCGAAGAACTTGAGCGCGCCGGGGTGGAAGGCCACGTTGCCACCGTCCCCGTGCATGTCGTCGGGGTTGAAGGCGTTGAACGGCGGGAAGGTGCCTGCCATGTCCGCCTTGCCGCCGTACATCGCCTTCGCCATCGCATAGACCACGTCGTCGGACACGCCGGCATGGGTGAAGACCACCTGCGGGAAGGAGATGTAGACGCCATCCTCAAGCACGCCCGGCGCGGAGCCGGCCGGCATCGTGATGAAGTTCGCGGTCGGCCAGTGCTCGCGGGCCTTGGCCAGCGCCTCCGGGCTGCTGTCGGCAACCGTCAGAGCCCGCAGGCCGCCGACGGCGGCATCGGCTTCGCGGACCTTGCCCGCGCCGTGCGCGAAGATGAAGCCCACCGTGTCACCGGCCATGAACGCGTCGGCCCCGGCCACGACGGAAGCCACCGACACCTTTTCGACGTCATCGCGGGTCATCCCCGCGGTGGCATAGATCGCCGAGAGCTGCGGCAGGATCGTGTTCTGCGCCGTGTAACCATCGGTCATCCGTTTGCCCTTGAGATCCTCGAGGCTCATGATGTCGCCGTCCTTGCGCACGAAGATGGCTTCGTTGAGCGGCATCAGCATGCCGACAAGGCGCAGGTTGTCGTTGACGTTACCGTTCCACCAGGCGTCGCCGGTCACGGCGTAGCTGACCTCCTGAAGGTTCGCGACGCCGAACTCGATCCCGCCCGAGTTGAGGTAGGGGATGAACTGGTTCGGGCTGGTGGCCGGCTGGATCGTCGTGTCGAGGCCGGCGTTGTTCGCCGCGTTCGCAACGGCGGTGCCGATGTTGTGGAACAGCGACCCGGGGTTCGACGTCGCGATGCCAACGTTCTGCGCCGAGGCGCCCCCGGCGGCGAGCCCGAGCCCGAGTGTCATGGCGGTGAATAGTTTGCGCATTTTTTTCCTCCCTGAACTTCGCGGACCCGCAAAGTCCGCCAAGAATCTCTTTTTATGAGAATTCTAAATTCACTTGCCATCGGCGTTTTGGCAAGGGCATTTTGTCGCAGGGGCCGATAAAGGCTTGTGTTTCGACGGGCGGAGGAATGGAAGATGCCGGAAAATATTGAAAAAAATAGAGAATCTACAGGTGCCGAGGCGCTTCTTGCCGCGCTACGGTTCCATGGGGTCTCCTACTTCTTCGCGAACGCGGGCACGGATTTCCCTCCGATCATCGAAGCGATCTCCCAAATCCCACCCAGTGAGATTCCCGAGCCGGTCACCGTGCCGCACGAGACCGCAAGCGTGGCGATGGCACATGGCTATTACCTCGTCACCGGCGAGCCACAGGCAATCATGGTGCACGTGAACGTCGGCCTCGCAAACGCGGTCATGGGGGTGATAAATGCCGCGTCCGACAACATCCCCGTATTGGTGATGTCAGGCCGCACGCCGATCACCGAGCAGGGCCGCAAGGGCGCGCGGATGACCCCGATCCAGTATGGTCAGGAGATGTATCACCAGGCGTCTCTCGTGGCTGACGTTGTGAAATACCACTACGAGATGCGCTATCCGGAACAGGCCGAGCCGCTGGTGGCCCGCGCGCTCGCCGCCGCCGCCTCGGAGCCGGCCGGCCCCGTCTATCTGAGCTTGCCGCGCGAACCGCTCAGCGAGAGTTTTCCCGATACGCGCATCCCCGCGCCGAGCCCCCGCCCCGCCGCGACCCCGGCGCAGCCCGACCCGGGCGCGGTCGCCCGGGTGGCGGGCTGGCTTGCCGAGGCCCGGGCGCCCGTGATCCTCGTGCAGCGGGGCGATCCCGGCGGCGCGCTGTCGCAGACCCTGCAAGCGATCGCGACCCGGCATGGTATCGGCGTCGGCGAGCCGTTCTCGGTGCGCAACGTCATGCCTTCCGCGCACCCCGCCTTCCTCGGATACGATCCCGGCGAGGTTCTGGACGGCGCTGACCTCGTCATCGCGCTGGATTGCGACATCCCGTGGATCGAGGCGGCACACCGGCCGGGCGACGCGGTTCGAATCGTCCATGTCGGGCCGGATCCGCATTTCCTGAAGATGCCGGTGCGTGGCTACCGCACGGATCTTGCGATCCAGTCCGACCCGACAGCCTTCCTGCATGCGCTCGACGCCGCCGCGGTGCCCGGGCAAACGGTTGCCGACCGCGTCTCGTCGCTGCGCGAGCGCGCCCTGCAGCGTCGGTCCCAGGTTGCGGCCTCGGCCAGCGGCGGGGACGGCAGCCCGATGAGCGCGGAGTGGCTCAGCCGGTGCCTCTCTGAGGTGCTGGGCCCCGACGGGGTGGTGTTTTCCGAGCTTGGGGTGGTTGCCGGCGCGATGGATCTGCAGGGGCCCAACCGCTTGTTTTCCAACCCGCATTCCGGCGGTCTCGGCTGGGCCTTGCCCGCTGCCCTCGGCGCGCAGCTCGCCGACCGTGACCGGCTGACCGTGGCCTGTATCGGCGATGGCTCCTACATCTTCGCCAACCCCGTAGCCTGTCACCAGATTGCCAATGCACTCGAACTGCCGCTGCTGACCATCGTCAAGAACAACGGCCTCTGGAACGCGGTCCGTCGCTCGGTTCGCAACGCCTATCCCGACGGGGCGGCGGCACGCATGAACACCATGCCGCTGACCTCCCTGGCCCCTGCCCCGGACTATGTGAAGGTGGCCGAAGCCGGCGGCGCCCATGTTGAAAAGGTCACCAGCGGATCGGACCTGCCCGATGCACTGGCGCGGGCGCTCACGGTCATCCGCGAAAAGCGCCAACAGGTCATGATCGACGTTGCCGTGGAGGTTTCCGACCGCTTCTGAAAACCGCCGCTGTGCGTGCTTTGCGTGACCGAAAAACAAGCCGGCTTCGGGCAGACAGGGAACTGCAGACTGGTATGTAAATGCCGGTGAGGCGGAGATATTGTCATGCCTTCCGCGGCGAAATGATTGATCGTGCTCTCATCGCCCTTGTGCCTTCTGCAGGCTGCCCGGGCCGGGCGCGGGCGGTGAAGCAGGCGGCCCGACCGGGGCTCAGGTTAAGGAACTTCCCGTCGAGATCGGGAGGTGGCTCATGGCGACACCCCGGCAAGTAACCAAAGATTACGCCAGACAAAAAGACACTGAACGGCGAGCTGGATCACCGATCCTGTCGCCTGTCATGGGGTCAAGTGCCGGTCGCGACGCGGTGGCTGCCCGCGACCGTTTCAAGCCGGACGCGTTGGAAACTTTCGCCGAGTGCCAGGACCGGGCTTTGCGCATCGGGCGCCGGCGGCAGGAGCGCCCGGGTGCGTGACGGGTCCGGAACAGGAACGGCCGACAAGAGCCTGCGTGTGTAGTGGTGTCGCGGGTCGTGAAGCACGGCCTCGCGCGGGCCTTCTTCCATCACTTGCCCAAGGCGCAGCACCATCACTCGATCGGCCACCTGGTCAACCACGGCCATATCATGGCTGATGAAAAGATAGGACAGGCCATCCGCGTCCTGAAGCTCCTGCAAAAGGTCCAGAACCTGGGCCTGCACAGAGACATCCAGCGCAGACACGCTTTCATCCGCGACAATCACCTTGGGCGACAGGCTCAGCGCCCGAGCAATGCAGACACGCTGGCGCTGGCCGCCAGAAAATTCGTGCGGGTAACGCGAAAGCATATCGTTGGATAGACCGACCCGTTGAAACAGAAATTCCGCTCGATCGGTCAGCTCGGAACCGCTGGCGAGTTGGTGCACTTTCAGCGGCTCTACCACCTGCTCTCCCACCGTCATGCGTGAATCGAGTGATGCGCCGGGGTCCTGAAAGACCATCTGGATATCTCGCAGAACCGGACGCATCGCCCGGCGCGACATTCCCCGGGTTTGTGTGCCGTCGATCCGCACCGACCCGTCCCAGGGCACCAACCCCAGAAGCGCCTTGCCGATGGTGGATTTTCCGGAGCCGGACTCGCCGACAAGTGCGAGCGTTTCTCCGGCTCGGATTTCAAAAGATACCCCTTCGACCGCATGCAGCCGAGCAACAGTCCGGTTGAAGATTCCGCCGGTTACATTGAACCGGACGCTCAGGTCATCTACCTCCACGAGCTTTTTCGCGCTGTCCTTGACGCTGCGCTCCGGCGCATGGCCAAGCCGTGGAACCGCCGCCAGCAATTGCCGGGCATAGGCGGAACGTGGAGCGTCGAAGATCTGCTCCACCGGGGCGGTCTCTTCCGGCTTGCCCTCCCGCATGATGATGACCCGGTCGGCCATCTCGGCCACAACGCCCATGTCGTGCGTGATCATCAGCACGGCAGTTCCATGCTCTTTCTGCATCAGGCGGATCAGGTCAAGGATCTCGGCCTGAACGGTGACATCAAGCGCCGTCGTCGGCTCATCGGCGATCAGGATCTCGGGTTCGCAGGCAAGCGCGATGGCGATCATCACGCGCTGCCGCATGCCGCCCGACAACTCGTGCGGGTATTGTTTCATGCGCTGTTCCGGGTCGGTCAGACGCAGATCGCGCAGCAGTTTGAGCGCCCGCGCCGGCGCCTCGTTGCGCGTGCACATGCGATGCTCCAGCAGCACCTCGCACAATTGGCGCTCAACCGTCATGAGCGGGTTCAGCGAGGTCATCGGCTCCTGAAAGATCATCGAGATCCGCCGCGCGCGGATGTCGCGATACCGCTTGTCGTTCAGACCAACCAGGTCCTGGTCGCCCAGCAGGATGGATCCTTCCGTGATCCGGGCCATCGGGCGCGGCAGAAGTCCCATGATCGCCAGTGCCGTCATCGACTTGCCCGACCCGCTTTCGCCGGCCAGCGCCAGCGTCTCGCCGGGCTGCAAATCGAAGGACAGGTGATCGAGAACGGTCTTCCCGCCTTCGCCGGTCGCCACTTGAACGGTCAGATCGCGAACGGAAAGAACGGGGCGCGCGGTGTCGCCCCGCCCGATTTCAGAGTCAGGCTTCATTCGAAAACGACCCGTGGGAAATAGAAGGACACGACCCAGTTCGGCATGTCCACGATTTCCGAGATGCGCAGATCGCCCGCGACCGAGCACAGCAGATAGGCATCCTCAGCCGACAGCCCATGCTGCTTGCCGAGCAGGTCGATCATGCCGGAGACGGCGTTTTTCGCGCCTTCCATGAGGTCCGATCCGATCCCGGTCGTGACCTCGTAACCCTTGGCGTCCAGGTGCCGTGTCACCGGCCCTGGCGTCGAGAACCGCGGGAAGTCCAGCTTTTCCTGCTTGATCAGGTCGAGCGTGAGTTCGACATCCATTGGGCTTTCGATGGCCGTGCCGCAAACCTCGCCATCGCCCTGAGCCGCGTGGGTGTCGCCAACAGAGAACAGACCACCCGCGACCTCGACCGGCAGGTAAAGCACTGACCCTACGGACAGATCGCGAATATCGAGATTGCCGCCCATCCGGCGCGGCGGTACGACCGAATGAAGCCCGGACTCGGCAGGGGCCAGCCCGATCGTTCCCGCGAAAGGTTTCAGCGGCACTCTCGCGATGTCGGAGAACAGCGACGGCGCCAGCGTGTCGGGGTCGTAGTCCCAAACCTTCAGATGCGGGTCCTTGAACTGGTCGGCCAGCAGCCCGAAGCCGGGGATGTTGGCCGTCCAGCCGAAGCCGGACGGGTGGAATTGCTCCAGAGTGATCTTCAGCACGTCCCCCGGTTCGGCACCGTCGATGTAGACGGGGCCGGTGACCGGGTTGATCTTGCCGAAATCCAACGTCGCGACGTCGGCGACGGTGCTTTCACGGGTCAATTGTCCTGCTGAACTGTCCAGGCATTGGAAATGTACCCGGCTGCCCGGCGCCACCGTCTGGGCGGGTGGGATCGAATGATCCCACCCGTAGTGATGGTGGCCATGGATTGTGTAATCGCAAGCCTTGCACATGAAATCACTCCGCCTCGACGGAATAGATGTAATCGTAGTTCACCGGGATGTGCACCGGGTCCACGAACAGGCTGTCATCGCCCGCCATCCGGTCCGAGACGAGCGTGAACCGCTGCTCGTTGAACACCGGCACCCAGGGCGCGTCATCCATGATGTCGACATAGATTGAGCGCCATGCCTCTTCGCGCTCATCGGCCAGGGCCGGATCGGCCATCGCGTCGGCCTCCGCGGCGCGGGCATCGAGCTCCTTGTTGCAGTACCAGGACCAGTTCCAGCCCCCGGACACCGCACCCGCGCAGCCCAGGATCGGACCGTAGAAGTTCGATGGGTCCGGGAAATCCGCGATCCAGGCCATGCCGCCCGACCAGATCATGGGGGCCTGATCCGCTTCGCCGCCCGCCGCGATCACGTTGGATTGCGCAAGGCTGCGGATCTCGACCTTGACCCCGATCTCGGAAAGATCCTGCTGGATCGCCTGCGCAATCCGCGGGTTGGGATCGACGTTCATGACGAAGAGCTCGGTGGTGAAGCCGTCCGGAAAGCCCGCCTCGGCCAGCATCGCGCGCGCGGCTTCGGGATCAAAGGGGTAGCCCTCGTAGTCGTCCGCGTAGCCGGGCATCGACGGCGGCAGCGGCTGGTTGGCAGGCACGGCGCGCCCGTTGATCATCTGGACGATCCGGTCCTTGTTGATCGCCATGTTCATAGCTTTTCGCACATTCACGTTGTCGAACGGCGCCATTTGCGTGTTCAGAGTGATGTAACCGGTGTGAAGCTGCCCGCCCTCGACCACGTTGTCGGCCTGCTCGGGGTTGTTCATCACCTGCAGGAACTGCGCGGGCGGGATACCGTCGCCGGGCACATCAGCATCGCCGTTTTGAAGCCGCAGCAAGGCCACCGTCGGATCGAGGCCAATGTCGAAGGTCACCTTGTCCAGCTTGGGCACGCCGGCGCGGTGATAGTCTTCAAAACGCTCGAACACGACCTGCTGGCCCGGAGTCCATTCTGCCAGACGGAAGGCGCCCGAACCAACCGGCTCGCGCCCGAAATCCTCACCCGAGGCTTCGACCGCCTCGCGCGGCACGATCGAGGCAAAGTTGAGCGCCATGACATGGGTGAAGGTCGCGTCGGGCCGCGACAGCGTGATTTGTACGGTCTTGTCGTCGATCACCTCGACGCCGCTCAGCCCGTCGCCCTCGCCCGCGTTCCAGGTGTCGAACCCGTCGATCATGCCGAAAAAGCCCGCGCCTGGGCTGCGGGTCGTCGGATCGGTCACGCGCTCCAGCGAGTATTTCACGTCTTCGGCGATGATCTCGCGCCCGTTGTGAAACTTGATTCCATCCTTCAGCACGAAGGTGTGAACCATGCCGTCGTCGGAAATCTCGTGGCTGGCCGCAAGTTCGTTGCGCAGCGTGGTGGTGCCGGGCTCATAGCCCATCAACCCGTCGAACAGCGACTTGATCATCGACCAGTTCTGCCAGTCATAGCCGATCGCGGGATCAAGCGTGGCGACGTCGTCCTGGTAGGTCACGACCATCTCGCCACCCTGCGGCGCGTCCTCGTTCACCTGGGCAAACGCGCCACCTGCGGCAAGCGCCAGCCCGGCAACGCCGGCCAAGAATGTATTTCTTTTCATGGGTCTTCTCTCCTCTGTTGGTTTCATTTGGTCTTGATGCGGGGATCGATCAGTGGAGCCACCAGATCGGCAATGAGATTGCCGAGCACGATGGCCGTTGCCGAGACCATGGTCACGCCCATGATCACGGGAATGTCGACACGTTGGATGGCCTGCCACGCAAGTTGGCCAATCCCCGGCCACCCAAACACACTTTCGACGACAACGATGCCTGACATGAACAACCCGATATCGATCCCGATCATGGCGATGACCGGAAGGATCGCGTTGGGCATGACATGGCGGGTAATGATGTGCAGGCGCGACAGGCCCTTGGCACGGGCGGTGCGCACGAAATCCTGCTCGAGCACGTCAATCATGGACGAGCGCATCATCCGGCTATACCAGCCCGCACCGAGGAACCCCAGTGTGATCGACGGCAATATCAGGTGCGCGAAAGTGCCATAGCCGCCAATCGGCAACCACCCGAATTGCACGGAAAAGACATAGAGCAGCAGGATGCCGATCACGAATTGAGGGGCCGAAATTGAGACGAAGCTGAAAATCATCAGCGTATGGTCGGCGGGTCTGTTGCGGCGCAACGCGGCGACAACACCGATGGTCAGCCCGAGGATCAGTTCGGTGACGATGGCCGACACCATCAACAGCAGCGATGCGGGCAGGCGCGCTGCGATCAGGTCCGCAACCTCCGCGCGTTGGAGGTAGGAGCGCCCCATGTCGCCCTGCAAAAGGTTTCCGAGATAACGGAAATACTGCACGAAGAGCGGGTCGTTCAGCCCCAGCTGGTCGCGTATGTTGGCGACGGTCTCGGCGGTGGCCGAACGTCCCGCGATTTGGCGGGCCGGATCGGCCGGCACCATATACAGGAGCACAAAGGTCACGAAGGTGATCCCGAGCAGGATCAGCGCGCTTTCGATCAGACGTCTTACAAGGTAACCACTCATCCGTGACGGCCTTTCAGTGTCGGATCAAGAATGTCGCGCAGGGCATCTCCCACAAGGTTGAATGCCAGCGCCAGCAGGACGATCAGAAGTCCGGGAATGAACACCAGCCACGGCGCGGTCGAGAAGTAGGTCTGGTTCTCGAAGATGATATTGCCCCAGCTTGGCATCGGGGGCTGAACGCCCACGCCTAGGAAGCTCAGCGTCGCCTCCAGCAATACCGTTGTCGAAATGCCCAGCGTTCCAAACACCACGATCGACGACAGAAGGTGTGGCAGAAGGTGCTTGCCGAGGATACGGAGCGACGACGAGCCGATGGCGCGCTGCACCTGGATGAACTCGCGCTCGGCAAGACTGCGCGTTTCGGTATAGATCACGCGGCTCATCTGAACCCAGTTGACCATGGCGATCACGAGCGCGACGATCATGAGGCTGGGTTGAAAGATGGCCGCCAGGACGATCGCCAGCAACAGCGCCGGAAAGGCCATCATCAGGTCGGTGAAACGCATCAGAATGGCTGCTGTCCAGCCGCCGAAAAACCCCGCCGCGATGCCGACACTCGCGCCCAGGATAACCGCGATTCCGTTCGCCACCAGCCCGATGATCAGCGAGGTGCGCGTGCCGAGGATGAGGCGGGAGGCCAGGTCCCGCCCCAGAAGATCTGTGCCCAGCAAGTAGTCGCCGCCGGGCGGAAGCGGGCCGCCCATCAGGTCGAGCCCGTCGAAGCTTTGCTCGAATGGATCGTGCGGCATGATCAAGGGCGCAAAAACCGCGCCGAAAACCATCACCATGATCACCGCCATGCCGAACGCCGCGCGCGGGCGGCGCATCAGTTCGCTGATCACGACTATGAACCGGCTCTGAGATTTCGGACGTAGGGTTTGTGCGTCGCTCATATTGCCCGCCCTCCGGCAATGCGCCTCTCCGTCAGTAGTCTGACAGCCGCGTCTTCGAGGCTGATCTGCTCGACCATCGCCATTGTCCGCAACTGTTTCAGCGCAAGCGCCTCATCGCGCCCGTGTTCCATCAAGGCAAGAACGGCTCGGATGACTTCGAGCCGAAGATTGCCGCGGCGTGCCAGTTCAGCCTCGCGGGCGCGGCGTTCGGCTTTCCGCGCGAAGACCTCGTGGGCGATCACCATCGCGGAAAAGAGGTTGCCCAGCCCCGTCAGTGGCAGGAAAGCGTCCACCTCTTGCGCCAGAGCCCATGCCAATCTCCCGGGGCTTTCCGATCCAATCAGCCCGATCAGCGGCATCGGCGCCGTGGCGCGCTCCCACGGCAAAATGCCGTCATCGGCGGTGTCGATATCGAGGATTACGATATCGGCATTTCGCACCTCCTGGGCATCAAGGTCTTCGCTTCGGACCCGGGCGCGTATGCCCAGCCGGTGGCAGCGCTCCTTGATACGGAGGCCGATTTCCGGCGATCGATGCACGACAATAGCTGTCTGACCGGAAAAGTTATGCACGGGCGCACGTATCATTTGACGACCCTCAACTCGCGTCGCGGCACGGGGTTGGAACCGGGGAATCCGGCAGTCTGAGAAGTCATGTAGGGATCCGGGGCGATGGGCGCCTCGGCGCATTGCACCACCTCGAAACTACCGTTCCTGGCAATCGAAAGCCGGGGCGTTAGCATTGTATGCCGAAGCACAGGGTCAATCGGCATTGCCCCCATGGCCGTAACGACGGGTGTTTCTACCGCCGCACGGAATACTGTCGACGGATCGTCGGTGCCGGCCCTCCTGACGGCGGCGGAAATGATCTCAACCGCCGCGAAGGAGGTTGCAAAAAAGGAAGATACCCGCTGGTTCGGAGCGTGTCTCCGCGCGACGTCGCGCAGCATGTCAGATGCGTTCGGCTCGAAAAAGCTTCCCGCCGAGAGCAGCCCGTTGGCCGCCGGTCCGATCTCATCGAGATCCGCCTCGGTCTGGTTGAAGCTCACCACCTGGACAGGTTGAGCGCCCGCCATGTTGCGCGCTGCCAGGCCTTGAAGAAAGCTCGTATTGGACGGCCCGATGAGGCTGTCGATGACACAGTCTGCATTCTGGTCGCCGATTTCTTCAAAAATGCGGCTTGGCGATATCATCCCCAGCGGAACATGGCGCTCGCCCACCACCTCGACCCCCCGGGCCGTCAGGCATTCCCGCGCCAACCGCAGAGTTTCCCACCCCCAGACATAGTTTGAGCCTACGAGAAAGGCGCGCCGGAAACCTTGCGCTGCGATCCAATCCATTGCCGGAATGACATGGTGATTCGGTGACGCACCAAGGTAGACAACGTGATCATTGCTCTCGAAACCTTCATAGGGGCAAGGATACCAGAGAAGTCCGCCATACCGTTCCAGCAGCGGAATCATCTCCTTTCGGCTCCACGAGGTGATCGCCCCGACAATGTGACGGACACCACTTTCAAGGAGCTCTCGCGTCACCCGCTCGTAGGCTGCCAAATCGCCGCCGGGATCCGCGATCACCGGCGTGATCAGGTCACCGTTGCGCTCACCGATGGTCTCGATTGCGCCCAGCGCCCCGGCAAGCGCGCTTTGCCCAAGCGCGGCATAGCTGCCGGTTGTAGAGAAGACGAGACCCAGACGAAGTTCCACGGTTTTTTCGCACCCATATCAAAAAAGCCCCGCCCCCCTCACGCAAAGGAGAAACGAGGCTTGATTGCCCTTGGCTCTTGCAGCCATCTGTCCTTCATCTTGAGTTATGTTTAACCATCTGTCCAGCATGCCGTCGTGATCGAGGCCAATGCGCCAACGCTTTTGACTGAAATTTAAGCAAAAAAACCCGCGTCGTGGCGCAAAGTTGGCAGAAACGAAAAGGGGCGCAATCTCCGGGTGAATCAAGACCTGAACCGCCCCGGGTTTGCCGGAGGCCGGTTGATGTAAGCTACGCGGCCATGGTTTCAGTTTCCAGAGCTGCGTAGAAGTTGGCTTCGGCCTCTGCC
>NZ_BMGI01000003.1 GCF_014640115.1 Sinisalibacter lacisalsi | reverse complement strand
GACGCTTCCTGCCGACACGCCACGCTTCGCCACGAGGTCGAACGCACTGGTGAAAAATAGCAGAAGCCCGCAGAAAAGTCTTTTCGATCTCATCCGTGCTGTGGAGCTTCGAGCGCAGGCTCTCGTCGAAGGCCATGTAGGCCAGCACGTCATGCTCCGCGTCATCCATCAGCTCGGCGACATCCCGGAACCGCTCGCGCAGGCTGTCTGCGACCTCGCGCCAGCGGGCATGGGCCTGGTCGCGGTCCTTCTCGGCGAAGACGGTCTTCACCACCGCGCTGACCACGGGCTTGTGGGTCTTGCCTACGCGGGCCAGGAGGTTGCGCTGGAAGTGAACCCGGCAGCGCTGCCATCCTGCGCCAAGGACCTTGCGCGCGGCGGCCTTCAGGCCCTCATGGGCGTCGCTGATCACCAGTTGCACACCGCGCAACCCGCGGCGCGTGAGAGACCGCAGGAAGCCGGCCCAGAACGTCTCGGCCTCCGAGGGCAGGACCGTGACGCCGAGGATCTCGCGTCGGCCGTCCGTGTTGACTGCGACGGCCACTATCACCGCCATCGAGACGATGCGTCCGCCCTCACGCAGCTTCACGTAGGTGGCGTCGAGCCAGAGGAAGGGCCAATCGCCTTCCAGCGGGCGGTTCAGGAACGCCTGCACCCGCTCGTCGATCTCCTCGCACAGCCGCGAGACCTGGCTCTTCGAGGTGCCCGTCAGCCCCATCGCGCGCACCAAATCGTCGACAGCCCGCGTGGAGACGCCGTGGATGTAGGCTTCCTGGATCACGGCCATCAGGGCTTTCTCGGCCGTCCGGCGCGGCTCCAGGAACGTGGGGAAATAGCTCCCCTTGCGCAGCTTCGGGATGTTCAACCCAATGGTGCCTGCCCGAGTATCCCACTGACGCGGCCGGTAGCCGTTGCGCTGGTTCTCCCGGTCCGGGCTGCGCTCGCCATGCCCCGCGCCGCAGACAGCGGCCACCTCAATGTCCATCAGCCGCTGCGCGGCGTCCTGGATCAGGTCCCGCAGGAAATCCGCGTCATCGCTCTTGGCGATCACGCCCGCAAGGTCGATCATGGTCTCGGTCATCGTGCTCTCCTTCGTTGTCATCGGTCTTTGAACAACCTCAGACTACGAAGAAGCGCGGTGGCCGCCAGACCCGGCCGCGCGCTGCGCTGCGCCAAAAGGCTCCGCGCGCGGCCTCTTACACCACCCCGAGGGGCACAACCGTAGAAGATCGTGAAGAAATCTTTCCCGTCGTAGACCCGGGTCCCGCGGCCGATGATCTGCTTGAACTAGATCATCGAGGTGATGGGGCGCATCAACACGATGTTGCGGATGTTGCGCGCGTCGACGCCTGTCGAGAGCTTCTGGGAGGTCGTCAGGATCGTGGGGATGGTCTTGTCGTTATCCTGGAAGTCGCGCAGGTGCTGCTCGCCGATGGCCCCATCGTCGGCGGTCACGCGGTGACAATAGTTCGGATCTGCGCTGATCTTCACCTGGTTGATCAGGTCGCGCACCAGCGCGGCATGAGCCTGGGTCGCGCAGAAGACGAGGGTCTTCTGGCGCTGGTCGATCTGCCCCATGAACTCCTCGACCCGCGCCAACTCGCGTTCGGGGATCCGGATGATCCTGTTGAAGTCGGATTCCGTGAACCGTTGCCCGACCTCGACCTCGCCCTTCAGGATCTCGTCGACCGGGTCGTAAACATACTCGTCGATCGTCGAGGCCATCTGGCGCACCTTGAAGGGCGTGAGGAACCCGTCCTCGATCCCGTCCTTGAGCGCGTAGGTGTAGACCGGCTCGCCGAAGTAGTCGTAGGTGTCGGCGTTGTGTTTGCGCTTGGGCGTGGCGGTCAGGCCGAGCTGTACCGCGGGGCTGAAGTGATCCATGATCGCGCGCCAGGTGCTCTCGTCGCTCGCGCCGCCCCGGTGGCACTCGTCGATCACGATGAAATCGAAGAAATCCTCCGGATAGCCTTTGAAGGTGGGCTCGCCCTCGCCCGTCATGAAGGTCTGAAAGATCGTGAAGAACACGCTGGCATTGGTGGGCGGGCGTCCACCGTGGCGGCGCAGGGCTGCCGGGTCTATCCGCGTCACGGCAGTGGGATCGAAGGCAGAGAAGGCGTTGAAGGCCTGATCGGCGAGAATGTTGCGATCGGCGAGGAAGAGGATGCGCGGGCGGCGTGTCGGGGCGCCGGTCAGGCTCCACTTGGCGTGGAACAGCTTCCAGGCGATCTGGAAGGCGATCGAGGTCTTGCCCGTGCCCGTGGCGAGAGTGAGCAGGATGCGCTTGTCACCGTGGGCGATCGCTTCCAGCGCCGCGTTGATGGCCAAGTGCTGATAGTAGCGCGGCTCCCATTTGCCCCCGGCCGTCTCGAAGGGCACAGCCCCGAAGCGCAGCCGCCACTCGTTGATCTCGCCGAAGGTCCGATCCCAGAGATCATCCGGCGAGGGAAAGGGTAGCGCAAGATCGTCATCCTCCGCGCCGGTCTCCATGTCGCACTGGAACCAGCGCAGGCCGTTGGTCGAGAAAGCGAAGCGGGAGCCGAGGCGCTCGGCGTATTCCTTGGTCTGCCCCACGCCTTCGCGATGGCTGAGACCGGCTCGCTTGGCTTCGAGGGTGGCGAGCTTGTGGCCGCGGTATTCCAACACGTAATCGCAGGTCAGGCCCTTGCCCCGCTGTCCGCCCGACATGATGCGGCCCGGGCAGATCACCTCACGCCGGATGCGCGACCCGGCGATCTTGCCCCAGCCGGCCTCGGCCAGCACCGGGTCGATCCGGTTCGCGCGTGTGTCGGCTTCTGTCTCGTTGCTTGAACTCAATGCACTCTCGATGACTCGCGTCTGATCTATGATTTCGTCAATGCCTCGCGCAGGCGCTCCCCGGCCGCGACGGCCAGCTTGTGGAGCTGCTCGAAATCGTCGGGTGGATTGCCATCCTCGAGCATGCTCCTGAAAGTTGCATAGGCATCGGTCTTCTTCCCGTATGCCCGTAATGTGCCTTCGTCGTTCACCCAGGCAAGCACAATCACCTTCATGGCGCTGTCGAAGCGGTAAAACAGGCGATATTGCTGGAAGAACTTCGCGCGGAACCAGTGCTTGCGGTGCGGGCCGAGGGTATCGCCCTGCCGGAACTGCGGCGCCGAAGGGTCGGCGGGGATGACCTCGGTCGCGAGCTTGTAGATCGCGGCAAGGCGTTTCGCGCTGTTGTGCCCGGTGTATCCCGTGGGGTTCTTGCGCTTGCGGTCCTCGACCTCCTCGATCAGCGCCTCGAGTTGGTCGAGAAACAGAGGATGGGCGTAGATCGACCAGCCGTTGACGACGATCGGGGCTGCGTCAGCGGTCATTCGTCGTCGGGCGACAGGGGCGCATCGAGGTCAACCTCGACATCACCGACGAGGGAGGCAAGACGATCCTTCAGCCCGCCATCGAAGGCCCGAAGATGGCCAGGGTTGGTGCGGATGTCGGTTTCGAGCAGGTCGAGGAACGCGCCCAGAGCCGGATCATCGCCGGTATCGCGGTCGACCTCGATGAAAACGCGCCCGTCGTCGGAAATGCTGTAGCGCAGCCGGTCGCCTTTCTTGAGGTTCAGCTGCTTGCGCACGCCGCTCGGCACGGTCGTCTGATACCGGTCGGTGAGTTTCGAGGTTTCTACGGCCGTTGCGACCATGTCGGGCTCCCTTGCCACTTGAATTGCGTCAACACGGGGGAAGGTAATGCAAACGCATTACCAAATCAACTCCCTCAAGCGCGGTCTGAGACGGTTCATGTGACGAGTTGTCCGGAGAAGGCCTTCTCGAGGAGGGATTGGCGGAGGTCGTCGAGGTCCGCGAGGGTACGATTGTAGCTATCGGTTAGCGTTCTCGTATCTCGCTCCAAGCGAACACCCAGCTCTGCAATCCTCAGTTGCGCATCCATCGGCGGGATCAGATGCTCAAACCTACGTTGCATAGTGATAGGAACTTGGTTTCGCGTCGCTTGCGACATTACTGCTTCATACTGACGCTTGAAACCAGCACTCCGCATTTCGAAGACAAGGAACTCGGGTGAAATCTCAGCCTCATCGCAACGGTAGTAGGTCAATGACGTACTCAAGATCACCTTCGGCTCATCTGTAGACAGCAAAGCAACCGGCCCAACGGTCGCGTTGTGTGCAAAGATAACATCCCGGTCACGAGCAATCCCTTTCCGAAGCGCATCCGCTCGGTGCGGGGTGAGATACTTGCAACGGCTCATGTCAATCACATCGCCATCTATGCAGTTGGCGGAGATATACGGGATGCCGTCTCCGACAAACTCGGCCTTTCGTGGGTAATTGCTCCCGTGGTTTCCGTCGAGGTGACCTTTAATCCAGCCTTTCTCCAAGAGCTTGGCGAGGGATATTGGTTCCCCACCAGCTTCTCGCAGTGCACTTTCAATGGCTACTTCAAACAACTCCCGCGCGTTCTGGAGGTTGGCTGCAGCGTGGGCGCGGGCGCGGGCCAGACCCTCGAAGGCCTCATCCAGAACCGCAACGATCCGCCGTTGTTCTTCGAGGGGCGGGAGGGGGACCGCCAGTTCCTTGTAGGACTTGAAGTCCAGATTCCGGATGCCCGTTGAACGCGATTGGAGACCTTCAGTCACTCCAGAGGCGTGCCACCAGTTCAGAACCTGGTGTAGGTATGCAGGCACTACCTCGGACCGGTCAGCGATGCGGATCACACTCGTAAAGTTGCTGAACGAGAAAGTGCCCTCATCTACATTGAACAACACCACCCGTCCGACCGGTTGCTTTGGCCCGCCACCAGACCGTTCAAGGATGATGTCGCCCCTCTGGAGCCGGCGTTTCTGAAGGTGCTTGGTCTCAACTTCGATCTCGGCGACATCATCCAGCGACAACACGCCGTGTGGGCGGAAGTTGGTGTTCCTGAGAACTTTCGCCGTTGTGAACGGTCCTTTCTTCCCCTTCCAAAGGCCATTTGAAAACGTAGCGATCTCAGAAAGTGGCTTCATCTTCCAGCCGTCAACGAGAATGCCCTTCACAGCATCCCCCGGATCTCTTCCAAGATCGCCGTCGTTTCCGCATCCCGCGCCAGCATGTCGGCGATGATCTCCTCGGGCGCGCGCAGGGGCGCCGCCTCGGGGGCGTTCGGGTTCTTCACCGAGAGATCACAGGTCGCCTCGTCCAGATCGGCCCGCTTGACCGTCCAGCTCTTCGGCCCATCGGCGAAGGTCTTCTGCAACTCGACGAACTCGGCGAGGTCGGCATCGTTCAGCGGGTTGGTCTTGCCAAGGCTGCGCCCCGGATCGAGCTGGTAATACCACGTCTGCCGCGTGGGCGCGCCCTTCTCGAAGAACAGGACCACCGTCTTCACCCCGGCGCCCTGGAACGTGCCCTGCGGCAGATCGAGGATGGTGTGAAGCTGGCAGCTCTCCAACAGATCACGGCGCAGCGCCACGCTGGCGTTATCGGTGTTCGACAGGAAGGTATTCTTGATCACCACCGCCCCGCGCCCGCCTGCCCTGAGCTTGCGGATGAAGTGCTGGAGGAAGAGATAGGCCGTCTCGCCGGTGCGGATGGGAAAGTTCTGCTGCACCTCGCGCCGCTCGCTGCCGCCAAAGGGCGGGTTGGCAAGGATGATGTCGTGGCGGTCCTTCTCCTGGATATCCATCACGTTCTCGTTGAGCGAGTTGGTGTGGAGGAGGTTCGGCGCCTCGATCCCGTGCAGGATCATGTTCATGACACCGATGATATAGGCGAGCGACTTCTTCTCCTGGCCATAGAAGGTGTCGGCCTGCAGCGTCGCCCAGTCGGAGGCCGAGAGATCGTCGCGGCGCATGTGAGCGTAGGCCTCGCACAGGAAGCCCGCCGAGCCGACCGCGCCGTCGTAGATCGTCTCGCCGATCTTCGGGTCGGTCACCTTGATCATCGCACGGATGAGCGGGCGCGGCGTGTAGTATTCTCCCCCGTTGCGGCCGGCGTTGCCCATGCGGCGGATGCGCGTTTCGTAAAGCTGCGACAGCTCGTGTCGTTCCGCCTGGGTGTTGAAGCTGAGCCCGTCGACCACCTCGAGCACGTCGCGCATGATGTAGCCGGAGCGAAACTTGTTGCGCAGCTCGGTGAAGACCTCGCCGATCTTGTAATGGATCGTCCGGGGTCCATCGGCGCTTTCGCGAAAGGAGGCGAGGTAGGGGAAAAGCTCGCCATCGACGAAGCGGATCAGGTCATCACCGATGCGGGCCGTGTTGTGGTCGAACTGGCCGTTGATCTTCGGGGCGGCCCAGTTGTTCCAGCGGAAGGCGCCGTCGATGATCGGCACGTAGGCTTCGCCGTTCAGCTCGGCCTCGTCGCGACGCTCGCTTCCCAGATCATGCAGATACTTGAGGAACAGGACCCACGAGGTCTGCTCGACGTAATCCAGCTCGTTGGCAATCCCCTCTTCGGCGCGAAGCAGGTTCTCGATGCTGTTGAAGGCGTTCTCGTACATGGTTCCCCGCACACCGACCCGTTGCGTTATCGGTGTCAGACCCGGGCGGGGAAGGCAAGACTGCGGCGCATGTAGAGGGTGAAGGATCGGGCGCGGGGCGACTCAGGTTGCCAGATGATGATCGCGCCATTCAAACGCGGCAAACCGAGCCTTCAGGGGCCAATTCCGCAACGGAAAACTGCTACGAGAAGCTGTTACGATCTCGGCGGGCAGGCTAGCCTAAGTCGTTGATTTCATTTACTTTAGTGGAAATGGCTGGGGTGGTAGGATTCGAACCTACGGTACACGGTACCAAAAACCGCTGCCTTACCACTTGGCTACACCCCAACGGTGCGCGTGTTCCTACTCAAAGCCTCAGGCCCGCGCAACCCAAAAATGCGGCGCCTCGGGCACCTACTCCTGCCGCGACGAAACCGTCAGCAGGTCATTGGTTTCGGTTCCCCTCCGCTCTTCGTCGACCATCCGTTCAAGCTCGTGTTCGGCGATCGCGGGCGCATCCTGCACGGTGTCGTCCGCCGCTGTCGCAGCGCCGCCACGCGGGGTGAGAGGCGCGGCCTGCAGGGGCGGCACCGGCACCTCGCTGCTTGCCTGCGTCAGCAACCGGTAGGTCGGCTCCGGCATCTCGATACCGGCGTTGTCGAAGGCGATCAGCAGTTGCCTTATCGCCTCCGAGCGCGCCGAGAACAGCCCGGTCTCGCGTTGGTCGATCCAGCCGACCACGCTCATCCCGATGTCGGAGCCGTTCAGCGTCGTCGTCCAGGCCATCGCCGTCGGCGTTGTCAGAACGAAGGGCAGGGCCGCCACCGTCTCTTCCGCAAGCGCCTTTGCCGCCACCAGGTCGGTGCCATAGGCGACGCCGAAATCGATCTTGAAGCGCCGCTCGGCGTTGCGCGAATAGTTGACGATGCGGCTCTTGTAGACCGTCGCGTTGGGAATGCGGATGTGGTTTCCGTCCCACGAGAGCAGGATCGTCGCCCGGCTGGTGAGCCGGATCACCTTGCCCTCGTCACCGTCGATCTCGATCGCATCGTTGGGGCGGAACGGCTGGCGGATCGAGAGCAGCACCGAGGCGATGAAGTTCTCGACCGTGTCCCGCACCGCGAAACCGATGGCGAGGCCGACGATCCCGGCGGCGCCAAGGATCGTCGACAGCAGCGCTGAAGCTCCGAGAATGTCGAGCCCCACGATGATGCCCGCAACCACCGCCACGAGCTTGATCAGGTTGCGGTAGATCTCGGCAATGAAGGCATTCGGCGCGATATTGTCCCACGGCCGGCGCAGGCGGGCGATGAAATATCCAAACCAGACCACCAGCGCGAAGGCCACCAGCGCCACGCCCACCAGCGGCAGGAAGGCCACCGCCTGCGTCACCCGCGCCACCAGCCGTTCCCAGACCGGGGTGAGCCGCTCCGTCACCGAGGTCGAGAGCCTCACCTCGTTGTCGATCGCGACAACACCGTCGACCCGGCCCACCAGGCGATCGAGCTGTTCGACGCGGCCGGCATCGAGCATGGTCCCGCGCAAGAGAACCACCCCCGCCTTCACCGTCACGGTCACATCTTCGTAGCCATCGAGCTGGTGGATGATATCGCGAATACGATTGGCGATGGCGGCATCCGATTCCGCCTGCCGCGCCGCGCTCGCGCCCTCCTCGGTGGTGATCGTCCCGTCCTGGGCCAGGACCGGCACCGAGACAACGAGCGCAAAACACAGGAACAGAAAACGGATGGCGGTCATGGGGCACCTCTTCGAACGCGCCGAGATTAGCCAGATGCGGGCGGAATTCCAGCCCGCATCAGCACCCACGCCTGCGGCGGGGTCAGCCGAGAAGATCGCCGAGGTCTTCCTTGCGGGCTTCCTCGTAGTGATCGAAGACGCTGGTGAACCAGGCCGTGCCCCGGCTCGCCCCGGCCAGCGCGTTGAACAGCGCGTCCTCCGCCGCCATCGGCAGCAGCGCCTGGAACACGTCCCACCCGGCGGCGCCGTCATGCGCCTCGAACCCGAGCACCTGCCCCTTGAGGCCTGAGACGACCGGCACCAGCCCGCCGGAGAAAACGCTCGGCACGTGGATGTCGATCTTCATGATCGGCTGCAGAAGCACGGTGCCGACCTCGGCCAGCGCCTCCTTGATCGCGTTCTTGCCGGCGGTGCGGAAGGCGAAATCGGAACTGTCGACGGAGTGGCTCTTGCCGTCTTTCAGCTCCACCGCCACGTCGACCACGGGAAATCCGTTCGGCCCTTCCGCCAGAGCCTCGCGCGCGCCCGCCTCGACCGAGGGGATGTAGTTGCGCGGCACCGCCCCGCCCTTCACGCTCTCGGAAAACACGAAGCCCGCGCCGCGCGCGTCGGGGCGCAGTTCCACCACGACATCGGCGAATTGCCCCGCCCCGCCCGATTGCTTGCGGTGGCGGTGGTGCACCTCGGTGCCGCGCCGGATGGTCTCGCGCAGCGCCGGGGGCACCGGCCCGTCTTCCACCTCGATGCCGAAATCCTCGGCGAGCTTGCGGATCAGCCGGCGCAGGTGCAACGGCCCCTGCGTGGCCAACACCGGGTTGCCGGTGCGCTCGTCCTGGCTGGCCACCAGCCCCGGGTCAATCTCCACCAGACGCTCGATCGCGGTCGAAAGCCGGGCCTCGTCCTTTTCATGCACCGGCGTGATGATCCGGCGGAAAGCCGCGCCATGGCCGCGCGCCCAATCCGGCAGCGCCTGCGCCCCGGTGGCGGTGAAGGCCAGGCCGGCGCCGAGATGGTCGGTCTTGACCGTGAGGCCGATCGCGCCGGGCGCGAGGCTGGCAAGGCCGGTCTTGGTGTCCAGGTCGGTGAGCGAGCCCACGTTGCCGCCGCCCAGCGCCTGCCCACCGGACACCGTGCCGCCGATGGCGCGCAGAAGCACGGTCTTGCCAAGGTGCTTGACCACGTCCGCCAGCGCGCCGACGGCCACCGCCTCGCCCGCCAGCCGCGCCGCCGCCACCTCGACCCCGGGGGCCTCGTGGCGCAGCGCCTTCATCAGCCGGGTGATGCCGTTGCGATGTTCCGCCGAGCCGAGGAAGGCCGGCACCAGATCATGGCGCTGCAGGGTTTTCGAGGCGACCTCGTAGACCTCCTCGGGCAGGATCTTCTTGTCCTCGATGATCTCCTCGAGCAGCGCATCGTCGAAATCGGCATAGCTTTCGAGCAGTTCCGCGCGCGCTTCCTCCTCGCGGGGGCGCAGGTTCGCGGGGATCTCGGTCAGCGTCGAAGGTTCGCCGTCGTGGAATTTCCACGCCCGCTCCGAAACCAGGTCGACCACGCCGACGATCTCTTCCCCCTCGCGGATCGGCACCTCGCGCAGCACGATATGGTGGCGCGAATAGGCCTGCAGCGCCGACACGGTCTCCGACATCCGGCTATCGGGGGTGTCGGCCTTGTTGATGAACAGCAGCGCGGGCACGTCCGCTTCCTCGATCATCCGCAGGTAGGGCGCGGCCAGAACCGCCGCCTCGGCATCGGCGGGCACGCAGAGCACGACGGCATCAGAGGCCGCCAGCGCGGCCCCGATCGGCGCGAGGTTCTCGGCACCGCCCGCGATGTCGATCGCCGCCCAGGTCTCGTCCATGAACCCGAAAGTCCGCACGCCGGCGACCCCGGGCACATCGAACGCCATGCCCGCGCTCCCATCGAGCCCGACCAGCGCCTCTACGAGTGTGGATTTTCCAGAATGCGACGGGCCCAGGACGGTGAAAACTCTCATCGGGGATTCTCCTTCGGAATGAATGTCCAACCTTAGCGGCTTCAGCGCGCGTGGCCTTGCGTCAGATCAAACACCGCCGCTTGCCGGAACCCCGGCCTCGGGCTAGAGCAAGGCATGCAAAACCCGCCCCGCTCCGCGCTCCTTTTCATCCTCGCCACCATCCTGATCGACGCGATCGGGATCGGCATCATCTTTCCCCTGATGCCAGACCTCATGGCCCGGGTCGGCGCGGGCGATACCGCTTCGGGTGCGATCTGGGGCGGTGTGCTGCTGGCGGCCTACGCGGCGATGCAATTCGTCTTCGCCCCGATCGTCGGCGGGCTGTCGGACGCCCTCGGCCGCAAGCCCGTTCTGATCGCCGCGCTGACCGTGCTGGCGGTTGATTACGTCATCATGGCGCTGGCGGGCACGTTCTGGGTTCTGCTCATCGGGCGGATGCTCGCGGGCGCCGCCGGCGCCACCTACACCACCGCCACCGCCTATCTCGCCGACATCTCGCCGCCGGAGAAACGCGCGGCGAGCTTCGGGCTGATCGGCGCGGCCTTCGGCGTGGGTTTCGTGCTGGGCCCAGCGTTGGGTGGGCTGCTCGCCAGCTGGCACGTCACCGCGCCGTTCTGGGTCGCCGCAGGTTTCGCCGCCGCCAACGTGGCCTTCGGCCTGCTGATCCTGCCCGAAAGCCTGGCGCCCGCCCGGCGCCGCCGCTTCACCCGGCGCGATCTCAACCCGTTCCGCGCCATCCTCGACGCCTTTCGCCTGCCCGGCCTCGCCCTGCCGCTGGCGCTGTTGTTCGTCTTCGAACTCGCCAACATGGTCTACCCCACCCTGTGGTCGTTCTGGGCGCGTGAAACCTTCGGCTGGACGGCGGCGGCGATCGGGCTGTCCTTCGCGGCCTACGGTGCCGGCGTGGCCTTCACCCAGGGCGCGGTGCTGCCCTTCCTGGTGCCGCGCATCGGCGATTACCGCACACTGCTCCTCGCCGGGGTCTCGGCGGTGGCAGCGCTGTTCGGGCTTGGCTTCACCACCGCCGCCTGGGTCGTCTTCGTCCTCGTGCCGATCGCCTGCCTGTCCGACATGTTCCCGCCGACCATCACCGCGATGATGTCGAACGTCGTGCCGGAAGACCGCCAGGGCATGTTGCAGGGCGTGATCGCGGCCCTTGGGTCGATCGCGGCGATCCTCGGCCCGCTCGTCGCCACGCCGCTGTTCCAGGCCTTCGCCGCCGCCGACGCGCCGCTCTACCAGCCCGGCATGCCCTTCCTCGCTGCCGGCGCGCTGCTGCTCGCCGCTTTCCCCGCGCTCATCGCCCTTGCCCCCAGGGGCCGGCGAACCTAGCCACGGGCTTGCAACCTCGCGGCGGTCTGGGGCATCCTCGCGGCCAGGCGTAACGGGCAAGGCAGGCACCCATGTGGAAGATCAGAACCCACAGGCTGGGCATCGACCAGGGTTCGCTCATGCTGTTCTCCGACTACAAGCACAACGGCGAGATGTGGACGGGCAAGGGCCCGCGTGAAACCCGGCAGCAGGTGACCTTCAGCGAAGCCTTCCTCGCCGCGCCCGCGCTCACCGTGGGAATGTCGATGTGGGACGCCGACCACAGCACCAACCAGCGCATGGACATCACCGCCGAGAACATCGCGGCAACCGGGTTCGACCTTGTCTTCCGCACCTGGGGCGACACCCATATCGCCCGGGTCAGGGCCGACTGGATCGCACTCGGCGAAGTCGGGCACGAGGATGACTGGGACTTGACGAACTGATCGGCCGGCTCACGCCGCGCCCAGTCCCCGAGCCGCCGCCACCAGCGCCTGCCCGTAGGCAAGCCCACCATCGTTGGCCGGCACCTTGTTGTGGCGCAGCACCGGCACCCCTTCCAGATAGCGCATGAGCGCCGCCTCCAGCACCGCGTTCTGAAGCACCCCGCCGCTGAGCGCCACGGCCTGCGCCCGGCCATCCGCCACCGCCGCCCGCGCCACCCCGGCGAAAGCCGCGGCCAGCCCCTCGTGAAACATCGCCGCCGCCAGCGGCACGGGGGTGCCGCGCGCGGCGGCCCAGGCCTGCCACATCGGCGCCGGGTCGATCACGCCCTCCGCCACCGCGAAGGGCCAGCCCGGCCCCGGCCCGGCCTGCGCCGCGACGGCCTCCAGCAACATCCCGGCTTCGCCCTCGTAGCTCATCCGCCCCGGCGCCACCCCGAGCGCGAAGGCGAAAGCGTCGAACAGCCGCCCCGCCGAGGACGAAAGCGGCGCATTCACCCCCGCCGCCACCGCCCGGCGCAGCGCCTCGCGCGGTTGGTCCGGCATCAGCGCATCGGCCAGGGCGCCCAGCCCCGCCGCGTCTAGCCGCACCATGAGATTGCGCCATGGCTCGCGGCTGGCCGCATCGCCGCCCGCCAGCGGCGCGGGCGCAAGCCGGCCGATCCGCTCGAACCCGGCATAATCCCCCAGCAGCACCTCGCCGCCCCAGATCGTGCCATCCGCTCCCAGCCCGAGCCCGTCGAGCACGATCCCCGCCACCTTTCCGCCACCGCGCGGCCAGAGGTTCTCGCCCATCACGGCGGCAAGATGGGCGTGGTGATGCTGCACCCGCTCCAGCGGCAGGCCCATCGCCTCGCCCGCCCGGGTGGCGCGGTAGCCCGGGTGGAGATCGACGGCCACCACCTCCGGCTTGTGGTCGAACAACGCGCGGTAATCCTCCAGCGCCTGCCCGAAAGCCTCCCATGTCAGCGCCTCGTCGAGCTCGCCGAGGTGATGGCCGAGCAAGGCCTGGCCGTTCTTCGTCAGGCAGATCGCCGCCTTCATCTGCCCGCCCAGCGCCAGCACCTCGCGCGCCTCCCCGAACCCCTCGGGCAAGGGCAGCGTGCCCGGCACGCGCCCGCGCGCCCGGCGCAGCACCATCGGCCCGGCCGGCGTGATCCGCTCCACCGAGTCGTCGAGCCGCCGGGCGATCTCGCGGTCATGCATCACGAAGAGATCGGCAAAACCCGCCAGCTTCTCGCGCGCCTCGTCATTGCCGATCACCTGCGGCTCGCCCGAGAGGTTGCCGCTGGTCATCACCAGCGGGCGGCCCAGCGCGTCGAGCAGCAGGTGGTGCAGCGGCGTGTAGGGCAGCATCCAGCCCAGCGCCCCCTGCCCCGGCGCGAGCGCCTCGGGCAGCGCCGCGCCGGCCTTGGCGATCAGCACGATCGGCGCCGCCGGGGCACGCAGCCGCGCCCATTCCGCGCCCGTCGGCGCGGCGTGCTCGGCCAGAACCGCCTCCCCGGCCATCAGCGCGAAGGGCTTGGCCGGGCGTCTCTTGCGGCGGCGCAACTCGGCCACCGCCGCCGGGTTCGTCGCGTCGCAAGCCAGGTGAAACCCGCCCAGCCCCTTCACCGCGACGATCCGGCCCGCCATGAGCGCCTCCGCCGCCAGCGCCACCGCGTCGCCGTCGAGCGCGGCCCCCTCTGCCGTCTCGGCCCAGAGCCTCGGGCCGCAATCGGGGCAGGCGATCGGCTGGGCGTGGAAGCGCCGGTCGGCGGGATCTTCGTATTCCGCCCGGCAGGCCGGGCACATCTCGAAGGGCGCCATCGTGGTGCGCGCCCGGTCGTAGGGCAAGGCGCGCAGGATGGTGAAGCGCGGCCCGCAATGGGTGCAGTTGGTGAAGGCATAGCGGTGGCGCCGCGCGGCGGGATCGCGGATCTCGGCAAGGCAGTCGGGGCAGGTGGCGGCATCGGGCGTCACCCGCGTCTCGGCGCCCGCCGCGCCGCTCGCGGCAATGGTGAAGCTTTCGGGCGCGGGATCGGGCACCGCCCAATCCGCCACCTCCACCGCATCGACCCGCGCCAGCGGCGGCGCTTCTCCGGACAGCGCCCCGCGCAACCGCTCCAGCGCCCCCGCCTCGCCGGCCGCCAGCACCAGCACACCCTCGGCATCGTTCGAGACCTCGCCAACGAGGCCCTCGCGCCGCGCCAACCGCCAGACGAAGGGCCGAAAGCCCACGCCCTGCACCTGTCCGCGCACCCTGATCCGCCGTCCCTGCATCCTGTCGGCCCCCTTGCCCCTTCACCTTGGATCAAATACCTCCGCCGGAGGCAAGAATCTCCACCCCGCCGCCACCGCCGAATCCGTCCCGACTCACTTGACGGCCCCGCAAATCCGGCCTAAACGCGCGGAACGGAATTCGGGGCGCTGCCGTGCGCGGCGCCCGTTTGTATTGACAGGCCAGGCCGGGGGAGCACCCCGGAACCGACCCGCAAGATGAGGAAAAGCCAATGTCGCGCGTTTGCGAACTGACCGGCAAGGGCCCGATGACGGGCAACAACGTCAGCCATGCCCACAACAAGACCCGTCGCCGGTTCCTGCCGAACCTCAACGACGTGACGCTCATGTCCGAAACGCTTGGCCGTGGCGTCAAGCTGCGCATCTCGGCCGCGGCGCTTCGCACCGTGGATCACCGCGGCGGGCTCGATCACTTCCTCGCCAAGGCGAAAGACACCGATCTTTCCGCCAACGCGATCAAGATCAAGAAAGAGATCGCCAAGGCCCAGGCCGCCCAGGCCTGATCGCCCACCAACGGCATCGGCAACGGCCCCGTCGCTCGGCGGGGCCGTTCGCGTTTGCGGGCATGGTTTGACTTTGCCCTTTACGAAACGTGGCGCGCTGCCTAACTCTTCCCCCATGTTGCGCAATCTCACCGCATATCTCACCGTCGTGACGCTGACGCTCGCGAGCCTCGTGCTCGCCGACGCGCGCGGTGCGAGCCATGATATCGGCACCGAGGCGGTGATCTGTACCGGCGCGGGGATGATCACGATCACCCTCGGCCCCGACGGCCAGCCGGTAGAGGCCGCCGAGCCCTGCCCCGATGGCACCTCGATCTTCGCCGCGAGCTTCGCCCTGCCCGAGCTGCCGCGGCCGGTCTCCCGGCTCGTCGCCCGGATCGCGGCCCCGGCCGGCGTCACCCTCACCACCCTTGAAACCCTCTCTCCCTCCGCGCGCGGTCCCCCATCGCTGGCCTGATCCCGACCCAACACATCAGACCAGCAAGACAGAGACCAAGGAGAGAACCCATGTCTTTCAAATCCAGCATTCTCGCGGCCACCGCCGCCGCTGCCCTCGTCCTGCCCGCCTTCGCAGGCTCCGAGATCGAGATTCACGATCCGTTTGCCCGCGCCGCCGGCGTCACCGCCGTGGCCGGCGCTGCCTTCTTCATGATCCAGAACTCCGGTGACGAAGATGATCGCCTCATCGGCGCCGAGAGCGACATCGCCAAGCGCGTCGAACTGCACACCCATATCGAGGACGGCGACGTGATGCGCATGGTCGAGGTCGAGGAAGGCTTTCCCGTGCCCGCCGGCGGCATGCACGCGCTCAAGCGCGGCGGCGACCACGTGATGTTCATGGGGCTGACCCGCCCGATGGAGCAGGGCGACAGCATCGCCGTTACCCTGGTGTTCGAAAAAGCCGGGCGGATCGAGGTCGAGATCCCCGTCGATCTCGAACGCGGCGAAGACGCGCCGATGATGATGGACGGTATGTCGACGGATCACGGCAACTGAGGCAAGGCTGCGCCGGTCGGGGCGGTTCACGTCCCTTTCCGCGCCCGTCCGGCCTCCGTCACGGGGGCGATCCCCGGATCGGCCGCAGCTTCCCCGCTGCGGTCGTTTCGCGTTTTCGGGGCGGCTGCCCCATTGCCTCGGCCGGGGCTTCGGCTATCCTCGCGCCATGACCCGTTCGATCCTTTTCGTCTGCCTTGGCAACATCTGCCGCTCACCGTCCGCCGAAGCGGTTCTGCGCCAGCGCGGCGACGGCCTCGGCCTCAACCTCGACAGCGCCGGCACCGGCGACTGGCACCTGGGAGAACCGCCCTGCCCCGGCATGGTGCGGGCCGCCGCCACGCGTGGCTATGATCTCTCCGGCCTGCGCGCGCGCCAGATCGAGCCCGACGATTTCTCCCGCTTCGACCTTATCATCGGCATGGACCCGTCCAACTTAGAGGATATCGAGGCGGTCCGGCCGCCCAGCGCCACCACGCCCGCGCGCCTGTTCACCGATTACGCGCCCGAAACCGGGGCGACGCATATTCCCGATGCCTATTTCACCCAGGACTACGACGGCGCGCTGGACCTGATCGAAGCCTGCGCCGAAGGGCTCCTGCGCGAGATCGCCGGGCGCTGACGCGCTATTGGCAGTATTTTATCGCGCCGGCCGCGAAGGCCTCCCACTTCAGCCAGAACTGACGGTCGGTCTCGCGGGTCGACATCTTGGCGTCCTGGCTCAGAAGCGGATCGGCGAAGAAGCGCGCGCCCTGGCGCTGCTCGCCCGAGGTCAGCACCGCGTCGGCCACCTGCTGGATGCAGTTACAGAGCACGCGGTTGGCAGCCGGACGGTCGGAGCGCAGGCAAGCGCTCTCGATCACGCCGCGCGCTTGTGCCGCGCTGGACGCGAGCCCGCCCGCGAGAACAACGCCCAGGCCAAGCGCCAACACCACGTTTTTCATGTTTCATGCCTCGCTTGGGCCAGACGGCGGATTGAACCGCTACCGGCTAGCACTTTTCAGCGATTCCCGCAATTCACGGCGTTGCGCTCAGATCCGCCGAAGCGTCGCCGTTCGCGCCAACTCGTCCACCTGGTCGCGGCGGCACAATTCGGTGCCGTCCGAGGTCACCGCCGAAGACGCCGCCGCCACCCCCAGCACCAGCGCCTCCTCCCAGCGCGCGCCCTGGCTCACGGCCCAGGTGAACACGCCGACAAAACTGTCGCCGGCGCCGACCTTGGAGCGCACCGTCACCGGCTGGGTGCAGGCGTGCCAGCGGTTGCCGCCCTCGACGAGGATCGAGCCTTCTGCGCCGAGCGCGAGAACGACGACCTCCGCCACCCCGCGCGTGATCAGCTCCTCGGCGAAGTCCGCCACCGCGTGAATGTCGCTCAGCTTGCGCCCGGCAAGCTCCTCGCTCTCGGCCCCGTCCAGCCGCAGAACGTGGTGACGCGCCGAGCCGACCTTGAGCAGCGCCTTCAGCGGCGCGCCCGAGGTGTCGAGGATCAGCCGCGCGCTGTGGTCGGCCATGAGGGCGGCAAGCTGGGTGGGAAAATGCAGCGGCACCCCCGGCGGCTGGCTGCCCGAAAGCACGAGGTAGCCGCGTTGCGGCGTCACCCGCGCGATCGCCTCCAGAGCCTCCTGCGCCTGTTCCGGCGTCCAGCGCGGGCCGGGCATCACGAAGCGGAATTGCTCGCCGCTGGTGCGGTCGGTCACCGCGAGCGACTGCCGGGTTTCACCGTGGGTGTGGAACACCTCCGGGATCAGCGGCTCCTGCCGCAGGATGTCGAGAAACTGCTGGCCGTGATAGCCCGAGATCGCCACGAAGGCATGCGCCCGCCCGCCCATCGCGCCGATCGCGCGGGCCACGTTGATCCCGCCGCCGCCCGCTTCCAGCACAGGCGCGTCGCAGCGCAGCTTGTCTTCCGGCACCACGCGGTCCACCGTCGTCGACAGATCGAGCGCGGGGTTGAGTGTGACGGTGAGGATATTGCTCATGGCTTGCTCGTCCACCGGATCCGTTAGCGCGAACACTACCCCCCGCCGCGCCGGGTCACAACCGCGATCTGACCGGATGGTCGGAAAGGATGCCGCACCCCGCAGGGACACCTTCGCAAACCTGCCCGCGGGGAAGGGGGCAGCCGCCCGGGAGCCTCGACCGCAGGCCGGGCTTCAAGCCCCGCACGCCCTCCGATCCCCATTGACGGGCCGCGAAAACCCCCGCATATCCGGGCCATGACCGATCTCGCACATATCCGCAATTTCTCCATCGTCGCCCATATCGACCACGGCAAGTCCACCCTGGCCGACCGGCTGATCCAGGAGACGAAAACCGTCGCCGATCGCGACATGAAAGCGCAGATGCTCGACTCGATGGATATCGAGCGCGAGCGCGGCATCACCATCAAGGCCCAGACCGTGCGGCTCGAATACGAGGCCGACGACGGGCAGAACTACATCCTGAACCTGATCGACACCCCCGGCCACGTCGATTTCGCCTACGAGGTCAGCCGCTCGATGCGCGCCGTCGAGGGCTCTCTGCTGGTGGTCGACAGCACGCAAGGCGTCGAGGCCCAGACGCTGGCCAACGTCTACCAGGCGATCGACGCCGACCACGAGATCGTGCCGGTGCTCAACAAGATCGACCTGCCGGCGGCCGACTGCGACCGGGTGGCCGAGCAGATCGAGGACGTGATCGGCATCGACGCCTCGGGCGCCATCCAGGTGTCGGCGAAAACCGGGATCGGCATCCACGAGGTGCTCGAAGCCATCGTCGCCCACCTGCCCGCGCCCAGGGGCACGCTCGACGCACCGCTGAAAGCGATGCTGGTCGACAGCTGGTATGACCCCTACCTCGGCGTCGTCGTGCTCGTGCGGATCATGGACGGCAAGCTCAGGAAGGGCGACCGCATCCGCATGATGCAGACCGGCGCCGTCTACCCCGTCGACCGCGTGGGCGTGTTCCGCCCCGGGATGATCCCGGTCGACGAACTCACCCCCGGCGAGATCGGTTTCATCACCGCCTCGATCAAGCAGGTGCGCGACACCAAGGTGGGCGACACCATCACCACAGAGAAGAAGGGCTGCGAAACCCCGCTGCCGGGCTTCAAACCTTCCGTGCCGGTGGTGTTCTGCGGCCTCTTCCCGGTCGACTCGAATGAATTCGAAGACCTGCGGGACGCGATCGAGAAACTGGCGCTGAACGACGCGTCCTTCTCGCACGAGATGGAAACCTCCGCCGCCCTCGGCTTCGGCTTCCGCTGCGGCTTCCTCGGCCTCTTGCACCTCGAGGTGATCCGCGACCGGCTCGAACGCGAGTATGACATCGACCTCATCACCACCGCGCCATCGGTCGTCTACCACATCCACATGAAGGACGGCGAAACCCGCGAGCTGCACAACCCCGCCGACATGCCCGACCCGAGCCACGTCGAAAGCATCGACGAGCCCCGGATCAAGGCCACCATCCTGGTGCCCGACGAGTTTCTCGGCGACGTGCTCAAGCTCTGCCAGGACCGGCGCGGCATCCAGCTCGATCTCACCTATGCCGGCTCGCGCGCCATGGTCGTCTACGACCTGCCGCTCAACGAGGTGGTGTTCGATTTCTACGACCGGCTGAAATCGGTCACCAAGGGCTACGCCAGCTTCGACTACCAGCTCACCGGCTACCGCGCCGACAACCTCGTGAAGATGCAGATCCTCGTGAACGACGAGCCGGTCGACGCGCTCTCCACCATGGTCCACCGCGACCGGGCGGAAATGCGCGGCCGGGCGATGGTGGAAAAACTCAAGGATCTCATCCCCCGCCACATGTTCAAGATCCCGATCCAGGCCGCCATCGGCGGCAAGGTCATCGCCCGCGAGACCTTGTCGGCGCTGCGCAAGGACGTGACCGCCAAGTGCTACGGCGGGGATGCGACGCGGAAGAAGAAACTGCTGGAAAAGCAGAAGGCGGGCAAGAAGAAGATGCGCCAGTTCGGGAAGGTCGACATCCCGCAGGAGGCGTTTATTTCTGCGCTGAAGTTGGATGGTTAGTCTTCTGAAATACAGATCTGGAGCTTTTCGAGTATGTTTTTTGCTGAGTTGATGCCAAGCTCCATTTGATTCAACGTTTCCGACGGAGGGTCTCCATGCGCAAGGTTGTGGCGACACTGCAAAAGCCTTGAATATAACTGCACTTCTGCGTCAGAGATTTCCGACTTGAATTTGTCCTTTGCGTGTTGCCCAAAAAAAGAGACAAGATCAGCCAACTCTGATCGCTTCAAACGCCCAGCATTTCTATTGAAAACAGATCGTACAAAAGACGCAAGACCCGAGTCCGTTGATTTGTCATAACGGTTCTCAAGGGCACGGCTAACCTCGGCCTCGATCTCTGAGTATGCAATGGCCGAGATATACCCAGCAAACGCCGTTTCAACAAATGCACGGGCCGAAGGGTTGGTCTCCGGGATCGCGTCGACGGCCTCTTTGGCCAGCTCAGTGATCTTTGTAGTTTTGCCTAGGATCAACTCAAATACTCAATGGCTTTTTCGATCCGCTTGTGAACCTCTGAACGGTCGCTCGTATTTGCCGTTGTTGCTGCCGCGAACTCGGCGTCCTTGAACAAAGCCTCAATTTGTTCCGGCGTTGGCTTGGTTTTCAAGTCAATAAGTGCACACAGCACGGCATCCAATGCACCATAATTCAGTTTTCCCCTCAGGTGAAACGGGCGGTCTGGCTTTGCCGCCAAAACAGCATCGCAAGCAGCACCGAAAGCGATTTTCCAGCCTTCGCCATCATTGTCCCGGCTGTCCGCAAGAAAATCGCTAAGGAAACCCTTCATTGGTTTTTCGTATTCTTGCCAGCTTTGTGATAGCGCCAGCACACGCAGCACCAACTCCACATCGCGGAAACGCTTGTCCAGGCTGGCTTTTCCCAAACACTTTCGCCAGGATGGCATTGCATTCATTTCGTCCAACGCCGAGATGAATGAGCCATGATACACGCACCTACGGACTTCCATTGGGTTCAGGTTCATCCCGCCGGTGTTCAGGCGTTCAAAAATCATGTAGATGCTTTTGTTGTCTTGTGGATCCAGCTGTTGGATAATGGTGGCGCGCATGACTGATTGTTCAAGCTTGAACTGGTCTTCCTCGGATAACTCGTCAAATGACTTATTGTTCCAATGGTCGGACACCCCCTTCAAACGGAATTTTTTTTCGCCTATCAGGCCCTTCAAATACGATACAACCGACGTAATCCGCTGATGACCATCAATGACTTGATAACCTGTGCCGCTTCTTGGTTTGTATAGAAAAACCCCTGGAACTGGCAGTCCAATCAGAAATGATTCAATTAGTTTGGAGGCTTTTACTTGATCCCAAACGAAATTCCTTTGAAAAGTAGGTACTTCGAGCAATCCGTCCTCTGACTGCTGACGATATCCTTTCAGGGTCGTGTCTGCAGGGTAGTTCAGGATTTCAAACTTCAGCGGGATACTGTCTTCTTCGTTATAACCTTCTTCCGTTTTCTCAACGTCCCAGTCGTTTGTGATTTCTTGTGACATCGTCTTCTTCCAATATCGGCCCTCCTCCCAAGGTTGCGTGAAGGAATGGGCAATGCAACACATTTCTAGCAAGCAAGAGTAGGGTGGGTGCTTGCACCCACCGCCCGCCCCGCGCGATCGGATGGTGGGTGAACTCACCCGCCCTACCAACCACACACCGCCCCGTCCCGCCAATAGCAAGAGTAGGGTGCGTGCTCCCACGCACCACGCCTGTTCAACATCGCCGAAAACCGGTGCGCAAGACCAACCCCCTACCCCGGCACCGCATACCCGAACGCCGCGATCTCCTCGGCGCAGAGCTCGGCGACCAGCCGGGCTGCCTCGGGGGCCTCGGCGTAGACCGCCTCCACCGTCGCCTCCGGCGGGCGCACGCCGGCCTTGGCCCGCACGCCTTCCATCGCCTGCCAGACCTCGCCCAGACCGGCGTCGGCCATGTCCTCCGCGAGGCGTTCGTAGCGCAGGTAGGTGTCGAGCCGGTCCGGGCCGGAGAGCGGGGCGATGGCGGGGTTGACCGCGATGAGGCCCCGGTTGCGCAGGACGAAATCGTTGAAGCTGAGCCCCTTGCGGTCTCCCCCGCGCCAGTGGTAGCGCGAGATCAGGGCGTCGAACGGGTCGCGCCAGATCGTCACCTTGCGGTAGCCGCGCCAGATCGCGGCCGGAACCGCCGCCCGCACCTCCGCCGCTGTCGAATGCGCCGCGAACCGGCCCGGCGAGCGGCTGCCATCGGGCCAGGCGGTGTTCTCGAAGTTCTGCGCCCCGCGATGGCCGAGCCGCGCCCGCAGCGCCTCGTCCGGCGCCACCAGCGGCGTGATCACGCAGTCCGGCCCGCAGAACCCCGACAGCGCGATCTCGAAGGACGTGCCGCCTACCTTCTTGGTTTTAATGAAAATTATGCGCAGCGGGTGGCAGATGATCATGGGCGTCCCTCGGTTGCGCCCAAGATTGCCACTCCCCGCCCGCCGCGGCAACCGCGCGCTTGACAGCCGCGCCGCCGCGCGGGAGCGTTCGCGACGGAAACCGCGCGCAAGACCGTATGACACGGACCATTCCCGATAGGAGACCACCATGCCCACAGGCTACACCCGCACCCAGATCATCCTGCACTGGCTCGTGTTCGTGCTCGTCGTGCTTCAGTTCGTGCTGAACGAACCCATCGCCGAGGCCTGGGACAAGATCGAGGACGGCGTGGAGGTGGGCTTCAGCCCGCTCATCGCCCAGCATGTTTTCACCGGGCTGCTGATCCTCGTGCTGGTGGTGATCCGCATCGCCATCAAGTTCAGGCGCGGCGCACCGGCGCTGCCCGCGAACGAACCCGCGATCCTCAAGATCGCCGCGCACGGCACCCATCTTTCGCTCTACGCGCTGCTCATCCTTATGCCGCTTTCCGGCGCAGCGGCGTGGTTCGCCGAGGCCGAGCTGGCGGCGGAAGGCCACGAGGTTATGAAGGTGCTGGTGCTCGTCCTCGTCGCGCTGCACGTTCTGGGGGCGCTGTTCCAGCATTTCGTGCTGAAATCGAACGTGCTCGCCCGGATGCGCAAACCGCAATGAGACGGCTGGTCCTGTTCCTCGGCTCGATGATCGGCGCCACGCTGGCCTTCGTCTTCGTCGTGGTCGCGCTGGTGGCGGGCGTCAAGGGCCTCTGGCCGCTCCTCGGTGCGGCGCTGGCGGGTTATCTCTCGGGCTGGCCCGCCGCGCTCTTGGTCGCCCGCCGGATGCGCTGAAACCGGCGTTTTCCCACGCCGATGGCATGATCTGGATCAAGGACAAAGCCGCATCTGCCACGCAGCTTTGCCGCCGAGATCGCGCCAAAAAAGAGGGACATAATCCATGGGTCTTTTCCTGCTCGTCTACATCTTCGTCGGGGCCACGCTCGCGGGTTCGTTCATGGTGGCCGCGCTCACGGCGGGTTACGCAACGATGATGCCCATCATCTACTCCTCGATCGCCGGTTTCATCGTCGCCATCCCCGCGGCCTGGTTCATCGCCAAGAAGATCCGCGAAAACGCCTGAGCCGGCTTTTCTGAATGACCTTGCAAGGGGCCGACCCGTGGGGATATCTCACGTGGGAGCGGCCCCTTAGCTCAACTGGATAGAGCAGCTGACTTCTAATCAGCAGGTTGAGGGTTCGAGTCCTTCAGGGGTCGCCAGCGCGAACAGGGGAGGTGCGCCATGAGGATGGCAGACCTGGGCGATATCCGCGTCCATTACGAGTTGAGCGGACCCGACGACGGGCCCGTCGTCGTCTTCGCCAATGCCCTTGGCACCGATCTGCGGATCTGGAACGGCGTTCTGGCGCATCTGCCCGAAGGGCTGCGCGTTCTGCGCTACGACATGCGCGGCCACGGCCTCAGCACCTGCCCGGAGGCCCCCTATTACATGGGCGACCTGGTGCAGGACGCGGCTCGGTTGATGGATCACCTCGGGCTGAAAGACGCGGTCTTCGTCGGTCTCTCCATCGGCGGCATGGTGGCGCAGGGGCTGGCGGCGGAGCGGCTCGACCTGTTGCGCGCCATGGTGCTTTCCAACACCGCCGCGCGCATCGGCACCCATGAGATGTGGCACGAGCGGGTGCACGCAGTGCGCGACGGGGGCGTGGCGGCGCTGGCCGATGCCACCATCGAACGCTGGTTCTCGCGTGACAGCCGCACCGAGCGTCCAGACCTCGTGGAAGCGGTGCGCAACATGCTTACGCGCACCCCGGCGGAGGGATACATCGGCTGCATGGAGGCCATCGGCGAAACCGATCTCATCGAGAGCACTGCCCGCCTGCGGCTGCCCACGCTTGGTATCGCCGCCAGCGAAGACGGCTCGACCCCGGCCGACCTCGTGCGCGAGACCACGGAGTTCGTGCCCGGCGCGCGGTTTCACCTGATCCGGCGGGCAGGCCACCTCGCCTGCGTCGAAAAGCCGGCCGAATACGCCGCCGCGCTGGCGGGCTTCCTCACCGAGATCGGCCATATCTGATGGCGCGATTCCTGCTCGTGCATGGCTCCGGTCACGGTGCCTGGTGCTGGCGCGACGTGCGGCCGGCACTTGAAGCTCTCGGCCACGAGGCCGACGCCCTCGACCTTCCCGGCTCGGGCGACGACAACACACGGGCTGGCGAGGTGACGCTGGCGTCCTATGCCCGCGCGATCCTCGCCCGGCTCGATGCCCCCAGCATTGTCGTCGGTCACTCTGCCGGCGGTTTCGCCATCGCCCAGGCCGCCGAGATCGCGCCCGAGATGATCTCGCGCCTCGTGTTTCTCTGCGCCTACGTGCCCCGTCCCGGCGCCTCGTTGATTGAGATGCGGCGCGAGGCCCCGGAGCAACCCCTTGCGGGCGCGCTGGAAACCTCCGCCGATGGTCTCTCCTACCGGTTCACCGACGCGGCGATCGCGGCCAACCTCTGCGCCGATTGCCCGCCCGAAGCGCTGGCCTTCGCCCGCGCCCGGCTCGGCTGGCAACCGATCGCGCCGCAGGCCGCACCTTTCGAGGCTAAGGGACGGAGCACCGACGTGCCACGCAGCTATATCCTTTGCGAGCAGGATCGCACGATTCCGCCCGCGCACCAGCGCGCCATGTCATCGGGCTTCGACCCGGCAGACATCCACAGGCTGCCCACCGGCCATTCGCCCTTTCTCGCCGCCCCGGGTGCGCTGGCCGCGTTGCTCGACCAGATCGCGCGCGGCTAGAGCGGGCCCGGGCCTTCATCTTCGGGCCGCTCGAGCAGCCAGGGGTTTTCCACGAAGTCCTGCAGCAGATCGAGCGAGCGGGCGGCGTAATAGCCATCGACGATGCGCTCATCCAGCGTATAGCGCACGGTCACCACCGGGCGGATCTCGATCTGGCGCCGCTCGGTCACCACCGCCTCGTCGCGCGCCTTGCCGATCACCGCGAAGATCGGCAGCGTGCCGTGCTCGTAAAGGTGGTGATAGGCGCTGTCGAGCCCGATGGAGCCGAGATGCGAGATCATCGCCGAGGCATAGAGCGGATCGTTGCGCGGCAACGACGCCGGGGTGATGTTCAGCCAGTCGCCCAGTTTCTGGAGCCTGGGCAGCAGCGGGATCAACCAGCGCGGCAGCCGGAACAGGAGCGAGACCTCGCGCTCCGACGAGGTTTTTGCCGGGGCGCGGCCGTTGGATACGATCTCCTCGGTGCGCGCCCGCACCTGCACGATACCATCGTCGGGCTCAAAGGTCTGCTTCACGACGGTGAGCTTGGCGTCATCATCGCGCGCCTTGAGCACCGAGATCGAGATCGCGATGTCGTCGCGCTGGTAGAGCCTGCGCCCGGCGATGAAGCGGTTCAGCCGGGGGCGCTCGGCCATCACCCGCACCCCGGCGGCGACGTAGATGTGAAACAGCCGCAAGGGTGGCCGTGTGCCGTTGTTCCAGCGTTCGAGGTAGTCAAGGGTTTTCGAGATGTCGATCTTCTGTTCGAAGAACACCGCGGCGTCGCCCCTGCGTGGCAGCAGGTAGGGCATGAACAACCGCACCTTGGGCGCTTTGCGCACCCGGCGGCCATCCGGCCGCTCGCCTGAAAACATCACCCATCCTCCCCTGCAAACGCTCATGCCAATGCGCGCATCCCGGTTTTTCATTACACCGGCAGAGCGCCTTGGTCGAGTTCGGGGCGCGGCGGGTGGTCTCGGGCCGGGTGGCGGGTCAATGCGCCTCGGCCCAGTTCGCCCCCTGCCCCGCATCCACCACCAGCGGGATGGAGAGCCGCACGGCCGGATCCGCCGCCCCTTCCATCACCTCGCGGATCACCGGCACGGCCCGATCGACAGCCGCCGTTTCAACCTCGAAGATCAGTTCGTCGTGCACCTGCAGCAGCATCTTCACCGGCAGATCGGCGATCGCCCCCGGCATGCGAACCATCGCGCGGCGGATGATGTCGGCGGCGGTGCCCTGGATCGGCGCGTTGATCGCGGCGCGGCGGGCGAAGCCGGCCTGCGGGCCCTTCGCGCCGATCTCGGGGGTGTGGATCCGGCGGCCGAACAGCGTTTCGACGAAGCCGTGCTCCTTTGCATACGCAACCGTATCGTCCATGTAGGCGCGAATGCCCGGGTAGCGTTCGAAATAGCGATCTATGAAGGCCTGCGCTTCGCTGCGCGGAATCCGCAGGTTGCGGGCGAGGCCGAAACCGGAGATGCCGTAGATCACGCCGAAGTTGATCGCCTTCGCCCGCCGCCGCGTTTCCGGCGTCATCTCGTCGCGCGGCACGTCGAACATCTCCGAGGCGGTCGCGGCGTGGATGTCTTCGCCGTCGCGAAAAGCCTGTTTCATGCTCTCGATCCCGGCGACATGGGCCAGGATGCGCAATTCGATCTGCGAGTAGTCGAGCGAAACCAATACCTTGCCTTCCGGCGCCACAAAGGCTTCACGGATGCGCCGGCCCTCTTCCGTACGCACGGGTATGTTTTGCAGGTTCGGGTCGGTCGAGGCGAGGCGGCCGGTGTTGGCGCCGGTCTGCACGTAGGAGGTGTGCACCCGGCCGGTCTCGGGGTTGATATGGGCTTGCAGCGCGTCGGTATAGGTCGATTTCAGCTTCGACAGCTGCCGCCAGTCCAGCACCCGGGCCGGCAGTTCGTGTTCGGTGGCGAGGTCTTCCAGCACGTCGGCGGGGGTGGAATACTTGCCGACCTTGCCCTTCTTGCCGCCCTCCAGCCCCATCTTCTCGAACAGGATCTCGCCGAGCTGGGCCGGCGAGCCGACGTTGAAGCGCTCGCCCGCGAGTTCATGGATCTCCGCCTCCAGCGCCGCCATCTTCTGGGCGAAGGCGTTCGACATACGGCTCAGCGTATCGCGGTCGACCGTGATACCGTTCATCTCCATTTCGGCCAGCACCGGCACCAGCGGGCGCTCGAGCGTTTCGTAAACGGTGGTAACCTTTGCGCGGTGCAGCTGCGGCTTGAACAACTGCCACAGGCGCAGGGTGATATCGGCGTCTTCGGCGGCATAGCGCACCGCCGTATCCATTTCGACCCGGTCGAAGGTGATCGCCGATTTGCCGCTGCCCAGCAGGCTCTTGATCGGGATCGGCGCATGCCCGAGGTAGCGCTGCGAAAGCGCATCCATGCCGTGGTTGTGAAGCCCCGAGTAGAGCGCGTAGCTCATCAGCATGGTGTCGTCGATCGGGGCAACCGCAACGCCATGGCGCGCGAAAATCTTGGCGTCATACTTGATGTTCTGGCCGATCTTGAGCACGGCGGGATCTTCCAGCACCGGCCCCAGCAGGGCGAGAACCCCCGCCAGCGGCAACTGCCCCTCGGCCAGCGCATCGGAGCCGAACAGATCATCCGCCCCGCCCTTCTTGTGGCCAAGCGGGATGTAGCACGCCGCGCCCGGCTCGACGCAGAGCGAAATCCCGACAAGCTCCGCCTGCATCTCGTCGAGCGAGGTGGTTTCGGTGTCCACCGCCACGTATCCGCGCTCATGGATCGCCGCGACCCAGCGCGCGAGCGCCTCCATGCTGTCGACGCGCTCGTAAAGGTCGGGGTCGATCGGCGGCAGGCCGGGCGCTTCCGGGGTGTCCTCAGCGGGGGCAGGCGCGGGAATATCGGCGCTGTCCACCCCGAGCGTATCGGCGATCCGCTTGGTCAGGGACCGGAATTCCATCGCCGCGAGGAAGGGCAGCAGCACCTCCGGGTCGGGATCGCGCAACTCGAGGTCATCGAGGCTGAAATCGAGCGCGACGTTTTCATCGAGGCGCACCAGCTCGCGGCTCATGCGGATCTGGTCGGCCATCCCGGTCAGCACCTCCCGGCGCTTGGGCTGCTTGATCTCGCCGGCCCGCTCGAGCAGGGTTTCGAGATCACCGTATTCGTTGATGAGCAGCGCCGCCGTCTTGATCCCGATCCCCGGCGCGCCGGGCACGTTGTCGACGCTGTCGCCCGCCAGCGCCTGCACATCGACCACCCGCTCGGGGCCGACGCCGAACTTCGCTTCCACGCCCTCGTTGTCGATGCGCACGCCCTTCATCGGTTCCAGCATCTCGACGCCGCCGCCGACGAGCTGCATCAGGTCCTTGTCGGACGAGATGATCGTCACCCGCCCGCCGGCTTCGCGCGCCTCGCGGGCGAGCGTGGCGATGATGTCGTCGGCCTCGAACCCCTCCTTCTCGATGCAGGCGATATTGAAGGCGCGGGTGGCGTCGCGGGTGAGCGGGAACTGCGGCACCAGGTCTTCGGGCGCGGGCGGGCGGTTGGCCTTGTAAGCGGGGTAGATCTCGTTGCGGAAGCTCTTGCCGGAATGGTCGAAGATCACCGCGACATGCGTGGGCGCATCATCGCCCTTCGAGTCTTCCACCTGCTTGAACAGCATGTTGCAGAAACCTGCAACGGCCCCGATCGGCAACCCGTCGGATTTGCGCGTGAGCGGCGGCAAGGCATGGTAGGCGCGGAAGATGTAGGCCGAACCGTCGACCAGGTGAAGGTGGCATCCCTTGCCGAAAGTCATGCGCGCGTCCTTTTCGTGGCTTCCGTTCGCGTCACGGCGAGGCGAACGGCGCTCGATCCCGGTTGTCCGGCTTATGCGTCAAAACCGCGCCCGACCGCCTGCAAGGTCAGGCAATATCTTGCCGGCCTGTCTCGCGAGGCGCGGTCAGCACCGGACCATCCCGGCCCGGCTGCCGGCCTCAGCCCGCCTCGCGGATCTCTTCGCCGTAGACATACTTGGTATCGCAATAGGGGCATTCGACCCAGCCCTGATCGTCGGGGATGGTGAGCCAGACGCGGGGATGGCCCGAGGCCGGGCCGCCGCCGTCGCAGGCGAATTTCTTCTTGTCGATGATCTTCGTCTCGGGGACAGGCGTGGTCATGTCGAGCCTCTGTTCGTTTCACCGCGGCATGATAACGCGGATGGTTTTGCGGGCAAGGCCGAAGCAGGCTCAGCCCGCGGCGACGAGTTTGCCAAGCGGCCGGCCCGAAAGGATATGCGCATGCAGGTGCGGCACCTCCTGCACCCCGGCCTCGCCCGCGTTCATGATCAGCCGGTAGCCCTGCCCGCCTTCGCCCGGCTCCAGCCCCAGCTTTCCGACCACCGCGTGGATCGCCCGGGCGTAGTCGGCTATTTCTTCCGCGCTTGCCCCGGTGATGAAATGGTCCCAGTTCACGTAAGGCCCCTTCGGGATCACCAGCACATGCACGGGCGCCTGCGGGCCGATATCGTTGAAGGCGAGGCTATGCTCGGTCTCGAGCACGGTATCGTTCGGAATCTCGCCGCGCAGGATCTTCGCGAAGATGTTCCCGGTATCGTAATCGTAGGCCATGGCGTCTCCTAATCGGCAAACAGGTGCTCGGTTCGTGCAATCTCCAGCGCCCGTTCTTCGGGGATCGAGAGAAACTTGGCAAGGGCCACCGCGTTTTCCTCCGGATTGGCGCTTTCTCTCATGATTTCGGCGTTCTCGAAACCCGCGTCGCGGATGCGATCGCTCTCGAAGTAGAAATCGGCCCGGATCGTCGGCAGCAGCCGCTCCATCGCATCCGCCGGCGTGCGCTCCCCCGCGAGCCCGACCCGCTGGGCGTGGCCGGTGATCCAATCGTCGGAGAACTCGCTCTCGATCTCCAAAAGCCGCGTGGTCGACCGGTCGGAGTAGAAATCGCGCAAAAGGTCCATGTTGTTGGGGTCCATCGCGATGGCGAGCCGGTCGGTCTCGAAATAGTCGAACAGCATCCGCATCAGCGCGCGGCGGTGGCGGGTGCGCTTCTCCAGCGTCGACTGGATGCCGCCGAGATCGGGCAGCGGCGTGGAGTCCTCGTCGAACAGGTATTCGATGATCGGCACGTTGGTCACCTGCCGGATGCGGTTGAGCAGCCGCTTGCCCACGTGCCATTTCTTGGCCACCACGATGAGCAGCTCACGCTCGCGCCCGAGCGTCGATTCCGCCTCCCAGAACCGCGGCGCGAAGCGTTGCCCGATTCGCCCCCGTCCGGTGAGGAACCCGAACAGCGAGCGCCCCTCGTTGGAGATCTTGAACTCCACTCCCTCGGCGGCATAGAGCGCGCCGAGCCGGCGCTTGAGCTCGTGCGCCTCGGGGCTGATCTTGCGCGCGAACAGGTAATCCTGGCTGAGCAGCATGTCGTAGTGGTCGTTGTAGAAGGTCACCGGCATGCCGTAGTCGGTGAACATCAGGAAGGTGAGCGTGCGCGCGCGGATTTCCTCGCTCGGCACCATGTGGCGCACGAGGGTCTGGAAGAACGTCTCGTCCGGAATCCAGGTGGTGCGGAAAAACCGCATCACGTCGCGCCGCCGCGTGGCAAAATCGAGGATCCACTCGATCGTGCGCCGCCTCAGGCACCACCATTGCGAGCCGATCATGATCTGCAGATCATCGGGAATCCGGCGGGTGAGCCCAAGCTTCTTCTGAATATCGAAGGCGGTGTAGAACAACCGCTTCTGCGTGCGTTCGTTGAACCAGTGGCGATAGACCAGCCGCTCTTCCTTGAAGCCGGTCTTGATCCAGTCGCTCTCGAAAAAGTCGAAGCTCTCGATGTAGTCGACGTCTTCGGCATCGAGAAAGTCATGCGCGAACTCGGCCGACTTGATCGACATGCAATCGCCCGAGACCATGTAGAAATGCGTGGCGCGCGGAAACGCCTCCGCCGCCGCCTTCACGGCTTCCAGCGTGCCCTCGACGAGCGACCATTCGCCCCAGCCGCACTTGATCCGCCGCCGCGAAAACGTCACCGCGGGGTTGTCGGCGAGCGCGCCGCGGATCATGTCATAATCCGCTTTTGACGCGCGCGCATCGAAGTGAATCGAAATGTAGTCGCCCGCCGCCGTCAGGCGCTGCGCCTGGTTGATGATCGCCTTAGGATCCTTGTGAACCAGGAGGATGAAGGCAATCTTCGCCATTTAGGAAACCGTTACCGCCATGAAGTTGGATTGTTGACACAAATACCGTAAACGAGCATTGAATTTACAGGCTTGGTTTGCTTTTTTTCAACAGGTTGGGCTTTTTTGTCTGTTCCGGTCCCAGGGCGACCGCGGTTTCAGGAGGCGTCGGGCAATCATGGGTTTTCCCGGAACATGGATGACGGAAAGCGAAAGCGTGGTCTACCGCGTCGTGCCCAAGTGCGCCTGCTCGACGATCGGGCAGATCATGTTCTATTCCGATCATGGCACCTTTTACGACGGCGACGTGCACGACGCCACCGAGGGCATGCACAAATGGGCGATGGAGGAAAGCCAGCCGATCATCGAGGCCAACGTGCATGAGCACAAGTCCTACGCCTTCACCGCGGTGCGCAACCCCTATACCCGGGTGCTGTCGTCGTTCTTCGACAAGATCTGCGGCATCCAGCGCAACGGCAAGCGCTACCGGGGCAACCTCGTGCCGCTGCTGATCCAGAAATACGGCATCGAGGTGGGCGCGCCGGAGGATGATTTCGCCTTCGACCAGATCCGCAGCTTCCGCCGCTTCCTCTTGTTCGCGCGCGACACCATCCGCTTCCGCCGCCCGATGGACCCCGACATTCACTGGACCTCGATGTCGGGCCACATCTCCACCTTCATCCACAACGGCGGCAGCTACGACCACATCTTCCACATCGAGAATTTCAACGAGGGCATGCAGGTGGTCCTCGACAACATCAAGACCAGGAAGAAGGTCAACCTCGAGAAGATCCCCCGCTTCAACGAAAGCGAGGGCCACGGGCCGAAGCGGGCCCACCCGGTGGAGGCGTATTTCGACGATCTGTCGATGCACCTCGTGCGCGAAATCTACAAACGGGATTTCGACCTGTTCAAATACGATTACGAGAATCCCGGCAACAAGATGCCCACCGCCGAGATCGACCTCGACGAGGTGCACAAGAAGCTTGGCCCCTGACCGCGCGGCTTGACCGGCGTCAATGACAACCCGCTTCGTGCGCGTCATGCTCCCGTTTGGAGGCTCGCATGGTCGAAATCATCACCGTCACGGCTGAGAACGTCGAGGAATACGGCTTCTTCTGCAAGATGAGCGCGCGCAACGGCGCGGCGTGGCAGGCCAAGCGCGCCTGGCTGATGGGCCGTTTTGCCGAGGGGCTGCAACTGCGCCTGCTTGGCGAGGGCGAGCGCGGCTTCATCGAATTCATGCCCGGCGCGAAATGCTGGCGCGGGATTGATGGCGCCGAGGATTTCGCGGTGATCCATTGCCTCTGGGTGGTGGGCCGCTCCAAGGGCCGGGGCTTCGCCGCGGCACTGCTCGACGAGGTTGAAGGCTGGGCGCGCGCCGAAGGCTTCCGCGGCGTCGCCGCGCTCACCGGCAAGGGCAACTGGCTGATCTCGCCGGGCGTGCTCGAACATCGCGGCTACGAAGGCATCGACCGCGCCGAACATGGCTTCGAACTCTCCGCGAAATGCTTCACCCGCGGGCCGCTTCCCCGCCTCACCGGCGGCTGGCACGCCAAGGCCGAGGCGTGCGGGCCGGGGCTCACCGTGCTGCGCTCGGCGCAATGCCCCTACCTCGAAGACGCGGCCCAACACGCCCGCCGCGCCGCCGAGACCCTCGGCCTGCCCTTCACCGACCGGGTGATCGAAACCGCCGAAGACCTGCGCGCCCTCTCACCCTCGCCCTATGGCACCTACGCCCTGGTGCATGACGGCAAGCTCCTGTCCTACCACTACCTTCTGGAAAAACAGATCCTCGAACGCCTCGGCGGTTAGGAAGAAAGCAGCGCTACCCCGCCCCCTTCATCCTGGCAGAAATACCTCACGGGGGTCCGGGGGTGTGAAACCCCCGGCCTCGCCACGGTTCAGGCGTCTAGGCACCAGCGCATCACCGCCTTCTGCGCATGCAGCCGGTTTTCCGCCTCGTCGAAAATCACCGAGTTCGGCCCGTCCATCACCGCGTCGGTCACCTCCTCGCCGCGGTGCGCCGGCAGACAATGCATGAAAAGCGCGTCGGGCTTCGCCTGCGCCATCAGCGCCTCGTTCACCTGGTAGGGCCTGAGCTGGTTGTGCCGCCGTTCGCGGGCCGAGAGCGCATCGTGCATGCTCACCCAGGTGTCGGTGACCACCAGATCGGCCCCCGCCACCGCCTCGCCCGGATCGCGCACAAGCTCGACCTTCACGCCGCGGCTGCGCGCCTCCTCGACGAACACCGCCTCCGGCTCCAGCGTCGCCGGTCCGGTGAAGGTGAAATCGAAGCCGAACTGCCCGGCCGCGTGGATCATCGAGGCGCAGACGTTGTTGCCATCGCCGACCCAGACCACCTTCTTGCCCGCGATCGGCCCGCGATGCTCCTCGAAGGTCAGCACATCGGCCATGATCTGGCAGGGATGCGAGCGGTTGGTGAGGCCATTGATCACCGGCACGCTGGCGTGTTCGGCGAGCTCGAGAAGCGAGGCATCGTCGAAGGTGCGGATCATGATCATGTCGACGTAGCGGCTGAGCACGCGGGCGGTGTCGGCAATGCTCTCGCCGTGGCCGAGCTGCATCTCCGAGCCGCTGAGCACGATGGTCTCGCCCCCCATCTGGCGCACGCCCACGTCGAAGCTGACCCGGGTGCGCGTCGAGGGTTTTTCGAAGATCAGCGCCACGAGATGGTTCTTCAGCGGCTGCTCGAGGTCGGGCGTGCCCTTGGGCAGCCCCGCCCGGGTCGCCTTCATCGCGGCCGCCTGGTCGATCATCGCCCGCAGATCGGCGGTGTCGGTCTTGTCGATATCGAGAAAATGTCTCATGCGCCGGTTCCTTTCACGGCAGAGGCCGCGGCATCGAGCCGCTCGATCGCCTCGGTGATGTCATCATCGCTTATGGTCAGCGCGGGCAGGAGCCGCACCACGTTATCTGCGGCCGGCACGGTGAGCACGTGCTGGTCGTAGCCGGCCTTCACCACCTCGGTGTTCGGCGCCCGGCACTTCAGCCCGAGCATGAAGCCCAGCCCGCGCACCTCCTCGAACACGTCCGGATGCACCGCCACCAGCCCCTCGAGGCGCTGGTGCAGGCTCGCCGCCTTGCGCCGGACCTCGGCGAGGAAGTCGGGATCGTCGATGATCTCCATCACCTTGGCGCCCACGGCGCAGCCCAGCGGGTTGCCGCCATAGGTGGAGCCATGCGTGCCCAGCGTCATGCCTTCCGCCGCCGCCTCGCTGGCCAGCACCGCGCCGAGCGGAAAGCCACCGCCGATGCCCTTGGCCACCATCATGATATCCGGCGCGATACCCGCCCATTCATGGGCGAAAAGCCTGCCGGTGCGCCCCATGCCGCACTGCACCTCGTCGAAGACGAGCAGCGCGCCGGTTTCGTCGCACAGGTCGCGCAACCCCTTGAGGCACGGGTCGGGCACCGGGCGAATGCCGCCCTCGCCCTGCACCGGCTCGATCAGCACCGCGGCGGTGCGGTCGGTCACCGCGGCCCTCAGCGCCTCGTGGTCGCCGAACTCGATATGGGTGAAGCCCGGCATAAGCGGCCCGAAGCCCTTGACCATCTTTTCGCTGCCCGCCGCCGCGATCGCGGCGGTGGAGCGGCCATGGAAGCTGCCGGTGAAGGCCACGATCTCGATGCGCTCGGGATCGCCCTTCTCATACCAGTATTTGCGCACCATCTTCACCGCCAGTTCCAGCGCCTCGGTGCCGGAGTTGGTGAAGAAGGCGGTATCGGCGAATGTGGCAGCCACCAGCCGGTCGGCCAGCGCCTTCTGGGCGGGGATCTCGTAAAGGTTGGAGACATGCCACAGCTTGCCCGCCTGCTCGGTGAGCGCGGCCACCAGCGCCGGGTGGGCATGGCCGAGCGCGTTCACCGCGATGCCCGAGCTCAGATCGAGAAAACGTCGCCCGTCGGTCGTCTCCAGCCAGGAACCTTCGCCCCGTTCGAAAGCCAAGGGCGCGCGTGCATAGGTGGGCAGGAGAGAAGGGATCATGGGGAAATTCTCCACAGGAAAGCCTTTGGGTGCCGCATGGGCAGGCTCATGTCAACGATTTGGGTGGGTGCGCGCCGCTTTGGCGCAGGATGAGCGAACGAGACGTCAGGCGCGGGTGCGTCGGCGTCGGGTTTCGGTATATGCGATACGTGTGCTCATGGAGGCTATTTGCCCGGTTTTTCGCGCGCTGGCAAGGCCATGGCGCATGCCCGCTGGTCGTCCCCGCGCCCGGCCCGGTGCCGCCCGGCGTCCGAAGCGCCCCGCCGCGCCCCCGGCCCTTGCCGGCTTCGCGCGCGTCGAAGCCCCGCGCTGATCCACCCCGGGCGAAGGCGGGCGGCGGCTGGCTGCTTGTATCGCCCCCGGGGGCTGACTAATATAATGGCTTGCTGTAAGAGGGCGCGCGTCGACGGGCTCGCAAGGATTGGAACATCATGTCCTGGACTGAAGAACGGGTGGAAACGCTCAAACGCATGTGGACCGAGGGCCAGTCGGCCAGCCAGATCGCCAAGGAACTTGGCGGCGTGACCCGCAACGCGGTGATCGGCAAGGTTCATCGCCTCGGGCTTTCCAATCGCGCCGGCGGCAGCGCGTCGGCCGCGGCCAAACCCGCCGCGAAGGAAAAGCCCGCCAAGCCCGCTCCCAAGGCCAAGCCGGCGCCCGCGAAAAAGGCCGAAGATCCGGCACCGGAGCCCGTGGTCGAGGCGCCCGTCGCCGAAACGCCCGCGCTGGCGCCGCTGCGCAAACCGATCATCCCCGCAGGCCAGCCGCTGCCGCCGCAGCCCAGCGCGAACGAGATCAGCCCCGAGGCGCTGGAAACGGTGCGCGAGGTCGAGAAGACCGCCAAGAAGCTCAGCCTGATGGAACTGACCGAGCGCACCTGCAAATGGCCGATCGGCGACCCGGCGACGCCGGACTTCTGGTTCTGCGGCCTGCCGGTGCAACAGGGCAAACCCTATTGCGAAGCCCATGTGGGCGTGGCGTTCCAGCCGATGTCGTCGCGACGCGACCGCAAGCGGTGAAGTCGCGCCGGGCTGAAGCGCCGGGGGGCGCTGCCCCCCGGACCCCCCGAGGTATTTCGGCCAGGATGAAGGGCAAAGATGAGCAATCCGCCTGATCTTCGACCGGATCTTGCCCGCGCGGTGCTGCGCGAAGAGCCGCGCCCTGGCCAGCCCAGGATCGGCATGGTCAGCCTTGGTTGCCCCAAGGCGCTGGTGGACAGCGAGCGCATTCTGACCCGGCTGCGCGCCGAGGGCTACGCGATCTCGCCCGATTACGGCGGCGCGGACGCGGTGATCGTGAACACCTGCGGCTTTCTCGATTCCGCCAAGGCCGAGAGCCTCGAGGCGATCGGCGAGGCGCTGAGCGAAAACGGCAAGGTGATCGTCACCGGCTGCCTCGGCGCCGAACCCGAGTTCATCACCGGGGCGCATCCGTCGGTGCTGGCGGTGACCGGCCCGCAGCAATACGAGCAGGTGCTCGACGCGGTGCACGCCGCCACCCCGCCCGCGCCCGACCCTTTCGTCGACCTTCTGCCGGCATCCGGGGTGAGCCTGACCCCGCGCCACTACAGCTACCTGAAGGTTTCGGAAGGCTGCAATCACCACTGCAAGTTCTGCATCATCCCGGCGATGCGGGGGCGGCTGCAGAGCCGCCCGGCGCACGCGGTGGTGCGCGAGGCGGAGAAGCTGGTGGAGGCCGGGGTGCGCGAGCTTCTCGTCATCAGCCAGGACACCTCCGCCTACGGCCTCGATCTGCGCCACGCGACCGAGAAGGCGCACCGCGCCCATATCACCGACCTGGCCCGCGACCTGGGGCAGCTCGGCGCCTGGGTGCGGCTGCATTACGTCTACCCCTACCCGCATGTGCGCGAGTTGATCCCGCTGATGGCCGAGGGGCTGATCCTGCCCTATCTCGACATTCCCTTCCAGCACGCCCACCCCGACACGCTCAAGCGGATGGCGCGCCCGGCGGCGGCGGCGAAAACGCTCGACGAGATCGCCGCGTGGCGGGAGATCTGCCCCGACATCACCCTGCGCTCGACCTTCATCGTCGGCTACCCCGGCGAGACCGAGGCCGAGTTCGAAACCCTGCTCGACTGGCTCGACGAGGCGCAGCTCGACCGGGTCGGCTGCTTCCAGTACGAGAACGTCGCCGGCGCGGCGGCGAACGAGTTGCCCGGCCACGTGCCCGAGGAGGTCAAGCAGGCGCGCTGGGATCGTTTCATGGAGAAGAGCCAGGCGATCTCCGAGGCGAAGCTCGCGGCCAAGGTGGGCACGCGGACGGAGGTGATCGTCGATGCCGTCGACGAGGACGGGGCGGTTTGCCGAACCAAGGCGGATGCGCCGGAGATCGACGGCAACCTGTTCATCGACGAAGGCTTCGAGCGGCTCACGCCCGGCGATATCGTCACCGTCGAGGTGGACGAGGCCAGCGAGTATGATCTGTGGGGGCGGCTGGTCTGAGACCGGTCCCGGGGCGTGCCCTTCGGGTTGCTAACGGCCCAAAGTGCCCCAGGTCGGGTGAACCGGATTGAACACGAGACCGCTCTGAGAACCGGGCCCGCGCGCAGGGCGGCGCTTCGACGCGCCCTGCGCCTTACTCCTGCAGCGACCGCACCTCGATCTCGCCCTCCTCGCGCGCCTTCATCGCCAGCGTGGCGGCATGGGCGCCGGCGGCGGTGGTGAAGTAGGGGATCTTGTCGTAGAGCGCGACGGCGCGGATATCGCGGCTGTCTTCCACCGCCTGCACGCCCTCGGTGGTGTTGAACACCAGCTGCACCTCGCCGTCCTTGAGCCGGTCGACGATGGTGCGCCCACCCTCGTAGACCTTGTTCACCGTCTCCGCCTCGACGCCGTTGCCGGTGAGCCAGGACGCGGTGCCACGGGTGGCGAGGATCGAGAAGCCAAGCGCGCGGATGGTGCGCGCGGTTTCCAGCATCTGCGCGGTCTTGTCGTCGTCGCGGATCGAGATGAAGACGCAGCCCGCTTCGGGCAGGTGGGTGCCCGCGCCCATCTGGGCCTTGAGGAAGGCGCGGGGGAAGGACTTGTCCCAGCCCATCACCTCGCCGGTCGAGCGCATCTCGGGGCCGAGGATCGTATCGACCCCGGGAAAGCGGGCGAAGGGCAGCACGGCCTCCTTGACCGAGAACCACGGCATGTTCGGGTCCACCCGGGTGAGCGGGCTCGCGCCCTTGGTACCCGGCCCGCGCATCGGGAAGTTGCTCATCGGCTCACCCGCCATCAGCCGGGCCGCGATCGAGGCGATCGCGCTGTCGGTGGCCTTGGCGACGAAGGGCACGGTGCGCGAGGCGCGCGGGTTGACCTCGATGAGATAAACCTCGCCGTCCTTCACCGCGAACTGCACGTTCATCAGGCCGACGACGCCGAGCGCCAGCGCCAGCGCCTCGGTCTCGCGCTCGATCTCGGCGATCACCTCCTTGGGCAGGCTGTGCGGCGGCAGGCAGCAGGCGCTGTCACCCGAGTGCACGCCGGCCTCCTCGATGTGCTGCATGATCCCGGCGACGTGCACCTCCTTGCCATCGCAGAGCGCGTCCACGTCGACCTCGACCGCGCCCGAGAGGTAGCCATCGAGCAGAACAGGGCTCTTGCCCGACACCACCACCGCCTCGCGGATGTAGCGCTTGAGGTGGTCCATGTCGCGCACGATTTCCATCGCCCGGCCGCCCAGCACGTAGGACGGGCGGATCACCAGCGGGAAGCCGATGCGCTCGGCGATGGCGAAGGCCTGCTCGTCGGTCGAGGCGATTCCGTTGACGGGCTGCCGCAGGCCAAGGCGGTTGACCAGATCCTGGAAGCGCTCGCGGTCTTCGGCGAGGTCGATCGCATCGGGCGTGGTGCCGAGAATGGGAATGCCCGCCTCATGCAGCGCGCCGGCGATCTTGAGCGGGGTCTGGCCGCCGAACTGCACGATCACGCCATGCAGCGTGCCGTTCTGCTGCTCGACACGGAGGATTTCCATCACGTGCTCGAAGGTGAGCGGCTCGAAATAGAGCCGGTCGGAGGTGTCGTAATCGGTGGAGACGGTCTCGGGGTTGCAGTTGACCATGATCGTCTCGTAACCGGCATCGGTGAGCGAGAAACAGGCGTGGCAGCAGCAGTAATCGAACTCGATGCCCTGGCCGATCCGGTTCGGCCCGCCGCCGAGGATGACCACCTTCTTGCGATCCGAAGGCCGCGCCTCGCATTCCACCTCGCCCATCATCGGCGCTTCGTAGGTGGAATACATGTAGGGCGTCTGCGCCTCGAACTCGGCCGCGCAGGTGTCGATCCGCTTGAACACAGCCGTGACACCGAGGTTGATCCGGGCGCGGCGCACGTTGTCTTCTTCACGCCCGGTGAGGGTGGCGAGGCGGGCATCGGTGAAGCCCATCATCTTGAGCGCGCGCAGGCCCTCCTCGGTCACCGGCAGGCCGTTGCGGCGCACCTCTTCCTCGGCCTCGACGATCTCGCGGATCCGGGCGAGGAACCACGGATCGAAGTCAGTCACGGCCTTGATCTCTTCGTCGGTCAGCCCGTGGCGCATGGCCTGCGCGATCACGCGGATCCGGTCGGGCGACTTGTCCGACAGCGCCTTCACCACCGCCGGCTTCTCCGGCGCGCCCTCGATCTCGATCTCGTCGAAGCCGGTCAGGCCGGTTTCCATCGAGGCGAGCGCCTTCTGGAGGCTCTCGTGGATCGTGCGCCCGATCGACATCACCTCGCCCACCGATTTCATCGCGGTGGTCAGCTCTGGCTTCGAGCCGGGGAACTTCTCGAAGGCGAAGCGCGGGATCTTGGTGACGACGTAGTCGATGGTCGGCTCGAAGCTCGCGGGGGTGACCTTGGTGATGTCGTTGTCCAGCTCGTCGAGCGTGTAGCCCACGGCGAGCTTGGCGGCGATCTTGGCGATGGGAAAGCCCGTGGCCTTCGAGGCCAGCGCCGAGGACCGGCTCACGCGCGGGTTCATCTCGATCACCACCATGCGGCCATCGACGGGGTTGACCGCCCATTGCACGTTGGAGCCCCCGGTTTCGACCCCGATCTCGCGCAGCACGTTGATGCTGTGCGTGCGCATGATCTGGTATTCCTTGTCGGTCAGCGTGAGCGCGGGGGCGACGGTGATCGAATCGCCGGTGTGCACGCCCATCGGGTCGACGTTCTCGATCGAGCAGACGATGATCGCGTTGTCGGCCTTGTCGCGCACGACCTCCATTTCATACTCTTTCCAGCCCAGCAGGCTTTCGTCGACGAGGATCTGGCCCACCGGGCTCGCGTCCATCCCCGAATGGCAGAGCCGCTCGTAATCCTCGCGGTTATAGGCCACGCCGCCGCCGGTGCCGCCGAGCGTGTAGGCCGGGCGAATGATCGCGGGCAGGCCGATATCCTCGAGCACCTCCATCGCGCTCGCGAGCCCGGCGCGCAGATCGCGCTTGCCGTTTTCGAGCTTGGGCGCGGTTACGATGGTGGCGCGCGGGTTCTCGATGCCGAGCCGGTCCATCGCCTCGCGGAACAGCTTGCGGTCTTCGGCCATCTCGATGGCCTCGCGCTTGGCCCCGATCAGCTCGACACCATGCTCCTCGAGCACGCCCATGTCGGCCAGCGCAAGTGCCGTGTTGAGCCCGGTCTGCCCGCCCATCGTCGGCAGCAGCGCGTCGGGCTTTTCCTTGGCGATGATCTTGGCCACGACCTCGGGGGTGATCGGCTCGATATAGGTGGCGTCGGCCATCTCCGGGTCGGTCATGATCGTGGCCGGGTTGGAGTTGACGAGGATGACGCGGTAGCCCTCCTCGCGCAGGGCCTTGCAGGCCTGGGCGCCGGAATAGTCGAACTCGCAGGCCTGCCCGATGATGATGGGCCCCGCGCCGATGATCATGATCGATTTGATATCGGTTCTTTTCGGCATTTCGGACCCCTTGGCAGCAGCGGTTGGCGGGCGGGATTCCCCCGCGCACGCAAATTGTCGTGGGTTATAGAGATGGAGCCAACGGGCGCAAGGCTTGATCTGGCTCGCGGGCCCTCATCAGGTGCAACAGGGCGCCTCCTTGCCGCGCGGGTCAAGGCACTATCGCGCCTCCTCGCCAGAGGCATCGCCCCGATAGAGGTAATCGCGGGTGATCGGCGCTGCGTCGAGCCGCTTGGCGAGCTGGGCCTGGTAGACCAGAAGCGTGCCGACCTCGAACGAGGCTTCCATCGACAAGAGATACCAGCGCCACATCCGCACGAAGCGGTCGTCGAACAGCGCGCGCGCCTCGTCGGCCCGGGCCATGAAACGGTCGTGCCAGTGGCCCAGCGTCTTGGCATAATGCAGCCGCAGCGCCTCGATGTCGCAGGTGACGAGAAACTGCCGGTCGATCGCGCGCTGCATCTCGGAGAGCGCGGGCGTGTAGCCGCCCGGGAAGATGTATTTCACGATCCACGGCTCGGCCTCGTTGGCGGGGCCGACATGGCCGATGCTGTGGATCAGCGCCAGCCCGTCATCGGCCAGCGCGCCCCGCACGAAGGAGAAATACTCGTTGTAATGCGGCACGCCGACGTGCTCGAACATGCCGACCGAGACAATCCGGTCGAAGGTTTCGCTCACCTCGCGGTAATCGCGGAGCCGGATATCGACCTTGCCCTCCAGCCCCGCCGCGCGCACCCGCTCGGTGGCCAGCGCGTGCTGCTCCGTCGATAGCGTCACCCCCACCACCTCGGCGCCGTAGTCCCGGGCCAGCGTCAACCCCATGCCGCCCCAGCCGCAGCCGATATCGAGCACCCGCATACCTGGCTCGATGCGGAGCTTCTTCGCGATGTGGTGCTTCTTGGCGGCCTGCGCCTCGTCGAGCGTCATGTCGGGGCGCGCAAAGTAGGCGCAGGAATATTGCCGGTCTTCGTCGAGGAACAGATCGTAGAGGGCGCGCGACAGATCATAGTGATGCGCGACGTTCCGCTTCGCCTTGCTCACCGGCGCGAACTGCCTGAGCCGTCGCCGCGCCCGGCGCGCGAGTTGCAGCGGCTCGAGGAACCATGGCTGGCCCGCGGCGTTCACGTTGGGGATGATCAGACGAAAGAAGCCGCGCAGATCGTCGCCCTCGACCTCGAGCGTGCCCTCCATGTAGGCCTCGCCGATGGCCAGCGAGGGATTGCGCAGGATGCGGGCTGGCAGCGCGGGGTCGGTCAGCCTGAGGGCGATTTCCGGCGCCCCCCTTCCATAGCTGCGGCGCGTTCCATCGGGCAGGGTCAGGCGGAGCGTGCCCACCTGCACGATGTGGTCGAGCATCCGGTCAAGCAGCGCGGTCCACATCACGGCCTCCTTCTGCCGGCCTTTTCTTTCAGCCGGCGTGATCCAAACTCCACTCTCGTTGCCGTTCTGCCCGCCTTCGCCCTGGGACACGGCTTCGCGTCTCGTCCGGCCAATTCTTTTTCATCGACCGTACCAATGCAAAGTTTTTTTCTCCGAATCCCCGCCCAGCCGCCCCCGCGCACGGGCGCTAGGCTTGACTTCCCGGGCGGCGCGCGCTGTATCGGCGCGGATGACACTCGAGCCCCAGGGGACGACAATGCACAAGTTTCGCAGCCACACCTGCGCCGACCTTCGCAAAGCCAACGTAGGCGACATCGTCCGCCTTTCCGGCTGGGTGCACCGCGTGCGCGATCACGGCGGCATCCTGTTCATCGACTTGCGCGACCATTACGGCGTCACCCAGGTGCTCGCCGACCCCGACAGCCCGGTGTTCGCCGATGTCGAGAAGGTGCGCTCGGAATGGGTGATCCGGATCGACGGCAAGGTGCTGGCGCGCGACGAAACGCTCGTGAACTCCAAGCTGCCCACCGGCGAGATCGAGGTGTTCATCCAGGACATGGAAGTTCTCGGCGCCGCCGACGAACTGCCGCTGATGGTATTCGGCGAACAGGAATACCCCGAGGAAACCCGCCTGCGCTACCGCTACCTCGATCTGCGCCGCGAGAAGATGCAGGAAAACATGAAGCTGCGCTCCGACGTGGTGGCCTCGATGCGCAAGCGGATGTGGGACAAGGGCTTTCGCGAATACCAGACCCCGATCATCACCGCGTCGAGCCCCGAAGGCGCGCGCGACTTCCTCGTGCCGTCGCGGCTGCACCCGGGCAAGTTCTACGCCCTGCCGCAGGCGCCGCAGCAGTTCAAGCAGCTGCTGATGGTCTCGGGCTTCGACAAGTATTTCCAGATCGCGCCCTGTTTCCGCGATGAAGACCCGCGCTCGGACCGCTCGCCCACCGATTTCTATCAGCTCGACATGGAGATGAGCTTCGTCGAGCAGCAGGACATCTTCGACACCATCGGCCCGGTGCTCCAGGGCGTGTTCGACGAGTTCGCCGATGGCCGCAAGGTCGATGCCTATGCCGACTGGCCACAGATCTCCTACCGCGACTCGGCGCTGTGGTATGGCACCGACAAGCCCGACCTGCGCAACCCGATCAAGATGCAGGACGTGAGCGAGCATTTCCGCGGCTCGGGCTTCGCGATCTTCGCCAAGCTCCTCGAGCAGGAGGGCACCGAGGTTCGCGCCATCCCCGCGCCCAAGGGCGGCAGCCGCAAGTTCTGCGACCGGATGAACGCCTTTGCCCAGAAAGAGGGGCTGCCGGGGATGGGGTATATCTTCTGGCGGGACCGGAAACCCGCACGCATGCTTCGATTCAAAGAATTCCTCACCATGACGTTTGAGGAGATAGAAGAACATGATCCAGCCTATTCGAAAGAGTTGCTCGCAGAAGGCGCCGAGAGGATCAAAACAGCAGCGTCGGCAGGTGACTCAGAGCGCGCAGAGTTCCTGTTCGATGCATATTTTGGGCCTCATGAAGCCGCAGGCCCGCTGGCCAAGAACATCGGCCCCGAGCGCACCGAGGCGATCCGCCAGCAGCTTGGGCTGGGCGTGGGCGATGCCGCCTTCTTCCTCGGCGGCAAGCCCAAGGCGTTCCAGCGCGTGGCGGGGCTTGCGCGGGACGTGATCTGGGACGAAACGCCGAAAGACCCCGAGGATGAGAACTGGCGCGCGCGTTTCGCCTTTGCCTGGATCGTCGACTTCCCGATCTACGAGCAGGACGAGGAAACCGGCGAGATTGATTTCGAGCACAACCCGTTCTCGATGCCGCAAGGCGGGCTGGAGGCGCTGGAGGGCGATCCGCTGAACGTGCTCGGCTACCAGTATGACCTTGCCTGCAACGGCGCCGAGATCCTCTCGGGCGCGATCCGCAACCACAAGCTCGAGATCATGTTCAAGGCCTTCGAGATCGCCGGCTACGACGAGGCCGAGGTGCGCCGGCGCTTCGGCGGCATGGCGGGCGCCTTCCACTACGGCGCGCCGCCCCACGGCGGCTGCGCGGCGGGGATCGACCGCATCGTGATGCTGCTCGCCGAGGAGGACAACATCCGCGAGGTCATGCTCTTCCCGATGACCCAGCGCGCCGAAGACCTGATGATGGGCGCGCCCTCGGTGCCCGACAACGCCCAGCTGCGCGAGCTTCACCTCCGGGTGATCGAGCCGGAAGCGTAAACGAGTAACGGCGGCGCGCTCTGCCAAGCGCGCCGCCGTCGGAACGGTTCATCAGATGAACCGGATCACCTCGGCGAGAAATCCTCCAAGGATTCCACCCGTTCCATCGTGGTGTCGTTGATATCGTCGATATTGGCGGTGATGGTAATGACCGCCGAGATCGCCAGAAGCACCATCCCCGACATCAACACGACCCAGTCAATCACCGCATTCCCGTCTTCGCTCCCCGCGAAACGGCCCAGAACCTTTTCCATCGTTACTCCCCACTGGCCGCCAGGGCCAAGATCACTCGTATCCGCGAACGCTCGCATGACGCCAGCCTTGCCCCGAAATCGGGCGGGAATGCGGAAGGCTCGGGCCATAATCGGTTCGCTTGGAGGGATTTACAAAGGCAGCGAAACCCGAAAAAACAGCCTCAGGTGACCGCGACGGGAGTGACGAGGCATGCGCGAGACGCGCGATATCGGGGCGAAGGTGGAGGGCTGGCGGCCGCCGGCCCGGCCCGGGCGGCTCCCGCTCGACGGCCGCTATGCCCGGTTGGAGCCGCTGTCGCCCGATGCCCATGCGGCGCAGTTGTTCAAGGCCAACAGCACCTCCGACGCGATCTGGGATTTCCTGCCCTACGGCCCTTTCGCTTCCGCCGCCGCCTATCACCGCTGGATGCGCGATGCCACGGCGGGCGACGATCCGTTGTTCTTCGCAATCCTCAACCGCGACACCGGGCAATGGGAGGGCGTGGCAAGCTATCTGCGCATCCAGCCCGAGGCCGGTTCGATCGAGATCGGCCACATCAACCTGTCGCCCGCGCTCGCCCGTACCCGGGCGGCGACCGAGGCGCTCTTCCTGATGATGCAATGGGCCTTCGACGCCGGATACCGGCGCCTGGAGTGGAAATGCGATGCCCGCAACCTCGCCTCGCGCCGCGCCGCCGAGCGGCTCGGGCTGAGCTACGAGGGCACCTTCCGCCAGGCCGCCGTGGTCAAGGGCCGCAACCGCGACACCGCCTGGTTCGCCGCGATCGACACCGAGTGGCCGGCACTCAAGGAGGCCTTTCTCGCCTGGCTCGCGCCGGCGAATTTCGATGCCGCAGGACGGCAGCGCGAGCGGTTGGGCGATCTCACCCGGCTGGTGCGCGTGGCCGACGATCCCGCGCTGCGCGGCTGACGCCCGGTCTTGCCTAGACCACGCGCGCCGCGGCCAGGCGCGCTTCGATGATCCCCGCCAGCCGCACCACGTCGCCGTGCGCGCTGCGCCCCGCCCGGCGCGCCTCGCGCAGCCTGTCGACCGCAGCTTCCAGCCCGGCGTCATGCGCACTGCGCGCCACCCCGCCAAGGAACTGCGCGGCATAATCGAGCGCGGCGTTGTCGTCGCGGCGCATTATCTCGGCAACATGCGCCAGATCGTCGGCCAGCGCCACCGGGTCGGGCACCACCCGCTCCGCCGTCACCATGCGCAGGCCGAGCGGCGCCAACCGCTCGGGGCTGTGCTGCAGAATCGCCTGTTGGAACAGGGCCACGCTCTCGACCGGCTTGGCGAGAAACCCGTCCGCCCCCGCCTGCAGCGCCGCCGCCTCCGCGCCCGGATCGCCGCTCATCCCGATCAGCACCGGCAGCCGAGGCCGCGCCGCGTGCAGCGCGGCGATGAGATCGGCACCCGACCCGTCGGGTAACCCCATGTCGACGATCACGGCGCCGGGGCGATACACCGCCAAGTGCCGGTGCGCCGCCGCAAGGCAATCGGCCCGGCGCACCCGCGCGCCGGAATGCAGGCACAGAAGCCGGATCGCCTCCGAGGCAAAGCGGCTGTCCTCGACAACGAGAACCGTCATTCCCTGAAGCGGCCGTTCGGGTGTGGGCAGCGGCTGGCCCGGGTAACCTTTGCTGTCGTCGCTCATGCGATGTCTCCCTTCCACTCCCGAGCCAAGCACAGAACTGGCTAACACCCGGTTAACATCCCCGCAGGCCAGAGCCGGCCAGACTTGCGTGCGCGCTGCACCCGTTGCATAAGCGCCGGGGAGCCTGGAGGAGACGCAGATGATCGGACGCCTGAACCACGTTGCCATCGCGGTGCCGGATCTCGAAGCCGCCGCCGCGCAATACCGCGACACGCTTGGCGCCGATGTCGGTGCGCCGCAGGACGAGCCCGATCACGGCGTCACCGTGGTGTTCATCACCCTGCCCAACACCAAGATCGAGCTGCTCTACCCGCTGGGTGAGAATTCCCCGATCGCCGGCTTCCTTGAAAAGAACCCCTCGGGCGGCATCCACCACGTCTGCTTCGAGGTCGACGATATCCTCGCCGCCCGCGACCGGCTGAAGGATCAGGGCGCGCGCGTGCTGGGCACCGGCGAGCCGAAAATCGGCGCCCATGGCAAGCCCGTGCTGTTCCTGCACCCGAAGGATTTCAACGGCACGCTGATCGAACTGGAGCAGGTCTGATGTCCATTACCGGCGCCGCCGTTCTCTTCGTGGTGATCTGGTTCATGACGATGTTCGTCGTGCTGCCGATCCGCGCTCGCAGCCAGGCTGACGCCGGCGACGTGGTGCCCGGCACGCCGGAAGGCGCGCCTGCCAATTTCCGCCTGCGCCGCACCATCGGGATCGTCACGCTCTGGACGATCCCGATCTGGGGCATCGTCATTGCCATCATCATCACCGGGCTGATCAGCGTGGAAAGCCTCGACTGGATGGGCGTGCTCGGCGAGCGCGTCCCCAACTAGGCGCACCGCGCCTGCTTCTTGGGTCCAGAAATACCTCGGGGGTGCGGGGGCTGGCCCCCGCTCCCGCCCTCACCGCCCGGCGAGGCGGTGATACATGTGCGTGAACGTGGCCGCGCCAAGCACGGGAATGAAGAGGTTCACGAGCGGCACCGAGAGCGGCACGGCCATCAGCGTCCCGGCAAACCAGATCTGGCCCGCGTGGCGGCGGCGCAACCGGTTCGCGCCTTCACGGCCCTCGCGCCGCAACGCCGCCATCTGGAAGAATTCCCGCCCCAGCAGGTAGCCGTTCACCGCCCAGAACAGCACCGGCGCGAGCGGCCCGACGAACAGCAGCAGGATCAGCGCCACGAGGTTGACCGCCACGGTCACCGCAATCAGCGCGGTCGAGTCGCGCAAGGTTTCCAGCACCGGGATATGGCCGACGGGTTCAAGCCCCGGATAGTGCCGGTCTTCCACCGCCTCGGCCACGTCATCGAGGAAAATCCCGGTGAAGGCCGCCGCCACCGGCACCATCAGCACCACCGAGAGCACCAGCATCAGGAGCACCGTGGCCCAGCTTGCCACGCTGTCGAGCCAGCCGATCTCGCCGATCCAGGGCAGCGCAACGCTGTCGGGCACGAACAGTCCCACCAGCCAGGCGAAGAGCACCGTCGCCCCGGCGAGCAGCGCGATGGTGAGGCCGAGGCCGAGCAGCAGAACCCGGCGGAAGCGCGGGTCGGGCAACTGGCCGAGGGCCTTGAAGAAATCCGAAAACATCATGCCTCCAGCCATGTCGTCTTGGCGTCGAGATCGGGGCGCGGGCGCTCCGGCGGCACGGCGCGCTCGGTGCCGATATGGATGAACCCCGCCACGCTTTCGTGGGCCTCGAGCCCGAGGCCCTGGCAGACGAAATCGGTATCGTGGCTGGCCCAGCCCGAGAGCCAGTTCGCACCCCAGCCCGAGGCCAGCGCCGCGTTCAGCAGCGCAAGGCAAACCGCCCCGGCGGAATAGAGCTGCTCGACATGTGGCACCTTCTCCGACTCCACCGGCGAGAACACCACCGCCACCGCGAGGTGCGAATCGGCGAACTGGCAGCGCGCCTTCTCGATCTTGTCGGGGTCCATGCCCAGCGCGGCGCCGCGCTCCACGGCCAGCCTGCCAAGCCGCTCCAGCGCCGGGCGCGTGAACACCACGAAGCGCCAGGGTTCGAGCTTGCCATGGTCGGGGCTGCGTGCGGCGGCGGTGAGGATCGGCATCAGGCCCGCCCGGTCGGGCACCGGCGTGGTCAAGGTCTTGGCCGGGCGCGAGCGGCGGGTGAGCAGAAAATCGAGCGCGGCCTGGTTCTTCTCGGGCATCCGTCCCTCCTGTGCGTCGCCTTCCATGTCGGGGCAAGCGCCGATGAGGTCAAGCAGGCCGGGCGAAATAGGCTGCGTATTCGCCGATGAGATCGGAAAACACCGCCTGCATCCGCGCGTTGGGCTGGCGGATGGCATAGGTCGCCGCCATCGGATCGGGCGCCGTCCTGTCGCTGCGCGAAAGCTCTTCGATCACCGCGTGGCCGCAGAACGGCACGTACCAGTCGGCGTAGCCGCCCTCGTGCACCGCCACCACCCGGCCAGCGCAGAGCCTGTCGGCCACATCCATCACCATCCGCGTCATCTCGCGGAAGGTGGCGGCATGGGCGAGCATGTGGCCGAGCGGATCGGCGGCGGCGGCATCGTAGCCGCTGGCGATCACGATCGCCTCCGGCCCATGCGCCTCGAGCGCGGGCAGAACCAGCCGCTCCATCGCCTCGATATAGGTCGCGTGGCCGGCCCCCGGAGGCAGCGGAATGTTGATGTTCGCACCAAGCCCGGCGCCTTCGCCGCGCGCCTCGATCTCGCCGGTGTCGAGCGGGTAGTTGCGCTCCTGGTGGATCGAGATCGTGAGCACGTCGGGGTCATCGTAGAACACCGCCTCGGTGCCGTTGCCGTGGTGCACGTCCCAATCGAGCACGGCCACACGGCGGGCGAGCCCCGCCGCCTGCGCCGCGCGCACCGCCACGCCGATGTTGTTGATCAGGCAGAAGCCGTTCGGCATGTCCGGCAAGGCGTGGTGGCCCGGCGGGCGCGAGAGCGCATAGGCATTGTCGAGCCCACCCTCGAGCACGGCGAACAGCGCGGCCTTCGCCAGCCCGGCCGAGAGCGCGGCGACCTCGTAGCCGCCGGGACCGAAGGGAGCGCGCTGGCCGATCTCGCCGCCGCCCGCGTCGGAGGCGGCCTTGAAGGCATCGAGGTAGGCCGCCGGGTGCACCCGTTCGAGATCATCCCGGCTGGCCGGATCGGCGCCGCGCGCGTCGAGATCGCGCATCAGGCCCGTCACCTCCACGAGGTTCTTCAACCGCCGCTTGGTCTCGGGGCTTTCCGGCAGTCCGCCGCCCACTTGCGGCTGCACCAACCCGCCCACGGGCAACATCCCCGCGAAGTGCCCACCCCCGTGCCAGAAGCACCGCTCATCGAAGAAAAATCCGGTCTTGCGCATGGGCGGCACAGTGCCCGCCTCCTCTTGCTTCCGCAAGACCCTCCGGCGAAACTCGGGCCATGAAAAAGGCCGCCCTCGCCCACCTCGTCATTCCCGGCGCGGAGATCGCCGTTCGCGTCACGCCCAGGGCCGCGCGCAACGCGGTGACCGAGGGCGAAACCGGCCTGAAAGTGTCGGTCACCACCGTGCCGGAAGACGGCAAGGCCAACGCCGCCGTCGTCAAGCTCCTCGCCCATGCCCTCGGGGTGCCGAAATCAAGCCTGACGCTGACGCGCGGCGCCACCTCGCGCGACAAAACCTTCCGGCTCGATTGAAGCGCCGGCCGCCGGGCTTCAGGCCGCTTGCGCCGTCTCCTCGCTGGTCACCAGCAGCGCAACGGCGACCAGTTTCAGCACGCAGGGCAGGACCGCGTAAAGCAGCGTCAGCGTCGTCAAGGCGCTTTGCGGCGCGGCTTCGCCGGCAACCAGCCCGGCCATGTCGAGCAGCGGCAGCACCGTGACCGCCGCCACCGCCAGCGTGAGTTTCGACACGAAGCTCCACAGCCCGAACGCCTGCGCCGGATCGTGCGCAAGCCCCTCGACCCGGCGGGCGAACAGCGCGGGCAGCAGCGTCATATCGGCCCCGAGCGCGGCGCCGGAGGCGGCGCTGACGAGCATGAAGGCCACCAGGTGACCGGCGCCGAGGGTCGCGGCGAAACCGAAGGCGAGGATCGAGAGCACCATGCCCGCGATCAGCACCCGGCGCGCGCCGTAGCGCCCCGCGGCCATGCCCCAGCCCGGGGCGCTGACCGCGGCGGCAAGGAAGAACAGCACCAGCAGCGGCCCCTCGTAGCCGGGCGCTTCCAGCCGGTATTCGACGAAGAACAGGAACAGCGTCGAGGTCACGGCGACCGGTGCCGCGTTCACGAAGGCGATCAGCAGCAGGCGCCGCGCCGCGCGGTCCTGCAGGATCGCCAGCACCTCGAACCCTGCCGGGGGGCGGCTGGCAACCCATTCGCGCCGCATCAGCACCGCCGCGATGAGTGTCGCCACCGCGAATCCGAGCGCGAAAACCGCGAACGGCGTGGCGCTGAGCCCGGCCAGCAGCGTCGGCGCGATCGCCGCGAGGCAGACCCCGAGGAGCGCGCCGGTCTCGCGCCATGCGGCCAGCCGGACGTGGCTGACCCGATGCGCGCGGGCGACCTTTTCAACGCCGACGCCGTAGAAGGTGATGTTGAGAAAGCTGAAGGCCGAGAACAGGAGCGCCAGCATCGCCGCGAACCAGATGAGCGGCGCGGTGCGTGGCGCAACGGCGAAAAGCCCGATCATCGCGCCCGCCATCACCAGCGCGGCGAAGGCAACACCGGCCCAGCGCCAGCGGCCAAGGCGGCCCGAGAGCCAGCCCAGGGCCGGGTCTTGCACGACGTCGAGAAACCGCAGCGCGAAGAGCACCGCGCCGAGCGCACCCAGCCCGACGCCATATTCGTCGACGTAGAACTTGGGCGCGTGAATGTAGATCGGCAGCCCCGCCGCCGCGAGCACGCCGGCAAAGACGGCGTAGGCCGGCACGCCCTCGCGGGAGGCTCGTTTTACCAAGAGGACACCCACGGCGCGCCACGGAGCGGCCCTCTGGCCCTATCGCCTTGTGGTGAAGCGGTCACGGCCGACATCTGCAATCCTTCCGGGTGCTTTACGCCCGGCGGTCGCTCACGGATCAGACCGGTCGCGCGCAAACCTGCGGTCGCGGCAAGGGTGCGGGATCGCGCCTCAGTCTGCCCCGTTGTCGCGCACCAGTTTGTAGACCCCTTCCGGCAGATCGAGCGCGGCGGCAAGATCGCGCAGCTGGCTCATCGAGAGGGTCACGCGCATCACCCGGTCGGTGGTCGGCTCGTGCTGTTCGAGCGTCACGCAATCGTCGAAGGCATTGATGATCACGTCTTCGCCAAGGTGCGGCCTGCCCTCGTCGACGAGGGTGATCACGGTAGAATCGAATTCGTGCTCGATGGTGAACATGGGGGCAGCCTACGCCGGCAAGCTTCCGCCGGGAACCACGAATTCACCCCGCCAATTTGATCTCGATCAAGGAATCGCGCGCACCAGACGGCTTTGCTCCCGCCCCGGAGGCATACATGAGCGACGCAGCGCACCGCACCTATCACGAATACCTGCTCGGCCGGATGGCCGACGTTCTCGGGCTCGATCTCGATCTCGAGGTTGATCTAACGCGGCTGAGCCGCGCCCAGCTTGAACGCGCAGTCAGGAAATGCATGCAATGCCCGGACCCATCGGGCTGCGAGATCTGGCTGGAGGAGCACGCCGCCGGCTCGGACGAGGCTCCCGGACTGTGCATGAACAAGTCGCTGCTCGAACACCTGCGCGACAGCTACTGATTGCCGAGCCCGGCCCCCGGAGGCATTATGCCGCGGGGAGGAAAGATGCAGGTCTTCGACAAGATCATCACCGATCGTGGCTCACGCTATGCCGTGTCCGGCGGTCCGGTGGCCGACCGCAAGGCGGTGCGCGCCTTTCTCAAGGACTTGACCCGCCGCAAGGCCTTCGTCAAGGCGACCCATAATTCCTGGGCCGCGCTGTTGCCGGACGGCCCGGCCAAGGGCGACGACGGCGAGGCCGGGGCCGGCGCGGTGATCCTGCGCAAGCTCGAAGGCGCGGGGCTCGAAGGCCACGTGGTTGTCGTCACCCGCTGGTTCGGCGGCACGAAACTCGGCGGCGACCGCTTCCGCCGCGTGGCCGACGCCGTGGACCATTACCTCGCACACCGGGAGCCGACGACGTGATCGCGCGCGAGTGGCGGCGTTTCGTCAACCGCTGCGTCTGGTCATGGGCGGGCTGGCGCGACGCCTGGACGCATGAGCCTTCGCTGGTGTTCTGGACGGTGATCGTGGCGCTTTCCAGCCTCGCCGCGCTGCTCTTGCCGCTCAGCGCCACCGAGCGCCTTGTGATCCTGCCACTCGGGGTGCTGGTTCTGGCGATGGAGTTGATCAACACCGCGGTGGAGCGCGTCGTCGATCTGATCTCGCGCGACCACCACGACCTTGCCCGCCGCGCCAAGGATGCCGGCTCCGCCGCCGTCGCGCTCGCCGCCATCGCGGGCGGCGTGGGCTGGGTTGTGATCCTCGCGCGCCTGGTCGGCGGATAGGCCCAGAGACGGACGCTGTCCGAAGTCGTCTCGTCTTCAAGCCGCAGGTTCATCTCGCCGAGCACCCGCTGCAGGTCCAGCGTCTTGCGCAGAAGCCGCTTGGCTCTTTTGATCGTGATCACCCCGTCCTCGATGGATTGCTGCCAATCCGGCATCAGCACCGCGAAGGGCGACGACCGGTGTCGATCGACATGAAGCGGTCGGCGAGTTTGCCCGAATCGGAGTGATACCGCCCGATGGTGGCCTTCGACTTGCCGGCCAACGCGCGGGCGGCCTCGATTCCCCCGTCCTTCACCAGCCTTCGGTGTGCTCGTTGCGATAGCTGCCAACCACGGCGACACCGTTTCCTCGCCATTTTGCCCGCGCCAACACCTCGATGCGGGGAAATCGCCGATCCTTTTCCATTTATTCACTTCGATGTGGATGACTTGTCGAATGTGACCGTCGCCAGACGGTGTGTAACCAGTATCCGGCGCGTGCAGCGTTGGGTTGAGTGGGGCCTGCCGTGCGTTTCGCGGCGGGGTCGGTCCGCCACGCGGGCCGGCAGCGGCGCCGTGGCGCTCAAAGGTGAATGAGGCTTGTTCCATCCCAAGGGCGGCAACGCCTGCGGCCTCTGGTTTTTTCGGCCACCGCCGCTCCCCGCTCTCTGTTTCGCCCGCGCCCGCAGCGGGCTTGATCCGGGCGCGGCGTGGCGCTACGGGATGCCATGGCCAAGCTGTATTTTCATTATTCGACGATGAACGCGGGCAAGTCGACGCTGCTCCTGCAGGCGGCCTACAACTACCGCGAACGGGGCATGGAGACTTACCTTGTCACCGCGAAGCTCGACGAACGAGCCGGCGCGGGCAAGATCGGCTCGCGGATCGGCATCGAGGCCGAGGCCGATACATTCAAGGCCGGCGACGACATGTTCGCGCGGATCGAGGCGCGGCTGAAGGCCGGGCCGGTGGCCTGCGTCTTCATCGACGAGGCGCAGTTCCTGACGCCCGAACAGGTTTGGCAACTCGCCCGCGTTGTCGACGATCTGCGTGTGCCGGTCATGGCCTATGGTCTGCGCGTCGATTTCCAGGGCAAGCTCTTTCCCGGCTCCGCCACCCTGCTGGCGCTGGCCGACGAGATGCGCGAGGCGCGCACGATCTGCCATTGCGGAAAGAAGGCGACCATGGTGGTGCGCACCGATGGCACCGGCAAGGTGATCACCGACGGGGACCAGGTGCAGATCGGCGGCAACGAGGCCTACGTGAGCCTGTGCCGCAAACACTGGCGCGAAGCGACGGGCGACCGCGAGGGAAAGGGCCGCCCGGCAGCAGAGTGATCCACCGCAAACATGCGCGCGTAGACAGGGCATGAAACACGCCTCATTGAAAGCCATCATCCTCGCCATGACCCTCTCCACCCTGCCAGCCCACGCCACCGAGATCGAAGATTTCGCCGGAGCGCCCGACCAGCGCTGGGATTTCTTCTCCGACCGGGTGATGGGTGGGGTTTCATCCGGGGGCGTGGCCTTCGACGGCGGCGCCCTGCGGCTCACCGGCACCGTTTCCACCGCCAACAACGGCGGCTTCATCCAGGCCCGGCTGAAGCTGCCCGAGCGCCTGCCCGATGATGCCAGCGCTCTCGTGCTGCGCGTGCGCGGCAACGGCGACCAATACTTCGTGCACCTGCGCACCGGGGGCACCCTGCTGCCCTGGCACTATTACCAGGCCGCCTTTCCCACCGGCCCGGACTGGGAGCTGGTCCGCATTCCACTCGACGCGTTCAAGCCGTCCACGAGGATGGTCCGCGCCACCCCGTCGGCCGCCTCGGTGCGCTCGGTGGCGGTGGCGGCCTTCGGGCACGACCATGAAGCGGATGTTTCGGTCGACTGGATCGGCTGGGAGTGAGGCCGTATCACCCCGGCACGGCGCGCGAATTCTAGCTCGTGCGCGCCTTCAAACCGGGCTGATCGGCGGCTCACCGGCCAGGAAGGCCAGGATGTTGTCGGCGGCGAGCAGTCCCATCGCGGTGCGCGTTTCCAGCGTGGCCGAGCCAAGGTGCGGCAGGAGGGTGACGTTTTCCATACCCCGCAGCGCTTCCGGCACCTGCGGCTCGTTCTCGTAAACGTCGAGCCCGGCCCCGGCGATCTCGCCCGCCTCGAGCGCGGCGATCAGCGCGGCCTCGTCCACCACGTCGCCCCGCGCGATGTTGACCAATATGCCGCTGGACTTCATCGCGGAGAACACCTCCGCACCGATCAGGTGCCGGGTCTCGGCGCCGCCCGGCACGGCGACGACGAGAAAATCGACATCCGCGGCCAGCGCGGTCAGCGTGTCCACCCGCCGCGCGGGGAAATCGAGCACCTTCTCCGAGCGGTTGAGATAGGCCACCTCCATGCCGAAGCCGAAATGGCACCGCCGCGCGATCCCCTCCCCGATCCGGCCCATGCCGACGATGCCGAGCCGCTTGCCGGTGACGTGCTGGCCGAGCAGTTGCGTCGGGTGCCAGCCCTGCCAAAGCCCCGCCCGCAGCATCCGCTCGCCCTCGCCCGCCCGGCGCGCTGTGGCGAGGAGAAGCGTGAGCGCGAGGTCGGCGGTGGCGTCGGTGAGCACGCCGGGGGTGTTGGTCACCTCGACACCATGGGCGCGGGCCGAAGTCACGTCGATGTGGTTGTAGCCGACGCCGAAATTCGCCAGCAGGCCCGCGCGGATCTCGCCCGCGGCGGCGAAAATCTCGGCCAAAAAGGCATCGCCGATGGTGGGCAGGATCGCGTCGAACCGGGCAAGCGCGGCGATCAACTCGTCGCGGCTCATCGGCTGAAGATCGTCGCGCACCGCGACCTTGTGGGCTTTCGCCAGCGCCACGACCACCGCATCGGGCATCGGGCGGGTGATCAGGATCTTCTTCATCAGAACATCCGCGCGCCGTTCGGAACATCCTTGTCGGGCGTGATCAGCACCACCTCGCCCGCCTCGTCCGGCAGCCCCAGTACCAGCGCCTCCGACATGAACTTGCCGATCTGGCGCGGCGGAAAATTGACCACACCGAGCACCGGCTTGCCGATCAGGCTTTCGGGTTCGTAATGCACCGTGATCTGGGCCGAGGATTTCTTCACCCCGATCTCGGGGCCGTAATCCACCCAGAGCTTGAGCGCGGGCTTGCGCGCCTCCGGGTAGGGCTGGGCATCGACGATGGTGCCCTTGCGGATATCCACCTTCAGGAAGTCTTCAAAACCGATCTCGGGGGTCATTTGCCAAGCTCCCGGCTGCGGTCGGCGCCGGCCTTCACGGCGCGACGCAGGAGTGCGGGGAAGCCATCGCCCTCGTTCATCAGAACTTCGAGCGCGGCCTGCGTGGTGCCGCCCGGCGAGGTGACGTTGACGCGCAGTTGCGTGGGGGTTTCCCTGGCCGCCTCGGCCAGCGCCCCGGCGCCCGCAACGGTGGCCTTGGCGAGAGCCATGGCCAGATCGGGCGCAAGCCCTTCCGCCTCGCCCGCCGCCGCCAGCGTTTCGATCAGGTGGAACACGTATGCGGGGCCGGAACCCGAGACGGCGGTGACCGCGTCCATCTGGTCCTCGCCTTCAAGCCGCACCACTTGCCCGACCGCGCCGAGCAGCTCTTCGGCAAGGTCGAGATCGCCCGCACCGGCATAGGCATTGCCGACAATCGCGGTGATGCCCCGCCCCACGGCGGCGGGCGTGTTGGGCATGGCGCGCACGATCGGCGTGCCCGCGCCCAGCGCCGCCTCGAAGGCCGAGATCGGGGTGCCGGCGGCGATCGAGACGAACAGCGTGCCGCCGCCGCCGAAACCTGCGAGCACCGGCAGCGCCTCGCCCATCATCTGCGGCTTGACCGCGACGAGCACGATGGCCGGGGCCTCGGGCAGATCGCCGTTGATCGTGACGCCGGTGGATTTCAGCCAGTCCGACGGGTTCGGGTCGATCACCCAGACCGAGGACGGCGGCAGACCGTCGGCCAGCCAGCCCTCCAGCATCGCCGACCCCATCTTGCCGCAACCCAGCAGCACCAGCCCCCGCGCCCTCAGATCATCCATCGACATCGTCTCCCCCATGTTTCGCCGGCACCCTACCCCGCGCAGGGCGCGGGGAAAAGCCGTGCGCAAAGAAACGCCCTCCACGAAGGGAGGGCGCAAGTTCGCAGCGGTTTCACCCGCCGTCGCATGAAAAACTCAGGCCCGTCCGTAGGCCTCGGCGATGGCGACCTGCATCGCGTTTTCGACGTCGCGGTCGCCCCAGGTGACAAGCTGGAAGGCGGGGTAGAAGCGCTCGGAGTTCGATACCGCCGCCCCGATCAGCCGGTTGATCTGTTCCGATCCCGCCATCTGGCCGCCGGCCAGAACGAGGCCGTAGCGGTAAACCATCAGCCGCTGTTCGTGCCAGTAGGTGAAGGCCCCGGCCCAGCACATGTCGTTGGTGCGGTTCAGCGCCTCGTAAAGCTTGGGCAATTTGTCTTCGGGGGGCTCCATCTCGAAGGTGCAGATCAGCCGCAGGGTCTCGTCGAACGGGCTCCAGGCCAGCGTGATCGAGTAGGTGCGCCATTGCCCCTCGACCGCCATCGCGATCTGGTCATCGGCGACACGGTCGAAATCCCAGGCGTGGTGTTCGGCAAGGTGCTCGACGATGTCGATCGGGTGCAAGTCGTCATGTTCGAGGTAGTGCTCGGTCGCCGCCATGGCTGTCCCCTTCTGCTCGCATGAGCCCCAACAAAGCAGATTCCGCTAGGACTCGGTGCCTCTACCGGGTTTGGCGTCTATCGCGCCGCATCCCTACGAAATATGGTGTGATATTCGTTGACTCCTGTAAAGAAGAAATCCCAGAATTCGCGATTTCGGAGCGATTCGAGTCGGTTGGCGACTCGCGGCTTGCACAAATCACGCATCCTCGACCGCTAACGGCGCCGGATTGATCCATGCGTTTTGTTGCAATTGAAACGAAGCTTGACTCTCGCGCCCCGCCTGCGCATCCCTTGGGGCGGCATCCACAAGCGCGACAGTGTAAGCTGCGCCCGTGGCCCATGGCTCCGGGCGCCGAATCAGGGAGAAACGACATGGCCAAGGCTTTCGCCTCGCAAGGCGACATGAGCGAAAAACAGATCAGCTTCACCGAGATCGGCAAGGGCCTCTGGGCCTTCACCGCCGAGGGCGATCCGAACTCGGGCGTGATCATCGGCGACGACAGCGTGATGATCGTCGAGGCGCAGGCCACGCCGCGGCTCGCCAACAAGGTGATCGAAAAGGTCCGCGAAGTGACCGACAAGCCGATCACCCACGTGGTGATGACGCATTACCACGCGGTCCGCGTGCTGGGCGCTTCCGCCTTCGGGGCGGAGCAGGTGATCATGTCGGCCAAGGCGCGCGGGATGGTGGTGGAACGCGGGCAGGAAGACTGGGACAGCGAGTTCCAGCGCTTCCCGCGCCTGTTCGAAGGCCACGAGAGCATCCCCGGGCTGACCTGGCCGACGACCACCTTCACCGACAGGATGACGGTGTATCTCGGCAACCGCCGGGTTGACCTGATGCACCTCGGGCGCGGCCACACGGCGGGCGACATCGTGGTGCACGTGCCCGACGAGAACGTGATGTTCACCGGCGACCTCGTGGAATACCACTCCGCCTGCTACTGCGGCGACGGCCATTTCGCCGACTGGCCGCAAACGCTCGAACGCATCCGCGGCTTCGATCTCGCCGCCATCGCGCCGGGACGCGGCGACGCGCTGATCGGTTCGGAGATGGTCAACAACGCCATCGACCTGACCCGCGACTTCCTCGAAAGCACCTACCGCCCCGCGGTGCAGGTGGCCGCGCGCGGCGGCACGCTGAAGGAAGCCTGGGACGCGATCCGCGCCGAGTGCGACCCGAAGTTCGCCGACTACGCGATCTACGAGCATTGCCTGCCCTTCAACGCCGCCCGCGCCTACGACGAGGCCCGCGGCATCGACACCCCCCGCATCTGGACCGCCCAGCGCGATATCGAGATGTGGGAGGCCCTGCAGGGCTGAGCCGAGGCCAAGGGAGACCCGCCATGAACAAGATCTTCGAAGTTCCCCTCTATCCCTACGAACGCTCTCCCGACCAGGACGCGAACGAGGCGGTGCGCCATCCCGTGGTGATCGTCGGCGCGGGCCCCGTTGGCCTCGGCGCGGCGATCGACCTCGCCCAGAGCGGCGTGCCGGTGCTGGTGCTCGACGACAACGACAGGGTTTCCTTCGGCAGCCGGGCGATCTGCTTTGCCAAGCGACCGCTGGAAATCCTCGACCGGCTCGGCTGCGGCGAGCGGATGGTCGAGAAGGGCGTCGAATGGGAGCTCGGCAAGGTCTTCTTCGACGAGCGGCAGATCTACGAGTTCAACCTGTTGCCGGAGAAGGGCCACCGCCGCCCAGCCTTCATCAACCTCCAGCAATACTATTTCGAGGAATACATGATCGACCGCCTGCGCGAGTTGCAGGCGGAAGGCGCGCCGATCGAGCTTCGGGGCGGCAACAAGGTCGCCGCCATCGGCAACCATTCCGATCACGTGAAAATGGAGATCGACACCCCCGATGGCCCCTACGAGCTGGAAGCCGACTGGCTGATCGCCTGCGACGGCGCCGGCTCGCCGATCCGCCGGATGCTGGGGATGGAGTTCGTCGGACAGGTGTTCGAAGACAACTTCCTGATCGCCGACGTGATCATGGAGGCCGATTTCCCGACCGAACGCTGGTTCTGGTTCGATCCGCCCTTCAACCGGGGCCAGTCGGCGCTCCTGCACAAGCAGCCCGACAACGTCTGGCGGATCGACTTCCAGATCGGCTGGGACATCGACCGCGAGGCGGAGTTGAAGCCCGAGAACATCGACAGGCGGCTCAAGGAGATGCTGGGCGAGGATGTCGCCTACGAGCTGGAATGGTCGTCGATCTACACATTCCAGTGCCGCCGGATGGAAAGGTTCCTCGAGGGCCGGGTGATCTTCGCCGGTGATGCTGCGCACCAGGTTTCGCCCTTCGGCGCGCGCGGCGCGAACTCGGGGTTGCAGGATGCCGACAACCTGGCGTGGAAGCTGAAACTTGTCATAGAGGACAAGGCCCCCGAAAGCCTGCTGCGAAGCTACGATGCCGAGCGCGTCTACGGCGCCGACGAGAACATCCTCAATTCCACCCGCTCGACCGACTTCATCACCCCGAAGTCAGACACCAGCCGGATCTTCCGCGATGCCGTCCTCGATCTCGCCGAGCATCACGAATTCGCCCGCCCCTTCGTGAACTCGGGGCGGCTTTCGGTGCCCTGCACCTACGACGGCTCGCCGCTCAACACCCCCGACGCACTCGACGGACCGGCGCGCGCGCGGCCCGGCTCGCCCTGCCCCGACGCCCCGCTGGGCAAGGGCTACCTGCTCGACAGGCTTGGCGGCCAGTTCACCCTGCTCACCATCGACGCCGAGGCGCCGGACCAGATCGAGGAAGACGGCATCACCGCCACCCGCCTCGCGCTTTCGGCCAAGGACGACCCGACCGGTGCGCTTGCGGCGCGTTACCTTGGCGATGCGGCATCGGCCGTCTATCTCATCCGCCCCGATCAGCACGTCGCGGCGCGCTTCCCCGAGTATGACGAGGCGCAGGTTCGCCAGGCGCTGCGCCGCGCCACCGGAAAGGAATAATCCCATGGGCAAGCTCATCCTCACCCCCAACATCGCCGGGGCCGACGATTTCTATGCCGACCTCATCGACACCCACGAAGGGCTTTCGAAAGAGGAAAGCGACGCGTTGAACGCCCGGCTGATCCTGATCCTCGCCAACCACATCGGCGAGCGCGAGGTGCTTTCCGAGGCGTTGCGCACCGCGCGGGCCACCGCGAAGGGCTGACGCGCACATGCCTGGCGACGAAAACCGGGTGGCCGGCAGCCGGCTGTCTCGGTTATCGTCGCGCGCATATTCCAACCGCAGGAGCCGCCGCAGATGAGCCAGCCACTTTGGACCCCGTCGCCAGCCCGCATCGACGCCAGCGAGATCGCGCGTTTCAATGCCGCGCTGATGGCGCTTGAGGGAGAGGTGCTCGAATCCGGGGCCGAATTGCGCGATTGGGCGGTGGCAAACCGCGAGGCCTTCTGGTCGGCGATCTGGGATGTCTATGGCGTGATCGGCGACAAGGGTGACGCGCCCTTCATCACCGGCAAGGGGATGCTGGGGGAACGCTTCTTCCCCGGCGCGCACCTCAACTTCGCCGAGAACCTCCTGACCATGGGCGACAACCGCGATCCGCAGGCGGAAGCTCTGGTGTTCCGCGGCGAAAACAAGGCCGAGGCGCGCTGGACGTGGGGTGAGCTCGAGGCGCATGTCTCGAAGCTGCAGCAGGCGCTTGCCGCCGCCGGGGTGCGCCCGGGCGACCGCGTCGCGGGGCTGCTGCCGAACCGCCCCGAGGCGATCGCCGCCATGCTCGCCGCCGTTTCGCTCGGCGCCATCTGGTCCTCCGCCTCGCCCGATTTCGGCACCCGCGCGGTGCTCGATCGTTTCGCACAGATCGAGCCGAAGGTGCTCTTCGCGACCGACGGCTACTGGTACAACGGCAAGCGCATCGAGATCGCGGGTAAGCTCGCCGAGATCCAGAAGGGCTTGCCCAGCGTCACGCATACGGTGGTGATTGACTATCTCGGCGAGGCCGAGGCGGTGGCCGCGGGCCTGGACGGGGCACAAAGCTTCGCCGCCTTCGAGACGCCGCACGCCGCCGTCCCCCTCACCTTCGAGCGCCTGCCGTTCGACCATCCGCTCTACATCCTGTTTTCCTCCGGCACCACCGGCGCGCCCAAGTGCATCGTGCACCGCGCCGGCGGGGTGCTGCTGCAGCACGTCAAGGAACTGGCGCTGCACGGCGACATCAAGCCCGGCGACCGGGTGTTCTATTTCACCACGCTCGGCTGGATGATGTGGAACTGGCTCGCCTCGGGCCTCGCACGCGGGGCCACGCTGATGCTCTACGACGGCTCGCCCTTCGCCCCCGGGCCGGGGGTGCTCTGGGATTTCGCCGAAGCCGAACGCTTCACCCATTTCGGCACCTCGGCCAAGTATATCGACTCCTTGCGCAAGACCAATCTCGCGCCGATGCAGAGCCATGACCTCGCCGCCCTGCGCACGATCTTCTCCACCGGCTCGCCGCTGCTGGAGCAAGGCTTCGCCTATGTCTACGAATCGGTGAAGGCTGATGTGCATCTCGCCTCGATCTCGGGCGGCACCGACATCGTTTCCTGCTTCGTCGGCGGCGACCCGACCGCGCCTGTCTACTCCGGCGAGATCCAGGGGCCGGGCTTTGCGATGGCTGCGGACGTCTGGACCGCGCCCAACTCCCCCGCCGCGCCGGGGGAGAAGGGCGAGCTTGTCTGCACGGCGGCCTTCCCGTCGATGCCGCTGGGGTTCTGGGGCGACGAAGACGGCAGCCGCTACCGCAAGGCCTATTTCGATCTGTTCCCCGGCGTCTGGTGCCAGGGCGACTATGCTGAACGCACTGAACAGGGCGGCTTCATCATCCACGGCCGCTCCGACGCAACGCTCAACCCCGGCGGCGTGCGCATCGGCACCGCCGAGATCTACGCCGAGGTGGAGAAATTCTCCGAGGTGCGCGATTCGGTGGTGATCGGCCACGACGCGGGCGGCGATCAGCGCGTGGTTCTGTTCGTGGCCATGGCCGAGGGGCAGGCGCTCACCGACGATCTCAAGGCCCGGATCAAGGCCGGAATCCGCGCCGGCTCGTCACCGCGCCACGTGCCCGCCGAAATCCTCGAGGTGCCCGATATTCCCCGCACCAAGTCGGGCAAGATCTCCGAGCTTGCGGTGAAGGATGTGGTGCATGGGCGCGAGGTGAAGAACCTTGGCGCGCTCGACAACCCCGAGGCGCTTGACGCTTTCCCCGATCTCTCGGCGGAACAGGAAAATCCATAATCCAAAGTAATCGAAATGATTATTACATCCAACTTTTTCCTATAGCTGCGGTCTGCTAAGGTCTGCGCATAGCGGAGGAGGACTGGCCGGAGAAGGCGGAAAATGGGTGCGGAAGCACCCGACGAATCCGCCCCGGCATGTTATCCTTCCCGCATGAAGCCTGACCGTTCGCAATCCCCCGCGTTTTCGCGTGGGGAAGACATTCGCGATCAACAATGAAAGGGAGATTCAAATGGACGGTAGCAATCCCAAGGCCAGCGGCTGCCCCGTTGCCCACGGCACCACCAACTTCGGCCAGCGCTCGAACAGCGACTGGTGGCCGAACCAGCTGAACCTGCGCGTTCTGCACCAGCACACGATGAAGGAAAGCCCCTTCGGCCATGACTTCAACTACGCCGAGGAATTCAAGAAGCTCGACCTCGATGCCGTGAAGGCCGACCTCACCGCGCTGATGACCGACAGCAAGGATTGGTGGCCGGCCGACTACGGCCACTACGGCGGTCTCTTCATCCGCATGGCCTGGCACGCCGCCGGCACCTACCGCACCGCCGATGGTCGTGGCGGCGCCTCGACCGGCAACCAGCGCTTCGCGCCGCTGAACTCCTGGCCCGACAACGGCAACCTCGACAAGGCCCGCCGCCTGCTCTGGCCGATCAAGAAGAAGTACGGCAACAGCCTGTCCTGGGCCGACCTCTACGTCCTTGCTGGTAACGTCGCCATGGAATCCATGGGCTTCAAGACCTTTGGCTTCGCCGGCGGCCGCGAAGACATCTACTCGCCCGAGGAAGACATCTACTGGGGTGCCGAAACCGAGTGGCTCGCCACCTCGGACCAGGAAAACAGCCGCTACTCCGGCGATCGCGAGTTGGAAAACCCGCTCGCCGCCGTGCAGATGGGCCTGATCTACGTCAACCCGGAAGGCCCCGACGGCAATCCCGACATCGAAGCGTCGGGCCGCGACGTGCGCGAGACCTTCGCCCGCATGGCGATGAACGACTATGAAACCGTGGCGCTGACGGCGGGCGGGCACACTTTCGGCAAGATGCACGGCAACGGCCCCGCAGATGCTGTTGGCCCCGAGCCGGAAGCCGCGCCGATCCACCAGATGGGCCTCGGCTGGATCTCGTCGCACGGCAAGGGCCACTCGGAAGACACCATCACTTCCGGCCTCGAAGGTGCGTGGAAACCCAACCCGACGACCTGGGACATGGGCTACCTCAAGGTGTTGTTCAAATACGAGTGGGCGCTCAGCAAAACGCCCGCCGGCGCGCATATCTGGATCGCGCAGGACGTCGAGCCGGAAGACATGGTGGTCGATGCGTTCGATCCCAACAAGAAGCACCCGCCGGCGATGACCACGGCCGACATGTCGATGCGCTACGACCCGATCTATGGGCCGATCGCGCGCCACTTCCTCGAGAACCCGGAGGAGTTCGCCGACGCCTACGCCCGCGCGTGGTTCAAGCTGACCCACCGCGACATGGGCCCCAAGTCGCGCTACCTCGGCAAGGAGGTTCCCGCCGAAGACCTGATCTGGCAGGATCCGATTCCGGCGGGCAAGCCGCTGACCGACTCGCAGATCGACAAGCTCAAGGGCGCGATCCTCGGCTCTGGCCTCAGCGTCGAAGAGTTGGTGCAGACGGCCTGGGCCTCGGCCTCGACCTTCCGCAACTCCGACAAGCGCGGCGGCGCCAACGGTGCACGCATCCGCCTTGCCCCGCAGAAGGATTGGGAAGCGAACCAGCCGGAGCAGCTGGCGAGGGTTCTGGGCGTGCTCGAAGGCATCCAGTCGGACGCCGATTTCGACGTTTCGCTCGCCGACCTGATCGTGCTCGGCGGTGCGGCGGCGATCGAGAAGGCCGCCGATGACGCGGGCTTCGACGTGACGGTGCCGGTCACCACCGGGCGCGGCGACGCGACCGAGGAGCAGACCGATGTCGAGGGCTTCGAGCCGCTGGAGCCGGAGGCCGACGGCTTCCGCAACTGGGCGCGCACGAAGTTCACCATCCCGGCCGAAGAGATGCTTGTCGACAAGGCGCAGCTTCTCGGGCTGACCGCGCCGGAAATGACGGTGCTGGTGGGCGGCCTGCGGGTGCTCGGCAACAACGTCGGCGGCTCCAAGCACGGTGTCTTCACCGACAGCGTGGGCACCCTCACCAACGACTTCTTCGTGAACCTCGTCGACATGGACACGGAGTGGAAGCCGCTGGACGAGGATGGCGACGAATTCGAAGGCCGCGACCGCGCTTCCGGCGATGTGAAGTGGACCGCCAGCCGAGTCGACCTCGTGTTCGGCTCGAACTCGCAGCTGCGCGCGCTGTCGGAAGTCTATGCCCAGGACGACGCCAAGGAAAAGTTCGTGAACGATTTCGTCGCGGCCTGGACCAAGGTGATGGACGCCGACCGCTTCGACCTCGCCTGATCCGGCGAAACCCGGCCCGGACGCTGGTTCTGCCGGCGTCCGGGTGCACAAATCCCGAGCGGCGCCTCTTCCCCGGATGAGGCGCCGCTTCGCGTTTTCAGCCCTGCCCGATCGGAAAACCGGTTGATCCCATGCGGTATCTGGCCGATCACAGGGCCGAGAGCGTTGCGCCATGCGCGAACCGCGCGGCGCAAACAGGTGGGGGGACCAGGGATGACAAGGATTGCCGATCTGCTCATGCGGGCAACCCTTACGCTGTGCATCGCCTTGCTAGGGCTGATGTTTGCAACCCAGATCATCGTTGTCTTCATGCGATACGTGATGGGCGTGGGCTTCCTCGAATTGCAGGATCTCGTCACCTATTCCTTCTCCGCCATCGTCGTGCTCGCGATCCCGCTGGCGATGCAGCGCGACCGCCATGTGCGCGTCGACATCTTCCGCGCCGGCTATTCCGCGCGCACCAACCGCCTGATCGACCGCGCCGGGCATCTTGTCTTCACCCTCCCGGTCTTCGGCTTGATGCTCTACAACGCCTGGCCCCACGTTGCCCGGTCATGGGCGATCTTCGAGGGCTCGCGTGAAACCGGCGGGCTGGGCGGCCTGTTCCTGGTCAAGACCATGGTTCTGGTGATGTGCGGCCTGATCATCCTGCTCGCGGTGATCGAGATCGTCCGGGGGCGCAACGGCAAGGAGGGGCACGATGAGCCCTGAACTTCTCTGGCTCGTGGCGATGACGGTCGCGGTGCTTGCCGGGATCCTTTCGGGCATCCCGGTGATGCTGGTGATCGCCGGCGTGCCCACCGCCGTGGCCCTGCTCGCAAGCCAGGCTGGCCATTTCGATCTGGGCTACTTCGGCGCGGTGCCGCAGCGCGTGTTCGGCACGATGCAAAACCCCCTTCTCATCGCCGTGCCGCTCTTCGTGCTCGTCGGCGTTCTGCTTGACCGTTCGAAGCAGGCCGAACGGATGCTGACCAACATCAACCGGCTGTTCGGCGGCACCCCCACCGGGCTCGCCTTCTCGGTGATCGTCGTGAGCGCGCTGATCGCGGCGTCCACCGGCATCATCGGCGCGACGATCGTGATGCTCGGCACGATCAGCCTGCCCACCCTGCTGCGCGCCGGGATCGACAAGCGCACCTCGTCGGGGCTGATCTGCGCCTGTGGCACGCTGGGCCAGATCATCCCGCCCTCGATCGTGCTGATCCTGCTCGGCGACCAGGTGTCCAACGCCTATATCGAGGCGCAGCAGGCGGTGGGCAACTTCGCACCGGAGCCGGTAACGGTGGGCGACCTTTTCGCCGGCGCGATGCTGCCCGGGTTGATGCTCGTCGCGCTCTACGCGCTGTACGTGGCATGGCGGCTCCGCGCGACGAAGCCGCCGCAGGCGGTCGAACCGCCCCCCGGCCCCGACATGTCGCTCGCCGATACGCTCGCGGGCATCCTGCCGACGCTGGCTCTCATCATTTCGGTGCTGGGCTCGATCCTGATGGGCCTTGCCACCCCGACCGAGGCCGCCGGGGTGGGCGTCGCCGGCGCGATGCTCGTTGCCGCGGCCCAGATCTCGGCCCGCCTGCGCTGGATTGCGCTGGCAACCGCGACGCTGGCCCTGGCCCTGCTCGCCGCCAGCCACTACGGCCTTGTCGGCGTCGAGTTTACCGCCGGCCTGCTCGTCGCGACCCCCGGCACACTCGTCGCCGTGGGCCTCCTCGGCCTTCTGGGCGCGGGCCTTCTCGCGGCGGCGATCGCACTCGTGAGAGCCAGGATCCTGATACCGGCGATCACCGAAACGCTCACCGTTTCGGGCATGATCTTCGGCATCATCATCGCCGCGAGCATCCTCTCGCTGGTGTTTCGCGCGTTCGGCGGCGACGAGATGGTTGCCGATGTCATGCACAACCTGCCCGGCGGCGCATGGGGCATGCTGGCGATCACCATGCTGGTGGTTTTCCTGCTCGGCTTCATCCTCGAATTCGTCGAGATCATCTTCATCGTCATCCCGATCATCGGCCCCGTCCTGCTGCAGGCCGACATCGACCCCGTCTGGTTCGCCATCCTGATCGCGATGAACCTGCAGACGTCCTTTCTCACTCCACCCTTCGGCTTTGCGCTGTTCTATTTCCGCTCGGTTGCACCACGGAGTCTGACCACCGGCGATATATATCGGGCCATCGTGCCCTTCGTCGTGATACAACTCCTCGCAATCGCCATTCTCGCCATGTTTCCCGCGTTGGCGACATGGCTTCCCGGCGTCCTGTTCTGACCGGCAGGGCGCGCCGCTTCCAACAGGAGGATACCATGAAGCGTCGTGACTTTCTGAGAACCGGGGCCCTCGCGGCCCCCGCCGCGGCCCTCGCCGCCCCCGCCATCGCCCAGGGCAAGATCGAGTGGCGCCTTCCCACCTCCTTCCCGGCGCAAGCTCCGGGCGTGGGCACCAACGCCACCACCTTCGCCAAGCGGGTGGAAGAAATGACCGACGGCCAGATGAGCCTCAAGGTATTCTCGGCCGGGGAACTGGTGCCGCCCTTCGGCGTCGAGGACGCCGTCGAACAGGGCACCGCCGAAATTGGCCATTCCACGCCCTATTACGCCGCCTCGAAAAACTCGGCGGTGCATTTCTTCTCGGCCGTGCCCTTCGGCCTCACCGCCGCCGAAACCACCGGCTGGCTGCGCTACGGCGGCGGGCAGGAGTTGTGGAACGATCTCTATGCCCAGCGCAATCTCGTGCCGCTCTACTCGGGCAATTCCGGCGTGCAGGCGGCGGGCTGGTTCAAGACGCCGATCGACAGCCTCGACGATCTCGCCGGGCTCAACATGCGCATTGCCGGCCTTGGTGGCGAGGCCATGCGCAAGGTGGGCGTCAATGCCATCCTGATGCCGGCGCAGGAGATTTTCCCGGCCTTCCAGTCGGGCGCGATCGACGCCGCCGAATGGGTCGGCCCGCTGCTCGACCAGGCCTTCGGACTTCAGAAGGCGGCCAACTACTGCTACATGCCCGCCTTCCACGAGCCCTCCGCCGGCCTGGAAGTGGTGGTCAACAAGGACGCGTGGGACAGCCTGCCGGCCAACCTCCAGGCGATCCTCGCCAACGCGGCCGAAGCGGCGGCCACCGAAACGCTGGCCCAGTTCGAGTATTTCAACGCCACCGCAATGCAGCAACTCAAGGACGCAGGCGCCGAGTTCCGCATCTTCCCCGACGAGGTTGTCGCTGCGCTGAAGACGGCTTCGGCGGAGGTGATGGAAGAGAACGCGGCCAAGAACCCCGACTTCGCCATGGTGAAGGAAAGCTACGACGCCTTCCTCGCGCTCGCGCGCCCCTACGGCATCGCGGTGAAGGCCCCGATGTTCGCCCAGCGCGCCTGAGGCGCTCAAGCACAAGGCGGCGAGGGAAAGGCTCCCTCGCCGCCCACAGCGCAAAAGCCGCCACGGCTTGCGACCAATTGGCGGATTGAGCCGCCGATCCCCGCCGCCTACTCCTTGATTCAGAAACCGACGCGGGGAGAAAGCACCCGATGCAGGCGCGCGGCCTGATATCGTTACACGCCATCGCGGGCCCGATCGCCCGCGTCGCCGCGCTGTTCGCGATGCTGGTGCAATTCGCGTTCTACGCCGACCATATCGGCGCGATGGCGGCAAAGGCCACGGGCAGCGGCGCGCCCGACGCCCGCTTCGGGTTTCTCGAAATCTGCACCGGCAACGGCATCGAGGTGATCGCCATCGGCGACGGGCCGGTTGATCCCGCACATGCGTGCCCGATCTGCGAAAACGCCTCCGTCATGGCCTTTGGCGAGCCGCCCGCCATGGCGCTGCCCGGCTTCGCACTCGTCCCCCTCGACATGGCCTGGGAATTCGCGCCCGGCGCGGATACCGCCGCCTTGCGCTTCCCCGGCAACCGGCCGATCCGGGCACCGCCTGCCATGCGTTCCTGACCCTTAGAGGGTCCGTTTCTTCGTCCCGGCGACCCGCCCGGCCCACAGCACCCGGTCACGGGGCGCCAACGGCGAAGCCTTTTCAGACAACACGCAAGATCACGGCCAGACCGCCCGGGGTTCCCCCGAGCGGCGCCGCGACATCGCGAAAGGAACGCATGATGCAACGACGCCATTTCCTTCTCACCGCCTCGACGGGCACGCTCTTCGCCGCCAGCGGCGCGGCCAACGCCCAGATGCAGACCCCGTGGGACTGGACGGCCGAGAACGGCCCCGCCAGTTTCCTCAAGGTCGATACCGCCCCGCTCGAAAACGAGTTCGAGAAATATCCCCGCTGCCCTTATTGCGGCATGGTGCGCCAGCAGTGGAGCCACACCCGCCACCTGATCGTCTACGACGACGACACCGTCGACGGCACCTGCTCGCTGCATTGCGCCGCGATCAGCCTGTCGATCAACATGGATCGCGGGCCGAAGACGATCTACGCCGGCGATGCGGGCGCGGAAGCTGAGTTCAAGCCGCTCGCCGATACGGCGGAAATGGCCTACGTCATCGACCCCGCCAAGCCGGGCACGATGACGGCGACCTCGAAATGGGCCTACGGCGATGCCGCCAAGGCCGAGGCGGCCGCCGCCGGAGCCGAGGGCGCGCGCGTTGTGGGCTTCGACGACGCCCTGCGCGCGGCCTTCGCCGACATGGCCGAGGATACCATCCGCATCCGCGCCCGCCGCGCCGAGCGCAAGGCGCGCGCCGCTTCCGGCGACTGAGCCAAGCCCGCCGCCCCGGACCATGCCCCGGGGCGGCCCCTTCCCTGAACGCGAGGATTGACCATGTGCCAATCACCCGATCACCGCGCCGACCGTCGGCGCCTGCTTGCCACGCTCTCCTCCGCCGCGCTGGTGGCGGGCGTTGGGCTGGCCCCCCGCTCCGTCCGCGCCGCCGCCGCGCCGATGGACCTGCCCCCGCCCGGCCCGCGCGATACCTGCCCGGTCTGCGGCATGTTCGTCGCCAAGTATCCCGAATGGGTCGCCACCGTGCTGTGGGACGACGGCGAGGCGGTGCATTTCGACGGCGCGAAGGACTTCTTCAAATACCTCGACGACCTCGAAAAATACGCTCCCGGCCGCAGTCGCGACCAGATCGCCGGCATGGGGGTGACGGAGTATTACGGCCTCGCACTGGTGGCGGCTCAGGACGCGCTCTATGCCATCGGTTCCGACGTGCTCGGCCCGATGGGGCACGAACTGGTGCCACTGATGACGGAAGCCGACGCCACCGACTACATGCGCGACCATCGCGGCGAACGGCTCGTCACCTTTGGCGATGTCACCGGCGAGATGCTCACCGGCCTCGATGCCGGCCGCTTCGAATGACCGCGCGCGCCCGGTTCAGGCGCTCCAGCATCGCCTTTGCGCTGCTGGGTGCCGGCGCGGCGGGGCTTGCGCTCGCGGCCCTGCACGCGGGGCTTTCGCAGACTCCCGGTCAGGCGCGCATGGAAGCTTCCGCCGCGCTGGTGCGCCACGTCGGGCTGACCGATCTCGCGCTGTTCACCGAGGCGCGCTACACCCGCCACCCGGCGATGGCCGACCTCCATTCGCCGTTTCAGGACAATCCCATGGCCTTCGAGCATTTTCCCTCGGGCACCTTCGCACCGCTCAACCGCAATTTCGGCCGGGGCACACTCGGCTTCGATGAAAGCGAGGTTGCGCGATGACCCCCGCCTTCCGCCGCCAGCGCGCGCTGGCCGATTACACCCTCGCGGCCCTCGCCCGCCGGCGCGGCAAGAACATCGGACTCGTGGCGATCTATGCCCTCGTCGTTTTCGTCGTCGCTTCGGCGCTGCTGTTTTCCTCGGCGCTGCGCCACGAGGCCGACACGGTGCTGGCCGAGACCCCCGAGCTCATCGTGCAGAACCTCGTGATGGGCCGGCACGACATGATCGAGGGCAATGCCATCGCGGCGCTCGCGGGCATTCGCGGCGTCACCCGCGCCAAGGGCCGGCTCTGGGGCTATTTCTACGACAGCGTCAACGGCGCGAATTACACCCTGATGGTGCCGCTCGATCCCGAACGCGCGCTGGCCCCCGGCGAGGCGATGATCGGCGAGGGCGTGCCCCGCGCGCGGGGGATGTTCTGGGATACCGCGCCCTTGTTTCTCAGCCGCCAGCCCGGCGACCTCGTGCGCTTCGACGTGGTGGAGCGCCTGAGCTCCGAAAGCGCCCTCGTCTCGACCGACCTCATCTTGCTGAACGAGGCGGATTTTCGCGATTTCTTTCGCCTGCCCGACGGGGTTTATACCGATATCGCCGTGACGGTGCGCAACCCGCGCGAGATCGAAACCATCATGTCCAAGGCGGGCAGGCTTCTGCCCGAGGCGCGCTTCATCACCCGCGACGACATCTCGCGCACCTACCAGAAGCTGTTTTCGTGGCGCGAGGGCATCATGGTCGCGCTCGCGGCAGCCGCGTTGCTGGCCTTCGCCATCTTCGCCGCCGAGAAGGCCTCGGGCCTGTCGGCCGAAGAGGCGCGCGAGATCGGCATTCTGAAGGCGGTGGGCTGGAACATGACCGACGTGATCGCGATGAAGCTATGGGAGGGCGCGCTGATCTCGGTGGGTGCCTTCCTGATCGGCACGCTGACGGGTTATCTGCACGTCTTCGCCTTCAAGGCCGGGCTTTTTGCGCCGATCCTCAAGGGCTGGTCTGTGATCTACCCCGATTTCGCGCTCACCCCACGGTTCGACGGGGTGCAGATCGCGGCACTCTTCCTGATCACGGTGCTGCCCTATACCGCCGCCACCCTCGTGCCGGTCTGGCGCGTCGCCGCCGCCGACCCCGACCAGGTCATGCGCTGAAAGGCCCCCGGACATGATTTCGCTTCACGCCGTCACCAAGCTCTACAACGAAGGCCGCCCCGGCGAGGTGCGCGCCGTCGACAACGTCAGCCTCGAGATCGAGCGCGACGCGGTCACCGTGTTCAAGGGCCCCTCGGGCAGCGGCAAGACCACGCTGCTCTCGATCATCGGCTGCATGGCGCGGCCCAGTGCCGGCCGGGTATTGATCGACGGCCGGCTGGTTTCGGGCCTGCCCGAACGCTTCCTCACCGAGGAGCGGCGCAGCACCTTCGGCTTCGTGTTCCAGCGGTTCAACCTGATCCGGGGGCTGAGCCTGCTTGAGAACGTCACCCTCCCGGCGGCCCCGCTGGGGGAAGACCCGCGCGAGGTCGAGGCACGGGCGCTCGCACGGCTCGAGGCCCTCGGCCTCGCGGGCAAGGCCGCCATGCCGGTGGAATACCTCTCGGGCGGCGAAACCCAGCGCGCCGCCATCGCCCGCGCGCTGATCAACGACGCGCCGATCCTGATCGCCGACGAGCCCACCGCCAACCTCGATACCGAACTCACCCACCGTTTTCTCGACATCGTCGGCGCGCTGCGCGACGAGGGCCGCACCGTGATCATGACCAGCCACGACCCGCGGATCTGGCAGGCCGATCACGTCAACGCGGTGATCTCGATGCAGGACGGGCGGATCGTGGGAGAATACGCATGATCTTTCAAACCCCGATCCTCGCACTCCTGCTCGTCTCGGCGTTGGCCAGCGCGGTGGCGCTGTGGAGCGGCTGGTTCGCCCTGCGGGTGCTCAGGCGCTGGAACCTCGCCAGCGGCAGCCGCGAGCAGTTGCGGCTCGAACGCGCGACCGAGCTTGTCTCCACCCTGTTTCGCTTCGTGATGCTGGCCGAACTGGCGGCGCTGGTGCTCTTCGTGTTCAACGCCGACCGCATGGCGCCACTCTTCGTCGGCGCAATGTGCGCGGTGGGCACGCTCAGCGCCAATGATTGGGGCTTTCCCGCGCTCTACCTCAAGATCGCGGTATTCTTCGCCGCCTCGGTCTGGCTGATGCTCGACCACGCCGACCGGCTCGGGCGCGACTACCCGCTGACGCGGCTGAAATACGGCGCCATCCTCGCCATCGCACCGCTGGTGGTGGCGAGTGCAGGCGTGCAACTCACCTATTTCCTCAACCTCGAAACCGACGTGATCACCTCCTGCTGCTCGAAGGTGTTCACCGAGGTCAACGACGGTATCGCGGCGGAGATGACCGGGATGGACCCGGGCCTGGCGCTCTGGCTTCTCGCCGGGGCCGGTCTGGCGGTGGCGCTCACCGGGGGCGCGAGCCTGTGGCGGGGGCGAGGCCACGGCGCCTTCGCGCTGGCGGGCGGCGCCTTCTTCCTCGTCGCCCTGGCCGCCATCGTCTCGGTGATCTCGCTCTACGTCTACGACCACCCCAACCACCATTGCCCGTTCTGCATTCTAAAACCCGAATACGGCTATGTCGGCTACGCGCTCTACCTGCCGCTGTTCACCGCCACCGCACTCGCGCTCGGGGCGGGCGCGATCCGTCCCTTCGCGCGGATCGACAGCCTGAAGGCCGCCCTGCCGGGCATGTTGCGGCGGCAAACACTCAGCGCGCTGATCGGGTTCGGCCTGTTCGGCGTGGTGGTGCTGTGGTCGATCTGGCGCTCACGGTTGATCCTGTTCGGATGACCCCCCGCCCGCTTCACGGCATGGGCTTTTGTTCCGCAGCGATGGCGGGGATCTCGGTGCGCTCCTCCTCCGGCGCGCCGGTCAGCAGATCCACCGCCCGGTCGGCCGCATCCTGAAAGGGTTCAAGCACGAGGTCGGCCCCGGCCTCGAACAGGTCCTCGGTATCGCGCGCATAATGCGAGGCGACCGCGATCCGGCCACGAAACCCGGCGCTGCGGGTCAACTGGATCAGCGTGGTGCGTGCGTCTTCGTGGCTGAGGCCGGTGACGTGGATCGGCACCGTGGACACGATCCACTCGGCTTTGGAGAGCGGCAGTTCCGCCACGAATTCCGGGTCGGTCGCATCGCCGAACTCAGTTTCCAGCCCCAGCTCGCGCCAGCGCCGCACGGCTGTCGGGTTGAAATCTACCCCCAGCACCCTCACCCCGCGCTTCTTCATCCGCATCCCGATGGCGGTGCCGTAGCGGCCAAGACCGAACAGGATGGCGCCGTAACTCTCGCCCCTGTGGCTGCTCGCCTCATTCGGTTCGCGCGGCGTGCCGCGGCGTTCGAAAACGCCGAGCAAGGGCTCGAACACCACGAACAACTGGTGCGAATAGGTGATCATGTAGGTCGAGGCGGCGATGGTGACGAGGCCGACCATGGTGACGAGGCCGAGCGCGTCTTCCGCCACGTGGCCGAGCGATACCCCCATCGCCACGAAGATCAGGGAAAACTCGCTGATCTGCGCCACCGTCAGGCCGGCGAGAAAACCGGTGCGCTTGCGGTAGCCCATCGCCCCCATGATCGCGAGCACGATCAGCGGGTTGCCGATCAGCACGAAGAGCGAAAACACCACCGCCCCGGTGACATGCGCGCCGAGGAGCGAAAGATCGAGCGTCGCTCCGAGCGCGATAAAGAAGAACAGCAAGAGAAAGTCGCGCAGCGGCGCGAGCCGGGCGGCGATGGTTTCGCGGTAGGGTGTGGAGGCGAGCGAGATCCCGGCAAGCAGGCCGCCGACCTCCTTGCCGAGCCCGACCACGTCGCCGATCGCGGCGAACATCGCGGCCTGGGCGATGGCGAAGATCACCAGGAGTTCCGGCGCGCGGGCGAGCCGTTCGGTGAGCGGGTTGGCGATGTAGCGCACGAACACCACCACCAGCGCGACCATGGCGATGCCCGAGCCCAGCACCGACAGCACCGATCCGCCGCCATGCCCGTCGGCCGCCGCGCCGATGCCGATGGCCGAGAGCACGATCATGGCGAGCACGACGACGAGATCCTGCACGATCAGGAAGCCGAGTGCGATCTGGCCGTGCAGCGAATCGATCTCGCGCTTGTCGGACAGCAGTTTCACGATGATGATGGTGGAGGAGAAGGTCAGCGCGACCGCAACGTAGAGGCTGGTGACGTGGCCAAGCCCCAGCGCGAGGCCGATCAGGTAGCCGAAGATCGAGGTAAAGGCGACTTGGCCAAGCCCGGTCATGAGCGCGACCGTGCCGAGCGAGCGGATCAGTTTCACGTCGAGCTTGATGCCGACGAGGAACAGCAGAACGGCGATGCCCAGCTCCGAAAGCAACCCGATCTGAGCGTCGGAGCGCACCACGTCGAAGGCCGAGGGGCCGGCGATGAGGCCGACGGCAATGAAGCTCACGATCAGCGGCTGTCGCAGGGCAAGGCCAACAAGCCCGATCAGCGCCGCCATGACCAGTAGCGCGGCGACTTCACCGAATGCGCTGTGAACGATCAGTTCCATGACGTCTCCTGCCGCCGCGTCCTCAGCCCCCATTCGCAGGTCCGCCCCTCCGGCGCCACGCCGCCGCGAACCCCGCTTTTCATTGCGAATGATACGGCAGTCTGGTTGATTGGGACAGGGCAAGCCGGAGCAGAACCCCGTTTTCCGACGCGGTGACGCAGCCTATGCCCGCTGAGAAGGGAACGCGATGAAGACGATCATGCTGGCAACGGATTTTTCCGAGCGATCCGACCGGGCCTTGCGCCGCGCCGCGTTGCTCGCCCGTCGGTCGGGAGCGAAAATGACCCTGGTTCATGTCGTCGACGACGACCAGCCGCGCCACATCATCGAGAATGAAAAGGCCGGGGCCACGTCGCTCCTGCGCGAGATGACCGCGACGCTGCGCAGCCACGACGGCGTTGACTGCGACGCGCGGGTGGTTCTCGATGCGCCCTTCGCCGGCATCGTGCGGGCCGCCACGGAGATCGCCCCCGACCTTCTCGTGATCGGGCCGCACCGGCGGCAGGTGCTCAGGGACGTGTTCGTGGGCACCACGGCGGAGCGCACGATCCGCTCGGTCTCCTGCCCGGTGTTGATGGTGAACGCACTTCCTGCCGGCCGTTACCGGCACGTTCTGCAAACCACCGATCTTTCCGACGAATCCCGCATCGCCGCACAACGCTTCGCCGCGCTCGGGCTGGGCGAGGATGCGCGCGCCTCGATGCTCTTCGTCTTCGACGCCCCGGCGATGCGGCTCGGCATGTCCCACAGCATCCCGAAAGACGACCAGGCGCATTACCTTGAAGGGGAGCGGACCCACGCCCTGCGCGAGCTCGGGCGCTTCATGGCGACGCTGGGAGCGGCCGTGCAGGCCGACCAGGTGGTGCGCCGTGAAGACACCGCGGCCGCGAACGAGATCCTGAAGGCGGCGGAAGAGATGAAGGCCGACCTGATCGTGGCCGCCACGCATGGCCGGGGCGGCGGCGCCAGGATGTTTCTCGGCAGCGTCACCGAGCAGGTGCTGCGCTCCGCCACCGTCGACGTTCTGGCGATCCCGCCGCAGACGACCGCCTGACCTTCCCCTGCGCCCGGCCCCGATCTACCAGGTGAACGGCGGCAGGCTGTCGAGCGCCTGTTTCAACGCCTCGCCCCAGTTCTGGGAAATCGTCAGGTAATAGGGATCGTCCGCCTCGATCCGGTGTCGCCGCCCCAGCCGCAGGGCATCGGTCTCGATCAGCTGGATATCGAATGGCGCGCCGACCGAAAGATTGGCCTTCACGGTGGAATCGAAGCTCACCACCAGGAGCTTCAACGCGTCCTCGAAGCTCATCGCCGGATCATAGGCGCGCACGAGGATCGGACGGCCGTATTTGGTTTCGCCGATCTGGAAAAACGGCGAGTCTGGTCCGGCCTCGATGAAGTTGCCCTCCGGGTAGATCAGGAAGAGCCGCGGTGATGAGCCCTTGATCTGGCCACCGAGGATCAGCGTGGCGTTGAACGTGCTGTCGGCGCGCTGACCGCAATCGGCGTGCTCCTCGATCACCTCGCGCAGCGTTTCGGCCACCATTCGCGCGGCCTGATACATCGACGGGGCGGCGAGAATCGAAGGCTCGCGCTCACCGGCCGCCTTGGTGCGTTCGTCGAGGATCGAGACCACCGACTGCGTCGTGGCGAGATTGCCCGCCGACATCAACGTCATCACCCGCTCGCCCGGCTCCTCCCAGCTCACCAGCTTGCGGAAGGTAGAGATGTTGTCGACGCCCGCGTTGGTGCGGGTATCGGACATGAACACGAGCCCCTTGTCGAGCATCATACCGACGCAATAGGTCATCCCGGCGCTCCTACTGTTGCGCAACCTCGATCGAAACGTCGAGCACCTCGCCCACACCACCGATCTGCGTTCCGATTACAGGAGCCGCCTCGCCATAGTCCAGCCCGGTCGCAACCCGGACATAACGGGCATCGGGCGAAATTCCGTTGGATGGATCGAACCCGACCCAGCCCAACCCGTCCAGATGCACCTCGGCCCATGCGTGCATGGCGTCTTGCTGCACCCGGTCGTCGAGCATGAGGTAGCCCGAGACGTAGCGGGCCGGCAGCCCGAGATCGCGCGCGCAGGCGATGAATACGTGGGCATGATCCTGGCACACCCCGCGCCCCGCGCTCAGCGCATCCTCGGCGCTCCAGTCGGGCCGGGACGCGCCGACCTCGTAGCCCACCTCTTCGGAGACCACCCGCATCAGGGCGTGCAAGCGTTCGATTTCGGTATCGCCCTGTGCACCGCGGGCCAGCGCGCGCACGGCCGGGCCCGGTTTGGTGCGCGGCGTGACCTGGCGGTAGAGCCACAGCGGCGCCAGTCCGATGTGCCGCCCGACAATGCCTTGGGTTTCGGTGATTTCGATCTCGCCGGAGGAGATGACAACCAGCTTCGTGGCGTTCTTCTCGAAGCTCAGAAGATCCACCGTGTTGTTGTGGTGATCTTCGAAACTCAACTCGATCCGCCCGCCCTCGACCTCGGTCGTCCAGGTCAGCACTTCCTGCTGGTGCGACGATTTCGGCGTCTTGCGGATCTGCTGCAAGCCGTAACTGACGGGGGTGTCGAAAACGTACTGGGTGCTGTGACGGATCTTCAGGCGCATGGCTTACTCATAGAACCGGTAGTCGATTTCGATCTGCTGACCCAGTTCCTCGATCAGCGTCAGAACCTTCTGGATGAACTCGTGCAGGCCATAATCGAGGATCGCGTCGATATCGTAGGACAGGTAGCTGCGCTCGATATGGTCGGCCATGCCGAAAGACGGCGGCCGGTGGCCATAATTGGCGACGAGATGGTTGAGGTTGGTGCGGATCGCACTGACCCCGAAGGCAAGGCTGCGCGGCATGCGCTTGTCGAGGATCAGGAATTGCGCGATGTCGCGCGGATCGGTCGAGCTGCCGTAAACCATCCGGAAGCCGCCGCGCGCCGATACCGAGCGCAGGATGGTTTCCCACTGCACGTTGTCCACCGCCGAGCCCACCGCCATCACCGAGGGCAACAGCACATAGTATTTCACATCGAGAATCCGCGCCGTGTTGTCGGCACGTTCCAGGTAGGTGCCGATCCGGGAGAAGTTGAAGATATCGTTGCGCATCATCGTGCCATGGGTGGAGCCCCGCACCAGCGCGGTGCTCTGGCGAACGGTGCCCAGCGCGGTCGCCAGATCGCGTTCGCTGACCTTGCGGCTCAGCAGATCCCTGGTCCGCATGTAGCCCCCGTTCATCGCCTCCCAGACCTCGTGGGTGAGCGCGGTGCGCACGAAGCGGGCGTTCTGGCGCGCGGCCGACATGGAAGACAGCACCGACGAAGAGTTTTCCTTCGCCCGCAGCATCCAGTCGATCGCGGAGTCCTTGGTGATGGAGTCATGCACCGCGTCGTAGCCGTCGCAGACCCCGGCGGTTTGCAGGATCGACCGCCACTCGTTATCCGACTCGGTCAGCCGGGTGAGCGCGATGCGCTGGCCGGTCTCGATCAGCCGGGCGGTATTTTCCGCCCGTTCGAGGTAGCGATACATCCAGAACAGGCCATTGGCGGTTTTACCGAGCATCGCCGCCTCCCTGTGCCGCGCGCTGGGCGGCTGCAGGCGCCGCGAAGAGACTATGGAGGGTCAACATCGCATCAATCCTCGAGCACCCATGTATCCTTCGTCCCCCCGCCCTGCGACGAGTTCACGACCAGTGAGCCTTTCTTGAGCGCCACCCGGGTCAGCCCGCCGGGGGTGATGTTGATCCCGGCCGGGCTCACCAGCACGAAGGGGCGCAGATCGACATGGCGCGGCGCGAGGCCGGAGCGGGTGAAGATCGGCACGGTCGACAGCGAGAGCGTGGGCTGGGCGATGTAGTTGCCCGGCCGCGCCTTGAGTTTCTTGCGAAACGCCGCAAGGTCTCGCTTCGTCGCGGTTGGCCCGATCAACATGCCGTAGCCGCCCGATCCGTGCACCTCCTTCACCACCAGTTCGTCGAGATGGTCGAGCACGTAGGCCAGCGCGTCGGGCTCGGCGCAGCGCCAGGTGGGCACGTTCTTCAGCAGCGGCGGTTCGCCGGTGTAGAACTCCACGATCTCGGGCATGTAGGAATAGATCGCCTTGTCGTCGGCGATGCCGGTGCCCGGCGCGTTGGCGATGGTGATGCCGCCGGCGCGGTAGACATCCATGATCCCCGGCACGCCCAGCCGGCTCTCGGGGTTGAAGTTCAGCGGATCGAGGAAATCGTCGTCGACCCGGCGATAGAGCACGTCGATCGGCTTGTAGCCCTGCGTTGTGCGCATCGCCACCCGGCCATCGACCACCCTAAGATCGCCGCCCTCGACCAGCTCGACGCCCATCTGGTCGGCCAGGAAGGCATGTTCGAAATAGGCCGAGTTGAAGATCCCCGGCGTGAGCACCGCAACGGTGGGCTTGCTCGCCGTCATCGCGGGGGCACAGGCCGCGAGCGAGCGCATGAGATCGCGCGGATAGTTCTGCACCGGCTGCACCCGGTTGTGCGAGAACAGCTCGGGGAACATCTGCAGCATCGTCTCGCGGTTTTCCAGCATGTAGCTGACGCCCGACGGCGTGCGGGCGTTGTCTTCGAGCACATGGAACTCGTCGGGCCCGGTGCGCACGAGGTCGATCCCGACGATGTGGGTATAAACCCCACCCGGCGGCGAAACCCCGATCATCTGCGGCAGGAACGCCTCGTTGCCCGAGATCAGCGCCTCGGGGATGCGACCCGCCCGGATGATCTCCTGCCGGTGATAGATGTCGTACAGAAAGGCGTTGATGGCACGCACCCGCTGCTCGATCCCGCGTGACAGCTTCTGCCACTCGTGGCCCGATATGATCCGGGGGATGATGTCGAACGGGATCAGCCGTTCCTCGGCCTCGGCCCGCCCGTAGACGTTGAAGGTGATGCCGGTGAGGCGAAACAGGTCTTCCGCCTCGCGCTGCTTGGCGCGCAGGTGCCTCGGGTCTTCGCCGTCGAACCAGTTATTGAACTGCGCGTAGGGCCCGCGCAACTGCGCATCGCTCCCCCACATCTCGTCGAAAATGCGCTCGTCGTCCATGCAACGAGATTACCCGGACCTTGCGGGCGATGGCCACACTTGTGCTCGCTCAAGCGGCAGAAAGCCCACGGAATCGGCGCAAATTGGCGGCGCCACCATGGGAAACGCCCGTTTTTTAAGCAAGTGCGGGTTGAAAAGGTGAAGCGTCTCCGGGCGCCTCACCCGGCCCCGGCGACGCTTCACCTCTATTCCTTCACATACGGCCTGCCGTCGGCGGCCGGGGGCCGCGCTTTGCCGATCAGACCGGCCACCACGATGATCGTGGCGATATAGGGCGCCATCGCGAGGAACTCGGAGGGAATCGGCGTATTGAGCAGCGCGAGCTTCTGCTGGAGCGAATCCGCGAAGCCGAAGATCAGCGCCGCCGAGAGCGCGCCCACCGGGTGCCAGCGGCCGAAAATCATCGCCGCGAGGCCGATGAAGCCGCGCCCCCCGGTCATGTTCTCGTCGAAGCGCCCGACCGAGCCCAGCGTGAACCACGCCCCGCCGAAGCCCGCGACCATGCCGGCCAAGGTGACGTGCAGATAGCGGGTGAAATAGACATCCACCCCCAGCGTATCGGCCGCGCGCGGGTGTTCGCCCACGGCCCGCGCCCGCAGCCCGCCCTTGGTGTGGAACAGGTAATATGTCGCAACCGCCACGAGGATCAGCGCGCCGTAGACAAAGATGTTCTGGTTGAACAGCGTCGGCCCGAGCACCGGGATATCGCCGAGGATCGGGATTTTCCAGGATCGGAAGATCTCGGCGTTGTTGAGATATCGGTGTTCGGCGAAAACCTGGGATGTGACGTAACTGGTTAGCCCCAGAACGAAGAGGTTGATCACCACCCCCGCGATGATCTGGTCCATTCGGAAGGTCACCACGAGGGCGGCGAGGATCATCCCGAACATGCCCCCCACCAGCACCGCCATCACCAGGCCACCCCAGCCGCCGAGCAGCGACCCCATGAGCGCGCCGGTGAAGGCGCCGGCGAGCAACATGCCCTCGATCGCGATATTGATCACGGCGACGCGCTCGGAGAGCACGCCGGCAAGCCCGCCCAGCGCAATCGGCACCGCGCGCACCATCGTGGCCTGCAACATGCCGGTGAGCGAGAAGCTCTTGCCCGCGGTCGCCCAGACGAGGAAGGCCATGATCACGAGGGCAATGCCGATGCCGAGGGAAAGCGAGGTCCAGCGTCCGCCACCGCGCAGGAACTGGCGCACGCCGAGGAAGGCCAGCAGCGCCGCCGCGATGGTGTTGAAGGCGCCCGGCACAACGAGATCGGGCAACACCCAGGCGTCGCGTGGGCGCGAGAGCTTGAACGTCGCCACCTCGCTCGCCGCCACGTCGAGCAGGAACAGCACCAGAAGCGAAAGGCCGATCAGGATGCCGCCGGTGATCCGCGCCTGGCGGGCCTTGGCGCTGGCGATCTTCTCGGCGCTGGTGTCGGTCGTCACGGCGCTCATGCCTTGCCCCCCTTCGTCTCTTTGCGGAAGCCCCACGGGAAGATCGCACGCACCAGCAGCGGCGCGGCGATGAACACGATGATCAGCGCCTGGATGATGCCGATCAGGTCGATCGAAACGCCCGCATCCACCTGCATCTGCCGCCCGCCCGCTTCGAGCCCGCCAAACAGGATGCCCGCGAACAGGATGCCGACGGGATGCGAGCGGCCAAGCAGGGCCAGCGCGATGGCGTCAAACCCCATCTGCGCCGAAAAGCCGGGGCTTGCGCGACCGAGCACGCCCTGCACCTGCGACGCCCCCGCGAGCCCGGCGAGCGCCCCCGCCGTGGCCATCGCCGCGACGATCACGAGGCCCGAGCGCATCCCGGCGTAGCGCGCGGCGTCGGGGTTGGCACCGGAGGCGCGGAAGGCGAAGCCGATCTTGGAGCGAAACAGCAGCCACCAGACGAAGACGACCGCGAGCAACATCACGAAGACCCCGGCATGAAGCCTCAGGTTGGGGTCGAACCAGTCAAGCAGGCGCGGCAGTTGCCCCGCCTCGGGCACCGATTTCGAGATCGGATCGGAGCGCCCCTCGCGCTGGATGTAGGGCTGGCGCAGGATGTATTCGAGCAGGCGGAAACTGATCAGGTTGAGCATGATCGTCGAGATCACCTCATGCGCCCCGGTGGTTGCCTTGAGAATGCCGGCAATCGAGGCATAGGCCGCGCCCACCAGCGCACCGGCAAGCAGCCCGAAGATCATCAGGACCGGGAACGGCAGGCTGGGAAAGCTGAAGGTGAAGATCACCGCCGCCGTGCCGCCGAGCAGGAGCTGGCCCTCGGCGCCGATGTTGAACAGCCCCGCCCGGAAGCCGAGCCCGAGGCCGAGGCCCGCAAGCACCAGCGGGATCGCCGCCGTGAGGGTTTCCGACACCGCGTTGAGCGAGCCGAACGAACCCACCGCCAGCGCGACGAAGCTCTGGCCGATGGTCGGCAGGTCGACCCCGGTGGCAAGCATGATCACCGCCCCGAGAACCAGCGCGGCAACCACGGCGAACACCGGCACGACGAAAAGGTCTTCGAAGTCGCCGCGCCCGAAGGCGGCGCGCGCGAGTAGCTTGCGCATGTCTTCGTTGACATGCTTGAGGTCCTTGCCGTCCATCATGCCGCTGCCCCTTCATGCGCCCCGGCCATCGCCAGGCCCACCGCGTTGCGATCGGCCTTGCCGCCGGTGTTGTCGAACTCGGCCACGATCCGCCCGTCGAACATCACGAGGATACGGTCGGCCAGCCCCATGATCTCGTCGAGCTCGGAGGAGACGATGAGCACGCCGTCGCCCTCGTCGCGCGCCTCGATCAGGCGGGCGTGAATGTATTCGATCGACCCCACGTCGAGCCCGCGGGTGGGTTGCGAGGCGATGACCAGCTTGGTCTGGCGTTCAAGCTCGCGCGCCACCACCATCTTTTGCTGGTTGCCGCCCGAAAGGTTGCCCGCCGGCAGGAAGACGGATGGTGTGCGCACGTCGAAATCGACGCAGTATTTCGCCGCCGTCTTCTGCACCGAAGCCCAGTCGATCGCCATGCCGCGGGCAAACGCCGGCTCGTAGTAGGAATTCAGCACCATGTTCTCGGCGATGGTGAAAGTCGAGATCATCCCGTCGCGGTGGCGATCCTCGGGGATATGCGCCATGCCGCGCGAGTGGCGCTCGCGTACCGAGGCATGGGTGATGTCCTCGCCGTCGAAGATGATCTTTCCCGAGGCCACCCGTTCAAGCCCGGTGATCGCCTCGACAAGCTCGGTCTGCCCGTTGCCCTGCACCCCGGCGACGCCCACCACCTCGCCTGAGTGCACGGTGAGCGAAACCTTGTCGAGCAGGCGCTCGTCGGCATCGTCGAGCATGATCACGTCCGTCATCTCGAGCATCGCGCGCCCGGGGTTCGCCTCGGTCTTGTCGACGGTAAAGCTCACCGGGCGGCCCACCATCATCTCGGCCAGTTTCGCCTCGTCGAGCGATTCCGGAACGCCCTCGCCGGTGATCCGGCCCTGGCGCAGCACGTTGATGCGATCGGAGATCGCGAGAATCTCGTGCAGCTTGTGGGTGATGAAAACGATCGCCTTGCCGGCCTCCTTCAACGACCGCACGATCGAGAAGAAATCCTCCACCTCCTGCGGCGTGAGCACGGCGGTGGGTTCGTCGAGGATCAGCACGTCGGCTTCGCGGAACAGCACCTTGAGAATCTCGACCCGCTGCTGAATGCCCACGGGGAGATCTTCGATCAGGGCGTCGGCCGGCACGTGCAGCCCGTATTTCTTGTTGATCTCGTCGACCTGCGCGCGCGCCTTCTTCAGGTCGAGATAACCAAGCCGCTTGGTGGGCTCGACACCGAGCACCACGTTCTCGGCTACCGTGAAGACGGGCACGAGCATGAAATGCTGGTGCACCATGCCGATACCGGCGGCGATCCCATCGCCGGGGCCATCGAAGCTCACCGGCTTGCCGTCGATCAGAATCTCGCCCTCATCGGGGGAATAGAGCCCCGAGAGAATGTTCATCATGGTCGATTTGCCCGCGCCATTCTCGCCGAGGAGCCCGAGCACCTCGCCGCCACGGATCACCATGTTGACGTTGTCGTTGGCCACGACAGCGCCGAAGCGCTTGGTTATGCCACGCAGCTCGACGTCCATGGCGCTGCCCTCCCCACTCGGACAAGAACGCCGCCGGCCACGTTGGGCCGGCGGCGCTGGTTTTTCCTGATCAGCCGCCGATCGTGAGCGAGCCGTCGATGATCGCGGCCTTGATCTCTTCGATCTCGGCCTTCAATTCCGCCGGAACGGCGTCTTCGAAGCTGTGGAACGGGGCAAGGCCGACGCCGCCGTTCTCAAGCGTGCCGACGATCAGGCCACCCTCGAAGGTGTCATCCATCGCCGCCTTGATCACCGCCTGCACCGTCGCGTCCATGCGCTTGAGCACCGAGGTGAGGTAGACGTGGGCGCGGTCAGGGTCGGTCTGGGTCTGGTCGGCGTCGACGCCGATGATCTTCAGCTCATCGGTGCCCAGCTCGTTGGCGAGCGAGGCCGAGCCGAGACCCACCGGGCCGGCCACGGGCATGATGATGTCGGCGCCTTCGTCATAGAGGTTCTGGGCGAAGGCGCGGCCGTCGTCGAGGCTGTCGAAGTTGCCGGTGAAGAGGCCTTCCTGGCTCTCGGGGTTCCAGCCCAGCACGGTCACGTCGGTGCCGTGCACGCTGTTGTAGTGGTTGGCCCCGTGCACGAAGCCGTCCATGAACACCGTCACCGGCGGAATGTTGATGCCGCCGAAGGTGCCGAGCACGCCGGTTTCGGTCATGCCCGCCGCGAGGTAGCCCGCGAGGAAGGCGGCCTGGTCGGTGGCGTAGACCTGGCCGACGACGTTCGGGATCGTCGGATCATAGGCATAGTCGACGATCGAGTATTTCTGGTCGGGGTTGGCGGCGGCCGAGGTGGCGGTGGCATCGCCCATCAGGAAGCCGACGGTGATGATCACGTCGCAGGCGCCGCCGAGCAGCGAATTGAGGTTGGCCTCGTAATCGGCTTCGGCCTGGCTCTCGAGGAAGCGGCCCTCGATACCGTATTCGGCCATCGAATCCTGCACGCCTTTCCAGGCGGTCTGGTTGAAGCCCGCGTCGTCGATGCCGCCGGTGTCGGTCACCTGGCAGGCGGTGAACGCCGAAGCGGCCGTGACGGAGCCGGCGACGAGTACGGCGGCAAGCCCGGTTTTGGTCAGAAACGTCATTTAACCCTCCTTGTCAGGCCACGCCCAGACGTCGGGCGCGGCCGAAATAAAGACCCGCTATCAAAGGCAAACCGAACCCTGCGGCAGCGATTCCCCCGGCGGCCATGGCAAAGCTTAGCACGCGCCTTGGCAAGGGGTAGGCGTGAAATTTTGTCCGGATGGAATAATTTTACACCTGGGACCGACACAGGGCGTTCGCGGAGCCAAAACACGGCGCCGGCAGGCCGGAAACCACATCGGCGGTTTCATCGCGGGCCTCAAGACGCTATCGGTAAGTCATCGAAAACCGATTTGGGAGAGCCGCGCATGTGCTGGAGCGAAGGAGCCTCGCTGGCCATGGTCGGCCTTGGCGCAGCGGCGACGGTGGTGACCGTGCGGCGCGGCGAACCTGCGGCGATCCCCATCACCATTGGCTTCTTCGCGGTAATGGAGGCGCTGCAGCTCGCCGGCTACCTCGTGATCGACGAATGCTCCCTGCCCTCGAACAAGTCCATCACCGCGCTCAGCTACCTGCACATCGCGCTGCAGCCGATCTTCATCAACGCCTTCGCGATGGCGCTGGTGGCGCGGCATATCAGCCCGAGGATGCGCGCTTTCGTCTACGCCGCCTCGGCCACCGCGACGGCGGTGATCCTGCTCCGCCTCGCGCCGTTCGACTGGGCCGGACCCTGCCAGCCGGGCGATGTGCTCTGCGGCCCGCAGTGGTGCACGATCTCGGGGAAATGGCATCTCGGCTGGGAAGTGCCGCTCAACGACATGTGGGGCACGCTGTTCGGCGACTGGTTCGCGCGACAGATCGAATTTCCCGCCTACCTGCTCGCCGCCTTCGTCCTGCCGCTGTTCTACGGCGCGTGGCGGCTGGTGATCTTCCACGCCCTGTTCGGCCCGATCTTCGCCTTGCTGCTCACCGATAATCCCAACGAGATGCCGGCAATCTGGTGCCTGCTCTCGGTCGGCATCGTGCTCATCGCACTCAGCCCGATGATTCGCCGCAGCGTTGCCCCGGGAGGGCGCGTCACTCCACCTGCTGGCCGGTGAGGTATTCGTTCAACAGGATCAGCGCGCGCGGCGTGGGCGTGGCCACGCCATCAGGATCGACCCAGGTTTCGATCGGCTCTTCGAGCAGGCCACCGAACACCGGCATCACGCCGTGGGTTCGTTCACGGTCGTAACCGTCGATCGTCGACATCACGTAAACCGCCGGATAGACGCCGCCGTTGTTTTTCGCCAGCAGCGTGAGGTCGGGCGCCACCACACCGTCGATCGGCACCGACCCGCCGCGCGCATCGGCGCCGTGGCAACTGGCGCAATAGGCGGCGTAGAGCCCCGCTCCGGTCAGGGGTTCTTCCTCGCAGGCGGCCAGCGCCAGGATGCCAAGGAATGCCGCTCGCAGTTTCATGCCGTCACCTCTCGTTTTCTCCAAGACTAACTCATCCGGGCGGGCGGCGCCACGGCCAAGACCGCGCCGAACGGGGTTGCGCGAAGGCGCGCCGCGGCGCAGGATCGCAGCATGGACCCCGAGATCGCCAATGGCTGGCTTGAAGAGTATTTCGCCGACTGGGTGCGCGCGCTTGCGCCCCGCGTCGAGCGCATGGCCTGCACCGGCGCGGTGCTGACCATCCCGGTCACCCCGGCGATCGCCCGTGTCGGCGGGATCGTCTCGGGCCAGGCCCTGGCCACGCTCGCCGACACCGCCATGGTGATCGCCTGCGCCGGGCATTTCCGCGAGTTCCGCCCCGTCGCCACCACCAATCTCGACGTGCAATTTCTGCGCCCGGCCAGCGGCGAGCGGGTGGAATGCACCGCGACCATCGTGCGCGCCGGAAAGTCGCTGATCTTCACCCGCGCCGTGCTCACCGCCGAGCCCTCGGGCAAGGAAGTGGCCACCGCCACCGCCACCTTCGCGGTGCCCTGAACGGCCCCGCGCCCGCAGGTTACTCGCGCACGATGATCGTGGTGTTCCTCAGGCCCACATCCTCCACCATCCGGTAGAAAACTTCCGCCTGCGCGGGATGCAGCCGCACACAACCGTTGGAGGCGCGCTGTCCGAGCATCCGGGTATCGGGATCGCCATGGATCGCGATATTGCCGTTGAAGAACACCGACCACGGCATCGGCACGTTGTAGATCGAAGAAACGTGCGTCGGAGAGAGGAAATCGGGGTAGAAGGCGCCGAGCGGCGTGGGCTTGCGCTCGATCCCGCTGGAGGCCACCCAATGATGGGTTTCCGGCGGACGGCCGTCCGCATAGCCGCGCACCGCCGTCACCCGCTGGTCGGAGATGTCGACCACCGCGAGCACCTTGTCGGGCCCCGGCGAGGGCAGCGGCTGCACCCGCTCGGCAACCGGCGGCGGCGGCAGGGTTTGCCCGGCGCCAGCGCCGGAGCTGCTGGTGGTCGCACCGGGCGCGCCGGGCGGCGTTTCGCAGCCCGCGAGCAGACCGACCGCCAACACCGCCACAACAGAACCGAAAAGTTTCATCACGATACCCCCCTATTGCACCACCGAGATCACGGTATTGGCCATGCCCACTTGCTGCACCTGCCGGAAGAAATGTTCGGCATGGGTCGGGTGCAATCGCACGCAGCCATGCGATGCGGGCTGGCCGAGATCGGCGATCTCGTAGCTGCCATGGATCGCCACATCGCCGTTGAAGAACACCGACCACGGCATCGGTGCGTCATCATACAGCGAGGAGCGGTGGTTTTTCGACAGCAAGAAGGGCCGGAACGTGCCAGTGGGTGTGGCGTATCCCGGCCGGCCCGTCGACACCGGCCAGCGCCAGACCTCCGCTTGCCCGCTCATCCGCGCGCGGGTCACCTCCACCTGCTGGTCGGAGATGTCGATCACCGCCGTCAATTCATCGGCCGAGCGCGCAGCTGCGGGCCGTGCGATCGGCTCGGTGCAGGCGGCGAGCGCCACAAGACCGAGCAGAAGGGCCAGGCCGCGCGGGGGGCGGAGGCGCATCGCCACGTCACGCCCTCCCCATCACTCCTGGACCACGATGTAGGTGTTGTCCTTGCCGTGGGCATAGACCATCTCGTAGAGCGTGCGCGCGCTTTCCGGGTGCAATCGCACGCAGCCGTTCGAGGCCGGTCGGCCCAGCGCCGCCGTCGAATAGGTGCCGTGGATAGCGTAATTGCCATCATAGAAGATCGAGAACGGCATCGGCGCGTCGTCGTAGAGCGACGAGCGATGGTTGCGCGAGAACCATTGCGGCTGATAGGTGCCCGCGGGCGTGATCTTGCCCCGCTTGGCGGTGGACACCGGCCAGGAATAGAGCCGGCGCCCGCCCTGCATCACCGTCATTTCCTGGTCGGACACATCAACGCGGATCACGATCTGGTTTGAACGGTTCGAGGTGGAAAGCCGCTCACTCGCCGGTGCGGCTGCGGCGAGGGCCGCGAGTATGGCGGTGGCGGCAAACCCGAGGCGCGCGGCGGACACAATACGGCTGGCAATGAAAATCATCTTGCAGACATCCCAAATTCCCCGGCCCAATGCTTAGGGGCCAGGGGCGGAATATCAACCGGTTTCAGGCCCGCGTGACGCCGAGGTGATCGCACCGTTGCCGAGCCGCAGCACCCGATCCATCCGCGCGGCAAGCTCGAGGTTGTGGGTGGCAATGAGCGCGGCCAGCCCGGTTTCACGCACCAGATCCATCAGCGTGGCGAAGACCGTTTCGGAGGTTTCGGGGTCGAGGTTGCCGGTGGGCTCGTCGGCCAGCAACAGCCGCGGCGCGTTGGCCAGCGCCCGGCAGAAGGCCACGCGCTGCTGTTCGCCGCCCGAAAGCTCGGCCGGGCGATGGCCCGCGCGCGGCGCCACGCCGACGCGCTCAAGCAGCATCTCGCCGCGCGCCCGCGCCTCGCCCATGCCTGCGCCGTTGACCAACTGCGGCAACACCACGTTTTCGAGCGCGGAGAACTCGGGCAGCAGGTGGTGGAACTGGTAGATGAACCCCACCTTCTCGCGCCGCACCCGGGTGCGCGCCCGGTCGGAAGCGTCGGTCATGTCGTCGCCGGCGATCCGCACCCGGCCCGCGTCGGGCGTATCGAGAAGCCCGGCGATGTGCAGAAGGGTGGACTTGCCTCCGCCCGAAGGCGCCACCAGCGCCACCACCTCGCCGGGCGCCAGCGCGAGCGACGCCCCGCGCAGCACGTTCACCTCCCCGGGCTTGCCCCGGTTGTAGATCTTTTCTACACCGTCGAGCGCCAGCACCGGTTCACTCATAGCGCAGCGCCTCCACCGGGTTCATCCGCGCCGCGCGCCGGGCGGGCAGCAGCGTGACGAGGAACGACAAGGTGAGCGAAAGCGCCACCGCCGAGCCCACGTCGCCCAGTTCGACCTTGGCCGGCAGGTTGTAGATGCCGCGCACGGAAGGATCCCACACCCCGCCGCCGGCGAGGTAATCGACGAGCGCGAAGATCGGGTCGATGTAAACCGCGAAGAGCACGCCCAGCACCACCCCGAAGGCGGTGCCGACAAGCCCGGTGGACGCGCCGACCAGGAAGAACACCCGCAACACCGAGCCCTCGGTCAGCCCCATGGTACGCAGGATCCCGATGTCGCGCCCCTTGTTCTTCACCAGCATCACCAGGCCGGAAATGATGTTCATCGAGGCGATCAGCACCAGCACCGAGAGGATGACGAACATCACGTTGTCCTCCATTTCGAGCGCGCGCAGGAATGACCCGGCAGAATCCTGCCACGTCCAGATCGCCGCCGTCTGCCCCACCGCCGCGACGATCGGGCCGACCAGCCGGTCGATCGCCTCGGGCTCGGCCACCATCACCTCGATCTCGTCGGCCAACCCCTCCTTGTTGAAAAAGCTCTGCGCTTCCTCGAAGGGCAGGTAAACCCGGGTCTGGTCGATGTCCCAGCGCCCCGCGGTGAAGACATAGACCACCTCGTAGGCGTTGACCCGGGGCGTGGTGCCGAAGGCAGTTTTCACCCCGTCGGGCGAGATGATGCGGATCCGGTCGCCCAGCGATACGCCGAGCTCGCGCGCCACCCCCGAGCCGATGGCGATACCCTCCCCGAAATCGTCGAGGTTGCCGAGACTGTCGTCGGGATTGGCGATGCGCGGGATGGTGGCAAGATCGGCGGGGCGGATGCCGAACACCTGCACGCCCGCGTTGGCGGCCTCCTTGTTGGCCATGACCTGGCCCTTGATCAGGGGAGCGGCGCGGATCACGCCGGGCACCGCGGCGATCTGCCCGGCCCAGAGATCGAAATCCTCGACCGCCCGGCTCGGCTGCCCCGCCTCGTTCATGTGCAGGCGCGAATAGACCGTCACGTGGGCATTGGCGCCAAGGATGGTATCGACGAACTCCGCCCGAAATCCGGTGCGCACCGCCAGCGTGATGATCAGCGCGGCCACCGCCAGGGTGATGCCGACGAGGCTGATCCACGTCATCACGCTCACGCCCCCCTCGGCGCGGCGCGCGCGCAGGTAGCGCCAGGCGATCATCCACTCGAAACGCGAGAACGGGGCGGTGCTCTTGGCCAAGATCATACCTTTCAGGTTTGCGGCAACCTGCGGCGCGGGCGCGCGAAGGTCAAGCGGGCGGTGCTCCTGGCGCCGCCGGGAGCGGGGGTTTCCCACCCCCGCACCCCCGGGAGGTATTTGAGCCAGGATGAAGCAGCAGGAATGAACCCCGCCCCCAAAAAAAACGACCCCGCCCCATCGGGCCGGTCTGCTGGCAGCGTGGGGCGGGGCTTCACCTTGGGCGGTCATCGGCTCTCCAGCCTGTCCCGCAATGCCGGTATGGACCCGTTAACCTTAATGCACGGTTAAGGCGCCCCTTCATCTTGGCGGAAATACTCCGGGGGGTGCGGGGGGCTGGCCCCCCGCCGGCGCCTAGGCCAATCGCCTGAGCGGCCTCAGGGCGAGGCCGAGGAGCAGCGTCACCAGCCCCCAGCCGGCGGCGAAACCGATCCCGGCGGCGACGAAGCCTTCCGTGGTCATCGGCATCGCGGGTTCGAAATCATCCCAGGTGCGCCGGGCGAGATCGGCGTCGCGGATGCGGTAGGCCTTTGCCAGCCGTTCGAGGGGTGCGGCGGCGGCGAGGGCCTGGTAATCGGCGTTGAGCCGTTCGTAGCGGTAGATCCGGCTGCGCATGTCGTCGCGCAGCCGGTTCTGGAACTCCGAGCCCCCCATCAGGCCCAGCGCCTCCTCGCGCGACAACCCCGCCACCCGCGCGGTGGTATCGAATGCGATGGTGACGGCTCGCAATTCGTCCACCGCGCCGGAGAGGCGCTGGACATATTGCTGCGAGAACGTCGGAAACTGCGACATCGCCACCGCGCCCGCGATGCCGCCCGCCAATGCCAGGATCCGCATCAGACTGCCCTTTCGACCTGCGCTTTTCTCCAACCTTGCGGCCCCCGGCCACGCCGGTCAAGCGCGGTGCCGCTCGCGGGCGCGAGCCTGCCGACGGGCGCGGGTCAGAGGTGGCCGGCGTAGATTTCCTTCAGACGCGTCACCGCCAGTTCGGGCGCCAGTTCCTCGCTCTCGCCCGAGCGCCGCGAGGTCAGTTCCACCACACCGTTCTTCATACCGCGCGGACCGACGGTGATCCGCCACGGCACCCCGACCAGGTCCATGGTGGCGAATTTCGCGCCCGCGCGTTCCTCGCGGTCGTCGTAAAGCGGCTCCAGCCCGGCGCTGACGAGGGCGGCGTAGAGGTCTTCGCAGGCGGCGTCGGCCTCGGCGTCACCCTGCTTGAGGTTCACGATCCCGGCGTGGAAGGGCGTGACGCCCTCGGGCCAGATGATCCCCTTGTCGTCGTGGTTGGCCTCGATGATCGCGCCCACCAGGCGCGAAACGCCGATGCCGTGGCTGCCCATGTGGACGGCGACCTTGTTGCCTTCGCGATCCTGCACCGTCGCGCCCATCGGCTCGGAATACTTGGTGCCGAAATAGAAGATCTGCCCCACCTCGATGCCGCGCGAGGTCTTGCGCCGCTCGTCGGGCAGCGCGTCGAACTGGGCCGCGTCGTGGGTTTCGTCTGTGCGGGCGTAGGGCGTCGTCCATTCCTTGCAGATCGCGGCGACCTCGTCCCAGTCGTCGTAGTCGATCTCGCGGTCGCCGAGGCGCAGATCGGTGATCGCGCTGTCATAGAACACTTCCGACTCGCCGGTATCGGCCAGCACCAGGAACTCGTGGGTGTCGTCGCCGCCGATCGGCCCGGAATCAGCGCGCATCGGGATCGCCTGAAGCCCCATTCGTTCGTAGCTGCGCAGGTAGCTCACCATGTGGCGGTTGTAGGCGTGCATCGCGCTTTCATAGTCGAGATCGAAGTTGTAGCCGTCCTTCATGAAGAACTCGCGCCCGCGCATCACGCCGAAGCGCGGGCGGATCTCGTCGCGGAACTTCCACTGGATGTGGTAAAGGGTGAGCGGCAGATCCTTGTAGGAACCGACGTGGGCGCGGAAGATGTCCGTGATCATCTCCTCGTTGGTCGGGCCGTAGAGCATGTCGCGGCCATGACGGTCGCGGATCCGCAGCATTTCCTCGCCGTAATCGTCGTAGCGGCCGGACTCGCGCCACAGGTCGGCCGGTTGCAGCGTGGGCATCAGCATCGGGATGTGGCCGGCGCGAATCTGCTCCTCGTGGACGATCTGCTCGATCCGGCGCAGCACCTTGAAGCCCAGCGGCAGCCATGAGTAGATCCCTGCGGTCTGCTGCTTGATCATCCCCGCCCGCAGCATCAGCCGATGCGAGGCGATCTGGGCCTCGGAAGGCGTTTCCTTCAGGACCGGCAGAAAATAGCGGGACAGGCGCATGGGAGCCTCACGTGGCTGGGGTTTCAATTCGCGGGCATCCTTAGCCGGGCGCGACAGGGCGGGCAAGAGCGGCGACGTGGGACCGCAGGCATACGAGCCGATCACGGCGCGTAACAGCCACGTGATGGCGGTGATCCCTTGTCACATCCCCCGGCGTAGCACTTGCATCTGACACACATTCCAGGAGGAAAACAGATGCTCAAGGTCAAGACCACCCTCGCCGCAACCGCCTTCGCGATCGCCGGCTCCGCCGCCTTCGCCGATAACCACGGCGGCATGGGCACCATCGTCGACATCGCCGCGGCCGACGAACGCTTCACCACCCTCGTCGCCGCCGTGACCGCCGCCGACCTCGTCGAGACCCTGTCGAGCGAAGGCCCGTTCACCGTCTTCGCCCCGACCAACGATGCCTTCGCCGCGCTGCCCGAGGGCACCGTCGAAGGCCTGCTCGAGCCCGACGCCAAGGGCGATCTGACCAACGTGCTGCTCTATCACGTGGTCTCCGGCAAGGTGATGTCGGGCGACATCGCGATCGGCACCACTGCCGTTCCCACCGCGCTCGAAGGTTCGAACGTCTGCGTCACCCTCGACGGTGGCGTGATGCTCGACGACGGCTCAGGCATGATGGCCAACGTGATCATCGCCGACATCGAAGCCTCAAACGGCGTGATCCACGTGATCGACAAGGTGATCCTGCCGGGCAACGACGTGAGCTGCGATTAAGTCCGGCTCTGCTGGCGCGGCTTCCCCTCGCCGCGCCATGACCGGGGCGTGTCCCGCGCCCCGGTCGCACCCCCAAACCGTCATGAAAATACGGTCACACCCCAGGGAGACACCATGAAATCCATCATCAAATCCGCCCTCGCCGCGCTCGCCCTCACCGGCGCCACCGCCTCGATGGCCAAGGCCGAAAACATCGTGGAGATCGCCGCCGCGGATGAGCGGTTCTCCACCCTCGTCGCCGCCGTGACCGCGGCCGGCCTCGCCGAGACCCTCTCCGGCCCCGGCCCCTTCACCGTTTACGCGCCGGTCAACGACGCCTTCGCCGCGCTGCCGGACGGCACCGTCGAGAGCCTGCTCGAACCCGAGAACAAGGGCCAGCTGACCAACGTGCTGCTCTACCACGTCGATGACCGCAAGCTTACCGCCGGGATGATCCCGCACGGCTCGAACTACTTCAAACCGATCCTCACCTCACACCGGCTGTGCATCACCAAGGATGCCTCGGGCGTGTCGATCGCCGATGGTTCGGGCGAGAGCGCCAACGTGGTGATCGCCGACATCATGGCCGACAACGGCGTGATCCACGTGATCGACAAGGTGCTTCTGCCCGGCGACCGGCCTGCCTGCCACTGACCATATCGGGCGACCCTGCCCTTCCTGTCGCCCGATCGGGGCGCGGACCACCTCCTCAGGGTCCGCGCCCCTCCTTTTCGAGGCGCGGCACGTGCCGCCCACGCCGCCCCGATCTCGGTGAAATGCTTGCGCCGTCAGCCCAAACAGGCGATGAGAGGGCAATGCTTTGAAGCGGGGCGCGCATGGCACTGCCGGTCGACAAACAGATGAGATACTGGGGCATCGCGACGGCCCTCTTTCTCGCCGCGTTGTGGTTTCTCGGCGACGTGATGCTGCCCTTCGTGCTCGGGGGCGCCGTTGCCTATTTTCTCGACCCGGTGGCCGACAGGCTTCAGCGCCTCGGCCTGAGCCGGATCCTTTCCACCGTCGTCATCACCCTCATCGCGGTGCTCGTCTTTGCCGCCGCCGCGCTGCTCGTGGTGCCCACACTCGTCAACCAGTCGATCGCCCTGGTCAACGTCGCCCCCTCCGTCGCGCGCGATGTGCAGGCCTTCCTCACCGAGCGATTCCCCTCGCTGATGGACGAGGGCTCGATCCTGCGCCAGTCGTTGAACACCCTCGGCACGACGATCCAGGAACGCGGCGGCGAGTTGATCAACGCCGTGGTTTCCTCGGCGCGCAACGTTCTCGGCGTGGTTTTTCTGATCGTGATCGTTCCGGTGGTGGCCTTCTACATGCTGCTCGACTGGGATCGCATGGTCGCAAAGATCGACGATCTGCTGCCGCGCGATCATGCGCCAACGATCCGTCGCCTTGCCAAGCAGATCGACATGACGCTTGCGAGTTTCATTCGCGGGCAGGTCACCGTCGGCCTGATCCTCGGCACCTACTACGCCATCGCGCTGATGCTGATCGGACTCGATTTCGGCGTGGTGATCGGCTTCGTCGCCGGGATCATCAGCTTCATCCCATACGTCGGCGCACTGGTCGGCGGCGCGCTCGCCATCGGACTGGCCCTGTTCCAGTTCTGGGGCGAGTGGTGGATGATCGGCGGCGTCGTGGCCATTTTCGTGGCAGGCCAGTTCTTCGAGGGCAACATCCTGTCACCCAACCTCGTTGGCTCGTCTGTCGGGTTGCACCCGGTCTGGCTGATCTTCGCGCTCGCAGCCTTCGGCTCGCTGTTCGGCTTCGTCGGGATGCTGGTGGCGGTGCCGGTCGCGGCCGCCATTGGCGTGATCGTCAGGTTCCTCGCGGAACGCTACAAGGAAGGGCGGCTCTACAAGGGGCTGTCGGACGGGTCGCTCACCATCGGGCAGGAAGACCAAACGCCCGGGGACGACGCCTGACCATGGCTCGCCAGCTCACCTTCGACCTTCCCCAGCGCGAAGCCCGGGGACGCGGCGACTTCTTCGTTTCCGCCGCCAACGCCGCGGCCCTCGCCGCGATCGACGGCTGGCGCACATGGCCGGGCCGCAAGCTCGTGATCACAGGTCCGCCCGGCGCCGGAAAAAGCCATCTCGCCGCGCTCTGGGCCGAGGAGGCCGGGGCCGAGGTGATCCCCGCCGAGGCACTGAGCGCCACCAACCCCGCCATTCTGGCCGGGCGCAACGTGGTGCTCGAAGACGCCGAGGCGCTGGCGGGCAACACCGAGGCCGAGGCCGCCGCCTTCCACCTGCACAACATCGTTCTGGCCGAGGGCGGCAGCCTTCTGGTCACCGCCGCCACCGCGCCGAGCCGCTGGGGGCTTGCGCTGCCCGATCTCGCCAGCCGGATGGAAGGCACGCCCGTGGTGGCGATAGAACCACCCGACGAGGCGCTGCTGGCCGCCGTTCTGGTGAAGCTTTTCACCGACCGCCAGATCGACCCGCCGGAAACCCTGATCCGCTACCTCCTGCCCCGGATCGACCGCTCCTTCGCCGCCGCACGCGCCATCGTGGAGGCGCTCGACACCACGGCGCTTGCCGAAGGCAAGCCGGTGAGCCGCGACCTCGCCCGCCAGATCCTCGAAGCCCAGGACGAGCTGTTCTGAACGCCGAAAGCGGCGCGCCGCCGGTGGCGTATCGACCCCTTACGGCACGCTGGATTTCCCCCCGGCAAAAGCGCATAACGTCACCTGACCGTTACGAAAACACGCGATACGGAGCCATGACCATCGAGACCGCATCCCCCCCGCTCAGCGCCGACTATCTCGAAACCGATTTCCCCGACCCGGTCGCGCTGGACCCGGAGGAGATCGCCGGGCCGAAACGCTTCTTCAATCGCGAGCTGAGCTGGCTCGGGTTCAACTGGCGCGTGCTGGAAGAAGCCGAGAACCCGCGCGTGCCGCTGCTGGAACGGCTGCGCTTTGTCTCGATCTCGGCCACCAACCTCGACGAGTTCTACACCGTGCGCGTCGCGGGTCTGCGCGAGCTGGCCAAGGAGGGCAACATGACCCCCTCGATGGATGGCCTCACCCCGTCGGAGCAACTCGTGCTGATCAACGCCGACGCGCGGCGGCTGATGGCGCATCAGCAGGTGGTGTTCGATCAGCTTTCGTCGGAGATGCAGCGCGAGGGGATCGTGCTGTGCACCCGCGAGACGCTCTCGGACGAAGATCACGCGCATCTCGAACAGGTTTTCCTCAACCGCGTCTTCCCGGTGCTCTCGCCCCTGGCGATCGACCCGGCTCACCCCTTCCCCTTCATTCCCAACACCGGCTTCGCGCTGGCGCTGCAGCTCGAACGCAAGTCCGACAAGCGCAAGCTGCAGGCGCTGCTGCCGGTGCCGCACCAGATCAACCGCTTCGTGCGGCTCCCCGCCGCCGAGGGCGTGGCGCGGTTCCTGCCGCTGGAGGAACTGCTGCTGCTGTTCCTCGACACCTTGTTTCCCGGCTATGTCGAGAAAGGCAATTGCGCCTTCCGCGTGCTGCGCGACAGCGATCTGGAAGTCGAGGACGAGGCCGAGGATCTCGTGCGCGAATTCGAGACCGCGCTGAAGCGCCGCCGCCGGGGCGAGGTGGTGAGGATGAAGATCAGCACCGGCGCACCCGCCGACCTGCGCGAAATGGTGCGCCGGGAGCTGCACGTGATCGAGGAGGAGATCGTCGAGGTCGAGGGGCTGATCGGCATGGCCGATCTTGCCGAACTGGTGCTCGACGAGCGCCCCGACCTGCTCTGGCCCTCCTACACCCCGCGCGTGCCCGAGCGCGTCGAGGATCACGGCGGCGAGATGTTCGCCGCGATCCGGCAGAAAGACCTGCTGCTGCACCACCCTTACGAGACCTTCGACCTCGTGGTGCGCTTCCTCGCCCAGGCCGCGCAGGATCCCGACGTGGTGGCGATCAAGCAGACGCTCTACCGCACCAGCCGGGATTCCCCCATCGTCTCGGCGCTGTGCGAGGCCGCCGAGGCGGGCAAGAGCGTCACCGCGCTGGTCGAGCTCAAGGCCCGGTTCGACGAGGCCGCCAACATCCGCCAGTCGCGCCGGCTGGAGCGGGCGGGGGCGCACGTGGTCTACGGGTTCATGAACTACAAGACCCACGCCAAGATCTCGACGGTGGTGCGCCGCGAGGGTGACGACCTTGTCACCTATACCCATTTCGGCACCGGCAACTACCACCCGATCACCGCGAAGATCTACACAGACCTCAGCCTCTTCACCTGCGATACGGCGCTCGGCCGCGACGCCACCCGGGTGTTCAACTACCTCTCCGGCTACGCCCAGCCCGAAAAGCTCGAGAAGCTCGCGATCAGCCCGCTGTCGCTGAAATCGACGCTGATCGAGCGGATCGAACGCGAGGCGAAATATGCCGAGGACGGCAAACCCGCCGAGATCTGGGCCAAGATGAACAGCCTGATCGAGCCCGACGTGATCGACGCGCTCTATGCCGCGAGCCAGATGGGCGTGAAGATCACCCTCGTGGTGCGCGGAATCTGCGGGCTCAGGCCCGGGATCAAGGGGCTATCGGAGAATATCCGGGTGAAATCCATCGTCGGCCGCTTCCTCGAACACAGCCGGATCGTCTGTTTTGGCAACGGTCACGGGCTGCCGTCGAAAAAGGCGAAGGTCTACATCTCGTCGGCCGACTGGATGGGCCGCAACCTCAACCGCCGGGTGGAGACGCTGGTGGAGGTATCGAACGCCACGGTGAAGGCGCAGATCGTAAGCCAGGTGATGGCGGCGAACCTGCACGACGAGGCGCAATCCTGGGTGATGCAGCCCGACGGTTCGTTCCTAAGACCAGACCTCACCGGCAACGACACGCCCTTCAACTGCCACCGCTTCTTCATGGAATACCCCTCGCTCTCGGGCCGTGGCTCGGCCGGCGCAGCGGACGTGCCAGAACTGGCCCACAGCCACGATTGAAGCGGCGAGAGCGGGCACTGGCCTGAAGTGGTCCCCTTCGCACGCCGGCCGGACCCGCGCCGAAGCGGCTGCCATGCCTTTTTTGCCCGCACCGCCCCAGCATATCACCGACGCCAGCGCAAGGACGCACGCATTGCCCCACGCGGCTTCGTTTGCGATAACCGCTCTGGACAGTCCCGGGGGAATCATGGACGGAACCGACGAACAGCATTGGGGCCCATTCGGCCGGCCCCTGTTCGAGGATCCCTCGGCGCGGGCGCTTTCCCGTGTGGGCGTGCTTGACGTTGGCTCGAACTCGGTGCGCCTGGTGGTGTTCGACGGCGCGGCGCGGTCGCCGGCCTATTTCTTCAACGAGAAGATCCTCTGCGGCCTTGGTGCCGGGCTTTCCGAAACCGGGCGGCTCAACCCCGAGGGGCGTGTGCGCGCCATGGCGGCGATCAAGCGGTTCAAGCTTCTGGCCGAGGGCATGCACCTGCCGCCGCTCTCGGCCGTGGCCACCGCTGCGGTGCGCGACGCCGAAGATGGCGCCGAATTCCGAGCCGAGGTGGAACGAGAAACCGGCATCCGGCTCTACGTCATCGACGGCGAGGAGGAGGCCCGGCTTTCGGCGCAGGGCGTGCTGCTCGGCTGGCCGGAAGCGGATGGGCTGATGTGCGACATCGGCGGCTCGTCGATGGAACTGGCCGAGATTTCCGGCGGGCAGGTCGGCCGGCGGCTCACCTCCGATCTCGGGCCGCTCAAACTCTCCGGCATGAAGGGCGGCAAGAAAGGGCTGAAAGCGCATATCAAGGCGGTGATGGAGGGCCTCACCGGCGAGATCGGCATCCGGCCCAAGCGCCTCTACCTCGTGGGCGGCTCCTGGCGCGCGATCGCCAAGCTCGACATGCTCCGCCGCGACTACCCGCTCTGGGTTCTGCACGAATACCGGATGACACCCAAGGAACTGGGCAAGACGCTCGACTGGATCGCCCGGGCCGATCTTGAGGAGTTGCGCCAGAAAACCGGCACCTCCGGCGCGCGGATGGCGCTGGTGCCGATCGCCGCGCTGGTGCTCAAGCGGCTCGTGCGCACCTTCCAGCCGCGCGAGATCGCGATCTCGGCCTATGGCATCCGCGAAGGGCTGCTTTACGAGCAGATGCCCGACCGGCTGCGCATGCGCGACCCGCTGATCGAAGCCTGCCGCTTCGCCGAGCAGAAAGACGCCCGCATCCCCGGCTTCGGCAAGGGACTCTACGAGTTCCTCTCGCCGCTCTACAACGGCGCCAGCCCGTCGCGGCTCCGGATCGTGCACGCCGCCTGCCTGCTGCACGACGTCAGCTGGCGCGCGCATCCCGACTACCGCCACGAGGTCACCTTCGAGGCCGCCACCCGGGCCAATCTCGGCGGACTCACGCACCAGGAGCGGGTGTTTCTCGGCGTCGCGCTCCTGCATCGCTACAAGTCGAGCCGCGCGAATTGTCATTTCTCGGATGTCTTTACCATCCTGCCCGAAAGCGAACTGGCCAAGGCAGAGGTTCTGGGCAAGGCGATGCGGTTCGGCGCGATGCTGGCGGTCGACAAGCCGCACGAGAAGGCGGCGCTGCGCTGGCGGCCGAAGAAGCGAGAATTGCACCTCGAGATCGACCGCGACGCCGCCGACCTGCTCGGCGAGGTGGCGCGGGCACGGTTCGACGCTCTGGCACAGGCGCTCGGCGCCGAAGCGGTGGTGAAAATCCGCGGCTGAGCCCTCAGATCTCGGTTTCGTCCGGTCCCGGCGGCGGCTTGCGGCGGATGATGATGTCGCCGTTCGGCAGGCGCTCGGGCGGTTCGTATTGGCTGAGGTCGTCCAGCCAGTCCACCAGCTTGCTCCAGCCTTCCGCGCTTTCGGCCAGGAGCCCGCGCAGGAGCAGCTTCATACCTTCCGACAGCATCTCTGCGCCCTCGGACAATTCGGGGCTGGCCGGGGGCGGCGCGTCGTCCTGCGCCCAGACCCCGGCCGGCGCGATCACGAGCGTGGCCGCCATGGCGGCGGCAAGGATTGGCGAGGAGCGTTTCATGGATTGAATGTGGGTACGGCCGGCCCGCCTGTCAAATCGCAATCGGTCTACAGCGCGAGATCCAGCGTGACGGGGAAATGATCGGAGGCCGCAAGCAATGCCTCGCGCAACTCGGGCGTCTTGTAGCAATCGGGGTCGTCGAACGGGTGCCAGATCCGCCAGCGGGGGTCGGCCTTGGCGCGCAGGTCGGGCGAAACCATCACGTAATCGAGCAGCGCCTCGAGGTAACGCTCCTCCTGGTGGATGTAGAAGCGCGCGGTGACGGGAACCGCCCCGACGCGCCGGGAAAACGCAAGCCGGGCGTTCGGGTCGTAGAGCCTCAGGCTGCCTTCCTCGCCCATCACCACTTCCACCCCGGAACGGCCGAACAGCTTTTCGTATTCGTCGAGCCCGGGGCCGTCGTTGAAATCGCCCAGAACGATCAGCGGTTCCCCGGCTTCGAGGTGCTGGACCACCCGCTGGCGCAGCCAGACGCATTGCGCAAGCTGCTTGCGGCGATTCTCGATCCCGAGCCGCATCGCCTCGTCGGGCGTTTCCGCGCCGATCGGGGCTTTCGACTTCATGTGCACCCCGATCATCCGAAACCGGCGGCCGGTTTCCTTCAGCGTCATCAGCGCCTCGAGCGGCGGTTTGGAGAAGCGGATCAGCTCCGGCTGCGCGTCGGCGTCGATGTCGAAGCGAAACACCCCGTCGAAGCGCGGGGCGTCGCGCGCGCCCTTCTTGCCGGTCTCGTCGCCCTGCGGATCGTGCACCGCGTCGAACACATCGGGATTGTAGAGCAACGCGATTTCCTGCTGGGTGTCGTTGCGGAAACCGAGCAGCGCCTTGCGCGCGCGCAAGCCATAGTGATGTGCGAAAGCCTCCAGCGCGCGCACGGTGGACCGGCGGCGGTTGTCGTCGGGGGCTTCGATGACCATCACCGCATCGGCGTCCATCGCGGTGAAGACGATCCCGAGCGAGGCGAGTTGGTCGCCGCGCTTCACGTCCTGCCGGGCAGACCAGTCGTGATCTTCCAGAAGCCCGCCATCGTCATCGAACAACGAATTGAACCACTCGATGTTGTAGGTCGCGATACGCAGCATGGTTCAGGCCCCGGCCCCGACGCGCCCGCTCTGCCGGGCTGCATTCGAGTAGAAGGCTAGGGAACGCCACGGCCCATGGCAAGGACGGCCGCCTGTCGGTTGCCCCGCCGCGATCAGGATTGCAGCGCCCGCCGCACCGCCTCCACGTGCGGCGCGACCGCGCCGCCGCGGGTTTCGACGTTGAGCCGGAGCAGCGGCTCGGTGTTGGACAGGCGCAGGTTGAACCGCCACGCGCCCATGTCGAGGCTCAGCCCGTCGGTTTCATCCACGCCATGCGCCCGGGGCTCGAACGCGGCCCGCACCCGGGAAAGCGCCGCCTCGGGATCGTCGAGGCGGAAATTGATCTCGCCGGAAGACGGGTGGGCCGCCCGTCGCGCCGCCACGAGCGGGGCCAGCGGCCCGTTCCGGCTGACCAGTTCGGCGATCAGAAGCCAGGGGATCATCCCCGAATCGCAATGCGAGAAATCGCGGAAATAGTGATGCGCCGACATCTCGCCGCCGTAGATCGCGCCCTCGGCGCGCATCGCCCGCTTGAAAAAGACATGGCCCGTCGGGGTCGCCACCGCCCGCCCGCCGGCGCGGGCGACGATCTCGCGCGTGTTCCAGATCACCCGGGGGTCGTGCAGGATGGTCGCCCCGGCCTCGCGCGACAGGAACACCTCCGCGAGCAGGCCGACCACGTATTCGCCATCGACGAAGCCACCGAGATGGTCGAAGAAAAAGCAGCGGTCGAAGTCACCATCCCAGGCCACCGCGAAATCCGCGCCATGGGCGACGACGGCCGCCGCGGTGTCGGGCCGGTTTTCGGGCAGGAGCGGGTTCGGTATGCCGTTCGGAAAGCGCCCGTCGGGGGCGTGATACATGCGGGTGAACCTGAGCGGCGCGCCGCGCGCGGCAAGCGCCTGCGCGATGGCGTCGAAGGTCGGCCCCGCCGCGCCGTTGCCCGCGTTGACGAGGATGTGCAGGGGGGCGAGGCGAGCGACGTCGACGAACGAGAGCACCCGCTCGACGTAGGCGCTGCGCGCTTCGCGCGCCACGTCGCGCAAGGCGCCTCCCGGCCGGGCCGGGCCGAAGTCGTTTTCCTCGGCCAGCGCCTTGATCCGGGCCAGCCCGTTATCCTGCGCAAGCGGGGCGGCCCCTCGGGCCACCATCTTCATCCCGTTGTAATCGAGCGGGTTGTGCGAGGCGGTGACGCAGATCCCGCCGTCGGCGCCGAAATGATCGGTCGCGGCATAGGTCTCCTCGGTGCCAGACAGGTCGAGATCGAGCACCTCCACGCCCTCGTCGCGCAGCGCCCGCGCCACCGCGTCGGCGAGCATCTCGGACGAGGGCCGCACGTCGCGCCCCAGAACCACCCGCCGGGCATCGAGCACCCGGGCAAAGCCGCGCCCGATGCGATAGGCGATGCCCGCATCCAGCTCGTCCCCGAGCCGGCCGCGGATGTCGTAAGTCTTGAAACAACTCAACCCGGCCATCAGCCCGCCTCGGCGCGGAGCCGCGCCGCCGCCGCCTGCAACGTCGCATCCGCGAGGTCGGGCAGCTCGAACGTGGCCATCCGTGGCGCATCCGCGCGCGAGATCCGGGCATAACGCGGATCGTAATGCTCCACGATCAGCGCCTTGCACAGATCGGTGAACGCGCCGGCGCCGGCTAGCGCGCGCCATTCGTCGACACGCTTGTGCCCGTGATAGCGCACGAGCTTCGAGAGCACCGCGTCAAGCTTCTCCGGGTCGCGGACCATGTCGTCGTATTCGTCCACGAGATGCCCGGCGCGCGCCTCGAGCGGAGCGGATATGTCGACCCGCGGTGCGGTGATCATCGCGGTCCAGAGCGAGGGCGGCAAACGCAACGCACCGATCTTCGAGCTTTCGGCCTCAACGAACACCGGCCGCGCGGGATCGAACCCGATGATGCGCGTTGCCAGCGCGCTCTCGAAGCCCTTCTGCGCCGGCTGTCCGCCCGCCATCGCGCCGAACACGGACCCCCTGTGCGCCGCGAGGCCCTCGAGGTCGATCACCTGCGCCCCCTGCCCCGCGAGCGCGTGGAGGAGGCGGGTCTTGGCGGTGCCGGTGCCGCCGTCGACCACCACCAGCCTGAGCGGCAGCGGAGTTTCGTAGAGCATCCGCACCACGAGCGCGCGGTAGGACTTGTAGCCGCCCTTGATGGTGTCGACGCGCCAGCCGATCTCGCGCAGGATCGCCGCGAAAGATCCCGAGCGCTGCCCGCCGCGCCAGCAATAGAGCAACGGCCGCCAGCCACCGGGCTTTTCGGCGAGCGCCCCTTCGAGATGCGCCGCCGCATTGCGCGCCACCAGGGCCGCGCCGACCTTGCGGGCGCGAAACGGCGCCTCCTGCACGTAGATCGTGCCCACCCGCGCGCGCTCCTCGTCCGACAGCACCGGCAGGCTGAGCGCGCCGGGCACATGGTCTTCGGCGTATTCGGCGGGCGAGCGCACGTCGATGATATCGTCGAAGGGGAGGCTGGCGAGATCGCTCAGCGCGGTGAGGGTGATCGGCATGAGCCATGGCCTGTGCTGGGGTTTGGCCAGTCCTAGCGCGTCGCGCCCGGCTTCGCCAGTGCCGCTTCCCCTCCGCGCACGGTTCGGGTATGGGGAGGCCAAAGGAGATCACCGATGCGCCTTGCCCTCGCCACCGCCCTTGCCTGCCTGGCCCTGCCCGCCTTCGCCCAGACGTCCGGCGCCGGGGGGTGGACGCTGATCTCGGTGGGCGGGATCGCCGCCGAACCCGGTGGCAGCATCGCGTTCGCGGCCGATGGGTCGGCGTTCGGCTCGACCGGGTGCAACCGGTTCCAGATCAAGGCCGTCGCGGCGCTGGGGGTTCTGACCTTTTCGGAAATCGGGGCAACCACCAAGATGGCCTGCCCCGGCGCGCTCGATGAGCAGGAAGAACAGGTGCTCTCGGCGCTCAGCGGCACCGTGGCCGTGGCCTATGACCCGGTTGGCGAGCGCATGATGCTGATCCCGCAGGAAGGTGCGCCGGTGCTCGGCTTCGTGCGCGCCGAATAGGCCCCCGCGCAGACCCGCGCCCATGGCGCCAGGTTCACCGCAGCACCGCCCCGGCTTCGTCATAGACGCGTTGCAGCGTGATCACCTCGCCGCGCGTGCCCCACGGCATGATCGTGAAGCCCTGCGCCGAGAACCCGTCGAAGATCCGTTTCACCACGCGGGGCGGGTATTTGCCGGTGTGGATCTCGAGGATCAGAAGCCGCACGCAGTCGGGCCAGTCCTGCTCGCAGAACTCCGCTTCGGCGCCTTCCACATCCATCACCACGATCGTCGGCCGGCACTCGGCCAGCAGTTGCGAGAGTTTCAGCGCCGGAACCGTGACCATCTCCGCCTGCCCGGCCTCGTGCCCGGCGAGCGCCGAGGCCCAGAACGCGCCGGTGACCGCGAAGCTGACCGTATCGCCTTCATGGCCGTCGGGCACCACCGCGGCATGGATCAACCGCGCGGCCCGCGCGCCGTTTTCGTCGAGATTGCTGCGCAACACCTCCTGCAGCACCGGCGAGGCCTCGACCGAGACCACAGCCTCGCCGCCGACCACCTGCGCCGCCAGCGACGAGATGAATCCCACGCCCGCGCCGATATCGAGCACACGATCCTCGGGTGTGACGTGGCGGGTGAGCGCAAGGCGCTCGTTCCACTCGTAATTTCCGCTTTCCAGCGCCTGCCGGAGTTCGGCGTTCATCGCCTTTCCCGGCACCCTGAGCTTGACCCCGTGCACCTCGTAACGCGCCATTCCCACCGCCCTTCGCCCGCCGCCTTGGCATTCCCTTCGGGCTCGCCTAGTTTGTCTCTGCCCGATCCTAAGGGGCGGGGTGTGAAAGTCCAGCCGGAGGCGGAATGAAACTCTTTGTCGGTCTCGGCAATCCCGGCGCGAAATATGCGCAAAACCGGCACAACATCGGCTTCATGGCCGTTGACCGGATCGCCGAGGATCACGGCTTTGCGCCGTGGCGGGCGAAGTTCCAGGGGCAACTCAGCGAGGGGCGGCTCGGGCGCGAGCGCGTGGTGCTGCTCAAGCCCGAAACCTTCATGAACCTCTCCGGCCAGTCGGTGGGCGAGGCGATGCGCTTCTTCAAGCTCGAACCGGGCGACGTGACGGTGTTTCACGACGAGCTCGACCTTGCCCCCGGCAAGCTCCGGCTCAAGCAGGGCGGCGGCCATGCCGGGCACAACGGGCTGCGGTCGATCCATGGCCATATCGGCCCCGATTATGCTCGCGTGCGGCTGGGCATCGGACATCCCGGCCACAAGGACCGGGTGGCGCATTACGTGCTCACCGATTTCGCCAAGGCCGATGCCGACTGGCTCGACGATCTGTTGCGCGGCATTTCCGACGGGGCGGCGCACCTGGCCGAAGGAGAAGGGGCGAAGTTCACCAATGCGGTGGCGCTGCGCACGGCGCCGCCGAAGCCAGCCCCCAAGCCGAAGCCCGACGCCAGGGCCACCGAGCCGGAGGTCGTGCCGGACGACAGCCGCTCGCCGCTTCAGAAACTCGTGGACAAGTTCCGTTGACGCTCGAAGACGCCTTTCTCGACCAGGCCCGTTCCAACCGGGCGCTTGGCTCCCCCTTCACCGCGCGGGTGCTGTCCCTCGCCGCAACCCGCCTCGTCCCCGGCAACCCGGTGGCGGATCGGATGCGCGGCTGGCAGGGCGATATCGGCAGTCGCGGCGCTTCGCTGCCGCTGCGCTTCCTCGGCGGTCTGCACGCGCTGGTGCTCACCGGCGATTGCCCCGAGCTCGCGGCCTGCTACCCGCCGAACCCGCGCCCCGACGACGCCACCCTTGCCGCCGCGCTCGACACCGCGCTGGGCCGCCACCAGCCCACCCTGATGCGCTGGCTCGATCTGCCGCCGCAAACCAACGAGGTGCGCCGCGCCGCCGTGATGATCGCGGCCGCCCATTGGCTGGCCGTCCATTTCGGGCTGTCGCGATTCGTCGCCTCGGAACTGGGGGCCTCCGCCGGGCTGAACCTGATGTGGGACCGTTTCCGCCTCGATCTCGCCTGCGGCATCTTCGGGCCGCGCGCCTCGGGGGTGCGGCTCGATCCCGAGTGGCGTGGCCCCTGCCTGCCGGAGGCCGATATCGAGGTGATCGACCGGCGCGGCGTCGATATTGCCCCGCTGAACCCGCATGATCCTGACGACGCGCTGCGCCTGACCTCCTATCTCTGGTCCGATCAGCCGTGGCGGATCGAGCGCACCCGTGCCGCGATAGAGATTGCCGAGGCCGACGTCGACAAGGGCGACGCGGGCGACTGGCTCGCCCGCCGGCTCGCCACCGAACACCCCGGGGCGATCCACCTCGTGACCCACACCGTCGCCTGGCAGTATTTCCCGGAGAACACCTGTCAAACCTGCCTCGACGCCTTCGCGGAAGCCGGCGCGCGGGCCACCCGCGACGCCCCCCTCGCCCGGCTTTCGATGGAAGGCGACACGCGCAGGGGCGAAGGCGCGCCGATCGAGCTGACGATCTGGCCCGGCGGTCGCACCCACAAGCTCGGGCGGGTCGATTTTCATGGCCGCTGGGTTGATTGGAAACCGCCAGCCGATCCGCGCCGTAAGACCTAGACAGACAACCCTGCAAACGAGGAATTCCCGATGACCGATACCCCCGAGATCGCCCAGAAAGCCCCCTTCGCCGTCGATGTGGAGGAGGGCAAGAACTACTTCTGGTGCGCCTGCGGCCGTTCCAAGACCCAGCCGTTCTGCGACGGATCGCACAAGGGAACCGGGCTCGCACCGGTGAAGTTCACCGCCGACGCCTCGAAGAAGGTGTTCTTCTGCGGCTGCAAGCACAGCCAGAAGGCCCCGATGTGCGACGGAACGCACAGCAGGCTCTGAGATGCGCCCGCGTCCGGTCCTGATTGCCGTTGCCGCTTTTGTCGCCGTCACGGCGCTTGCGGGGATGGCAAAGCGCGAGGAGATCACCCGTCTCCTCGCGGTCAACGCGCTGTTCGAGCCCGACCGGATCGTGCACAACTTCTCGAACATGGGCACGATGTTCCACACCACACCGATGCCTCTTGCGGCGCATCAGGCCGAGCCTTTGCCCACTGCGCCGCGCCCGGCCACCCTGCCGCCCGGGCTGGAAGACTGGATCGCCGCGCGCGGCGTGACCTCGCTTGTGGCGCTCCACCGCGGCGAGGTGGTGTACGAAGGCTATTTCCGTGGCACCGGGCGCGACGATCTGCGGGTGAGCTGGTCGGTGGCCAAGAGCTTCCTCGCCGCGCTCTTCGGTATCTTCGTCGAAAACGGCGCGATCGCCTCGCTCGACGATCCGGTGACGAAATACGCGCCCGCTCTGAGCGGTTCGGCCTATGACGGGGCGAGCATCCGCAACGTGCTCAACATGGCCTCGGGCGTGGCCTTCAACGAGGATTACGCCGACTTCTGGTCCGACATCAACCGCATGGGCCGGGTGATCGCGCTCGGCGGCTCGCTCGACGACTTCGCCGCCAGCCTCACCGAGCGGCGGGCGGAGCCGGGTGCCGCGTTCCACTACGTCTCGATCGACACGCACGTGCTTGGCATGGTGCTGCGCGGTGCCACCGGGCGCAGCGTGCCCGAGCTGATGGCCGAGCACATCTTCGCCCCGCTCGGGCTGGAGGCCGATCCGTATTTCCTCGCCGATGGCACCGGCGCGGCCTTCGTGCTGGGAGGGCTCAACATGACAGCGCGCGACTATGCCCGCTTCGGCCAGCTTATCCTGCAGGGCGGGCGCTGGGGCGAGGTACAGGTCGTGCCGGAAAACTGGGTGATGGAAATGACGGCGGAAAGCGCGCCGGGCGAGCGCCCGCGCTATGGCTACCAATGGTGGCTGCCCAACGACGGACGCCCCGGCGAGGTTTTCGCCCAGGGTCTCTACGGCCAGTACATCTGGATCGATCCGCGCAACGACGCGGTGGTGGCCATGACCTCGGCCGACCTCGGCTTTCTCGACCCCGGGGTGCAGCAGGACAGTATCGAAAAACTTCGCATGATCGGGGAGACACTGCGATGAAACCGGTTCCCGACCGCCCGCTCAACGTGCTTGGCGGCACCCTGCTCGCCTGCTCCGACGATCCGATCACCGGTTTTTTCCGCGATGGTCATTGCAACACCTGCGATGCCGATATTGGCCGGCATACGATCTGCGCGGTGATGACGGCGGAGTTTCTCGCCTTCCAGAAATACGTCGGCAACGATCTCAGCACGCCCCGGCCGGAGTGGGACTTTCCCGGTCTCAAACCGGGCGACCAATGGTGCGTGGTCGCCGCCCGTTTCCTCCAGGCCCATGACGAAGGCTGCGCCCCTCGGGTCCGGCTGGAGGCCACCCATATCCGCGCGCTCGAGGTGGTGCCGCTCGACGTGCTCCAGCAATACGCGCTCTGAGCGCCGATTGCCGCTTCACATCGCCCCGGCCCTCGCCTATCGGGGCAGGCGAAGGCTGGTTTGGGAGGCCGACCGATGGACCGCGACACGCTGAATGCCCTGTGCTGGGCCTCGGGGATCACCACCCACTACGGTGCCCGCGAAGTGCCCGACGCCACCAAGCGCGCGCTGCTCGCGGCGCTCGGCGTGAGCGAAACCGTCTCGCCCGAAGCGGCGGGCGTGCCTGATTTCCACGCCCGGCCCGATGCTGTCTGCGCCCTGCCCGATTGGCTCATGGAAGCGCCCACCTGGGGGCTGTTCTGCCAGCTTTACGAACTGCGCTCGGCGGCCTCGTGGGGCATCGGCGATTTCGGCGATCTCGCCCGCCTCCTGCGCGTCGCTGCCGAGGCGGGGGCGGACTTTCTCGGCATCAACCCGGTGCACGCGCTGTTTCTCGCAGCCCCCGACCGGCGCAGCCCGTTCATGCCCTCGAACCGCCGTTTCCTGAACCCGCTCTACATCGCGATGGACGCGCTCCCGGGCCGCACTCCCCCCGACGAGGCGGCCCTCGCCGCCGTCGAGGCCGCGGATTTGATCGACTATCCGGGCGTTGCCGCGCTGAAACTCAACGGGCTGCGCGCCGTGTTCGCCGAAAGCCCCTTCGGCCCCGATCACCCGGAAGCGGTTTTCGAGGCCTACCGCACCGAGGGCGGCGCGGCGCTGACCCGCCACGCGCTGTTCGAGGCGCTCTCGCTCGACATGGTGGCGCGCGGGCACGAAGCCGGGTGGCGGACTTGGCCCGAAGAGTTCCAAAGCCCCGAAAGCCCCGCCGTCAGGGCCTTCGCCGAACAGAACGCCGGCGAGGTGCGCTTCCACGTCTGGCTGCAATGGATCGCCCATCGCCAACTCGCCGCCGCCCAGGCCACGGCGAAGGCGGCGGGGATGCGCATCGGGCTCTATCTCGATCTTGCGGTCGGCGAGGCGCTCGACGGGTCGGCAACGTGGAGCACCCCCGGCCTCGCGCTGCCCGGCGTCGTGGTCGGCGCGCCGCCGGACGTGTTTTCGCAAGACGGGCAGAACTGGGATCTTGCCGCGCTCTCGCCCACCACGCTGGCGGCCGAGGATTACGCCTCGCTGCGCGCGCTGATCAAGGCCCAGCTCGACCACGCCGGTGCGCTCCGGATCGACCACGCGATGGTTCTGCGCCAACTCTTCCTCATTCCCGAAGGTGCGCCGGCCAGCGCCGGCACCCACATGGCTTATCCCTTCGCCGAGATGCTTCGGGTGGTGGCGGAGGAAAGCCGGAGCCACGGTTCGGTGATGATCGGGGAAGACCTCGGCTTCGTGCCGGACGGTTTTCGCGAGGCGATGCACGCGGCGAATATCCTCGCCTACCGCATCCTCTATTTCGAGCAGGAATGGGGGCTGTTTTCGCGCGCGTCCGCCTGGCCCGAAATGGCGCTCGCCTGCATCTCGACCCACGATCTGCCCACGCTCAAAGGCTGGTGGCGAGGCGAGGATATCGAGGCGCGGCGCGCTTTCGGGCTGATCTCGCCGGACTATGCCACCGAGCAGGAAACGCGGCGGGGCGAGGAGCGGGAGGCACTGGTGAACGCTTTCATCGACGGCGGCCAGCTTCCCGAGGGGGCCCGCGACTGGGAGGCATCCGAGCTTCCGCCGCGCGTACTCGCCGCCGCCCATCGCTTCCTCGGGCAAACGCCCTCCCGGCTCGCAGGCGTGCGGCTGGCCGATCTCGTCGGGCCCGAGGCGCAGACCAACGTGCCCGGCACGCTCGACGAGCACCCGAACTGGCGCCGCCGCGCGCCGCTGCGGATCGAAGATATCGCCTCCGTCCCGGCTTTCGAAGAGATCACGGCATTGATGCGCGCTGTGCGTCCGCGAGGCCAGACGTTCGATCAGCCTCTGCCGGGCGCGAAGGCTCCAGGATCAGGGCATCGTCGATCAGGTCTTCTATGAACTGGCTCAACAGCTGGCTGCGCCCGCTCACACCCGCCTTGCGGTAGATCGCGTTGGTCTGGGCCTTGATCGTGCCTTCCGAGGTGCCGCGCAACCCGGCGATCTCCGCCGTGGAGAACCCCTTGATCGAAAACAGCGCGACTTCGCGTTCGGCCGGCGTCAGCCCCCAATCGACGAAGGAGTCCTCGACCAGTTCCATGAAAACCCCGGAGGCGACCCGCAGCTTGGCTTCCGCGCGCTGGTGGCGCTGGCGGGACCGGTAGAGCGCGACAGCGCCCAGCACGAAGCCGAGCACCAGCCCGAACGCGGCGCCGATCTCGATGATTTCGCGCAATCGCCATGCGATCGGCGTGGACCGAAGCCCGATATAGGCCGAAAGAATATCGCCGATGAAGAAGAAGGCGCAAAATGCCTGAACGACGAGTGCGGCGAGAATGATGTGGCGGTCACGCACCGCAAAGCCCACCGCTGACTAGCACCTTTCGAGTTGAGAAGGGTTCAACGCGGGCTCCGGCCATCAATCATCGTCTCCGTCGTCGTCATCATCGCCGCTATCGTCGCTATCGTCACGATCGTCGTCATCGTCGTCACGATCATCATCGCGATCGTCGTCATCGTCGTCGTCGTCATCGTCACGATCATCGTCACGGTCGTCATCATCGTCGTCGCGCGCTGGAGATGCCGAACCGGATTCTCCCCCGAAGGGCGAAACGATTCGCGGCGAAACCCGCTCTTCCTCATCCAGATCATCCCAGTAGTCGCGCAGGATTTCGCCGGTGCGCGGGTTGAAAATGATCTCGCGGGACCGCGTATCCGATGTCGCCACGATCCGGACCCGGCCAAGGAATGTCGTGTTGATCCTGATCCGGTGGAACCCCTGGTCAACCAGTTGCTGGACGATCACGTCCTGCATGCTCTGCGCCATCGCGGGCGTTCCCGAAACGGACAGGGCAATCAGGCAGGCGTAGATAAGGTTTCTTGTCATCCGGGGCATCCATTCGCAAAACTCAGACTGCCCGCATCCGGGCCGGCAATCAACCGGCCCGGTGTGAGGACGAGGCATATTCAGTCGTCGTCGCCGTCATCGTCGTCGTCGCTGCCGCTGTCGCGATCATCATCGTCATCATCGTCGTCGTCGTCGTCGTGATCATCATCGTCGTCGTCGTCGTCATCGCGATCATCATCGCGGTCATCGTCGTCATCATCGCGGTCGTCGTCGCGGTCATCATCGCGGTCGTCGTCATCATCGTCATCGTCGTCGTCGTCTTCATCGTCGAAGAGATCGTCGAGGTCGTCCTCATCCACCGCGCGGGTTCTCTCCGAGGCGACCGAGCCATCTTCGTTGAACCGGCGTTCGATTTCGCCTTCAGGAGTCAAGATCTCTTCCTTGCGGATGTTGCCGTCGAGGTCAAAACTGCGCTCGACCTTGATGCCCGGGCCCTTTGCCTCCACGTCCACGGAGAACCGCGAGATCAGGACTTCGATCTTGGTGTAGGCTTGGCCTTCGCTCTTGAAGTCGGCAATGATCCTGTCGATCACCGCCTGGTCGGCAGCAATGGCTGCGGTGCCGATCAAGGCCGCGGTCGCAGTCGAGAAAACGAAATTCTTGAAACGCATGGTCTGTATCCTTCGATGTTTACGGATGTGGAGGCTGCCGGACGGAGCCGACACCCGTCACCCTCTGCGCATCGAAGGCCCCGCACCATTGACCTTCGGTTTAGCCCGGCCCGGCTAAACCTTGCTCATAGGCGCATAAACCTAAGTTTAGGGCCTGTGGCCGAGCGCAACACGGCATTGCCGGACCGCGCGCGATGGCACAACACCCCCTGTGTGGGCGCACCGCGTGCAGGGGCCGCACCCAGTCGTTCGCGGACTTGCGCGAGTAGACCGTCAGGAACCCAGGGCCTAGGGTCAGGTGAGCCCCGACATATCCGTGCCAAGCGCCTTGGCGACGGTGAAGATGTCCTTGTCGCCCCGGCCGCAGAGGTTGGCCACGATGATATGGTCTTTCGGCAACTCGGGGGCGATCTTCATCACGTGGGCCATCGCATGAGACGGTTCCAGCGCGGGAATGATTCCCTCGGTGCTGCACAGAAGCTTGAACGCCTCCAGCGCCTCGGCATCGGTGATCGCGACGTATTCGGCGCGGCCGATATCGTGCAGCCAGGAATGTTCCGGACCGATGCCGGGATAATCCAGCCCCGCCGAGATCGAGTAGCCTTCGAGGATCTGGCCGTCGTCGTCCTGAAGCAGGTAGGTGCGGTTGCCATGCAGCACGCCGGGGCGCCCGCCGGTGAGCGAGGCGCAATGCTCCATCTTCTCGTTCACGCCCTTGCCACCGGCCTCGACGCCGATGATGCCCACGTCCTTGTCGTCGAGGAACGGGTAGAACAGGCCCATCGCGTTCGACCCGCCGCCGATCGCGGCGATGATCGTATCCGGCAGCCGGCCCTCGGCCTTGAGGATCTGCTCCTTGGCCTCCTTGCCGATGATCGACTGGAAATCGCGCACCATCGCCGGGTAGGGGTGCGGGCCCGCCACCGTGCCGATGCAGTAGAAGGTATCGCGCACGTTGGTCACCCAGTCGCGCAGCGCGTCGTTCATCGCGTCCTTGAGCGTGCCGCGCCCGGAGGTGACCGGCACCACTTCGGCGCCAAGAAGCTTCATGCGGAAGACGTTGGGCGCCTGCCGCTCGACGTCATGCGCGCCCATGTAGACGATGCATTGCAGGCCGAACTTGGCGCAGACCGTCGCCGTGGCCACGCCGTGCTGCCCCGCGCCGGTTTCGGCGATGATGCGGGATTTGCCCATGCGGCGGGCGAGGATGATCTGGCCCAGCACGTTGTTGATCTTGTGCGCGCCGGTGTGGTTCAACTCGTCACGCTTGAGGTAGATCCTGGCCCCACCGAGATGCTCGGTGAGACGTTCGGCGAAGTAGAGCGGGCTGGGGCGGCCGACATAATGCGTCCACAGATCTTCCATCTCGGCCCAGAAATCGGCATCGTCCTTGGCCTTTTCGTATTCCGCCTGCAGCTCGAGAATGAGCGGCATCAGCGTTTCCGAGACGAAGCGGCCGCCGTAGTTGCCAAAACGGCCTTTCTCGTCGGGACCGTTCATGAAGGAATTGAAAAGATCGTCGGCCATGGTCTGCGCTCCAGGTTGGTCGGGTTCGTCCTAATCGTTGACGCCGCGCAGAGCAAGCGCGGACGCGGGCGCGCGCCCGCGTCACTCGCCCGCGCGCGCGGGCGAGTTCCCTCCCCGAACTCTCCGGATCGGCTGGGCGTTGCAGCAGACGATGAAATGGCGGCCGTTTTCCAGCGCCTGCCAACCCCGCCGCTCGACCTCAGCGAGAAACGCGGCGCGCCCGACGATTCGCTCCACGTCTCGCACCTGCCTTTTGAACACGCCCCCGCAACGCGCATCGCGCGACGCGAAGACGCTGCGCAACCATTTGTCGGGTTCGATTTCATCCGGGCGTCCAACCATGGGCCGAGCCTGCCCGATCCTGGTAAACGAAAGGTTAGCTCCCCTGCGCCGCCGCAATGAAATCCCGGATCATGCCTTCGTCCTTCTCCCCCGGCGCGCATTCCACGCCGGACGAGACATCCACCTGCCGCGCCCCGGTCAGCTTCACCGCGAGGCCCACGTTTTGCGCCGTGAGTCCGCCCGCGAGCATCCACGGCTTGCCCCAGTGCCGCCCGGCGATCAGGCGCCAGTCGAAGGGCACGCCCATGCCGCCGGGCAGATCGGCCCCCTTGGGCGGCTTGGCGTCCACGAGGATCTGGTCGGCCACCGGCATGTAGGCATCGAGCTTGTCAAGGTCGGCCGCCTCCCCGATTCCCACCGCCTTCATCACCGGCAGGCCATAGCGGGCGCGAATTTCGGCCACCCGCGCCGGGCTTTCGGCGCCGTGCAACTGCAGCATGTCGACCGGCACATGGGCGGTGATTTCGTCGAGCAGGGCATCGTCGGCATCCACTACCAGCGCCACCTTCGCCACACCGGGCGGCACGTCCAGAGCCAGGGCCGCGGCGGCGTCGATGCGCAGGTTGCGAGGCGATTTGGGGAAGAACACGAATCCCAAGTAGCCGGCGCCGGCCGCGACGGCGGCGCGCACATGCTCAGGCCGGGTCAGCCCGCAGATCTTGACGCGGATCCCGTCCATCCCCGGGCCTAGCGCCCGTCCTCCAGAAGCTCCAGCACGTCATCACCGGGCTTGGCCGCTTCATGCTTGAGGCTCTGCACCTCTTTCGACAATGCCACCGCCGCGCGCTCGGCCCGCTTGCCCTTGGCGCGCAGCTTGTATTCGCGCAGCCATTCCCAGACGAAGCCGATCATGACGCCCGCGACGATGCCAAGGAAGATGATGATGAACAGCGGCATCGGAACCTGCCAGCTGAAGCCGAGGAAGCCGGCAAGCTCCTCGGGCAGAAGCCGCAGCACCACCACCTCGCGGTTGGCCAGCGCAACGGTTATGAGAACGACCGCGAGAGCGGCCAGGAAGGCGTAGCGAACATAGCGCATGTGACGGACCCTTTACTTGCCGTTCAGCCGGTCGCGCAGATACTTGCCTGTCTTGAAGAAAGGCACGTGTTTTTCCTCGACCTGCACCGCCTCGCCGGTGCGCGGATTGCGCCCCACGCGCGCGTCGCGCTTTTTCACCGAGAAGGCGCCGAAACCACGAAGTTCCACCCGGTCGCCCCGGGCCATGGCCTCGATGATCTCCTCGAAGATGGTGTTGACGATGCGCTCAACGTCGCGCTGGTAGAGATGCGGGTTTTCGTCCGCGATCTTCTGGATCAGTTCCGACCGGATCATCCAAGCCCCCCGATTTCCACACGGCGCTTTCTTTCGCAGTGCACCGTTCGAACATGACTATAGGCCCAAAGCTTCGCCCGCGAAACATCTTCGGGCAGGGCGATCGGCGGAAATCCCCGGCAAATGCCAGAATTTTCCCCGCAAAACCGGCCCGTTAGACGAAAGCTGCCTGCCAGGGCCCACCCGGGGGCGCCAGAACCCACCCGGATGTGTCCTTGATTCGCTGCCTGCGCGCCTTCGGCGCATGGCTGGTGGATTGCGCGTTTCCGCCGCCCCTGCCACCATCGCCCCTGAGGAGATCGAGCCATGAAAAATGCCGACCTGCAGATGCAAATCGCCCCGCTCCGGCGCCATTTTGAAGCCGGGGCCACCCGTTCGCTGAGCTGGCGTCGCGCCCAGCTCAAGGCGCTGGTGGCGATGAGTCGGGAGCGCGAGGGCGAGATTGCCGCCGCCCTCGCCGAAGATCTCGGCAAATCCGCCTTCGAGGCTTACGTGAGTGAAATCGGCTTCATCGCCAGCCATGCCCGCCATGCGCTGAAGCGCCTGCGCCGCTGGGCGCGGCCACGGCGCAGGCCGGTCGATCTGCTCAACCTGCCCGGCCGGGCCTGGCTCCAACCCGAACCGCGCGGTGTGGTGCTGATCCTCGCGCCGTGGAACTACCCCTGGCACCTTGCACTGAGCCCGCTGATCGGCGCGCTCGCGGCGGGCAATTGCGCGGTGTTGAAACCGTCCGAATTCGCCCCCGCCACCTCGGCATTGCTCGCCCGGCTGCTGCCGGAATATCTCGATGAAGCGGCGGTGCGGGTGATCGAGGGCGACGCGGACGTGGCCCAGGCTCTGCTCGCCGAGCCCTTCGATCTCGTCTTCTTCACCGGCAGCACCGCCGTGGGGCGTAAGGTGATGCAGGCGGCCAGCGCGCACCTTGCCCCGGTGGTGCTGGAGCTTGGCGGCAAGAGCCCCACCATCGTGACGCGCGACGCCGATCTCGCGGTCGCCGCCCGCCGCATTGCGTGGGGCAAGAGCGTGAACGCCGGGCAAACCTGCGTCGCCCCGGATTACCTGCTGGTCGAGAGCGCCGTGGCCAAACCATTCCTCGACGCGCTCACCACCGAGTTCCGCCGCCAGCTCGGCAAGGCCCCGCGCAACAGCCGCGATTATGGCCGGATCGTCAGCCGCCGCCACTTCGACCGCCTCAGCGCGATGCTGGGGGAAGGCGAAACCCCGTTCGGCGGCCAGACCGACGCCGAGGCGCTGTTCATCGCGCCGACACTGCTGCGCAATTTGCCCGCGGACGCAGCCGCGATGAACGAGGAGATCTTCGGTCCGATCCTTCCGGTGATCGAGGTCGAAAGCATCGACGCGGCCATCGCCCATGTCCGGGCCGGGCCGAAACCGCTCGCGCTCTACCTGTTCAGCAAGAACCGCGACACGCAGCGCCGGGTGATCGCCGAGACAAGCTCGGGCTCGGTTCTGATCAACGACGTGATGATGCAGGTTTCGCCGCCGGGGCTGCCCTTTGGCGGGGTCGGCGCGAGCGGCATGGGCACCTACCACGGCGCCGCCTCCTTCGACAGCTTCAGCCATCTCAAGCCGGTGCTGCGCAAGTGGACCTGGGGCGACATTGCCGTGCGCTACCCGCCCTATTCGGCCCGCGCCCGGCGCTGGCTGCGCCGGCTGTTCTGACCGGGGCAAAGAAAAAAGGCCCCGCCAGAGTATCTGGCGGGGCCTTCGATTCGTGACTGGCCGGGGCGGCTTATTCGTCGCCCTTCAGCGCGGCGCCGAGAATGTCGCCGAGCGAAGCGCCGGAGTCGGACGAGCCATACTGCTGCACGGCTTCCTTCTCTTCGGCGATCTCGCGGGCCTTGATCGAAAGGCCGAGGCGGCGCGACTTCGCGTCCACGTTGGTAACACGCACATCGACGTGATCACCCACCTGGAACCGCTCGGGACGCTGTTCGGCCCGGTCGCGCGAGAGGTCGGAGCGGCGGATGAAGGACTTCATGCCCTCGTATTCCACCTCGATGCCGCCATCCTCGATCGCCGTCACGGTGACGGTGATGATCGAACCGCGCTTCACGCCGCCAACGGCTTCGGCAAACTTGTCGCCGCCGAGGGCCTTGATCGAGAGCGAGATCCGCTCTTTCTCCGTGTCGACCTCCGACACGACCGCCTGAACCACGTCGCCCTTGCGGTAGTTCTGGATGGCTTCCTCGCCGCGCTGATCCCAGCTGAGATCGGAGAGGTGAACCATGCCGTCGATGTCGCCCTCGAGACCGATGAACAGGCCGAACTCGGTGATGTTCTTCACCTCGCCCTCGACCTCGGTGCCTTCGGGGTGCGTTTCGGCGAACACTTCCCACGGGTTGCGCATGGTCTGCTTCAGGCCGAGCGAGACGCGGCGCTTGGCGGCGTCGATCTCGAGCACCATGACGTCGACCTCCTGCGAGGTCGAAACGATCTTGCCGGGATGGACGTTCTTCTTCGTCCAGCTCATCTCCGACACGTGCACGAGGCCCTCGACACCGGGCTCCAACTCCACGAAGGCGCCGTAATCGGTGATGTTGGTCACGCGGCCCTTGTGCACCGAACCGATCGGGAACTTGGTGGCCACCAGGTCCCACGGATCTTCCTGCAGCTGCTTGATGCCGAGGCTGATGCGGTGGGTTTCCTTGTTGATCTTGATGACCTGGACCTTGATGGTCTCGCCGATCGACAGGATCTCGGAGGGGTGGTTGACGCGGCGCCAGGCCATGTCGGTGACGTGCAGAAGCCCGTCCACACCGCCGAGATCGACGAAGGCGCCGTATTCGGTGATGTTCTTCACCACACCGTCGACGGTCTGGCCCTCGGTCAGGTTGGCGATCACCTCGGCGCGCTGCTCAGCACGGCTCTCCTCGAGGATCGCACGGCGCGACACCACGATGTTGCCACGGCGACGGTCCATCTTGAGGATCTGGAAGGGCTGCTTGAGGCCCATCAGCGGGCCGGCGTCGCGCACCGGGCGCACGTCGACCTGGGAGCCGGGCAGGAAGGCCACGGCGCCGCCGAGATCGACGGTGAAGCCGCCCTTGACGCGGCCGAAGATCGCGCCTTCGACGCGGGCGTCGTCGGCATAGGCTTTTTCAAGACGATCCCAGGCTTCTTCGCGGCGGGCCATCTCGCGCGAGATGACGGCTTCGCCACGGGCGTTCTCGGCAGCGCGGAGAAACACCTCCACTTCGTCGCCGACAGAAATATCGGGCGCTTCACCGGGATTCGCGAATTCCTTGAGGTCGACGCGGCCTTCCATCTTGTAGCCGACGTCGATAATGGCTTGTCCCGCCTCGACGGCGATGACCTTGCCCTTGACGACAGAGCCCTCTTCGGGCGTGTCCATTTCGAAGCTTTCGTTGAGGAGGGCTTCGAATTCCTCCATGGATGCTTTAGCGCACATGCGTGTTTCGGTTCCTTTTTTTACTATTCGGGCCAGGCGGTTGTCTCCGCCGGTCTTTCATCGGTTTACAGGCGAGGCCGGATCACCCGGTGCAAAACAAAGAGGGCCGGTTGCCCGACCCTGCTCGCCCTCGTCTTGCGGCTTTTGCCCTTGCCTTCGCGCGGGGATATACGGGCTTTCACCCCGTCTGGCAAGGGGTTTCAGGGGATTTGCGCCGGTGCGCGGGGCAGGTAAGCTGATCCCCGACCCAACTGGCAGGCAGGCATGATCTCGCATCCGCACAAGACCGTTTTCGTTCATATCCCGAAATGCGGCGGGCAAAGCATCGAGGCGGCCTTTCTCGCCGATCTCGGGCTGTCCTGGGCCGAACGCGCGCCGCTGCTGCTCAGGCCCAACGACCAGCCCCGCCTCGGGCCACCCCGCCTCGCCCACCTGCTGGCGCGCGATTACGTCGGCTGCCACTACCTGAGCGCCGAGCTGTTCGAGGCCTATTTCAGCTTCGCGCTGGTCCGCTCGCCCTTCGACCGGGTGCTGTCGTTCTATCATTACCTCAAACCCACGGACTCGCTCAGCGCCTTCGTCCAAAAGACCCTCACCGCCACGTTCGAGGCCGCCGACGATCCGGCCGGGCAGTACTATTTCCTCCGCCCGCAGGCCGATTATCTCACCGATGCACGCGGCACCCCGATGCTGACGAAAACCTTCCGGCTCGAAGACCTCGCCGCCGTCGAACCCGAGATCCGCGCCCATTCCGGCCTGCGCGCGCCGATCCCCCATGCCAACCGATCCACGCCGCGCGCCACGCTGTCAGACCTCTCCGGCGACGATATCGCGATCATCCGCGCACTGTACGAGGCCGATTTCGAGCTTCTCGGCTATCCCGACGCGCCCTGAGGGTGCCGATGCCGCCACGGTTCCAGGCTTTCGCCGGCGCGCGGGCTTGGCGGCTCACGCCTTGGCGCCGCGCGCCTCCACCGCGCCGATCGCCGCCGCCACCGCCTCCTTGATCGACATCTCGGAGGTGTCGATCACCACGGCATCGTCGGCCGGCCGCAACGGCGCTGTCGCGCGCTCGCTGTCGCGCGCATCGCGAGCCTTCACGTCATCCAGCACCGCCTCGCGCGTCGCCTCGTGGCCACCCTCGACCAATTCGAGATATCGCCGCTCGGCCCGCACCTCGGGGCTGGCGGTGACGAACAGCTTGGCCTGCGCCTCGGGGCAGATCACCGTTCCGATATCGCGCCCGTCAAGCACCGCGCCGCCCGCCCGCGCGGCGAAGGCACGCTGGAAATCGACGAGTGCCGCGCGCACCTGCGGGTTCACCGCCACCCGGCTCGCGGCCTCGGCCACCGCCTGCGTGCGCAACCCCTCGGCGTTCAGGTCCTCCGCCCGCAACGCCTGCGCGGCTTCCAGCGGATCGGCCCCTTCCGTCACCTTCGCCCCGACCGCGCGATAAAGCAGCCCGGTATCGAGATAGGCAAAACCGAAATGCGCCGCCACCGCCCGGGCGATCGTGCCCTTGCCCGCCGCCGCCGGCCCGTCGATCGCCACCGTGAATGCCATTGGTCCCTTGCCCTTTTTCCTGCCACGGCCCAGCGCCCTCTCGCCCGCTCGCGCGGCCAGAGCCACCAATGCCACCGCCACCGCCGCCCTCAGCGCCTCGGCCTTGGCCACGGTGTACCGGCTCGCCGTTTCGGCCATCGTGTCACTCGGCGCGGGCGCGCGCAATATCACCGCCACCTGCGCGTTCTCCAGCATGTCGAAGGCAAAGTAGACCAGCGGCACCAGCGCCAACGCCGCCCCGATCCACCAAGACCAGCGCGCCACCAGCCGGTAGATGAGCAAGCCCAGCGCCGCGGTGAGCGCCACCGGCATCAGCGTGTCGAGCACCCGTTGCGGCCCGAGATAGGCCGCCCGCCCCTCCGCGCCGAGACTGGCGAGAAAGGCGCGCACCTCGTCAGGCGTGTAACCTCCCATGCGCACATCCAGCATCGGCAGGCCCGCCGCCTCGATCATCGGCAGCGTCCAGATCCGCATCGCGATCAACCCGGCGAGGGCCGTGAGCCCGAAGAACGCAAGAAGCGGCCCCGAGCGCAGCATCGGCCTAGCCGTCCGCCCGTTCGATCCGCCCCCCGAGGCCCGCCATCAGCGGCTCGAACCCGGGAAAGCTGGTGGCGATCGGCGCACCGTCGTCCACCTGCACCGCCTCGCGCGTCGCCATGCCGAGCACGAGAAAGCTCATCGCGATCCGGTGGTCGAGCCGCGCCGCCACAGTGGCGCCGCCGGGCACACCGCCCGGCCCCATCCCGTGCACCACCATGAAATCCTCGCCTTCCTCGACTGTCACGCCGTTGGCCTCCAGACCGCGCGCCATCGCGTCGATCCGGTCGCTCTCCTTCACCCGCAACTCCTTCACGCCCACCATCTCGGTGCGCCCCTCGGCGAAGGCGGCGACCACGCTCAGGATCGGGTATTCGTCGATCATGCTGGCCGCGCGCTCCGGCGGCACGCGAATGCCCTTCATGTCGGGCGAGAACCGCGCGCGCAGGTCGGCCACCGGCTCGCCACCCTCCTCGCGCGGATTCTGGAAATCAAGGTTCGCCCCCATCTCGCGCAGCGTCTCGAACAGCCCCGCCCGGGTCGGGTTGAGGCCGATGTTGGGCACCAGCACGTCCGACCCTTCCACGATCAGCGCGGCACAGACCGGGAAGGCCGCCGAGGACGGATCGCGCGGCACGGCGATCTCCTGCGGGCGCAGTTCCGGCTGCCCGGTGAGCGTGATCACCCGGCCCTCGCCGGTATCTTCCACCCGCACTTCGGCCCCGAACCCCGCCAGCATCCGCTCGGTATGGTCGCGCGTGGCCTCGCGCTCGATCACCACCGTCTCGCCCGGCGCGTTCAGCCCCGCCAGCAGCACCGCGCTCTTGACCTGCGCGCTCGGCACCGGTGTCGTGTAATGAACCGGTACCGGATCGGCGGCCCCCACGATCGTCATCGGCAGCCGCCCGCCCGCGCGGCCCACGGCCCGTGCGCCGAACAGCGCCAAGGGGTCGGTGATCCGCGCCATCGGCCTGCTGCGGAGCGATGCATCGCCGGTGAAGGTGGCGGTGATCGGGCTCGTCGCCATCGCCCCCATGATCAGCCGCACGCCGGTGCCCGCGTTGCCGCAGTCGATCACGTCGTCCGGCTCGGCGAAACCGCCGACGCCCACGCCGTGCACCCGCCACTCGCCCTCACCGAGGCGCGCCACCTCGGCGCCGAAAGCCCGCATAGCGCCCGCCGTGCCCAGAACGTCCTCGCCCTCGAGCAAGCCGGTGATCCGGGTCTCCCCCACGCTCAGTGCGCCGAGGATCAGCGACCGATGGCTGATCGACTTGTCGCCGGGCACAAGCGCGTCGCCCTTGAGCGGCCCCGCGCGGCGCGATTTCATCGGGATAGGTTCACCGTGGCCGGACATCATGCGCCTCCAGACTGCCTCACCGGCTGATAGCGCGAAGCCCCGCGCCGGTCCACTGTCAGACCCGCCGGAAGGTGAGATAATGCGGCACCCTTCCCTCGCGCAGCGCCTTTTGCTCGTAGCGGGTCGAAATCCAGTCGGCCCAGGGCGCGCGCCAGTCAGCGGGGCCTTCAGCCAGCCAGTCGAACCCGGCGCGCGGCACCTCCTCCAACGCCTGGCGCACGTAATCGGGAATGTCGGTGGCGATGCGGAACTCCGCCCCCGGCTTCATCGCCCGCGCCAGCGGCGCAAGGTACTCGGGGGTCACGAAGCGGCGGCGGTGGTGCTTCTTCTTCGGCCAGGGATCGGGGTAGAGCAGGAAAGCCTTCTCAAGGCTCGCCTCGGGCAGCACGTCGAACAGATCACGCACGTCGCCGGGATGAACCGCGAGGTTCTCCACCCCGGCCTTGCGGATCTTGCCCAGCAACATGGCAACGCCGTTGATATAAGGCTCGCAGCCGATGATCCCCACCTCCGGGTGCAGCCCGGCCTGGTGCACGAGATGCTCGCCGCCGCCAAACCCCACTTCGAGCCACACCGGGCGCGCGCCGAACAGCGCGGCAAGGTCGAGCGGCGCGCGCTCCGGGTTCTCCTCCCAGCCCACCGGGCCGGGCGAGAGCGCCCCGAGATCCTCGTCGAGCCGGGCCTCCTGGCTCGCACGCAGGCCCTTGCCCTTGAGACGGCCATAGAAATTGCGCCACGGCGCGCCGGTGGGATGCTTGCCTTGTGTCATGAACGCGGGTTCTAAAGCGCCTTGGCGGGTGTGAAAACCTGTTTTCGTGCCGAGACGGCGGGAACTTCTTGGGTCGGCAAATACCTTCGGGGGGTGAATTGGGCCACGGGCCCAAGAGGGGGGCGGACAGCCCCCCTCCGGGTCGGATTGCGCAGCAATTCGACCCCCCGGTGCGCCCCTCAGACCGCCGCCTTGAGCGCCTCGACCAGGTCGGTTTTCTCCCAGGAAAACCCGCCATCCGTCTCCGGGGCGCGGCCGAAATGGCCGTAGGCCGCGGTGCGCTGGTAGATCGGGTGGTTGAGCCCAAGGTGCTCGCGGATCCCGCGCGGGGTGAGGTCCATCGCGGCGCGCGCCGCCTTCTCGATCGCCTCTTCCGAAACCTCGCCGGTGCCGTGGGTATCGGCATAGATCGACAACGGCTCGGCCACGCCGATGGCATAGGAAAGCTGCAGCGTGCAGCGCTTGGCGAGCCCCGCCGCCACCACGTTCTTGGCAAGGTAGCGCGCGGCATAGGCCGCCGACCGGTCGACCTTTGTCGGGTCTTTCCCCGAGAACGCCCCGCCGCCGTGCGGCGCCGCGCCGCCGTAGGTGTCGACGATGATCTTGCGCCCGGTCAGTCCGGCGTCGCCATCGGGGCCGCCGATCACGAACTTGCCCGTCGGGTTCACGTGCCAGACGGTCTCGGGCGTGATCCAGCCCTCGGGCAGCATCTCGCGGATATAGGGGGCCACCTTTTCTTCCACCTGCTTCGGCGTCATGTGCTCGTCGATATGCTGGGTGGAGAGCACGATCTGGCTCACGCCCACCGGCCGGCCGTCCTCGTAGCGCACCGAAAGCTGGCTTTTCGCGTCCGGCCCCATCCAGGCCTCGGTGCCGTCCTTGCGCACTTCGGCGAGCCGCTTCAGGATCGCGTGGGCATAGAGGATCGGTGCCGGCATGAGCTGCGGGGTCTCGTCCACGGCGTAGCCAAACATGATGCCCTGGTCGCCCGCGCCTTCGGCCTTTTTCTTTTCCTCGTCGGAATCCACGCCCCGCGCGATATCGCGGGACTGGGCGTGCAGCAGGTTGTCGATGTTCACGTTCTGCCAGTTGAAACCGGACTGATGTTCTTCATCGTAGCCGATTTCCCTGATGCACTCGCGCGCCACCGCGTGCACCCGGTCCTTGATCTCCCAGACGCGGTCTTCATGCGCCGTGCGCACCTCGCCGCCGATCACGACACGGTTGGTGGTGGCGAGGGTCTCGCAGGCCACCCGCGCCTGCGGGTCCTCCGCGAGGAAGAGATCGAGAACCGCATCCGAAATCCGGTCGCAGACCTTGTCGGGGTGGCCCTCGGAAACCGATTCCGAGGTGAAGGTGTAGTCGTGCCGTGCCATGAGAAGTGCTCCATTGAAAAATCCCCGCCACGTCAGGAAGCCGTTGTGACGGTTGTGAAAGATAGCCGATACGCGGGGCCGAGGGCTTGGTCAACGTCTTTTGCGCATCCGCATGGCGATCAGCCCGAGCCCGGCGAGGGCCAGCACGAGTCCCAGGGGCGCATCGCCGAAGCGCGCGTAGAGCGTGGCCGGCAGCGCCCCGGGCAGGTCGACGTCGAGCTTTCCGTCCTGTCCGAGCGGCAGGGTGGCCAACAGGCCGCCGCGCGCGTCGATCACCGCGCTCACCCCGGTGTTGGCGGCTCGCGCCAGCGGCAGACCGAACTCGATGGCCCGGAACCGCGCCTGCACCAGATGTTGCTGCGGCCCCGAGAAGGTGCCGAACCAGGCGTCGTTGGTGAGCTGCAGGATCCAGTCCGCCCGCCCCGGCGCAGCGCGCAGATCGCGCGGGAAAATCGCCTCGTAGCAGATCAGCGGCAGGGCGCGGCCAAGCCCGCCGGGCAGCTCCATCAGCGCGGCCCCCGGACCGGCGGAATAGCCATAGCCCTCGCGCGCCGCCAAGCCGTGGATGCCGAAGCGGTCGAGCAGGTCGCCAAGCGGCATGTATTCGCCGAAGGGGACGATGTGGTGCTTGTCATACACCTGTTCCGCCGCGCCATCCGGGCCGAAAAGCACCAGCGAGTTGTAGCCGCGCCGCCCCTCGAGCCGCCGTATCCCGGTGATCACCCGCGCGGGCGCGGCGGCGGCGGCCACCTGCGCCTGAACCTCCGGGTTCGCGCCCAGCAGGGTCGGCACCGATGTTTCTGGCCAGATCACGAGGTCGGGCGGCACCTCCGCCTCGGCCGCACTCAGCGCCAGTGCCCGGTCGAAGAACACCCCCACCCAGGCGGGATCCCATTTCTGTTGCTGCGACGCGTTGGGCTGGACGAGGCGCAAGCGCACCGGCTCTGCTCGCTCCGGCACCGGCTGGCGTTCGAGCCAGGCTCCGCCGCCCAGCGCGAGCACCGCCGTAATCGCCAGCACCCCGGCGCCGGCAAGGCTGCGGCGCACGAACGCCACCCAGAGACCAGCCGCCCAGCCGGCCGTCAGCACCGAGAGCCCGAAAGCCCCGACCAGCGCGGCCCATTGCGAGATCGGCGCGTCGATCCAGGCAAGCCCCGGCCCGCCCCAGGGAAAGCCGGTGAAAATCCGGCCGCGCAGCGCCTCCGCCGCCCCGAGCGCCACGACGAAGCCGAGCCAGCCCCGGCACCCGTCCGGGCTCAGCCAATGCGCCAGCGCGAAGGCCCCGCCCCAGAAAAGCGCCATGCCGCCCGCCATCAGGAACAGCGCGAACGGCGCCATCCAGCCGTGCCGCTCGACATCGACGAGAAAGGGCTGGACGATCCAGACCAGCGAAAGCGTGAAATAGCCAAGGCCGAAGGCCCAGCCGGTGAGCGCCGCCTTGCGCGGCCGCGGGGCTGCCGCCAGAAGCGCGTACGCCCCGGCAAAGCCCAGCAAGGTTGCGGGCCACATGTTCAGCGGAGCCTGGCCCAGCGCGGCCAGAAGTCCCAGCGCGAGGCCAACGGCCAAAACCCGCCACCAGCGCCGCTCCAGCCAGCCGGGGAGCTGGCGTAGCCATCCGCCGGGGAAGCGATCAGCCATTCGCACCGGACTTCGGCAAACGCACCCTAAGCCGCTTGATCCGGCGCGGATCGGCGTCCACCACCTCGAACTCGAACCCGCCGGGATGGGCGATCACCTCGCCGCGCGCCGGCACATGGCCCGCGATCAGCGCCACCAGCCCGCCGAGCGTGTCGATCTCTTCGTCGTCGGGGTCGAAACCCCGCAGCCTCAGCCCGGCATCGGCCTCGAACTCGTCGAGCGGCGTGCGGGCTTCGGCCAGGAAACTGCCCGCCTTTTCCTGCGCCCAGAGCGCACCCTCTTCGAGATCGTGCTCGTCCTCGATCTCCCCGATCACCTGTTCGATCAGGTCCTCGATCGTGGCCAACCCGTCGACCCCGCCATATTCGTCGATCACCAGCGCCATGTGGGTGCGATCGGTCTGCATCTTCTGCAGCAGCACCCCGATCGGCATCGACGGCGGGGCATAGAGCAGCGGGCGAAGCAGCTCTTGCAGGTTGTAGCGCTCGCCCTTGCCGTTGAAGCCGTGGGTCAGCGCGAAATCCTTGAGGTGAACCAGCCCCACCGGGCTGTCGAGCGTGCCTTCGAAGACGGGCAGCCTCGACATGCCCGAGCTGCGAAACACTTCGACCAGATCCGATTTGCCGATATCAAGGGGGACGGAGATGATTTCCGCCTTCGGGATCATCACGTCTTCCACGCGCATCCGTCGCAGGTTGCCCATTCCCGGCATCGTGCTGGCCAAGCCCCCCGCTCCGGCCGCAACTGGCGCCAACACGCTTTCCCCACCTGTTTCGGAGGGGCTGAGCGCCCCGATGATCCGGCTCAGAAAGGTGCCGCCGTGTTCCTCGTTTTCTTCCTCGCGCGCGCCCTGCGCCGCGCTAGAAGAGCCTTCGATATTGTCGCCCATCAGTCCTTCCAAACAACCGGGCCATCTTCGCCCGCCCCCTCATATGGGTCTGAAATCCCGAACTTGCCAAGTATTTCCACTTCGATTCGTTCCATCAGCGCCGCATCTTCATCGTCGATGTGATCATATCCCAACAGGTGCAGCGTGCCATGAACCAGAAGATGGGTGACGTGGTGCGCCAACTCGCGCCCCGCCTCCTCCGCCTCGCGCGCGCAGGTTTCGAAGGCGATGGCGATATCGCCAAGTTCGGGATCGGCCGGCGCGCGCGGCCGCTCGCCCGGCACTTCGGCGCCGCGCTCTTCCGAGGGCCACGACAGGACGTTGGTGGCAGCCGCCTTGCCGCGGAAATCCGCGTTCAGCGCGCTGATCCGGGCGTCGTCGCAGGCCAGCAGGCTGATACTGGCGCCGGCCATGCCCCGATTCGCCAGCACCGCGCCACAAGCCCGCTCGGCCAACGTGGCCAGGTCCAGCGCTTCCCAGCGCGCATCCTCGATGATGAGATCGACAATCATGGATTCTTTCTTGGGTCAAAAAACACTTCGTGGGCGCCGCGCCGCAGGCCTGCGGCAGGAACGACGCGGCAGCGCCCCGGCCAGCCTTTTCGCCATTTGCGCGGCCGGAAGTCAGCCCTGCTGGTCCGCCGCGTCATACGCCTCGATGATCTTGGCTACAAGCGGATGGCGCACCACGTCTTTCGCGGTGAAATAATTGAAGCTGATATCGTCGATCCCCTTGAGCAGCGTTTCCGCGTCGCGCAGCCCCGAGGCCACGCCGCGCGGCAGGTCAACCTGGCTGCGGTCGCCCGTCACCACCATGCGGCTGCCTTCACCGAGGCGGGTGAGGAACATCTTCATCTGCATCGTGGTGGCGTTCTGCGCCTCGTCGAGCACCACGAAGGCATTTGACAGCGTGCGCCCGCGCATGAAGGCGAGCGGCGCGATCTCGATGCGCTTTTCCTCGATCAGCTTGGCCACCTGCTTGCCGGGCAGGAAATCGTTCAGCGCGTCGTAGAGCGGCTGCATATAGGGATCGACCTTTTCCTTCATGTCACCGGGCAGGTAGCCGAGCTTTTCGCCGGCTTCCACCGCCGGGCGGCTGAGAATGATCCGGTCGACATGGCCGCCGATGAACAGGTTCACCCCCACCGCCACGGCGAGGTAGGTTTTCCCGGTGCCCGCGGGACCGATGCCGAAGGCCAGTTCGTGCTTGAACAGGTTTTTTACGTAAGCGGCCTGCGCCGCGGTGCGGGGCTCGACAAGCTTCTTGCGGGTCTTGATCTCGACGCGGCCACCCTTGAACAGCTCCATCTGCCCGCCGACCGGCGCCTCGCTTTCGCCGCCCAGCCTGATCTCGCCGTCGATATCGCCCGCCTCGATCGCCCGCCCGGTCTCCAGGCGGGTGTAGAGCGCCGCCAGCACCTCGGCCGCGCGCGCCCTGGCGGCAACCTCGCCGTGGATCGCCAACTGGTTGCCGCGGCGCAGGATCTGCACCTCGAGCTGGTGTTCGATCTGGGCAAGGTTCCGGTCGAACTGGCCGCAAAGGTCGATGAGCAGTCGGTTGTCGGGAAACTCCAGCAGGGTTTCGTGGCTGTCTTCGGGTCTCGGCGGGGTGCTCAACGCATCAATGCCCAAATCTGTCTCCGTGAACTGGGTGCCAGTAGGTCGATGGTGCACACCACCCCAGCCTCACGCAAGATGTTGTGTTCCGATTTCATTGTCCTGATACATTTTTGGCCGCGGGTGATGCCCCGCGGCCAGTTTCTGCGCATGCGCGCAATCGCTTTCGTGTTCCTGCCGATCAGGGCAGGTAATCCGGGAAGTCACTCGACACCCGGTGATCGCCAATCACCGATCCCGGCGGGATCTCGCTGGAGCAGCGCGGCAGGCCCGAGCGCGGGTCGGAGCGGGTCGAGGCGTAGCCCTCGACGCCCTCGTCGACGATCCAGGCTTCGCAGCCATCCGGGGTGACGGCCACCGCGGCCTGGCCGTCACGCGGACCGGGCTGGTCGCCGAAGGTCCGGTCGGTATTGGTGGCGATGAGCTTCGGCGCGCCGCCGTCATAGGTGGTCGACTGGCAACCGGCGACGGCGATGGGCGCGATCAGCGCGAGAAGAACGAGTTTCCTGGTCATTGCGGGTACCTGTAGCAAACGATTTCAACGCGGCGGTTCTTCTGCATGTTTGCAGCCGAGTCATTCGGGGCGATCGGGCGGCGCTCGCCGAAACCGGCGACCCGGTCGACCACCGCGCCGGTGGAACGGGCCACACCGGCAACGGCATCGGCCCGGCGCTGCGACAGGCGCATGTTGTATTCGTCCGAGGCGCGGCTGTCGGTATGGCCGTAGACGGCATAGGCAAAGGCCCCGGCGGAGGTGAAGAACTGTTGCAGCCACTGGCGGCCCGTGGACGTGAGCTGATGGCTGTCGGTGGCGAAGAGCACATCGGTGTTGGGCACCGCGCAGGTATTGCGCTCAAGGCACATGTGCTGGCCGGTTTTCGGATCGCGACGCGGCGTCATGTAGCCTTCGAGGCCGCCATCGGCCCACCAGTGCATGCAGCCATCGGGATCGACCCAGAGGCCCCAGTTGATCTTGCCGGTGACGGTCACCTCTTGCTGGGCGCTGGCAGCTGTTCCCGACAAGGCAACGGAAGAAATGCCCAGAACCACGGCAAGCGCAGTCGTTCTGAGACTCGAGTAAAATCGGTTTGGCACGCTATATCCCCCAATACAGCCGCGTAATTCGCGACAAAGTGCTTTATCCGTGAGAGGTTAGCCCGAAGGGAAAGCCGCTGTAAATGGTAACGCCCGCGTTCGCGTCGCCAAAGCGGAAACAATCTGTATCCCAGATGTGAATAAACTGTGGATAAGTCGGGCCGTCCGGCGCACGCCCGGCCTGCCGCGACGAATCAGGCCAGCGCGCCCGAAAGCGAGTTCGGGCCGGCGCCGGTGATTCTGACCCGGCGCAGGTCGCCCGGCGCGATGCCCTCGGCGCTCACGTGCACCGCGTGCAGGTAATCCGATTTGCCGACCATCTGCCCCGGCATCCGCCCCGGCTTTTCGAACAGCACGCCAACCTCGCGCCCGACCATGTCCTGCATGATCGCGGCCGCCTGGTCATTGATCAGCGCCTGGAGCCGCTGCAAACGCTCCGAGGCCTCGCCCGGGTCCACCTGCGTGCGCTCGGCGGCTGGCGTGCCGGGGCGGGGGCTGTATTTGAAGCTGAACGCCTGCCCATAATTCACCGCCCGGATCAGGTCCATCGTCGCCTCGAAATCCGCCGCCGTCTCTTCCGGGAAGCCGACGATGAAATCGCCCGAGATCAGGATATCGGGGCGGGCGGCACGGATGCGTTCGATCAGCCGCAGGTATTCCTCCGCCGTGTGCTGGCGGTTCATCCGCTTGAGGATGCGGTCGGAGCCCGATTGCACCGGCAGGTGAAGGTAGGGCATCAGCTTGTCGATCTCGCCATGCGCCGCGATCAGGTCGTCGCTCATGTCGTTCGGGTGCGATGTGGTGAAGCGGATGCGCTCCAGCCCGTCGATCTCCGCCAGCGCCCGGATCAGCCGCGCGAGGCTCCAAACCCCGCCCTCCCCGTTTCCGTGATAGGCGTTGACGTTCTGGCCCAGGAGGGTGATCTCGCCCACGCCCTTCTCCACCAGCTCGCGCGCCTCGCGCAGGATGCGATCAGCCGGCCGGCTCACCTCTGCGCCCCGCGTGTAGGGCACCACGCAGAAGGCGCAGAACTTGTCGCAGCCCTCCTGAACGGTGAGGAAAGCGGTGGGCCCGCGCCTGGCCTGCGGCCGCGCCTTCAATTCCTCGAACTTGTCCTCGGCTGGGAAATCGGTGTCGACGACCTTCTCGCCGCGCGCCGCCTTGGCCACCATGTCGGGCAGGCGGTGATAGGTCTGCGGCCCGACCACGAGATCGACCATCGGCTGGCGGGCGATGATCTCCTCGCCCTCGGCCTGCGCCACGCAGCCGGCCACGCCGATCTTCAGATCAGGCTTTGCGGCTTTCAGATCCTTGTAGCGGCCAAGCTCGGAATAAACCTTCTCGGCCGCCTTCTCGCGGATATGGCAGGTGTTGAGCAGGATCATGTCGGCCTCTTCCGGGCTCGCCACCTCCTCGTAGCCTTCGGCCCCGAGCGCCTCGGCCATGCGCTCGCTGTCGTAGACGTTCATCTGGCAGCCATAGGTGCGGATGAAGAGCTTTTTCGTATCGGCCATGTCGCGCGCCCCGGTTCAGGATCAGGCCGGGTTCCTACCGCAAGCGGCGCTCGCCCGCAACGGTTGCATTGCGCCGCGCGATGGGGGAGATTCCCGTCCGGAGCCCCGACGGGCAGAGGCAGGCATGCGGTATTCATCACTGAAAGATTTCGTCGCCCGCGGTGATGCGGCGCTCGCCAAGGGGCCGGTGGCGCTGATCATGGTGGAGGATCTCGTCGAGGTCGAAAGCACCATCCGCTACCACCAGATCGCCGGGTTCAAGGCGCTCGTCGTTTTCGCCCCCGAGGCGCTCGATCTGCCGCCCGCGCTGGAAGAGGGGATCCACCGCGTTGACTACTCCATGGCCGAGGATCACGCGCTGGAAACCGCCGTGAACGCCGTGATCGAGGCGGCGCCGGGGATCTGGCTCTACTACTGCTATAACACCGAATACCTGTTCCACCCGTTCTGTGAGAGCCGCAAGGTCGGCGAGATGCTCACCTTCCATACCGAGGAGCGCCGCGACGCGATGCTGGCCTACGTGGTCGACATCTATGCCGACGACCTCGCCCGCTACCCGAATGCCGTTTCGCTCGACAACACCTGGATGGACAAGTCGGGCTACTACGCCCTGGGCCGCAAAGACCCCGAAACCGGCCACGACCGGGCGCGCCAACTCGATTTCTTCGGTGGGCTGCGCTGGCGCTACGAGGAACATATCCCCAAGGATCGGCGCAAGATCGACCGGATCGCGCTGTTCCGCGCCAAGCCGGGGCTCCGGCTCAGGCCCGATCACACCTTCAACGACGAAGAATACAACACCTACGCCTGCCCCTGGCACAACAACATCACCGTCGCCATCGTCAGCTTCCGCACCGCCAAGGCGTTGAAGACGAATGCGGGCAGCACCTTCTCGATCCCTACCTTCAAATGGCACAATTCCGTGCCGTTCGAATGGACCTCGCAGCAGTTGCTTGACCTCGGGCTGATGGAACCGGGGCAGTGGTTCTGATCGCGTCAACCCCGCCGTTGCGGCGCAGGTGACATCCGGTCAGCGCCCGAGAGGCGGCGAAAGCGGTTCTCTGCCGGCATTGCCGCCTTCCCAGCAAGTTTTCGCGCACCTGTTTGGCTTCGCCAGGGTGAGTCCATATCGTCGGGGCGACCGCGGGAAACGCCGCGCGGTCGAAACCGCAATACCATGGAGTACCTCATGAAATTCCCCAAGAATCTTTACGCGTTGACCCTTGCCGGCCTGATCGGCGCCGCGACGCCTTTCGCGATCCCGGCGCAGGCGCAGGAGGCCGCGCCCTCCGCAGCAGAGGTGACCGGCGACGAGATCGACGCCTTCGTGGTGGCCTATCAGCGCGTGATCGCGATCGAGCAGCAATATGCCCCCGAGATCGCCGAGGCCGCAGACCCGGGGCAACAGGATGAACTGCGTCAGGAAGCACTGGTCGAGCAGACCGACGCGGTGGAGCAGACCCCGGGCATCGACGTCGACCGCTACGTTGAAATCATCACCATCGCCCAGGCAGATCCGGACCTGAACACCCGGATCCTCGAAAAACTCAACCAGTGAGTTCGATGACCTACTGAACGGGTTTGCGCTCCGCGCCACGGGTGCGCGGGGCGCATAAGCTCTCCCAAGGAGTCCGGCGCAGGGCTCTTGCCGCTTTGGGGCGGACCAGCCTTCACAAATTTTTCTCGGATATCAGCGCAGCGTGGCGTCGAATTCGATGACCGAAAGCTCGCTGTCGCTTTGCGCGGCAACCAGTATCTTGGCATTCAGAAGGTCATTGCCCGAAAACTCGATCGATTTGCCGAGAATGTCGTCTCGCGACTGGGTGATCCGGTAGCCCGCTTCCTGCAGCGCCACTTCCCACTCGGCCAGAAGTTCCTCGCCATCGCGCGCGGTGCTGAACGAGAACATCCTGATCGACGAGCCGATCGACCGTTCGGACAGAATTTCCATGTCGGCCGGAAGTTCGAGACCTTCAGGCATCCATTCCTGCAACCCCTCCTCTGCCAACGCCGCGAGGCTCGCGGCGAGAACAAGGAAGGCGACGAGCAGCGCGGATCGCAGATGCGCGCGCAGGCCGGCCAATCCGGGCAACGCCGGCTTGCGCCATGTCATCGTGGGACGAAAGGCGGCGATGGGGGCGGGGGTGCAAATCATGGCTGTCATGGCAAAACACTTATTGGCCGGATATCCAAAGCGCAACCGAACCATCACAGCCAACGGCGCGCATCGGCGGAATCCGGCTTCGGGCGCACCCGCCCGCGGCGCGGCTGCAACACGGCCCCCCGGGGCCGGCCGGCCCCGTCTTTACATCCCGGCCTCAAGCCCCCACATTGGGTCAAACCCCGCAAGCACCCGCCCCTCGCGGCCTTGCCAAACTCACCTTCCCCACCAGAGAGATTTACCATGTCCCAAGTCAAAGAGGGCGATACCGTCCGTATTCATTACAAGGGCACGCTGACCGACGGCACCGTGTTCGACACATCCGAGGGCCGCGAGCCGCTCGAATTCACCGTCGGGTCGGGCCAGATCATCCCCGGACTCGACTCGGCCATGCCCGGCATGGCCGTGGGCGACCAGAAGCGCGTGGAGATCAACATGATGGAGGCCTATGGCCCGCGCCATGACGACCGCGTTCTCGAAGTGCCGCTCGATCAGCTCCCGGCCGATATCCCGCGCGAAGAGGGAATCATGCTGGCGATGCGCGGTGAAGACGGGCAGGAGATGCCGGTGCGCGTTGCCGCCGTGTCCGACACCACGATGACGCTCGACGCCAACCACCAGCTGGCGGGCGAAGATCTCGTCTTCGAGGTGGAACTGGTCTCGATCGCCTGAGCCAAAACGGCAGAAAACGAAAAGGCCGCGCTCCCGGGCGCGGCCTTTTTCAATTCCGTGGGACGCGGATCACACCTTGCGCAGGCGGATGACCACGTCGACCCGGTCGATCTCGGTGCCCTCGGGCGGCTCGGGCAGATTGCTCACCCGCACCTCGCCCGCGTCGGCATCCGACAGGGCGTCGTTGTCGCCGCAGTAGAAGTGGGCGTGGTTGGTGGTGTTGGTGTCGAAATAGCTCTTCGAGCCGTTCACCGTGATCTCGCGCAGAAGCCCGGCGTCGGAGAAGGCGCGCAACGTGTTGTAGACGGTGGCGAGCGACACCCGCTCACCGCTGGAACGCGCCGCGTCGAACAGGCTTTCGGCGGTCACGTGGCGGTGCTGCCCGTCGCCCACGAGAAGCTTGGCCAGCGTCACGCGCTGACGTGTCGGCCGCACGCCGCCGCTCTCGAGCCACCTGGCCCCGGTCTGTTTCGCTTCGGTCATCGACATGGTGAAACCCCGTTCGCGTTCTGACATTGCAGTATAAACGTAAACTCGTTGCGGTTTCAAATAATTTCAAGTCCACGCCGCCCCCGGGCCGGGCCCTGCTCTTGCCAGCGCCGAGGCCCGGGTGCTAGAGGATGCCGACAACCAGGCAGCACAGAGGCAGGCGGGGGCCAGATGGCGGATTATCCGACGAGTTTCACCAAGGAAGACCTTCTGAAATGCGCCGCCGGCGAGCTGTTCGGCCCCGGCAATGCCCAGCTTCCCGCGCCGCCGATGCTGATGATGGACCGGATCACCGACATCTCCGGCGACGGCGGCAAGCACGGCAAGGGCCACGTGGTGGCCGAGTTCGACATCACGCCAGACCTGTGGTTCTTCGACTGCCACTTCCCCGGCAACCCGATCATGCCCGGCTGCCTCGGCCTCGATGGGCTGTGGCAGCTCACCGGCTTCAACCTCGGCTGGCGCGGCTGGCAGGGGCGCGGCTACGCGCTCGGCGTGGGCGAAGTGAAGCTCACCGGCATGGTGCGCCCCGACCGCAAGATGCTCACCTACTACGTCGACTTCACCAAGGCGATCCAGACGCGGCGTCTGACGATGGGCGTGGCCGATGGCGTCGTCGAAGCCGACGGCGAGGTGATCTACGTGGTCAAGGATATGAAAGTGGCGCTGTCGGAGGGCTGAGGCGCTCCGAACATCACGACCGCAAGGCCGTTCCCCGATTGTGCAGCATGGTCTTTTGACCCCACTCAGAATGGCCGCACGACGTTGCCGCTGTAGAAGAACACGCCCATCCCCACGGTGAACAGGATATTGCCCGCGATTGCGTGCAGGATCACCGCCATCGGGAACGAGCGCCGCTCCTCGTAGGCCCATGCGAACACCAGCCCGCCGGCGAAGGTCATCGTCGCGACGATCCAGTTCCAGTAGAGCAGGTGAGCCAGCGAGAAGAACGCGGCATTGAGCACCAGCGCGGCCCGCGCCGGCGGCAGGATCGCCCCGTAGCGACGGAAGAACAGCGGCCGGAACACGATCTCCTGCGGCAAGGCCGAGACGAGGGGGTAGAATACCATGATCGCCAGCCACAGCCAGGGATCGAGACGAAACACCATCAGGAAAGCCTCTGGCCGCATTGCCAGGAGCACGGCGAGAGACACCGCCGTTGCGATGAGCGCGAATACCGCCACCGCCCGCCAGTCGATCCCGTGCCAACCGCGCAACAGGTCGCGCCAGCGAAAACCGGGCGTGAGGTGCAGAAGCACGATCCCGATCATCGTCGAGAAAAACAGGACCGGGAACATCGCGGTCGCCGGCAGCAAAACCGCCACGGAAACCGGCAAGACAAGGAAGAAGCCGAGGAACTCGGCCCAGAGCCGCCGACGCGGCAGATCTCTGGAAACGACGGTTTCGCTCACCACCAGCATACTCCCCATGCCCGGCCGACCGAACTCAATCTCGTGCCGACGCGCCCCGGGTTCAAGGTGACTCAAACCCACAGGCTGGCGATCGGGGGGCGGATGGCGTTTTCGAAGCCAACGGCGAGGTGATCTACGCGGTCATGGACATGAAGGTGGCGTTGAGCGAGAGTTGAGGGGGGGCATCAGAGTCGGGCGCGATGGCAACTCAACTTCTTAGCTTGAAATTAACGTTTTCATCGCTATTTTGGTTTGTAAAGGTTCCCCTCCGATGACAAGAACCCAAGGGGTTCTCCGGAAACGGTAGTCGGAGGGGTCGAATTACTCAGTAATAGCGCCGCACGCCACTTCTGAAGATGTCGAACTCACTGCGGAACTGCGCTGCGACGATCGAGTGAGCCGAGTCATCTCCAAGCTCCCACTTTCGAAAAACCGCCCAATTCAGATAGTCTGCGACCTGCAACCCATAATGCGAGCGCGAAGCGTGGTGCATCACTCGATACGGAACTCCATGTGAGAGCATGCTGGCCAACACGGTTTTCACCGCCTTTTCAACTGCCCTCCGCTTTTTTGCTACCGGGATACTGTCCGTCACAACAATCACCTCCCCGACACCTCCAGCGACCTTACCTACCGCAAACCTGAGCAAATACCCTAACATCCGTGGGTAGAACTTTTCAGGGACTTGGAGCGCAGGTCCTGTTTTGCATTTCTCAACTATAACAGAGTCAACTGAATCTGGAGGAATCGACGCAGCAAGCATCGAAAACACACGATTTCGGACATGCCTGTTGTCGTCCGCACAGTGAAAATACTCCATTTCAATGCGAGGTTTGATCCTGTGCTCAATCAGGTCGTACTTGTAAGTGTCCAAGGTTGTATGGAGCTTGAAGGGACGAAACAAACTCACGCCAGACAGCGTGAAATACTTAGTCCCGGACGGCGAGAAATCGAAGTTCCCACCTTCATCAAGAAAAACGTAGAGCGTGGGTAGGGCGCGGGCGGGCAATTGGGTCATGCACCTCTTGGTTGAAGTGATTAATGCGGCTCCCACATACTACCTCAGCCGCTTTTCGACAATGCAAGCCAAGTCCGCCATAATACTTGGTACCATTGGAGGTCGAATGACGCTTACCGTTTGACGTGATCTAACACGCACGGGAACGAGCCAATTCCACATTCCTTCCCCTTCGCCCCTCCCCCCTTGCCCCGCCCCGCCCGCCTGCACTACACACGATCCCAGCCAAAACAGGGAGAACGCCATGCGTCGCGTCGTCGTTACCGGGTTGGGGATCGTCTCCGCCATCGGCAATTCCGCCGAGGAGGTGCTTGCAAGCCTCAAGGCGGGCAAATCCGGCATCACCGCCAACGCCGACATGGCCGAGCGAGGCTTTCGCAGCCAGGTTGCCGGGGCGCCGGATATCGACATCAAGGCGCATGTCGACAAGCGGGCCTTGCGCTTCATGGGGCCGGGCGCGGCCTACGCCCATATCTCGATGCAGCAGGCCATCGCCGATGCCGGGCTTGACGAGGCGCTGATCTCGAACCCGCGCACCGGGCTGATCGCGGGCTCCGGCGGGCCGTCCACCTCCGCGATGTTCGCCGCCCACCAGAGCGTGCTCGAAACCGGCGCCACCAAGCGCATCGGCCCCTTCGCGGTCCCGAAGTGCATGGGGTCCACGATCAGCGCCAACCTTGCGACGGCCTTCAAGATCAAGGGCATCAACTACTCGATCACCTCCGCCTGCTCCACCTCGCTGCACTGCATCGGCAGCGCCGCCGAACAGATCATGATGGGCAAGCAGGACGTGATGTTCGCCGGCGGCGGCGAGGAACTCGACTGGACGCTGTCGTGCCTGTTCGACGCGATGGGCGCGATGAGCTCGAAATTCAACGACACTCCCGAGAAGGCGAGCCGCGCCTTCGACGCCGACCGCGACGGCTTCGTGATCGGCGGCGGCGGCGGCATGGTGGTGCTCGAAAGCCTCGAACACGCGCAAGCGCGGGGTGCGAAGATCTACGCCGAGGTCACCGGCTTCGCCGCCACCTCCGACGGGCACGACATGGTCGCCCCCTCCGGCGAGGGCGGCGAGCGGGCGATGCGGCTGGCGCTGGCCACCCTGCCCGAAGGCCGGAAAGTGACCTACATCAACGCCCACGGCACATCGACGCCGGTGGGAGATGTCGGCGAAGTGGAAGCGGTGCGCCGGGTGTTCGGCGAAGGCACCACCCCGCCGATCAGCTCCACCAAGTCGATGACCGGCCACAGCCAGGGCGCCACCGGGGCGCAGGAGGCGATCTACTGCCTGCTGATGCTTCGAGACGATTTCATCGCCCCCTCGATCAACGTCGAAACCCTTGACCCGGCGATCAGCCCGGGCGAAATCGCCACCACCTTGGTGGAAAACGCCGGGCTCGACACGGTGATGACCAACAGTTTCGGGTTCGGCGGCACCAACGGCTCGATGCTTCTGTCGAAGTTCAAGGAGTAACGCCGATGGCGAATCTGTTGACCGGGAAGCGCGCGCTGATCATGGGCGTGGCGAATGAACGCTCGATCGCGTGGGGCGTAGCGAAGACCTTCGCCGAAGAGGGCGCGGAACTGGCGTTTTCCTACCAGGGCGACGCCTTCGGCAAACGGGTCGAACCGCTCGCGGCCTCGGTCGGCTGCGATCTGCTCGTCGACATGGACGTGACCGACGACGCAGCCCTCGACGCCGGCTTCGCCGCGCTCTGGGATCGCTGGGACCGGATCGACATCCTCGTCCACGCCATCGCCTATTCCGACAAGACCGAGTTGACCGGGCGGTTCATCGACACCAGCCGCCAGAACTTCAAGACCTCGCTCGATATCTCGTGCTATTCCTTCATCGAAGTCGCCCGACGCGCCCGCGAGAAGATGACCGAGGGCGGCACCATGCTTACCATGACCTACGGCGGCTCGAACCGGGTTACGCCGTTCTACAACGTCATGGGCGTGGCCAAGGCGGCGCTGGAGGCCAGCGTGCGCTACCTCGCCAACGATCTCGGCCCCGACGGCATCCGGGTGAACGCGATCAGCCCCGGCCCGATGAAAACGCTCGCAGGTGCCGCCATCGGCGGCGCGCGCAAGACCTACCGCCACACCGAGGCCAACGCCCCCCTGCGCCACAACGCCACGCTCGAGGCGATCGGCGGCACGGCGGCCTACCTCGCCTCGGACTACGGAAATTGCACCACCGGCGAGATCATCACGGTGGATTCGGGCTTCCACGTGCTCGGAATGCCGCAATCGGAAAACATCTGAGGTTTGCACCGAAGCGGGCGCGGCGCGGTTTTATTCGCCGCGCCCCCGCAGTCCCATCCAGATCACGAAGCCGCCAACCAGGATGAGCGACACGGGCACGAGAAAGCCCTGCGCCAGGGCTTCGAGGCTCGCCTCGGCCCGCCACAATTCCATCGCGCCGGCAAAGGCAATGCCCCCCAGAACGATCAGCCCCGCACCGATCACAAACGCCAAAATCCGCACCTGATTGCCTCCGCTTTCGTTTTTTCCGATCCGACCACGCGGCCCCGCCGCGCGCCATGCGCCCTTGCGTCACGCCTCTTTTTTGCACCTGCGCGCACGCCGCATCCTGACGGCGCCGGCGCGGAATGACCAGCGCCATCGCCGCGAAATGAAGACGCCGGGAACACACGGAAACAGACTTTTTCCGCCACAATACTTGTTCCTCCGCCATCTTTTCGGCACATGAAACCCACGGGCGGCGCGTTGATCCTTCCGAGTTTCATCTCTCCGCGCCGCCCCCTGTGACTCAGCCCAGCCGACCTGTTCCGATCCGGGGGTCAATGGCCTTTCTTCTGCTCTCGATCAGCCTGCTGATCGCCACGTTCGCCGTGGTGCGGCCCGCGCTGATCGAGGGGCCGCGCATCACGCTCACGCATTTCGACGGCAAGGGCGTGCTCATCGCCGTCGTCTTCGTGATCGGCGCTACGATGGTGCTCGGCGCGGGGCTTGCCGCGGCATTGCTCCTGGCGCTGATGGTGAAGGACCTCGGCCATGTGATCGGCCGCCGCCTCGCTGGACATGCCGACACGAAGCTGCGCCTGCTGCCCCTGCCCGGCGGCCCGGCGATCTGTGACCGCGCGCCGCGCTCCGATCTCGAAGCCTTCTTCATCCTGTTGATGGGGCCGGGCCTCGGCTTTGCGCCGATGGCCACGGCCTTCGCCAACGCCACCGCCTTCGCCGCCCATTTCTCCACCCTCGGAGCCTTCCTGCTCGGCGGCTGGTGGGTGCACAGGCTCTTGCCGCCGGGGTTCTGACCCCTTTCCTCCCCGCACCGGCCGTGCCATCGTCTCGGGCGTGAGACCGACCGGAGGCCCCATGCCCATCACCGCCTGCATCTTCGACGCTTACGGCACCCTGTTCGACGTGTCCGCCGCCGCGCGCAACGCCGCCGCCCTGCCCGAGAACGGCGCCATCGCCGAAAGCTGGCAAAGGCTCGCCGCGGACTGGCGCCACAAGCAGCTCGAATACAGCTGGCTGCGCGCGATCACCGGCGAACACCGCGATTTCTGGGCCGTCACCAAGGATGGGCTCGATTGGGCCCTCGCCGCGCAGGGCCTCGCGGGCGAAGCGGAGCTGCGCGAGCGCCTGTTGGCGCTCTACTGGCAACTGGCAGCGTATCCCGAGGTGCCCGAAGTGCTCGCCCGGCTGAAACAGGCGGGGATTGCCACCGCGATCCTTTCGAACGGCTCACCCGCGATGCTCGACGCCGCGGTGCACTCGGCCGGAATCGAGGCGCTGCTCGACGACGTGCTCTCGGTCGAAAGCGTCGGCATCTTCAAGCCCGCGCCACAGGTCTACGAGCTGGTCACCACCCGGTTCGACTGCCGGCGCGATTCGGTGCTCTTCGTCTCGGCCAACGGCTGGGATGCCGCCGCCGCCTCGGGCTTCGGCTTTCTCACCGCGTGGATCAACCGGGCGGGCGCACCGCCGGAGCGCTTGGGCCACCCGCCACACGAGGAACTGCCCGATCTCACCACCATTCCCGAGATCGCCGCGGCGCTATGACCGAACCGCAGTTCTTCACCGCAGAAGACGGGCTGCGCCTCGCTTACCGCGACGAAGGCACGGGCCTGCCACTGATCGCGCTCGCCGGGCTCACCCGCAACGGCGACGATTTCGACTTTCTCGCCCCGCACCTCCCAAGCGTTCGCCTGATCCGCCCCGATTATCGCGGCCGCGGGCGCTCGCAATGGGGCGATCCGGGCAGCTACACCATCGAGCAGGAGGCCCGCGACGTGCACGGGCTGATGGATCACCTCGGCCTCGCCCGCGCCGCCATCCTCGGCACCTCGCGCGGCGGGCTGATCGCGATGCTGCTGGCGGCCACGGCGAAGGAGCGGCTGCTCGGCGTCTGCCTCAACGATATCGGCCCCGAGATCGCCCCCGAGGGCCTCGCAAGCATCGCCGCCTACATCGGGCGCAACCCGGGCGCGGACAGCTACGAGGCCGCCGCCGAAGCTCGGGCACGCACCGCCGTGGGATTTGCGAACGTGCCCCGCGAACGCTGGCTCGCCGACGTGAAGAACCTCTTCACCGAAACCGAAACCGGCCTTGCAATCACCTACGACCCGGCGCTCGCCCACGGCTTCGCCGACGGCGCCGAAATCCCGCCGCTCTGGCCGCTGTTCGACGCGCTCGATGGCCTGCCCGTCGCCCTGATCCACGGCGCAGGGTCCGACATTCTCGCGCAGTCCACCGCCGACGAGATGCGCCGCCGCCGCCCCGACATGGGCTATGCCCGGCTGGAAGATCGCGGCCACGTGCCTTGGCTCGACGAGCCCGACGCGCTCGCCGTGATCCGGGCCTGGCTCGCCGAGATCACCAACGCCTCCCAAACACGAGACCCCGCATGAACATCGACATGATCCGCGCCGCCGGCCGCCGCCTCGAAGGCCATGCCCGCCGCACCCCGCTGCTCGCCTCGCCCTTCCTCGACGAGATCGCCGGCCGCCGCGTGCTGGTGAAACCCGAATGCCTCCAGCATACCGGCAGCTTCAAGTATCGTGGCGCGCGCAATGCGCTGGCGGCGATGGACGCGGCCACCCGCGCCCGCGGCGTCATCGCCTTTTCCTCCGGCAACCACGCCCAGGGCGTGGCGCTGGCGGCGCGCGAATTCGGCGTGCCGGCGGTGATCGTGATGCCCGCCGACGCGCCGGCGCTGAAGATCGCCAACACCCGCGCGCTCGGCGCCGAGGTGGTGCTCTACGATCGCGCCAGCGAAGACCGCGACGAGATCGGCGCGCGGCTGGCCACCAAGCGCGGGCTGATGCTGGTCAAACCCTTCGACGAGCCCGAGGTGATCGCCGGGCAGGGCACGACGGGGCTGGAGATCGCCGCGCAGGCCGCCGAACTGGGCGTGCACGAGGCGGAGGTGCTGGTGCCCTGCGGCGGCGGCGGGCTGACGTCCGGGATCGCTCTCGCCTGCGAGGCCGACGCCCCGGGAATGCGGGTGCGCCCGGCCGAACCCGCGGGCTTCGACGATACCGCCCGCTCGCTCGCCGCCGGCCATATCGTGGCAAACGACCGCCTCACCGGCTCGCTCTGCGATGCCATCGTCACGCCTTCGCCGGGGCAGCTCACCTTCCCGCACATGGCCCGCCTCTGCGGCCCCGGCTTCGCGGTGCCCGACGACGACGCCCTGCGCGCCATGGCGGCGGCCTTCACCCGGCTTAAAATCGTGATCGAGCCGGGTGGCGCGGTGGCGCTGGCGGCGGCGCTCTACCATGGCGCGGCGCTCGAAGCCGATACGGTGATCGTGGTGGCCTCCGGCGGCAACGTCGACGCGCCGCTCTTCGCCGAGGCGCTCACCCGCTTCGGCTGACCCCCTTGGCAAAACGCGCCACCGGGTCACTTTCACGCCCGCCCACGGCCTCCCATTCCGCCGTCAAGGCGGCGCGCTCGGCCTCCACCAGCGCGCCCGCATCCTCGATCCGCGCGCCCTGCCCGCGCATGTGGTCCATCAGCCGGTGCGAATGCAGGATCGTCGGCACCGCATCCCCCGGCTCCCAGGCGTCGAGCAATGTCACCCGGCGCAGGTTGAACTCCGGCGGCAGCACGTAGAAGCGGATATCCGAACGCCACAGAAGATCCTTCAGGATCGGCTGGTCGCGCCCGCTCCCCGCCTCGGCATAACGCCGCGCCCACTCGGAGAGAAACCCAAGCATAACTTCTGACCGCCGGTACAGCACCACGCCCGAGTTGAGCTGCGGAAAGGCATAAGGTGTCACCTCTTCCCGGCCCTCGCGGATCAGCGCCGTCGCCCGGCGCACGTCATGAGCCAGCGCCAGCTCGAACCGGTCGAGAATGTCGAAAAGATCGGCCAGCGGGTTCACCACCAGCGTGTCGGCATCCAGAAACAACGTCCGCTCGAACCGCGTGGCGGCCATGCAATCGAGCTTCGAGCGCGAATGCGGGGTCTCGATCCGGTGCACCGCGTCGAACAGCCCCGGCGCCGCCGCGTCCGGATCGTCGGTGAACAGGTCCACCGCCAGCCCCGGCTCTACCGCCCGCAATGAGCGCGCCGAGGCCTCAGCCAACGCGCGGTAATCCGACCCCGTGGCCACGTAGATCACACCCTTGTCCATACGGTGCAGAAAGCCGCAAAGCCGCATCCGGCACAAGCCATCTTCTTGGGTCCGGAAATACCTCGGGGGGCGCGGGGGGCAGCGCCCCCCGCCCCGCTCGCCGCAGGCGCGCTCCCGGAATGCTTGACTCACCCCCCGCCCGCGCGTAAATGGCCGTCAAACCCCGGAAGCCGTGTCTTCCGGTCCCATGGGCACAAGCCCGGGATCGCCCCCCGTCAGCGCGGATGCGCCCACGGGGGCGCTCGCCGTTTGGAGCCCACCGCGCGCGGCCCTATCTTGGGGAAAACAACGGCAAAGGAGCCGAAAGATGTTCGAAAGCCTATCAGACCGCCTCTCCGGCGTCTTCGACCGGCTGACCAAGCAGGGCGCGCTCTCCGAGGACGACGTCAAGACCGCGCTGCGCGAGGTCCGTGTGGCGCTGCTCGAGGCCGATGTCTCGCTGCCCGTCGCGCGCGATTTCGTCAAGAAGGTGCAGGAAAAGGCCACCGGCCAGGCGGTGACCAAATCGGTGACCCCGGGCCAGCAGGTGGTCAAGATCGTGCACGACGAGCTTGTCGCCGTGCTCACCGGCGAGGGCGACCCGGGCGCGCTCAAGATCGACAACCCGCCCGCGCCGATCCTGATGGTCGGCCTGCAGGGCGGCGGCAAGACCACCACCACCGGCAAGCTCGCCAAGCGGCTCAAGGACCGCGAGGGCAAGCGCGTGCTGATGGCCTCGCTCGACGTCTACCGCCCCGCCGCGATGGACCAGCTTGCCATCCTCGGCCAGCAGATCGGGGTCGACACCCTGCCGATCGTGCCCGGCGAAAAGCCGGTCGACATCGCCAGGCGGGCCAAGACCCAGGCTTCCCTCGGCGGCTACGATGTCTACCTGCTCGACACCGCCGGCCGGCTCCAGATCGACGAAGTCCTGATGCAGGAAGTCGAGGACGTCTCCAAGGCGGTTTCCCCGCGTGAAACCCTGCTGGTCGTCGACGGCCTCACCGGCCAGGTCGCCGTCGAGGTGGCGCAGGAGTTCGACGCCAAGGTGGGCATCACCGGCGTGGTGCTGACCCGGATGGACGGCGACGGGCGCGGCGGCGCCGCGTTCTCGATGCGCGCCGTCACCGGCAAGCCGATCCGCTTCGTCGGCCTCGGCGAGAAGATGGACGCGCTCGAAACCTTCGAGCCCGAGCGCATCGCCGGCCGCATCCTCGGCATGGGCGATATCGTCGCCCTCGTCGAGAAGGCGCAGGACACCATTGAGGCCGAGCAGGCCGAACGGATGATGCGGCGCTTCCAGAAGGGCCAGTTCAACATGAACGACCTGCGCATGCAGCTCGAACAGATGGTCAAGATGGGCGGCATGGAAAGCGTGATGGGCATGATGCCCGGCATGGGCAAGATGGCCAAGCAGATGGAGGGCGCCGGCGTCGACGACAAAATGCTGAAGCGCCAGATCGCGCTGATCGATTCGATGACGAAGAGGGAACGCGCCAACCCCGCCCTGCTCCAGGCCAGCCGCAAGAAGCGCGTGGCGCGCGGCGCCGGCCAGGAGGTATCGGAGCTCAACAAGCTTCTGAAGATGCATCGGCAGATGTCGGACATGATGAAGAAGATGGGCAAGATGGGCAAAGGCGGGATGCTCAAGCAGGCGATGAAGGGCATGTTCGGCAAAGGCGGCGGCATGCCCGGCGGCATGCCCGATATGAACGACCCCAAGGCGATGGAAGAGGCCGCCAAGATGCTCGGCCAGCAGCGCGGCGGCATGCCCGGCCTCGGCGGCGGCGGCATGCAACTGCCCTCGGGTCTCTCCGGTTTCGGAAAGAAGAAGTGATGGTCCGCCGTCCGCCTCATATTGCTCAGCCGGCGGGGGGCGCGTCCTCACGACCGCGCCACGCGCCCCGGCAGGAGGCGCGGGCATGACGGCGTTCACGATTCCCTCGATCGAGACCCAGCGGTTGACGCTCCGCGCGGCACAACGCGAAGATTTCGCCACCTTCGCCGCTGAGCTAGCCAAGCCGCGCAGCCGCTACATGGATGGCCCGTTCGACCGCGATGCGGCATGGTCTTTCTTCGTCAACGATCTCGCCAGCTGGGCGCTCCTCGGCGTCGGCGGGCTGATGCTGGAACGCGACGGCGAAGTCGTCGGCCAGGTCGCGATCGCGCAGCCTCCGCACTTTCCCGAGATCGAACTGGGCTGGTTCACCTACGAAGCCCACGCGGGCCACGGCTACGCCGCCGAGGCCGCCTTCGCGCTGCGCGACTGGGCCTATGCCCATGCCGGGCTTTCCACCCTGGTGAGCTACATCCACCCCGAAAACGCCGCCTCGATCAGGCTTGCCGAAAAGCTCGGCGCGCTCGCCGACCCGGCAGCAGCCCTGCCCGAAGGCGACACCGAGGCCGACACGATCGTCTTCCGCCATCCCTCCCCCGAGGCGATGGCCGACGGCGGCATGGAGGCCTACGCATGAGTGCCCTCGAGCTTGCCCCCACCAGCATTCACATCCCGACGCTCGAAACCGAACGGCTGTTCCTGCGCGCGCTGATCGAGGCCGATATCGACGACGAGGCCGCGTTTTTCGCCTCCGAGCGCTCCGTCTTCGTCGGCGGCCCGCTGGCGCGCGACCAGGTCTGGCGCGCGGTGGCCGGGATGATCGGCCATTGGGCCTTGCGCGGCTTCGGATTCTGGGCGCTGGAGGAAAAGGTGAGCGGGCGCTACATGGGCCGCGTCGGGCTCTGGGCGCCCGATGGCTGGCCCGAGCCGGAACTGGGCTGGACGCTGATGCCCCATGCCGAGGGCCGGGGTTTCGCCTTCGAGGCGGCGCAGGCCGCCCGCGCCTTCGCCTACGATCAGGTGGGCTGGACCACCGCGATCTCGCTGATCGTCGCCGGCAACACCCGTTCGGAGGCGCTCGCCACCCGCCTCGGCGCACGGCTCGAGCGCGAATACCTTCACCCGCTGCACGGCGCGATGAACATCTGGCGCCATCCCGGCCCCTTTTCGCAGGAGGCCGGGGCATGACCGACGCACCAGACAAGGAGACCGCCATGAGCGACACCGCCCGGCGCGCCGCCGAAATCCTCAAGGAGCACCGGGCCTCGATCGACCGGCTCGACGCGATCCTCGTCTACACCCTCGGCGAGCGTTTCAAGCACACCCAGGCGGTGGGCAAGCTCAAGGCCGAACACGACCTTCCCCCGTCCGATCCGATGCGAGAAGCGCAGCAGATCGCGCGGCTCGAAGACCTGGCGAAACGGGCCGACCTCGACCCGGAATTCGCCAAGAAGTTTCTCAACTTCATCATCGCTGAAGTGATTCAGCACCACGAAAAACACAAGGAACAGCAGGACTGACCCCTGCGATAGCTCAGCAAACAGGAGAAAACCCATGGCTATGAAAATTCGTCTCGCCCGTGGTGGCTCGAAGAAGCGCCCGCACTACTCGATCGTCGCCGCCGACAGCCGCATGCCGCGTGACGGTCGCTTCATCGAGAAGCTCGGCATCTACAACCCGCAGCTTCCCAAGGACAGCGAAGAGCGCGTGAAGCTTGACCTCGACCGCGCGAAAGCCTGGCTCGAAAAAGGCGCCAAGCCGACCGACCGCGTCGCCCGCATGCTCGAAGCCGCCGGCATTCTGGAGAAGAAAGAACGCTCGAACCCGAAGAAGGGCACGCCGGGCAAGGCCGCCCAGGAGCGCGCCGCCGCGCGTGCCGAGAAGGAAGCCGCCGCCAACGCGCCGGCCGAGGAAGAAGCCCCCGCCGAGGAGGCCGTGGCCGAGGAAAGCGCCGAGTAATCGGCCTTTCCTGGTTATACTTCAGGCGCGGGGCCAGCCGGTCCCGCGCCGCTTTTCATTGCGAGGTCAGCCATGAATGACGAGCGGATCTGCGTCGGCGTGATCGCGGGCGCTTTCGGGGTCAAGGGCGAGGTGCGGCTGAAAAGCTTTTGCGCCGAGCCGGAGGATATCGCAACCTACGGCCCGCTCTGGACCGAAGACGACAGCCGGTCTTTCACCGTCGAGATCGCGCGGCCGGTCAAGAACGGCTTCGCCGCGATGGTGTCCGGCGTCGCCACCAAGGAGGCCGCCGACGCGCTCAGGGGCACCCGCCTCTTCGCCGACCGTGCCGCCCTGCCCTCGCTGCCGGACGACGAGTATTACCACGCCGACCTGATCGGCCTCGACGTGGTCGATACCGGCGGCGCGCCGCTTGGCCGGGTCACCGCGGTTCACAACCACGGCGCGGGCGACCTGCTCGAAATCGCGGGGCCGGGGTTGAAAAACCCCGCGCTCCTGCCCTTCACCCGCGCCGCCGTGCCCACGGTCGATCTCGCCGCGCGCCGAATCGTCGTCGACCCGCCGGAAGGCGTCTTTCCCGAATAAACCGCTGTTGCGGGCCGAACCGCCGCGCTTTCCCGGTGGAACCGCGCGCGATTTTGCCGTTTCCTGAGCGGTGAACGCGGCCGGGTTCGCGCCCGCTACCGGAGGGAGGCCCGTCAGCATGATCAACCGCCACGGACACGCCGGGCTCGTGCTCTTCGCCGCCGCGCTCTACGGCGGGCCGGTGCTCGCCGGGATGGCAGGCCACGGCGCGCAGGCGCTGCCGGTGTTCGCCGCGCTGTTCCTGCTCTACATGGCTGCCTCGCGCAAACCCGATCTCGCCACCGGCGCCGGGTGGGCGGGGCTCGCGATCATGGCCGTCGTGCAGGCGGGGATCGTTGTCGCGAGTTGGGGCCTCGGGCTGGGGGCCGCGCAGCTTCTCGGCCCCGTCGCCCTGCCGCTCTGGGCGCCGCTCGCGATCACCGGGTTGGCGGCGGGCGTTGGCACCTGGGCCTTGCGCGACGCCGCCGAGATGAACGTGATGCTCGACCACGCGATCCGCGAGATCGAAGCATTGAAGGCGACGCCCGCGCCAGGCACCCCGCCGCCCTGGCCGGAGGCGTCCGCCGCAGCGCGGGCGGCCTACGACCGCTTCCGCGCCGCATTGGCGCAAGGCGACGGGGTTTCGGTGTCACAGATCGACCCGCTGGTGCAGCGGCTCGAAATCGAGGCCGGGATCGAGGCGTTCGATCTGCTCTTTGATGATGTATGCACCGACACCGCCGACCCGCGGCTCGATTTCGCCGCGCTTCGGTTCATCGCTTCGCCCGCCCTGCTGCGCGCGCTGGTCGAACGCGGCGAGGGCGGAGTATTGCCCGCGTTCCTGCTGAACGCAGCCGCCCCCAGCACACGCCACGAGGCGCGCGGCCGGGTGCTCGACATGATCGAGGCCGGCGCCCCGGCCGACCAACTGCCCGATCCGGCATGGCTCGACGAACTCGATGCCGCGTTTCCCGGCGAGGGCTACGGCTCCCTGCTCGCAGACCGGCTCGCGCCGGAGACGCCTTGAAGAAAGCCGTTCTCAGCCGCGCGGCTTTTGGGTAGGAACGCGCCATGAGCGACAAACCCAAGAGCCACGGGCGGCTCAAGATCGCCCCCACCCTCACGCCGCGCGCGCTGATGGACGACACGCCCCGCCTGGCCAACGCCTGGGAGGCGCGGGTGATCACGCTGTTCCCTGCCGCCTTTCCCGGCGTTCTCGGCGAAAGCCTCACCGGGCGGGCGCTCGACGAGGGGCGCTGGCGGCTCGAAACCGTGGAACTGCGACAGTTCGGCGAGGGCAAGCACCGCAACGTCGACGACACGCCGGCGGGCGGCGGCGCGGGCATGGTGCTGCGCGCCGACGTGCTCGCCCGCGCAATCGACGCCGCCGCTGAAGGCGTGCCGGGCGACCGCGGACGCTGGCCGCTGGTCTACCTCAGCCCGCGCGGGCGGCGGTTCGACCAGACCATGGCTCATCGTTTCGCCGCCTGCGACGGGATCACGCTGATCTGCGGGCGTTTCGAGGGCGTCGACGAGCGGGTGCTGGAGGAATACGACATCGAGGAGGTGAGCTTGGGTGATTTCGTCATGACCGGCGGCGAGATTGCGGCGCAGGCTCTGCTCGACGCCACCGTGCGGCTGCTGCCCGGCGTTCTCGGCAATGCCGCCTCGACCGAGGAGGAGAGCTTTTCGCACGGATTGCTCGAACATCCGCAATATACCCGGCCCGCCGAGTGGCGCGGCCGCGCGATCCCGCCGGTGCTGATGTCGGGCCACCACGGCGAGATCGAACGGTGGCGGCGGGCGCAGGCCGAGCAGATCACCCGCGCGCGCCGGCCCGATCTCTGGGCCGCCTACCTCGCCCGCAAGGGCGAGCAAGATAAGGCTTGATCGCCCCGCCCCCCGGCCCTATACCCCGCCCGTCCGGGGCCGGAATCGGCCATCGGACCGCTGTTGTTTTCGCCCGCCTTCTTCGGCGGACCTTCGCGAGGCAAAGCGTGCAAAGCAAAGACGACCTGAATCTCCTGCGGGCGCCCCCTTTCCTGAAAGGCGATGCGGACCCGATCGAAGACGAGGAGCTCTGGGGCGGCACATCTTCGCGGAGATAACCGCGAGCCAGCATAGGAGTGACGGGCATGGACCTGATCGCACAACTCGAGGCCGAACAGATCGCCTCGCTGGGGAAAGAGATCCCCGACTTCAAGGCCGGCGACACCATTCGCGTCGGCTACAAGGTGACCGAGGGCACCCGTTCGCGGGTGCAGAACTACGAGGGCGTCTGCATCGCCCGCAACAACGGCAAGGGCATCGCCGGCTCGTTCACCGTTCGCAAGATTTCCTTCGGCGAGGGCGTCGAGCGCGTCTTCCCGCTGTATTCGACCAACATCGACACGATCGAGGTGGTCCGTCGCGGCAAGGTTCGCCGCGCCAAGCTCTACTACCTGCGTGCGCGCCGCGGCAAATCGGCCCGCATCGCGGAAGACGGCAACTACAAGCCGCTGGCCGACAAATAAGGAGAGACGCGATGAAAAAGGACATCCATCCCGACTACCACCTCATCGACGTCAAGCTGACCGATGGCACGGTGGTGCAGATGAAATCGACCTGGGGCGCAGAAGGCGACTCCATGAGCCTCGAGATCGATCCCTCGGTGCACCCGGCCTGGACCGGCGGCTCCTCGCGCCTGATGGACACCGGCGGGCGCGTGTCGAAGTTCAAGAACAAGTACGCGGGCCTGGGCTTCTGAACCCACCCCACGCCAAACAGGAACGCCGCCCCAAGGGGCGGCGTTTTTCGTTTGTCTCTCGCACCCTCGGATGCACAATGGCGGCGCAGCGAAAGACACCCGCCCAGCCATGACCCTCGCCTCGATCCTCCTTCTGCTCGGTGCCCTGTTTCTCGCAGGCCTAGTCGCCGACGTGATCGGTGAGCGGACCCGGCTGCCGCGCGTCACGTTTCTGCTCCTTCTCGGCGTCGCGATCGGCGAGGCGGGCTTCGGCCTTCTGCCCGAAGGGTCGCAGGACTGGTTCGGGTTTCTCTCGACCGTGGCGCTTTCGATGGTCGCGTTCCTGCTCGGCAGCAGCTTCACGCTCCGGCTGTTGCGGCGATCCGGGCGCGAGATCGTGGTCATCTCGCTGGTGCTGGTGGCGGTCACCTTCGCGCTCGTGGCCGGCGGGCTGCTGGTGGTCGGCGCCGGCGTGACGCTGGCGCTGGTGCTGGCGGCGCTGGCCTGCGCGACCGATCCCGCCGCCACGCAGGACGCGATCCGCCAGGCCGGCGGCAGCGGCGGCTTCTCCGAAAAACTGCGCGGCATCGTTGCGCTTGACGATGCCTGGGGGCTTCTGGTCTTCGCCCTCGCCATCGCCGTCGCGCGCAGCCTCGACGGCACGCCGGATCTCGGCCTTCTTGTCGAGGCGCTGCGCGAGATCGGCGGCGGGCTGGCCCTTGGCGCGGTTTTGGGTGTGCCCGGTGCCTACCTCACCGGGCGGGTGCAGCCCGGCGAACCGCTTCAATCCGAGGCGCTTGCTCTGGTCTTCCTCACCGCGGGTCTGGCGCTGTGGCTCGAGGTTTCGTTCCTGATCGCGGCAATGACCGTGGGCGCGGTAATCGCCAATGTCGCCCGCCACCACACCCGCGCCTTCCACGAGATCGAACGGATCCAGTGGCCGTTCATGCTGCTGTTCTTCATCCTCGCCGGGGCAACGCTGGATCTCGAGGGCCTCGCCAAACTCGGGCCGCTGGGCGCGGCCTACGTGGTCTTGCGCATCGCAGGGCGCGCCCTGGGCGGCTGGCTCGGCGCCCGTGCCGGTGGCGCCCCGCGCGCCGAAGCGCCCCTGTTCGGCCCGGCCCTGCTCGCGCAGGCAGGCGTGGCGGTGGGCATGGCACTGGTGGCGGCCGAAACATTCCCCGAGATCGCCAACACGATCCTGCCGTTGACCATCGGCGCCACCGTGTTATTCGAGATCCTCGGGCCGGTTGGCGCGTTCTGGGCGGTGCGCCGCAACAGGGCGTCTTCCCTCCGGCGGAACCACAACATATAGTAAACAAGAGCGCCCAGAGCGGTGCAGAAGAGGTGGGGGGCGCAGTTGGCTCATATCGTCGTCGTGGGAAACGAGAAGGGGGGCGCGGGCAAGTCGACCGTTTCGATGCACGTGGCCACCGCGCTCGCCCGCATGGGTCACCGCGTCGGCGTGCTTGACCTCGACCTTCGCCAGAAATCCACGGCGCGCTATATCGCCAACCGCGCCGCGACGATGAAACGCCACGGGCTCGATCTTCCCAGCCCCAGTTTCCGCGAACTGCCCGAGATCGACCAGGCCGCGCTCGGCCCCGGCGAAAACGCCTATGACCGGCGCCTGAGCCAGGCGGTGGCCGGGCTGGAGGCGACCAGCGATTTCATCGTGATCGATTGCCCCGGCTCGCACACCCGGCTCAGCCAGGTCGCCCACACGCTGGCCGACACGCTGATCACCCCGCTCAACGACAGTTTCGTCGATTTCGACCTGCTCGCCCATGTCGATGGCGAAACCGGCGCGATCATGGGTCCGTCGGTCTACTCCGAGATGGTCTGGCACGCCCGCCAGCTGCGTGCACAAGCCGGGCTGAAACCGATCGACTGGATCGTGGTGCGCAATCGTCTGGGTGCCCAGGCGATGATCAACAAGGAGAAGATGGGCAAGGCGCTCGAGGAGCTTTCCCGCCGGATCGGCTTCCGCACCGCGCCGGGATTCAACGAACGGGTGATCTTCCGCGAATTGTTCCCCCGCGGGCTGACCCTGCTCGATCTGCGCGACGTGGGCGTGGTGGGACAGATGAACATCTCCAACGTCGCCGCGCGCCAGGAATTGCGCGACCTGATCAAGGCCCTGCGGCTGCCGGGTGTCGAGGTGGATTTCTGAGGCTTGCGCCGGCGGGTCGATCAGACGATCGGACCGCCGTCCATGTCGTCGCCGGTCTCGTTGATGAGAAGTTCAAGCGAGGGAATCACCACCTTGCGCTTGCCGTCGAGCTCGATGATCCCGGCCTTCTTGAGCGCCGAGATCTGCCGACTCACCGTTTCCAGAGTCAGCCCGAGATAATCGGCCATCGCCTCGCGCGTCAGCGGCAGATCGAAATACATGCCATCCTTCGGCGCGTGCTTTTTCAGCGCCGCATCGCGCCGGGCGATGATCGCGAGCAGCGAGGCGATCTTCTCCCGCGCGGTCTTGCGGCCAAGCACCAGCATCCACTCGCGTGCCGAATCGAGTTCGTCGAGCGTCATCTCGAGCAGTCGCGCACCGATGTGCGGCGTCGTCGTCATCAGCTCTTCGAACGGTTTCTTGCGGAAACAGCAGATCGTGAGGTCGGAGACGGCCACCACGTCGAACGGTGCCGAATCGCGGCCCGGTCGGCCGATGAAGTCAGACGGCAGCAAAAGCCCGACCATCTGGGTGCGGCCGTCTTCCATCGTCTGGCTGAGAGAGGCGATCCCGGTCACCACCGACGCGACGAATTCCATGTGGTCGCCCGACCAGATCACCGGCTGGCCGGCCTCGTAATTCCTGTAATACTTTATATCCTCGAGCCGGGCGAGCTCGTCGGGCTCACAGCGCGCGCAAACCGCCTGATGCTTGATCGGGCAGTTCCAGCACTCCTTGGTGTCGAGGGCCATTTCCATTTTCAACTTCATGCCGGGTACCCGGTTTGATCCTGATCAAAGTCACGCGCGTCGTTTCGTTTAGAGCGTAGTCGAATGCAGACACTCACGCAACTTCGCAAACTCGGACTCTTTGACGCCCGGGTGCCCCGCTATACGAGCTATCCCACCGCGCCGCAGTTCAAGCTTGGCGTGGGGAGCGGTCATGTCGGCGACTGGCTCGCCGCGATCCCTGCGGGCGGCACGGTTTCTGTCTATGTCCATGTGCCGTTCTGCCGTCGTCTGTGCTGGTTCTGCGCCTGCCGGACCCAGGGCACGAAAACGGCCGAGCCCGTGGGCGCCTATGTCGAAACGCTCAAGCGGGAGCTTGCGCTGGTGAAGGCCCGCCTGCCGGAGGGCGTTGCGATCGAGCACCTGCACTGGGGCGGTGGCACGCCCACGCTGCTCGAACCGTCGATGATCTCCGATCTGTCCGCAGCCGTCTTCGACATGGCCCCGCTCGCCGAGGGCGCGCAGTTCTCCGTCGAGATCGACCCGACGGAGGTTGACGGCCCCCGGCTCGACGCGCTGGCGAAAGCCGGGCTCAACCGCGCCTCTATCGGCGTTCAGGATTTCGACCCGATGATCCAGGAGGTGATCGGGCGTCCGCAGAGCTACGAGATCACCCGCGACGCGGTCGAGATGCTGCGCGCGCGCGGCATCGGCTCGCTCAACGTCGATCTGCTCTACGGCCTGCCGCACCAGACCAAGGCGCGGATCACCGACTCGGTGGAAAAGGTGATCTCGCTCGGCCCCGACCGGATCGCGCTGTTCGGCTACGCCCACGTGCCGTGGATGTCGAAGCGCCAGCAGCTGATCCCGACCGAGGCGCTGCCCTCGCCCGAGGCCCGGCTGGAACTCTACAACACCGCGCGCGACCTGTTCGTGGCCGCCGGCTTCGAAGAGATCGGCATCGACCATTTCGCAAAGCCCGATGATGGCCTCGCCATCGCGCACCGCAACGGCACGATGCACCGCAATTTCCAAGGCTACACCGAAGACAGATCGCGTGTGCTGATCCCGATCGGCGCCTCCTCGATCGGCCGTTTCCCGCAAGGCTACGCCCAGAACGAACCCGCCACCTCGAAATACCAGGAGCGGGTGCGGGCCGGCGAATTGCCCGTCGCCAAGGGCCATATCTTCACCGGCGACGACCTGTTGCGCGGGCGGATCATCGAGAAACTGCTGTGCGATTTCCGCGCCGATCTCGGCGCCATCGCCGCCGAGCACGGGGTTGCGCCGCAAGTGGCCATCGCCATGGCCGACGGGCTTGATGCGGCACTGCCGGGAACGACGATGCTCGAAGACGGGGTGCTTACCATCCTCGAGGACTCGCGGCCCCTCGCCCGGATCATCGCGCGTTTTTTCGACGCCTACGAGATGTCGGCATCCGGCCACAGCCAGGCGGTGTAGCGAGAATGCGCGGGCCGTGACGGCCTGCCCGCCTCGCACCAGGCGCGCGTGGAGGCCTCTTCTTCTCCTGACGGGTTGCGAAAAACCGCGATCGTGGTGGTGTTGCGCGCGCAGGCCATCGGGCACACCCGGCATCTTTCTCGCCCTGACGAAGCGGAGTAGGGTGCCCCCCACGGAGGGACCCCATGACATTCATCGAACAGGCTCTGGCCATCCTTGGCGACGCCCAGGTGCTGACCGGCGCCAATGCCACCCGCTACGCCACCGACTGGACCGGGAAATACACCTCCGCCCCACTCTGCGTGCTGCGCCCGGGCAACGCCGCTGAGGTCTCCGAGCTTCTGAGGGCGGCGAACGCGACCGGCACCGCCATCGTGCCCGTCTCCGGCAACACCGGGTTGTCGGGCGGCGCCTTCGCGGACGGCGCGGCGCTGCTCTCGCTCGAACGGATGAACCGCATCCGCGCGATCCGGCCCGAGGCGCGGGTGGCGGTGGTCGAGGCCGGGGTGGTGCTCGCCGATCTGCACGAGGCAGCCCGCGCCGAGGGCCTCGCCTTCCCGCTCACCTTCGGCGCGCGCGGCTCGGCGATGATCGGCGGCGTGCTCTCCACCAACGCCGGCGGCTCCAACGTCTTGCGCTACGGCAATACCCGCGCGCTCTGCCTCGGGCTCGAAGTCGTGCTCCCCGACGGCGCGCTGATGGATCTGATGAGCGAGCTGCACAAGGACAACTCCGGCTATGACTTGCGGGATCTGTTCATCGGCGCCGAGGGCACGCTGGGGGTGATCACCGCCGCGGTTCTCAAGCTCGCGCCGCTGCCGCGCGCCACCGCCACGGCGATGCTGGCGCTGCCCTCCCTCGGCGATGCGCTCGGGCTGCTGAACCGGCTGCAGGAGGCCACCGGCGGCGCCGTCGAGGCCTATGAATACATGCCGCGCGCCCATTTCGAGCGACTGGCCGAGCTGCGCCCGGAGCTGCGGCCGCCCTTCGACGCGGCGCACGAGGCCAACATCATGCTGGAAATCGGCGCCACCGCGCCGCGTGATGCGACGCCGGGGCCGGACGGAACGCTCCCGATCGCCGCCTATCTCGAATCGGTGCTGGCCGAGGAACTCGAGGCCGGCCGCCTGCTCGACGCGGTGATCGCGCAGAACGAGGCCCAGCGCGCCGAGATGTGGGCGCGGCGCGAGGCCGCGGCCGAGGTCGCCTTTTCGCGCAAGCCCTTCGTCGCCAACGATATCGCCCTGCCGCTCGACCGGCTCGAAACCTTTTTCGCCCGGATGGCGGCGGCCCTTCCGCGCCTCGATCCGGGGGCCGACGATCTCTCGGTGGCCCATCTTGGCGACGGCAACATCCATTACACCGTCTACCCCTCGCATGACGACCCGGCCCACCTCGACGCGGTGATGCAACTGGTGGAAACACAAGTGCGTGACCTCGGCGGCAGCTTTTCCGCCGAACACGGCATCGGGCTGTCGAAGAAACCCTCGATGGCACGGCACAAGAACCCGGTGGCCCTTGTCGTGATGCGCCGGATCAAGACCGCGCTCGATCCTTCGGGCATCATGAACCCCGGCAAGGTGCTTCCCGACTGAGCCACACGGGCTCTGGAAACTTCCGGCGCCGGGGCATAACTTGCGGACGCGAACAGGAGGGTTTTGCCAGTGACATCCATCGTATCGGTCCAGGGGCTCACCAAGGTCTTTCCCGGCGGGCTGCAAGCCCTGAAAGGCATCGATCTGGAGATCGAGGAGGGCGAGGTTCTGTCGCTCCTCGGCCCGAACGGCGCGGGCAAGACCACGCTGATCTCGATCATCTGCGGGCTGACCACGGCCAGCGGCGGCCGCGTCACCGTTGGCGGCCATGACATCGCCCGCGATTTTCGGGCCGCGCGCGAGTTGATCGGCCTCGTGCCGCAGGAACTCCACGTCGAGAGCTACGAGAAGGTGATCAACACCGTCCGGTTTACCCGTGGCCTCTTCGGCAAGAAGCCCGACGACGCGCTGATCGAGCGGATTCTCAGGGATCTGACGTTGTGGGACAAGCGCGACGAGAAAATCCTCGCGCTCTCGGGCGGGATGAAGCGCCGCGTGATGATCGCCAAGGCGCTGGCGCACGAGCCGCGCGTGCTGTTTCTCGACGAGCCCACCGCCGGGGTCGACGTGGAATTGCGCCAGTCGATGTGGCAGGTGATGCGCAAGCTCAAGGAACGCGGCGTCACGATCATCCTCACCACCCATTACATCGAGGAAGCCGAGGCGATGGCCGACCGGGTTGGCGTGATCAACCACGGCGAGCTGCTGCTGGTGGAAAAGACCGGGCAACTGATGACGCGGATGGGCCGCAAGACCCTCACCGTCGAACTCGCGGCACCGGTCTCGGATCTGCCCGAAACGCTCGCCCGCCGCGGCGTCACCCTCGGGGAGGATGGTAGCAGCCTCGTCTACACCTACGACACCGCCGCCAAGCAAACCGGCATCACCGATCTTCTGGCAGACATCCGTGAGGCCGGCCTGCACCTCGCCGATCTGCGCACAACGCAATCCAGCCTCGAAGATATCTTCGTCGGCCTCGTGACCGGGAGCACGCAATGAACCTGCACGCGATCCGCGCGATCTATCTTTTCGAGATGGCCCGCACCTTCCGCACGATCTGGCAGAGCGTCGTCTCGCCGGTGATCTCCACCTCGCTCTATTTCGTCGTCTTCGGGGCCGCCATCGGCAGCCGGATCGAAACCGTCGAGGGCGTGAGCTACGGCGCCTTCATCGTGCCGGGGCTGATCATGCTCACGGTGCTGCAACAATCCGTCACCAACGCCGCCTTCGGCATCTACTTCCCGAAATTCGTGGGCACGATCTACGAAATCCTCTCCGCCCCCGTCACCGTTGTCGAGATCGTCATCGGCTATGTCGGCGCGGCCGCCACCAAGGCGCTGATGATCGGCCTCATCATCCTGGGCACGGCAAACCTTTTCGTCGATCTGCCCATCGCCCATCCGGTCTGGATGCTTGCTTTCCTGGTGATGACCACCTTCTCCTTCGCCATGCTCGGATTCATCCTCGGCATCTGGGCGAAGAACTTCGAGCAGCTGAACCTCGTGCCGATGCTGGTGATCACGCCGCTCGTCTTTCTCGGCGGGTCGTTCTACTCGATCTCGATGCTGCCGCCGGTCTGGCAATCGATCACGCTGTTCAACCCGGTGGTCTACCTGATTTCCGGTTTCCGCTGGTCGTTCTTCGGCATGGCCGACGTTCCGGTGGCCGCCTCGCTCGCCGCCATCGCGCTGTTCGCGGGGCTCTGCCTCGTGGCGATCTGGGCGATCTTCCGCACCGGCTGGCGCCTGCGTAGCTGAGGCAGGAAAACAACGCGTCAAGGAAAGGTCGCGCGGCACCTTGTCGCCGTCTCCCCCCGCCTCTACATGGCGCCCATGATGCGCTTTATCCCCTTCGCCGGCGGCGCCCCCCGCGTCGCCGTGATCCGCCTGCACGGCGCGATCTCCACCGGCCCGCGCGGGCAGCTCAATGACGAAACCGTGGCACCGCTGATCGAGAAGGCCTTTCGCCGGGGCAAGCCCGCAGCGGTGGCGCTCAGCATCAACTCGCCCGGAGGCTCGCCGGTGCAAAGCTCGCTCATTGCCGCCCGCATCCGCAGGCTGGCCGATGAAAAGCACGTGCCGGTCTATGCCTTCGTCGAAGACGCCGCCGCCTCCGGTGGCTACTGGCTCGCCTGCGCCGCTGACGAGATCTATGCCGACCGCGCCTCCATCGTCGGCTCCATCGGCGTGATCATGGCCTTCTTCGGGTTGCAGGATTTCATCGCCCGCCACGGCGTCGAGCGCCGGATCTACACCTCGGGCGAAAGCAAGTCGCAGCTCGATCCCTTCGCGCCCGAGAATCCCGAGGACGTGGCCCGCATCAAGGCGATCTCCGAGACCATCCACACCGCCTTCATCGACCACGTGAAAACCGCGCGCGGGTCCAAGCTCGCCGACGACGACCGGCTGTTCACCGGCGAATTCTGGACCGGCGCACAGGCGCTCGATCTCGGGCTGATCGACGGCATCGGCCATGTCGTGCCGAAGATGAAAGAGGTCTTCGGCGACAAGACGCGCTTCGTGGTCTACGGGCCGAAACGCTCGCTGTTCAAACGCTTCGGCACCGCCATCGTCGGCCAGGCGCTCGGCGCGGTGGAAGAGCGGGCACTGTGGTCGAGGCTTGGGCTCTAGATGTATTTCAAGCTGATAACCCTGTTTCTCGTCGCTATGATGGTGCTCGCCTTTTTCGGCAAGTTGCGCTTTCCCGGCCAGAAGCGGATCGCGCAGATGAAATGCCCCAAATGCGGCCGGTACCGCATCGGCAAGGGCCCCTGCCCCTGCGAAAAAAAGGGCTGAACCTTGGATTTCTTCTACGCTACACTCGGGCTTGTGATCCTTTTGCTCGCCGGCGACAGCCTCGTGCGTGGCGCGGTGAACCTCAGCCTGCGCCTCGGCGTGCCGGCGATGATCGTTTCGCTCACCATCGTCGCCTTCGGCACCTCGGCGCCGGAACTCCTGATCTCGGTCGAGGCGGTGCTGGGGGGCGTGCCGGGGCTGGCGCTCGGTAACGTGGTCGGCTCCAACACCGCCAATATCCTTCTCGTCCTCGGTGTGCCCGCGCTGATCACCGGGCTCGCCACTGCCGGCACCGATACCCGGCGCAACTACATCGCGATGATGGCCGCCACGGTGCTGTTCATGTTGCTCGCCGCGGCCGGGGGCGTTTTCGGCTGGGTGCAGGGCATCGTGCTGCTTGCCGGGCTCGCGCTGATGCTCTCTTCCGCTTTCCATGAAGCGCTCACCCACCGCCGCGAAATGGCCGCCCAGCGCGCCGCCGAACTGGCGGCAAAAGGCGAACAGCCCGACCCGGCGACGCTGCTGGCCGAGGTCGGGGCCGAAGCCGACGAGGAAGAAGAGATCGAGGGCGTCGATCCCGAGATGCCCTGGCGCAAGGTCATTCTCTTCCTGGCGCTGGGGCTTATCGGCCTGCCGTTCGGCGCCAATGTGCTCGTCGATGCCTCCACCAATATCGCCCGCACCTACGGGGTGAGCGAAACCGTGATCGGCCTTACCCTGGTCGCCATCGGCACCTCGCTGCCCGAGCTTGCCACCACGGTTATGGCCGCGATCCGCCGCCAGGCCGATGTCGCCCTCGGCAATGTCATCGGCTCGAACATGTTCAACCTGCTCGCGATCATCGGCGTCGCCTCGCTCGTCGGGCCGATCCCGGTGGAGCCGTCGATGCTGAAGCTCGACATGTGGGTGATGTTCATGGCCTCGCTCCTCATCGCCCCCTTCGTTTTCCGGGGCTGGCACATGGGCCGCGCCTGGGGCATCATCTTCGTCGCACTTTACGTGGGCTACATGGTTTGGCTGCTGGGGGCTTGAGATGGAACCGGGACGGGCACTGGTAACCGGCGCGGGCGCGCGGTTGGGGCAGGCGATGGCGGTTTACCTCGCCGGGCGCGGCTGGGACGTGGCCGCGCATTATGCCGGCAGCGCCGAGGGCGCGCGCGAAACCGTGGCGCTCTGCGAGGCACAAGGGGTGCGCGCCGTCGCTCTGCAGACCGACCTGCTCGATCCCGAAGCCGCCGAGGGGCTGGTGCCCCGCGCATCGCAGGCCCTGGGCGGCCCGCTGACCCTGCTCATAAACAACGCCAGCATCTTCGAATACGACCGGCTCGAAACCGCAACGCCGGAAAGCTGGGATCGCCATATCGGATCGAACCTGCGCGCGCCCTTCTTCCTCGCGCAGGCCTTCGCCGCGCAAGCGCCCGACCATACCCACTGCGAGGCGGGCGAGCCCCGCGCCACCGGCCTTGTCGTCAACATGCTAGATCAGCGGGTCTGGAAACCGACACCGGAATTCATGACCTACACCATCGCCAAGATGGGGCTCTGGGCCTTCACCCGCACCGCCGCGCAGGCGCTGGCGCCCCGCATCCGCGTCAATGCCATCGGCCCCGGACCCACCCTGATCGGCGCCCGCCAGAGCGATGACCACTTCGCCCGCCAGCGCGCCAGCACCGTGCTCGGACGCGGCGCGGACGCGGCCGACATCACCGCCGCACTGGGCTACCTGATCGACGCCAAGGCCGTTACCGGCCAGATGATCGCGGTCGACGGCGGCCAGCACCTCGGCTGGAAAACCCCCGACGTGCTCGGCCTGGAATAGCCACTCAAGCCGCAGCTCGCGATAACTTGTGCACTTCGCGGTCGACTTATCAGAATCCCACACCTTTTCGTGAATGATTTCAGAAGTTTACATAAAAGTCATATTTTTTCTCCTTGATTTCAATAACTTGAAATGTTGCCTAAAATTTAGGCAGCCCGTCGAAGCCAACCGCTTACAAGGCAAAATCCGCGTCACCCCAAAGCAATCCACGGAGTTATCCACAGATTCTGTGGGCAGGTTTGATCTTGAACTCGTCTGCGCAAGATTGCAGCGGGCGGCGGGAATCAATAGTCAGACCGCATGAGCGACGCGACCGACCAGAGCGAAACCACCAGCCCCAGGCGCGGCCACGGGGTGATCGCGGATTACGTCAAGCGGCTCGACGGCTCGCCCGGGGTTTACCGGATGCTCGACGAGAAAGGCCGGGTGCTCTACGTCGGCAAGGCCAAGAACCTCAGGAAGCGCGTGGCGAACTACGCCAAGCCCACCGGCCACTCCGCCCGGATCGCGCGGATGATCAGCCAGACCACCTCGATGATGTTCCTCACCACGAAATCGGAAACCGAGGCGCTGCTGCTCGAACAGAACCTGATCAAGCAGCTCAAGCCGCATTTCAACGTGCTCCTGCGCGACGACAAGTCGTTCCCCAACATCCTCGTCACCGATCACCCCTTCCCGCAGATCCGCAAGCACCGCGGCGCGAAAAAGGACAAGGGGCACTACTACGGCCCCTTCGCCAGCGCCGACGCGGTGAACCGCACGCTCAACCAGTTGCAGAAGGTCTTTCTTCTGCGCAACTGCTCGGACGCGATGTTCGAAAGCCGCACCCGGCCCTGCCTGCTCTACCAGATCAAGCGCTGCGCCGGGCCCTGCACCGGCAAGATCGAGAAAGCCGAGTATGCCACCCTCGTGCGTGATGCCGAACGCTTCCTGTCAGGGCGCACCTCCAAGGTGCAGGAACAGCTCGCCGCCGAGATGCAGGCCGCCTCCGACGCGATGGAATTCGAGCGTGCGGCGAGCCTGCGCGACCGCATCCGCGCGCTCACCCAGGTGCAAAGCTCGCAAGGGATCAACCCGCGCGGGGTGGCCGAGGCCGATGTCATCGCGCTGCACATGGAAGGCGGGCAGGCTTGCGTGCAGGTGTTTTTCATCCGCGCGCACCAGAACTGGGGCAACCGCGATTTCTACCCCCGCACCGGCGCCGGCGCGGGCGAGGCCGAGGTGCTGCAAGCCTTCATCGGCCAGTTCTACGACCAGAAAGACCCGCCTCGCCTCTTGCTGCTCAGCCACCCGATCGACGATCTCGATCTCATGGCCGAGGCGCTCGCCGAACGCGCCGGCCGCAAGGTCGAGATCGCGGTGCCGCTCAGGGGCGAGAAGGCCGAGCTGGTTGCCGGCGCCGCGCGCAACGCCCGCGAGAGCCTTGGCCGCAAGATGGCCGAAACGGCAACGCAGGCGCGGCTGCTCGAAGGGCTCGCAGCGGCCTTCGATCTCGACCAGCCGCCGCGCCGCATCGAGGTTTACGACAACTCCCACATCCAGGGCGCCCATGCCGTCGGCGCGATGATCGTGGCCGGGCCGGACGGCTACATGAAGAGCCAGTATCGCAAGTTCAACATTCGCGGCGACGACCTCACCCCCGGCGACGATTTCGGGATGATGAAAGAGGTGCTCACCCGCCGCTTCAAACGGCTGCTCAAGGAAGACCCCGACCGCGAGAGCGAGCACTGGCCCGATCTCCTGTTGATCGACGGCGGCGCCGGGCAGGTTTCGGCGGTGAACGGGATTCTCGAGGATCTCGGGGTAGAGGATATCGCCATGGTCGGCGTCGCCAAGGGCATCGACCGGGATGCCGGCAAGGAAGAGTTCTATCGAACCGGCCGCCGCCCCTTCGCGCTCAAGCGCGACGATCCGGTGCTCTACTTCGTCCAGCGGCTGCGCGACGAGGCCCACCGCTTCGCCATCGGCACCCACCGCGCCAAGCGCGCCAAGGCGATCGGCGCCACGCCCCTCGACGAGATCCCCGGCGTCGGCGCCAGCCGCAAGCGCGCGCTGCTCAGCCATTTCGGCTCGGCCAAGGCGGTGGCGCGCGCGAGCCTTGACGATCTCAAGGCCGTGCCCGGCATATCGGCGGCGCTGGCCGAAACGATCCACGGCCATTTGCAGGATCACGGCTGACCCGACGGGCGGGGGGCAGAGCGCCGGTCCCGCCTGCGGGACTGGCGCGGCGGAAACACTCCGCGCCCGGCTGTCATCACCGTGGCGCACTCTTTCCCCCCGGACCGGAACCGGATATTCATGGTTCATGAGATGGACCTTGCCCAATATCCTCACCATTGCGCGCCTCTTGGCGGTGCCGCTTCTGCCGGTGATGTTCCTGTTTTTCGACAGGCCCTGGGCCGATTGGTACGCGATGTCGCTATTCATCATCGCCGCGATCACCGATTACCTCGACGGCTATCTCGCCCGCGCCTGGCGGCTCGAAAGCCTGTTTGGCGCGGCGATGGATCCGATCGCCGACAAGGCGCTGGTGATGATCGCGCTTTTGGTGATCAACGGCTACGCCGGGCTCACGCCCTGGATCCTGCTGCCCTCGGCGATCATCATCTACCGCGAGGTCTTCGTCGCGGGGCTGCGAGAGAGCCTCGGCGGCAAGGCGCGGGCGCTCAAGGTGACCAACCTCGCGAAGTGGAAGACCACCAGCCAGATGATCGCGATCACGCTGATCTTCGCCAAGGGCGTCTTCGAGCACCACGCCCGGATGGAAAGCGGCAGCGAGCGGGCTTGGCTCATGGGCTGGGCCGACTGGGCGGGCAACGCCGGGATCGCGCTGCTCTGGGTCGCCGCTCTCATGACCATCGTCACCGGCTGGGATTATTTCCGCAAGGCGATGCCATTTCTGAAGGAGGAGCCGGATGCTTGACGTTCTTTATTTCGCATGGGTGCGCGAACGCATCGGCGAGCCGCGCGAGCGCGTCGAGACCGGGGCCGCCACCGTCGCCGATCTCGTCGACGAATTGCGCGCCCGGGAGGATCGCTACGCGCTCGCCTTCTCGGACCTGTCGGCGCTGCGCGTCGCCGTCGACCAGGAACTCGCCGAATGGGACAGCCCGCTGCAGGGCGTCCGCGAGGTGGCCTTCTTTCCCCCGATGACGGGGGGCTGATGCGCGTCCGGGTACAAAGCGAGCCGTTCGATCTCGGGGTCGAGCTTGCAGGCTTCGGCGCCGAGGGCGATGTCGGCGCCCAGGTCACCTTCACCGGGATCGTGCGCGCCACCGGCGGGCTGACCCGGATGGAGATCGAGCATTATCCCGGCATGACCGTGAAGGCGATCGAGAAGATCGCCGCCGAGGCCATGTCGCGCTGGGCGCTCGACGATTGCCTGGTGATTCACCGCTACGGCCCCTTGGTCCCGGGCGATCGGATCATGATGGTCGCCACCGCCAGCCGCCACCGGGCGGCCGCCTTCGAAGCGGCCGAGTTCCTGATGGATTACCTCAAGAGCCGCGCGCCGTTCTGGAAGAAGGAATACGGGCCGGACGGTGCCGAATGGGTGGCGGCCAAGGACGAAGACGAGGACGCGCTTTCGCGCTGGTAGCTCAGCTCGGCCCGATCACGCGGCAACTGGTGTTGCGCGCCGACAATCTGCGGCAGGCAAGATCGGCCCCGTCCTCGGTGAGCCCGACGAAATTCGCCTCGAACCCCTGCGGGCCGCGCGCCACCTTGCGCAAGGCTTCTCCCAGCGTGGCGAGCTCGACCAGCGCGGTCTTGAGCAGGATGCGCTCGGCTTCGTATTCCGAGGCATAGCGGCCGACGTTGATCCCCCAGTGCCGCCCGCCCGCGCTGGAGAGCCGGGTGATGACCTCGGGGGCCTCTGCTTCCGCCGGCGCTTCCGGCTCGACGTTCGCGAGGATGATCTCCGCCGGGCGCGGTTCCGGCGGCGGGGCTGCCCTCGGCGCGAGCGCGGTTGCGACCACCGCTTCGGCGTTGACGGCGGGATCGGGTTTGGGCGCCGTGGCCGCTTCGGCCGCGCTGGCCGTCACCACGTCTTCGATCACGGTCTCGATCTCCGCGCCCAGCGCCGCAACCACCGCCGCAACCACGGACTCGTCCGGCACGGCCGGAAGCGGGCGCGGCTGCGGGCGGATGGATTTCTGCGGCGCGCGCACAACCCGGATCACCTTGCCCGCAACGCTTGGCGCGGCGCTACCGGCGGCAACCACGACCGGCGCCGTGCCACCCGGGCCGACATAGGCGGGCTTCGATGGCGGCCGAAGCGCCACTCGCGTCGGCACCTTGCGAAAGCCCAGATCGAGCAGTTCCGCCACCTGCTTGTTGCGCGCCGCGGTGGACTGGCCGCCGAACACGGTGGCGATGATCCGTTTGCCGCCGCGTTCGGCCGAGGCCACGAGGTTGAAGCCGGCGGCGCTGGTGTAGCCGGTCTTGATCCCGTCCGCGCCCTTGTAGGCGTCGAGGAAGCGGCGGTTGGTGTTGGGCACCTGCGCCACCCCGGCGTCGGCGGTGCGGCGGGAGAACAGGTTATAGTATTCCGGGTAGTCGAAAAAGACGTGGCGGCCGAGGAGGGTCATGTCGCGCGCGGTCGACATGTGGCCGGCCCGGGTCAGCCCGTGCATGTTCTTGAACTGGGTGCGCGACATGCCCAGCGCCTTCGCGGTGCGGGTCATCCGCGCGGCATAGGCCGCTTCGGACCCGGCAATCGCCTCGCCGATCGCGGTGGCCGCGTCATTGGCCGACCGCACCGCGGCGGCGCGGATGAGATAGCGCAGCTTGATCTTCTGGCCCGCCCGGAGCCCAAGTTTCGACGGTGGTTCGGCGGCAGCATTGGCGGAAACGGTGACCAGCGTGTCGAGACTGATCTCGCCGTTCTCGATCGCCTCGAAGGCGACGTAGAGCGTCATCATCTTGGTGAGCGAGGCGGGGTGCAGCTGGGTATCGGCGTTGCGCGCGTGAATCACTTCGCCGTTGCGCATGTCCATCACCATCGCGGCGTATGGCGCGGCAACGGCCCGCAGGCCAAGCACCGCCAGCACGAACGACAATAGCACTAATCGGGCAAGCTGCCCCGCGCGCGGTTTCACGTCGTCACCTGTCTCTGCCTCGATATGCCGGGTTCTTTGCCCGGTCACATTCTCATTAGATCAAGGCTAGCAGAAAGGACGCCGCCAGAAAATACCCAATTTTCAATGTCTTTCGGGGGCCGGCTGATCTGTCGCAGGAAGATGTTGAGCGCGATTCCGGCCCAGCCACAAGATCGGCGATTCCGCCGAAAGCCGGGCGTCGCTCAGCCGATACGGGCAATCACGCCGGCAAGCTCGCCAAGCTCCGAAATCTCGAAAAAGCGCGGATGCGCCCGCGGCGGCTCGGCGTGTTCGAGGGTCCATGTCAGGTTGTGCGGCACGTGGACGCCGAAGGCCCCCGCCTCCAGCGCGGGGATCACGTCGGATTTCAGCGAATTGCCCACCATCATCGCCGTGTCCGCACCTTCGCCGTGGCGGGCGAAGGCCGAGGCATAGGTCGCCAGCGTCTTGTCGGAGACGATCTCGACCGCGTCGAACATTTCCCCCAGCCCCGATTGCGCCAGCTTGCGCTCCTGGTCGAGCAGATCGCCCTTGGTAATGAGCACCAGCGTGAACCGGGGCGCGAGCGCCTCGATCGCCGCGCTGGCCCCGGGCAGAAGCTCGATCGGGTGGTCGAGCATCTCCTGCCCGGCCTCGATCAACTGTCGGATCACCCGGGCCGGCACGCGCTCGCCGGTCACCTCGATCGCGGTCTCGATCATCGAGAGAACGAACCCCTTGATGCCGAAGCCATAGCGCCCGAGGTTGCGCCGTTCCGCCGCCTCCAGCCGCTCGGCGAGGTGATCCGGCTCCGCGTAATCGGCAAGCAGCGAGGCGAATCGCTCCTGCGTCATCTGGAACAGAGCCTCGTTTTGCCAAAGCGTGTCGTCGGCATCGAAGCCGATGGTAGTGAGGTTTTGCACCAGTATCGCCCTTCCCGGTCACGTCGATGTCAGCCGGGCCTTTTTCCTCCCCGGCTTTGGCGCTATATAGTCCGGTCTGAATATGACTGAACAGAGCAGCGAAAGGATCATCGTGTCGCAAGACCGGATCAACCCGTTTCTGATGGCTGGCGAGGGCGATGACGGCACTGGTGTCGCCATCCAGACCAAGACCCGCACGCAGCGGCCGCCGATGTACAAGGTGCTGTTGCTGAATGACGATTTCACGCCGATGGAATTCGTCGTGATGGTGCTCGAGCGGTTCTTCGGAATGAACCACGCCCAGGCCTTCGAACTGATGCTCACCGTGCACAAGAAAGGTCTTGCCGTGGTCGGCGTGTTCACCCACGAGATTGCCGAAACCAAGGTGACGCAAGTGATGGAAGCCGCCCGCCAGCACCAGCACCCGCTGCAATGCACGATGGAAAAGGAATGACGCGCGCCCGACGCGCCACCTTGCCATGACCGCCTCCCGCATCTCCCTCGCGCGCGACTCGGGCGCGCTCGACCTGCCCGACGGGCCGGTTGCCGTATTCTCCCCGCCCGCGGGTTACGATCTTTCGGCCCTGCCGCGCGAGCGCGTCACCGTCGTCAGCCATTTCGCGCCCGACCTGGCCCACTGGACTGCCGCCGGTTACAGCGTCACCCGCGAGGCCCCCAGGGCCGCCACCGCAATCGTGGTGCTTCCCCGCTCGAAGGACGCCGCGCGCGCCCTGATCGCCGAAGCCGCCGCCTGCGCGCCGCTGGTGCTGGTCGATGGCCAGAAGCACGACGGGATCGATTCGGTGCTGAAGGCGGTGAAGGCGCGCGTCACCCCCGGCGGCGTGATCTCGAAGGCGCATGGCAAGCTGTTCTGGATCTCGGGCGGCGACTTTTCCGACTGGGCCGCCACCGACCGCGTGGTGGACGGCTTCGTCACCCGCGCCGGCGTGTTTTCCGCCGATGGGCCCGACAAGGGTTCGCTGGCGCTCGCGGACGCGCTGCCGCCGCTCAAGGGCCGGGTGGCCGACCTCGGCGCAGGCTGGGGCTTTCTCGCCCGCCAGATCCTCGCCTCCGAGGCGGTCACCCACCTCGATCTCGTCGAGGCCGACGCCGTGGCGCTCGATTGCGCCCGCCGGAACATCACCGACCCGCGCGCCGCCTTCCAATGGGCGGACGCCACCAGCTTCCAACCCGATCAACCCTATGACGTTGTGGTATCCAACCCGCCCTTCCACGTCGGGCGGGCTGGCGATCCCGGGCTCGGGCAGGCCTTCATCGCCGCCGCAAGGCGGATTCTCACCCCTCAGGGCAGCTTCTGGATGGTCGCCAATCGCCACCTGCCCTACGAAGAGGCGCTCGGGCGCGCCTTCGCCCATGTCGAAGAAGTCGGCGGCACGCCGGGCTTCAAGGTGATCCACGCCACGAGGCCGCATCGCCTCCGGGGATGATCCCCGCAAGGCTCGGCGCAGGGAATCAGGAGCCAATCCCATGTCGTTTTCCATTTCCGGCAAGACCGCCATCGTCACCGGCGCCGCCAATGGCGTTGGCCTTGCCATCGCGCTCCACTTCGCCGAGCAAGGCGCCAACGTGGTTTGCGCCGATATCGACGAGGCCCGGCTGATCGACGAATTCGGGCCCAATCCCGAAAGCTCGAACGGCGGGTCGGCCGACGAGGACGAGGCGCGCAACATCCGCATTTTCGCCGGCGATCTGCGCAAGAAGCTCACGATCAAGAACCTGATCTCCACAACCGTCGACGCCTTCGACCGGGTCGACATTCTCGTGAACGCGTCGCGGCAGGTTTGCGCCTCCGACCCGCTCGACATGTCCGACAACACGATCGAGGTGCTGCTCGACCAGAACCTGATGACCGCGCTGCGGCTGTCGCAGGCGGTGGCGAAGCGGATGATCCGTCAGGGCGAGAGCCTGCCCGAAGACAGCGACGCGCCGCTCGGCGCGATCATCAACCTCTCCTCGATCGCCGCCACCCGCACCCAGCCGGGTCTGATGGCCTTCTCGATCGCCGCGGCGGCGCTCGAACAGATGACGCGCGCGCTCGCGGTGGCGCTGGCGTCGCATCGCATTCGCGTCAACGCGATCAGCTTCGGCTCGGTGATGAGCGCCAGCCTGCGCGATGCCCTGCGGGCACACGATGACATGCGCGGCATGATCATCGACGGCACCCCGCTCGGCCGCATCGCCGGCGCCAACGAAGTGGCGGAAACCGCCCGCTTCCTCGCCTCCGAGGGCGCGGGCTTCATGACCGGCCAGATCCTCACCGTCGACGGCGGGCGCACGCTGGTGGATGCCGTCGGCGCCCCGGCGCACTGAACCGCGCCGCAGAGCTTACTCGGGGAATTGCACCGCGCATTGTGCAATCGCGCGCGACAGCCTCAGCCGCTCGGCTTCTAGGGCGTTCAGCTTGGCCTGTTCTCCCGCGCGGTTGATCGGGCGCTTGTCGAACATCGGCTTGCCGTCTTCGGCGGTGCACAGCCCGACGAACCCGCTTGGCTCGACGCAGTAGTGCACCCCGTGCTCCCAGCGCGCGGGCACCAGCCGGAACCCCCGGCGCAGGATCTCGCGGGTTTCGCGCAGCTCGGCATCGACGGTGCGCAACTCCGCCCGGTAGGGCGCTTCGCATTGCTGGCGCGGGGTGACCTCGCAGGCGGCGAGCAGGAACGGAAGGGCGAGGGCGGCGACGAGGGGCAGGCGCATGGAAGATCTCCTTCTCGGCGCAGGATAGCGCACAGCGCGCCACGAAGAAATCGCCCTTTTCCCGAAGACCGCTTTCCTGCTAGCCATCGGCGAATCCAAAGGGAGTGCGAGATGAGCGAAACCATGACCGACGAAAAGGCCCGCGCCGCCACCTGGTTTCGCGCCCTGCGCGACGAGATCGTGGAGGCATTCGAGGCGCTGGAACTGAGCCACGACAGCGGGCCCTTCGCCACTGCCGCCCCCGGACGCTTCGACGTGACCGAGACGAAACGCGCCTCCGACGATGGCAGCGATGCCGGCGGCGGGTTGATGAGCGTGATGCGCGGCGGGCGGGTGTTCGAGAAGGTCGGCGTGAACGTGTCCACCGTCCACGGCACGCTCGGCGAAGCGGCGCAGAAGGCCATGGCCGCGCGCGGCGTGCCCGGGATCGAGACCGATCCGCGCTTCTGGGCCTCGGGGATCAGCCTCGTGGCCCACATGCAGAACCCGCACACCCCGGCGGTGCACATGAACACGCGGATGTTCTGGACCCCCTCGGCCTGGTGGTTCGGCGGCGGCGCCGATCTTAACCCCTGCATCCCGTATGACGACGACACCGCCCATTTCCACGCGGCGTTGAAAAAGGCCTGCGACGCGCACGATCCGGCCTATTACGATCGCTTCAAGGCCTGGGCCGACGAGTATTTCTTCATCCCCCACCGCGGCCGCGCGCGCGGCGTCGGCGGGATCTTCTACGACGACCTCAACACCGGCGACTGGGAGGCTGATTTCGGCTTCACCCAGGACGTGGGCCGGGCCTTCCTGCCCGCCTTCCTGCCGGTCACCGAACGCCGCCGCGATCTTCCCTGGACCGAAGCCGACAAGGACAGGCAGCTCGTTCACCGCGGGCTCTATGCCGAATACAACCTCGTCTACGACCGCGGCACGAAGTTCGGCCTCGCAACCGGGCACGACGCCGACGCGGTGCTGATGAGCCTGCCGCCGCTGGCGAAATGGGTGTGAGGTTTCGCCCCGGCTGACGCCGGGGCGACCGGCCGGGGGGCGCTGCCCCCCGGACCCCCCGAGGTATTTTTGCCAGGATGAAGGGGCAGCCTATGCGCCCCGCACGGTATCGATCATCAGTTGCACGTTCTCGGGATCGGCATCCGGGGTGATCCCGTGGCCGAGGTTGAAGATGTGCGGCCCGTTCCGGAACGCCTCGACAACCTCGCGCGTGGCCCGCACCAGCGCCTCGCCGCCGGTGACCATGTGCTTCGGGTCGAGGTTGCCCTGCACACAGCCGTCGACCTGCACGTGCTCGGCCGCCCATTTCGGCGAAACCGAATTGTCGATCGCCACGCAATCGGCGCCGGTGGCGCGGGCAAAGCCGATATAGCCCTCGCCGGCCTCGCGCGGGAAGGCGATGACCGGCAACCCGGGGTGGCGCGCCTTCAGTTCGGCGATGATCCGCTTCGCCGGTTCCAGCGCGTAGGCGTTGAAATCCTCGCCCTTGAGCGAACCTGCCCAGCTGTCGAACAGTTTCACCACCTCGGCGCCCGCCTCCACCTGCATCGAGAGATAGTCGATCGTCGCCTCGGTGATCCGCTCCAGCAGCGCCTCGAACAGCGGGCGGTTCTCGTCCTTGAGCGCATGCGCCGGGCCCTGGTCGGGGGTGCCGCGCCCGGCGATCATGTAGGTCGCCACCGTCCAGGGTGCGCCGGCGAAGCCGATGAGCGTGGTTTCCGCGGGCAGTTCGCGCGAGAGAATGCGCACGGTCTCGTAGACCGGGCCGAGCGTGTCGTGGATCATCGAGGCCGGTTTCAGCACATCGAAATCGGCCTGCGTGGTGACCGTGGAGAGCCGTGGCCCCTCGCCGGTGACGAACCACAGATCGGCCCCCAGCGCCTGTGGCACTAGGAGAATATCGGCGAACAGGATCGCGGCATCGAAGCCATAGCGGCGGATCGGTTGCAGCGTCACCTCCGCTGCAAGCTCCGGGTTGTAGCACAGCTTGAGGAAATCGCCCGCCTCTGCCCGGGTCGCGCGGTATTCCGGCAGGTAGCGCCCGGCCTGGCGCATCATCCAGATCGGCGGAACCGGCAGGGTCTCGCCCGCAAGGGCGCGCAGCAGAAGCTTGGTCATGCGTGATCCTTTCGCTTGTTGCGGCTGGTTCCCAACTGCGCGGCGACTTGTCAAGCACGCGGGGCGTGGACAGGCCGATTTGCCGCGTTTAAACGGTTCGCATGACAGTGACGCTCCCCTCCCCCGCCCAACCGCTCAAGATCGGCACCCGCGGCTCGCCGCTGGCGCTGGCCCAGGCGCACGAGACCCGCGCCCGCCTGATGGCCGCCTTCGACCTGCCCGAGGCCGCCTTCGAGATCGTGGTGATCAGGACCACCGGCGACGACGCGGCGCTGATCGCCGCCGACCGGCCCTTGAAGGAGATTGGCAACAAGGGATTGTTCACCAAGGAGATCGAGGAGCAGCTGCTTTCGGGCGGGATCGACATCGCGGTGCATTCGATGAAAGACATGCCCACGGAGCAGCCCGAGGGCCTCGCGCTCGATTGCTACCTGCCGCGCGAAGACAGCGCCGACGCTTTCGTCTCGCTGACATGCGCCAGCATCGCCGATCTGCCGCAGGGCGCCACCGTGGGCACCTCGTCGCTCAGGCGCAAGGCGCAGCTTCTTAACCGGCGGCCCGACCTGAACGTGGTGGAGTTTCGCGGCAACGTGCAGACCCGGCTGAAGAAGCTCGCCAATGGGGTGGCCGAGGCCACTTTCCTCGCCATGGCGGGGCTCAACCGGCTGGGGATGAACGATGTACCGCGCCGGGCGATCACCCCCGAGGAGATGTTGCCCGCCGTGGCGCAGGGGGCGATCGGCATCGAGCGGCGCAGCGCCGACAACCGCACCGCCGACATGCTGGCCGCGCTGCACCACGCCGAAACCGGCCTGCGCCTCGCCGCCGAGCGCGCGTTTCTCGCGGCCCTCGATGGCTCGTGCGAAACCCCGATCGCGGCGCTGGCCACGCTGGCTGGGGGCAGGCTGCGGCTGCGTGGCGAGATCCTGCGCACCGATGGCTCGGAGGCGCTGGCCGACGATGTCACCGGCGCCATCGAGGACGGGCCCGAGATCGGCCGCGCGATGGCCGCCAGGTTGCTCGCCCAGGCGGGCGACGGGTTTTTCGACTGGAAATAGACGTGTTTACAGGGCCTTGCGGGCCTTTAGCGCGGCGGTGATCGTGCCGTCGTCGAGGTAATCCAGCTCGCCGCCAATCGGCACGCCTTGCGCCAGCGAGGTCACGGCACAGCGCCCTTCCAGTTCCTCGGCGATGTAATGCGCCGTGGTCTGGCCGTCGATCGTGGCGTTGAGGGCAAGGATGACCTCGGTAATCCCCTCGTCGACCACGCGCTGCACCAGCTTGGGAATCCGCAATTCCTCCGGCCCCATCGAGTCGAGCGCCGAGAGCGTGCCGCCGAGCACATGGTAGCGGCCCTTGAACACGCTCGCGCGCTCCATCGCCCAGAGATCGGCCACGTCCTCGACCACGCAAAGCTCGCCGGTGGCGCGTTTCTCGGAGGTGCAGATATCGCAGACCTCCGAGGTGGAGACGTTGCCACAGACCACGCATTCGCGGGCGGTGACGGCGACCTGGTGCATCGCGTCGGCGAGCGGGGCGAGCAGGAGGCCGCGTTTGCGGATGAGGTAGAGCACCGCCCGGCGCGCCGAGCGGGGGCCGAGCCCCGGCAACCTCGCCATGAGGTCGATCAGGTTTTCAATCTCGCGCGGTGCGTTGGTCATGGTCTAATCCCAGGCAAGGGGGAACACCTCGCGGTGCGTCCACCAGAACTTCTTCGGATCGGTCTCGCGGGCGATTTCAGCGGCGGCATTCCGTCGAAGCGGAATGCTGGCGATGAAGTGGTTCAGGGTCGCGAACAGGGCGCCCCAGAGACCCCAGGCGGCAAGCGTCGCCAGACCTGCGGACAGCCAGACGACCAAACCGTCGGCCTGGACCGCACCCCACACCAGCCCCCCGACAAGGGCGGCGAAGGCCGCGAGCTGCGTCAGGCAGACCCGGCGTGCCTTCGCGATCACGGCCTCGACCGTCGCCTCGCTGAGCGGCAAGGCCGCCGCTTCCTTGCGGCCGTAGCTCAGGATACCCGCCATCAGCCGAAGGGGTTCGCCATCCCCGGCGGAAGCCCGAGTCCCTCGGTGACCTTGGCCATTTCCTGTTCCATCCGCTCGGCGGCCTTGGCCTGTGCGTCCTTGATCGCGGCCAGGATGAGGTCTTCCACCACCTCCTTCTCGTTCGGATCGAAGATCGAGGGGTCGATCTCGAGCCCGGTCAATTCGCCCTTCGCCGTCGCGGTGGCCTTAACCAGCCCGGCGCCGGCCTCGCCCTCGACGGTGATGCGCGCAAGCGCCTCCTGCGTCTCGGCCATCTTCGATTGCATCTCCTGCGCGGCCTTCATCATCTTGGCCATGTCGCCGAGATTTCCCAAACCTTTGAGCATGTCGCGATCCTTGTCTGTTGTGAGTCCTAGATACGAACGCGCCGGGCTTCGCACAAGCGCGGGGGCGCCGACCGGGCTCGCTGGCTGTGATCCATATCCCGTGCGTTCAATCGCTTGCCCCGGTCTTGAGCCCCCGCACAAGGTCAGCCGTCCTCGAACGGGTCCCAATCCTCGCCGGCTTCCTCGACCTCCGGCAGCGCCTCGGCCTCGGCCTCGGCGGCAAGCTCTTCCGGGGTGCGGATCTCGGTGATCCGCGCTTTCGGGAAGGCGGCGAACACCGCCTGCACAAGGGGATGCGCCTTCGCCTCCTCCTCGAGCGCCAGTTTTTCGGCTTCGCGGGTTTCGGCGATCGTCGGCGCGGTGGCGCCCGGAACCAGCGTTACCCCCCAGCGCACGCCGGTCCAGCCCTGCAACCGCGCGGTCAGCCGCGACGCAAGGTCGGGGGGCGCGGCGTCGGTGGGGGTGAACTCGATGCGTCCCGGCTCGTAGCGGGCCAGCCGGAGCGCGGTTTCGACCTCGACGAGCAGTTTCACGTCGCGGTTGGCGCGGATGATTTCCACGACATTTCCGAAGCTGGCGTAATGGGCGAGCGCGGAGTCCTCCGCCACCGCAAGCGCCGTCGCGCCGCCGCCGTTGCCGCCGGATCGCGGCGCAATGCCGCCGCGCGCCTCGGGCCCGCCGCCGCCTGTCGGCGCGGGCGACCCGGCCGGGGGCGAGGGCGGCGGCTGTGTTTCGGTGAGCTGCTTCACGAGGTCGGCCGGCGAGGGCAGATCGGCCACGTGGGTGAGCCGGATCACCGCCATCTCGGCCGCCATCATCGCGTTGGGGGCCTGCCCGACCTCCTCGATCGCCTTGAGCAGCATCTGCCACATCCGGCTCAGCACCCGGATCGGCAGCACCGCCGCCATCGCCTGCCCCCGCGCCCGCTCATCCGGGCCGACGGTGGGATCCTCCACCGCCTCGGGCGTGATCTTGATGACACTGATCCAGTGCGTGACCTCGGCGAGATCGCGCAGCACCGCCATCGGGTCGGCCCCATCGGCATATTGCCGGGCCAGTTCCGAAAGCGCGCCCGAGGCCTCGCCTTTCACGACCATGTCGAACAGGTCCATCACCCGGCCGCGGTCGGCCAGCCCGAGCATGGCGCGCACCTGGTCGGCGCTGGTCTCGCCCGCACCGTGGGAGATCGCCTGGTCGAGCAGCGAGGTGGCATCGCGCGCCGAGCCTTCCGCCGCGCGCGTGATCAGCGCCAGCGCGTCGTCGGCGATCTCGGCGCCCTCGGCACTCGCGATCCGGCGCAGCAGCGAGATCATCTCTTCGGGTTCGATCCGGCGCAGGTCGAACCGCTGGCACCGGCTCAGCACCGTCACCGGCACCTGCCGGATCTCGGTGGTGGCAAAGATGAATTTCACGTGCTCGGGCGGTTCTTCCAGCGTTTTGAGCAGCGCGTTGAAGGCGCTTTTCGACAGCATGTGAACTTCGTCGATGATGTAGATCTTGTAGCGCGCGCTGGCGGCCCGGTAGTGCACGCTTTCGATGATCTCGCGGATATCGCCCACACCGGTGCGGCTGGCGGCGTCCATCTCCATCACGTCGACATGCCGCCCCTCGGCAATCGCCACACAATGCTCGCACTGACCACAGGGCGAGACCGTTGGCCCGCCGCTGCCATCGGCGCCGATGCAATTCATGCCCTTGGCAATGATCCTTGCGGTGGTGGTTTTCCCGATCCCGCGAATGCCGGTCATGATGAAGGCCTGCGCGATCCGGTCGGCCTCGAAGGCATTCTTCAGGGTCCGAACCATGGCATCCTGGCCGACGAGATCGGCAAAGGTCTCGGGCCGGTATTTGCGCGCGAGAACCTGGTAGGCCTTTTCGCCGGTATCGGACATGCTGCTCCCCGGGGGTTGGTTGGCTGCAAATCTAGAGGCTGGGTAGACCGGCGTCCACCACCCGAGCACTCGATGAGCGGATTTCATGTGGCCTCGCCGGCGAGGGGCCGATTGCGCACGACTTGTGGGCCAAGCGCGATGGCATCACGCGCCGTGCTCGGCCCGCAACCGGTCACGCTCCTCGCGCAGGATCTGCGCCAGCACCCGGAAATCCTCCTCCCGCGCCGAGGATTTGCGCCATGCCAGGATCACCTCGCGCGGCCAGGCCCCCTCCAGCGGCGTGAGCGCGATCTCGGCATGGCGCGCCGCACCCGCGTCGATCACCAGTTGCGGCAGGAGCGTGATCCCGACCCCCTCCTCGACCATCGCGATGAGCGTGGCCAGCGAGGTGGCGGCGAAGCTCTCATCCTGCCGCGCGTGGCTCTCGGGAAAGGCGGCGAGGGCGTGGCGCTGCAGGCAATGGCCGCGCTCGAGCAGCAGCAACGTCTCGTCGTCCAGATCCGCGCCATGCACCGGATCGGGCCCCGCGAGCGGGTGGTCGGGCGTGCTGGCGAGCTGGTAGCCGTCCATGAACAGGGACTCGGAGGAAAGATCGCCGATGTCGAAGGGCAGCGCGATCAGGATCACGTCGAGCCGCCCGCCGCGCAGGCCCTCGATCAGGCTCTCGGTCAGTTCCTCGCGCGGGTAGAGCCGAAGCTCGGGAAAATCGCGACGCAGCCGGGGCATGAGGCGCGGAAACAGGAACGGGCCGATGGTCGGGATCGAGCCCAGCCGCAGCGGGCCGCGCAGCGTGCCCGCCTCGCGCTGCGCCAGTTCGACCATTTCGCCCACGTCCGCCAGCACGCCGCGCGCACGTTCGGCCAGCTCTCGGCCGAGCGGCGTCATCATCACGGAGCGCCTGGTGCGTTCGGCCACCGGCGCGCCGAGCAGGTCTTCAAGCTCCTTCAACCCCGACGACAGGGTCGATTGGGTCACGAAGCACCGTTCGGCGGCGCGGCTGAAATGCAGCTCGTCGTTGAGCGCCACGAGAAAGCGGAGTTGGCGGAGGCTGGGCAGATTCATGATCGTTTTTTTCGATTATTGTTATCTTTTTTATTCGTTTCACCGATTATACTCAATCCCCTATCTCTGTCTCATCGAAGGCGACAGGGCCTTCACCGAAACCCAAGAGGAGACAAGACATGACCGAAGAAATCCAAGCCATCGGCCCCGGCCTGAACCGCCCCGCGCCCGACTTCGACGCGCCCACCACCCACGGCCGCAAGAGCCTTGCGGACTACAAGGGCAAGTGGCTCGTGCTGTTCTCGCACCCGGCCGACTTCACGCCGGTCTGCACCACCGAGTTCATCGGTTTCGCCAACAGGCAAGACGAGTTCGCCGCGATGGGCGTGGAGCTTCTCGGGCTCTCGATCGACAGCCACTACAGCCACATCGCCTGGGTGCGCAACATCAAGGAGAAGTGGGGCGTCGACATCAAGTTCCCGATCATCGCCGACCTCGACATGAAGGTGGCCAAGGCCTACGGCATGATCCAGCCCGGCGCCTCCGATACCGCTGCGGTGCGTGCGACCTTCATCGTCGACCCGGAGGGCGTGCTGCGCGCCATGGTCTACTACCCGATGAACGCGGGCCGCTCGGTTGACGAGATCCACCGCCTTCTGGTGGCGCTGCAAACCGCCGATGAAAACGCCTGTGCGATGCCCGAGAACTGGAAGCCGGGCGACCGGGTGATCGTGCCGCCGCCGGCGACCGATGCCGCCGCCGAGGAGCGCGTGGCCGAGGCCGGGGACGACATCGAGGTGATCGACTGGTATTTCGCCACCCGCGCACTCTGACAGGCGGAACAAAGAAAAAAACGGGGCGCCCTCGGGTGCCCCGTTTCGCGTTTCGGCGGATGCCCGGCCGGCTCAGCGCTGGTTCATCTGCTCGATATAGGCGCGCAGTTCCTCCGCCTCGTGGCGGGCGTCGCGCAAACCGTCCATCGCCGCGCGCAACTCCGCCTCGGCCTGGTGCAGCTGGTTCGACATTTCCGCCTCGCGCTGCTGCAGGTAGGTGATCGCCTGATCGCGGGTTTCCTCCGCCTCGTGCAGCGATTGCGCCAGCCGGTCGATCTCCGACATGTCACCCGATGCCACCCGCGAAAAGCGGTGGATCAGCCAATGCGCGAACCATCCCAACCCGAAGGCCACGAAGAGGATGATGGCGGTGACGATGATGAACTCGGTTCTGTTCATGTCCTTCTCCGTTGGGGCACGGCCTCTAGCCGTCGTCGCGGTCGGGGCGGGGTTGCGGCCGGATGCCCTCCAGCTCGGGGGCAACGACGATCGGGGCGTCGAGCTCCGCCTCGTCGGCATCCTCGGTTGCGTCGGCGGCCGTGGCGGCTTCCGCCTCGGCATCGGCATCCACCGCCGGGGCGGCCTCGCTCTCGGGCACGGCTTCTTCGGCTGGTTCCGGTGAGGCTTCGGGCGTGTCTTCGGCGTCGCCCTCATCCTGCGGGGCGGGGGCGTCCTCGTCGGCGGCGTCGTTCGCCGGCTCTTCGGCCCCATCCTCACCCGTCACGTCCTCGACCAGTTCATCCGGGCGAGCGAGGGGGCGAACCGCTGTCAGCTCGTCTTCCGTCGCGTCCTCCGCGCCGTCGCCGCCGGCAGTGTCCGGATCTTCGTCCGCCGATTCCGGCGTGTCTTCATCGACGGCACCCGCGCCGATCAGGCGGAACTCGATCCGGCGATTGGCCTCGCGGCCTTCCTCGGTATCGTTGTCGGCAATCGGGTTTTCCTCGCCGTACCCAAAGGCGGTGAGATTGCTGGTGAGCACGCGGCGCGCGAGCAGCGCCGAAAGCACCGAATCGGCCCGCCGCTGCGACAGCACCTGGTTCATCTCTTCGCGGCCCTGGCTGTCGGTGTAACCGCCGATTTCCATCGCCACGTCGGGACAGGTCTTGAGGATTTCGGCGATCTGGTCGACGGTCCGCACCGAAGACGCCTCGATCTCCGCCGAGCCGGGCGAAAAGGTGATCTTGTTCTCGGTCAGCGCCGCGTTGATCTCGGCCGCGCACTCCTCCGGGGTGGGGAGCGCGGCCAGCGGATCGAGCTCTTCCTCGTAGCGGACGTTCACGCGGAAATCCTCCGCCTCACCCAGCTTGTCGGACAGGATGCGCGAAATTTCCGCCGAAGCGCCGGTATCACCGGTCGCGCCGCGCACATCCACGACGAGCGGCTGCACCACGACCGCCCCGTTGGCGAGATGCGAAAGCGATTCAAGCGCGGCGAGCGTGCGGACAGACCAGCCGCGCGGCAACTCGGGATCAAGCCGCATCGCGGCATAGACGTTATCGGAGCCGAAGCGCGCGCGCGCGAAGCTCTCGGTTACCGTGCGCTCCTGGGCGTCGGCCACGCGCCCGCGCAGCTGCACCAGCCCCTCGGGGCTGAGCGTGGCGACGAATTCGGGTGGCCCGTCGGACTCGCCGGTGCCGGAGATGTTCACCGGGTCGGGCAGCACCGAGTGAAGCGAGAACACGTCGGGCAATTCGGTTTCAAGCTCGCCCACCACCCGGTCGAAGGTGTTCTGCGGCGTGCCTTCGGCAGCGACGAGGGTAACATCGGCGTCGGAGAAGGTGAGCGATCCGCCGCCCATGTCGCGCAGAGCCGCGATCCCGAGCGCCGCGGCCTCGGGCCAATCCGTCGAGGGTTCGCCAAGACCGATCGGGCAAGAGGGCCTGCCTTTCACCCCCGCCGCAACCCCGGCGGCGACGATCTTGTCGCGCCCGGCCTCGTTCGAGGCGGTGCAGGCGTCGAAGCGGGCGCCGCTGTCGTCGATGGTGAAGCGCAGGGTGAAGGGTGTGATCACAGGGCGCGGGGCGGTGATATCGAGCGCGATCCGCAGGCCGCCGGGCGCCTGCGCGCGCAACTGGCGCTCCCACCCCGCCTTCTGCTCGCGCGAATCCGCAATCGCCTCGATCGCCACCCGGTCGGCGCGGATCGAGATTTTTGATCGCGGCAACATCCGGAGCGCCTCGATCGCGAACCCGAGTGCGTCGTCCCAGCCTTCGGGCACCGGGTAATCGGCCGTTTCCAGCAGGTCGGTCACCGCGCGGGCCAGGTCGATGCGTTGAATCTGCGCTCCCAGCGCCTCGCGATCCGTCGCAGCGGGGATCAGCCCGATCATCGAGATCCCCGCCTCGCCGCGCAGGATCTCGACAGCGAACCGGGGCGGGATGATGTCTTTCGGCGGCGGCACCTCCATGAGGTCGATCACGCGGCTCGACTCGACGCGTGCGCCCGCGATCGACAAGGCCTGGAAACGCGCGGATTCGCTCGGGGCGGTGCCCGAAAGAACCACCTGAAGACCGCTTGTCTCGACGCTGGCCCAGTCCTCCCCCTCGAGCAGCAAGGCCCGCTCCACCGCGCTTTGCGAGACGGTCTCGATGGCTCTGAGCGCGCCCCAGGCGACGAAGAGCGAGATCAGCGCCGCCGCAATGAAGACGGCGATGCTGAGAATCCCGGGGTTGTTGCGCAGAATGGAAAGACGCGGCAGGCGCATGGGCGGTCGAGTTCCAGGTTCCGGTTCCAGTTCAGCTTCCTTAAGCCGCGACGGAACCGGGCGCAATCAAAGGACCGCGGCAGCGGCAAGAAACAGCACAGGGATGAGTCCCGCGTCGCGGTTGGAGCGGAACAGGCGCAGGCAGGTGTCGGGGTCTTCGGTGTCAAGCACGCGCAACTGCCACGCCATGTGCCAGCCCATGAACCACGCGCCGCCGAGCGCCACGGTGAGCGCCAGCACCGAGCGGTCTGGCGTGAAGGCGAGCACGATGGCGAGCGTCATCAGCAGCACGGTAGCAATCAGGAAGCCGCGCAGCCAAGGCGCGGTGGCGTCGCCGAACAGCCGGGCGGTGGATTTCACCCCGATCAGCGCGTCGTCTTCCTTGTCCTGGTGGGCATAGATCGTGTCGTAGAACAGCGTCCAGCCGATCCCGGCGAGATAGAGCGCCACCGCGGGCCAGCCGAGCGCACCGGTGTGGGCGGTATAGGCCAGCAGCGCGCCCCAGTTGAAGGCGAGGCCGAGAAACACCTGCGGCCACCAGGTGAACCGCTTGGCGAACGGGTAGATCGCCACCGGCGCGAGCGAGATGAAGCCGAGCAGGATCGCGTTCGGGTGGAAGGTGAGCAGGATCAGGAAGGCGACGAGCGATTGCCCCGCGAGCCAGCCCAGCGCCTGTTTCACGCTCACCTGCCCGGAGGGAATCGGGCGCGACCGGGTGCGCGCCACGGCGGCGTCGATGTCGCGGTCGGTGATATCGTTCCAGGTGCAGCCCGCGCCGCGCATGAGCCAGGCGCCGATCGCCACGCCAAGGGCGATCCAGGCGTCCTGCCAGCCGACCTGCCCGGTTTCGCCGATGCCCAGCAGCAGCCCCCACCAGCAGGGCAGAAGCAATAGCCACGTGCCTATCGGCCGGTCGGCGCGCGACAGCCGCAGGTAGGGGCGGCTCCAGGCCGGCGCGTGCCGGTCGACCCAGTTGCCGCGCACGGCGTCGGCAACCTGCCCCGCCGCCTCTGGCTTCTTCCCCGCACCCGCCATATCGTGCTCCCCATGATGCACCGTGAGAAAATCCGCCTCTTTGTAGACGCCCCCTTGGGGGCGGGGCAATCCGTCGATCTGACGCGCGACCAGGCCCATTACCTTTTCGCGGTGATGCGTCTCGGCCCCGGCGCGCGCGTGGCGCTGTTCAACGGCCAGGCCGGCGAGTGGACGGCGGAAGTGGCCGTGGCGGGCAAGCGCGGCGGGCGGCTCGCGGTGCTCGGCCAGAGCGCGCCGCAGCTCGACCCGCCCGACCTCTGGCTGATCTTCGCGCCGATCAAGAAGGCGCGCACAGATTTCATCGTCGAAAAGGCCGCCGAGATGGGCGCCGCGCGCATCCTGCCGGTGCAGACCGCGTTCACCAACGCCGAGCGGATCCGGCAGGACCGGTTGCAGGCCCACGCGGTGGAGGCCGCCGAGCAATGCGGCGGCACCTTCGTGCCACCTGTGGACGCGTTGCAAAGACTCGACAAGCTGCTCGATGCCTGGCCCGAGGATCGCCAGATCATGTTCGCCGACGAGGCGCTTTCCGGCGCGCGCGAAAGCCTCGGCGCCGCGACGGGCGGCAAATGGGCGATCCTGATCGGCCCCGAGGGCGGCTTTTCCGACGCCGAGCGAACCCGTTTGCACGCCATGCCAAGGGCCCACCCGGTGAGCCTCGGGCCGCGCATCCTGCGCGCCGATACTGCCGCCGTCGCAGCCCTGACCCTGTGGCAATCGACCTTGGGAGACTGGTGATGCTGCGCCCCGCGAAGGCCGGAGACGAAGCGGCGATCGAGGCATTCCTTGCGGGCTATCCCGACACGTCGATGTTCCTGCGCGCGAATTTGCGCGAGCATGGTCTGTTTGACCACGGCGCACCGCACGCCACCACCTTCTGGATTGCCGGGCAAGGAGGGGTCAGCGCGGTCTTCGGCCTCAGCAATGCGGGCTTCGCCATGAGCCAGGCCCGGGGCGCCGATGCGGCCCTGTGGCACACCTTCGCCGAGGCGGCGGCGGGGCGGATGCTCGCCGGAATCGTCGGCGAGGTGACCGAGGTCGCCCTGATGAAACGCGCGCTCGGCCTGCACAGCGCCGCCTTCAGCCTCGACGACCCCGAACCGCTCTACCGGCTCGATCTTGCCCGGCTCACACCGCCATCCGGGCCGGGCATACTCCGCAAGCCGACGCAGGACGACCGCGCGCTGCTCGAAGAGTGGTTTCGCGGCTATCTCGACGAACTTCGCATGGCGGCGCCGGAACGGATCGCGATGGAGGCGCGCGAGCGCGCCGCGCGCGCCATTGCCGGGGGCGAAACCCGTATTCTCGAAGTGGATGGCACGCCACGCGCGATGAGCGCGATCAACGCCCGCCTGCCCGACATGGTGCAGATCGGCGGGGTCTTCACGCCGCCCGCCGATCGCGGGCAGGGGCTGGCCCGCCGCGTCGTCGCCCTCCACCTCGCCGAAGAGCGGCCGAACGGCGTCACCACCGCGATCCTCTTCGCCTCCGGCCTCGCGGCCTCGCGCGCCTACGAAGCCATCGGCTTTGCCCGCGTCGGCACCTATGCGCTCGCGATCCTGAAAACCCCCGTCACCATAGGAGCGCAGCCATGACCTTCATCCGCCCCGAACTGCGCCACGAATTGCACCGCTGGCGCGAGGTCATCGCGGCCAGCGCCGTTCTGGCACTGGCGCTTTGGTGGGCGCTCACCGGCCTGGGGCTGATCCGCTGGATCGGCTGGGCGCTGGTGGTCGGCGGCGCGGCGCTGCTCTGGACCGGGATTCAGCGCGCGCGATTCCACGGCGGCCACGGCGGCCTCGGCGTGGTCGAGGTGGATGAACGGCAGATCGCCTACCTTGCACCGGTGGGCGGCGGCATCGCTTCGCTCGACCTGCTCACCGAGGTCAGCCTCGGGCCCGACCGCGCCGGCCTGCCGGTCTGGCGCTTCCGCTCGGGCGGCGAGACACTGATCATTCCCGCTTCCGCAGAGGGCACGGCCAAGCTGTTCGACGCGCTCACCGCCCTGCCCGGCGTCGACATCGAAGCAGCGATCCGCGCCAGCCGCTCCCGCCCCACGCACAGCGTCGTGATCTGGGCTAAGCCCCCGGCGCGCCTGCATTGACACCGCCCGCGCCTTGGCCCACCAAGCAGACCACGCGAAAACGAACAGCCCGGAGGCCCCCCATGTCCATTCCCCAAACCGGCGGCGGCCCGATCGAAAACGTCGACCAGCTCGCAGAATACCTCGCGTCGGGCTGCAAGCCGATCGAGGAATGGCGGATCGGCACCGAGCACGAGAAGTTCGGCTACGACAAGGCCACGCTGATGCCCCTGCCCTACGAGGGGCCGACCTCGATCAAGGCGATGCTGGAGGGCCTGCGAGACACCTACGGCTGGAACCCGATCCACGAGGGCGAGCACATCATCGGGCTGGAAATGCGGGGCGCCAACATCTCGCTGGAGCCGGGCGGCCAGCTCGAATTGTCCGGCGCGCCGCTGGCGACGATTCACCAGACCTGTGACGAGGTGAACGAGCACCTGCGCGAGGTGCAGCACGTCGCCAACCAGATCGGTGCCGGTTTCATCGGCCTCGGCGCCGCCCCGATCTGGACGCATGAGCAGATGCCGATGATGCCCAAGGGCCGCTACCGGCTGATGACCGACTACATGGACAAGGTCGGCACACTCGGCAAACAGATGATGTATCGCACCTGCACGGTGCAGGTGAACCTCGATTTCGCCTCCGAGGCCGACATGGTAAAGAAGTTTCGCGTCGGCCTCGCGCTGCAGCCGATCGCCACCGCGCTCTTCGCCAATTCGCCGTTCCTGGAGGGCAAGCCGAACGGCCACAAATCGTGGCGGTCGCGGATCTGGCGCGATCTCGATCCGGCGCGCACCGGCATGCTGCCCTTCGTCTTCGAAGAAGGCATGGGCTTCCAGCGTTACGTCGACTACGCGCTCGATGTGCCGATGTATTTCGTCTACCGCGACGGGCAATACGTCGACGCGCGCGGCCAGTCGTTCCGCGATTTTCTCAACGGCAAGCTGCCCGCCCTGCCCGGCCAGATCCCCACCCTGTCGGACTGGGCCGATCACCTCACCACGATCTTCCCCGAGGTGCGGATCAAGAAATTCATGGAAATGCGTGGCGCCGACGGCGGACCGTGGCGCCGCATCTGCGCCCTGCCCGCGTTCTGGGTCGGCCTGCTCTACGACGACCTGGCGCTCGACGCCGCCTGGGATCTCGTCAAGGGCTGGGATGCCGAGACCCGGGAGGAACTTCGCGTGGCGGCCTCGGTCGACGGGCTGCAGGGCCAGGTCGGCAAGCTGCACATTCACCAACTTGCCGAAACCGTGCTCGACATCTCGCGCGGCGGCCTGCGCCGTCGCGCGCGCCCCGGCTTCAGCGGCATGGTGCCCGACGAGCGCCACTTCCTGACCGCTCTGGAAGACACCGTGGAAGACGGGATGACCCCGGCCGACGAACTGCTGGCCAAGTACCACGGCGAATGGGGCGGCGATCTCAGCCGGATCTACGACGAATACAGCTACTGACGCGGAGGCGCCTCGCCTCGCCCGGCGGCCGGAGGCTGCCCTCCGGCCGGACCTGGTGGCCTCAATCCCGCGGCACGTTCGGAACCGATGAGGCCGTCAGCCCCGCGCCTCCACCATAATCATCGCCGCCCCCGAGCGGATCGGGGCCGAAGCGGTTGGCGCCACGGGTGCCCTCGGTGGCGAACCAGACGATCAGGATGATGATGCCCACCACCGGGATCAGGCCGAGCCAATACCACCAGCCCGACTTGTCGCGGTCATGCAACCGGCGCACCGCCACCGATACCATCGGCAGAAAGGTCGCCAGCGCGAAGATACCCGACAGGATCGGCGTTTCGGTCGAGGCCTCGAAACCGTATTCGGTCGTCGTCGTGGTACCGAACACAACAGAGTCGACGATCGACAAGGCGATCTGACCGCCGAAAACGAAAAGCGCAAACCACCAGAATTCGGATCGCGCCGCCCGCCCCGAAAAAGTGACATACTTGGAAAAACACGTTCTAACGGACTCGGAGAATGTCATGAGCCGCCCTCCCCTCTTGAATACGGAGCGATTCTGCGCTGCTTTGCCTGCGAAATCAACTCGGACGGTGCCGCGCCGCCTGACTATTTGCGGCCAATCCTCGGTTCCTCGCCACGCAGGAGCCGACCGATATTCGGTCGATGCCGTGCGAAGATCAGCGCGCCGAGAAGCAGCGCGAGTAGGAAGGTGTCGCCGTGCCCCACCGCGATCGCCCAGACCGGCGTGAGCGCCGCGGCCGCGAGCCCCGCGAGCGACGAAATGCGAAACACCGCCGCGATGACGAGCCAGGTGGCGGCCGCCGCGAGCCCGGCCGGCCAGGCCACGGCGAGCATCGTGCCGAGCCATGTCGCCACACCCTTGCCGCCGCGAAAGCCTATGTAGACCGGGTAGAGATGGCCGAGATAGGCCGCGAGCCCGGCCACCTGCGCCGCGTCATCCCCGAGCAGCGCGCGCGCCACCAGCACCGCGAAGGCGCCCTTGCCGACGTCGCCGACCAGCGTCAGAAGCGCCGCGAGCTTGTGGCCGGTGCGCAGAACGTTGGTCGCACCGATATTGCCCGAGCCGATCTCGCGAATATCGCCCAGGCCGAACAGCTTCGCCCAGACAAGGCCGAAGGGCACCGACCCGAGCAGGTAGCCGAGCACGGCGGTGAGGGCGAGGAACGGAGCGGAGGTGATGATCTCGGGCATGCCCTTCTATCCCCCGATCGCCCTTCCCGGACAAGATCAAATCCAACGCCGCGGCGCATCCGTGCCAACCCGGCCGAAGTCCGCACCGCAGCAAAGGGGGGCTGTCTGCCCCCCTCGCCCTTCGGGCTCACCCCCCGAAGGTATTTGACGACCCAAGAAGCAACGAGCCGTTAACCTTAACGCGCCCTTGTCGCTTTTCGAACCGCCGCGCCGGCCCGACTTCGGGGCTTCCCGGTTCTTCTTGGGTCCGAAAATACCTCACGGGGGTCCGAGGGTGTGAAACCCCCGGTCCGACGCCGGCCAAAGGGGGCGTCAGCCAAAGACCCGTTCGCCACCCACCCAGGTGCCCAGCACCCGGCCCTGCAGACGCGCGCCGTCGAACGGCGTGTTCTTGGATTTGGAGCGCAGCGCGAAACGGTCGAGCACGAAGGGCACGTCGGGGTCGAACAGAACGAGATCGGCGGGCGCGCCTTCGGCGAGGGTGCCGCCGGGCAGGCCGAAGCGCCGGGCCGGGTTCAGAGATAGGGCGCGCCACAGAACCGGGAGCGCGAGAGCGCCGGCGTGCACGAGGCGCATCGCGGCGGGCAGGAGCGTTTCCAGCGCCACCGCCCCCGAGGCCGCCTCCTCGTAGGGCAGCCGCTTGCTCTCCTCGTCCTGCGGCGTGTGCATCGACGAGATCACGTCGACGAGACCGGTGGCCACCGCTTCAACCATCGCCACCCGATCCTCTTCCGCTCGAAGCGGCGGCTTGAGCTTGAAAAAGGTGCGGTAATCGCCGACGTCGAACTCGTTCAGCGTGAGATGGTGAATATTGACCCCGGCGGTGACATCGAGCCCCGCCGCCTTGGCGCGCTCCAGAACCGGCAGGCTGGCGGCGGCGGAGAGGTTGTCGGCGTGGTAGCGCGCCCCGGTCATCTCCACCAGCGCCATGTCGCGCTCCAACCCCATGCGCTCGGCCATCGGCGACACCGCCGGAAGACCGCGCAGCGAGGCGAACTTGCCCGAGGTGACGGCGGCGCCCCGGGTCAGCACCGGTTCCTGCGGGTGCGCAATCACCAGCGCGCCGAGGCTGCGGGCGTAGACCAGCGCGCGGGAGAATACCTTGGCGTCGGTCACCACGTTGTCGCAATCGGTGAAGGCCACCGCGCCCGCGTCGAGCAGGAACCCGACCTCGACCATCTCGCGGCCCTCGCGGCCCTTGGTCAGCGCGGCCATGGAGTGCACCCGCACCGGCGAAACCTCGCGGGCGCGGCGGGTGACGAAGGCCAGCGTTTCAGGCGTATCGATCGTGGGCGTGGTGTCGGGCCGGGTGACCATGGTCGTCACGCCGCCGGCCGCGGCCGCCTCGCCCGCCGTGCGGAAGCTTTCCTTGTGCCGCTCGCCCGGCTCGCCGATCTTGACGCCGATATCCACGATCCCCGGGGCCAGGCACTTGCCGTCGCAGTCCACCACCGCGCCGCGCGGCGCGAGATTCCGCCCGACGATCGTGCCGGCCTCGACGGTCAGGCTCCCGGTCGTTTCGGTGCCGGTCTCGGGGTCGATCAGGCGGGCATTGATGAAGGTGGTGGTGGTCATGGCATTCCCTCGATCCGCGCCAACAGGGTGTCGCGCGCCATCTCCGCGTCGTCAAGCCGTTCGAAGGCGAGCCGCGCCTGCGGGCCTTCGACGAGGAGCGTATCGCCCCGCGTCTGCACGGTCACGCCGGGCGCGAGGCGCACCTCGGCGCGGTAGGGCCCGGCGAGCACGAGCGCGCGCCGGTCGGTGATGGCATAGGCGGTGCGGGCATCGCGCGCGCGGGCGCGGCGTCGGTCGAGCAGGGTGAAGCGCAGCCCGAGGTAGGTGCAGAAGGCGGCCGTCGACACCAGGAGGTAGACCACGAGGCGCCACTGCGGCACATGGCCCCAGTAGATTTCCAGCCACCCCGCGAAAACGGTGAGCAGGAGAGCCGCGACGTAGAGCGCCGCGCCGAGGAGGTTGGCGCGGGCTGGTGCCCGCCGGCCCGGCTTCGGGTAGCCCTGCCAGACCAGCGCCTCGCCTGGTTCGAGCGCCGCGCCCGGATCGGGGCGCCCGCTCATGCCCGGGCCGCCGCGTCGGCCTGAATCCCGCGGATCAGGCCGTGCACCTTTTCCGCCTCGGCGATCCGCTCGAAGCCGATATCGACCATGCGCACCCGGCCCTTGCTGCCACGTCTCTCCTCTCGGAAAAACGTCACCGAGCCGGGGGCGCCCGCCTTGAGCACGAGCGGCGTTCCGGCGCCTATCGGGTAGCTCTCGAGCCGCTTGCCCTTTACCGGCAGATCGGTGGCGATGAAGGCCCGCCGGTCGGTGAGCGTGTACCAGGTGCGGCGACGGCGGAGCGTGGGCCAGACGAGCGCGCCGAACACCATCGCGGCCCCGACCGAAAAGTGAATGAGGCCGAACATCCAGAACACCCCGCCGGCCTGCGCCGCCATGAGCATCCAGAACAGCGCGAATCCTGCGAAAGCCAAACCGAACAGGGCAAGTGGCAGCGTGACAAGCGCAACGTGAAACCCGTGGTCGGGCCGCCCCTGCCACAGGATGCGCTCGTTCTCATCGAGGATACCGCGCCAGCCTTCGGGCTGGGCCGGGGCTTCGGTTACGGAGGCTGGCCGGTCGGTCATGGCGCGCTGCTTGCTGGGGGGCGGAACGCCCAAGGTATAGGCGGGCGGACCGTCCGGGGCAACGTGCTAGCCCTTGCCCATGATCGTCGCGGCCACTTGCCCGGGGTCGGCCTGGTACTTGATCATGTATTTCTCGCCCTTGCGGGTGACCACTTGGGCGGCGGAGAAGATCGTGCGCACCTTGTCGATCTCGGAGCGCGGGATACCGATGCCGGCGGGGGTGATGAGGCGGCGGTCGGTGAGTTGCCAGGTCATGCCGATCTGCTCTGACGCGACGTAGAAACCGCGGATCGCGATTGCGAACACCGCGCCCACCACGCCCGTCCAGGCATGGGCATTGCCCATCGCCATCAGCACCAGCACGGCGCCGACCGAGCCGATCGCGGCGAGCATCACGTGCTCCTTTATGTAGGTTTCGCGGCTGCCGGTGAAGCTTGCGACGAGGGCCTCGCCATCGGCCAGCGCGGGGATCGGATCGGGCATGGGCATTTCCTGTCGGGTCAGACGAAGGCGAGGATGACGAACACAAGGGCGAGGAGTCCCGCGAGCGCAAGAAGGAGCGCGCGGCGGTAGTCGAGCGCCGGGCCGGGGGGTGGCGTGATATGGCCCGTGGTGCTGGCCGACGGCATGGCCGGCGTCACTGGCGAGAGGCGCCGGGGCGCGCTGTAACGACCGAAGAAGTTCGCCGGCCGGCTCGGGGCGAACCGCCCCGGACGCTCCCGGAGCGCCCCCGACAACACCACCGCCACTGTGCCGCGCAGCGCGTCGAGCCTGTCTGCGTCGGCTTCGACCTCGGCCTCGTCCATGCCGTGGGCATCGGCGAGGTAACGGCGCAATCCGCCCGGGCCGAGATCGGCCGCCTCGAACACCTGAACATGGGCGGGATCGAGCGGCCCCGCGCCCAGTGCCGCCTCGAGCGGCCAGTCGCGCGGCGGCTGACCGATGCGCGGCGGCTCCCAGTCGGCGATCTCGGCGGACGGCACGAAGAGCGTGAACAGCCAGATCTCGCGCAGGCCGGTATCGGGGCCGAATTCAAGGGGATCATCGCTCATACCATCACCTCTTTTGGTCCGGCCAGTTCGCGCAGGTTGCGCGCGAGCAGGTCCATCGCCGCCATGCGCACGGCAACCCCCATCTCCACCTGTTCCTGGATCACCGAGCGGTTGATGTCATCGGCGATCACCCCGTCGATCTCGACGCCCCGGTTCATCGGGCCGGGGTGCATCACGATCGCGTCGTCCTTCGCATAGGAGAGCTTTTCCGCGTCGAGCCCGAAGCGGTGATAGTACTCGCGTTCCGACGGGATGAAGCCGCCGTCCATCCGTTCCTTCTGGAGCCGCAGCATCATCACCACGTCGGCCCCCTCCAGCCCGGCGCGCATGTCGTCGTAGACCTCGACGCCGAATTCCTCGATTTTCGCGGGCATCAGCGTTGGCGGACCGATCAGGCGCACCCGGTTTTCCATCTTGCCGAGCAGGATCAGGTTCGACCGCGCCACCCGGCTGTGCGCGATATCGCCGCAGATGGCGATGGTCAGCCGGTGCAAACGGCCCTTCTTGCGCCGAATCGTCAGCGCATCGAGCAGCGCCTGGGTCGGGTGCTCGTGCTTGCCGTCGCCGGCGTTCAGCACCGCCGCGTTGACCTTCTCGGCCAACAGGTTGACCGCGCCCGAGTTGGGGTGGCGCATGACGATCAGGTCGGGGTGCATGGCGTTGAGCGTAAGCGCGGTGTCGATCAGGGTTTCGCCCTTTTTGATCGACGAGGCCTGCATCGCCATGTTCATCACGTCGGCCCCGAGCCGTTTGCCGGCGATCTCGAAGCTCGCCTGGGTGCGGGTCGAGGCCTCGAAGAACATGTTGATCTGGGTGAGCCCCTTGAGAACCTTGGAGCGTTTCACCGGCTGGCGGTTGAGATCGACGTATTTTTCCGCGAGATCGAGGATGGTGGTGATCTCCTCCGGGCGGAGAGGTTCGATCCCGAGCAGGTGACGGTGGCGGAAGGTCATGGGCGCGGCTCCCTGTTTGCGCCCGGTTTAGCCTTCACGGCGCGTCCGGGCAAGGCGGCGAGGCCGGGGGTTTCACACCCCCGGACCCCCGTGAGGTATTTGAGCCAGGATGAAAGGGCATTCGGCGCGCCGCCACGGCTTGCCGCTTCCCCGGCACGGCCCTAGCTTGGAGCCATGGAATCGGCACTGGACTGGCATCAGGCAAGGGCGCTGCTCGAATGGTATGTCGAGCTTGGCGCGGTGGACGCGGTGGGCGATGCCCCCGTGAACCGCTGCGATCTGGCCCAGGTCGCGCCGAAGCCCGCGCGGCGCGCCGCCGAGCCTGCGCCTGCGCAGGCGGCCCCGCCGGGCGAGGCCCCGAGTATCGATCACGCCGCCGAGGCGCGGCGACTGGCCGCGGCGGCGGGCGATCTTGGCGCGCTGGCGGAAGCGATGCGCGATTTCGACGGTCTCGAGCTGAAGAAGGGCGCGCGGAATTTCGTCCTGGCCGACGGCAACCCCGCGGCGCGGCTGATGATCGTGGGCGAGGCTCCCGGCGCGGACGAAGACCGGGTTGGGCGCCCATTCGTGGGGCGCGCGGGGCAACTGCTGGACCGGATGCTCGCCGCCATCGGGCTCGACCGCGACAGCCCCGACCCGGCACGGGCGGTTTACATCACCAACGTTCTGCCCTGGCGCCCCCCCGGAAACCGCACGCCCACGCCGGCGGAAATGGCGATGATGGTGCCCTTCCTCGAACGTCACATCGCGCTGGCCGACCCGGAGGTGCTCGTGCTGATGGGCAACACCCCCTGCGGTGCGCTTCTCGCACGCACCGGAATTCTGCGGCTTCGCGGGCAATGGACGCAGGCGCTCGGCAAGCCGGTGATGCCGATGACTCATCCGGCCTACCTGTTGCGCAACCCCGCCGCCAAGCGCGAGGCCTGGGCCGATCTGCTCGAGATCCGCGCCCGGCTGGAGGGTGGCGCATGAGGATTCTCGCCTTCTCCGATCTGCACATGGCGCGCGCCCGCGCCGCCGATCTCGTGGCGGCCTCGCGCGAGGCCGATCTCGTCATCGGCGCGGGTGATTTCGGCAACATGCGCCGCGGCGTCGGCGCGGCGATGGCGATGCTCGCCGGGATCGAGGCACCGCTCGTGATGGTGCCCGGCAACAACGAGAGCGAAGAAGAGTTGCGCGCCGCCGCGCCCGAGGGCGCGCATGTGCTGCACGGCGCGGGCATCGGGATCGGCGGATTGCGCATCTTCGGCCTCGGCGGCGGCGTGCCGGTCACCCCCTTCGGCCCCTGGAGCTGGGACCTGACCGAGGACGAGGCCGCGGCATTGCTGGCGGGCTCGGAGGGCGCCGACATCATCGTCAGCCACTCGCCCCCCAAGGGCATCGCCGACCGCACCTCGAGCGGGCTTTCGGTTGGTTCCACCGCCGTGCGCGACGCGGTCGACCGGGTGCAGCCCCGGCTCCTGCTGTGCGGCCATATCCATGATTGCTGGGGCGAGGAGGCAAGGCGCGGCGCGACCCGCATCGTCAACCTCGGCCCCACCGTCAACTGGTTCGAACTCGAAGGAACGCCACAATGAACACCATCACCGACGCCGAAAGCCGCGAATTCATCCCGGTGCGTGTGGCCGTGATCACCGTGTCCGACACGCGCACGCCCGAGGATGACCGATCGGGCGATACACTGGTCGCGCGGATCGAGGCCGCGGGCCACATTCTCGCCGACCGCGACATCGTGAAGGACGATCGCGGCGTGATCGCCGACAGGCTGCGCGCCTGGTCGCTCGACCCCGAGATCGACGTGGTGATCTCGACCGGCGGCACCGGCCTTACCGGGCGCGACGTCAGCGTGGAGGCGCATCGCGATGTCTACGAGAAGGAAATCGAGGCTTTCGCCACGCTGTTCACCACGATCTCCTACCAGAAGATCGGGACCAGCGCGGTGCAGAGCCGGGCCACCGGCGGCGTGGCCAACGGCACCTACCTGTTCGCGCTGCCCGGCTCCACCGGCGCCTGCAAAGACGCCTGGGACGAAATCCTCGCGCCGCAGCTGGATTATCGCCACCCGCCTTGCAACTTCGTCGAGATTTTTCCGCGGCTCGACGAACACAAGCGACGGAAATAAACCGGTCGGGCGTTCCAAACCGTAGAGTATATGTCAAGTTTGCCCGCTGGCGCGACGCCAGGATTGTTGCGGGCGCCAATTCTGGAGTGACCCGCACATGCGATTTCTGCGCCGCAGCCTGACCGGGATTTTTCTGATCGCCGTGACCCTCGCGCTGCTCGCGCTCGCGGCCCAGACAGTGCGCAGCGCGTTCGAGACTCGGATGGCGCGCGAGACCATGGACCGCCCTGCACGCGAGCGGGTCTACGCCGTCAACGTGCTGCCGGTAACGTCGCAAGCGGTTGCCCCGGTGCTTGAAGCCTTCGGCGAAGTGCGGGCGAGACGCTCGCTCGAAGTGCGCGCCCAGGCCGGGGGGCCGGTGATCGAACTCGGCGCGGGTTTCGAGGAAGGCGGGCGCGTGGAGGCCGGTGAGCTTCTGTTGCGGGTCGACCCGACCGACCATGAAGACGCGCTGGCGCTGGCGCGCACCGACCTTGCCGAGGCGCAGGCCGAAACCCGCGATGCCGCAGCGGCGCTGGAGATCGCCCGTGACGACCTCGACAGCGCCCGCCGTCAGTCCGACCTGCGGGCCCAGGCGCTGGCCCGACAGCGTGACCTTGCGACCCGTGGCGTGGCCACCGAAGCGCAGGTTGAAACCGCCGCGCTCGCCGCCGCCACGGCCGAGCAGGCGGTGCTTTCGCGGCGCTCGGCGCTGGCCAATGCCGAAGCCCGCGTGGCGCAGGCCGACAACCGGCTTGCCCGTGCGCGCATCTCGCTCGAAGAGGCCGAGCGCCGGCTGGCGGAAACCGAGATCACCGCCGCCTTTCCGGGGCGGCTGACCGGGGTGAACGCCGTCGAGGGGAGGATCGTGACCGCCAACGAGAAGGTGGCCACACTGGTGGACCCGACCGCACTGGAAGTTTCGTTCCGCCTGTCCACCGCGCAATATGCCCGCCTCGTCGACGAACGCGGCCAGTTGCTCGACGTTGACGTGACGGCGCGGCTCGCGGTTTCGGGCGTCGATCTCGTTGCGCGCGGGCGGGTCGACCGCGAAAGCGCCGAGGTGGGCGCGGGGCAGACCGGGCGGCTGATCTTCGCCCGGCTCGACGATGCACCGGGGTTCCGACCCGGCGATTTCATCACCGTGGAGATCGAGGAGCCGGTGCTCGCCAATGTCGCGCGCCTGCCGGCCACGGCGGTGGGCGCGGCGGGAACGGTGCTGGTTCTGGGCGAGAACGACCGGCTCGAGGAAATGCCCGTCGAGGTGCTCCGTCGCCGGGGCGACAGCGTTCTGGTACGCGCCGAGCCGCTCGAAGGGCGCGAGGTGGTGACAGAGCGCACCCCGATGCTCGGCGCGGGCATCCTTGTGCGGCCCTTCCGCGAGGGCGATGCCGAGCCTCCAGAGTCCGGAGGCGGAGGCGGACAGGGCGCGGGCGGTGGCGGGGCAAGCGCCGATGGCGAGATGATCGCGCTCGACGACGCGCGCCGCGCCCGGCTGATCAGTTTCGTGGAGACCAACCAGATGATGCCCGCCGACGCCAAGGAGCGCATCCTCAACCAGTTGAACGCGCCCGAGGTGCCGGTGAGCGTGGTCGAGCGGCTCGAAGGCCGGATGGGAGGCTGACATGGCGCGGCGACCGACAGAACTTGCCCGGGGCCTGCTGAGCTACTTCACCCGGCATCGCACCGCGGCCAACCTTCTGTTGGTGGTCCTGATCGCGGCGGGGCTGACGATCCTGCCACAAATGCGGGCGCAGTTTTTCCCCGACGTGGTGATCGACGATGTCACCGTCTCGGTCGGATGGAGCGGCGCCGGCGCGGAAGATGTCGATACCGGCATCGTCCAGCCGCTGGAGCCGGCCCTGCTCGCGGTGGAAGGCGTAACCGCAAGTTCGTCGCGCGCCTCGGAGGGCCGGGCGCGGATCCAGCTCGAGTTCGAACCGGGCTGGGACATGGCCCGCGCCGCCGCCGATATCGAGGAAGCCGTGGCCGCGGTGTCGACGCTGCCCGCCGAGGCCGACGCGCCCGAGGTGCGGCGGGGAAGCTGGCGCGACCCGGTGACCGACGTGGTCATCACCGGGCCGGTGGGCCTCGACCAACTCGCCCGTTTCGCCGACGAGATGGTGGCGCGGCTGTTCCTCGAGGGCGTGACCCGCACCTCGATCCGGGGCGTGGCCGCACCGCGCACCATCGTCGAAGTCACCTCGGCCGCGCTGGTGAGGAACGACGTGACGATGGCGCAGATCGCCGACGCCATCGGCGCCGAAACCTCCGCCGATCCGGCCGGCAACATGGCGTCCGGATCGGCCCGTGTGCGCACCGGCGTGGCCAAGCGCACTCCCGCCGAGATTGCCGAAATCGTGCTGCGCTCCAACCCCGACGGCTCCAAGCTGACGGTCGGCGACGTGGCCCGCATCAACGTCGAGGGGATCGACCGCGAGGTGGCCTATTTCGTCGGCGAAACCCCGGCGATCACGATCAACGTCACCCGCTCCGCCCAGGGCGACGCGATCCGGATGCAGCGCATCGTCGAGGACGTTGCCGCCGAGATGATGCTGACGCTTCCCGATGGCGTCGAGATCGACCTGATCCGCACCCGCGCCGAGATCATCACCGCGCGGCTCCAGATCCTGCTTGAAAACGGCCTGATGGGGCTTGGCCTGGTGGTGGTGCTGCTGTTTTTGTTCCTCAACGCGCGCACGGCGTTCTGGGTTGCGGTCGGCATCCCGGTGTCGATGCTCACCGCGGTTGCGATCATGTACATGCTGGGGCTCAGCTTCAACATGATCTCGATCTTTGCCCTGATCATCACGCTGGGGATCGTGGTGGACGACGCGATCGTGGTCGGCGAACACGCCGATTTTCGCGCCCGTCATCGTGGCGAAGACCCTGTTACCGCAGCCGAGAACGCCGCACGCCGGATGTTCCCGCCGGTGTTCTCGGCCACGCTCACCACGATCATCGCCTTCGTCGGGCTGACCGCCATCGGCGGGCGTTTCGGCGACCTGATCGAGGATATCCCGATCACGGTGATCGCCGTGCTCGCGGCCTCGCTGGTCGAATGCTTCCTGATCCTGCCCAACCACATGGCCCATGCGCTCACGCACTCGAAGGAGCACCATTGGTATGACTGGCCGTCGCGGCAGGTCAACAAGGGCTTCCGTTTCGTGCGCGAGCGGCTGTTCCGTCCGCTCATGCGGTTCGTCATCGCCGCGCGTTACCCGGTGCTCGCCGGCGCCGTGCTGGTGCTCGCCACGCAGGCCGCGCTGTTCATCGAGGGCAAGGTGCAGTTTCGCTTCTTCAACGCCCCCGAGCGTTCCGACGTGACGGCGAATTTCGCCATGGCCCCCGGCGCCACGCGCGAGGACACGGTGGAGATGCTGGCGATGCTCCAGCAATCGGTGCGCGACTACGGCGCCGAGGTCGAAGCCGACACCGGGGTCGATCCGATCCTCTACGTTCTGGGCCAGGTTGGCGGCAACGCCGGCCGCGGGCTTGCCGCCGCCGAAGACAAGGATGCCGAGCTGCTCGGCTCGGTCTCGATCGAACTGATCGATGCCGACCAGCGGCCGTTTTCCTCCTTCGCATTCGTGAGCGACGTGCAGGAACGCGCGCCGCGTCACCCGATGCTGGAGGAACTGAGCTTCCGGGGCGGCCGCTTCGGCCCCGGCGGCGATGCGCTCGACGTGGAGCTGACCGGCGCCGACGCAGCGGTTCTCAAGGCCGCGGCCGAGTCGCTGAAAACCGCCGTCGTGCAGTTCCCAGAGGTTTCCGCGGTGGAGGACAGCCTTGCCTACGACAAGGACGAACTGGTGCTGGAACTGACCGCGCAGGGCAAGGCGCTCGGCTTCACCATCGACGAGCTGGGCCGCGAGCTGCGCCGCCGTCTCGGCGGGATCGAGGCCGCGAACTATCCGGTGGGCATGCGCTCGGGCACGATCCGGGTGGAATTGCCGCAGGACGAGCTGACCGCCGATTTCCTCGAACGCACGATGTTGCGCAATGCCGCGGGCGCCTATGTGCCACTTGGCGATATCGTCACCGTCACCACCCGGTCGGGCTTCTCCACCGTCAACCGCGAGAACGGGTTGCGCGTGGTCTCCGTCACCGGCGATATCGACGAGAGCGATCCCGCCCGCGCTGAGGAAATCGCCCGCGCCATCGAAACCGAGATCCTGCCCGCGGTCGCCGAAGAGCACGGCATTTCCTACAAGATCGCCGGGTTGAAGGAACAGGAAAGCGCGTTTCTCGAAGATGCCCGCCTCGGCCTCCTCCTCACGCTGATCGGGATTTTCCTCACGCTCGCATGGATCTTTTCGAGTTGGACACGGCCGTTGGTGGTGATGGGCATCATCCCCTTCGGGCTGATCGGCGCGCTCTGGGGGCACTACGCCTGGGGGGTTCCGATGAACCTTTTCTCCATCGTGGGCCTGATCGGCATGGTGGGGATCATCATCAACGATTCCATCGTGCTGGTGAGCACCATCGACGAATACGGCCGTGATCGCGGCCTTGTGCCGGCGATCATCGACGCGGTGGCCGATCGTCTGCGCCCGGTGTTCCTCACCACCGCGACAACCGTGATCGGCCTCTCGCCGCTGCTCTACGAGACCTCGAGCCAGGCCCAGTTCCTCAAGCCGACGGTGATCACGTTGGTCTACGGCCTCGGCTTCGGCTTTTTCCTCGTCCTGCTCGTGGTGCCGGCGCTGGTGGCGGTGCAGGAAGACGTGGGCAAGCAGATGCGCGCGCTTCGCCGCATGATGGGGCTCAAGCACCGCCGGGCGCGTGGCGCCGCATTGGGAACGACCGGGGTCGCGCTGGTGCTTGCCGCGCTGTTCGCGGCAACGCTTGGCTGGGTGATGGTCACCGGCGCGCTGCCTTTCGGGCTGTTCGAGGGCATGGAGGATCCCACCCTCGCCGCCGCCGGGTTGTTTCTCGCCGGCGCTGTCGTGGTCGTCGTGGTGGCCTGGCTGCTCGCGGCACTCGCCCACTGGGCGCACCTGCGTCGCGGGCGGGCCTAGCGGATCGGGCTGCAGCCCAGGATATCCACCGCGCGGGCCTCGTCCATGACCGTGAACCGCAAGGTTCCGGTGTCGAGGTCGAAGGGCTTGGCGTCGGCCGGCACGAGGTCGGCAACCGCGACGAGTTCGCCGCCGTCGCGGCTGGTGGTGACTGACGACACCCAGACCGACGGATCGTCGGCCTCGATCACGGCCATTTCCTCGCCGCCCAAAGCTGGAAGGACGAAGTGTGCTGTCACCGTGAGACCATCCTTGATCGGGGTCACCTCGCAGCGGGCGGAGACCAGCCCCGCCGCCTCGGCGCTCTCCGGCTGACGCTCAAGCGCCAGCAGAATACGCGGATCAGGGGCCTTCTCGGCCCGATCCAGAACCGCCGCCACCTCCCTCTGGAGGGGCACGCAGATGTTTTCGCAGATTCCCATCGCCAGATCGCCGTTCAGCGCGATCTCGGCCGCCGGATCCACGGGCAGGATCTCGAGGGGCAGGATCAACTCGTCGTGGTAGCCGAGCGTCATCATCCCGCTGGACAGAAACGCCTCCGGCACCGGCCAGTGCGGCGTGATCGCGGCAATGTTCGACGATGCCGACCAATCGAACTGTGGCGGCAAGCCGGCCTCGCCCGGCGCGCGCCAGTAGGTTTTCCATCCCTCGTCGAGCGTCACCCGCAGCGCAGCCATATGCGTGCCCGCTTCGGTGCGCCAGCCCGGCAGGATCTCGACACCGGGGCTTGGCGGCTCCTGCGCCCCATCGGCGAGGAGCGGCGCGGCCGCGAGCGAGACGGCGAGGGCAAGGGGGGCAATTCTGTTCATGAGATTTGGATATAGGGTGGCGGCACGGCAGCGGAAGTCACATTCGCGAGACATCGCTCACTTTGCCGCACCTCTTGCAAATCCCGCGCAACGGTCCCCATCTTGAAAGCATGAATGCGCCAGATCAAACCGAACATGACCTCACGGGGAAAATGCTGATCGCCATGCCCGGCATGGAAGATCCGCGTTTCGAGTATTCCGTGGTGTTGCTTTGCGCCCATTCCGTGGATGGCGCGATGGGGCTCGTCGTCAACAAACGGGTGCCGGACCTGAGCTTCGACGATCTGCTCGGGCAGCTCGAAATCGAAAGCGGCGCCGGCAGCCAGGGCGTGGCCCTGCACTTCGGCGGGCCGGTGGAAGGCGCACGGGGGTTCGTGCTGCACTCCAACGATTACCCCGGCGCGCAGGGCACGATGAAGATCAACGCCCGGTTCGGCATGACGGCGACGAAGGATATTCTCGTCGATATCGCCCGCGGTCAGGGGCCGAAGGCGGCGCTCACGGCACTGGGCTATGCCGGCTGGGGGCCGGGCCAGCTTGAAAGCGAGCTCAAGCAGAACGCCTGGCTGACCGTCGATGGCGACGAGGCCATCGTCTTCGATGCCGATGACGGCGGCAAATGGGCGCGCGCGCTGCGCAAGCTGGGGATAGATCCGTCGATGCTCTCGGCCGGGGGCGGCCGCGCCTGAGCGCCGGGCTATTCCAGCGCCGCGCTCAACGCCTTCACGCGGTCGACGAAATCCCCCGCCCCGTCTCCCAGAACCGCCAAGAGCTCGGCCTGATACGCCGCCGCGATCGGTGAAAGCGTGTCGATCATCTCGAGGCCCTTTTGGGTGAGTGATAGCTCCACCAGCCGGCGATCGGCGGGATTGATCACCTTGCGGACATAGCCTGCCGCCTCGAGCCGCGTGGCGGCGCGGCTGACCTTGGGCTTGTCCATCCCGACGCGGTTATGGATCTCGCGCACCGAGACCGCCGTCTGCTGGCTCAGATGCGCCACCACCCGCCATTCCGCCACCGAAAGTCCGTATCGTTCCCGGTAATGCCGGGAAAACCGCGCGCTGACGCGGCGCGACAGCTCGGCCAGTTGGTAGGGCAGAAATTCGTCGAGATTGAAATCGGTCACCTGGATTCCCCGTCTGATACGGGTCGATTGAACCGCAGGGTTCCGATCAGTGCAAGAACAACGAAGCTTGCACAGCCCCGCGATGCCGTGTCATCTGGCGCGACGTCCGGAACGGGGAGGAGAAACACGCATGCGCGCCGGGATCGCAATGCTCATCACGGGCTACGTGCTCAGTCAGTTCTACCGAGCCTTCCTGCCGGTCATGGCCCCCGTGCTCCAGACCGACCTCGGCGCAACGCCGGAAAGCCTCGGGCGCGCCTCGGGGCTGTGGTTTCTGGCGTTCGCGGCGATGCAGATCCCTGTTGGCTGGGGGCTCGATCGTCTTGGCCCGCGGCGCACCGCGGCCTGGCTTCTCGGCTTCGGCGCGGGCGGCGGCGCGGCCCTCTTCGCGGTCGCGGCCGAGCCCTGGCACATCCAGGCGGCAATGGTGCTGATGGGGATCGGCTGTTCGCCGGTGCTGATGGGCGCTTTCTTCATCATCGCCAAGAGCTTTCCCCCGGCGGTGTTCGGCACCTTTGCCGGCGCGGTGATCGGCATCGGTTCGATCGGCAATATCGCGGGCAGCCTGCCGATGGCATGGGCAGTGGAAAACCTCGGCTGGCGCGAGACCATGTGGGGGCTGGCCGCGCTCACCTTCGCGGTGGCCGGGATGATCTTCGCGCTGGTCGAAGACCCCGAGCGCGCGCCGGATCACGGCACCCAGAAAGGCTCGCTGCTCACCCTGCTGGCGATGCCCGCGCTCTGGGCAATCCTGCCGCTGATGTTCGTGAACTATGCGCCCGCCGCCGGGCTGCGCGGCCTCTGGGCCGGGCCATACCTTTCGGACGTCTTCGGCATGAACACATCCGGCATCGGGCTGGTGACCCTCGCCATGGGCATCGCGATGATCATCGGCAATTTCGCCTATGGCCCGCTCGACCGTGTCTTCGGCACCCGCAAATGGGTGATCTTCTTCGGCAACCTCGCCTCCGGCCTTTCCGTGCTCGCGCTCTGGGCCTTCCCCTCAAGCGGGGTCTGGGCCGTCACGATGCTCCTGGCCAGCGCCGGGCTGTTCGGCGCCTCGTTCCCGCTGATGATGGCACATGCGCGGGCCTTCTTCCCGGCCCATCTCACCGGACGCGGCGTCTCGCTGATGAACCTGTTCGGGATCGGCGGCGTCGGATTGTTCCAGTTTTCGTCGGGCTGGGTTTTCGAGGCGGCGAAGGAAGCGGGCAGCGATCCGGTGACCGCGTATCGCGCCCTGTTCCTGTTCTTCGGCCTGCCGGTGCTGATGGGCCTGGTCGTCTACCTGTTCAGCCGCGACCGGCTGGATTGAGGGCAGGACCGGGGGTTTCACACCCCCGGACCCCCGTGAGGTATTTGTGCCAGGATGAAGAGGCTCAGGCCGCCTTGCGGCGCGGGCGGCGGCGCTTCTGCCCCGCGTTCTGCCCCTGCGGCCGGGCCTGACCCTGCGGCGGCCCGCCACGACGGCCGCGCCCGCCCTTCTTCGGCGGGTCGACCTCGACGGGGCGTTCACCGCCGAGCACGGGGATCTCGATCTTCATGGTCTTTTCGATCTGGCGCAGGAGCCCGATCTCTTCGCCGCTGACGAAGGCGATGGCGTCGCCTTCCAGCCCGGCACGGGCGGTGCGGCCGATCCGGTGCACGTAGTTCTCCGCCACTTCCGGCAGGTCGAAGTTGTAGACATGGCTGACGCCGGGAATGTCGATCCCGCGCGCGGCCACGTCGGTGGCCACGAGGATGCGGGCGGTGCCTTCACGGAACGCCTTGAGCGCGCGGTCGCGCTGGCCCTGGCTCTTGTTACCGTGAATCGAGACCGCGCCGTAGCCCTCGGCCACGAGGTGCTTCATCAGCCGCTCGGCGCCGTGCTTGGTGCGCGCGAAAACCAGCGCGAGCCCTTCGGGCGCGTCGTCGAGGTAGCCTTTGAGGAGCGAAACCTTGTGTTCCTTGCCCTTGGCCCAGTGCACCCCCTGGGTGATCTTGTCGGCGGCCTTGCCCGGGGGCGCGGCCTGAACCCGGATCGGGTCGTTCAGGTAGGTGGCGGCGATCTCCTCCATGTCTTTCGGCATGGTGGCGGAAAACAGCATGGTCTGGCGCGGGGTGCCCAGCTTGGGCGCGATCCGGCGCAGCGCGTGGATGAAACCCATGTCGAGCATGTGGTCGGCTTCGTCGAGCACGAGGAAGGTGGCAGCATCGAGCCGCACGGCGCCCCGGTCCATCAGGTCGATCAGGCGGCCCGGGGTGGCGACGAGAATGTCGGTGCCCTTCTCGAGCGCATTCACCTGGCGGTTGATGGATACCCCGCCCACCACGGTGGTCACCTTGAGGTGCGTGCCCTTGATGTAGAGCACGAGGTTTTCGGCGATCTGGCCGACGAGTTCGCGGGTGGGCGCGAGGATCAGCGCACGCGCGGTTTTCGGCGCCCGCTTGTCGTGGTTGCCCATCAGCTGGTGGATCAGCGGCAGGCCGAAGGCGGCGGTTTTGCCGGTGCCGGTCTGGGCCAGGCCCATCACGTCACGGCCTTCCAGAACCGGCGGGATCGCCTTGATCTGGATCGGCGTGGGGGCGGTGTAGCCTGCGGCCTTCACGGCGGCGAGCAGTTTCGGGTCGAGCCCGAGGCTTTCGAATGTGGTCATGTTTCTCTTTCGGCGGCGAAGGCGCCGCATACGTGGGGGCCTCGGGCACAGGATGCGCCCGGGCGACTTCAAGGTGCGGACCAAGCCTCGCGGAAGGACCCCTGCCCCGCCGCCGTTTGGCCCGTTGACCCCCCGCGTGAATTGGGAACCTGTCTGGGCGCGCTCCTCGGAGCCGCGCCGCTCTTGCATCGTGCCTTGCCGCTCATTGGTAGACTGGCGGCGGGTGGCTCACGCGGCCACCGGGACGATGCGCTCTCATCACAGCATGTGGGGGCCGAGTCAACGCAAATCAACGCCCCTTTCGCTGCGCGCCGGATTGCGGTATCTCACCCCCCGTCCTCGCTTGGAGGCAAATTCAAAGGAGACCCTCATGGGCTACAAGGTCGTCGTCGTGGGCGCCACGGGCAACGTGGGCCGCGAAATGCTGAACATTCTGGCCGAGCGCCAGTTTCCCGTTGACGAGATCGCCGCGCTGGCCAGCCGCCGCTCGCTCGGCACCGAAGTCAGCTTCGGCGACAAGACGCTCACCACCCAGGATCTCGACCAGTTCGACTTCACCGGCTGGGACATGGCGCTGTTCGCCATCGGCTCGGACGCCACGAAGAAATACGCGCCCATCGCCGCCAAGGCGGGCTGCGTGGTGATCGACAACTCGTCGCTCTACCGCTACGACGCCGACGTGCCCCTGATCGTGCCCGAGGTGAACCCGCAGGCGGTGCACGGCTATTCCAAGAAAAACATCATCGCCAACCCGAACTGCTCGACGGCGCAGATGGTGGTGGCGCTCAAGCCGCTGCACGACCGCGCCAAGATCAAGCGCGTGGTGGTGAGCACCTACCAGTCGGTGTCCGGCTCCGGCAAGGAAGCGATGGACGAGCTGTGGAACCAGACCAAGGGCATGTATGTGCCCGGCCAGGAAGTGGAGCCCACCGTCTACCCCAAGCAGATCGCCTTCAACGTGATCCCGCATATCGACGTTTTCCTCGACGACGGCCAGACCAAGGAAGAGTGGAAGATGGTGGCGGAGACGAAAAAGATCGTCGATCCCGCGATCAAGCTCACCGCCACCTGTGTGCGGGTGCCGGTTTTCGTCGGCCATGCCGAGGCGATCAACATCGAGTTCGAAGACTTCCTCGACGAGGACGAGGCGCGCGATATCCTGCGCGAGGCGCCGGGCATTCTCGTCGTCGACAAGCGCGAGCCCGGTGGCTACATCACCCCGGTGGATTGCGTCGGCGACTACGCCACCTTCATCAGCCGGATCCGGCAGGACTCGACCATCGACAACGGGCTGAACCTCTGGTGCGTCTCTGACAACCTGCGCAAGGGCGCGGCGCTGAACGCCGTTCAGATCGCCGAGCTTCTCGGCCGTGAGGTTCTGAAAAAGGGCTGACCCTTCCCCGAACGACGCTGCACGGCCGTCGGGCGCCCACCCGGCGGCCGTCTGCTTTTTCACGGGCCTCGTCGAGGCTTGCGGCACCGTCGAAAGGCTTCAGGGCTCAGGCGCGATCTCCCGCAGTGGCGGTGCGTGTTGGCCCGCTGGAGGCCCCACCCGAAGGCGGGTCATGCGCCCGAACCGCCCCGGCATCGGCGCGGCGAACCTGCGCGCGAGCTCGGCCTGGGTAAACCCCAGCTCAGACATCCCGCACGAAAGGACGCCGTCCGCCCCGCACACCCCGAGGCCGGCAGCCGACCGGCCAAGCGTGTAGCCATGTCGGCCAAGGCGCAGCGCCAGGTCTGCCCAGGAGGTCGCCGCCGCCACTTCGGCCGCGAGGCGCCGGTACAAGGGCGCGATGATCGGGTCATCGACGGGATCACGGACCCCGGTCCGCCCATGGCGGGCCACCTCGCGCAGAAGCATGGCGCGGATCATGTCGCCGGGGGCCTCGTCGCGTTCGGCCGCGATGCGGCGCAGATCGTGGATCAGGGCGGACGGCAGGTTGATGGTGACAGGTCTCTGGCTCATGCCCGGATCCTGCCGGGTTAACCTTGAGAAAGCGTTAAGCGCTGCGGGCCGGGTTCCGCCGGTGCGACGACTCTGCGCTTTGCTCCACCGGGATCGCGGTTTAGCCTTGTAGTGCAAACCAGGCAGAAAGGATTGCGCCATGCGTATGTTCGCCACCTCGCTGATCGCCCTCGCCGCTGCGGTGCCGGCGCTGGCCGAAGATGTCTACACCCAGGCGCCGGTCGCGGCCGCCACCGTTTATCCGGCCGGGGCCGAACTCACCCTGCGCGCCACGGTCGAGCTGCCTGCCGGAACGCACCGGGTGTTCCTGCCCTATTCCGGGCTCGACAGCCTCGCCGCCCTGCCCCGCATCCGCACCTCCGAAGGCGTGGTGATCGGCACGCTCGGATTTCGCCGCGAGGTCAGCCTCGACCGGGAGGCGCTGTTCACCCCGGCGCAGGCCGAAGCCTGGGCCGGCTTGGAGACCGCGCGCGAAAACGTCGCGATGAAGCAGGACGAGATAGAGACCGCGCGCGCGGAACTGCGTGGCCTCGAGGCCCGGCTCGACTTTCTTTCGCGGATCGACCCCGGCGAAGAAATGGAAGCCGAGACGCTCTTCGCCCTTGCCGACCGGTTGCGCGACGAGACCGGGTTGAGCGAGGCCGCCCTTGTCGACGCCAAGGCGAAGCTCAGGCCGCTGGAAGACGCGCTGGAAGATCTGCGCGCCGATCTCGCCGCGGCGCAAGCCGCGTTCGAACGGCTCTCGCCGCCGGATGCGGTGGCCGACATGCTTTCGGTCGAGGTCACGCTGGCCGAGGCCGGGCCGGTGACGCTGGAACTCACCGAACTCACCTCGCGCGCCTATTGGGAAATGGATTACGACCTCGATCTCGACCGCGCGGCGGGCGAGGTGGCGGTGGCGCGCAAGGTGATCGTGACGCAGGAAACCGGGCGCATCTGGGATGACGTGGCGCTCACGCTCTCCACCGCGCGGCCGGGCGAAGACGTGTCGCCCGCGCCGGTGGAGCCCGACCGCGCGCGCATCGTCGAACCGATGGAGGCAGAGCGTTTCTCGGACCGTGCCTCCGCCCCGAGGATGGAATCCGCCGGGATCATGCCGGAACCGATGATGCTCGCGGATGCCGAGATGAAAACCGCCGCGCTGGAAATCGACGGGCTCGCGCTGTCCTATGTCTATCCCGAAGCGGTGACCATCGCGTCCGACGAGGCCGCGGAGCTTGCGCTCGACCAACTCACGCTCGAGGCGGAGTCCGCCGTGCACGCCTCGCCGCGGTGGGACGAAACCGCCTTCACCGTGGCCCGCTTCACCAACAGCACCGGCGAGCCGATGTTGCCCGGCTGGGCCAATATCATGCGCGACGGCCATCTCGTCGGCCGCGAACGGCTCGACATGATTCCCGCCGGCGCGGAGGCGGAGCTGGGGTTCGGCCCGATCGAGGGCATCCGGCTCGAGACGATCTTCGCGCGCAACGAGGAAGGCGACACCGGCTTCATCTCGAAATCCAACACGCGCACCCAACTGGTGACCTTCACGGTGGAAAACCTCACCGACGAGGCGCAGGACGTGCGCGCCCTGTTCCCGCTCACCTTCTCCGAGCAGGAAGGGCTGCGGGTGCGGATCGTGGCCGATCCTGCGCCGGATGAAACCGATATCAACCGCAAACGCGGCGTTTCGGCCTGGGATCTCGCGATTGCGCCGGGCGAAACGGCGGAGGTCGAGATTTCCATCGCGCTCGACTGGCCGGAGGGGATGGAGCTGATCTGGAACCCGTAGTGCCCCGACTCGGTGGCGATTCTCACCCGGCCCGCGCCCATTGGCGCGGGCCTTTTTTTAGGGACCGTCACGAAATTCAGGTTAAATTTCTTCGATTATGACATGGTTTCGCCGCAATTCAGCGCATTTGGCGCCGGATTCGGACGCAAGTCTGAACCGGTCGGCAACAAAGATTGCCGCCACGGCCAGGCCGAGTGGCCCGATAGGCCCCCGCCGAGAACCGGCATCCTGTTCGCCCGCAACGTGATCGGCACCAGTGGCCGAAACCTGCGTCCTGCATCAAGGGAGTCCGCCATGCCTACCAACGTCGTCGCCTTCACCAGCCGCCGCGAGAACCGCAAGCGCCACGCCGCGCGCCGGCAAGCCGCCGCGCGCAACAACGTCATCGAGCTTGCCGCATGGATCGGAAAGGCGATGCCTCGGCGCACGCCGCACGGCGTGTTCTTTGCAACCCATGCGGTCGTCACGCCGGGTGAAATCGCCTGATTTTTCGGCCGTTTCCGTAACCAAGACAGAAAGACAACGCCATGCCCACTTCGCTCGCCGAAAAGGCCCGCGCCCGCCGCCGCGGCGCGCTCGCTGCCCTCAACGCCCGCTTTGCCACCGACGAGGGCGTCGTCTCGATCTTCGAGGGCAGCTTTCCGAAGCGCCAGGCCGTGCCCGAATTCCGCTCCGTCCGCGGCCATCCCGACCCGCGCGAGACGCGCCCGCTGCCGGTGCTTGTCTTGCGCAACAGGGTCGCGGCCTGAGGTCTCGGGGGCGCCGACGGCGGGCCCGTTTGCGCCGCGCTCCGGCCTCACCAGCGCCGCATGTGAGAAGGTTTGGAGGGCATCCTGAGGCGTTCCGGTGTCGAAAGAGTGGAATTCCACTTTTCTGCCCCAATTCGGCACAAATACCGCCCGAATCGAGACGCATCTTTGACCACATCGGAACGGAAATCTGACCAACGGGAGACACACCATGGCTGCCACCATGACACTCCAGAAAACGGCAAAGGTTCTGCCCTTCAGCAAGCCTTGCCAAAGCGTGAACCGGACAGACCGCAATCAGCGCCTGCCCAGGATCACGAGCGCCGAGATCGAAATCTTCTTCGACCAGGCGAACTCTGCCAAGCCAACCCGTCAGGCGGCCTGATGCCAGACTGACGGGCGATACGTCAACACAAGTTATAGAAACAATCTCGGCACAATGCCGAAACGATCCTGGGAAAAAACGCCATGCACACCAACGTCATCGCCTTCGACCGCGCCCGCAAATCCGCTGACCGCACCACCGCCGCCATCAAGAGCGTCCGCAACAATGTCGTCTCGCTGGCAGAGTGGAAAACCCGCGCCCGCGCCCGCCGCACGGCTTCCGGCGTGTTCTTCACCACCGGCGTGCTGGTCACCTGCGGCAACGTCGCCTGAGCCCGGTCAACCCGCCGCCGAAGCGCGGCATGCAAGACAGAATGCAAGACAAGGAGAACCCAAAATGGCCACCATCACCCTTCTCGAGAAAGCCCGCCAGGGTCGCCGCAATGCAATCGCTTCGCTCGCAACCCGCCAGCAACGCAACGACACGATGACGTCGATCTTCGACTTCGTCTTCGACGAAGCCCCGGCTCAGCCGACGGGCCCGGCCCAGGGCTCGAACGTGATCGCCTTCCGCTCGGCCCGCCGCGCCGCCGCGCCCGCGCCGCGCCACATCACGCCGCGCCGCGCGGCTTGATCCCTCAAGGCGGGCGAGGCGCGCAGCACGCGCCTCGCCGCCGGCGTCCCTCGGGCCATCAGCCGGCCGCCCAGAAATAGCGCACGAGGTGGAAGAACAGCGGCGCCGAGAACACAACCGAGTCCAGCCGGTCGATGAAGCCTCCCTGGCCGGGGATCAGGTGCCCCCAGTCCACCACGCCCTTGTCGCGCTTGATCGCGGCCATCACCATCCCCCCGCCATAGCCCAGCAGCGCCACCACCAGCGCCATGATCGCCGCCTGCCAGGGCGCGAAGGGCGTGATCCAGGCCAGCACGGTGCCGAGCACTGCGCCCGAGCCCAGCGCGCCGATAAAGCCCTCCCAGGTGCGCGAATGCGGCACCCCGGGCGCGATCCGGGTGCGGCCCATCAGCCGGGGGGTGATGAAATGGGCCATGTCGGCGCCCTGCACCACGATCACCAGCCAGGCGATGAGAAGGATCTCCTTGCCGTCATAGCCGGGAATATCGAGCCAGAGCAGAGCCGGCGCGTGCGACGCGGCGAAGATGCACAGCATCAGCCCCCACTGCGTTTCGGCGATGCGGGTGAGGAAGCCCGCGGTATCGCCCCGCACAGCGGCGAGCACAGGCAGGAACAGGAAGGCATAAACCGGGATGAAGATCGTCATCAGCCCGATACCACCGGTGGCGACCAGAAGGTATTGCAGCGGCAGGGCCAGGAAGAAGGAGAACATCAGCACCCAGTGATCGGCCCGGCGTTTCGCGGTGAGGGTGAGAAATTCGCGCAGCGCGGCGAAGGAAATGAAGGCAAACAGGACCACAACGCCGATCCGCCCGAACAGCGCCGCGAGCGAGAGCAGAACCACCATCGCCCACCAGGCGTTGATCCGGGCGAACACCGTCTCGATGATGATGTTTTCCGGCCCCGCCGTCCGCCACCAGCGCCTGAGCGCCGCCGCCACCAGCGTGGCGCCAAGAAGCGCGAGCACGAGACCGGTGAAGAGCTGGGCGAACTCCGCGGGCGCACTCATGCCTCGCCCGCCTTGTGCAGCGCCACGAGGGCCCGGTGCGCGCGATCGAGGAAGATCTCGCGGTCTTCGCCGGGCGCGATGTGGATCGGGGGGCCGAAGGTCACCGTGCAGATCAGTGGCACCGGCACGACCTCGCCTTTCGGCAGCACCGAGTTCAGGTTGTCGATCCAGGTCGGCACGAGATCGACCCCGGGCCGGGCGCGGGCGAGGTGGTAGAGCCCGGTCTTGAATGGCAGAAGCGGGTCTTCGGTGAGGTTGCGCTTGCCCTCCGGGAAGATGATGAGGCTCGCCCCCCCGTCGATCGCCGCGATCATCCGCGCCACCGGGTCTTCCTCCGGATCGCGGTTCTCGCTGTCGCGGTTGATCAGCACGGCGTTCAGCACATCCCGCCCGAAGAAGGCGCGCAGGCGGTTCTTGAGCCAGTAGTCCGAGGCCGCAACGGGCCGGGTCTTGCTGCGCAGGAAGGTGGGCAGGACAGACCAGATCAGCGGAAAATCGGCGTTGGAGGTGTGATTGGCGAAATAAACCCGCTGCCGCGGGATCGGCTCGATCCCGGCCCAGATCGCCCGGGGCGCGGTCACCATGCGGACGAACAGCACCAGCCCGTGGCCCGCGATCTGGGCAATCGCCTTTCTGAACATGAATGTCCTCTCCCCGGCTCTCGAAAACTATAGGCGCAGGATTCCCTTGGGGAAACCGCCTATCCGCGAATTCCGCCGGTGGGTCTCAGCCGCGCGGGGCCGCGGCGCGGCGCAGCCTGTCATTGATCGCGCGGCCGAGGCCGGTGTCGGGGATCGGCGAGACGGCGATCGGCGCGGCGCCGCCGGCGTCGAGCGCGTGGAGGTGGTGAAACAGGTTCGCCGCCGCCTCGACCATGTCACCCGACGGCGAAAGGTTGAGCACCGCCCCATCGACCGGGCCAAAGCCCAGAAGGCGTTCGCCGGGGTTGGCGGTGGCCGCGTTCAGCCGCAGCGGGGCCTCGGGGGCATAGTGCGAGGCGAGCTGGCCCGGCGCGTTGATCGCGGCATCGGGGGCGTGGTGCACCAGCGCCGCGCCGAGGCAGGACTCGATCGCCTCCACCGGCAGGCCGCCGGGGCGTAGCAGCACCGGCACCGGATCGAAACCGACGATGGTGGATTCCACGCCCACCGCACAGGGCCCACCATCGAGCACCGCTTCGATTCGCCCGCCAAGCCCGGAGATAACGTGCCCCGCCTCTGTCGGGCTGATCCGCCCCGAGGGGTTGGCCGATGGGGCGGCCACCGGCCGGTCGGCCGCCGCCAGAAGCGCGCGTGCCAGCGCATGGTCGGGCACCCGCACAGCGACCGTGGGCAGGCCCGCCGACACCAGCGGCGACAGCCCGCCGCCCTCGCGCAGCGGCAGAACCAGCGTGAGCGGACCGGGCCAGAAGGCATCGGCCAGCCGTTCCGCCGCGCCCTCGAGCCGCGCGTATCGCGCCACCGCCGCCACGTCGGGCAGGTGCACGATCAGCGGGTTGAACCTTGGCCGCCCCTTGGCCTCGAAAATCCGCGCCACGGCGTGATCATTGCTGGCGTCGGCGCCGAGGCCATAGACCGTCTCGGTCGGAAAGCTCACCAGCCCGCCCGCGCGCAGGATCTGCCCGGCCCGGGCGATCCCGGCCGCGTCTGGCTGCAGAACTTCGGTTTCGACCATGACGCGGCGTTTCCCTTGCCTCGGTATCGCGGCGGTTTACCCTCCGCTCCCGTCTGCCTACAAGTCGCATGAGAACTTGCCAAGCCGTGAGAAGGAGAAGGCCCGATGCCCTACGCCGCACCCGCCAGCGAGTTTCGTTTCCTGCTCGACGACGTTCTCGGCTTCGACGCCGTCACCGCGACCGACCGGTTCGCCGAGGCCACGCCGGAGACGGTGAATGCGATCATCGCGGAAGCGGCCAGGCTCAACGACGAGGTCATCGCGCCGCTGCAGCGAGCCGGCGACACCGAAGGCGCGCGGCTGGAGAACGGCATGGTGCGTACCAGCCCGGGCTTCGCCGATGGTTACCGCGCGATCGCCGAGGGCGGCTGGATCGGCATGGCGGGTGACCCGGCGCATGGCGGCATGGGGCTGCCCTTCACCCTCAACGCCGTGTTCAACGACATGATCTCGGGCGCGGCGCTGTCGCTGGGGCTCAACCCGCTGCTCACGCAAGGCCAGATCGAGGCGCTGGAAACCCACGCCTCGCCGGAGATGAAGGCGCTCTACCTGCCCAAGCTCAATTCCGGCGCGTGGACCGGCACGATGAACCTGACCGAACCGCAGGCGGGTTCGGACGTGGGCGCGCTCACAACGAAGGCGGTGCCGAACGGCGACGGCACCTTCGCGATCACCGGACAGAAGATCTACATCTCCTGGGGTGACCACGATTTCGGCGGCAACGTCTGCCACCTCGTGCTCGCGCGCCTGCCCGACGCCGCGCCGGGCACCCGGGGGATCAGCCTGTTCATGGTGCCGAAGTTCATCCCGGATGAAGCCGGCGAGCCGGGCGCGCGCAACGCGCTGCGGGTGGTCAGCCTCGAACACAAGACGGGCCTGCACGGCTCGCCCACTTGCGTGATGTCCTACGAGGGCGCGACGGGCTGGCTCGTCGGCAAGGAACACGGCGGCATGGCGGCGATGTTCACGATGATGAACAACGCCCGGCTGCAAGTGGGCGTGCAGGGGATCGGCGTGGCCGAGGGCGCCTACCAGCACGCGCTGGCCTATGCGCTGGAGCGAAAGCAGGGCCGCTCGCCCTTGCCGGACGGCACCGGCGCGATCGTCGATTTCGCCGACGTTCGCCGGATGCTCACCGAGGCCAAGGCCGAGATCTTCGCCGCCCGCGCCATCGCGCTGGCCTGCGCCATGGCGCTCGACATGGAGAAGGCCACCGGCGCGCCGGAATGGTCGGCCCGCGCGGCATTGCTCACCCCCATCGCCAAGAGCTACGGCACCGACATGGCGCAGAAGGTGACCGGGCTGGGCGTCCAGATCCACGGCGGCATGGGCTACATCGAGGAGACCGGCGCCGCGCAATACGCCCGCGACGCCCGCGTGCTGACAATCTACGAGGGCACCAACGGCATCCAGGCGATGGACCTCGTGGGCCGCAAGATGATGGACGGCGGCGAGGCCGCCTTCCGGCTCTGCGAAGAGATCGAGGCCGAGGCCGAAGCCGCCCGTGCCACCATGCCGGAATTGGCGGAACCGGTCTGGGGTGCTGCCGAGACGCTGCGCGAAACCGTCGAATGGCTCGTCGGGCAGGAGATGCAGGAGCGCTTCGCCGGTGCGGTGCCCTTCCAGGCCGCCTTCGCCCGGGTGCTGGGCGCCTTCTATCACCTGCGCGCGGCGCGGGCGGCGGGCGGCACCGGGCCGCGCCAAGCCCTCGCCGCGTTCTACATCGAAAGGCTGCTGCCCGAACATGCCGCCCTGATCGCGGCGGCCCGGGCGGGTGCTGCGGGGCTCTATGCCCTCAGCCCCGAGGATCTCGCGTCGTGACCGCTTCGATCCACTTCCCCTGGGAAACGCCGCCCGCCGAGGGCGAGGCGATCGAGGTGGGCGAAGGCGCGCTGTGGATGCGCCTGCCCCTGCCGATGAAGCTCGACCATGTGAACGTCTATGCCTTCGAGGACGACGACGGCTGGACCATCGTCGACACGGGCTTCGATACCAGCCGCACCCGCAAGATCTGGCAGACGCTGCTTGCCGGCCCCCTCGGCGGAAAGCCCGTTGCCCGCGTCATCGTCACCCATCACCACCCCGACCACGTCGGCCTTGCCGGCTGGTTCCAGCGCGACCACGGCGCCACGCTGATCACCACCCGCACCTCGTGGCTGTTCGCCCGGATGCTGCTGCTCGACGAGCAGATGGTGCCGGTGGACGAAACGCTGGCCTATTGGCGTTCGGCGGGGATGGAGCAAGAGGTTTTCGAGGAACGCCGGGCGCAGCGCCCGTTCAACTACGTCGATATCGTCGCCGACATGCCGCTCGGGTTTTCCCGGGTGAAGGAGGGCGACGTGATCCACTTCGGCGGGCGCGACTGGGACGTGCGGATCGGCAACGGCCACGCACCGGAACACGCCACCTTCTGGAGCCGCGATTGCGATCTCGTGCTCGGCGGCGACCAGTTGCTCGCCACGATCAGCCCGAATCTCGGGGTCTACGCCACCGAGCCGGAGGCCGACCCGGTGGGCGACTGGCTCGAAAGCTGCGAGCGGCTCGCCCCCTTCGCACGTGCAAGCCACCTCGTGCTGCCCGGCCACAAGCTGCCCTATCGCGGCTTGCCCACCCGGATGCGTCAGCTCGTGGATAACCATCATACCGCGCTGGCCCGGCTTCTCGATCACCTCGCCGAGCCGCGCACGGCGGTCGAGTGCTTCCCGGTGCTCTATCGCCGCCGTATCGGTGAAGGCGAATACGGGCTCGCCCTTGTCGAGGCGGTGGGGCATCTCAACCACCTCCTGCACACCGGCGAGGTCACCCGCACCCGGCGCGAAGATGGCGCCTGGCTCTGGCAACGAAAGGACACCGCCGATGGCTGACAAGAAAGCGAAGCGCCCGCCCGCCCGCGTTGCCCATTGCAATGCCGATACACCGCCCACCGCCGAGCAGAAGCCGCTGCCGCGCTCGATCGCGGAAACGCCGCTCGAAGAAAAAAGCCCGGCCGAGTGGGCCTATGAACGGCTCATACTCTACATCCAGAACTTCGAGGAACAGCTCGACAACGCCCACGAGGTCGCCATGGGGTTCACCGGCGGCGACGCGGGCGTGCTGATGATCGAGGGGCTCGGTTATTTCGAGCCCGATATCGTCACGTTCTATGGCACCGATACCACGGGGGCGAAAACCCAGCTTATCCAGCACGTGAGCCAGTTGAACGTGATGCTGCGCGCGCTGCCGCGTGAAGACGAAACCGACGAACCGCCCAAGCGGATCGGCTTCCGCCTCGCCGCCGATCTCAACATCGACAACGAAGACGACTGACGCGATTTCAGCCGCGCATTTTCAGCGGGCAACGATCCGAGCGTTCGCGGTTGTCATCGGTGATGCCGTATTGCCACCACTCGATTTCACCTTTCTGGAAACTGCCCAGTTCCGGCGCGTGCGGGATGCCGTCGTATGCCTCGGCGCGGTCGCGGATCACCTGCCGGATGCGGTTGCCCTCCGGGGTGTCGCCGGCGACGATATCGAAGCGTTCGCGCGGGTTGACGATGAACAGGAAGTGGCGCCCGAGATTGCGGCTCTTGCGCTGCTTGTGGGCAGGTGATGAGAAATTGATGAAAAGCTGCATGCCGGAAAAGCACATCGACCAATAGGCCGCCATCGGGTCTTTGGCGACTTCCTCGGGCCACGGCTCGGGATCGTGGTCGTGCCAGTCCTGCAGCACCTCCCAGCCGATCGCATGATAGCCCTCCACGCTGTCGGCGCGCGCCGCCTCGGCGGAAAAGGCGACAACGAGGGGATGCGCGGTGTTGACCTGCCCGTCCCAGGCGCGGGCCTCGGCGATGTAATCGGCAAGATCGGTGCGCAGCCGGGCGAGCCCCGCCGCATCACGCGTTTCGACGAAAATGAAGCGGACGAGCCCGCGCCGGAAGGCGTTTTGCGAAAAGGTGCAGGGGAAATCCGACGGCGGCGTGAGCCGGGCGGCGAGATCTTCGGCCACGTCGCGGTGCCATGCGGGACCCGCATAATCCGACGCGGTGATCGTTTCCTGGGCGAAAAGTGTCATGGCGGGAGATTTGCATCTTTCCACGCCCGGCCGCCAGCGCCCTGTTGCCGCATATCGCGATTTTTTGAAATCGCGCCCGCGCACCCGGTTCGCGCGGTTGTGATTGGACGTGATTTCCTCCGCGGTTACGCTCGCGCCTGATTGCTCGAAACACCTCCGCAAAAGGATCATTCCCCAATGGTGAAACTGAATACCGCCCTCGCCGCCGCCGTCGTGCTCGGCACCGCCTCCTTCGCCTTCGCCCAAGCGCAGGATGCCAACATCAAAAACCGTCAGGCCGCGATGAAGGTCGTCGGCGCCAACACGAAGGCGTTGGGCGAGATGGTGCAGGGCAAGACCAGCTTCGACGCCGCCGCCGCGCAGGAAGCCTTCGCCGCGATCTCGGCGAAAGCGGCCGAGGTGCCCGTGCTCTTCGAGGCTGAAGTGACCGATCCCGAGAGCGATGCCGCCGACGAGATCTGGATGATGTGGGATGATTTCATCGACAAGGCGGGCGCCCTCAAGGCAGCGGCTGATGCCGGTGCCGGCGTCGACAGCCCCGAGGCGCTCGGCGCCGCCTTCGGCGATCTGAACGGCGCCTGCAAGGCCTGCCACACGCAATTCAAGCTCTGAACTAGTCGCAACTCAGTTCCACGACCCGCGTCTCGCCCACGGTGCTCCCGTCGGGCGAGACGTAATCGAAGACCAGCCGCACCGGCCCCGACTCCAGGCATCGCACCGAGAACAACTGCGGCGCGGGCGCACCGATCAGATCCGATTCGGGCGTGCCAAAGCCCTCATCGGTGAGCGCCACTCGGTCGACCCCGTCTGACGCCTCTGCATCGAGCTTCCACGCATAGCCGGTTGACGGATTTGCGGGGAAACTGAGGCTCAGGTCACCATCCCCGTTGGCATGAAGTGGCAGGGCGAGGCCAAGGCTCAGCACCGGGGCCAGGGCCAACTTTCCAAGCAATCCAGAACCGCGCATCTATGCCTCCCCGGCCAGGTGTTTCACAGTCAAGGGTTGCAGCCCGGGCGTTTCCCTGCCTTGATGCGCGTCAAACGCCGAGCATTCTCCGCCACGCGCATCGCCGGATCCGAAGACATGAAAAACACCTCGAATACCCCTCTGCTCGCCGTCCTGATCGACGCCGACAACATCCCGGCGCGCCACGCCGAAGCTATCCTGAAGGAAGTGACCGCCTATGGAGAGCCGGCGCTGAGGCGTGTCTACGGCGACTGGGCGGCGCCCCGGCTGCAGACCTGGGCCCGCAAGGTGCATGCGCTCGGCCTTGTCGCGCACCAGGAAACCGCCAATACGAAGGGCAAGAACGCCTCCGATATCGGCCTCGTGATCGACGCCATGGATCTCTTGCACACCGGGCGCTTCGACGGTTTCGTGCTGGTCTCGTCCGACAGCGATTTCACCTCGCTCGCCAACCGCATCCGCGAACAGGGACTCGATGTGATCGGCATCGGCGAGGGCAAGACGCCTGAATCCCTGCGCAACGTCTGCACCCGCTTCGTGATGATCGAAAACATCACCGAACAACCGGCCGAGACACCGGCGACAACCGGGGTGCAGGACAATGCCAAGCGCCCGCCCGCCGAGGCCTTGCCGCTGATCCTGCGGGCGATGGAGAAGATAGACCAGGACGGCGAATGGTATCAGCTCGGGCAGATCGGCCAGGCGATACAGGCCGATGTGCGCGACTTCGACACCCGCAGTTACGGCAAGGCGAAGCTGTCTGACCTGATCGGCGAATTCAAGCGCTTCGAGACCAAGCGCGAGGGGAACCACGTCTATATCAGGCGGCTTGACTGAGGCCTTGCATGGCGCCGGGAAATGTCTAATTTAGAACCATTCTAAAAGGAGGCCCCGGATGATCCCCGGAATCACCAGTGGTCGGCGCCGTTTTTCCGACCTGTCCGAACAGGAAGTTCTCGCGCTCGCGATATCCAACGAGGAAGACGATGCGCGCATCTACCGGCAATACGCCGAGCGCCTGCGCGAGGAATACCCGGCCTCGGCCAAGGTATTCGAGGAAATGGCGGTGGAAGAAGACGAGCACCGCCGCCGCCTGATCGAGGCCCACAAGCACCGCTTCGGGGACGTGATCCCGCTCATTCGGCGCGAGCACGTTTCGGGCTTCTATGCCCGCAACCCGGTCTGGCTGATCGAGAACCTCGGGCTTGAGCGGATGCGGGCCGAGGCGCGCGAAATGGAGCGCCAGGCCGAGCAATTCTACCGCAAGGCGGCCGACCGCTCGTCGGACGCCGAAACCCGCAAGCTGCTTGGCGACCTTGCCGCCGCCGAAGCCGGGCACAACGTGCTCGCCGGCGATCTCGAGGCGGAGTACCTCGGCGGCGACGAACGCAGCGAGGAAGATCGCAGCGCGCACCGCCAGTTCATCCTGACGTGGGTGCAGCCCGGCCTCGCGGGCCTGATGGACGGCTCGGTTTCGACGCTTGCGCCGATCTTCGCCACCGCCTTCGCCACGCAGGATACCCGCACAACCCTGCTGGTGGGCCTCGCCGCCTCGATCGGCGCGGGGATCTCGATGGGCTTCACCGAGGCCGCGTCGGACGACGGCGAGCTTTCGGGGCGTGGCAGCCCGGTCAAGCGCGGCTTCGCGTCCGGTATGATGACCACGCTGGGCGGCCTCGGCCACGCCCTGCCCTACCTGATCACCGATTTCTGGACCGCCACGACGCTGGCGATCATCGTCGTTTTCGTCGAGCTCTGGGCCATCGTCTGGATCCAGAACCGCTACATGCAAACACCCTTTGGCCGCGCCACGTTCCAGGTGGTTCTCGGCGGCGCGCTGGTGTTTGCCGCGGGCGCTCTGATCGGCTCCGGTTAGAGCCATTCGATCGCGCCCGAAACGCGCGTGCGGCATGGCGCTTGACGCAGCGCCATGCTAGTCGCTCCGCATGCTCGCCGTCCTGATCCAGACCCTTCCCTTCTTCGCCCTCATCGGCATCGGTTACGGCGCCGGGCGGCGCGGCTTTTTCAGCGCCGAGGCCACGGCGGCCCTCACGAAATTCGTGTTCTACTTCGCGCTCTCGGCGATGCTGCTGAAGTTCTCGTCCAGTCTCGACCTCGCGGCCTTGATCGACCGCGATTTTCTTCTCGCCTACCTCGTCGGTTCGCTGGCCGTCTACCTGCTGGCCACCGCCGTCGCGTTGATGCGCGCGCGCGGGTTGGAGGAGGCCGCCGTGGAGGCGCAATGCGCGGTGATCGGCAATGTCGGCTTCCTCGGCATCCCGATGCTGGTGATGCTGCTCGGCGAAGCGGCGATCGGGCCGGTGATGATGGTGCTGATCGTCGACCTGATCGTGTTCGGCAGCCTGATCGTGATCCTGATCACCGCGCGGCGTGACGGCCGGGTGAGCCCGGCGGTGCTGGGATCGGTCGGCCTCGGCCTCCTGCGCAACCCGATGATCGTTTCGATCGTGGTGGGCCTTGCATGGTCGGCCACCGGCTGGCCGCTGCCCGGCCCGGTGTCGGCCACGCTCGACATTCTCGGAGCCGCCGCCACCCCGGGAGCGCTGTTCGCCATCGGCGCCTCGCTCGCCACAAAGTCGGCCGAACGCGTCCGCGTCGCGGCCTGGCTTTCCTTCGCCAAGCTGGTGCTGCACCCGGCCGCCGTGGCGGTGATGGCGCTGTTCGTGCTGCCGGTGGATCGCTTCGCCGCCGGGGTGATGATCGCCACCGCCGCGCTCCCGGTGGCGGGCAACGTCTACATCCTCGCCCAGCACTACGGCGTTGCGCCGCACCGGGTTTCGGCCTCGATCCTGATCTCGACCGCCATTTCGGTGCTGACGGTGTCGATGGTGATCGCCTGGGTGACGGCATGATCTACGTCGACGCCGATGCCTGCCCGGTCAAGAGCGAGGTGGAAGAGATCGCCACCCGGCACCGGGTGCGCGCGCTGTTTGTCTCGAACGGGGGCTTGCGCCCCTCGCCCAACCCTTTTGTCGAGATGGTCTACGTGCCCGCCGACCCCGACGCCGCCGATATCTGGATCGCCGAGCGGGCCGGGCCAGGCGACGTGGTGGTGACCGCCGACATCCCGCTTGCCGCCCGCGCCATCGAAGTCGGGGCGCGGGCGCTCAAGCCCAACGGCGAGGCCTTCACCGCCGCAAATATCGGCTCGGTGCTCGCCACCCGCGACCTGATGACCGACCTGCGCGCCGCCGATCCGTTTCGCCAAGGCGGCGGCCGCGCCTTCTCGCGCACCGACCGCGCCCGTTTTCGCGACACGCTCGAACGGCTGCTGCGGGCGGCGGCCGCGGGCAGCAAGGACTGAAACTCCTTTCGGCAGACCGGCACCGCCGCGATGTGAAAGCCCGGGCCGCCGCGCCTTGCTCGCCCCGCCCCCACTGGCTACCTTCGGCGAATGTCCGCCGCCGAGCAAGATACGCCCCAGGGCTTCGCCGCGATCCGCAACAACGCCCCACTCCGGCGCCTGCTCATTGCGCAGACGCCGGCCGACCTTGCCGATTGGCTGGATTTCACCGCCCTTGCCGCGCTGCTTGCCTATGCCTGGGAGGTCGAGCCCTTCGTCTTCGCCCTGCTCGCAGTGGCCATGGGCCTGCCCTACATGCTCGTCGGCCCGCTCGCAGGCGTGATCGCCGACCGCCTCCCGCTGCGCGGCGTGATGGTTGGCGCAAATCTCGCCAAGGCCGGGGCCACCGCGATGTTCGCACTGGCGCAGGATTGGCCGCTCCTGCTCGCGCTCGTCTTCCTGCGCGGCGCATTCGATTCCTTCTTCACCCCGGCCCGGCAGGCGGCGATCCAGGCCCTCACCACCCCCCGCGACCGCGCCGCGATGAACGGGCTCAGCCTCGGGCTGAACCAGGCGACGAAGATCGTCGCCCCGGCGCTCGGGGGCGTGCTGCTGGTCGTGCTTGCCCCGGGCGAGGTGTTCCTGCTCAACGCCGGGGTTTCGCTGCTGGCGGCGCTGCTCCTGCTGCGGCTCGCCCCGATCCCGCGGGACGATACCGAAGCTACGACGGGCGGGATGGTCGCCCAGCTGGTGGAGGGCTGGCGCATGGCCATCGGCCGCCCCCGGCTGGTCAACGCCCTCGGATTGATGGCGATCGGCTTCTTCGCCGTGTTCCTCTACGACAGTTTCTTCGCCCCGCTCACCCGCGATTTCGGCTTCAGCGAGGTGCAGCTTGGCCTCATCCTTTCCGCCGTCGGGGCCGGCGGCGTGATCGGCGCGCTGTTCTCGGGGCGCGCCGGCGGCACCCGGCCGTTCCGGCAGGTCGCCCTCGCCATGGCCGCGGCCGGGCTGTTGGTCATCGCCGTGGGCCTCACCGCCGCGCTCGGACTCGGGCTTTCCTTCGCGCTGTTCCTCACCGGCTCCACGCTGGTCGGCTTCACCTCCGCCGCCACGCTGGTGCCGATCCGAACCGTGATCCAGAACGAAACGCCACCGAGCCACATGGCCCGCATGGCGGCTCTCAGCGAAGCGGTGAACACCCTCGCCATTCTCAGCGCCCCCTTCATCGGCGCCGCCATCGCCGAAGCGACCACCCTGGGCTATGCTTTCGTCGCCGGAGGCACCGTGGCGCTCGCCGGGGCCGCCCTCGCCGCATGCGCCGACCGCGCCTAATTCCCTTGCCTCGCTCCGTTACCCTTTGTAGGCAAGGCGTTGGAAACGCGAGGGGGAACCATCATGCCTGAGAGCGACCCGAAATCACTGGTCTCGACCGATTGGCTCGCCCAACATCTCGAAGACCCCGACCTGCGCCTGCTCGACGCCTCCTGGTATCTGCCCAACGCCGACCGGGATCCGAAGGCGGAATACGCCGGCGCACACATCCCCGGCGCGCGGTTCTTCGACATCGACGAGATCGCCGATCTGCGCTCGACGCTGCCGCACATGGTGCCGCCGGTGGAAAAATTCATGAGCCGGATGCGCGCGATAGGCGTGGGCGATGGCCACCAGGTGGTGGTCTATGACAGCGCCGGCATCTTCTCGGCGCCGCGCGTCTGGTGGCTGTTCCACCTGATGGGAAAAACCGATGTCGCCGTGCTCGATGGCGGCCTGCCGAAGTGGCGCGCCGAGGGCCACCCGGTGACCGACGCCCGCCCCCAGATCCGCGACCGTCACATGACGGTAACCCGCCAGAACGACATGGTGAAGGACGTCACGCAGGTCGCCGCCGCCTCGAAGCTCGGAGATTGGCAGATCGTCGACGCCCGCGCCGCCGACCGCTTTCGCGGCGAAGCCCCCGAGCCGCGGCCGGGCCTGCGCATGGGCCATATCCCCGGCTCGAAGAACGTGCCGTGGAACAGCCTGCTGAACGACGATCAGACGATGAAATCCCCCGCCGAACTCAAGGCGGTCTTCGAGGCGGCCGGCGTCGACCTCGACAAGCCGGTGATCTCGAGCTGCGGCTCCGGGGTCAACGCCTGCATCCTCGACCTCGCGCTCACCCGCATCGGCCACGCGCGTCACGCCGTCTACGATGGCGCATGGGCCGAATGGGGCATGTATAACGATCTCAAGATCGCCACCGGGGCCTGATCCCCTCAACCGGAGACTACCGATGTTCGAACACCTCAAGGACCTGCCCGCCGACAAGATCATCGCGCTCATGGCGGAGTATCGTGCCGATCCGCGCGATAACAAGGTCGATCTGGGCGTGGGCGTCTACAAGGACGCCTCCGGCAACACCCCCGTGATGCGGGCAGTGAAAAAGGCCGAGAAACAGCTCTGGGAGGCGGAGACCACCAAGACCTACACCGCGCTCGCGGGCGATCCGGCCTTCGGCCGCGCGCTGTCCGGCCTCGTGCTCGGCGACGCGGTCGAGGAAGACCTGCTCGCCCTCGCCGCCCAACCCGGCGGCACCGGCGCGATCCACCAGGCGCTGGAACTGATCCAGATGGCCACGCCCGAAGCCACCGTCTGGCTCTCGGCCCCGACCTGGCCCAACCACCCCTCGATCATCAGGCATCTCGGCATGAAGATGACCGAGTATCGCTATTTCGACAACGAAACGCGGGCGGTGGATTTCGCCGGGATGATGGAAGATCTCCAGAAGGTGAAGGCGGGCGACGTGGTCTTGCTGCACGGCGCCTGCCACAACCCCACCGGCGCCAACCTCACCCTGCCGCAATGGGACGAGGTCGCCACCCTGCTCGAGACGAAGGCCGCGGTGCCGCTGATCGACATCGCCTACCAGGGCTTCGGCGACGGGCTGGAGGCGGATGCCGCCGGCACCCGCCTGGTCGCGGCGCGCCTGCCCGAAACACTCATCGCGGCGAGCTGCTCGAAGAACTTCGGCCTCTACCGCGAGCGCACCGGCCTGTTGATGGCCGTCGCGCCCAACGCGAAATCGAAAGCCCTCACCCAGGCGACCCTCGCCCACCTCAACCGGCAGAACTTCTCCTTCCCGCCCGACCACGGCGCACGGCTGGTGCAGATGATCCTCGACGATCCCGAGCTGCGCGCCGACTGGGCGGCGGAGCTTGAAGAGGTGCGCACCGGCATGCTCGGCCTGCGCACCAGGCTCGCCGACGCGCTGCGCGCGCGCACCGGCTCGGATCGTTTCGGCTTCATCGCCGAGCACCGTGGCATGTTCTCGCGCCTCGGCGCCACCCCCGAGCAGGTGGCCTACATGCGCGACAAGCACGCGATCTACATGGTCGGCGACAGCCGGATGAATATCGCCGGGCTCAACGAGAACACCATCGACCTCCTCGCCGACGCCATCGTCGACGCGGGCGTCTGAGCCAGCGGACAACCACACGACACCAAGGCGCCGGGCTTCCAAACCCGGCGCCTTTTTTCTTGGGTCGCGAAATACCTCGGGGCGTTTGAGGGGCAGAGCCCCTCATCCGAAAAAACCTGCGCGGCGCAGCCGCACCTTTGGGCAACAAAAAAACCCGGGCGCGAACGCCCGGGCCAGTTGATACGGCTCAGGAAGGAAACTCAGCCGTTGGTAAACTCGGGGTAGGCCTCCATGCCGAGCTCGGCCTTGTCGAGGCCCATCGCCTCGGCCTCCTCCGACACCCGCAGGCCCATGATCATCTTGATCAGGTAGAAGACGATCAGGCTGACCACGAAGACGAAGGCGCCGATGGCCACGATACCCATGATCTGCGCACCCCAGTTGCCGGTGTAGAAAGCAACGGCGAGGGTGCCCCAGATACCGGCGACCAGGTGCACCGGGATGGCGCCGACCACATCGTCGATCTTGAGCTTGTCGAGCAGCGGCACGGCGAAGACCACGATCACGCCACCGACAGCACCGGTCAGGAGCGACGCGAACAGCGAAGGTGCGAGCGGTTCGGCGGTGATCGAAACCAGGCCGGCGAGCGCACCGTTGAGCACCATCGTGAGATCGACCTTCTTGTAGATCACCTGGGTCAGGATCAGCGCGGCAACGGCACCGGAAGCGGCGGCCATGTTGGTGTTGGCGAAGATCCGGCTCACGTCGGCGACATCACCGATCGTGCCCATGGCCAACTGCGAGCCGCCGTTGAAGCCGAACCAGCCGAGCCACAGGATGAAGGTGCCGAGCGTGGCGAGGGCCAGGTTCGAACCGGGCATGGCGTTGACCTTGCCGTCCTTGCCATACTTGCCTTTCCGCGCGCCGAGCACGATGGCACCGGCCAGGGCGGCGAAACCACCCGCGGCGTGCACCAGCGTGGAACCGGCGAAGTCGGAGAACCCGGCTTCAGACAGCCAGCCGCCACCCCACTGCCAGGAGGCTTCGATCGGGTAGATCAAGCCGGTCAGCACGACCACGAAGAACAGGAAGGGCCACAGCTTGACGCGCTCGGCGAGCGTGCCCGAGACGATCGAGGCGGTGGTGGCCGCGAACATCAGCTGGAAGAAGAAGTCCGACCCGGCCGAGGCATAGGTCACATCGACGCCATCGGCGCCAACACCCACGGCCTCGAGCACGGTCGGCGAGAAGAACGGCCCGAGCCAGCCTTCGATCAGCCACTCGCCGGGATACATCAGGTTGAAGCCGATCAGCCAGTACATGATCGCGGCAATGGAGAAGAGGCCGACGTTCTTGGTGAGCTGCATCGTGACGTTCTTGGACCGCACGAGGCCCGCTTCGAGCATCGAGAAGCCCGCGGCCATCCAGAACACGAGGAAGCCGCCGACAAGGAACAGCAGCGTGTTGAGAATGAACTGGGTGTGCGCCGCGGCCTCGCCCGTGGCCATCGCCGCTTCCTCGGCTTCCTGCGCAAGGCCGAGCGCGGGCACAAGTGCCGCGGCGGCCGCGAAGGGAAGGAATGTCTTGATATTCATTGGAGTTGTCCTCTTTGTCTCGGTCCGGCCCGTCTCAGAGCGCGTCGCCGTCGGTTTCGCCAGTCCGCACGCGAAGCGCGCTGTCGACATCCAGGGTGAAGATCTTGCCGTCGCCGATCTTGCCGGTCTGGGCGGTCTTGGCGATGGTCTCGACGACCTGTTCGGCCAGGGTGTCGGCCACGACGATCTCGAGCTTGACCTTGGGCACGAAGTTCACGGCGTATTCCGCCCCGCGGTAGATTTCGGTGTGGCCCGACTGAGTGCCGAAGCCCTTGATTTCCGTCACCATCATGCCGCGCACGCCGATGGTGGTGAGCGCCTCGCGCACCTCCTCCAGCTTGAACGGCTTGATCGCTGCAATGATCAGTTTCACGTTTTTCCCCTTTTGCCAGATGCGAGGTGCCCCCGCGCGAAGTCACGGTGAGAGCCAAGCGCGCCCAGGTGGTGAGCGACAAGCAAACGAGCGGGCGTCGGGGGGGTGAAAACAGGCGGCGTGCCACATTTTCTGCACTTGCAGCAGGCAATGCACAAAATTTGTGCGCCGAAAAAATGAGCAGGTCACCGCAGCCGTGTCTTCGCTCTCGTCTTCATTCGGCCGAGTCGCTATGCTGCGCGGAAAACAGAGCAGGTCGGACCAGCAAGATGGCACAGAAAGGTTCCCGGCGCCCACCGTTGGTGGCGGACAAGCGGTATTCGGGCGGCTCACGGGGCAAGAAACCGCCGCGCGGGACTCCGCGGAAAAGAAAACCCGCGCCCCGTGGGCCGAAGCGGAACCTGCCGTTCTTCCTCGCTTGGCCGCTTGCGCTCATCCGCTGGATCTTCCGCCTCGGCCTGCGCCTCGCGATGGTCGGCGCCCTCGTCGTCGGCCTGATGATCGGGCTTGGTGTTTTCTATTTCACCTCCACCATGCCGCCGCTTTCACAACTCGTCGACGGCAGGGCGCAAGGATCGGTCACGCTGCTCGACCGTCGCGGCGAGGTGTTTGCCTGGCGCGGCGACCAGTTCGGCGGGTTGATCTCCGCCAGCACCGTTTCACCACATCTCAAGAACGCCGTCATCGCCACCGAGGACCGCCGGTTCTACCGCCATATCGGCGTCAGCCCGCGCGGCATCGCCGGGGCGGTGCGCATCAACCTCGCGGCCGGCCGCGGGCCGCTCTCCGGCCACGGTGGCTCGACCCTCACCCAGCAAACCGCCAAGCTCCTCTGCCTTGGCGAACCCTACGATCCGTCCTCGGGCATGACCGAACGCGAATACGAGGCCGACTGCCGCGAATCCTCGCTCTGGCGCAAGATCAAGGAGGCCGTCTACGCCCTCGCGCTGGAGGCGAAGTTTTCCAAGGACGACATCCTCACGATCTACCTCAACCGCGCCTATCTCGGTGCGGGCGCCTATGGTTTCGAGGCCGCGAGCCAACGCTACTTCGGCAAGTCATCGGCTCAGCTCGACGCCGGCGAGGCCGCCATCCTTGCCGGTCTGCTCACCGCGCCCAGCACCTACGCCCCGACCAACAACTTCCAGCGCAGCTGGGACCGCGCGCTCACCGTGCTCCGTCTGATGGAAGAGCAGGGGTATCTCACCGCGCAGGAAGTGGCGCAGGCGCGCGCGACCCCGGCCGAACTGTCAGAGGCGGCCGAGGCCCGGGCTGGCGGCTATTTCGCCGACTGGGTGATGGCGTCGGGCCCCTCCTTCCTGACCCGCGACACCACCGAGGATGTGATCATCCGCACCACCTTCGACCAGGAGATCCAGCGGGCCGCCGAGGCGGCGCTCGCGCAGGTTTTCGAAACCAAGGTCAGCCCTGAATCGCAAGCCCAAGCCGCCATCGTGGTGATGAGCGCCGACGGCGCGGTGCGCGCGATGGTGGGCGGGCGCAAGACCAGGGTCTCGGGCGCGTTCAACCGCGCCACGCAGGCGCTGCGCCAAACCGGCTCGTCGTTCAAACCCTTCGTCTACGGCGCCGCGCTCGATCTCGGCTGGCGCTACGACAGCCTGATCGAAGACGCGCCCTTCTGCATGAACATCGTCGGCTCCGGCGAGTGGTGCCCGGCGAATTACGATCGCAAGACGAGGGGCTGGGTCACCCTCACCGATGCGCTGAGAAATTCGCTCAACATTCCGGCGGTCAAGCTCTCCGAGGCCGTCGGGCGCGAGAACGTGCGCACCGTGGCCGCGATGTTCGGCATCGAAAGCGATCTTGCGCTCGGCCCCGCGCTCGCACTGGGCGCCTCGGAATCGACGCTGCTGGAAATGTCCGGCGCCTACGCCGGCATCCTCAACGGCGGCTCCTCGGTCACGCCCTATGGCCTAGTCGAGTTGCGCCTGCTCGGCGACAACGCACCATTAATGGAACAGGCCGGCGGCATCGGCGAACGGGTGATCACCCCGCAGGCGGCGCAGGCCCTCACCTACATGATGCATCGGGCGATCGAGGATGGCTCGGGCCGCCGCGCCAAGCTTTCCGACCGGGAAGCGGCCGGCAAGACCGGCACCACCAGCGCCGCCCGCGATGCCTGGTTTCTCGGCTTCACCGCCGATTACGTCGCCGGCGTCTGGATGGGCTATGATGACAACTCCCCGCTCACCGGCGTGACTGGCGGCGGTTTGCCCGCCGAAATCTGGCGCGAGACGATGGCGCGGGTTCATGCCGATCTGCCGCCACGCCCGCTGCCGATGATCCGCCCCGAAGCGCCCCCCACGGCGGAAACCGGCGTTCCCCAACCCGGAACGTCACGTGGAACCGCGCGGCCCCGCGCGGGCGACGACAGCCTGATGGGGGTGCTGCGCTCGATCCTCGGCATCGACGGCTGAGATCATAACCGAATCTTGGCAATTGTGGCGCACCCTGCAGGCGCGGGCGGCGTCGCCCGCGTTTGAACCGCCGGGGCGCCATGAGATTTTCCGAGCCGATAGGGGGAAAAGCCGAACTGCACGCCATCCTGCGCGAACGCCGGGGCGCGCTCTGGGCGGCGGGCCTGTTTTCCGTCCTCGTCAACCTGCTGATGCTGACCGGCCCCTTGTTCATGCTCCAGGTCTACGATCGCGTTCTGGGCTCGCGCTCGGAAGAAACACTGGTGGCGCTGTTTCTGCTGATGGCCTTCCTGTTCCTGATGATGGGGGTTCTCGACTATGCGCGGGGCCGGGTGCTCGCCCGCGTCGGCGCCGGTTTTCGCGCCAGGCTCGACCGGCGGGTGTTTTCCGCCATGCTCCGCCACGAGGCCTCCCAGCGGGGCCGTGCCTGCCGGGGCAACAACACGCTGCGCGATCTCGAAGCGGTGCAACGCCTGTTCGCCGCCCCGGTCATCACCGCGTTCTTCGACATTCCCTGGACCCCGGTTTTCCTCGCCGGCATCCTGATTTTCCACCCCTGGCTCGGGGCGCTCGCCCTCGTTGGCGGGGCGATCCTGATTGCTCTCGCCGCGCTCAACCAGGGGCTCACCTCCGGCCTCGCCTTCGCCGCCGACCGGGCCGCGGCACGCGCGGATCACCTCGCCGAAGACCTGCGCGCAAATGCCGAGATGGTGGGCGCCCTCGGCATGTCGGGCGCCGTGTTCGAAAGGTGGCGCCGCGCGCAGGACGCTGCCCTCGACAACGCCATAAGGGCGTCCGACCGCGCCGGGCAGTTCGGATCGATCTCGAAGTCGTTCCGGATGTTCCTGCAATCGGCCATGCTCGGGCTCGGTGCGCTCCTCGTCCTGAGGGGAGAGCTCAGCGCGGGCGCGATGATCGCGGCATCCATCCTTCTCGGCCGGGCGCTTGCCCCGGTTGAAACGGCGATCGGCCACTGGCCCGCGGTGCAGCGCGCGCGGCATGGCTGGCGGGCCCTGGTCGAGCTTCTCGGCAAACAGGCACCGCGCGCGGCCCGGCTGGCCCTGCCCAGACCGGCGGCGCGCCTCGTTGCCCACCAGCTCAGCGTGGCCCCCGCAGGGCGGTCCGATCCGGCGCTTGCACGGATCTCGTTCGAGCTTGAACCCGGCCGCGCACTTGGCGTGATCGGGCCATCGGGGGCGGGAAAATCATCGCTTGCGCGCGCCATCACCGGCGCCTGGCCGCCTCGGAGCGGCGCGATCAGGCTCGATGGCGCGTCGCTCGACCAGTATGCGCCCGAGGCACTCGGCCGGCATATCGGTTACCTGCCCCAGCAGGTGAAGCTGTTTGACGGCACAATCGCGGAAAACATCGCCGGGCTCGCGATCTCGCCCGATCCCGATGCCGTGGTCATGGCGGCAAGGCAGGCGGCGGCGCATGATCTGATCCTCGCCCTGCCGGATGGCTACGACACCCTCATCGAAACCGGCGCCAACCGCCTCTCGGGTGGCCAGGTTCAGCGCATCGCGCTCGCCCGCGCCCTTTTTGGCGAGCCCGTCATCCTCGTGCTCGATGAGCCCAATGCCAACCTCGACAACGACGGAACGATCGCCCTCAACCGCGCCATCCGCACCGTCAAGGCGCGGGGCGGTGCCGTCGTCATCATGGCGCACCGGCCCGCCGCGATCACCGAGTGCGAGCTTCTCATGGTGCTGGAGGAAGGCCGCATGCGCGCTTTCGGCCCGCGCGACGAGGTGCTCGCGCGCATGGTTCAGAACCTGCATGAAATCCAGCCCACACTGCGCGCGGGACAGGCCGGCGGCGTGGCGTGATGGCAGAACAGGACAGCACCCGCACCTGGTCGGCGCGCGGCGCCCTCGTGCTTGGCCTGCTCGCATCGCTCCTGCTCGTCGGCGGGGCCGGCGGCTGGGCGATCACCGCGCGGATCGCAGGGGCCGTCGTCGCCACCGGCACCCTGCAAACGGAACAGAACCGCCAGGTCATCCAGCACGCCGAGGGTGGCGCGGTCAGCGAAATCCTCGTGCGGGAGGGCGATTTTGTGAAGGCTGGGCAAGTCATCGCCCGGCTCGATCCCTCCACGCTCACCCGCGAGCTTGCCATCATCGACAACCGGATCTTCGAACTGAGCGCGCGGCGCGGTCGCCTCGAGGCCGAGCGCGACGGGCTCACCGATCTCACCTACCGCGACGGAATTCTGAACGAAGCGCGGCACCGGCCAACATCCAGCGAGATGCTGCAAAGCAACCTGCGGCTCTTCGCCCAGCGCCGCGAGGCCGAGGCGGCATCCATCGCGCGGCTCGGAAAGCGGAAGACCCAGATCACGAGCCAGATCGCCGGCCTTGAGCACCAGCTTGCCGCCAGCCGAACCCAGGCCGCGCTCATTGCCGAGGAAATCGAGATCCAGACGGCCCTGAAGGAAAAAGGCCTCGCGACGACGGCCCCCGGCCTCGCCCTGCAGCGCGAGGCCGCGCGGCTCGACGGGCTGCAGGGAGAACTCCGCGCCGAAATCGCCCGCAACGCCGAAAGGATCGGCGAGCTTGAAATCGAGATGCTCACGCTCCGGGCCACCCGGCGCGAGGACGCCATCGCGCGCCTGACCGCCCAGGAAGGCGATGAACTCGAGTTGGCGGAACGTCGCCGGGAGATCCTCGATCGGCTCGACCGGCTCGATCTGCGCGCGCCCTTGTCCGGCGTGGTGCATGGGCTGGAGGTATTCGGTCCGGGCGCCGTGATCCGGGCGGCGCAGCCGATCCTCCATATCGTTCCCGAGGATGCACCGCGCGTGATCGCCGCCCACATCGAACCGGTCCACGTTGACGAGGTTTTCCCGGGCCAGGAGGTGTCGCTACACTTTCCCACGCTCGACCTGCAACACCTGCCCGCGATTCGCGGCGAGGTGCTTTCGGTTTCGCCCGACGCCTTCAGCGATGAGCGCAGCGGACGAAGGTTCTACCTGGTCAGGATCGGCGTTCGCGACGATGAAGTGGCAAACCTGCCCAGGGGCACGGCGCTGATCCCCGGCATCCCCGTCGACGCCTACATCCAGACCGGCGCGCGAAGCCCGTGGGCCTACCTCGTCAAACCGCTCGCGGACTATTTCCGAAAGGCGATGCGCGAGGGCTGAACGAAGCGTCTGGCTGCAAATGGCATGTTTCCGCGCCCGTCATTCCGCACTAGTCTGTGGCTGATGACAGGAGAGCGCGAATGACCAACCCGACAGCCGCCATGCTTGTGATCGGCGACGAGATCCTTTCCGGCCGAACGCGCGATTCGAACCTTCACTTCCTTGCCGGCCAGCTCACGGCGCATGGCATCGACCTCAAGGAAGCTCGCGTCGTATCGGACGACACCGCCGCCATCGTCAGCGCCATTCGCGCGCTGTCAGCCAGCTACGACCAGGTGTTCACCTCCGGTGGCATCGGCCCGACGCACGACGACATCACCGCCGATGCCGTGGCACAGGCCTTCGAGGTGGGGATCGATGTCCGCGACGACGCCAAGGCGATCCTGCTGGCGTTTCTCGACGCGCGCGGCGCCGAACTCACGCAAGCCCGTCTGCGGATGGCGCGCATTCCCGACGGCGCCACCCTGATCGACAACCCGATTTCGGCGGCGCCCGGGTTCACCATCGGCAACGTGCATGTCTGCGCCGGGGTGCCGAAGATTTTCGAAGCCATGGTGACCAGTGTCCTGGCCACCATCACCCACGGCGCGCCGCTGCTGTCCCAAACCCTGCGGGTGGAACGCCCCGAAGGCGACATTGCCACGCCGCTGGCCGGCCTCGCCGCCCGCTACCCGATGCTGTCGATCGGTTCCTACCCGTTCAATCGCGATGGCGTTTTCGGCGCGAACATCGTTGTGCGCGGGCACGATGGCGCAGCGGTGAGCGAGGCGATGATGGAATTGGCCGCGCTGTTCCCGGAGACCACAAAATGAACCGACCGCTCCACCTGCCCGATGCCACCAAACTCTCCGAAGTCTGCGAAGTCACCTGGCCGCCAGCCAGCCGCCAGCACCTTGGCGCATGGACGATCCGCGACGGACAGGGCGCGGGCAACCGCGTGTCGGCCGCCACCGAAGACTGGCCGGTGACGGAGGCCGACCTGCCCGCCGCCGAAGCCGCCATGCGCGCGCTGGGCCAACCTCCCCTGTTCCAGATCCGCGAAGGCGAGGAAAAGCTCGACGCCCTGCTCGAAGCCCATGGTTACATCCTGCGCGATCCGGTGAACCTCTGGGCGGTGTCGGTCGCCGATCTGCTGAAGGAACCGATCCCCCGCGCCGCGGCCTACACCATGTGGCCGCCGCTCGAACTGGTGCGCGAGATCTGGCAGGACGGCGGCATCGGCGCGGCGCGGCAGGCGGTGATGGAGCGGGCAACCTGCCCGAAAGCGGCCATCCTGGCGCGGATGGGCGACTATCCGGGTGGCGCGGCCTATGTCGGATTGCACGACGGTATCGCCATGGTGCATGCGATCCACGTTCTCCCCGCGCAACGCCGCAAGGGCGCCGGGGGGCTGTTGCTCCGGGCGGCGGCAAAATGGGCCGAGGGCCACGGCGCCGAGATTCTCGGCCTGATCGTCACGCAAGGCAACCACGCCGCCAATCCGCTCTATGCCTCGCTGGGGATGACCCGTGTGGGCAACTACCATTACCGGATCCACCCGCACGCCGTCTGATGCATGCCATCCCCGGGCGCGTGGCGAGCGGGGGCGCGGCGCGATGTGGGCTTTCACCAATGCGGTATTTGGGTTAATGCGGTCCGTAACTAGCCCTTTTCCATCGTGGACCGCGCGGCTCCGCCGCCAAGCCGAGAACAGACGCCGCCCGCACGCACAGGCCACATGATCCGAACCGCCCATCTTTTCGCCGCTTTGATCGTGGCATTGCCGCTCGGGGCTGGCGCGGCGGAATTGTCCTTGCCCGCCGGTGCCACGCTGCGCGCCGAAACGGTCGAAGCCGCCGGCCGCTACGCGCTGCCGATCGGGCCCTGGCGCGAGGATGGCGGGGTTGAAACGCAAGACATCTCCGGTGCGATCACGCGCCAGGCCTGGCGGATCGGCGGCACCGCGCTCACCAGCTACGAATTGCTGCTCGAATTGCGGCGCCAGATCATTGCTGACGGCTACGACATCCGATTTGAATGCAGCACCCAATCCTGCGGCGGGTTTGATTTCCGCTACGGTATCGAGGTGATCGGCGCGCCGGAAATGCACGTCGATCTCGGCGATTTTCACTTTCTCGCGGCAACCCGGCCCGGCGACGCGCCCGATCACGTGAGCCTGCTCGTCAGCCGCTCGCCGTCGGCCGGTTTCGTCCAGATCGTGCAGGTCGGCGCGCTCGCGGCCCGCCCCGCCGAACCCATGGCGACGACGAAGGCGGAGCCCGGTGCCGCGCTGCCGGCCCAGGCCCTTACCGAGATCGGCCCGGCGATGGAAGGGATCGGCCGGTTCGTGCTCGCCGATCTCGTCTTCGATACCGGCTCGGCGGAACTCGGGCCGGGACAGTTCAGCTCGCTGGAAGATCTCGCGGACTACCTGAAGGCCAATCCGCGCAAACGCGTGGCGCTCGTTGGCCATACCGATGCGGAGGGCTCGCTTGCGGGCAATCTCTCGCTGTCGAAGCGGCGCGCCACCTCTGTCATGACGCGCCTTGTCGATGAATTCGGCGTCGATGCCGGCCAGCTGGAGGCCGAGGGCGTGGGCTATCTCGCGCCGATCGCCTCGAACCAGACCGACGACGGGCGCACCATCAACCGGCGGGTAGAGGCGATCCTCATTTCCACCGACTAGTCATGGCGAGGGCGACATGACCGCAGACAGAGATGCGCAGGCGGCGGTGATCGCCTTTCTCGAAGACCCCGATACGCACGGGATCGGTGAAGCCGTCGAGGTGATCACCACCCATTCCGCCCATGTCTTTCTGGCCGGCGACCGCGCCTACAAGATCAAGCGCGCGGTGAAATACAATTACCTCGATTTCAGCACCCTCGAAACCAGGCGCAGGATCATCGAACGCGAGCTCGAGCTGAACGCGCCCGGTGCACCGATGATCTACGACCGGGTGGTGGCGATCACCCGCGACAGCACCGGCGCGCTCGCCTTCGACGGAACCGGCGAGGCGGTGGAATACGCGCTGGCGATGCAGCGTTTCGCCCGCGAGGACGAGCTTGACCGCATCGCCGAGGCCGGCGGCCTTTCTTTCGAGATCGCGGAAAAGCTCGGCGTTGCGGTGGCCGAGCTTCACGCCAGCGCGCCACGCCGCGAGGCCGATGGCGCCGCCCTGATCGGCGAGATCCTCGATGAACTGGCCGAGGCGTTTTCAGATATGGAGGAGGTTCTGGGCGCCGCGCGGCTCGCATCCTTCCTCGACAGCGTGCGCAGCGTCTTCGACGCCACCGCGCCGTTGCTCAGGGCTCGGGCCGAAGGCGGGTTCGTGCGCCGCTGCCACGGCGATCTGCACCTCAAGAACATCGTGATGATCGACGACCACCCGGTGCTTTTCGACGCGCTCGAATTCGACGAGCGCCTCGGCATCACCGATGTTTTCTACGATTTCGCCTTCCTGGTGATGGACCTGCTGCACCGCGGCCTGCCACGGCAGGCCAACGCGGCGCTCAACCGGTTCCTCGCCCGCTCCGGCGATATTGGCGGCCTCGCCACCTTGCCCCTCTTCCTCTCGGTGCGGGCCGCGATCCGCGCCATGGTCGCGGTTCAGACGATGGCCGACCGCGCCCCCGACGGGCTCGCCCGCGAGGCGCGCACCTATCTGGACGCAGCGATCGCCTTTCTCGCGCCGCCCCCGGCCCGGCTTGTGGCGATTGGCGGCCTCTCGGGCACCGGCAAGACGACGATCGCCGCGCACCTGGCCTTCCGCCTCGGCCCTGCCCCCGGCGCGCTGCACCTGCGCAGCGATCTCGAGCGCAAGGCGATGTTCGGGGTCGACCCGCTGGAGCCGCTCCCGCCCGAAGCCTACAGCGCCGAGGTGAACCGCGAGGTCTACCAGCGGATGATCGAAAAGGCCGGGACTGCGCTTGCGGCCGGGCATGCGGCCATCCTCGACGCCACCTTCCTCGACCCGGAGCAGCGCGTGGCCGCCGAGCGGCTTGCAAGGGCACGCAGCGTGCGGTTTGACGGGCTCTGGCTCGACGCCGAGGCGGCCACGCTGGAAGCCCGGGTCGCCGCGCGGCGCAACGATGCGTCCGATGCCGACCTGGCCGTGCTGCGCCGCCAGCTCGCCCGCGGGTTCGATGCAGGCGACTGGGCCGGGATCGACGCGGGCGGCACGCCCGAAGAGGTCACGGCCCGAGCCGCCAAGGCGCTTGGCCTCGACTGAAAAAAGCGCCGGTGCGACTGCCATCGCCCGGCGCTTCAGTTTTGCCCGTTGTAGATCAGGCTGGGAAACCTCTGGCGCCCCGGGGGCTCACCATCTGTCGGGGCCCTTCTCGGCGAAGGCGTTCACGAGGAAGTCGATGAAGGCGCGCACCTTAGGCTGGGTGAAGCGTCCCGGCGGGTAAACCGCGTAGATGCCCTGCTGGTCGATCGGCAGATCGGGGATCGCGTCTTCGACGAGGCCGTTCTCCATGGCATCGGCGTAGAGGAAACTGGGCAGATAGGCGATGCCAAGCCCCGCGATCGCGGCGTTGAGCAGCGATTGACCATCGTTGACCGAAAGCCACCCCGCCGTGCGCACCTGCCGGACTTCACCAGAGGGGGCGGGGATCTTCCAGACGTTGCCCGAGGCCTGGCTGGAATAATGCAGGAGCTTGTGCTCGTTCAGATCGTCGATCCGCATCGGGCGGCCGAATTTCTGGAAATATCCCGGGCTGCCAACCATCCGCCGCGTGGTCTCGGCGATCTTTCGGGCACGCAGCGAGCTGTCTTCCAGTTCGCCCACGCGGATCGCCATGTCGAACCCTTCCGAAATCAGTTCGACGTAGCGGTTGTTGAGCACCATGTTCACCGTGATATCGGGGAACTCCTGCAGGAACTCGCCCAGCACCGGAGAGAGATGGTTAACGCCGAAATCGGTGGCGACCGAGATCCGCAGAAGACCGGAGGGCGCCGATTGCATCGAGGTGACCAGCGCGTCGGCCTCGCCGGCGTCGTTCAGCACGCGGCGGGCGCGGTCGTAATAGGCGAGGCCGATCTCCGTCGGGCTCACCCGGCGCGTGGTCCGGTTGAGAAGACGCGCCCCGAGACGAGCTTCCAGGGACGAGACGTGTTTTGATACGGCGGATTTGGAAATCCCCATTTTCTTGGCCGCGTCGGTGAAACCGCCCTGATCAACCACCGTGGCAAATGCTTCCATCTCAGTCAGTCGGTCCATCGTAAATCTTTCTACAGTCATCGCCCCAACAAGGAATTGTATCGGGGGCAATTCGGGCAAGACTGTGGAGCGAAGGCGACGATTGCGCGGTAATTCACCGAATTGGTTATGGGTGGGAAACGTGCCGGGAGCCGCTCAGAGCGTCGCCGCGAGCCGCACGCCCTGGTCGATGGCGCGCTTGGCGTCGAGCTCGGCCGCCACGTCGGCACCGCCGATCACGTGCACCGGCACGCCCGCCTCGGCCAGCGCGTCGGCAAGGCCGCGCGCGCTTTCCTGCCCCGCGCAGATCACCACCGTGTCGGCCTCGACAAGTCGCGGCCCTTCGGCAGTGGCCACGTGCAGCCCGGCGCCGTCTATCCGCTGGTAGTCGACACCGCCCAGCGTCTCGACCCCCCTGGCGCGCAGGCTGGCGCGGTGGATCCAACCGGTGGTCTTGCCAAGGCCCTTGCCGAGCGCCCCGGCCTTGCGCTGCAGCAGGGTCACCTTGCGCGGGCTGGTAGCCGGGTGCGACGTGGTCAGGCCGCCGCGCGTTTGGGCCGGGTCGCCCACGCCCCACTCCTCTTTCCACAGGTCGAGGTTTTCCGTCGGGCTCTCGCCCGTGTGGGTCAGAAATTCCGCCACGTCGAAGCCGATGCCACCCGCGCCGACGATCGCCACGCGATTGCCAACCGCCGCGCCGGTGAGCACGTCGACGTAGGACAACACCCGCGCGCCGGGCTCTGCCGGGATGCCCGGATCACGCGGGATAACCCCGGTGGCCACGATCACCGCGTCGTAGTTGGCCACGTCGGCAAGGCCCGCTTCCACGCCCAGCCGCGTCTCGACGCCGCGCCGCGCCACCATCGTTTCGAACCAGTCGATCAGCCCCTGGAATTCCTCCTTGCCGGGAATGGTCGCGGCCAGGTGCAACTGCCCGCCCACGCGTCCCGCCTTGTCGAACAGGGTGACGTGGTGACCGCGCTCCGCCGCGGTGATCGCCGCCGCGAGCCCGGCGGGGCCGGCGCCGACAACGGCGATATGCCTGGCGGTTTGCGCCGGGTCGAGCACGATCTCGGTTTCATGAGCGGCACGGGGGTTCACCAGGCAGGTCGAGATCTTGCCTGCGAAAGTGTGATCGAGGCAGGCCTGGTTGCAGGCGATGCAGGGGGCGATCTCGTCGGCCCGCCCGGTCTGCGCCTTGGCGACGAAATCAGGATCGGCGAGGAAGGGCCGCGCCAATGAGACCATGTCGGCCGCACCGCCCGCGAGCAGCTCCTCGGCCACCTGTGGGCTGTTGATCCGGTTCGAAGTGATCAGCGGCACGCCCACCTTGCCCATCAGCTTCTTCGTCACCCAGGCGAAGGCCGCCCGCGGCACGCTGGTGGCGATGGTGGGCACGCGGGCCTCGTGCCAGCCGATCCCGGTGTTGAGAATGGTCGCCCCGGCCGCCTCCACTGCCTTGGCCAGTTGCAACACCTCGTCGGAGGTCGAGCCCTCGGGCACGAGGTCGATCATCGAAAGGCGATAGATCAGGATGAAATCCTCGCCCACCGCCTCGCGCACCCGCCGCACAACCTCGACGGGCAGGCGCATGCGGTTTTCGTAAGACCCGCCCCAGCGATCCTCGCGCTGGTTGGTTCTGGTGACGAGGAACTGGTTGAGGAAATAGCCCTCGCTCCCCATCACCTCGACGCCGTTATAGCCCGCCTCGCGCGCGAGCCGCGCAGCATTGGCGAAATCGGCGATCTGTTTCTCGATGCCTTCCTCGTCGAGCGCGCGCGGCACAAAGGGCGAGATCGGTGACTTGATCGCCGAAGCCGAGACGCAATCCTTGCCGTAGGCGTAGCGCCCGGCATGGAGAATCTGCATCGCGATCCGGCCACCCTCGGCGTGCACGCGCCCGGTCACGATCCGGTGGTTTGCCACGTCCTGCGCCGTCATCATCGCCGAGGCACCGGGGAACACCGCACCCTCGGGGTTCGGCGCGATCCCGCCGGTGACGATGAGGCCCGCACCGCCCCGCGCCCGCGCGCCGTAATAGGCCGCGACCCGCTCCCAATCGCCGCGCTCTTCCAGCCCGGTGTGCATCGAGCCCATCAGAACGCGGTTTGGCAGGGTCGTGAACCCCAGGTCGAGCGGGGCGAGCAGGTGTGGGTATTCGGTCATGGCGTTCTCCCTTGGCCGCAGCCTAGCGGCGCGCGCGCGGCCACGTCACCCGCGACGCCACGTCAGCCCCGGCCGGCCTACATCGTCGCGACGCAGTGGCGGCGGAAGGCCCTCTTGAGCATGTCGAGTTCAGCGCGCAGAAGCTCCATCTCGGCACGGAAATCCTCGTCGAGCGGCTGGCCGGTGACGATGGTGAAGGCCGCAAGCCGGGTATCGGTGGATTTGTCGGTGATCAGGAAGGTCTGCACCCCCTCCGACAGCAGCTCCACCGGGATCGGAACCCGCACCAGGAACTGGCTGGGCGTCTCCGGATCTTCGCGCACGGTGGCCCCGTCAACCGGCTTGGCGAGATGCGTCACCTCGAGATCGGGCAGGGTTTCCGCGCCGGTGAGCACCCCTTCCCAAACCCCGGCCTGGATGCGCGTCTTGGTCAGTTCGATATCCGGCATCGTGTTCTCCTAAAGCTCGGCGCGGGGACGGCGACTGAAGGTCACATCGCGCAGGATGACCTGGTTCATCCGCACGCCCTCGAAGATCAGGTCGACCCAGGCCGCCTCCACGCGCTTCTCGTTGAGCTTGGTATAGGCGAGATCGAATTCCACCATGACCTCGCTCTCGCCAAGCGGCAGTTCACGCACCAGTTGCTCGGTGTTCGGCCCGTGGCGCACGTTGAGCCGGGCGAAAATCTCGAGATTGTTTTCGGATTCGACCACCGTGGTCATCCGCACGAGGTGCTTGCGCTTGAGCCCCTCCAGCGCACCTTTCGGCAGTTCGATCACGAGCGAGAGGAAGGAACCGTCGAAGTTGAACACGTCCATCTTCAGCCCGTAAGGCGCAAGGTCGGCCTCGCGCGTGTTACGCACCTGTCGCACCGTCAGCTCCGACATGCGGCAATCGTGGAACAGGGTGACATCGTCGCCAAAGGTCGTTTTCGTTTCCGCCGCCGCCACCCCGGGCGGCGAGATCGGCCCGCGCCAGAGCGGCGGCCGCCAGGCCCAGTCGGAATGGAGCGGCTTCTGGATCGCTTTGGACCCGATCAACGGAAGCGTCAGCCGGCTGTCAGCGACGTGTATCACCCGGTCGAGCAACGCGCGCATCTCCAGCGCCCGCAAACGGACCTGGCGCAGATCGCTCAGCCGCATCCGCGCGGCATGCCGCGCGATCCGCTCCCAGCGCCGCATCATGCGCCGCTGCAGCAGGCGGGCGGAAAAACCGAAAGTGCCATTTGCCATGGGTAGGGAATCGCCTTGGAGCCAGGATTGTTGCCATACTTAAAACAAAAGGTTTCTTTAGAGCAAACGATTGAAAAACGCCGCCAATCCGCCGCCGCCGCCGACCGCTGTGCGCTCCGAAGGCGCCCTGTTGGCGCGCCGGATCGCCTCGGCGAAGTCTCGGGCGAGTTTCGTGCCCGCGGTCTCGTCGAGCGGCGCGGCGCGAAAGCCCGCGACAGTGACGGTGACGAGCTGGCCGGCAAGGGAGAACACGCCGCGCCAGTAGTCGCCCGCCATGTCGCCCGCGCGCGCGCCATCGCGGGCATGGACGAGCACCAGATTGTCGTCCCGCGAGAGTTCGAGCACCACGACCTCTTCAGCATCCTCGCTGCGCGCCAGGGTCGACCGGCCTTCATCGGTCGCAAAGAACGCCGCCAACCGATCCAGCCCCGCGTCATCGAGCGGCGTTTCGGCCGCGGCCACCGAGGCGGTGAGCACGGCCGGTATTCTCGGCTTGGCATCGCGGTTGTTGCCCGAGATCGCGGCGCAACTGCCCAGCATCACGAAAGCTCCGGCAGCGGTTTCCCGCATCGCGGCTTCGTCGATGCAGAACCCCCTTGGCCCTGAAATGGTGAAGGATTTCGACATGACCTGCACGCTCGGGGTGCCGCGCGCCGTGCTTTGGGTGGACGCCCCGCGCACGCCATCGGAACAGCCCGCCAGCATCACCGTGAACCCCAAGGCAACCCGCAATCCAACGCCAGCCACGCCTGCTCTCCCCCTTTGTCATGCGTTGGTCTAGGAGTAAGTCAGCACCCGGTGTGGCGCAACCCGCTGGACGGCGCCGGCCCGCGGCGGCAATCTGGAACCGGCGCAACCCATGAGGCACCACGATGACCCAGCCCCCGTTCTGGCAACCGGCCCTGCCCCGGGTTCAACTCTGGCGCACGGCGCTTGGGTTTGTGATCGTCATGGCGATCTGGCTCGCGGCCTCCTTCGTGCTTGTCCTCGGCGGCGCATGGCTGCTCGGCCAGCCGCCCGGCCTCGTCGCCCAGGGCAACACCTGGGCCGCGGCAGCGGTGTTTTTCGCCGGGTTCCTCGGGTTTCATCTCGGTCTCGCGCTGGTGCTGCCCTTGCTGCATCGGCGGGGCTACACAAGCCTGTTCGGCCCCACCCGGCGGCTGAACCTCCGGCACATGGCACTCGGCGCGGGGGTGATGCTGGGGCTCGCTACCGTGCTCTACGCGCTGATGGGGCTCGAGCATCTCCTGCTGCCGGAAGGCGCCGCGCCGAAGTTGCGTCAGGTCGCACCGCTTTGGCCGTGGCTGGCAGGGCTCCTGCCCGCGCTGGCGCTGATCTTCGTGCAGGTCTTCGCCGAGGAAGCCTTGTTTCGCGGCTACCTGCTGCAGCAGTTGCGGGCCCGGTTCCGCTCGGCGCTGGTCTGGGGCGTTGCGCCCTCACTCGTCTTTGGGCTGCTGCATTTCCAGCCCGGGGTATACGGCATGGCCAACGCACTGGCCTATGTGCTCAACGCTACCGTGATGGGCACGCTCGCCGCCTTCATCACCCTGCGCACCGGCAATCTCGGCGCGGCGGTGGGGCTGCACTTCGGCAACAACGCGGCCCTCGCCCTGATCGGCATTTCCGGCTCGCTCGAAGGCTTCTCGCTGTTCGTGGCGGAGGTGCCGCTGGCCTCGGGCTACATGACCTATTCGATCCTGACCCAGACGCTCGTCACCGCGCTCGTTTTTCTCGCCTGGTGGCGCTGGATGAACCGCCATCGCCCGATTGCAAATACCGGCCCCTCGGCTTAGGTAGGGCCAGTCAGTCCGAGGAAGTCTTATGAACTGGATCTCCAACTACGTCCGGCCCCGGATCAATTCGCTGTTTTCGCGCCGCGAGGTGCCCGAAAACCTCTGGATCAAGTGTCCCGAGTGCGGCCAGATGCTGTTCCACCGCGAGCTCGAGCAGAACCTTCACGTCTGCACCGCCTGCGACCATCACATGGCCATCACCCCGCGCGACCGTTTCCAGGCGTTGTTCGATGGTGGCATTTTTGTCGAGGTCGAGGTGCCGACACCGGTGACCGATCCGCTGCACTTCAAGGACCAGAAGCGCTACCCCGACCGGCTCAAGGCCGCGCAGAAATCCACCGGCGAAAAGGAAGCCATGCTGGTGGCCGAGGGTGAGATCGGGCGGACCCCGATCGTGGCCGCGGCGCAGGATTTCTCGTTCATGGGCGGCTCGATGGGCATGTACGTGGGCAACGCGATCATCGCCGCGGCCGAACGCGCCGTGGCGCTCCGCCGTCCGTTCGTGCTGTTTTCCGCCGCCGGCGGCGCACGGATGCAGGAGGGAATCCTCAGCCTGATGCAGATGCCGCGCACCACCGTCGCCGTCGACATGGTGAAGGAAGCGGGCCTGCCTTACATCGTGGTGCTCACCCATCCCACCACCGGCGGCGTCACGGCTTCCTATGCGATGCTGGGCGACGTTCAGATCGCCGAGCCTAACGCGCTGATCTGCTTTGCCGGCCCGCGCGTGATCGAGCAGACCATCCGCGAAAAACTGCCCGAGGGCTTCCAGCGCGCCGAATACCTGCTCGACCACGGGATGCTCGACCGGGTGAGCCACCGCAAGGACCTCAAGGACGAATTGGTGACGATCCTGCGGATGCTGCTCAAGCAGAGCCCCGCCGTGCGCGGCGACCTCCCGGCGCCGGAAACGACATTGCCCGCGCCGGCGAAAGAGCCGTCGACCAAAGAGGCGAAAAAAGAGTGAGTCGGCCCGATTCCGACGTCATCCTCGACCGGATGATGTCGCTTCACCCCAAGGTGATCGACCTCACGCTCGACCGGGTCTGGCGGCTGCTCGAGGCCGTCGGCCACCCCGAGCGGCGCCTGCCACCTGTTGTGCATATCGCGGGCACCAACGGCAAGGGCTCGACGCTGGCGATGATCCGCGCCGGGATCGAGGGCGGGGGGCTTACCGCCCACGCCTATACCTCGCCGCACCTCGCGCGCTTTCACGAGCGCATCCGCCTTGCCGGCAATCTGATTTCGGAAGACCACCTCGCGCAGGTGCTCGACCGCTGCGAGACCGCGAACGGTGGCGAGAGCATCACCTATTTCGAGATCACCACGGTGGCGGCCCTGCTCGCCTTCGCCGAAACGCCCGCCGACTACACCCTGCTCGAAGTCGGGCTTGGCGGGCGGCTCGACGCGACCAACGTGATCAAAAAGCCGGCGATCACCGTGATCACCCCGGTCTCGATCGACCATACCCAGTTTCTGGGCGACACGATCGAGAAGATCGCCTTCGAGAAGGCGGGCATCATCAAGCCGGGCGTGCCGGTGGTGGTGGGACCGCAGCAGGAGGCGGCCCTCGAGGTGATTGAACGGCAGGCCGCCCGGTTGGGCGCGCCGGTGCTCGCCCATGGCCAGCATTGGCAGGTGTGGGAAGAGCGCGGGCGGCTGGTGTTTCAGGACGAATCCGGGCTGGTCGACCTGCCGCGCCCCGCGCTGATCGGCGACCACCAGGTGCAAAACGCCGGTGCCGCGTTGGCGGCGCTGCGCGCGCTGGGCTTCGAGGAGGCCGCCTGCGAAGCGGCCATGCGCGATGCAACCTGGCCCGCGCGGATGCAGCGGCTGCGCAGCGGGCCCCTCGTCGTAGCGGCAGGCGCGGCCGAGCTCTGGCTCGACGGCGGGCACAACCCGGCGGCCGGTGAAATGCTCGCGCGGGTGCTCGAAACCATGCCGCCGCGCCCCACGCATCTGGTTTGCGGCATGCTCAACACCAAGGACGTGGCCGGGTTCATGCGCCCCCTCGCCGGGCAGGCTGTGAGCCTCACCGCGGTCTCGATCCCCGGCGAAGCCGCCACGCTCTCCGCCGAGGAGACCGCCCGCATCGCCACCGACACCGGACATCACAGCCGAACGGCCGCCGATCTTGGCCAGGCCATTGCGGCGATTACGGCCGAGGAACCGAACGCGCGCATCCTGATTTGCGGCTCGCTCTACCTCGCCGGCCGCGTGCTGCGCGAGAACGGCTGAGGCGGCCTTGCGCGGTTTTTCGCGCGTTCAGATTTGTGATCACGAAAAAAACTTTTGGCCGAGGGGTGGTGACGGCCGGGCCTGACGGAGTCAACCCATTGGCGCGACTCACTTTTTGCGCTTTAGTGCGAAATCCGATGAGGTCAACCCTTCATATTGACGAATTCGCGAACTTCTGCCTAAATGTTGATAAGTTCGTTGGCCGGGCCATCCACCCGGAACGCGGCAACAACCTGTCGAGCAGGACAGGATCAGGGAACGGTGAATGGTTTGGCTGCTGCTGGGCGCGCTTTCCAATATTGTGATCACGAAATCACGGATGAACGCGCAAAACGTGCACGTCGCGCCCGACACCAGAACTCGCACGATCGATAACAACGCAAAAGCCGTGACGATCGCGCCAGTTCAAAACATTCACCAGGCAGTCGCGCCTGGATTTCGGAAAATTCCCCGTTCCCGCCCCCCGTCGCATATGCACCCGAAAGCGTCCGGGGAAGGGATGCAAACGGTGGGCAAACTCCCGGTCATCGGCTTCTGCGAGAAGCGGTTGCCCGCAGCACCCGGCGCATGATCGGCGGCCGGGCGCCGGAACGGTTGGTGAAGGGCATGATCCACGGCGGGAGCGTGCCCTTCACAACACATGCCACCACGTTGTGGCCCACCCGCATCGCGCCCCGGAACGTCACCGGGTTGCGCCGGGAAAACCGTCGCGTCCGGGCTGAGCCGATTTTGCCGAAAACTTGTGCCGCGACCGGCCTCAGCGCAGCGTGGCCGCCGTGACCCACCAATCGGGGTGGGCATCGGCGAGATCATCCGCCGCCGCGTCGGCCTCGCCTCGGTCTTCGAACAGGGCGAAGCAGGTCGCCCCCGAACCCGACATCCGCGCCATGCGCGCGCCCGGAAGGGCCGAGAGCGCCGCGAGCACATCGCCGATCACCGGCGCGAGCTTCAGCGCCGGCGCCTGCAGATCGTTGCGCTGCTTCGAGATCCAGTCGATCGCCGACCACGCCCCGCGCCAGCGCGGGATGCGCTTTGGCATCGGGTCGTTTTGCTTCTCGTCCAGCGCCGCGAACACCTCGGGCGTCGACATTGCCACGCCGGGGTTGGCGAGAACCGCGTGCAGTTCCGGCACGCCCTCTACCGGCTGCACATCTTCGCCGATCCCGCGCATCCGCGCCGCCTGCCGCGCGAGGCAAACCCGCACGTCGGCGCCAAGCCCGGTCGTGCCCTCGGGCATCGTGGTGTTGCCGGTGAGATCGACCATGGCGAACAGCGTCGCCGCCGCATCGGAGGATCCACCCCCAAGCCCGCCCGCCGTGGGCAGATGTTTTTCCAGCGTGATCGCCACCGGAAGATCGTAGAGCGCCGCCGCCTTCCAGACGAGGTTGGACGCGTCGGCGGGCACACCTGCGGCCATGGGCCCCTTCACCTCGAGCGAGATGGCGTCGGCAGGCTCAAGGCGCACCCGGTCGCCGACATCGGCGAACATCACCAGGCTGTCGAGCAGGTGATAGCCGTCGGGCCGCTGTCCGGTCACGTGCAGGGTGAGGTTGATCTTGGCGGCGGCGAAGGTTTTCGTCATCATCGCGTGAGCGGCTCCCCGCCTTCTTCTTCGAGCACCACGTCGAGCCCGACCTCAAGCTTGCGCCGGATACGGTCGGGTTTGAGCTCTTCGAGATTGGTTTCGTCGGTCACGAAGGAAAGCGCGCGTTTCCATTGGAACCGCGCCTCGCGAACACGCCCGACCGACCAGTAGGTATCGCCAAGGTGATCGTTCAGCACCGGGTCGATCGGCATCAGCTCCACCGCCCGTTCCATTTCCTCGACCGCTTCCTGGTAGCGCCCGAGGCGGTAGTAGACCCAGCCGAGACTGTCGCGGATATAGCCATCATAGGGCCGTTCGGCGACGGCACGCTGGATCATGTCGAGCGCCTCGTCTAGGTTTTCGCGCCGTTCCACGTAGGAATAGCCCAGGTAGTTCAGAACCGAGGGCTGATCGGGAAACAGCTCCAGCGCCTTGCGGAAATCCCGTTCCGCCTCGTCCCAGCGCCCTGCCCGCTCGAACGTGATCCCGCGCGCGAAATAGACCGACCATTGCGCCGGACGATCTTCGTCGTAGAGCGCGATGGCCGCGTCGTAATGGGGCTGCGCCTCGGCGAAGCGTTGCTCGAAGCGATAGGTATCGCCCAGCGCGGCATGGGCGAGGGCGAGTTCAGGCCGCTCGGCGACCAGATCGCTCAGCACCGCGATCACCTCTTCCACCCGGTTCATCCGGCGCAGCGCCGTTGCGCGCCCGAGTTGGGCCTGGGGATAGGCCTGGTGATCCGCCGGCACCGTCGCATAGGCATCCGCCGCCAGCGCGTGGTTGTCCATTTCCTCGAGCACGGACGCCGCGATCAGGGTGGCGCCGATGGTGGTGGGTTCAAGATACTCCGCAATCCGGGCATAGATCAGAACCAGCCCCGGATCTGTTTCGCCCGCAAGCGAATCCGCAACCTCGTAGAACAGGTGCCCAAGCCCCTCGCGCGGGCCGGCGACCGCGTTGAAGGCGATCGGTTTGCCCGCCGCAAGCTCATCGCGAAGGGTGATGAGCTCGGCATCGTTGGTATCGGGAAAAGCCGTTTCGAGAAGCGAGACCGCATCGGGATTGCGCTCCAGCTGGCTCAGAACCTGCGCATAGGCGACGATGCCCGCGCGATTGAGGTTCAAGACTTCTTCCTCGCCCGAAAAAATCTGCGCCGAGCCTTCGTGATCGCCCACCAGCGCAAGCGCGAGCGCCTTCTGGATCAAGGCCGCCTGCCGGGTGCCGGGATCACTTGCCAGATCATCGAACAGCGCGAGTGCGCGGCTCATCTGGCCGGCGCCGATGAGCGCCCACGCTTCGATCATCTGGTCGAGGAATCCGCCGACGGAGGCGCCGCCTTCGATCTGGGCCACGACGCCATCCCAGTCTTCGCGCTGCATCGCATCGGCCAGCAGAACGAGTTCGGCAACCTGGTTGGCCTCGGTCAGCCCGTCGAGCCTGCGCGCCACCGGCACCGCGTCGCCGATCCTGCCTAGCCCGATCTGGGCGATGATAAGCCCTTCCATCAGCCCGGTGTTTTCCGGATCGGCCGCGAGCGCCCGCGTGCCATACTCGACAACAGACACGTAATCCGCGTTTTGATCGGCGGAGCGCGCCGCGAGATAGGCCCCGGCCAGCCCGTCATCCGCCCGCATCGGGGCGGTTGCGAGCCCCAGCACGAATACGGACAGGCCAAGCGCTCGGGCGATACGGGAATGCGGCAAGGGAAGCTCCGTCACGAATGCGTCACCGGCAACCTAATGGGACGGGCGCGGTGGTTCAATGCGCCGCGTGCATCGCCGCACTGACGGTTGCGTGAAGCCGGGCCGTGGCAACCCGCCTCACATGTTGGGATAATTCGGCCCGTCGCCACCCTGCGGCACCGTCCAGGTGATGTTCTGGTGCGGATCCTTGATGTCACAGGTCTTGCAGTGCACGCAGTTCTGGAAGTTGATCTGGAATTTCGGCCCGGCCTCGCTCTGGACGACTTCGTAAACCCCCGCCGGGCAATAGCGCTGCGCCGGCTCGTCGAACTCCGGCAGGTTGAGCGCGATCGGCAGCTCGGGATCTTTCAGGATCAGGTGGCAGGGCTGGCTTTCCTCGTGGTTGGTGGCCGAGAAGCTCACGTTGGTCAGCCGGTCGAAGCTGAGCGTGCCGTCGGGCTTGGGATAGTCGATCTTCGGGAAATCCTTCGCGAGCCCGGTGGCCGCGGCGTCGGACTTGCCGTGCTTCAGCGTGCCGAACAGCGAGGTCTTGAAGATCGTCTGAAACCACATGTCGAAGCCGGAGACCATCAGGCCGAGCCGGAGCCCGAGCTTGGTCATCAGCGGCTTGACGTTGCGCACCGGCTTGAGATCGCGCGCCACGTCGCCGCTGCGCAATTCGCTCTCGTAGGCCTCCAGCACGTCGCCCGAGCGGCCGGCCTTGATCGCCTCGGCCGCCGCCTCGGCCGCCGCGATGCCCGAAAGCATCGCGTTGTGGTTGCCCTTGATCCGGGCGTAGTTCACCAGCCCCACGTTGTCGCCGAGCAGCGCGCCGCCCGGAAAGGCGGCCTTGGGCATCGACTGGTAGCCGCCCGCCGAGATCGCCCGCGCGCCGTAGGCCACGCGCTTGCCGCCTTCGAGCAGTTCGGCCACCTTCGGGTGGTGCTTGAGCCGCTGGAATTCCATGTAGGGATGCAGGTGCGGGTTCTGGTAGTTCAGGTGCACCACGAGGCCGAGGAAAAGCTGGTTGTTCTCGGCATGGTAGATGAAGCCGCCGCCGGAGGCGTTCTTGCCGAGCGGCCAGCCCATGGTGTGGGTGACGGTGCCTTCCTTGTGCTTCGCCGGGTCGATCTCCCAGATCTCTTTCATCCCGATGCCGAACTTCGGCAGATCACGGCCCTTGCACAGCTCGAACTTGCTCATCACCTGCTTGGCGAGCGAACCGCGCACCCCCTCGGCGAGGAACACGTATTTGCCCAGGAGCTCCATGCCCGGTTCGTAGGCCGGGCCGGGGGTGCCATCGGGGTTCTTGCCGAACTCGCCGGCGACCACGCCCTTGACCGCACCGGTCTCGGGGTCGCAGACCAGTTCGGAGCACGACATGCCGGGGTAGATCTCCACCCCCAGCGCCTCGGCCTGCTCGCCGAGCCAGCGCGCCACGTTGCCCATCGAGACGATATAGGCGCCGTGGTTCGACATCAGCGGCGGCATCGGCCAGGTGGGAATGGAAAAGCCCCCGCTTTCGCTCAGCATCAGGAATTCGTCGTCGGTCACCCCGGTTTTCACCGGCGCGCCCTTGTCTTTCCAGTCGGGGATCAGCCGGTCGAGCCCGACCGGGTCGAGCACCGCGCCCGAGAGGATATGCGCACCCACCTCCGAGCCCTTTTCGAGCACGACGACGTTCAGATCCGCGTCGATCTGCTTGAGCCGGATCGCCGCCGAGAGCCCCGCGGGGCCCGCGCCCACGATCACCACATCGACTTCCATCGCCTCGCGTTCAATCTCGGACATGGTTTCCCTCCTCGGACACTTGGCATTTGGTAGCGGCCCGGCCGGGGTGGGTCAATTGCGACGGCACGGAATATTGCCGCAGCGCGGCAAGGCGCGCGCGGCCGCCGAAGCCAACCGGCGCGGGGGTGAGGCAGGGCCTGCGTGCATCGACGCCGCGGCGCGCCGCCGCGCAACGCAACAAGACCATTGCAAACCAAGCGGATTTGCTTTTCCCTTACCTGAACGTATCGCCTCTTTGGAGGTGACTTGCACAACTCATGCCACCACATTAGGGCTGACCGCGCCAAGCCGGCCCGCGACGAACGAGTGAATACCGCCCATGGATAAAATTCTTCTGACCCGCGCGGGGCACACCGCGCTGAACGACGAGTTGAAAAACCTCAAGTCGGTGGAACGTCCGGCCGTCATCGCCGCTATCGCCGAGGCGCGCGAACATGGTGACCTGTCGGAGAACGCCGAGTATCACGCCGCGCGCGAGAAGCAGAGCTTCATCGAGGGCCGGGTGAAAGAGCTTGAGGGCATTCTCTCGCTGGCCGAGGTGATCGACCCGGCGAAGCTTTCGGGGCCGGTCAAGTTCGGCGCCACGATCAAGCTTGTCGACGAAGACACCGACGAGGAAAAGACCTACCAGATCGTCGGTGAACCCGAGGCCGATCTGGAGAAGGGCAAGCTCAACATCAAGTCGCCGCTCGCCCGCGCGCTGATCGGCAAGGACGAGGGCGACAGCGTCGAGGTCAAGACCCCGGGCGGCGAGAAGAGCTACGAGATACTCGAGATCGACTACGTCTGAGGCGCGAGCCGGGGAGCGGCGGATGGCACGAGAAAGGCAGGGCGGGCGGATCGACCTCGGCATGTTCGAGAGCGGCGTGCGTCGGGGTCTCGGCGCGTCGGAGATCGTCGCGCTGGCGCTTTCGGCAATCTGGCTCATCGCCTGCCTCGTGTTTTTCCTGGTGCTCGGCGGCTCCGGGCCGGACGCGCCCGATGCGCTGCGCTTCGTGATGATCCTCGTGGCGGTCGCGCTCCCCGTCGTGGTGATCTGGCTCGCGGCGTCCGCTGCGCGCTCGGCCCGGGTGATGCGCGAGGAAAGTCGGCGGCTTCAGGACGCGCTCAACGCGATGCGGCAAAGCTTTGTTGAAGCCCAGCACGCGCATGTGATCGGCCCGCGGCCGCAAGACCTGACCCGCAAGCTCGAAGAGATCGCCGAGAAACAACGCCGGACGGAAGATGCGCTGGCGACGTTCGTTTCCACCCGGCCGCGGGTGGACAACCGCCTTTCACCGCCTGCGGCGCCGGTCGCCGCGCCGGCACCGCAGGTCGACGTCGAGACCGGGCAGGCCAGCCTTGCGCTCGGCACCCCCGCCGAGGCGCTCGCGCCCCCGGTCGAGGCCAACGACCTGATCCGCGCGATCAACTTTCCCGAGAACGCCGAAGACGAGGAAGGCTTCGCCGCGCTGCGCCGCGCCCTGGCCGACCGCAAGATCGCCTCGCTGATCCAGGCCGCGCAGGACGTGCTCACGCTGCTGAGCCAGGATGGCATCTACATGGACGATCTGCGCCCCGACCTCGCGCGCCCCGATATCTGGCGGCAGTTCGCCGAGGGCGAACGCGGCCGCGCCGTGGCCCCGCTGGGCGGAATCCGTGACCGCTCATCGCTGGCGCTCACCGCCGGACGGATGCGGCAAGACCCGATCTTCCGCGACGCCGCCCACCACTTCCTGCGCCGTTTCGACGAGGTGCTGACCGCGGTTGCGCCAAGGCTCAGCGACGAGGAAATCGCCCATTTCGGCAGCACGCGCACGGCGCGCGCCTTCATGCTGCTGGGCCGGGTGACCCATACGTTCGACTGAGCGCGGGCGCTTTTCTAACGGACGATATAGCCGATGACCCGCACGAAGGCGTGCGGGATATCTTCGATCGTGTAGCCCTGTGGATGCTGGGTATGCGCCCATGCCACCAGCCCGCCGCCGACGAGCAGCATGATCGTGGCAAAGATCGGCATCCGGCGCTCGGAATAGGCCGCGACAATGGCTGGTATGGTGAAGCCCAGGATGACCAGGCCAATCACCAGTTGGAAATCATTTTGCAAATCGGGCTCCCCCCCAAAGGGTGCCCGGCCATTATTCCGGGTCGGTGGCGAAAATCAACCGCTCCGCGCAAGGCGCCACGCGCAGGATGTTGGTTGTGCCGGGCACGTTGAAGGGAACACCCGCCGTCACCACGATCTGGTCTTCCTCGCTCACGATACCCGAGGCGCGGGCTGCGCGGGCCGCCGAGACCACGGCGAGCTTGAAGCGGTCGACCGTGTCGGAGGTGATGTGGCAGGAGATGCCCCAGCTCAGGCAGAGCCTGCGCGCGGTGCCTTCCAGCGGGGTGAGCGCGAGGATCGGCACGCGCGGGCGCTCGCGCGCCGTCAGCAGCGCGGTGGTGCCAGACTGGGTGAAACAGCAGATCGCCTTGATGTCGGTCGCCTCGGCGATCTCGCGCGCGGCGGAAACCAGACCATCGGCCACCGTGCGCCGGTCGATGATGCGGCTGGCCTCGATCACACGGCGATATGTCGGATCCCCCTCGACCTCGACGGCGACGTTGACCATCGTCATCACCGCCTCGATCGGGTAGTTGCCCGCCGCCGATTCCGCCGACAGCATCACCGCGTCGGCCCCCTCGTAGATCGCGTTGGCCACGTCGGACACCTCGGCGCGAGTCGGCACCGGGCTCTCGATCATGCTTTCCAGCATCTGTGTTGCCACGATCACCGGCTTGGCGGCGGCACGGCAGACATGGGTGAGCCGCTTCTGGATCGGCGGCACGTTCTGCACCGGCAGTTCCACCCCGAGATCGCCGCGCGCGATCATGATCCCGTCGGACACCGCGAGGATTTCGTCGAACGCCTTGACCGCCGCGGGCTTCTCGATCTTCGAGAGCACCGCCGCGCGGCCATTGGCGAGGCGGCGGGCCTCTTCCACGTCGGCGGCGCGCTGCACGAAACTCAGCGCCAGCCAGTCGACGCCCAGTTCGCAGGCGAATTCGAGGTCTTCACGGTCTTTCTCCGAAAGCGCCGCGACCGGCAGCACCACGTCGGGCACGTTGACGCCCTTGCGATCGGAGATCGTGCCGCCCACCATCACGGTGCAATTGGCATAATCCTCGCCGTTGTCGTCCACCCGCAGGCGGATCTTGCCATCGTTGACGAGCAGGGTGGAACCCGGCTCCAACGCATCAAAAATCTCCTTGTGCGGCAGGCGCACGCGGTGGCTGTCGCCCGGGGTCTTGTCGAGATCGAAGCGGAAGGACTGGCCCTCTTCGAGATCCGCCGCTCCCGACGCGAAGACGCCGCAGCGCAGCTTGGGGCCCTGCAGGTCGGCAAGAATGGCGATGGGGCGGCCCAGGTCACGCTCGACCCGGCGGATCATCTCGTGGCGCGCACGGTGCTCCTCGTGGGTGCCGTGCGACATGTTGATCCGGAACACGTCGGCGCCGGTTTCAAACAGCTTGCGGATGGTGTCGTAATCGTTGGAGGCGGGGCCGAGCGTGGCTACGATCTTTACATTGCGGCGGCGTTGCATGCCTTGTCCTTCGTCTGAGCGCCGTGTTTGCGGTAACGGCGGGTTGCGCGTTCTATGCCCGAAAACCGAACCGCTCGCAACTGGCGCTTTCCACGGATCGCCCGGCTTTCGGCATGGCGCGAGGTTGCAAAGGGAAACCGGTTTTCACCGCCGGGAATGCGCACTAGAACGCTGTGAACCAGAGAGATGACGGTTTCATGACCTACCTGCCTTTTCACGTTGTCGGCGAGGATCGGGAGTCGCGCTGGCTGATAACCTGCGACCATGCCTCGAACGCCGTGCCCCCGGAGGTGAACGGCGGCTCGCTCGGGCTGCCCGACGAAGACATGGCGCGCCACATCGCCTGGGATCCGGGCGCGGCGGGCGTTTCGATCGGGCTTGGCGAATTGCTCGGCGCGCCGGTGGTGATGTCGAACTTCTCGCGTCTGGTGATCGACCCCAACCGCGGCGAAGATGACCCGACGGTGCTTATGAAGCTTTACGACGGCACCATCATTCCGGCCAACAGGCACGTCGACGAAGCCGAGCGGGATCGCCGGCTCAACGCCTATTACCGGCCCTACCACGGCGCCGTGGCCCGGATGGCGGCACGGCGCGACGACACGGTTTATGTCGCCATTCATTCGTTCACCCGGCAACTGAGAGGCCGCGATCCCCGGCCATGGCATATCGGTGTGCTCTACGGCAAGGACGACCGCTTCGCCCAACCGCTCCTGCGCCGGCTGCGCGATGAAACCGATCTCTGCGTCGGCGAGAACGAGCCCTATGGCGGCCATCTCGACGGCGATAGCGTCGACCGGCACGCGATCCGCCCCGGGCGGGTGAACGTGTTGATCGAACTCCGGAACGACCTGATCCGCACCGATGCGCAGCAATGGGCCTGGGCCGAGCGGCTCGCGCCGATCCTTGAAGAAGTGCTCGACGCGGCCCAACTCTGAGAAAAGGGAGAAACGCGCATGGATATCGACGAAAAGACCCGGACCGAACTCGAGGCCGCCGCCTTCCGCCGGCTGCGCAAGCACCTGATGGAAGACCGGCCCGAGGTGCAGAACATCGACCTGATGAACCTCGCCGGCTTCTGCCGCAACTGCCTCAGCCGCTGGTACCAGGAGGCCGCGAACGAACGCGGCATCGAGATGACCAAGGAAGAGGGGCGCGAGGCGTTCTACGGCATGCCCTACGACGACTGGAAGGCGCAGAGCCAGACCGACGCCAGCCCCGAAAAGCAGGCCGAATTCGAGGTGGCCTTCCGCGAAAACGTGCTCGGCGAGAAAGGCTGAGGGTTTCGCCCCGCCTGCGGCGGGCCGACCCGCGCCGCGCTCGCGCGCGGCGGTCGCAGACCTCCCAGGGTGGCCCGGACGGTCAGGCCCGGGCCGAACTTTCCTGCCTCCGGTGGAGGTATTTTTCGACCCGAGAAACGATGTGCGTGGATGCGCGGAGGCTGTTCGGTTGCGGGGGGTTTCACCGCTCTCCGGACGTGGCAGGATAGCCTCTGGCCATTGTGGAGGGTGCCATGACACGAATGCCGAGCTACTTCATTTCCCATGGCGGCGGACCGTGGCCGTGGATCGACGACATGCGCGCGGCCTTTGCGCCACTGGAAGCCTCGCTGGCGGCGATCCCGGCGGCGCTGCCCGAACAGCCCAGGGCCATCTTGATGGTTTCGGGCCACTGGGAAGCGCGCGAGGCGCGGGTGATGCACGCAGAGCGGCCGCCAATGGTTTACGACTATGGCGGCTTCCCCGCGCATACCTACGAGATCACCTACCCCGCCCCGGGGGCGCCCCGGCTTGCGGAACGCGCGGCGGCGCTGATCGAGGCGGCGGGATTGGCGGTGACGGTCGATGAAACCCGTGGCTTCGACCATGGCGCCTTCGTGCCGGCTTTCGTGATGTATCCCGATGCGGATGTACCCATGTTCCAGGTTTCGCTCATGGAAAGCTACGACCCGGAAGATCACTTCCGCCTCGGCCGCGCCCTTGCGCCGTTGCGCGACGAGGGCGTTCTGATCCTTGGCTCGGGGCTGAGCTATCACAACCTGCGGCTATTTGGCCCCGGGGCGCGCGGGCCCTCCGAGGCCTTCGACGCCTGGCTCGACACCGCCCTTGCCCTCGATCCCGCCGCGCGGACCGCCGCACTTCTCGACTGGGAAAGCGCGCCCGAGGCGCGCACCTGCCATGCCCGGGAGGATCACCTGGTGCCGCTGTTCGTGGCGCTGGGCGCGGCTGAGGAGACGGGCGCGACCCGGGTCTATCACCAGGAGATGATTTTCGGCGGCGTCACCGCCTCGAGTTGGCGGTTCGACTGACCCTTTCCCGGCCGGATCGGCGCTGGACTTTACTTGTAAAGATCGCCCTTCTTCACCTTGCTGGCGAAGGCGGTGTTGCCGCCGGCGGCCAGGATCCCGGCCTGTTGCACCCAGTCGTCACGGGTGACCCTTCCCTTGAAACCTTCGAGATTGGCATCGACCCAGGCGATCTCCTCCGCCGTCCAGTTCGCGATCTGGTCGAAGTGGTAGAAGCCGAGGGCGTGGCAGAGCTTCTCGAGCTTCGGCCCGATACCCTTGATCTGTTTCAGATCGTCGGGACCGCCTTCGCGCGGTGCGTCGAGGGCGGCGGGTTTGACGCCGGTCGTCTCCTCTACCCCGTCGGGGTGCACCGGATGCGCGCCGTGATCCGCCTCCACCGCCTCGGCCACGGCGACGGCCTCGGCGGCGGCTTCCATCGCGGCTTTCTCGGCGGCCTGCGCCTCGTTGCGCGCCGCCGCCAGATCGCCTTCGAGCGACGCGATGCGGGTGTCTTTCGCGTTCGCCTCCTTCCGGCAGGCGGCGAGATCGGCCTTCAGTCCATCCGTTTCGGCACCGGCCGGCCCGCCACGACGGCCCCAGATGATCCAGCCCACGAGCAGGCCCAGAAGGGCGGCGAGGATGATGAGCAGCACCATCTCCGCGATCAGAAAACCCCATTCTTCAAACATGCGTTTGCTCCTTGTCTCGGCCGCGGCTCATTCGGGCCATTCGAACGTGGTGCGACGGTTCTTCGCGCGCCCTTCCTCGGTGTCGTTGTCGGCGACGGGTTCGGTCTCGCCGTAGCCGACCGCCGTCATCCGCACCGTATCAATGCCGCGCGCGGCGAGGGCATCGCGCACCGCCCGCGCCCGGGCCAGCGAGAGCGCATAGTTCGCCGTATCGTCGCCCTGCGCGTCGGTGTGGCCGCCGATTACCACGCGCATCCCGGCCTCGCGGGTGCACAGGTGGATGATCCCGGCCACCTCGTTGACGGTGGCGAGCGAGACCGGATCAAGCTCGGCGGACCCGGTGACAAAGCGGATCGGCGCGGCCTCGACGGTATCGCGCGCGGCTTGCGTACAGGTGGCCTTGCTCGGCTCGAACTCCGGCATGTTCATCCAGACGCCACCTTGCGCGAACTGCCTGCGGCCGGTGGCGGCATTCACCCGCTCGGCGCCGTCGGCAGGCGCAGTTGATGCGATCATCGTGATCCCCTCGCCGTCGCCCAGCCCCTCGACCAGCGCGGCGCGCACTGTGTCGCCATCAAGCCCCGCCATCGGTTCGGCTGCGAGGCTCAGCCCATCGTCGCTGGCGGTGAGATCGAAGCTTTCGAACAACCCGAGGCGCGCGCCAAGCGCGACCAACGCGGCTTCCAGCCCGTCGAGGCCGGCGAAGGTCGTGCTCACCTCGCCGTCAAGCTCCACACCGCCAAGCGCGGCCGCGATCGCGTCGCGCCCCAGAGATCCGGGCACGGTGCCCGCGATGCGGAAGCCTTCCGACGCGTCGTAGCCAATTTGGAAATCGACGATGCCCGGATCGAGCACCTCGATCGCGACAACGGTTTCAAACCCGTCCAGCCCGGCCAACGCGGCGCGCGTCTCGTTCTCCTCGAACGGGGTCGCGGCCATGCCCGCGAGGGTGAAGGTGGTGCCGGTGAGTGCCGCGCTGCCCTCTTCGAGCGGCGCGAGCGCGGCGGCGCCCGCTGCGAGCGCCCCGGCCCAGCCTTCCGGCGCGCCGTGTCCAAGCAGCAGCCCGGCAAGCCCGGGCAAATCGGCGGCGAGCGCATCGCGCGCAGCGGCGGTGGGGGCGTAGCCGGTGGCGGCGATGCTGCCGTCCGCTGCCTTGGAAAGCGCGGTTTCATAGGGCTCGACCAGCGGCAACACGGTGACGCCCTCGGCGTTGACCACCCGCCGCCCGCGAATGTCGTTCAGCCCGTCGACAAGGCCCGCCAGTTCGGCCTCGTTATCGGCGGTTCCGGCCAGCGCGATATCGCGCCCGATGACCGAAACACTCATCGGATGCACCGTTTGCGCGATCAAGCTCATCGCCTCGGCCGCGATCTTGCGCTCCATCGTGACGGCGTGCGACTGCGCGCCCCAGTAGCTCAACGCGGCCACGCCCGCGACGAAGACAAGCGCGCCCAATCCCTTGCTCATGCTGTTCCCTCTCAGCAATACGGCCCAAGGAAATCAGGCCCCAGGCCAGCCTTCAAAGCAAGAGGGAAAGCACGCGCAAACACGGCATGTTCGCAAACGAGGCAATGGGCCGCAGCGGTGCGGCCCGGTCAGATCGCCGATTTCAGGCTCTCTTCGAGGTAGATCTCGCGCAGCCGGCCGGCCACCGGCCCGGGTGTGCCCGCGCCGACCTTGACGCCGTCGATCTCGACCACCGGCATCACGAAAGCGGTGGCGGAGGTTACGAAAGCCTCATCGGCGGCCTGCGCCTCCTCAAGGGTGAAGCGGCGTTCCTCGATCTCCATCTGGGCCTCGGCGGCGTAGCGCAGCACGGCGGCGCGGGTGATGCCGTGAAGAATGTCGGACGAGCGCTCACGGGTGATGATCTTGCCGTCCTTGACGATATAGGCGTTGTTCGAGGTGCCCTCGGTCACCTTGCCATCCTCGACGAACCAGGCATCATCGGCCCCGGCCGCGAGCGCGGCCATCTTGCCCATCGAGGGATAGAGCAGTTGCACCGTCTTGATGTCGCGCCGCGCCCAGCGCTGATCGGGGATCGAGATCACCTTGATGCCGGTCTTCGCCGCCGGGCTGGCGGCCAGCCCCGGCTTGGACTGGGTGAACATCACCACCGTGCCGGGGGTCGTTTCAGGATCGGGGAAGACGAAATCGCGATCGCCGGGGTTGCCCCGGGTGATCTGGAGATAGACCAGACCCTCCTCGATGCCGTTGCGCGCCACCAGTTCGCGGTGCGCCGCGAGCAGGTCTTCGTGGCTGATCGGCTGGGCCATGTCGAGCTCGGCCAGCGAGCGGGCGAGGCGGGCGGCGTGGCCGTCGAAGTCGATGAGCTTGCCGCCGAGCACGCTGGTCACCTCGTAAACCCCGTCGGCCATCAGGAAACCGCGGTCGAAGACAGATACCTTCGCCTCTTCCTCGGGCAGGTAGTCTCCGTTCACGTAAACGATGCGGCTCATGCCCGTCTCCTTCATGATCGGCCCTCAGGCCTCGTCCTGTTCCACGATCCAGGGCTCGGCGCGGCCCGCTGCCGCCCACTCGGCCCAGGCCGGGAGCGCCTTCATGGCGGCCGAATACCGGGCCACCGCTTCATGCGTGCTGAGCGCGTAGATTTCAAGCCGGTTCACCACCGGGGCGAACATCGCGTCGACGTTGCTGAATTCGCCAAACAGGAACGGCCCGCCGGAGGCCGAAAGCGCCTCGCTCCAGAGCTGTTCGATCCGGGCAACGTCGCGGCGCACCCCGTCCGAAACGGCGATCGGGCGCACTTCGCGGGCCATGTTCATCGGGCATTCCGAGCGCAAGGCCCCGAACCCGCCGTGCATCTCGTGCGCCATCGACCGCGCTCGCGCCCGCGCGGCGATGTCTTCCGGCAAGAGCCCCACTTCGGGAAACCGCTCCGCGAGGTATTCGAGAATGGCGAGCGATTCCCACACCGCGAGATCGCCGTCGACCAGCACCGGCACCTTGCCTGCGGGCGTCGCCGCCCTGATCGCCGGGTTGCCCGCGGCGAAATCGAACGGGATCAGCTCTTCTTCGAAGGCGATGCCCTTCACCCGCATCGCGATCCATGGCCGGAACGACCACGAGGAATACTTCTTGTTGCCGATGATCAGCTTCATGGCTCACCCCCAGAGCGCGGCCTCCGGCGGGTGGACCCCGGCGGCGTCATAACGCAAGGCATGCGGGCGATCCTTCGCGAGAAGCAGCGGTCCGTCAAGGTCCGTCACCATCGCGCCCTGCGCCACCAGCACGGCAGGCGCCATCGCCAGCGACGAGCCGACCATACAGCCCACCATCACCCGGAAACCTTCGGCGCGGGCGGCATCGCGCAATGCAAGCGCCTCGGTCAGCCCGCCGGTCTTGTCGAGCTTGATGTTGACCACGTCATACTTGCCCTTGAGCCCGGGCAGGCTCGCCCGGTCATGGCAGCTTTCGTCGGCACAAACCGGCAAGGGGCGCGCGATCTCGGCGAGCATGTCGTCCGCGCCCGCCGGCAGGGGCTGCTCCACCAGTTCCACCCCGAGGCGGATGAGATGCGGCGCGAGGTCGGCATAAACCTCCGCCGTCCAGCCTTCGTTGGCATCGACGATGATGCGCGATTTCGGCGCGCCTGCGCGCACGGCTTCGAGCCGGGGCATGTCATCTGGCGTGCCGAGCTTGATCTTGAGCAGGGGGCGATGCGCGTTCGCCGCCGCCTTGGCGCGCATGTCGTCCGGCGTGCCGAGGCTGAGCGTATAGGCGGTGATCTCCGGTCCGGGGCGCTCCAGCCCGGCAAGTTCCCAGGCCCGCTTGCCCGCGCGCTTGGCTTCCAGATCCCACAACGCGCAATCCACCGCGTTGCGCGCGGCCCCGGCGGGCAAGAGCGCCTGCAATTCCGCCCGGGTGAACCGCTCGGGCAGCGCCTCGATCTCGGCGCGCACGCTCTCTAGCGTCTCGCCATATCGGGCATAGGGCACGCATTCCCCCCAGCCCGTCGCGCCCGTATCTTCCACGCGCACGGTCAGAACCGCGGCCTCCGACTTGGACCCGCGCGAGATGGTGAACACCTCCGCCAGGGGGAATCGCTCTTCGGTCACGGAAAGCCGCATCACTTGCTCCTTCATCCTGGCAAAAATACCTCGGGGGGTTTGGGGGGCAGCGCCCCCCATCTACCCCATCGCGGCCAGCGCATCCACCAGCTTGCCCGCCCCGAAACGGAACGGATCGGTGGCCGGCAGCCCCATACGCGCCTCGGTCTCGGCCAGGTAGGCCACCGCCTCGTCCTCGCTCATGGCCTGGGTGTTGACCGAGATCGCCACCACCTCGCAGGCCGGGTTCGCCACCCGGGCCATCGTCAGCGCCATGTCGCGCAACGCCTCGAGGCCGGGCAGGCTGTAGCCCGGCAAGCCGCGCATGTGCTCTCGGGTCGGCTCATGGGCGAGGATCAGCGCGTCGGGCTGGCCGCCGTGGATCAGCGCCATGGTCACACCGGAATAGGAGACATGAAACAGGCTGCCCTGGCCCTCGATAAGATCCCAGTGGTCGGGATCGTTATCGGGCGTCAGCCATTCCACCGCCCCGGCCATGAAATCGGCCACCACCGCGTCGAGCGGCACGCCGTCGCCGGTGATCAGGATGCCGGTCTGGCCGGTGGAGCGGAAGGTGGCCTTCATGCCCCGCGCCTGCATCTCGCGGTCCATCGCCAGCGCGGTATACATCTTGCCGACCGAGCAATCGGTGCCCACCGCGAGGCAGCGCTTGCCCGAGCGCTTCACGCCGTTGGCGATGGGATAATCCACCTCGGGCACCCGTACATCATGCAGGCTGCGTCCGGTCGCCTCGGCCACCGCCACCAGGTCGGGTTCGTCGCGCAGCAGGTTGTGCAGGCCGGAGGCGAGGTCGAAGCCCTCTTCCAGCGCCGTCACCAGCACCTTCTTCCATGCTTTCGAGATCACGCCGCCCCGGTTGGCCACGCCGATCACCAGCGTTTTCGCGCCGGCGGCTTTCGCCTCCCGCAACGTCATGTCGGCAAGCCCGAGATCGGCCTTGCAGCCTTCGAGGCGGAACTGGCCAACGGCGTTTTCCGGGCGCCAGTCCTTGATGCCCTGGGCGACCTTCACGGCAAGTTGGTCGGGCGCGTCGCCGAGGAAGAGAAGATAGGGTGTTTCGATCATGGGGAGCTCCATCGTTTGGCGCAGGATTGCCTGCCCATCGGGCAAAGTCTTCGCAAGATCAAGCGTAATGAATAAGCAGGTAGGGAGAATCTTGCGTCATTTCGCCGTTTCTCGGGACAAACCCTTTCCTTTGCCGCATTGCGGCGCATGTTGTGCTGCAACCGCGAGATTCGGCTTGCTCCCGATTGCGCAACAATCTATCCGTTGCGCAAAGATAAGTGAAACAAACTTGCCCGGAGGTTTTCCATGTCCTTCCGCCCCCAACCCAGCCCCCCGGCCCGTCCCAACCGCAGCCAGTTGTTCGGCCCGGGCTCGCGCAGCGAGTTGTTCGAGAAAATGGCGGCCTCGGCGGCCGACGTGATCAACCTCGATCTCGAAGACAGCGTGGCGCCCGACGACAAGGACAAGGCGCGCGCGAATATCATCGCGGCCACCCACGAGGTCGATTGGGGCGACAAGTATTTCTCGGTGCGTATCAACGGCCTCGATACCCCGCACTGGTATCGCGACGTGGTGGACCTGCTCGAAAACGCCTCCGACCGGCTCGACCAGATCATGATCCCGATGGTGGGCTGCGGCGAGGATATCTATGCCGTCGACGCGCTGGTCACCGCCGTCGAGCGCGCCAAGGGGCGGACGAAACCGATCAGCTTCGAGGTGATCATCGAGACGGCGGCGGGGCTTGCCCATGTCGAAGAGATCGCCGCCGCCTCGCCGCGGCTTCAGGCGATGAGCCTCGGCTACGCCGATTTCGCCGCCTCGATGGGCATGGCCACCACCGGCATCGGCGGCACGCAGGCGAACTACTACATGATCCACGAGGGCCAGACCGATTACCCCGACCCGTGGCACTATGCCGTCTCCGCCATCGTCGCGGCCTGCCGCACCCACGGCGTGTTGCCGGTCGATGGCCCGTTCGGCGATTTTTCCGACGAAGATGCCTACATCGCCCATGCGCGCCGGGTGGCGACGCTCGGCATGGTGGGCAAATGGGCGATCCACCCCAAGCAGGTGAAGCTCGCCAACGAGGTATTCTCGCCAAGCGAGGAGGCCGTGGCGGAAGCGCGCGAGATTCTCGCCGCGATGGAGGAGGCCAAGGCCAAGGGGCTTGGCGCCACCACCTGGAAGGGCAAGCTGATCGACATCGCCAGCATGAAACAGGCCGAGGTGATCGTGCGGCAGGCGGAACTGATCGCGGGGCGCTGAGGGCTTGTGGCACGCCGTTTTGCGGCGTGCTACGCTCGCGGCATGAAGATCCTGATCATGAGCTATGGCACGCGCGGCGACGTGCAGCCTTACCTGGCGCTCGGGCGGGGTTTGCAGGCGCGCGGCCATGCGGTGACGATCGCCACGGCCGGGCGCTTTGAAGGGTTCGTGACGAGCCATGGCCTGGGCTTCGCGCCGCTGTCCGACGAGATGCTCGCGGTTCTCGACACGCCGCAGGGCCGCGAGATGCTCGAAAACACCGAGAACGCGCTGCAATCGCTGTTCCGGATGGTCAGCATGTTGCCGCAGGTCGGGCCGATGCAGCGCGCGCTGGTGGAGGATTGCTGGGCCGCGGCCGAGGCAACGCAGCCCGATCTCATCCTGTTCCACCCCAAGGCCTATGCCGCCCCCGCCATCGCCGAGAAGCTCGGCGTTCCGGTGATTCTGGCGCTGCTGATGCCCTTGCTGGTGCCGACAGCCAGCGCGCCGATGATGAGTTTTCCGGATCTCCGCATGGGCTGGTGGAACCGGGCGACTTACCGGCTGGCTCGGCGGCTCATCGGGCTTTCCGCCAGAAAATACGTCCGCGAAACCCGCTCCGTGCACGGCCTGCCAAAACAGCGCCGCTTCGACATCGCCTGTTCCGCCGATGGCCGCCCGATCCCGGTGCTGCACGCGGTCAGCCCTTCGGTGCTGCCGCCGCCCCCGGACTGGCCCGACTGGGCGCGGATGAGCGGATACTGGTTTCTCGACGAGCAGGACTGGACGCCGCCACCCGCGCTCTCGGACTTTCTCGCGGCCGGGCCGCCGCCGGTCTATGTCGGTTTCGGCTCGATGGCCGGGCGCTTTCCCAACCGGCTGGCGCACGCCGTGGTCGAGGCGCTCGGGCAGGCCGGGCTTCGCGGCGTCATCGCCACTGGCTGGGGCGGCCTTGAACCGGCCGACCTGCCCGAAACGATCCATCGGATCGACGCCGCGCCGCACGACTGGCTGTTCCCGCGCATGGCGGCGGTGGTCCATCACGGCGGCGCCGGCACCACGGCGGCCGCGATCCGGGCCGGCCGTCCGCAAGTGGTCGTGCCGTTCTTCGGCGATCAGCCGTGGTGGGGCGCAAAGGTGCACGGGCTGGGGCTTTCGCCCGCGCCGATCCCGCAGAAGAAGCTGACCGCCGCCAAGTTCGCCGACGCGCTGCGCAAGGCGACCGGCGACGAGACCATCGCCGCCGCGGCCGCGCAGCTTGGCGCAACGGTGCGTAAGGAGGATGGCGTGGCTCAGGCGATCGCCGACATCGAGGCGTTGACCGGGGTCTCGCTCGCGAAATCGGCGGCCTGACCGGGGCGCAGGGAATGGCGCAGAGGCCGAGCCCCGATCACGAGTTGCAATCCACGCACCCCGAGTCTTATATCGGCGCGATACATTGAAGGGGTTCGCGATGACCAATTACCTCGAATTCGAAAAGCCGCTGGCCGAGATCGAAGGCAAGGCCGAGGAGCTGCGCGCGATGGCGCGGGCCAACGAGGAGATGGACATCGAGAAGGAAGCCGCCGCGCTCGATCGCAAGGCCGAGACGATGCTTCAGGATCTTTACAGAGACCTCACGCCATGGCGCAAATGCCAGGTCGCGCGCCACCCCGACCGGCCGCATTGCCGCGACTACATCGAGGCGCTGTTCAACGAATACACCCCGCTCGCGGGCGACCGGAATTTTGCCGACGATCACGCGGTGATGGGCGGCCTCGCCCGGCTTGGCGACATGCCGGTGATGGTAATCGGCCACGAGAAGGGCCACGACACGAAAAGCCGGATCGAACGGAATTTCGGCATGGCGCGCCCCGAGGGCTACCGCAAGGCGATCAGGCTGATGGACATGGCCGACCGTTTCGGCCTGCCGGTGATCTCGCTGGTCGACACCCCCGGCGCCTATCCCGGCAAGGGCGCGGAGGAGCGGGGCCAATCCGAGGCAATCGCCCGTTCGACGGAAAAATGCCTCTCGCTGCGCGTGCCGCTGGTGTCGGTCATCATCGGCGAAGGCGGCTCGGGCGGCGCGGTGGCCTTCGCCACCGGCAACACGGTGATGATGCTGGAGCATTCGATCTACTCGGTGATCAGCCCCGAGGGCTGTGCCTCGATCCTTTGGAAGGATGCCGAGAAGATGCGCGAGGCCGCCGAGGCGCTGCGGCTCACGGCGCAGGATCTCAAGGCGCTTGGCGTGATCGACCGGATCATCTCGGAGCCGATCGGCGGCGCCCAGCGCGGCCGCGAAGACACCATCCGTGCCGTTGGCAAGGCGCTGGAAGTGGAACTGAAGGCGCTCTCGGAAAAGAAGCCCGACGCGCTGCGCAAGGATCGCCGCCGCAAATACCTCGACATGGGCTCCAAGGGCCTCGCCGCCTGAATCCCGGACGGCCCCGCCGCTACTGGTGGCGCAGCGCCTCGATCGGGTCGAGTCGGGCGGCGCGGCGGGCGGGGAAGTAGCCGAAGACGACGCCGACAAGAGCCGAGAACAGGAAGGCGCCGATCACCACGCTGGCATTCGGCGCGAAGGGAATCGCCATGTTGAACGCCGTCACCGCGGCGATCACGAGGCCCAGGCCGATCCCGACCACGCCACCCAGTAGCGAGAGCATCACCGCCTCGACGAGAAACTGCATCATCACCTGCCCCGCCGTCGCCCCGACAGCGAGACGAATGCCGATCTCGCGGGTGCGCTCGGTCACGCTCACCAGCATGATGTTCATGATCCCGATGCCCCCGACGAGCAGGCTCACAGCCGCGACCGCCGAGAGCAGACCGGTGAGCACCCCGGTGATGCCGGACAGCATCGAGGCAATCTGCGCCATGTCCATCGCATAGAAATCGTCTTCCTCGTCTTCGGTGATTCGCCGCCGATCGCGCATCAGGTCTTCGATATCGGCAAGGCCCTGCGCGGTGGTGAACCCTTCCGCGAGGCCGGCATAGATCATGCTGACATCGCGGTTGCCGAGAATGCGCTTCTGCATCGTCCGCATCGGGATCAGCACAACCGAGTCCTGGTCCATTCCGAAACTTCCGGCGCCCTTTTCCTCGAGCACGCCGATCACCTCGCATGACAGGCTGCCCAGCCGGATCTTCTGCCCGACCGGATCGGCGCCGCCGAACAGATCCTTGCGCACCGTCTCGCCGAGAATGCACACGCTCTGGCCCACGGTTTCCTCCGCGTTGGTGAAACCGCGCCCGAGCACCACCGGCCAGTCGACGACGTCGAAATACCTGTTGTCGGTGCCCGCGACCTGGGTGGATATCGTCTCCGATCCGAGGATCGCCGTGACCGGCTGCGTGCCGTAGGGCGCGGCGGCGGCGATGCTGACCAGATCGGACTCGATCGCATCCGCGTCGGCGATCGTGAACGGCTCGGCAGAAAGGCCGCGGCTGCCCGGCCCGCTCGGACCCATGCCGGAAACGCCCGGCCGCACCATCAGGATATCGGTGCCCAGTTTTTCAAGTTCGCCCGTCACCTCATCCGATGAGCCCTGCCCGAGCGTGACCAGCGCGATCACGGCGGCCACGCCGATCACGATGCCGAGCGTCGTCAGGAAGGAGCGCAGCGCGTTGCGCGCGATCGCCTGAGCGGCAAGGCCGAAGGTTTCACCGATCATGACACACCCGCCCCGGGCTCGGGCACGCCATCGCGCACCACCTTGCCGTCGACCATCATGATATGGCGCGGAGCATAGGCAGCCATATCGGTTTCATGGGTGACCATCACGATGGTCATGCCGTCGTGGTTGAGCCCCTCGAGCAGCTTCATGATCTCGTTCGAGCGGGTCTGGTCGAGGTTGCCGGTGGGTTCGTCGGCGAGGATCACTTCCGGGTTGCCCACCAAGGCGCGGGCAATGGCCACGCGCTGTTGCTGACCGCCGGACAGCTCGGAAGGATCGTGCGCGGCCCAGTCGGCCAGCCCCACCCGCGCCAGCGCCTCCATCGCCTGGCGCCGCCGCGCCGCGCGCGGCACACCCTTGTAGATCAGCGGCAGTTCGACGTTCTCGATCGCCGGGGTGCGGGCGAGCAGGTTGAAACCCTGGAAGACGAAACCGATGAAATCGCGCCGGATCAGGGCGCGCTGGTCTCGGGTGAGATTGGCGACGTTCACCCCGTCGAAAAGGTATTCGCCGGAGGTCGGGGTGTCGAGACAGCCGATCACGTTCATCGCCGTCGACTTGCCCGATCCGGACGGCCCCATGATCGCGATGAACTCCCCGCGCGACACCTTGAAGCTCACGCCGTCGAGCGCCCGGACCTCCGCCGCCCCGGTGCCATAGATCCGGGAGATATCGCGAAACTCGATGACCGGGGGTGCGTTCTGCATGACCGCTCTACTCGTTGCGGATGCGGGCGAGCACCACCTCGTCGCCCTCCGCGATCTCGCCCGTCAGAATGGCGGTGCGGCTGCCGTCGCTTTCGCCCGGCACCACCGCAACCTCGACGGGCTGGCCCGCGCGCATGACCCAGACGGTGCCCGGATCGGCCTTGCCGCGCAGGTCACCGTCGCCGGGCGCACGCGGCATCATCATGCCGAGCAGCCCCCCGCTCGCACCATCCTCTTCGGTGGCGGTCGGCGGGGCGTAGCGCAGGGCGGCATTCGGCACCACCAAGGCGTCAGGCACCTCCGCCACAACGATCTCGGCCACAGCCGTCATGCCGGGGCGGAGGATCAGATCGGGGTTCTCGACCGTGAGGATCACCTTGTAGGTCACGAGCCCGTCGGTCACTTCGGAGGAATAGCGCACCTGGGTGATCTCGGCGGGAAATTCCCGCTCGTTCCAGGCTTCCACCGAGAAGGTGGCCGGGTTGCCGATCTCAACAAGCCCGATATCGGCCTCGGCCACGTCGACATGCAATTGCATGCGGGAAAGATCCTGCGCGATGGTGAACAACTCGGGCGCCGACATCGTGGCGGCGACGATCTGTCCGGTTTTGACCGCCACGTCGAGCACGACGCCGTCGATCGGCGAACAGATGCAGGCTTTCTCCAGTTCCGCCTCCTGGGCCTCGGCATTCGCCCGGGCGAGGTCCACATTCGCCGCGGCCACGTCGCGGGCGGCTTCGGCGCGCTCCAGCGTGGTTCTCGCCGTCGTCAGCTGGGTGGTGGAGACAAGCCCGCGCTCATCGAGCCCTTGGGCACGGGTGAAGGCTTCGCGCGCCTCGGCGAGCGAGGCTTCGGCCGACACCAGTTGCGCGTCGGCGGCGGCCAGCGAGGCGCGCTGAACCGCGAGTTGAGCCTCGAGCTTGGTGGTGTCGAGCGAGGCGAGCACCTGGCCCGCTGTTACATGATCGTTGTAGTCGACGTGCACGGCGGTGAGCGTGCCCGAAAGCTCCGATGAAATCTCGACGAGATTGGTAGGTTCGATCGAGCCCGTCGCGGTCACGGTGACGGTGAGATCGCCGCGCGTTACCGGGGCGGTGGTGTAGGTAAAGGGGGCGCCGGCGTTCGGGGCTGCGGCCCACCACCAGAGTGCCGCCACCAGGCCCAGCGCGACCAACGCATAAAACATTCTTCGCAGGCCCTTGCGGGGGCGCCCGGCGCGCGCGAGCGTGGCTTTGATGTCAGGTTTGGCGGTGTTCACGTCGTTCACCTCGGCTTGCCGGGAGGCCCGGTCGGTCTGCCCTCCCAATATAGGGTTTCCGCCCGGTATTTCCCATACGCAGCTCGGCGCGATCAGCCCAGAAGCCAGAGCATGGTATAGAGCGTCGCCGCGCCGCCGAGGATGGCGAAGAGCATGTTGCGCACGACCAACCCGATCACCAGCGTGGCGAGGGCGGCGAGCAGGCGGGCCGGATCGGCCGCGCCATCGGTGGCCGCGGGCCAGAGCACCAGCGGCGCGACGAGGCCGGGCAACACCGCCACCGGCGTGTAGCGCAACAGCCGCAGGAGCCAGGCGGGCAGCGGCCGGTTGCCGACGATGCCGAGAAACGAGAACCGGATCAGGAAGGTGCCGATCGCGAGGCCGGCGATCACCGTCCAGATTTCGCCCGTGCTCATGCTCATGGCCGCGCCCTCTCCATCGCCACCTCGACACCGGCGCCAACCGCCATCGCAAGCGCGGCGGCGATCAGCAGCCCGGCCCCGAAGGGCAGCCCCGCGAGCAGCAGCGCGACGATCACCGAGGTGGCCGCGGCCGCGACATGGGCAAGCGTGCGCAGCATCGGCGCGATCATCGCCAGGAAGGTGATCGGCACGGCGAAATCGAGCGCGAACTCCGGCGGAATCGCCTTGCCGACCACGGCGCCGACGAAGCTCGCCACATACCACATCGGCCCGATCAGGATCATCGTGCCGAAGTAGTAGCGCAGCCGCTCCGAGAGCGTCATCTCCGGGTCGGTCTCATATTTCGCGATGCTGAGCATGTAGGACTGGTCGACCATCACGTAGGACGCGATGGCGCGTTGCCAGAGCGGCGCGGCCCCGAGGTATGGCGTGAGCGAGGCGGAATACATCGCCATCCGCAGGTTCACCGCCAGCGCGGTGGCGAGCACCATCACCACCGGCGCGTCGCCCACCATCTGCTGAAGCGCGGCGAATTGCGCCGCCCCCGCGATCACCAGAACCGACATTCCCATCACCTCGACGAGGTTCAGCCCTGCTTCGGTGGCCACCACGCCGAACAGCAGCGCGAAGGGCAGAATGACGAGCAGGAAAGGCGCGGCATCGCGCGCGCCGAGCCAGACGAGCGATTTCGGGTTGGAGCGGGACATTGTAGAACCTAGGTTGTGCGTGGCGTGGGTAGGGGGAAACCGGAGCGGATGCAATTCCCGACAGCACAAATTCCGGGCGTCGAGCCATGACCACGACCCTGGGCGTGATCCTTGCAGGTGGATTGGCCACGCGGATGGGCGGCGGCGACAAGGCCCTGTTGGCGCTCGGCGGGCGACCGATGCTCGCCCATGTGATCGAGCGGCTGCGCCCGCAGGTTTCCGCGCTCGTGCTCAACGCCAACGGCGATCCCGCCCGCTTCGCGCAGTTCGGCCTGCCGGTGATCGCCGACCCGGTGCCGGATTATCCCGGCCCCCTCGCGGGCGTGCTCGCCGGGCTTGAAAAGGCGGCTCAAACGGGGGCGGTGCGGATCGTGACCGCCGCCGCCGACACCCCCTTCCTGCCGACCGATCTGGTCGCCCGCCTCGAGGCCGCGGCCAGCCCCGACGACGCCATCGCGCTCGCCGCCACCGCCTCGGGCCTGCATCCCACCTTCGGGCTCTGGCCGGTTTCGCTTCGCAGCGCGCTCGCCCGGGATCTGGCTGCGGGCATGCGCAAGGTGGGGGCATGGGCCGAGAGCAAGGGGGCGCAGCGCGCGACATTCGAAGACACCCCGTTCGACCCGTTCTTCAACATCAATACCCCCGACGATCTCGCGCGGGCCGAACAACTTCTGGCAGGAGAAGGCAGATGAGGATTTACGGTGTGATCGGCTGGAAAAACGCCGGAAAGACAAGCCTGATGGAACGGCTGGTCACCGACGTTCGGGCGCGGGGCTTCACCGTGTCGACGGTCAAGCACACCCACCACCGCTTCGATCTCGACCGACCGGGAAAGGACAGCTACCGCCACCGCGCGGCGGGCGCCCGCGAGGTGCTGCTCGCTTCGCACCAGCGCTGGGCGCTGCTGCACGAGTTGGGCGACGAAGCCGAGCCGCCGCTGACGGAGGTGCTGGCCAAGCTCGCGCCCGTCGATCTCGTGCTGGTCGAGGGCTACAAGCGCGACTCGCATCCCAAGGTGGAAGTGTTCCGCGAGGGCGAGGGCCGCAGCCTGATCCAGCCCGAAGACCCGACGGTGCGCGCCGTGGCCACCGACCAGCCGATCGAAGGGCTGCCCGTGCCTACCCTCGACCTCGACGACACCCGCGCCATCGCCGACTTCATCCTTGCCGAAACCGGTCTGCGGCGCACGGCGGAGGAAGGCCCGAGCGCGGCCTGTTTCGATCCGCCCCAGTTGCAGGGCATGGCAAGTGTCGACGAGGCGCAGGCGGCGCTGCGCGGCGCGCTCTCGGCGGTGACGGGGCAGGAAACAGTGGCGCTGGGCGAAGCCGCCGCGCGCATCCTCGCCGCCGATGCCGTCGCGCTCAGGGCCAACCCGCCGGGAACGAATTCGGCGATGGACGGTTTTGCCTTCGCCCATGCCTCGCTGCCCGCCACCGGCGAGGCGGCGCTCACGCTGCTGGATGGCCGCTCGGCGGCGGGCGCGCCCTATCCGGGGCAGGTGCCGCCCGGCCACGCGGTGAAGATCCTCACCGGCGCGCTGATGCCGGAGGGCACAGACTCGGTGGTGATGCAGGAGCGCGCGCGGGCGGAAAACGGCTTGCTGCACTTCGACAGCGCCGTCGCACCCGGGAGCAACACGCGGGCAAAAGGCGAGGACGTGGCCGAAGGTGCGGTGGCTCTTGCTGCAGGCACCCTGCTTGGGCCGGGCGAAGTCGGGCTGCTCGCGGTGCTCGGGCTGGGCGAGGTTGCGGTGCGCAGCCGGTTGCGCGTGGGCGTGCTCTCGACCGGCGACGAACTCGCCGCACCGGGCAGCACGCGCGACCCCGCCCGCACCTACGACGCCAACCGCCCGATGCTTCTGGCCCTCGCCGCGCGCTGGGGGCACAAGGCGATAGACCTTGGACACGTGCCCGACGACCGCGACACCCTGCGCACCACGCTCGACAAGGCGGCGGCGGCGGTGGATGTGCTGATCACTTCGGGCGGTGCCTCGGCGGGGGAGGAGGATCACGTCTCGGCGCTGCTGGGCAGCGAGGGACGGGTGACGCAATGGCGCGTGGCGCTGAAGCCGGGCAAGCCGCTCCTGCTCGGACAATGGCAAGGCCTGCCGCTCTTCGGCCTGCCGGGCAACCCGGTTTCGGCCTTCGTCACCGCCCTGCTCTTCGCCCGCCCGGCGCTGTCGGTGCTCGCGGGCGGCGCCTGGCTCGAGGCGCCGGGGTTCACCGTTCCGGCCGCCTTCGCCATGACCAAGCGTGCCGGGCGGCGCGAGTTTCTGCGCGCGCGGCTCACCGCCGAGGGCCGGGCAGACCTCTTCCGTGCCGACAGTTCGGGGATGATCTCCGGGCTCGCCTGGGCCAGCGGGCTCGTCGAGATCGGCGAGCAGGCGCAGGAGATCGCGCCCGGCGACCCGGTGCGGTATTACCCCTTGGGAAGTTTCGGGCTGTAAGCCTCGGGCAGAGGCTGGACTCGACTCTGGCAGGAAGAATCCCTATAAGAACAAATACAGAACAAAAGCTGCCCGCACCCTCATCATGCCGCAAAAGCGCTTCCTCAGCCTGTGGTTTCCCCGTCTCGCGGCGGAGCGGCTCCTGCGGCTTGATCGTGGGCTGGCCTCGGGGCCTCTCGCGGTGGTGGCCGACCAGCGCGGCGCGCAGGTGCTCGCCTGCCTCAACGCCGAGGCGGAGGCGGCGGGGGTCACCCAGGGGCAACCGTTGCGCGATGCCCATGCGATCTGTCCCGATCTCGTCTCGCGGCCCGCGAACCCCCACGCAGAGGCGACCTTTCTCGCCACGCTGCGGCGCTGGGCAGGCAAGTTCACCCCCTGGGTGGCGGAGGAGCTGCCCGACGCCCTCGTGCTCGACATCACCGGCTGCGCGCATCTTTTCGGCGGCGAGGAGGGGCTGGTGGCCACGGTCGAGGCGGATTGCGCCGGGCTTGGGCTGAGCGTTCGCCTCGGGCTGGCCGATACCGTGGGGGCGGCCTGGGCGGTGGCACGCTTCGCCGGCGCGAACCCCGACACCGGCCCGGCAGGCGACGCGATCGACCAGGAGGCCCGGGCCACGCGGTCGCGCGCCGCCAAGCGGCGGCATTGGACGCGCGGCGGCCAGCCGCCGGGAAGCGCCGGGCCGACAGGCCGCGCGCCGGCCCGGATCATCCCCGTTGGAGGCGCGCGGGCGGCGTTGTCTCCCCTGCCCGTCGCAGCGCTCCGGATCGAGGCCGAAACCGTTGCCGCACTCGCCCGGCTCGGCCTCAGGCGCGTGGGCGATATTCTCGGCACCCCGCGCGCAGGCCTCGCCCGGCGCTTTGGCACCCATCTCGTGCGGCGGCTCGACCAGGCAATGGGGATGGAGCCCGAACCGGTTTCGCCCGCCCGCCCGGCCTTGCGTTTTGCCCTGCGCCTGCGCCTGCCCGAACCGATCGGGCTGGAGGACGACCTGCTCGCCGGGATCGACCGGCTGCTGGCGGAGCTGGCCCCCCGGCTTGACCGCGCGGGGCGCGGGGCACGGCAGGTGCGGGTGGAGTTCAGCCGCACCGACCGCACGATGCAGGCCATCGAGGTGGGGCTGGCCCGCCCCGCCACCTCCCCCGAGCGCATCCGCCCGCTGCTGGCGATGAAGCTCGGCGATGTCGACGCGGGCTTCGGCATCGACCAGCTGCGCCTCAGCGTGCCGGTGCACGAGCCGGTTCATGCCGAGCAGCACCGCGGCCATCTCGCGGCAGGCGAGGCCGCGGCACAAACCGACGGCCGCGCGCTCGACGACCTGATGGGCCGGATCGGCGCGCGCCTCGGGCTCGAAGCGCTCACCCGGCTGCACCCAGCCGAGAGCCATATTCCCGAGAAATCGGCCACGGTGGTGGCCGCCGCCTTCACGCCGCCGAGCACCGACTGGCGCCCCGCTGCAACCGAGCGTCCACTGCGGCTCTGGCCGCCCGAACCGGTGATGCTGCCGGCCGTTCCGGGCCTGCCCTCGCGGTTTCGCTGGCGCGGGCGTGATCACGAGGTGGTGGCCGGTGAAGGCCCTGAACGGATCGCACCGGAATGGTGGTTCGACGATCCCGCCTGGCGCAGCGGCAGCCGCGATTACTGGCGGGTGACCACCCACCGGGGCGACCGGCTCTGGCTCTACTTCGCACATGGCGCGGCGCTGTCGGCGGGCTGGTTCTGCCACGGGGCCTTCGCCTGAGCCGGGATCAGCCGGGGCTTGCGGCCACGGCAAGTGGCTTTTCGCGGATCGGCAGGTGGATGAGGGCCGAGAAGGCACCCACGCCAACCCCGATCCACCACACGAAGGTATAATCGCCGGTGATGTCATACATCCGCCCGCCCAGCCAGACGCCGAGAAAGCTGCCAAGCTGGTGCGAGAAGAAGACGATGCCATAAAGCGTGCCCATGTAGCGCAGCCCATAGATATGCGCGACCAGCCCCGAGGTGAGCGGAACCGTCGCCAACCAGAGGCTGCCCATGGCGATGGAGAACACGATCACCGAGGTCGGCGTGATCGGAAGCATGATGAAGAGCGCCGCGATCACCGTGCGCCCGGCATAGATCGCCGCGAGCAGGTATTTCTTCGGAAAACGGTTGCCCAGCGCGCCCGCGAGCAGCGTGCCGCCGATGTTGGCGAGGCCGATCAGCGAAATCGAGATCGCGCCCAGCGCCGAGGTGGTGCCCACCCCGAGCGAGGCAAGCGTGCCCGAGGGGTCGATCGTGCCACACATCTCGGTGACGAAGGCGGGGAAATGGGCGGTGATGAAGGCAAGCTGGTAGCCGCAGGAGAAGAAGCCGAGAAAGATCATCGTGTAGGACGGATCGCGGAATGCCTGTTTCAGAACGTGGCCGAGGCTGTCTTCAAGCTGGGCGCGGCTCGCCACCCGGTGCGCAGGCATGAGCGGCAGCATCACCAGGGAGCCAAGGATCACCGCGGCGAAAACGACGAAGACGCTCTGCCAGGGCATCATCGTAAGCAGCCATTCTGCCACCGGCGCGCCGAAGACCTGGCCGGCAGACCCCGCGGCGGTGGCGATGGCGAGCGCCATGGAGCGGTGCCTGTCGGATGCGGCGCGGCCGACCACGGCGAGGATCACCCCGAAGCCCGTGCCCGCCACGCCGAAACCCACGGCGACCTCGAGGAGTTGGTGTTCGAGCGGCGTGGTAGCGAAGGCCGAGGCGACCAGGCCGGCGGCGTAGAGCAGCGCGCCAAGCACGATCGCCCGCCTGTCACCCAGCTTTTCCGCAATGGCCCCGAAGATCGGCTGACCGATGCCCCAGGCGAGGTTCTGGATCGCGATGGCCAGCGAGAAATCGGCGCGCAGCCAGCCGAATTCCTCGGCGATCGGGATCTGGAACACCCCGAAACTCGCGCGCACCGCGAAACTGAGCATGAGGATCGTGGCCCCGGCAATCAGCACCGGGGTAATCAGTCGCGCGGGTGTCATTCTTGTCTCCGTCGCGCGAAATTGTGGCAAAGCGCGCAGGCGGTCAATCGCTTTCCTTCGCCCCGCGCGCCCGATATTGCTGGGCCATGAGCGAGACGATTGCCGATATCTATGCCGCCCGCGTAGCCAGCGGCGCCCTGCACCCCGACCCGGCGCAGGAGGCCGTTCTGCCGATGTTGGAAGACATCCGCCATCACCTCGAAACCACCAAGCTGAGGCGGCGGGGGATTCTCGGCGGGTTGTTCCACAAGGCCGAGGAGGTGCCGCAGGGGCTCTATCTCTGGGGCGGCGTCGGGCGCGGCAAGTCGATGCTGATGGATCTTTTCGTGAGCCACCTCAACATCGCCGAGAAGCGCCGGGTGCATTTCCATGCCTTCATGCAGGAGGTGCACAACGGCATGCACGCCGCCCGCCAGCAGGGGCTTGCCGATGCGCTCGCCCCGGTGGCCGACGCGCTGGTGAAAGACCTGCGGCTGCTTGCGCTCGACGAGATGCAGATCACCGATATCACCGACGCGATGATCGTGGGCCGGTTGTTCGAGAAGCTCTTCGCCGCCGGCGTGGTGGTCATCACCACGTCGAACCGCCCGCCCGAAGAGCTCTACAAGAACGGCCTGAACCGCCAACTCTTCCTGCCCTTCATCGACATGATCCGCGACCGGCTCGTGGTGCACGAACTCGCAAGCCCCTCGGATTACCGGCAAAACCGCCTCGCCGGCGCGCAAACCTATTTCTCGCCCCTTGGCCCAGAAGCGCGGGACGGGATCGAGGCGATCTGGAAAAGCTTCACCGATCACGGCCAGCCACGCCCGCTGGTGCTGACCGTGAAGGGCCGCGAGGTGGAGCTGCCCGCGGTGTGCTCAGGCGTGGCGCGCGCCAGTTTCTACGAGCTTTGCGCCAGGCCCCATGGCCCCGCCGATTATCTCGCCATCGCCGAGGCGGTGCGGATGATCATCATCGAGAACATTCCCCGGCTCGGCCGCGGCAACTTCAACGAGGCGCGCCGCTTCGTCACCCTGATCGACGCGCTCTACGAGGCCCACGTGCGCCTCGTGGCCAGCGCGGCGGCCGAACCCGAATACCTCTACGTCGAAGGCGAGGGCAGTTTCGAGTTCGAGCGCACCGCCTCGCGCCTGCGCGAGATGCAGGCGGCGGACTGGGGCCGGTAGGGCCGGTAGCGGTGGGTCACTCCGCCGCCCGTGCCGCGCCCAGACGCTCGCGCCCGTGCGGCGCGCTCCAGTCGAGCTGCGGGCCGATGGGCACGATACGGTTGGGGTTAATCGTTTCGTGCGAATAGTGATAATGCCGGATCCAGTGATCTTCATGGCAGGTTTCGGCCACGCCCGGCCACTGGTGAAGTTCGCGCGCATAGGCCCAGAGGTTGGGGTAATCCACCAGCCGCTTGCGGTTGCACTTGAAGTGGCCGTGATAAACCTCGTCGAAACGCGCAAGCGTGGTGAACAGCCGCCAATCCGCTTCGGTGATCCGGTCGCCCACGAGATAACGGCGCGTGGCAAGCCGGTCTTCCAGCCAGTCGAGGCTGTCGAACAGCGCGCCCACCGCTTCATCATAGGCGGATTGCGTCGTGGCGAAGCCGGACTTGTAGACGCCGTTGTTGACGGTGTCGTAAACCCGCGCGTTCACAGCCTCGATCTCGTCGCGCAAGGGCTCGGGCCAGTAATCGTCGGTATTGCCCGTCACCCCGTCGAAGGCGGAATTGAACATGCGGATGATCTCGGCGCTTTCGTTGGACACGATCGCCTGGCGCTCGCGATCCCACAGAACCGGCACGGTCACCCGGCCCGACATGCCGGGCTCGGCCTTGAGGTAGACCTCGCGCAGGTAATCGAATCCATGCAGCCGGTCGCCGGTCGCACCGTCGAAGCCGGTATCGAAGGTCCAGCCGTCCGACAGCATGTCGGGGTGCACAACAGATACGTCGATATGCGATTCCAGCCCCTTCAGCGCGCGAAAGATCAGTGTGCGATGCGCCCAGGGGCAGGCGTAGGAGACGTAGAGATGGTAGCGCCCGCTCTCGGCTTTGAAGCCGCCCTCGCCGGAAGGTCCGGGGGCGCCATCGGGCGTGATCCAGTTGCGAAAACTCTGGGTCGAGCGCACGAAGCGGCCACCCGACTTTTTCGTGTCATACCACGTGTCTTCCCAGACACCGTTTACGAGTTGGCCCATTTCGATCCCCTTTTTCCTGATCGACAGATAGGCCTGGAGCCCGCCGGGAAAAACACCACCCCGCGCGCACGCCTCGTGCGCTGGCGCACAATCGCGTCGCGGCGTCGCGCCCAAGCGCCGTTTCCTGCGTTGAGGCGCGCGGCGGCTTGGCCTATATTGGGCCGCGACGATGCCCGCAGGGGCCGGAGTGGTGTGCCGTGGCAAGATCGACCCAATCAGGGGATCTGGCTGCGCGATCGTCGGGCAAGGCACGCTTTCTCTGCGCCCATGCGGCTGCTTGAAAAGGATATGCCATGCCAGCTTACACCCCTCCGAAGCATGAGCGCCTGCAACCCGAAGCCCGAGGAGCCATCCAATGACGAAAATCGGCGTGATGATCTGCGGCCACGGCTCGCGCAGCCAGGCGGCGGTCGACGAGTTCAAGGTGCTGGCCGAGAAACTGCCCGCCTACCTGCCCGACGACTGGATCACCGATTACGGCTACCTCGAGTTCGCCAACCCGGTGATCCGCGCCGGGCTCGACAACCTGCGCAACGCGGGCGTGGAAAAGATCCTCGCCGTGCCCGGCATGCTCTTCGCGGCGATGCACACCAAGAACGATATCCCCACCGTGCTCAACACCTACGCCACCGAGCATGGCATCGAGGTGCGCTACGGCCGCGATCTCGGGATCGACCCGAAGATGATCGCCGCTGCCGGCGACAGGGTGCGCGCCGCGATCGGCGCGGCCAATGCCAAGCACGGGCCGGTGCCACTGGAGGAAACCTGCCTCGTGGTGATCGGCCGCGGCGCCTCCGACCCCGACGCCAACGGCAACATCGCCAAGGTCGCCCGGCTGTTGCAGGAGGGGCTCGGGCTGGGCTGGCTCGAAACCGGCTATTCGGGCGTGACCTTCCCGCTGGTCGAACCCGTTCTGCGCCACGCCGCCAAGCTCGGCTATCGGCGCATCGTGGTGTTCCCCTACTTCCTGTTCTCGGGCATCCTGATCGACCGTATCTATGGCTTCACCGACAAGGTGGCCGCCGATCACCCGGAGATCCAGTTCGTGAAGGCGGGCTACCTCGGCGATCATCCGAAGGTGCTGGAAACCTTCGCCGAACGGGTCCGCGAGCAACTGGGCGAGGTGCCACCGCCGAACTGCGGCACCTGCCCCTATCGCACCCAGGTTCTGGCGCTCGAAAGCGGCAAGGCGGTGCGCATTTCGGCCGAAGACCGTGCCGGGCACCCGGCATTCGGCGACGTGCCGCCACCGGTCTGCGTGATGTGCAAATACCGCACCGAGGTGCTCGGCTTCGAGGCCGAGGTGGGCGCGGTTCAGGAGAGCCACCATCACCACGTCGAGGGCCAGGGCGCCTCCGCCCCCGGCTCGAACGTGGCCGATTGCCCCTTGTGCGATACCTTCTGCACCGGCGAATGCCGCCTCGACCGGCACCATCATCACCACGATCACGACCACGATCACCATCACCACCCGGCCTATCCCCACGCCAAGCACCCGCACGGCCCGGAATCGGCGCGCCGGAAATGACCGATACGCCGCCCAGACGGCCCCTGCGCTACGAGCGCGATCCGGCGGCGATCTACGCCCAAAGCTTCGCCACCGTGCGGGCGGAGGCGCGGCTTGAGCGCTTCCCGCCCGGCATGGCGCGGCTCGCCACCCGCCTCATCCATTCCTGCGGCATGGTTGAGGTGGCCGACAGGCTGGCGTTTTCGCCAGGCGCTTTCGAAGCCGGGCAGGCCGCGCTGGCCTCCGGCGCGCCGGTGTTCGCCGATTGCGAGATGGTGGGCGCGGGGATCATCCGGCGCTACCTTCCGGCCGAGAACGAGGTCATCGTCACGCTGAACGCTACGCAGGTGCCGGAGCGCGCGGCTCGTATCGGCAATACCCGCTCCGCTGCAGCCGTCGAGCTTTGGGCCGACAAGCTCGGGGGCGCGGTCGTCGCCATCGGCAACGCGCCCACGGCCCTGTTCCGCCTTCTGGAACTGATCGACGAGGGCGCACCGCGCCCGGCGGTGATCCTCGGCTTCCCCGTGGGGTTCGTAGGCGCCGCCGAGTCGAAGGCGGAACTGGTGCGCGATCCGCGCGGCAGCGAATTCGTCGCGCTGCGCGGGCGGCGCGGCGGCTCGGCCATGGCCTCCGCCGCGGTCAATGCCCTTGCCGCCGGGTTGCCGGAGATTGACGCGTGAATCCCTGGCTGCACATCATCGGCATCGGCGCCGACGGGCTTGACAGCCTTTCCCCCAGCGCCCGCGCTGCGCTGGAAACGGCTGAGGTGATTATCGGCGGCGAGCGGCACCATACGTTAACGAATGGTATTGATGCCGAGCGCATCGCCTGGCCCTCACCTTTCGACGCTCTGATCGGCCAACTGCGCGGCCTTGCCGGTCGCAGGGTCGCGGTGCTCGCGACCGGCGATCCGCTCTGGTATTCGGTCGGCTCCAAGATCGCGCGCGCCTTCTCGCCCGGCGAATTCGTGATCCACCCCCAGCTTTCGGCCTTCCAACTCGCGGGCGCCCGCATGGGCTGGTCGCTCGCCGATTGTGAAACCCTCACCGCGCATGGCCGCCCGCCCGAACAGGTAATCCCCTACATCGCCCCCGGGGCGCGGCTCCTGATCCTGACCACGGGGAGCGAAACGCCCGGCCAGATCGCCGGGTTCCTCGCCGCGCGCGGCTATGGCCCTTCACGCCTCACCGTGCTGGCCAACATGGGCGCGGCGGATGAAGAGCGCATTGAGGGTCTCGCGCAGGACTGGGCCGAAAAGGTGCCGGATTTCAATACTCTGGCGGTCGAAGTCTTGCCCGGGGATGCGCCCGTGATCCTGTCACGCACCCCTGGCCTGCCCGATTCCGCCTTTGCCTCCGATGGCACCATGACCAAGCGCGAGGTGCGCGCGGTGAGTCTCGCCCGGCTGATGCCGATGCGCGGCGCGTTGCTTTGGGATATCGGCTGTGGTGCGGGGTCCATCGCCATCGAGTGGATGCGAGCGGCTCGCGATGCCCGCGCGATCGGCATAGAGCCGCGCGCCGACCGCCGGGCCTTCGCCGCCGCAAATGCCGCCACGCTGGGCACGCCCGGGCTTAGGCTGGTTGACGGTGAGGCGCCGGCAGCCCTCGAAGGCCTGCCGGCGCCGGATGCCGCCTTCCTCGGCGGCGGCATTACGGACGAAACATTCGTCATCGTATGGAATGCGCTCAAGCCGGGTGGCCGCCTCGTTGCAAACAGCGTCACGCTCGAAAGCGAAGCCATCCTGCTCGCCCTGCACGCCCGTCATGGCGGCGAGGTGACCCGGCTTTCAGTGTCGCGCGCCGAGCCGGTCGGGCCGCGCACGGGCTGGCGGCCGTTCATGACGGTCACACAATGGAGCCTCGTGAAATGAAGACAGGCAGGTTCATCGGCGTTGGCCTTGGCCCCGGCGATCCCGATCTGATGACGGTCCGCGCCGCCCGGCTGATCGGGCAGGCCAAGGTCATCGCCTACCCTTCTCTGCCCGGCACGGAGAGTTTCGCCCACCAGATCGCCGCGCCCTATATCTCTGACAACACGCACGAAATCGTTCTGGAGATCCCGATGACCACCGCACGTGGCCCGGCGCAGGCGGCTTACGATTTTGGTGCGGCCCGCATCGCCGAGGCGCTCGATCTTGGCGAGGACGTGGTGATGCTCTGTGAGGGCGACCCGTTCTTCTACGGCTCCTTCATGTATCTCCACGCCCGGCTCGCGGAACACTATTCCATCGACGTGGTTCCGGGTGTGACCTCGGTTTCCGCCGCCGCCGCCCGGGCACAGCTTCCCCTCGTGGCGCGCAACGAGGCTTTCTCCGTCATCCCGGCACCGCTGCCGGACGATACCATCCGAAAGCGTATGGAAGCCTCGGATAGCTTTGCCATCCTCAAGGTCGGGCGCCATCTGGGGCGCATTCGTGCGTTGCTCGTCTCGCTCGGTTTGGCGGATCGTGCGCATTACGTTGAGCGCGCAACGCTCGAAAACGAGCGTATCCTGCCGCTGCCTGAAGCACCCGACCCCGCGCCCTATTTCTCCCTCATCCTCGTGACGAAAGGTGCCGACCCTTGGCTCAAGACCCAGTCGTGATCGCCCTCAACCGCGCGGGCGAAGCCACCGCGCATCGCATCGCCGCCCATCTCGGCGCACGCGTCCATGGCCGCGAAGGCCGCGTTGATCGGGCAGATGCACATTTTCCCAACGCGCTGACCCATGTGCGCGATCTTTTTGCCGCGGGCGTGCCAGTAATCGGCGTGTGTGCCTCCGGCATCCTCATCCGCGCCGTCGCTCCCCTGCTTGTGGACAAGACGACCGAGCCGCCGGTGCTCTCGGTGTCCGACGACGGCAGCGTGGTGATTCCGCTGCTCGGCGGTCATCGGGGCGCGAACCGCCTCGCGCGCGACATCGCCGAAGCGCTCGGCGCCACCGCCGCCGTGACCACGGCGGGCGACGTGGCGATCGGCGTGGCGCTGGACGAGCCGCCCCTGGGCTACCGCCTGCAAAACCCCGGCGATGCCAAAGCGGTGATGGCCCGGCTGCTTTCGGGTGCTGCTCCGCGCGTAATTGGCGAGAACATCTTCGATCTGGAGGGCGACGAGAAAGGCCCGGTAGACCTCGTGGTCACTTCTGCCCCGCTGCCCGGTGATTCAACGCGCCTCGTTTACCATCCGCAAACGTATGTTCTGGGCATCGGCTGCGCCCGCGATGCCGATCCGGCGGAACTCGAAGCGCTGGTGACCGATACGCTCGCAGCAAACGAGCTCGCCCCGGGCGCCATCGCCGCCATCGCCACGATCGACCTCAAGGCCGACGAACCAGCCGTGAACGCGCTCGCGCGCAAGCTTGCCGTGCCGCTGCGGCTGTTCACCGCGGATGAACTGGAGGCGCAAACGCCCAGGCTCGCCAATCCATCCGAGATCGTCTTTGCCGAAGTGGGCTGCCATGGCGTGTCGGAGGCGGCCGCGATCGCCGCCGCGCCGGGCAGCGCGCTGGCGGTGGAAAAGCGCAAATCGGCCAACGCCACGTGCGCGCTCTCGCAAAGCTCCAAACCCGTCACGGCACCCGCAGGGCGCGCGCGCGGGCGGCTTTCGATCGTCGGCATCGGCCCCGGCCAGTCGTCATGGCGCACGCCCGAGGCCTCTCGGCTGATCGCGGAGGCGGATGAGCTTGTGGGATACGGGCTCTACATCGACCTGCTCGGCCCCCTCGTGGCGGGCAAACCGCGCCGCGATTTTCCGCTGGGCGCGGAGGAAGATCGCTGCCGCTACGCGCTGGAGGAAGCGGCGAAGGGCCGCAATGTGGCGCTGATCTCGTCCGGCGACGCGGGCATCTACGCCATGGGCGCGCTGGTGTTCGAACTGATGGACCGGGGGCCGGAAGCGATGGGCGTATCGGACGCAGCAAGGCGCGTTGAGGTGATCTCGACCCCCGGCGTTTCGGCCCTTCAGGCCGCAGCCGCCAGATCGGGAGCACCGCTCGGGCACGATTTCTGCGCGATCTCGCTCTCGGATCTGCTCACGCCGCGCGAAGACATTCTGCGCCGCCTGCGCGCCGCCGCCGAGGGCGATTTCGTCATCGCCTTCTACAACCCGGTTTCCAAACGGCGCCGCACCCTGCTCGCCGAAGCGCGCGAAATTCTTCTCGCGCATCGCCCGGACGAAACGCCGGTGCTGCTGGCCTCGAGCCTCGGGCGGCCGGAGGAGGAACTGCGCTACCGCAGGCTCGCTGATCTCGACGTGGACGAGGTCGATATGCTGACCGTGGTGCTCGTGGGCTCGTCCAACTCGCGGCTGGCGCGCCTCGGCGAAGGCCCGCGCATGTATACCCCCCGGGGCTACGCCCGCAAAATCGACGGAGACCTGGCATGAAGGTGTATTTCATCGGCGCGGGGCCGGGCGACCCCGAGTTGCTCACCCTGAAGGCGCAGCGGATCATCGGGCAATGCCCGGTCTGTCTCTACGCCGGCAGCCTCGTGCCGCCCGAGGTTGTGGCCGGCGCCCCCGAGGGCGCGCTGGTGCGCGATACCGCCGCGATGACGCTGGATGAAACCCATGCCGAAATCCTCGCCGCCCGGGAAAGGGGCGAAGACGTCGCCCGCGTGCATTCCGGCGACCCGAGCCTCTACGGCGCCATCGCCGAGCAGATCCGCCGCCTGCGCGCCGACGGCATCGACTACGAGATCGTGCCCGGCGTACCCGCCTATGCGGCCGCCGCAGCAGCACTTGGGCAGGAACTGACGATCCCCGAGATTGCACAGAGCATCGTGCTCACCCGGATGAGCATGCAGTCGACCTCGATGCCCGAGGGCGAGAGCCTGGAGAATTTCGCCCGCACCGGCGCGACGCTGGCGATCCACCTAGCCGTGCGCAACATGCGCGAGATCGAGCGGGTGCTCACGCCGCACTACGGGCCCGATTGCCCGGTGGTCGTGGCCTACCGCGTCGGCTGGCCCGACCAGATGCTCATCCGTGGCAGGCTCGACGACATCCGCCTGAAAGTGCGCGCCGAGAAGATCACCCGAACGGCGCTCATCCTCGTCGGCCCCGCCCTTGGCGAAACAAGGGATTTTCGCGATTCGGCGCTCTACGATCCGGCCAAGCCTCACGTGCTGCGCCCGGTGGTCGGGGTGAACCTGGTGGAAGATCACAACACCTGAGAAGGTTTCGGCCAGTTAACGAACGATACCTTGACCGAATCGAACCACCCTGCATCCTTGATGCACGCGGGGAGGTGCGGAAATGACGACCTATTTGCCGAAAGAAGTGCAGGAAGGGCTTGAACAGGCCCGAAAGCGCGATCTCAAAAAAAGCTCGCGGCTGCGGGTTTCCGCGGGTGACGACGTGTTCCCCGTGCTCGAATTCCGTGACGGCGGATTCGCCCTCGATCTCGATAATGCCCCCAAGCTGCGCGGTTTGGTCGACCTCTACGATGGGAGCCGCCACCTTTACCAATGCCTGATCGTGGCCTCGGAGGAAGACGGCGCGCTGATGCGCTACGAGTTCAAGCGCTCGACGGCGGCCGTCGACAAGGCACCGCTCGATTTCGCCCGCGACGAGAACGCTCCGATCGCGCTCCTGGCCCGCTAGGGCCGGATCTCGACGAGCGTTCCCGTCGGCGCAATGCGCCAAAGCTCTTCCATCGTGGCATCGGACACGGCGATGCACCCGGCTGTCCAGTCATACGGAATGGTGACGATACCCTTGAGCCGGTTGGGCTGGCCATGGATGAAGATGTCGCCGCCGGGGCTGTAGCCACCCGCCCGGGCGCGCGCCACGTCTTCCGGGCGGGGGTAATCAATGCCGAGGCTCAGGTGAAAGGCGCTTCCCGGGTTGCGCCGGTCGATGCGAAACAGGCCCTCGGGCGTTTTGCCGTCGCCCTCGCGGGCCTTGTCGCCTTCCGGTGCGAAACCCAGTGCGATCCGGTGCCGCCTCACCGCCTCGCCTTCCCGGAACACGGTCAGCCTCCGCGCCGATTTTTCCACGACAATGCGCTCGATCTCCCCGTCGAGCGGCGCCCGCGACGGGGCGAGAACGGGCAGGAAATCGCGATCGCGCAGCATGAGCCCGCCGAGAACGACAAGGGCAATCGCAACGAGAAGCCCGACAAGCTTCATTGAAGATCCGAGAACGCCTCCCCGAGCCGGGCAACGGCGTCTTTGACGAGGCTGCGCGGCGTGGCAAAATTGAAACGCAGGAAGGTTTCGCCCCCCCTGCCGAAGGTCGGCCCGTGGTTCACCGCGATCTTCGCCTCCTGCTGCACCCGTCGCGTGACCTCGTCCGCCGACATCCCGGTGCCGGAGAAATCGACCCAGGCAAGATAGGTGCTTTCGAGCGGCATCGAGGCAAGCCCGGGTATCGCGTTCACCGCGTCGTCAAACAGCCGCCGGTTGCCGTCGAGATAACCGACGAGATCATCGACCCAGGCCGCGCCGGCCGGCGAATAGGCCGCCTCCGCCAACCGAAAGCCGAAGGCGTTGCCGGAAATCCCGAGCGCCGCCATCCGCGCCGCGAATGCCTTGCGCAAACCGGGATCGGGAATGATCACGTTGCCCACGTGAATGCCCGCTATGTTGAAGGTTTTCGTGGTGGAGGTCATCATGATCAGGCGGTCCTCCACCCCCTCGATCAGCGCGAAGGGAGTGTGTTTCACACCCGGAAACACAAGGTCGTGGTGGATCTCGTCGGACACCAGCACAAGGTCGTGCCGGATGCAGAAATCGCGGATGCCCTCAAGCTCTTCCCGCGTCCAGACCCGGCCGCCGGGGTTGTGCGGCGACGACAGCACGAGCATTTTTTCGCGCCCGGTCATCTGCCTATCCCACGCCTCAAAATCGAGCACGTAACGCCCGCCGTCGTTGGCCATCTCGCATTCCACCACCTCGCGGCCAGCGGCCTGGATCACCCGGGCGAAAGCGTGGTAAACGGGGGTGAACAGCACCACGCCGTCCCCCGGCGCGGTGTAGGTATCAACGCAAAGCGCCGTGCCGTTGACGAGGCCATGGGTGGTGAAGATCCAGTCGGGCTCAACCTCCCAGCCGTGGCGCGTGCGCATCCACCAGCCGATCGCCGCGAGGTAGCTCGCATCGTCGCCGTAATATCCGTAGATCCCGTGAGCGCACATCGCCTCCAGCTCGGCCCGGATCGGCGGCGCGGCGCGAAAATCCATGTCGGCCACCCACATCGGGATGCCCGTGTCCGCCGGCACGCCGTAGCGCGCCTCCATCATGTCCCATTTCATCGAATGCGTGCCGTGACGGTCGATGACCTCGTCGAAATCCATGTTGCCTCCGCGGTTGGTTCGCCAGAGCCTAGCGTGAGGCGAACGCGGCGCAAGGCCTGCGCGCCGGATTAGTGCCGCTGCGCCGCGATGAATCCGGCCCGGCTACACCACGCTCCCCCATTGCGCCCCGCCGGCCCTTCGCCTAAATCCCGCGCATGACCATTCGCCCGATCGTAATCCACCCCGACCCGCGCCTGAAAAAGGTGGCCGACGCCGTGCCCGACCTGTCCGACGCGCTGCGCCAGCTTGCCGACGACATGCTTGAAACGATGTACGACGCCCCCGGCGTCGGACTTGCCGCGCCGCAGGTCGGCGTGCTGCAGCGGCTGATCGTGGCCGACCCGGTCAAGGACCCCGAGCAGACGCCGCAGCCCATCGTGATGTTCAACCCCGAGATCCTGCTCTCCTCGGACGAAACCTCCGTCTACGAGGAAGGCTGCCTCTCGATCCCCGAGCAATACGCCGAGGTCACCCGCCCCGCCGAGGTGCGCGTGCGCTGGATCGACCTTCACGGCAACGAACAGGAACGCGATTTCGGCGGGTTCTGGGCCACCGTGCTCCAGCACGAGATCGACCATCTGAACGGCAAGCTCTTCATCGACTACCTCAGCCCGATGCGGCGCCAGATGATGACCCGCAAGAGCCAGAAGATCAAACGCGAGCGGGCGCGCGACTGATGCCGCCGGGCTTGATCCCGCCGGCGGCGCACCGCCCCCTGCTCACCTGGCCCGACAAACGGCTGCGCACCCCGGCCGCCCCAGTCGATGAAATCACCGACGAAACCCGCGCGATCTTGACCGAAATGATCGCCGCGATGGAGGCCATGCCCGGCGTCGGCCTGGCCGCGGTTCAGCTCGGCATCATGCAGCGCCTCGCGGTGGTTGACGCCTCCGAGGATCGCGGCCAGGCGGTGCGCATGGCCAACCCGGAGGTGCTCCACGCCTCCGTCCAGTTGCGCGAGCACGACGAGGCCAGCCCCAACCTGCCCGGCGTCTGGGCCACGATCTCGCGCCCGCGCGCGGTGACGGTGCGGTTCCTGAACGCGCAGGGCGAGTGGGAAGAACGCGATTTCGTCGGGCTCTGGGCCACCAGCGTGCAGCACCAGATCGACCACCTGAACGGCAAGATGTATTTCGATCACCTCTCCAGGCTCAAACGCGGGCGGTTGATCGCCAAGGCCAGGAAGCTCGCGAGATGAAGATCGTTTTCATGGGAACCCCCGATTTTTCCGTGCCCGTGCTCGACGCGCTGGTGGAGGCCGGGCACGAGATCGTCGCGGTCTATTGCCAGCCGCCCCGCCCCGCCGGGCGCGGCAAGAGGGAACGCCCCACTCCGGTGCACATCCGCGCGTTGGACCTCGGGCTCGAGGTGCGCCACCCCAGATCGCTGCGCGACCCCGAGGCCCAGGCCGCGTTCGCCGCCCTTGGCGCCGAGATCGGCGTGGTCGTGGCCTACGGGCTGATCCTGCCGCAGCCGATCCTCGACGCGCCCGCGCGCGGCTGCCTCAACATCCACGCCTCGCTGCTGCCACGCTGGCGCGGCGCCGCCCCGATCCACCGCGCGGTCATGGCGGGAGACGAAGAAACCGGCGTTTGCATCATGCAGATGGATGCGGGCCTCGATACCGGGCCGGTGCTGCTCCGCCGCGCCACGCTGATCGGCAAGGAAGAAACCACCGGCGATCTGCACGACCGCCTCTCCCGGCTCGGCGCCGCCGCCATCGTCGAGGCGCTCGACCGGATCGACAGCCTCACCCCCGAGCCGCAGCCCGACGAGGGCGTGACCTACGCCGAGAAGATCGACAAGGCCGAGGCCCGGGTGGATTGGTCGCGGCCCGCCACGGAGGTCGCCCGCCATATTCGCGGCCTCTCCCCCTTCCCCGGCGCCTGGTGCGAGATCGCCGGCGAACGGGTCAAACTGCTCGGCGCGCGCGCCTCGAACGGAGCCGGCCAACCGGGCGAGGTGATCGGCCCGCTTACCATCGCCTGCGGCATCGGCGCGGTGGAGATCACCCGCGCCCAGCGTCCGGGCAGACGACCGATGGAAGCAAACGAATTCCTGCTCGGCTTCGAAATGCCCGATCACGTCGGGTGATCGTGCAGAACCACGGAACCGATTTCATTTGGTGATTCGCCTGGCGCACCGGATTCGCCCCGGCAACCATCACCCCCTGCCGGCGCGCCTCCCGGCTGGAGGAAAGGCCTCTTTCCCACCCAACGAAGATCAACACCGCGAAGCATTAACCTTAACGCGCGTTAACCCTGGCTCCGGTCAAGGCGAGCAACGCCCCACACCGCAGAGCCAAACGCCACGGTCCTTCTTGGGTCGAAAAATACCTTCGGGGGGTGAGCCCGGCACGGGCGAGGGGGGCAGACAGCCCCCCTTCCCTCTCAACCTTTGTCGCGCAACAGCCGTTGCTTCTGCCGGTTCCAGTCGCGCTTGGCCTCGTCGGCGCGCTTGTCGTGCACCTTCTTGCCCTTGGCGATACCGATCTTCAGCTTCACCAGCCCCTTGTCGTTGAAGTAGAGCACCAGCGGCACCAGCGTCATCCCCTTGCGCTGGGTCGCGTTCCAGAGCCGCGCCAGTTCCTTGCGGGAAACCAGCAGCTTGCGGCGGCGGCGCTCTTCGTGGCCCCAGGTCTTGGCCTGTTCGTAGGGCGCGATATAGCCGTTCACCAGCCAGAGCTCGCCATTTTCAACGGCGGCGTAGCTCTCGGCAATATTGGCGCTGCCGCTGCGCAGGCTCTTCACCTCGGACCCCATCAGCATGATCCCGCATTCGAGGTCATCCTCGATCGCGTAATCGTGCCGCGCCCGCCGGTTCTCGGCGATCACCTTGTAGTTCGGGTTTGTGTCTTTCTTCGCCATGGGAGGCACATAGGCTCAGGCGGGCGGGATGTCGACCGTTTCGAGCCAGGGTTTGATGTCCACCACCGGCGTGCCATCGAGGCAGTCGATGGCGTCGATCCCGATCCGGCCGGCCTGCGGGTCGAGGCTGGTGATCCGCACCGTCGAAAGCGCCACCGGGTTGGGCCGGTTGGGGGAGCGCAGCGAGAAGGTGCCGCGCGGCGCATCGACGTGGCGGGGGTTCTGCAACAAAAGATCGCGCCGGGCGCGGTTCATCCAGTACATCAGGATGATCGGCTGGCCGACGGCAAGCCCGCTCAGCGCCGGGGCGAAGGCGGGCTTGAGCTCGATCCACGCGTCGCCGCCCGCCTCGCGCGCCCTGCCGATGTTCTTCGGGCAATCCTCGCGCCGTTTCCACGGCGACCGGACATGGCCGATGAAAACCACGCCCGCGTCCGGCGCGTCGGACGGATCGCGCTCCAGCGCGACCTCGCCCTCGCGGATATCCCAGGTTTCCGCCATGCTCAGTTCAGCAGTTCGGCGTGGCGCATCGCGGCGTCGATGACAGCCTTGGTGGTATCGGTCGCCTCGATCAGCGGCGAGCGCACCTCCGGCTCGCACAGCCCGAGCCGCGACATCGCGTATTTCACCCCCACCACGCCCGGTTCGAGGAAGATCGCGAGGTGCAGCGGCATCAGCTGGTCCGACAGCTCGAGCGCCCGGCCGTAATCGCCCGCGAGGGTGGCCTCCTGCAGGTCGGCGCAGAGTTTCGGCGCCACGTTGGCGGTGACCGAGATGCAGCCGCGCCCGCCCATCGCGTTGAAACCAACCGCCGTTGCATCTTCGCCCGAGATCTGGATGAAATCCTCGCCGCAGGTCATGCGCTGCTTGGCCACGCGGGCGAGATCGCCGGTCGCGTCCTTCACGCCCACGATATTTGGGTGCTTGGCGAGTTCGCCCATGGTGTCGGGCAGCATGTCCACCGCCGAGCGGCCGGGGATGTTGTAGATCACGATCGGCAGGCCCACTTCGGCCAGCTCGAGGTAATGCCGAACCATGCCGCGCTGCGTGGGCTTGTTGTAGTAGGGCGTGACCACGAGCGCGCCGTCGGCGCCGACGGCCTTCGCATGTTCCATGAACCGGATCGCCTCGACGGTGTTGTTCGAGCCCGCCCCCGCAATCACCGGGATCCGTCCGGCGACGGCATTCACCACCTCCTCGACGACGATCTCGTGCTCGCGATGGCTGAGCGTGGGGCTTTCGCCGGTGGTGCCAACCGGCACCAGCCCATGCGATCCCTGCCCGATGTGCCACTCGACGAGATGTTTGAGCGCGTCGACATCCAGCGCGCCGTTCTTGAACGGCGTGACCAGGGCAGGAATGCTTCCTTTGAACATGACACGCTCCTTATTCTTTTTGTGGCCCCGAGTCGGGGCGATACCGGCGCGGCGGAAACTAGCCGGGCGCCGAGGAAATGCCAAGAATGTGTGTTGCCGCGCCCGCACGCCACGCTAGGAATGCGACATGGTTCGAAAAATGAAATTCCTGCTCCGTCTCGTCCTTGCCCCCGCGCTGTTTGCGCTCGGCCTTTCCGCACCCGCCGCAGCCCAGGATGCCGCCGAGGTTGCGGCGCTCGAACGCGGGCTCGAACTGATGCGCTCGGGCGATTGGGATGGCGCCCTCGCCGCCGCCGGCCCGCCGGGCTCGGTCGCGCGCGACATCGTGCAGTGGAATCGCCTGCGCGCCTCGCGTGGCGAGTTTTCCGAAAGCCTCGATTTTCTGCGCCGAAACCCCGATTGGCCGGGGCTGGCGCTGCTGCGGGAACGCTCGGAAAAGACCATTCCGGAAGATGCGAGCGCCGCCGCCGTGCTCGACTTCTTCATCGCCCAGAAGCCCGAAACCGGCTTGGGCAGCCTGCGATTCGCGCAGGCGTTGTGGGATACCGGGGCAAAGCAGGAGGCGATGGCCGAGGCGATCCGGGGCTGGACTTCCTTCGGCTTGTCGCAGGAGGAAGAAGACCAGTTCATGGTCGATTGGCCGCAGACGCTGGCCAGCCATCACTGGGCCAGGATGGACATGCTGCTCTGGCGCGGCCTTACAGCCCAGGCCGAGCGGCAGATGGCGCGGGTCGACGCGGCGCAGCAGGCGCTTGCGCGTGCGCGGATTGCCCTTCGCAACGACGAGAACGGCGTCGACGCCCTCATCGCGGCCGTGCCGACCAACCTCGCCAGCGATCCGGGCCTTGCCTACGAGCGTTTCCTCTGGCGCGCCCGCAAGGGCCGCAACGCCGACGCCATCGAGCTTCTGCTCGAACGCTCCGACACGGCGGCATCGCTCGGCCGCCCCGAGGCATGGGCAAGCTGGCGAAGCGTGCTGGCCCGCTGGGCAATGCGCGAAGACGACGGGCGCACCGCCTACCGCATCGCGGCCAGCCACCAGATCGCCGACGACAGCGAGGACCGCAGCGAGCTGGAATGGCTCGCGGGTTACATCGCCTTGCGCAAGCTCGGCGACGCCGAAACGGCGCTGCGGCATTTTCGGGATTTCAAGGGCGGGGTGGAAAGCCCGATCAGCCTTGGCCGTGCCGGCTATTGGGAAGGCCGCGCGCTCGAGGCGCTCGGCCGTGCCGAGGAGGCCCGCGCCGCTTACACCCGCGCCGGGCAGCACCAAAGCGCCTTCTACGGCATCCTCGCGGCCGAAAAGGCGGGTATCGCGATGGATGCGGCCCTGACCGGGGCCGAGACCTTTCCCGGCTATCAGCAAGCCGCGTTCTGGAACACCACGGTGATGCAGGCGGCGCGGCTGTTGCTCGCGGCGGAGGAACGCTACCTCGCCGAGCGCATGGTGATCCAGCTTTCCGAAGGGCTCGACCGCACCGGCCTTGGCCAACTTATGCAATGGGCCGAGGACGCGAACGCCCCCTACCTGCAACTCAAGCTCGCCAAGTATGCCCTGCGCTTTCACGGCACCCTGCTCAACCGCCCCTACTTTCCCACGCCCGAGATCGGATCGGGAAACCGCACCGTGACCCGCGCGCTGGAGATGGCGATCGCCCGGCGCGAGAGCGAGTTCGATCCGGGCGCACGCTCCGGCGTCGGCGCATTGGGGTTGATGCAGCTCATGCCCGGCACGGCGCAAGACATGGCCCGCCGGCTCGATATCGACCACGCGCCAGCGCGGCTGACCTCCGAAATGGCCTATAACACCCGGCTCGGCTCGGAATACCTCGCCTACCTGATCGAGCAGTTCGGACGAAACCCGGTGCTGATCGCGGTGGCCTACAATGCCGGACCGGGGCGGGCGCGGTCGTGGAGCGAGCGCATGGGCAATCCGGGCGATCCCGCCATCGACGTGATCGACTGGATCGAGCACATCCCCTTCACCGAAACCCGCAACTACGTGATGCGGGTGACCGAGAGCCTGCCCAACTACCGCGCCCGGCTCACCGGCCAGACCGAGGCGATCGCCTTCACTCAGGAACTCAAGCGTCGCTGAGACATCCGCTCGCGGTAGATCGTGAACAGCCCCGCGCCCACCACGATCGCCGCGCCGATCGCCACGTTCGAGGCGATGCGCTCGTCGAACACGACGATGGCCAGCGCCGAGGCGAAGACCAGCTGGAAATAGGCGAAGGGCTGCACCGCCGACGCCTCGGACACCTCGTAGCACTTGATCAGCAGCCAGTGCCCGAGCGCGCCAGTGATGCAGAGCAGCGCCATCCAGCCCCAGTCTGGCCCGGTCATCGGCTCCCAGAACCAGACCCCGGCCAGCGTGATCGCCACCGCGCCCACCGTGCCGGTCCAGAAAAACGAGGTGGCGGTGCTGTCGCGCCGCGCGGCGTAGCGGGTGAGCAATCCGTATAGCGCGAAGAGCAGCGCCGAGGTCAGCGGGATCAGGGCGGCGGGCGAGAATACCGCCACGCCCGGCTGCAGGATGATGAGGATGCCGACGAAACCCACCGCAATCGCCACCCAGCGCCATGGCCCCACCCGTTCGCCAAGGATCGGGCCGGACAGCGCCGCGATGATCAGCGGGTAGGAGGCGAAGATCGCGTGGCTCTCGATCAGCCCGAGCACCACGAAGGCCGCGATCATCACGCAGATCTCCAGGATCAGAACCAGCCCGCGGACAACCTGCAAGACCGGCTGACTGGTATAGGCCGCCGCGCGCCACCCCCCGGCCTTGCGCGTCGCCACGGCGATCACGAAGGCGGCGAAAAACCAGTAGCGGATCATCACCACCATCAGCACGTTGTATTCCCCCGCCAGGTGGCGCGAGATGCCATCCTGCATGGCGAATACGAATGTCGCCGCAAGCATCAGCAGAATGCCAAGGCGCGCGTCGGCCCGGGTCATCGCCGCCCCTCCAGTCTGGCCACCGTCATGTGGCGCTTGCGACCGAACCCGGGGCGTCGTTCCACGGTGAACCCCGCCGCCTCCAGCCCGCGGCGCACGAAGCCGGCGGCGGTATAGGTTGCGGCCGTGCCGCCCGGCGCGGTGTGGCGCGCCACGTCGGCCAGCAGGCGATCGCCCCAGAGCTCGGGGTTCTTCGCCGGGCTGAACCCGTCGAGAAACCACGCATCCGCCCGGCCCTGCCAAAGCGGCAATGTCTCGCGCGCATCGCCCTCGATCACCTCGACGCGGAATCCCCCAAGGTCGGCGCGCCTGTCTCCCCGGCTCCAGACGCCGAGGAACTCCCCCGCCACGGCCTCCGCCTCGGGAAAGGCCGCGAGCGCGCGCGCCATGTCGGCGGCCGCCATCGGGTAGGCCTCGAAACTGGTGAACCGCACCGGCCCCGGCGCCCCCGCCGCGTGAAAGGCGATCAGCGTGGCCAGCATGTTGAGCCCGGTGCCGAAGCCCAGTTCCGCCACCTGAAAGCCGGGGCGGAACCGCGCCGGCAGATCGTTGCCGGCAAGGAAGGTTTGGCGGGTTTCGGCCAGCCCGTCTTCGAGGCTGAAATAGGGGTCATCGAACCGGGTCGAGACGGGGGTGCCCCGCTCGTTCCATGCCACCGCGCTGCGCTGGTCCTCGGCCATGACTTCCCCTAGAAAACACCGGCGCGACAATGCGCAAGGCCGGAGGGCTTGGCAATGGTGGACGTGACGGTGCGTGGCGCAGGGGCCTTCGGGCTCGCGGTGGCCTACGCTTGCGCGGAAAGGGGCGCGCGGGTGCGGGTGGTGGACCCGAACGGGGCCGGGGCGGGATCGTCGGGCGGGCTTGTCGGCGCGCTTGCGCCCCACGTGCCGGAACACTGGAACGACAAGAAGGCGTTCCAGTTCGAGGCGCTGGCCATGGGCGATGACTTCTGGAGCGCGGTCGCGCGCACCGGCGGGCGCGATCCCGGCTATGCCCGCTCGGGACGTCTGCAACCCGTCGCCGATGCTCAGGCTCTGGCGCTTGCCGAGGCTCGGGCTGAAACCGCCCGGGAGCTTTGGCAGGGCCGCTTTCGCTGGGAGATCGTCGAGGCGCGGGCCGAATGGGGACCGGTCAGCCCTACGGGCCTGGCGATCCACGACACACTCACCGCCCGCATGGCCCCCCGCCGCGCCGTGGCGGCACTCGCCGCCGCCATAACGGCCCTTGGCGGCGAGATCGTGACCGAAGCGGAAGACGAGGGCCGCGTGGTCTGGGCCACCGGCGCGGCGGGGCTCACCGAGCTTTCGGCGCATTTCGGCAAGACCGTGGGCGTGCCGGTCAAAGGCCAGTCGGCGAACCTTGGGTTCGACGCGCGGGCGCTTCCGCAGGTCTTTGCCGACGGCGTGCATATCGTGCCCCACGGCGACGGCACCGTGGCCATCGGATCGACCACCGAACGCGAGTTCACCAGCCCCGACAAATGCGATGCGCAGATCGACGCGGTGATCGCAAGGGCCCGCGCCGCCGTTCCGGCGCTCGCGGATGCGCCGGTGATCGAACGCTGGGCCGGGCTGCGCCCCCGGGCCAGAACCCGCGCGCCGATGCTCGGGGCCTGGCCGGGGCGGGCGGGGCATTTCATCGCCAACGGCGGCTTCAAGATCGGATTCGGCATCGCGCCCATGGTGGGGCAGGTCATGGCCGCCCTCGTACTCGACGGCGACGACCGGATCCCCGGCGCGTTCAAGGTCGAGGCAAGTCTCTAGCCCTACTCCGGCACTTCGCGCAGAAAGTCGCGGATCGCCGACAACACCTGCTTGGGGTGGGTATGCGGCAGGGCATGCCCCGCGCCGTCGATCACCTCTTGCCGCGCCTGCCGGTTCCACGCCGCGAAGGCGCCCAGCGATGCCACCGGGATCACCGCATCCTTCTCGCCCCAGATCGCGAGCGTGGGAATATACATCGCCCCGATCTCCCGGTGCACCGCCTTGAGCGAGCGATCCAGCGCATGGCGCTCGGAGGAAAGGATCGCGGCAAGATAGCCCCGGCGCCGGATCTCGCGGCGGATGCGCCGGGGCAGATCGTCGATCACCGAGGGGTTCGCGGCATCGGCCCTTGCCGCGCGCTTCAGCTGCCAGCCGCCGAGCAGGCCCCAGAGCCAGGAACCGAGCCGCCCACCGTCGCGCGCCATGGTGCGCAGGCGGCCGGGCGTGTAGCTCACCCCGGCGGGCGCGAGCAGGATCAGCCGGTCGACCCGGTCCGGCTCATCGGCGGCGAAGGTGGCGGCGATGGCGCCCCCCATCGAATAGCCCATCAGCGTCACCGGCACCTGCACCCCGAGCGCATCGAGCAATTCGCCGAGTTGGCGGGCATGGAATTCCAGCGTCTGGCTGTCGCGCGGTCGGTCGGAAAAGCCGCGGCCGTAAAGATCGTAGCTGAGCACGCGATAGCGCATCGCCAGCAGCCCGCGGATCAGACCGGCGAACACCCACGACGGCGAACTCACCCCATGCACCAGAACGAGCACCCGCGTCGAGCGCGGCCCGTGCCACTGATAATGCGTGTTGCCCGCCGAAAGCTGGGCGAAGGCGCCGGGCGCATCGCCGCGCGCGCGCTCGTTCATCGGCCGGCGCAGCAGCTCCATGCCCCAGGGCAGCGCAACCACGAGGATGGCGAGCAGGGTGACAACGGCAAGAGTTGTGGCAAGAGGCGGCATGGTTGCGCGGTCCAGCAGGGTTCAGGAGCGCCGCAACACTAACCCGCCGGCGTTCCGGCGCAACCCGCCATGCCGTGTTCCGAGGCGCGACAATCCGTTTCCAGGTGCCGTGGTCAGCGGTTGCGCCACTTGTCGAGAATGTAGCGGCTCGTCATCAGATCGAGATGCGCGCCGCCGCCGTTCTTGAACAGGGTGATATCGTCTTCGGCACGCCGGAAGGCCCCCGCCTCGATATCGTAGAAATCGCCCAGAACGTCTTCGCGCGTCACCACGCCTTCTTCCAGCGGGATTTTCAACTCGCCGATGTGGTCGAGCACGGTGGCCCGGCTATCCATGAAGATGCGCGCGCGGCGCAAAGCCTCGTCGTCGGCCTCGCGCATGTCGGGCCGGTAGGCGCCGATCAGGTCGAGGTGCTGACCGGGCTGGAGCCAATCCCCCTCGATCAGCGGCTCGCGGGTCATCGTGGCGCAGGTGATGATATCGGACGCCATCACCGCGCTTTCCAGATCGGTCGCGACGACCGTATCGGGAAAATGCGTGGCCATATCCTCGGCGCCGGCAGGCGAGCGGTTCCAGACCTGGAACCGGGCATCGGGAAAGGCCGCGCCATAGGCCTGCCTGAGCGCACGCGCGACGGTGCCGGCCCCGACGATCAGGATGCATTCGCTTTCCGGGCGGGCAAGCAACAGCGCCCCGAGGAGCGAGTCGGCGGCCGTTTTCCACTTGGTGACGAGGTGGAAATCAACAATCGCCTCCAGGGTGCCGTGGTCATTGCTGTAAAGGTTCACCGCGCCGTTCACCATCGGCACGTTGTCGGCGGGGTTCTCGGGAAAGATCGTGGCCGATTTCACCGCGATCCCCATCCCGTCGATCCACGCCGCGCGCGAAAGCAGGGTGTCGGGCTCGCGGTAGAGGAAGGTATCGGCAACCTCCGCCCTCGGCATCAGGTGCCCGGCCTTGAAGGCTTCCGTCAACTCGACCCAATCCAGAAGCGCCTCGGCTTCGAAGGGAATCATCTCGATACTCACGCGGCGTCCTCCCGGCCTGTCGCTCCGCATTGCTCAGGCAACCCTAGCGCCGGTGCACCGGAATGGAAATGCCATTCACCCGGTCGGCAAGGCGCGCCGGCCGCCTGGGCCGGGCTCACGCGTTCCCGTGGCCGGCACCGGAATGGCGCCGGTTGCCAAGCCGAGCGAATTCCGCTTCAACGGCGCTGGAACAACGGGAGCATCGGCGTGGCAACAACCTGGATCACCATCTGCGATACCTGCAAACGCGAAGACTGGGCCGCGCGCGGGCTGGACAAGACCGATGGCGAGCGCCTTGCCGAACTTGTCGAGGCCGCCGCCGAGGGCAAGGCCGTCCGGGTCCGGCGCACCTCCTGCCTGATGGGCTGCGATCACTCCTGCAACATCGCCATCCAGGCAGCGGGAAAGCTCGCCTATACCCTCGGGCGGTTCGAACCCAGCGATGAGGCGGCGCAAGGCATCGTCGCCTACGCCGAGGGCCACGCGGAGAGCGCGACCGGGCAGGTGCCCTACCGCGAGTGGCCGCAGGCGGTGAAGGGCCATTTCATCACCCGCCACCAGCCGCTTCCGGAAGACGACGCATGACGCCCCCCGGCGGAGCGCGTGACCACGGCGGCGGGCTCGATGCCGCCATCGCGCTTCATGGTGGCGCGCGGGAGGCGTGGATCGACCTTTCAACCGGGATCAACCCGCGCCCCTACCCGGTGCCGGAGATCCCGCCCGAAGCCTTCACCGCGCTGCCCGACCACGCGGCCGCCGAGCGGCTGGAAGCCGCCGCGCGCGCCTTCTGGATGGTGCCGGATGGCGCCGCCGTGCTCGCCGCGCCGGGCGCTTCGTCGCTGATCGCCAACATTCCCCGGCTCGCCCCGCCGGGGCGCGCGCGCATCGTCGAGCGCACCTACAACGAACACGAGGCGGCGTTTCGCGCGGGCAGCTGGGACATCACCCGCACCGAGCCCGAGGGCGGCCCGCCCGCCGAGGCGCGCGTGGTGGTGCATCCCAACAACCCCACGGGCCACATGTGGTCGGGCGAAGACGAACCCGACACCCGCGCCCTCACCGTGATCGACGAAAGCTTCTGCGACGTGATCCTCGGCAATACCCGCGTGCGCGACTGGAGCCTGAAACCCGGCGTCGTCATCCTCAAATCTCTCGGCAAGTTCTGGGGCCTCGCCGGGGTGCGGCTGGGCTTCGCCATCGGCGACCCGGCGATGGTTGCCCGGCTTGGCGAAATGCTGGGGCCGTGGCCCGTCTCGGGCGTGGCGCAGCACATCGGGCGGGTGGCGCTGGAAGACATGGACTGGGCCAACCGTGCCCGCCAGATCCTGAACGTGGAGGTCGCCCGGATGGACGCGCTCGTGCAGGCGCGGGGCGCCGAGGTGATCGGCGGCACCGCGCTGTTCCGGCTCTACGAGGTCGACGACGCGGCCCGTTGGCAGGACCGGCTCGCACGCGGCAAGGTCTGGTCGCGCACCTTCCCTTACGCCCCCACCTGGCTGCGCCTCGGACTTCCGCCGCAGGGCCGCTGGGACCAGCTCGAGGCGGCGTTGGCATGAGCCTCGCGGTGATCCTTGCCCTCGCCATGGCGATCGACGCGCTGATCGGCGAGCCCGAGCCTCTGTGGTCGCGGCTGCCGCACCCGGCGGTGCTGATGGGCAAGGCGGTGGGCTGGGCCGACCGCAAGATGAACCACGGCAAGGGTCGTCTGGTCAGCGGCACTCTGGTGCTGGCAGGGCTCGTCGCGCTGGCGTGGATCGCGGGCGAGCTGATCGCGCGGCTCGGCTGGATCGCCGAGGCGATCGCGGCGGCGATCCTGCTCGCCCAGCGTTCGCTCGTCGACCACGTGCGCGCGGTGGCCGATGCGCTGCACCTTTCGCTCGAAGACGGCCGCGCCGCCGTGGCGCGCATCGTCGGGCGTGACACCGGCGAGATGACCGGCCCGGAAGTGGCGCGCGCGGCGATCGAGTCCGCCGCCGAAAACCTCTCCGATGGCGTGATCGCCCCGGCCTTCTGGTTCCTCCTTCTCGGCCTGCCGGGGCTCGCCGCCTACAAGATGGTCAACACCGCCGACAGCATGATCGGCTACCGCACTCCCCAGCACGAACAATTCGGCAAGGCGGCGGCAAGGCTCGACGACGCGCTGAACTGGTTGCCCGCCCGGATCACCGCGCTCTTGGTCTTTCTCACCCGCCACCGCCCAGGCGGCTGGGCCATCGTCCGGCGCGACGCGGGCAAACACCGCTCGCCCAATGCCGGCTGGCCCGAAGCGGCGATGGCCGTGGGCCTCGGCGTGGCGCTCTCCGGCTCGCGCCGCTACCACGGCGAGCCGGTGGATTACCCCTTTGTGAACGAAGCCGGCGCGCGGGATATCGGCCCGGCCGAGATCGACGCGGCGGTCGTCTCGCTATGGCGGGCCTGGGGCACCGCCCTCGGGCTTGTGATCCTGATCATCGTTGTTTCGTGACAACGACCTGTTAGTCTCATCCCCGGACCAGTCACAGGGGACGCCATGCGCAAGTTTCTTTCCGCCATTGTCTTGAGCCTTTCCACCACCGGCGCCCTCGCCTCGGGCGCGGGCGAGATCCCGCCCCCGATCATCCAGTGCGGTGGATCGTTTTCCTCCTTTGTCGACCGGATGAAAGACCTCGCCGTCAGCCGCGGCACCGACCGCACCACCGTCGACCGCTTCTTCGCCTCCGTGCGCCAGGATCAGCGCACCTTGGGTGCCGACCGGGCACAGGGCATCTTCAACGCGGGCTTCGTCGACTTCTCGCGCAAACTGATCTCGCAGAACCGGATCGACAACGGCCGCGCACGGCTCAACCAGTATAAATCCATCTTCGACAGCATCGAGCGACAGTTCGGCGTGAGCCGGGGTGTTCTGGTGGCCTTCTGGGCCTTCGAGACCGATTTCGGCGCCTTTCAGGGCGATTACAACACGCTCAACTCGCTGATGACCCTGAGCCATGATTGCCGCCGCCCGGGGCTGTTCCAGCCGCAGGTTCTGGCCGCGCTCGAACTCTACAAGAACGACGATTTCTCGCCCACCAATACCACCGGGGCCTGGGCCGGCGAGATCGGCATGGTGCAGATGCTGCCCCGCGACATTCTCGAAAGCGGTGTCGACGGCGACGGCGATGGCCATGTCACGCTCAAGACCTCGGCGCCCGATGCGCTGATGTCGGGCGCCAACATGCTGCGCAAGCTCGGCTGGCGCGCGGGTGAGCCTTGGCTTCAGGAGGTGGTGCTGCCGCAGGGGTTCGACTTCATGAAATCCGGCACCCACACCAAGCTGCCGGTGAGCCAATGGGCCGCGATGGGCGTTCAACCGCGCAACGGCGCCTTCGCCTCGGGCGGGCTTCAGGCCTCGATCTTTGTGCCGCAGGGCCACGGCGGCCCGGCCTTCATCGCCTACCCGAATTTCGACGTGTTCTTCGAATGGAACCAGAGCTTCACCTACGTGCTCACCGCCGCCTATTTCGCCACCCGGCTGGAGGGCGCGCCGGTTTACAACGCCGGCAATCCCGGGGCGGTGCTGTCGGGCAACCAGATGAAGGCGCTCCAGCAGAAGCTGCAGGCGCGCGGGCACGACGTGGGCGCGATTGATGGCATCCTCGGCTCGGGCACCCGGGCCGCGGTCCAGAAGGAACAGGCCCGTCTCGGGCTGGTGCCCGACGCCTGGCCCACGGCGGATCTGCTCAACCGGCTCTGAAGGGCGGCGCCGTTTTCGGAAGGCGGCGGCGACTTTGCCGCGCTGCCCGCGCCTTACCCCCGATCCGGGGTGCCCGGCCGGAAAACACGCGACGAAGAGCGAAAATTCCCTTAGGACTCGGGGAGCACCGACGATTGCGAGGCAGGTTTGGACGGCGAAGTAGCACAACTGGCGGCGCTGGTCATTTCGGCCAATCACCGCCTCAAGCACCCCGGCGACCCGATGCAGTGGTTCGCCACGCAGCGGGCCTTCGCGCGCTGTGGCTCGATCAGTTTCGAGCTCGCCGCCAAGCGCCGGCAAAAAAAGCCGGCGCTCCTGCCGATGGCCGAAACCCCGCCGGCCTGGCTTGACCAGCTTGCCCGCTCCGGCACCGCGCGGGTGCTGCTCGGGTTCGAACGGCAGGACGAGGAAGTGATCCCGGGCGAAACCATCCCCGACCGGATCGCCGCGGGCTTCGCCGGCGGCGGCAGCCTCTGGACCATGACCACTGAAACCGACGACGGCCGCGCACTCGGTTGGCGGGCGGCATGGAAGGCGGCCTACCCTTCGGCGCGTGACGGGCGGATCTGGGCGGTGCGCTACACCGCAACCGCCGCGACACCGCAGCCACAAGGCCGCGATCTGGAATCAGCCGCGACCGAACTGCGCCACGCGCTCGCCGAGATGAGCGAATTCGCATGGTCGCATGACGTCAAGGAGGCCAACCTGCGGTTCACCTCCGCCCTCGCCCTGCTCGAAGGCGCGCCCGACCCAATGCCGATCGCGCACCCCGCCGGCCCTGCCGACACCCTCTCCGACGACGCGGTCTGCCTGCTCAACGCCGCCCAGCGCGGCTGGATGTTCGACAACATGGAGCTTTGGGGCCACCTCCGGCTGGACGAACCCACCTGGCGCGATCACGCCCGCCGCTCGGAAGCGCTCTACGATGCGGTGACGGCGGCCGTCGTCGCGGCGGTCAATTCCTCGGTGCCGCCGCGTTGATCATCCACCCGAACCCGTGGCCGCGATCCGTCCGGTTCAGCCGGGCACCCAGCCGACGTGTTCCTCGAAGATGCCGATCACGTCGGTGAGTTGACCGTAAAACACGTCGAAGTCGGCCGGCGTCATCCCCTGGGCCCCGGTGAACACTTCCATCAGGACGGCAACGTCCTCGTCCTTGTCGAGCACGAATTTCACGAAGTGAAGTTCCATGTTCAGCGTGTTCAGGGTTTCCAGCGGAACCTCGCCGCCCGTTCCGTAGCTGCGGTAGAACTGCAGGTGCGAGCAATCGGCGTTGTCGCTGCAACCATAGAACCAGATCAGGAACCCCACCCCGTCGTCAGTCTGCAGCTGGATCAGCGGATCGCCAAGCTGATCGGCGGTGAGCGTGGCCTCTATCCCTTTTTCGACGAAGAAATCGCTGACGCTTTGCGGATCGGCGGCACTGACTCGCCCTTCCGCCATGGCAGCGCCGCTGGCCATTGCCATCACGACAACGGCGCCGCGCAAAATATTGTTGATCATCATTCCCCCCCTTCTCGTTGTTAGGGAAGTCTACGCGCGCCGGCGGTGCCAGGCCCTGATCTCAATCAACCGGCAGGCCGCGCGTCACGCCACCAGCGCCTCGGCCTTCTTGAGATCGACGCTCACCAGCTGGCTCACGCCCTGCTCGCCCATGGTCACGCCAAAGAGCCTGTCCATCCGCGCCATCGTCACCGCGTGGTGGGTGATGATCAGAAAGCGCGTGTCGGTGCGCCGGGTCATCTCGTCGAGCAGATCGCAGAACCGGGTGACGTTGGCATCGTCGAGCGGGGCGTCGACCTCGTCGAGCACGCAGATCGGCGCCGGGTTGGCGAGGAACACGGCAAAGATCAGCGCCAGCGCCGTCAAGGTCTGCTCGCCACCCGAAAGCAGGCTGAGCGTCGAGAGCTTCTTGCCCGGCGGCTGGCACATGATCTCCAGCCCGGCTTCCAGCGGGTCATCGCTCTCCACCAGCACGAGGTTGGCCTCGCCACCGCCGAACAGGTGGGTGAACAACAGGCCGAAATTGGCGTTGACCTGTTCGAAGGCGGTGAGCAGCCGCTCGCGGCCCTCGCGGTTGAGCGAAGCGATCCCGGCGCGCAGCTTCTTGATCGCCTCTTCGAGATCGGCCTTCTCGTGCACGAGGCTGTCGTGCTCCTGCTGCACCTCCAGCGCGTCTTCCTCGGCCCGCAGGTTGACCGCGCCAAGCGCGTCGCGCTGGCGCTTGAGGCGGTTCACATCATGCTCGATCTGGTCCGACGAGGGCATCCTGTCGGGGTCTTCGCCGAGGGCTTCCAGAAGGCCCTCGGGCGAGGTTTCCTGATCTTCCTCGATCCGCTCGGCCGCATAGGCCACGGTTTCGCGCGCGGCATCGGCGCGGGCCTCGGCGCGGGCGCGGGCCTCGCGGGCCTCGCCGGCGCGGCGCTCGGCATCACGTTCATCGCCCATCGCCGTGCGCAGGGCGGCCTCGGCGCCGGTCAGCGCGTCGAGCGCCTTGGCCCGTCGCGCCTCGGCGCCGGCGATCTCGCGCGCCAGTTCCTCGCGCTTGGCGGCCAGTTCGGCGGGCGCCGCGGTGGCTTCTTTCAACTCCGCTTCCGACGCGGTCTTGCGCTCGGCCAGTTCCGCGATGCGCTTGCCCGCGGTTTCCAGGCGGTGCCGCCAGCCGGAGATCTCCTTCGTCACCTCCTGCGCCCGCTTCACCCGCGCCTCGCCCTCGCGGCGGATCTCGTCATGGGCCGAGCGCTTGGCGAGCATCGTCATCCGCGCCGCCTCGACCGTCAGCTTCACGTCCTCGACCTCGGCGCGCGCCGCGCCGAGGTCGCCGAGATCCGCCACCGCCGCCTCGGCCTCCTTGAGCCGGGTCCGCGCACCCAGTGCGTCTTCTTCGTGGCGGGTAACGGCGAGGCCGAGGTTTTCCAGCTTGCCGGCCGCAAGGTTGCGATCGGCCTCGGCGCGGCTGAGCGCGCGGGCCCCCTCGGCCACCGCGCGGTCGGCCTCGCGCCGCGCTTCGCGGGCGGCGCGGTCGGCCTCGGTGGCGCGAGCGAGTTCCTCGCGCAGCGCCTCGTGGGCACGCATCGCGCCATCGGCCCGCGCCGTGGCGCGCTCCAGTTCCTGCTTGAGCCCTTCGAGGCGATTGAGCTGTTCGAGCCTGAGCGCGGCGGTCGACGGCGCATCTTCCGCCCCGGCGCGAAAGCCATCCCAGCGCCACAGATCGCCCTCGCGCGAAACCAGCCGCTGCCCGGGCTTGAGCGCCGCCTGAAGCCGCGCCCCGTCTTCGGGCGCGACCAGCCCCACCTGCGCCATGCGCCGCGCGAGCACCTCGGGCGCAGTGACATGATTGGTGAGCGCCGCGACGCCATCGGGCAGGGTTTGCGGCTGGCCATATCCCGGCAACAGCGCCCAGCCTGAGGCGGCATCGTCCGCCACCGCCGGCGCGCGCAGATCGTCGGCCAGCGCCGCGCCCAGCGCCTTCTCGAACCCCGGCTCGACGCGCAGCATGTCGATCACCTGCCCGCCCTCGCGGGTGTCGCGCTCGAGCAGTTTGGCCAACGCCATCACCTCGGCACGCAGCGCGTTCGCCTCGCCCTCGGCCTCCGACCGCTCGGCGCGAGCGTCGGCCTCGCCCGCCTGCGCCTGCCCGCGCGCCTCGTCCGCCGCCACCAGCGCGGCCTCGGCCGCTTCGGCCCGTTCCGCCGCCTCGGCCTGCGTGGCCTCTGCCGCGGCGAACTGCGCCCGCGCCGTCGCCAGCGCCGCGCCTGCTTCGTTCACCGCCGCGCGGGCGCGCTCGGCCTCGGCCTCGCTTTTTTCCAGCGTCTTGCGGTTGTCGTCGAGCAGGCGCTGCGCCGACTGGTGGCGCGCGGCGAGCCGGGCGACATCCTCGGTGAGCTGCGACAGCGCATCCTCGCGCTCGGCCAGCACGCGCTTGGCTTCGCGCGCCGCCTCCGATGCCGCTTCGAGCCGGGCTTCGTGCCCCTCGCCCGCCTTGGCAAGCTCGCGGGCTTCCCACTCCAGCCGTTCGATCGTTTCGCCCGCGTCACGGTTCAGCGCCTCTTCGCGCTCCATGTCGCGCTCAAGCTGGGCAATGCGGGCCTTGAGCGTGTCGATCCGGTCGCGCGCCTGCGCCTCCTGATCGGCGAGTTGGTCACGCCCCACCTGCAAACGCTGCAGTACCGCCGCCGCGATCGCCTCCTCTTCGCGCAGCGGCGGCAGACGATCCTCCGCCGTCTGCCGGGCCTTCGCCGCCGTGCGCGAAGCGGTCTCGGCCTCCGCCGCCTCCTTCGCACGCTCGGTCAGCGCCTGGTCGGCGGCAAGCCGCGCCTCGTCGGCCTCCTTCCAGCGCCGGTAAAGCAACAGGCCCTCGGCTTTGCGCAGTTCCGCCCCGATGGCGCGGTAACGCTGCGCTTGCTTTGCCTGCCGGGCGAGCTGGGCGAGCTGGGTGGCGAGCTGTTCGATCACGTCATCGACGCGGGCAAGGTTTGTCTCGGTGCCCTTGAGCTTCAGCTCGGCCTCGTGACGGCGCTGGTAGAGCCCCGAGATCCCCGCCGCTTCCTCGAGAATGCGCCGCCGGTTCTTGGGCTTGGCGTTGATCAACTCGCTGATCTGGCCCTGGCGCACCAGCGCGGGCGAATGCGCCCCCGTCGAGGCATCGGCGAACAGCATCTGCACGTCGCGCGCACGCACGTCCTTGGTGTTGACCTTGTAAGCCGAGCCCGCATCGCGGGTGATCCGCCGGACGATCTCGAGCCCGTCGGCATCGTTGAAGGCGGCAGGCGCGAGGCGCTCGGAATTGTCGATGGTCAGCGCCACTTCGGCAAAGTTGCGCGCAGGCCGGGTGGCGGCTCCGGCGAAGATCACGTCTTCCATCCCGCCGCCGCGCATGGCGCTGGCGCGGTTCTCGCCCATCACCCAGCGCATCGCTTCGAGCAGGTTCGACTTGCCGCAGCCATTCGGTCCGACAACGCCGGTCAGCCCGTCCGCGATCACGAGATCGGTCGGGTCGACGAAGCTCTTGAAGCCGTTGAGCCTGAGTTTGGAGAAGCGCAAGCCGCCCGTCCCTACATGATTCCTTTGACCCGCCAGTGTTTCGGCGCCACGCCGCAGAGTCAACGTGCGCGCCCCATCATGTGGGCTATGATCGAGAGTTATCCACAATATCTTGCTGAGCGCGCGCCGCGGGATTGTCGCGTTTGTCACGCTGCCGTCGCAATCACGCTTGACGCAAAGGCCCGGCGCGCGCCACAAGGGATGAGCATGGTTCCCGCAGGGCGCAAAGCGCCTTGGGAGAATAGGGAATGCGGAACGGGCGACCCAAGCAGGGGCCCGCAGCCGCAGCCGCCCCCGCGACTGTATGCGGTGAGCGCCCGCCAAAAGCCACTGGGGCCAACCCCGGGAAGGCGGCGGAAGCCACGACCCGCGAGCCAGGAGACCTGCCATGTGCACAGCAACCCACCCGTCGGGGAGACGGGCAAAGGAGTAAACGAACATGCATATCGAACCCGGCCTCATTGCGCCCGCAAAAATGGTGCTCGCCTTCGGAACCAGCGCGGCCGCCGGCCTCTACTCGGCCAAGCTCGCGCTTGAAACGGTCAGGAATTCCGGCCCTGCCTCGCTCGCCGCGCGCGGGCTCATCGCCACCGGCGCCGTTCTGGCCTTCTTCCAGCTTCTGCCGCACCCGCCCGTTGGCGTTTCCGAGGTGCACCTGATTCTCGGCTCGACCCTGTTCCTGACGCTGGGCGCCGCCCCCGCCGCGATCGGCCTTGTGCTCGGCTTGCTGCTTCAGGGGCTGTTCTTCGCGCCCTGGGATCTGCCGAATTACGCCGCCAACGTCACCACGCTGCTGGTGCCGCTCTTCGCGATGGCCGCCCTTGCGCGCCGCATCATCGCGCCGGGCACCGCCTATGTGGATCTGACCTATGCCCAGGTCGCCAGGCTCTCGGCCACCTTCCAGGGCGGGATCGTCGCCTGGGTGGCGTTCTGGGCCTTCTACGGCCAAGGCTTCGCGGCGTGGGAAAGCGTTGTCACCTTCGGCGCGGCCTACATGCTGGTGGTACTGATCGAGCCGCTGATCGACCTCGCCGTTCTCGCCGGGGCCAAGTCGGTGCGCGGGCTGGAGAAATCCGGCTTCGTCACCTCGCGCCTCTACGCCTGAACGCCGTTTCACGAGGTTATGCGCCGGGGCTCCAGCGAGCCCCGGCCGTTGCCGTTTTTGCCCCCCGGAGCATGACATGAAGAAAATCCCCGCCACCGTGGTCACCGGCTTTCTCGGCGCCGGCAAGACGACCCTGATCCGCCACCTTCTCGACAACGCCAATGGCCGCCGCATCGCCCTCATCATCAACGAGTTCGGTGACCTCGGCGTCGATGGCGACATTCTCAAGGGCTGCGGCGACGATGCCTGTTCGGACGACGACGTGTTCGAGCTTTCCAACGGCTGCATCTGCTGCACCGTGGCCGAGGACTTCATCCCCACCATGGAGCGCCTGCTCGACCGCCCCGATGCGCCCGATCACATCGTGATCGAAACCTCCGGCCTCGCGCTGCCGCAACCGCTGGTGCGCGCCTTCCAGTGGCCGCAGATCTCCACCCGCGTCACCGTCGACGGGGTGGTCACCGTGGTCGACGGCAAGGCCGTGGCCGAGGGGCGCTTCGCCGCCAACCTCGACGCCGTCGAGGCGCAGCGCAAGGCCGATGAAAACCTCGACCACGAAACCCCGCTCTCGGAGCTGTTCGAAGACCAGATCGCAGCCGCCGACATGATCGTGGTGAACAAGACCGATCTGTTGGGCGAAGACGAGGCCGAGGCGCTGGTGGCGAAGCTCTCCGCCGAAGCGCGGCCCGGCGTGCACGTGGTGCGCACCAGCATGGGGCAGTTGCCGGGCGAGGTTCTGCTCGGGATCGGTGCCGAGGCGGAGGCCAATATGGAAGGCCGCGACGAGGGCCACCATCATCATCACCACCATGACGATGACGACCAGGACGATCACGATCACCACCATGACCACGGCCACGATGAATTCGAAACCTTCGTGGTGGAGCGCACCGAGGTAGCCGATCCGGCGGCGTTCTCATCGCAGGTGGCCGAAGTGATCCGGGCGCACGACATCCTCCGGCTCAAGGGCTTCGTCGCGGTTTCCGGCAAGCCGATGCGGCTTACGCTGCAGGCGGTCGGGCCGCGGGTCGATACCTATTACGATCAACCGTTCGGTGAGGCCCCGCGCACCACCCGGCTCGTGGTGATCGGCCAGGCCGGGCTTGACCGGGCGGCGATCGCGCAGGCGCTATCGGCATGACACTCACGGTGGAACCAGGCGATCCGCGCGACCCGGCAGCCTCGGCGCTGCTCCGGGCCAGCCACGCGCTGATGGAGAGCCTGTTTCCACCCGAGGACAATTTCTTCCTCGATATCGAGGCGCTCACCGCACCGCACATCGCCTTCTTCGTCGCCCGGCGGGGCGGCGAAACCCTCGGCACCGCCGCGCTCGCCGACAAGGGCGCCTATGGCGAGGTCAAATCCATGTTCGTGTCCGAGGCGGCGCGCGGGCTTGGCGTTGGCGCGGCACTTCTCGCGCGGATCGAGGCCGAAGCTCGAGCCCGCAACCTGCCCGCGCTCATGCTGGAAACCGGCAACCTGCTTGACGCGGCCCACCGGCTCTATGCCCGCGCCGGGTTCACCGAACGCGGGCCGTTCGGCGATTATCCGAACGCGGCATCTTCGCTGTTCATGGAAAAGCGGTTGGGCTGATGCGGGCTGCAAGGCATATCGCATTCCGCGCGCGTCAAGGCGCTGGACGGACCATGCGCGGCGCGCACCTAAGCCGGCTACTTGCCCTTGCGCGTTTCGGCTGCGGCTTTCATCCGGGCGAGAAGCTCGGCCTTGGTCTCGGTCTTGCCATAGGGGTTCTTGCCGGTGCCGCGCGCATTGTGCTCGACGTGGCGGGGGGCTTTCTTGGCCATTTTCGGCGCTCCTGCTGCCTTGTAATCCATCGCTCGCGTCTTTCCTCGATGCGCTGTGTTGCCAAGGCTCATGCCCGAACCCGGGGAGCCGCGCAAGCCATCCGGTATTTCCGGTGCGAAATCGCTTTCATCCGCCGAGACCATTTCGCCGGAGGCACAGCCTGATGCACCTGCTCGCCGCCACCCCCGGACAGATCGACGACGGCCGTGAACCCGTCGATCTCGGCCAGACCCCGGCCGACGTGGTGTTTCTCTCCGCCGCCGATACCGAGCTTGCCGCGCTCGCCGAGGCCCGCGCCGAGATGGCCGATCCACCGACGCTGCGGCTTGCCAACATCACCCATCTGGCGCACCCGATGTCGGTCGACCTGCATGTCGATGCCTGCGCGGTGAAATCCCGGCTCGTGGTGGCGCGGGTGCTCGGCGGCATGGGCTACTGGCGCTACGGCGTCGAGCAATACGCGGCCCACCTTCACACCGCCGGCGTGCCCCTTGCGCTCTTGCCCGGCGACGACAAGCCAGACCCGGAGCTGCGCCGCCTCTCCACCGTGGCCGACGAGGATTACGACGCGCTCTGGTCCTGTCTCGTCGAGGGCGGCCCGCACAACGCGGTAACTTTTCTCGCCCATGCAAAGGCCATGATCGAGGATGGCGACCGGCCCGCTCCCGCCCGGCCGCTGCTGCGCGCCGGTGTGTTCTGGCCCGGCGCCGGGGTGGCCGGCCTTGCCGCCGCCCGCGCCCACTGGACCGAGGGCGCGCCGGTGGTGCCGATCGTGTTCTACCGCGCGTTGGTGCAGGGCGGCGGGCTCGATCCGATCACCCGGCTGACCGATGCGCTCCTTGCCCGGGGGCTGAACCCGCTCCCCGTCTTCGTCGCCTCCCTGAAAGATCCGCTCTCCACTGCCACGCTGCAGGCGCTCTTTGCCGACGCCGCGCCGAGCGTCATCCTCAACGCCACCTCCTTTGCCGTGGGGTCGCCGCACGAAGGCGACGCAGGCCCGGAAAACCCGCTCACCATGCCCGAGGCCAACGAAGCCCCGGTGTTTCAGGTGGTGCTGTCCGGCGGATCGGAAACCGCCTGGGCGGAAGGGCTCACCGGGCTTTCGGCCCGCGACATCGCGATGAACGTGGCGTTGCCGGAGGTGGACGGCCGCGTGCTCACCCGCGCGATCAGCTTCAAGGGCGAAGCCTGGTTCGATGAGGCCACCCAGTGCCCGATCGCCACCTACCGGGCGCGCGCCGACCGGGTGGATTTCGTGGCCGACCTTGCCGCCAACTGGGCGCGGCTGCGCCACGCAGCGCCGGGGGAGCGCAAGGTCGCCCTGGTGCTGGCCAACTACCCCAACAAGGACGGCAGGCTCGCCAACGGCGTCGGCCTCGACACGCCCGCCGCCACGATCCACACCCTCGGCCTGCTCGAAGGAGCCGGCTACCGCGTGACCGGCGCACCCGCCGACAGCGACGCGCTGATGCAGGCGATCATGGCCGGGCCCACCAACTGGCTCACCGACCGGGTGCAGCGCACCGGCGGCGTCGAACTTTCCATGGCCGATTACCAGATATCCTGGGGCCAGCTTCCCGACGCCTTCCGAAAGGCGGTGACGGATCGCTGGGGGCCGCCGGAAGCCGATCCGTTCCACGAGCCCGGCGAAGTGGATTGCGGCCGATTCAAGCTCTCGGTGCTGACCTTCGGCAACGTCGTCGTCGGCCTTCAGCCCGCGCGCGGCTACAACATCGACCCGACCGACACCTACCATTCCCCCGACCTGCCCCCGCCGCACAATTACATCGCCTTCTACATCTGGCTGCGCCACGTCTTCGGCGCGCAGGCGATCGTGCATATGGGCAAGCACGGCAACCTCGAATGGCTGCCCGGCAAGGCGCTGGCGCTGTCGGAATCCTGCGCCCCCGAGGCGGTGCTCGGGCCGGTGCCGCATGTCTACCCCTTCATCGTCAACGATCCCGGTGAGGGCACGCAGGCCAAGCGCCGGGCGCAGGCGGTGATCGTCGACCACCTCACGCCGCCGCTGACGAGGGCGGAAACCTACGGGCCTTTGCGCGATCTCGAGGCGCTGGTGGACGAGTATTACGAGGCCGCCGGGGTCGATCCGCGCCGCATCGAGCACCTGCGCCGCGAGATACTGACGCTGACATCCACGACCGGACTCGACGCCGACGCGGGCATGAAGGGCGAGGACGAAGACGGCGATCTCGCCAAGCTCGACGCCTATCTCTGCGATCTCAAGGAGGCCCAGATCCGCGACGGGCTGCACGTGTTCGGCCAATCCCCCGAGGACCGGCTGGCGCGCGATCTGGTGCAGGCGCTGGTGCGGGTGCCGCGCGGTGACGGCAAGGGCGGCAACGCCTCGCTGATCCGCGCGCTCGCGGCGGATTTCGCGCTGGCCTTCGACCCGCTGGATTGCGACATGGCCGCGCCATGGGAAGGCCCCCGGCCCGAGGCGCTGACCGCCCCCGGTGCATGGCGCTCGCAGGGCGACACGGTTGAACGGCTGGAGCTGTTCGCGGCCCGGCTGATCGACGGCGAGTTGCCCGCACCGGGGGCCGCCTCGGCAGCCGTGATGGACGAGGTCTCGTCCCGTGTGCGGCCCGCCGTGGTCGCTTCCGGCCCTGCCGAGGGGGCGGGGCTGCTGACCGCGCTCGACGGACGGTTTCTCGTCCCCGGCCCCTCCGGTGCGCCCACCCGCGGGCGGCTCGACGTTCTGCCGACGGGGCGCAACTTCTACTCGGTCGATACCCGCGCCGTGCCCACGCCCACGGCTTGGACCTTGGGGTGGAAATCGGCCAATCTCCTGATCGAGAAGCACCTGCAAACCGAGGGCGATTGGCCGCGCGCCATGCTGCTCACCGCATGGGGCACCGCCAACATGCGCACCGGCGGCGACGATATCGCCCAGGCGCTCGCGCTGATGGGCGTGAAACCGACGTGGGACAGCGCCAACCGCCGCGTGACAGGCTTCGAGATCATCCCCGAAACCGCGCTGGGGCGGCCGCGCGTCGATGTCACCCTGCGGGTGTCGGGCTTTTTCCGCGATGCCTTCCCGGGCCTGATCGCGCTGGTCGATTCGGCCGCTCGCGCGGTGATGGCGCTGGACGAGCCGGAGGAAGCGAACCCAGCCGCCGCACGTGCCCGCGCCGAAGGCCGCCAGACGCGCGTCTACGGCTCCAAGCCCGGGGCCTACGGCGCAGGGCTGCAGGCGTTGATCGACGAGCGGATCTGGGGCGACACGGCCGATCTTGCCGAGGCCTACCTCGAATGGGGCGGCTACGCCTATGGCGCGGGCGTGGAAGGCGTGCGCGATCGCGCGGGCTTCGAGGCAAGGCTGGGCGAGGCCGAGGCCATCGTGCAGAACCAGGACAACCGCGAGCACGACCTGCTCGACTCCGATGACTATTACCAGTTCGAAGGCGGCGCGGCGGCGGCGGTGGCCACGCTGCAGGGACGCGATCGCCCGATCTACCACAACGACCATTCCCGCCCCGAACGCCCGGTGATTCGCACCCTCGACGAGGAGATCGGCCGGGTGGTGCGATCGCGCGTGGTGAACCCGAAATGGATCGAGGGGGTGAAACGCCACGGCTACAAGGGCGCCTTCGAGATCGCCGCGACGGTGGATTACCTGTTCGCCTTCGCCGCCACCACCGGCGCGGTGAAGCACCACCACTTCGACCTCGTCCACGCGGCCTTCCTCGAAGACGAGACCACCCGCGACTTCATCGCCGAGCACAATGCCCCGGCCTTGCGCGAAATCGCCCAGCGCCTCGTGGAGGCGATCGAACGCGGGCTCTGGGTGCCTCGGTCCAACTCGGCGCGGGCGTTGTTAGAGTCCCTGGCCTAGCCGCAATCGAGCCCGGCGGTCATCAGCGCCGCATCGCCCTTGAAAGAGCCGGAGGCGATGGCGCAGCCCGTGGTCTGACGCACGGCAACCTCGGCCTTGGCGAAAACCGCGCTCATCCGGGGCAGAACTTCGGGCGAGGTGCGGTAGATTTCCACCGCGTCGCCCTGCCGCCAGATGGTGAACCTGCTGCCGTCCACCTCCGCCTCGAACTTCTCGCCGCGCATGAATTGCGGGCTGGGCGAATCACAGCCCGCGAGCAGGCCGACGAACAGGAGAATCGGGAGGAGGCGGGTTGCGGCGATCATCAGGACAGTCTCCGAAAGCACGGTTAATAAAGGGTTAATTCCCTGCGGCCGCGTGCCGCACTTACGCAATCAGGCAGCTATGTTAGTTACATTCCAAATCCTGAATATCAAAATCAATGGAGCTGTCACATGCAACTCACCCGCGCAGCGGACAAATATTCTCCGCTCTACTTCCTCGCCTCGGTGGGCGCCGGCGGCCTCGCCGTCACCTTCTTCATGTACCTGATGTTCTGGGTGCCGCATCCCGGCCGCCCGGTGCCGATCTTTGAAGACATCACCGCCGCCTGGGCGACCGGCACGCTCGGCCTAAAGGCCGCCATTGCCGTCGCCGTCATCGGCATCGCCGTCATGGTGGTGATGAACCTCCAGAAACTGTTCTGGAACATCGGCGCCTACAACGCGTGGAAACAGACGGACGCCTACCAGAAGGTGCGCAACTCGAACGCGGAAACCACGCTCCTGGCCTACCCGCTCGCGCTGGCGATGTCGGTGAACGGCCTGTTCATCGCCGGTCTCGTTTTCGTGCCCGGCCTCTGGAACATCGTCGAATACCTGTTCCCGTTCGCGCTCGCCGCCTTCCTCGCCATCGGCCTTTTCGCCCTGTCGATCATCGGTGATTTCCTTGGCCGCGTGCTCACCAAGGGTGGCGTGTTCGACGTGACCGCGCACAACTCCTTCGCACAACTCCTGCCGTCCTTCGCCCTCTCGATGGTCGCCGTCGGCCTCGCCGCTCCCGCCGCGATGTCGACCAACCAGTTCGTGGTATCCGCCGGGGTCATGACGTCGACCTTCTTCGGCACGGCTGCGCTCGTCTACGGCCTGCTCGCGCTGTTCACCGCGTTCAACTCGATGCTGCACTACGGCACCGCGAAGGAAGCCGCGCCGACGCTGATGATCATCATCCCGATCATGACGATCCTCGGCATCATGATGCTGCGCCAGAGCCACGGCCTGCACGTCACCTTCGACGTCGAAACGAACGCCGGCGAGACCATGGTCTTCCTCTCGCGTGTGCTGTCGATCCAGTTCCTGTTCCTGCTGCTCGGCGTGACCGTGCTGCTGCGTCAGGGCTACTTCAAGGATTTCGTCTTCGGCTCGAAAACCTCGCCGGGCTCCTACGCGCTCGTCTGCCCCGGCGTCGCGCTCTCGGTGATGATCCAGTTCTTCGTGAACAAGGGCCTCGTCGACGCCGGCATCATCGACAAGTTCGGCGTGATCTACTGGGTCGAAACCGCGGTGGCGATCGGCTTCCAGCTTGCCATGGTCTGGCTCGTCCTGCGACTGAACAAGCAGCACTTCGCCCGGACGCAAGCGGCCGAGGCCGTGCCCGCGGAGTGATCCCCGCGCAAGATGACAACCGAACAGGGCGGCCCCGGGCCGCCCTGTTTGCGTTCGGCCGGGCTTGCGCTCGCACGCCGCGCCGCTACCATCCCCGGGCTGACCGGAGGCCCCGATGATCCACGCCGTTGCCCTGCTCCTCGCCTTCCAACTCGCGGGCGAGATCGCCGCGCGCCTCACCGGTCTGCCCCTGCCCGGCCCGGTGCTCGGCATGGCGGCGATGCTGGTTGCCTTTCTCGCCCTGCCCTGGCTCCATGCCCGAACCGAGGCCACCGCCCAGGGCTTGCTCGGGCATCTCTCGCTGCTCTTCGTGCCCGCGGGCGTTGGCGTAGTGGGTCACCTCGGCCGGCTCGGCACCGACGGCGCCCCGATCGCCGCCGCCATCCTCATTTCGACCATGCTTGCCATCGCCGTGGGGGCGGTGGTGTTCGTGGCCGTGGCCAGGCTTGTCGGGGGGCGGGCATGAGGGATTTTTCCGAGATCTGGTCCTATCTCGCCGAAGGCCCGCTGCTCTGGCTCGCCGCCACGCTGGTGGCCTACGCCGTCGGCGACGGGCTTTCGCGCGCCGCCGGGCGGGCGTCGATCGTCAACCCGGTGCTGATCGCCGTCGTGCTCCTCGCCGGGCTCCTGATGATCACCGGCACGAGCTACGAGACCTATTTCGAGGGCGCGCAATTCGTCCACTTCATGCTCGGGCCCGCCACCGTGGCGCTCGCGGTGCCGCTCTACGCCAACCGCGCCCGCATCCGCGCCGCATTCCTGCCGATGCTGGCCGCGCTCCTCGCCGGATCAGTCACCGCCATCGTCGCCGCCCTCGCGATTGCCGGCGCGATGGGGATCGACGGCAAAACCCTCGCCGCGCTGGCACCCAAATCGGCCACCGCGCCGGTGGCGCTCGGCGTGGCCGAAACCATCGGCGGCTCTCCCACGCTCACCGCCGTGCTGGTGATTCTCACCGGCATAACCGGCGCGGTGATTGCCGGGCCGGTGCTCGATCTGCTACGCATACGTGACCCCCGTGCGCGCGGCTTCGCCACCGGCACGGCCGCCCACGGCATCGGCACCGCCCGCGCCTTCATGGAAAGCGAAACCGCCGGCGCATTCTCGGGGATCGGCATGGGGCTCAACGCCCTGCTCACCGCGCTGATCGCCCCGATCATCATCCAGTTCTTCATCTAGAGGCCGACATGACAGACGAAACCCGCAACGACCCCGAACGCCACGCCCAGAAAATGGCCAAGAAGAAGGCCGCGCGCGACAAGATCATGGCCACCAAGACCGAGGAGAAGGGCCTGATCATCGTTCACACCGGCAAGGGCAAGGGCAAGTCCTCCGCCGCCTTCGGGATGATCTTCCGCGCCATCGCCCACGGCATGCCCTCGGCCGTGGTGCAGTTCATCAAGGGCGGCATGACGACCGGCGAACGCGAATTGATCGAAACCCGGTTTTCCGACCTGTGCCAGTTCCACACCATGGGAGAAGGCTTCACCTGGGAAACCCAGGACAAGACCCGGGATATCGAAATGGCCCAGGCCGCCTGGGAAAAGTCGAAAGAGCTGATCCGAAACCCCGAGATCCGCATGGTTCTGCTCGACGAGATCAACATCGCGCTGCGCTACGATTATCTCGACGTGGCCGAGGTGGTGCAGTTTCTGAAAACCGAGAAACCCGAGATGACCCACGTTATCCTCACCGGGCGCAACGCCAAGGACGAGCTGATCGAGGTCGCCGACCTGGTGACGGAAATGGAGCTTATCAAGCACCCGTTCCGCGCCGGGGTGAAGGCGCAGGCGGGGGTGGAGTTCTAGGGCCTCGAGCCGCTTCCACGGCCCGACCCGCCGGGGGCGTCATATCCGTTTCGCCAAAGGCACGCTCTTGGCGAGACACCCCCGTGGGATACTTGTGAAAAGTTCCTCGCCAAAGGCAAGAAAACCTGCCCGGCTCGCCGGTGTTAACCCTGCTGCAACCTTGGTGACGCAGCCTGGTTTGGCGGCACAGGCGGGGACGCCGATGAACGTGAAGCTGAAAGGCTCAGGCCGCCCCGCACCGGCACTCGGGCGGGGTTCCTTTTCACCCGCCCCGCACTTCGCTCAAGGTCTGCGTCGTGGTGAGCGCCTCCGGATCGAGGCGCAGCTCGATCACCGCGAGCCCGCCCGAGGATACCGCGCGCTCGAAGGCCGGGGCGAAATCCTCATCGCGCTCCACGATCTCGCCACGCCCGCCGTAGGCCCGGGCGAGGGCGGCGAAATCGGGGTTGGCGAGGTCGGTGCCCGAAACGCGGCCGGGATAGGCGCGCTCCTGGTGCATCCGGATCGTGCCGTAGCGGCCATTGTTGGCCACGATCACGATCACCTTCGCGCCATGCTGCACCGCCGTCGACATCTCGTTCAGCGTCATCTGGAAGCAGCCGTCGCCCTCCCAGGCCACGGCGAGGCCGCCGGTCTCGAGGCTGGCGGCGATGGCGGCGGGAAAGCCGTAGCCCATACTGCCAGAGGTGGCGCCGAGATAGGTCTTGGGCGTGGTGAACTGGTGGTAGCGATGCAGCCACATGTTGTAGTTGCCGGCGCCATTGGCGATCACCGTCCCCTCCGGCAAAAGCCCCGGCAGAGCCTTGACCACGTTCTCGAGCTTCACCGCGCCGGGCGTCTCGACCGGCTGCAGCCAGGCCTCGTAGCCTGCGCGCAAGCTGTCGCGCCAAGCGGCCCGGTCGGCGCGGCCTCCGCCGTTTTGCGCGGCAAGCGCCGCGAGCATCGCGGGGGCGGTGGCGGCGATGGCGAGATCGGGGCGGAATACCCGGCCCAGCTCGTCGGGGTCCGGGTGCACGTGCACGATGGTTTTGCCCGGGCGGGCAGGATCGACCGCGTAGCCGCCGGAGGCCACATCGCCGAACCGGGTGCCGAGCAGGAGCAGGAGGTCAGCCTCCTGCAAAGCCGCCTTGAGATCGGGCCGCATGCCGACGCTGAGATCGCCGACGTAATGCGGGTTCCGGTTGTCGAGGTAGTCCTGGCGTCGGAACGAGAGAGCGACGGGCAGGCCCTGCGCCTCGGCAAAGCGGGCCAGATCGGCGCTCGCCGCTGTCGTCCAGAGCGGCCCGCCGACCACCACGAGCGGCTTTTTCGCCGCCGCAAGCCGTTCCATCACCGCCTCGGCTGCGGCCGGCGCCATGCTCGAGGCCGGAGGCGCCACGGCCGCCAGATCCGCCACGTCCGCCTCCGCCGAGAGCACATCCTCGGGCAGCGCCAGAACCACCGGGCCGGGCCTACCCGACATCGCGGCGTGGAAGGCGCGGCTGATGTATTCAGGCAGGCGGGCGGTGTCATCCACCTGCGCCACCCACTTGGCCAGCCCGCCGAACATCTGGCGGTAATCGACCTCCTGGAACGCCGCACGATCGCGGTGGGCGCGGTCGATCTGGCCGACAAACACCACCATCGGCGTCGAATCGTGCATCGCGACGTGAATGCCGGAGGAGGCGTTCGTCGCCCCCGGCCCGCGGGTGACGAACAGCACCCCCGGCGTATTGGTGAGTTTGCCGTGGGCCTCCGCCATCATCGCCGCCCCGCCTTCGTGGCGGCAGACGATGTTCTCGATCCCGCTGTCGAACAGCCCGTCGAGCGCGGCGAGAAAGCTCTCGCCCGGCACCGAAAACACCCGTTTCACACCCTGGATCGCCAGCGCATCCGCGAGGATCTTGCCACCGTGACGCATCTTTTGCCCTTTCGCCTTGCACCCCGCGCCCTGCCCCATACATTCGGGCCAACGACTATGGAGGCATCATGTCCACGTTCACCCTGCTTGGCATTTCGGGCTCACTCCGGCAAGACGCCTGCAACCGCAAGCTCCTGCGCGAAGCCGTGCGGCTTTTCGGCGAGTCCGAGTATACCGAGGCCAACCTGCGGCTGCCGCTTTACGATGCCGATCTCGAGGAAGCCGAAGGCATCCCCGCCGAGGTTTCCGACCTCGCCGACCAGATCAAGGCGGCGGACGCGATCGTGATCTCGACCCCGGAATACAACAAGAACCTCTCCGGCGTGCTCAAGAACGCGCTCGACTGGGTCAGCCGGGTCAAGGGCATGCCGTGGAAAGACAAGCCCGTGGTGCTGATGGCCGCCGCCGACGGGCGCGCGGGCGGCGAGCGGGCGATGCACTCGCTCATCCTGTGCATGATGCCGTTCCGGGCGAAGCTGGTTTACGGCCCCGAGGTCTTCATCGCCAATTGCCGCGAGGCCTTCGACGAGACCGGCGAACTCAAGGATGAGGGCGCGCAGAAGTTTCTCGGGATGCTGATGAAAAAGCTGCGCGGCGAGCTGGAAGGCTGACCCCCACAAACAACAAACCCCCGGGGCAGAGCCGCGGGGGTCGTCGTGGCAACAGCCCCGGAAGGCTGCGCCGTGTTCGTGCGTCAACGCCTCAGAGAAGGCCTTCGCGCTGTGCTTTCTTGCGGGCCAGCTTGCGCGCCCGACGGACGGCTTCGGCCTTTTCGCGCGCTTTCTTGACGGAGGGTTTCTCGAAATGTTGCCGAAGCTTCATCTCGCGGAAGACGCCCTCACGCTGCAGCTTTTTCTTCAGGGCACGGAGCGCCTGATCGACGTTGTTGTCGCGAACGGTCACCTGCATGTGGTTTTCACCACCTTTCTAGGTTTGAGTTGCATGAAATTGCAGGAGCGCGCCGTATAGCAAAGGCTCGGCGCTTTGTCCAGTTCCCGGCGCAATGGCTTGCATCGTTGCTGGAATTGTCCACCAACGGGGTTTATGCAGGGGCGAAAGCCCAAGGGAGCATCGGATGACTGCGAAAGACGAACTGCTCGACGCGGCCCTGAACCACGCGCTGTTCGACGGCTGGAGCGCGGCGGCGATCGAGGCGGCGCGGGCCGATATCGGCATGGGCGCCGAAGAGGCGCAGGCGCTCCTGCCGCGCGGCGCCGTCGATCTCGCGCTCGCCTATCACCGGCGCGGCGACGCCCAGATGATCGAGGCGCTCGCAAACCAGGACCTCTCCACCATGCGGTTTCGCGACCGCATCGCGCTTGCGGTCCGGATTCGCCTCGAGGTGGTCGACAAGGAACTGGTGCGCCGGGGGTTCAGCCTGTTCGCCCTGCCCCAGCACGCCGGCGACGGGTCTCGCGCCCTGTGGGAAACCGCCGATCACATCTGGACCGCGCTCGGCGACACCTCGCGCGATATCAACTGGTATACCAAGCGCGCCTCGCTCTCGGCGGTCTACTCCGCCACCGCGCTCTACTGGCTGGGCGACGAAAGCCCCGGCAACGCGGAAACCTGGGCTTTCCTCGACCGGCGGATCGAAAACGTCATGCAGTTCGAGAAGGTCAAGGCGCAGGTCAAGAAGAACCCGCTGTTCGAAACCTTCATGAAAGGGCCGGGCCGGGTGTTCGATCATGTCCGCGCGCCCGGCACGCCGCGCGAGGGCTACCCTGGGCATTGGAAAACGGGAACCGACGAATGACCCTGCCCGACACGATGCGCGCCGTCGAAATCTCCGCGCCCGGCGGTCCGGAGGTGCTCACCCCCTGCACGCGCCCGGTGCCGAGCCCGCGCGCCGGTGAAATCCTCATCCGGCTTGCCCATGCCGGGGTCAACCGCCCCGACGCGCTGCAACGCGCGGGCAGCTACGCGCCGCCGCCCGGTGCCTCCGATCTGCCCGGGCTGGAAGGTGCGGGCGAAGTGGTGGCCCTCGGTGCCGGGGTGTCGCAATGGCGGATCGGCGACCGCGTCACCGCGCTCCTGCCCGGCGGCGGCTACGCCGAATACGTCACCACCCCGGCCGCCCATGCCCTGCCCGTTCCCGCAGGTCTCACGCTCGCCGAAGCCGCCTGCCTGCCCGAAACCTTCTTCACCGTCTGGTCGAACGTCTTCATGCGCGGGGGCTTGCAGGCGGGCGAGCGCTTCCTGGTGCATGGCGGCTCTTCGGGCATCGGCACCACGGCGATCCAGCTTGCCAGCATCTTCGGCGCGCGGGTGTTCACCACCGCCGGCTCCGACGAGAAATGCGCGGTCTGCCGCGATCTCGGCGCGGAGGTAGCGATCAACTACCGCAATGAGGATTTCGTCGAGGTTCTGCGCGCGGCCGGCGGCGCCGACCTGATCCTCGACATGGTCGGTGGCGACTACATCGCGCGCAACATCAGCGCGCTGGCCGACGACGGCCGCATGGTGCACATCGCCTTCCTCTCGGGCCCCAAGGCCGAGATCAACTTCGCGCAGGTGATGGTTCGCCGCCTCACCATCACCGGCTCCACCCTGCGCCCGCAATCCGACGCCGCCAAGGCCCGCATCGCCGCGGAACTGCGCGAAAAGGTGTGGCCGCTGATCGAGGCGGGCCGCGTGGGCCCGGTGATGGACAGCGCCTTCGCCCTCGAAGACGCCGCCCGCGCCCACGAACGGATCGAAAGCGCGGGCCACATCGGCAAGATCGTCCTGAACATCTGACCAGAGGAAACCATGGCAAAAACCGTCATCATCGAAGAGTTCGGCGGCCCCGAACAGCTGAAGATCGTCGACATGCCCGTGGGCGAACCCGGCCCCGGCGAAGTGCGCATCCGCCACGAGCGGGTGGGGCTCAACTTCATCGACGTCTACCAGCGCACCGGGCTCTATCCGCTCACGCTGCCGCATGCCCTCGGGATGGAGGCCGCAGGCGTGATCGAGGCGGTCGGTGAAGGCGTCACCCACCTTGCGCCCGGAACCCGCGCCGCCTACGCCGCCATGCCGCCGGGCGCCTATGCCGAGGCCCGGGTGATGCCGGCCGCCCACGTGGTGCCGCTTCCCGACGATATCAGCTTTTCCCAGGCCGCGGCGATGATGCTGCAAGGCATGACGGTGGAATACCTCTTCCACCGCACCACGCCCCTCAAGGCGGGCGATACCGTGCTGTTCCACGCCGCCGCCGGCGGGGTGGGGCTGATCGCCTGCCAATGGGCGAAATCGGAAGGGATTACCCTGATCGGCACCGCCGGCTCTGATGAGAAGTGCCACGAGGCCCGCGCCAACGGCGCCGCCCATTGCATCAACTATCGCACGGAGAACTTCGTCGAACGGGTGCGCGAGCTGACCGACGGCAAGGGCGTCGACGTGGTGATGGATGCGGTCGGCGCCGATACCTTCACCGGCTCGCTTGATTGCCTCAAGCCGCTGGGCATGATGATTTCCTTCGGCAACGCCTCCGGCCCGGTGCCGCCCTTCAGCCTCGCCGAACTGGCCTCGCGCGGCAGCCTGAAGATCACCCGGCCGACGCTGTTCACCCATATCGCCGAGCATGAAACCTGCATGTCCATGGCCAACCACCTGTTCGAAAAGGTTATCTCCGGCGCGGTGAAGATCCATGTCGACCAGCGATTCCCGCTCGACGCCGTCGCCGAGGCGCACCAATTGCTCGAAGCCCGCAAGACCACCGGCTCCACCGTCCTGATCCCCTGAGGCATACCCGATGACCATGACCGGCTGGATCCTTGCCGTGCTCGCGCTGTTCTTCCTGCAAACGCTGCTGCCCTCGATGGCGCGCGCGGCGAGCGGCGCCCCCGAACAACTGCGCTTCCTGCGCGGCCCGCGCGACGAGCGCCCCGCGCCCACGGTCATGGCCGGGCGCATGGAACGGGCCTTGCGCAACATGTTCGAGGCGCTGCCGATATTCATCGCGCTGGCGCTGCTCGCCGAGGTCAAGGGCATCACCGGGGGCTGGGCGCTCACCGGCGCCGCCGTGTTCTTCGCCGCCCGCCTCGCCTACGTGCCGGCCTACGGCTCCGGCATCGTGCTGCTGCGCTCGGCGGTCTGGGCGGTGGGGCACGCAGGCCTGGTGATGATGATCGTCGGTGTCGTTTGATCCCGCGCATGGCGCGAAAGGCAATCTGCGCCCATAGTCCTCCGCGAAAGGAGGTGCGCCATGGCTGAAAAGATCATCCGCGTACAAAACGAGTTCGGCCTGCTTTGGTTCGCAGGCTGGCTATTCACGCTGGGTTGGCTCGGGCTCGGGTTCTGGAAGAGCGTCCTCGCCCTGATCGTCTGGCCCTACTTCATCGGGGCGGCGCTCGCCGCGGCGGGTGCAGGCTGAAGCTTCAAGGCCTTCTTGGGTCCGAAAATACCTCCGCCGGAGGCAAAAGAGCTTCGCGCCGAGCGCAGCGAGGCGCGAGTCGCCCGCGTGAGCGGGCGAAACCTTTCGCTCACCGAATCGGCCGCAGGACCGCGTCGCGCATCGCACAATCGCGCACCACGTCAGCGCCGCAAACGCGCGGCTCGAGGTCGCGGGTGAGGCAGATGCGCGCCTCCTGGATGTGACCGGCCTTGCAGGTGATCGTCACCATGTCGGCCGACCAGTCCGGGTTGGCCTCGAGAAACGCCGCCTCGATCACCTCTGCTGGCAGTTTCACCGTCCGGTCGAGCTTGCGCAGCACCGCGGGGCGGTTGACCCGGGTCCAGGCATCGCGCGCCATCCGGTAATACGCCGCCGCCGAAAGCCCGGAACAGGCGCCATGCTTGCGCCATTGATACCACGCCGCGCCCCCGGCTCCGAACAGATCGGCCTGCGCCGCCGTCATCGCACGCGAGGGCGCGGGTTCGGCGGTGGGGCAGTAGGCCGGCCAGCCCGCCTCGTATTGCGGCCAGAGCCCGTGCAGCACCCAGCCGAACCCCTGCTCGCATTGCTCGGCGCCGCGCGCGTCGCCTTCCAGCGCGCACCAGTTGGGCGACCATGAGAGCGCCAGCACGTAGTAATCGAAGGCCCCTGCACGCTCGCCATCGGCGCGGGCGGTGGTGGCGCAAAGCATCAGGGCCACAAGAAACAGGCGCATTTTCTCTTTCCTAACCGGCACGCGCGCACTATATACCGCCCGAGTTTCCCGACAACGGTAACCCGACCCGGCCCGCCGGGAGCCCATCCCAGGGCGCGGGACAATCGTATGCGCAAGGAGTGCCGAGATGGACAAACCGATCATGGCCAAGGCCACCGCCGTCTGGCTGGTGGACAACACCACGCTGAGCTTCAAGCAGATCGCGGATTTCTGCGGCCTGCACGAGCTCGAGGTGCAAGGCATCGCCGACGGCGACGTGGCTTCCGGGGTGAAGGGCTTTGACCCGGTCGCCAACAACCAGCTCACCCAGGACGAGATCGAAAAGGCCGAGGCCGATCCGCTGCACAGCCTCAAGCTCAAGTTCAACCCCGCCGCCCTCGGCGAGGAAAAGCGCCGCGGCCCGCGCTACACGCCGCTCTCGAAGCGGCAGGACCGGCCCAACGCCATCCTCTGGCTGGTGAAGTTCCACCCCGAACTGACCGACGCCCAGATCGCCAAGCTCGTCGGCACGACCAAGCCCACGATCCAGTCGATCCGCGAACGCACGCATTGGAACATCCAGCAGATGGAGCCGATCGACCCGGTAGCGCTTGGCCTGTGCAAGCAGTCCGAGCTTGACGCCGCTGTGCAGAAGGCCGCCGCCAAGCGCGCCGCCGCCGGCGAGGTGATGTCGGACGACGAGCGCCGCAAGCTGGTCTCGACCGAGCAGAGCCTCGCGATGGAAGCCGAGCCGAAGATGCCCACCGCCATCGAAGGGCTCGAAACCTTCACGCTTTCGGGCGATGACAAGAAGGAACGCGAGGTTGACGCCGACAGCCTGTTCAACCTGCCCGACGATACGGATGAAGACGAAGACGACGACGACAAGCGCTGATCGCCGTCTCATCCGGTACGGACGCCCCCGGGGATCGCTCCCCGGGGTTTTTTCTTGCCGCCGCGCCGGATCCGGCGCACCGGGCGAAACGCCGCCATCAGCCTCCCGCCGTATCCCCGATCCGTGCTAAGGTGATTCCATGCCCACATGGGAGGCCGTCATGCCCCGTTTCGCCCTCGTCATCCTTGCTTCCCTCGTTGCCGGCCCGGCACTGGCCTTCGACCCCTGCGACGATCTGTGGTTCTCGCGCAACCAGCTCTACGATCGCGCCGGCTACTGCTTCTCCAGCCCGCTCGGAAAGGCGGTCTTCGACAACGCCGATTGCACCGGCACCGAGGTCTCGCTCGAGCCGGGCGGCGACGAACTCGTCACCTATGTTCAAGGCATGGAAGACCTGTTCGCCTGCGCCGTGGATACCAGCGCCACCAGCCTCGACATCGCCAACATCCCGCTGCGCCTGAGGCTCGAAACCGTGGTGGCGCTTTCGGAATTCGCCTCCGGCTGCCTCGGCTGGACCGGCGAGGCGATCCCGCTGCGCGCAGGCCCGCGCGAGGCGGCGGAGGTGATCTCCGTCGCCATGCCCGGCGATGATCTGGTCTGGGAATACGAAGGCATCGGCTGGCCCGAAGGCTGGACCTTCCTGACCATCTACCGCGACGAGACCCAGGTCGCGCTCGGCTTTACCCGCAGCACGATCGACTACGATCTCTGCACCGGCACCGCGGGCTAACGCAGCTCCACCTGCGCCCGCGCCGCGCGCCCCTCCGCGTCGATCACCGAGAGCGTCACGTGCCCCGGGCCGAGCGGCAGCGACGGTGTGCGCGCCCGCGTCGCCACCAGAACCGGTGTGCCGTTGGCCAGAAGCGTGAACGGTGGCCGCCCGCCCTCGATCCGCACTGCGAGCGACGCGCCCGCGGTTTCCACCAGCGCGCCATCCGGCGGGAAGGCCAGTTCCGGCGTGTCGGCGGCCGCGAACACCGCGTTCCGCGATCGGAATTCCCGCAGCGGCAACGGCAGGGCGGAGGTGGAGACGAGCAGCGTGCCCGGCGGCGGTGGCGGTAACGGATCGAGCGCCGGTTTCACCCGCGCGAAGGCCTCGAACAGCACCGGCGCGGCCATGTCGGCTCCGAAGGCGCCCGGCACCGGCGTGCCATCGGGCCGACCCATCCAGACGGTGACCACATGCCGCCCGTCGAAACCAACCGCCCAGGTGTCGCGGTGACCGTAGGAGGTGCCGGTCTTGTAGGCCAGCCGCTGGCGTGCGGCATTGGGCGGCGGCGGCATCCCGGCAAGGATGTGCCCCACCTGCCACGCCGCTTCGGGAGAGACGATCCGGCCCGCCGCCGCGCCAGCTTCGCCCGCCCTTTCCCGCAGCGCCACCGCCGCGCCCCCGCGCGCGAGCCCGGCGTAAAGCGCGGTGAGGTCTCGCGGGGTGATCCCGATCCCGCCCAGCGCCACCGCCAGCCCCGGCGCCGCCGCGCCCGGCAGCACCGGGGCCGCCCCCGCCCGCGCGAGTGCCGCCATCAGCCGGGCCGGCCCCAGCTCGGCGGTCAATGCCACCACCGGAATGTTGAGCGAAAGCTGCAGCGCCTCCGTCACCGTCACCGGCCCGCGATAGGCCCCGTCGAAATTCTCCGGAGCATAGCCGCCAAACCGCATCGGTCGGTCGTCGATCATCGTTTGCGGATGGGCAAGCCCCTCATCGAAAGCGAGGGCATAGACCAACGGCTTGAGCGTCGAGCCCGGCGAGCGCAGCGCCGTGGTCATGTCGACGAACCCCGCCCGCGCATCGGTGGCATAGCCGGCCGAGCCGACGCTTGCGCGCACCTCGCCGCTGGCGTGATCAGCCACGAGAATGGCTATCGAAAGCGCACCCTCGCCATCATCGCGCACCGCCTGGGCGGCGAGAGTTTCGAGCCGGGCCTGGAGGCCTGCATCCAGCGTGGTCATGTGCAGGCCCGCGCCGGGGTTTTCGCGGCGCAGCCGGTCGGCAAGATGCGCCGCCAGCAACGGCATGTCGCGCCTGACCCCGGGCAGCGCCTCGCCCAGCGCGGCGCGCGCCGCCTCCGCCCCGATCACGCCCGCGGCTTCGGCCCGGGCCAGAACCCGGGCGCGGGCCACGCGCGCCGCCTCCGGATGGCGGTCGGGCCGGCGCAACTCCGGCGATTGCGGCAGCGCCACCAAGAGCGCCGCTTCCGCCGGGGTAAGCCGGCCGGGCGGCTTGCCGAACCACGCGCGCGTTGCCGCGCCAATCCCCTCGATATTGCCGCCATAGGGCGCACGATCGAGGTAGAGCGCGAGGATCTCGTCCTTGCCAAGCCGCCGCTCCAGCGCCAGTGCGACGCGGATCTGCCGCAGCTTGCCCGCGCCGGTGCCGGTTGGCCCATCCTCCAGCAGCCGCGCGGTCTGCATCGTCAGCGTCGAGGCGCCCGATACGATCCGCCCCTGCCCGATCGCCTGCCACGCCGCGCGCAGCACCGCGAGAGGATCGACGCCCGCGTGACTGAAAAACCGCTTGTCCTCGTAGGCCACCAGCATCCGGAAAAACAGCGGATCGACCGCACCCGGATCAACCGCCAACCGCCAGCGCCCGTCGGCCACGGTATAGGCGCGCAGCAGATCGCCGTGCCGATCGAGAACTTCCACGGAAGTCTCCACCGCGAGCGGCGGCAGAACCGTCGCCGTCACCCAGGCGTCAAACCGGTCGCGCGCGAACCCCGCGGCGAACAGCACCAGGGCCAGAGCGAAGAAAACCCGCGCCATCATGCCGCCCCGCCAACCGGCGCGACGACCAAAGCCCGCCTTCCCCCTTCATCCTGAAAAAAATACCTGCGGCCCTCTCGGCGATTTCGACAAGCAAAATCGCCTGACGGGTTTGCGAAGGAGCCTCGGCTCCTTCGCTCAGGGTCCGGGGGGCAGCGCCCCCCGGCCGCCGGCCACGGAAAGCCCTTGTCCGGCACCGCGCCTACTCCGTCACCCGCACGGTTCCCGCCGCACCAACCGCCCGGTAGGCCGGTCGATACATGTCCTCGATCGACGCCGCGGGATGGTGGAACTGCCCCGTGGTGACCGCGCGCACCACGTAGGCCAGCCGGATCGGCTTGTCCGACGACCAGTCGACCGCCGCGAGGAAACGGTCCTGCCGGAACTCGGTGGTTTCCGTCTCCGAGGTCACCTGCAACCAGTCGAGCGCCTTGATGTCGCCCGCACGCAGCAGGTTGGGGTTGTCGATCTCGAAGCCCGCGGGCAACGGATCGGTGATCATCAGCCGGCCCTCGGAATAGGCCCATGGCGTCACCGTGAGCAGCGTGACCAGCCGCGTGCCCTGCGCCACCTCGCCCGGATCGGCAGGCTCGCCCTCCATGGTGAAATAGCGCCGCTCGATGGCATAACCGTTGCCCTCGGCCGGCGGGGCCACATCGGGCACACCGATGATCGTGGTGGTAAGCAGCGTCTCGCGCAGGCCCTCGTTAACGATGACCCGGTCGCGGGCGAGATCGGCCGACCCGAGAATGCGCACCAGCGGTCCGCTGAGCGCGGCACCGTCAAGCGTCAGCCCAGCGCCGGGGGCTTCCTCTAGCAGCGCATTCGCGGCGAGCAGCGACCACGCCGCTTCCTGCGTCGATAGCCGCCCGGCACCGGCCACGATCCGGCCCAGCAGCGCCTCGCGGTCGATCGCCTCGCTGCCGGCCTCTGTGCCGAGTGCGAGAACAGCCGCCGCGTCGCGCAGGTTGGTGCCGTAATCGGCGCGCCAGACCTGCCCCTCGTCGCTTGCGCTTTCGATCTGGCGCATGGCGCGGGCGAACATCCGGTCGGCCCGAACCGGATCGCCATAGGCCGCGAGCGCCGCGCCGATCTGCGCCGAGGCGAGCGGCGTGGCGAATTCGTCCGCCCTGGTATCGGCATAATAGCGCAGGTCACCCATGGAGGCCGCACCTTCGCGCGCGAGCACGTAGAGCGCATAGGCCAGGTCCTGCCCACCATCCTCGAAGTCGGGGTAGTAGTTCACCCGGTTGCGCAGGTTGTCCATCGCCGCGCGGAAGCCGGAATCGGGCACCTCGTACCCTTCCGTCCTTGCGCGGGCGAGGAAGTCGGAGGCATAGGCGTCGAGCCAGAGATCGCCCGAGCCGGGGCGCCAGACCCCGAAAGCGCCGGAAGACGATTGGTTCGCGAGCACCGCGGCAATCGCACCGCGCACCCGGCCCGGCAGATCTTCGCGATCGGCAAGCCCCATCGCCTCGGCGATCCCTCCCATATAGAGCAGCGGCAGCGCGCGCGAGGCCTGTTGCTCGGTGCAGCCGTAGGGATAGGCATCGAGCTTGTCGAGCAGCCCGGCGGCGTCGACACGGGCGAGCGGCCCGCCGGTGATCGTGGCGCGCGCGGTGCCGGCATCGAGCCCCGCGAGCATGTCGCGCGTCAGCGTGAAGCCTTGCCCCGGCGCAAGGCTGAGCCGGGTGGTGCGCGCCACTTCCGGATCGAGCCGTTCCACCGGCAGCGTAAGCGTCTTGGTCAGCCGGACCCCGTCGGGGGTTTCCAGCGCGAGGTCGATCTGGTGAACGCCGACCCCGGGTGCTGTGACTGGCACCGAAAGCCGCGCGGTCTCGCCCTCCCCAAGCGTCACATCGCGGGCAAAGCCACCGCCCGCGACGGCGACGGTATCGGAGGCGGCGCTGAGCCGCATCTCGCCCGCCGGGCCCTTGGCGTGGGTCAGTTCCAGCAGCATCCGGGCCTCGTCGCCCGGTGCGAGGAAGCGCGGCAGCGAGGCAGTAAGCACAACCGGATCGCGCACCAGCACCTCGGCCTGTGCGTTGCCAACCCCGGTTTTCGACCAGACCACGGCCATCAGCTTCACCGTGCCGTTGAACTCGGGCAGATCGATGCGCGCCACCGCCTTGCCGTCGATCACTTCGACGGGGCCGGAAAACTGCGCCATCAACTCCTCGGTCGGGGGCGGGGCCTGCATCCGCATCTGCGCCATCGCATCGCCGCCGGAGCGGATCGCGCCCATCGCGCCGCTCCGCCCGTCGATCAGGCGGCCATAAAGGTCACGCACCGCCATGCCGAGGCGGCGCTGGCCAAAGTAGTGATCGGACGGGTCGGGCGCCTCGAAGGAGGTGAGGTTGAGGATGCCCACGTCCACCGCCGCGATGGTCGCCCAGGCGGATTCGCCATCGGCCACCCCATCGACCTCCAGCACAACCTCGAGCGGGCCGCGCGGGGCGGCTTCGGCGGGCACGTCGAAAGCGGCGGCAAGCTGGTGCGCGCCGGGATCGACGCTGGCGTGGGTCAGACCCAGCGCCCGCGTTGGCTCGCGCCCCTCCGTCTCGTCAAGCGGGCGGATCATCGTGGCCATCACGTAGGCCCCCGCGCCCCAGTCCTCCGTCACCGGCAGGCGCACGGTATTCTCACCCGCCACCGCATCGACGGCGACCATGTCGATCAAGCGGTTCGACACGACGGTCACAAGCGCCTTGCCAGCCGCCCGCGGCACGAAGCGCAGCGTGGCGGTATCGCCCGGGGCATAGGCCGGCGCGTCGAGCGAGACTTCGAGCATGTCGGGCGTGGTGGTGGCGTCGGCGGGCGCATACCAACCGGCGAAAAACTCGACGCTCGACGCCACGTAACTGCCGCCCTTCTCGGACACGACCAGTTCGTAGCGGCCCCAGTCGGTCGGGGCGGAAACGCGCACGGGATCATCGCCGAGCATGGCCTCGCCCGAAGCCACGCGGGTGCGGGTGGTGGTCGGCTCCCAGTTCCAGTTGCCGTGCATCGAATACCACTGGTAGCGGGTTTCCACGCGGTTGAGCTCCCAGCTCACCTCCATGGCGCGAAGCCCGAGGTCGGGCGCGAGCGCGATCAGGTCGAAGCTCGCCTCCGCGCCTTCCGGCACGGTGCCGTCGAAGCCCGGACGAATGCCGATCAGCGGCTCGGCCGGCGCCACCGGCACGTTCAGGCTGCGCTCGACCGGGCGGCCAGAGCCTTCCTTCACGCGGATGTTGATCTCGGCCACGAGCGGGGTGCCGCGCGTCTCGGCATCGGGGAAGCCCACGGCGAACTCCGCCCGGCCCGAGGCATCGGTGCGGGCTTCGGGGATCATGCCCCATTGCGGGCCGTAAAGGTCTTCATGCGGGCCAAAGCGGTAGCCCGGCCATTCCGCGATTTCGCGCGTCGACCGCAGCCGAAGATCGCCCTCGATGGCGAGATCCGCCGCCGGTGCGCCGAACAGGTAGCGCGCCTCGAGTTTCAGGCGCGGCCGCTCGGTCAGGCGCGGGCGTTCGCTGGACAGCGCGAGGTCGAAGTCGATCCGCTCGGGCAGGAAATCCTCGACGAGCAGCGTCGTCGAGGAAAGCGCGGGCGCATCCGGGTCGGCGAAGAGATCGAGCCGCCATGTGCCGCGCGGCGCGTTGCCGGCAAGCGGCAGGGAGAAGACATGCCCCCCGGCGCCCGCCCCTTTGGAAAGATGCCGGGAGTATTCCACCCCGTCGGGACGCGAGAGCACGGCGATCAGTGGCAGGCCCTCGATCGCCTCGGCCCGGTCATCGCGCGCGAGCGCGGTGGCGTGCACCGTTTCCCCGGCGCGGTAGGCGCCCCGGTCGGTGGTGAGGAACACGTCGATCGGCGGCGCGGCGGCATGGCCCTCCACCCCCCGGTCGGACAGGTCGAAAGCCGGGCCGGTGAGCGACAGGAAGGCGATATCGTCGCCCTTGGTCAGCGTGAGCATCGCCGGTTCGGCGCCCGCCCGCCCCGAGGTCATCCCCTCCGGGAAGCGCGCGTAGCCCGCCGCATCGGTGACGGCCTCGCCCAGCACAGCGTTGGCGCGAGAGGCCAGTTGCACCGTGGCGCCCGCGATCGGCTCGGCGCTGCCCAGCGAACGGGCGAAAACGTGCAGCCCATCGGCGCCCATCATCGTGGTCAGCCCGATATCGGAGATCACGAACCATTGCGTCGCGGGCGGGCTGGAATCCTGCGTTTCACCCGGCACCACGGCATGCAGCACGTAGATGCCCGGCGGCTGGTCGGCCAGCGCCTCGCCAATCGGCAAACGGGTGGTGACATCGCGGTTCAGCTCGCTCGCCACCTGCGCCGTGCCCTCCCAGATCGGCTCGGCAAGGGTTTCGTTGAACCACGACACGTCCCACGTGCTGAGCGCGCGGCCGAACCAGTCTTCCGCGTAGGCGCGCACGAGGTTGCGGTCGGGCAGGCGCGAGAGCGTCAACTCGATCTCGGAGGCGTTGACGGCGACGATCGGCAGGCCCGCATCGGGGCTGGCGGGCAGCACGTAGGCCCGGCCCGGGAAGCGAACGGAGGGGGCGCGGTCGCGCACGTAGAGGTTCAGTTGCACCGGCTTGGCGAGTTCCTCGCCGGACGCCGCCGGCAGGCCCGCGCGCAGGGTCAGGGCGTAGCGGTTGCCGTGGCTCACCCCCTCCACGCAAAGCTGGCTCCCCCGCGCGCTGACGGCGAGGCCCGAGACATCGGATTGCACGAAGGGCGCGTAATCCACCCCGGTTTCCACCAGCGATTCGGAGAACTGCGCACAGATACGCGGGCTGGCGGCATCGCTCTCGACGCTGCTATCGGTCACGCGGAAACCGTAGAGCCCCACCGCACGGTCGATCGCCTCGGCGGTTTCGGCGCGCGGGCTTGCCGCCTGCGCCAACCGGAGCGCCGAGATCATCTGCCGCCCGCGCCCGAGGTTTTCCAGCGCCGTTGCCATCTCGGTCAGCGCGTTGGCCTCCTGTGCCGGCGAAGCGGCGCGCAGGTAACCCGAGATCGCGGCTTCAAGCGCGGTCTGGTAAAGCTTGGTGCGCTCCGACTGATTGGTTGTGGAAAAGGCGACGGAATTGGCAAGGCGGGCGTAATCGGCCCAGTCCTGCCCGGCATCGCTTATCACGGTGGCCGCGGCGGTGTAGCGCATCGCGGAGACGATATTGGCATCCGCCTCGGCCTCCTGCGCCCAGCCCAGAAGCTGCTCGGCCGACCAGCCGCCGGAGAGAAATTCGCGCGGCAGGGCGCGGGCGCGGGCCTGTGCTTGCGCGATATCGCTTTCATACAGGAAATCGAGCCGCTCGGCGCGCGCCTCGGCCCCGGCAACCACGGCGGGCGGCGCGGCGACGATCTCGCCCGAGAACGCACCGGAATAACTTTCGCTCGTCCCAAAGCGGTCTTTCAGGAAACAGGCCTGCGAGCGGGAATTGTAGGTGAACGCCCGGCAATCTTCGCGCGTCAGGCAGGCCGATTCGCAGGCCTCCAGGGTGGTGTCGAAGATCGACTGGATATCGCCGCCGGGAAAATCGGTGTCACGGTGCAGGATCACCCGCTTTTCCGGCACCGGCCCCTCGGCAAGGGCGATCTGGGTAAGACTGAAGAAAAATGCAAAGAAAATCAGAATGAGTCGCATCGGGTCCTCCCTCGCGCGTTGCGCCATGCTGGCACTTCGCGGCGCATCGCGCAACTTTCGCGGCGGAACTTCGGCGCCCGTTAAACCCCTGTTCACCTTGTTTGGCGAAGCTTTGCCCATGGGCACGAGGCCCGGGACGGATGGAGAGGGCGATGAAGGCGGAAGACCTGTTTACCGAGGAGCGCCGCGCGCGGCTGGCGGCGGAACGGCTGCTGGCGCAGAAGGAAGCGGAACTGCACGAGGCCAACCGAATGCTCTCGCGCCATGCCATCTCGTTGACCGAAAACCTGGTGGAAACCCGCGAGCAGGTGGAGGTGGTGCGCGGCGAGAACACCAAGGTCCGAAAGGATCTTGCCCGCGCCAACACCGAGGTCGATATCGCCAAGCGCCGCTTGTGGAACTCGATCCAGTCGATCGAGGACGGATTTGCCGTGTTCGACGCCGACAGCCGCATGGTCATCGCCAACTCGGCCTATCTTCAGCCCTTCGACGGGCTCGAATGCATCCGCCCCGGCGCGCATTACCAGGAAATCGTCGAAGCCGCGCTTGCCGAGGGTGTCGTCGACACCGAAGGCATGAGCGCCGGCCAGTGGCGCGAGGAAATGCTGGCGCGCTGGTTCTCCCCCGCCCCCGAACCGCGCGTGATCCGGCTGTGGGACGGCACCTGGATTCGCCTCGTCGACCAGCGCGCACCGGGGGGCGATACCGTCTGCCTCGGCCTCAACATCACCGAAGCGATGCGGCGCGAGGCGGCACTGGAAGACGCCCGCAAGCGCGCCGAGGCCGCCAACCGTGCCAAGTCGGCCTTCCTCGCCAACATGAGCCACGAGATCCGTACGCCGATGAATGGCGTCGTCGGCATGGCCGACCTGCTCGCCGAAAGCGGGCTCGACGACGATCAGCGCGCTTACGTCGACACCATCCGATCCTCCGGCACCGCCCTGCTTTCGATCATCAACGACGTGCTCGACTATTCCAAGATCGAGGCCGAAAAGCTCACCCTGCGGCCCGAGCCGTTCGATCTCGAACGCACGATTCTCGACGTGATCCAGCTCATGGAGCCGTCGATCCGCGAGAAGGGGCTGAAGATCATGCTCGACTACGACATGTTCCTGCCCACCCGGTTCGAGGGCGACCCGGTGCGCATCCGGCAGGTGCTGACCAACCTCGTCGGCAACGCGGTCAAATTCACCGCGCGGGGCCACGTGCTGGTGCGCGTCGTCGGGGTGCCCGAGGGCACCCGCCAGACCTCGCGCATCCACATCGTGGTGGAAGACACCGGGATCGGCATCCCGGCCCACATGCTCGACCACGTCTTCGGCAAGTTCAACCAGGTGGAAGACGAGCGCAACCGGGCCTTCGAAGGCACCGGGCTGGGGCTCACGATCACCCGGCAGCTGGTGGAGCTGATGGGCGGCAAGGTCTGGGTCGAGAGCGAGGAAGACGTTGGCTCGGCTTTTGGCGTGCAACTGCACCTCTCCGTCGTGGAAAGCGAAGACCTGCCGCAGCCGCCGGGCTGGATCTCGCGCGTGCTCCTGGTGATGCAGGACGATCTGCACCGCGCGATCCTCGAAAAGCGCCTCGCCGCCCTTGGCCTCGGCGTGACCTGCGCCTTGTCCGCGGCCGAAGCGCGCGACGGCCGCGCGGCGGCCGCCGACGTGATCATCGCCGATCAACGGCTGCCCGACATGAGCGCGGCGGCATTCATCGCGGTGCTGCACAGCGATGGGATCAACGCGCCGTTGATCCTCGCGGCCGCACCAGGGGAGGGCCGCGCGCAGGAAAGCGGGGTATCCGCGATCCTTGCCAAGCCCATCGCCCGGGCCGAACTCACCACCGCGCTCGCCGGGCTTGAGGCCCCGGCGCCGCGCCCGGCCACCGAGGTTCAACCGCCCGAGGAGGCGCCGGTGTTCGGCTCCCGCCGGGCCGCGCCGCCCGAGCCGTCGCCTGTATTCGGCTCGTCGCGCCTTGCACCCGCCCCGGCCCGCGCGCCGGAACCCGCCTCCACCGGCACAGCTGACGACGCCACGCCCAAGGCCGTCCGCGCCATGCGCATTCTCGCCGCCGAAGACAACCAGACGAACCAGCTGGTGTTCTCGAAGCTGGTTCAAGCCTGCGACGTCGACCTCAGCTTCGCAGCCAATGGTGCCGATGCTGTCGCCGCCTTCGAGGCGGATCGCCCCGATCTGATCTTCATGGATATCTCGATGCCCGGGATGGACGGAAAGGAAGCCACCCGTCGCATCCGCGCCATCGAGGCGGAACGCGGCCTGCCCCCGGTGCGCATCGTCGCGCTCACCGCCCATGCGATGTCCGGCGACGCCGAGGAGATCCTCTCGCACGGCCTCGACGAACATCTTTCAAAGCCACTGAAAAAGAGGGAAATCCTCGCCGAGATCACCGCCGCGTGCCCCGCGAACGCACGCCCGCCCGTGGCCGATGATTGCGACGCCTGAGCGCGGCGCTCAGCCAGCGTTGAGAAACACCATCCGGTCGCCCTCGCTCATCTCCGGGCGATACCGATAGCCGCCGGTGTCGAACGCCTTGAGCGCCTGCGGGTCTTTGAGCCGGTTCTGGATGATGAAGCGCGCCATCGCGCCGCGCGCCTTCTTGGCGAAGAAGGAGTTGATGCGCGGCCCATCGGGATGCTCTTCCATGAACACCGGGGTGATCACCCGCAACCGCAATGCCGGCCGGTCGGCGGCGGTGAAATACTCCACCGAGGCGCAGTTGACGAGAATTTCGGTGCCCGCCGCCTCGGCATCGGCGTTGAGCTGTTCCGCGATCCGGTCGCCCCAGAATTCGTAGAGGTTCCGCCCGCGCGGGTTGGCGAGGCGCGAGCCCATTTCCAGCCGGTGCGGCTGGATCACGTCGCGCGGGCGCAAGAGGCCGTAAAGCCCCGAAAGGATGCGGAAGTGCCGCTGGGCATAGTCGATCTCTTCCGGGTCCAGCGAGGCTGCTTCGAGCCCGCTGTAGGTGTCGCCGGCGAAAATCTCGATCGCCTGTTTCTCGCCGAGGCCCGACCCGAACGCCGCGAACCGATCCACGTTGAGCGCGGCGAGCTTGGGCGAGATATGCATCAGATTTTCGAGCGCGCCCGCGTCAAGGCCACGCGCCGTTTCGGCGAGCCTTGCCGCCTCGTCGAGAAAACGCGGCGAGGTGCCGTTCTCGGCTCGGGGGGCAGTTTCGTTCAGGCGCTTGGCGGGGGAAACGACGATCAGCATTTTGTCCTTCAGAAGTTCATGAGGTCGGTCACCTCGCCGGCGGTGAAGAGATCGCTCCCGGGCGCGCCGTCGAGATGTTTTTCGAGAAAGGCGCGCAACCCGGAGCGAATATCACCCCGGGTGAGGCCGAGATAGCCCGGATCGGCGGCCCGCGCGCGCTTGTGCTCGGCGAAGTAGAGCGCGGCGTAACCGCTGGTGTCGCCCTCGGGTGTGTCGCAGGCGCGGGCGAGGAACGAGACCCGCGCCAGAAGCTCGCCCCCATCGACGTTGTCGACGGCATGGGTGGCAAGCGCCGAAGCCTCCTCGGCCGGGTAGAGCCCACAGCCGATCTGTTCGATCTTTCCGGGCGTGTAGATATCGGCGTGAACGCCGAACACGAGGTAATCCGCCGCCATGGCGAACATCAGGTCCCAATAGGCGTTGCGTTCGTCGATCACGCTCCACTGGATCTCGCCGCCATCCGGGCCGTTCAGCCCGATCGGGTCGAACCCGCCGCCGCCCGCGCGGTTGATCGCGTTGATGGTGCGGAAGGCGTTCAGGTGCGCCCCGAACCGCTCGGGATCCGGGGCTTCACGCACAAGGCCGGTGATGGTGAACATTTCAAGGATCTGCCCCAGCAGCGCCCGCTCCCGCCCGCAAGCCCGGGTGATCTCGGTGGCGACCTGTGCCGCCTCGGCGGGGGACAGCGCGCCGTCGCGCGCCTTCTGGCTGAGATCGAAAATGCGTTGGCTCGCGTCCGCCGGACAGTCGGCCGCCTGCGCCATGCCGGGCAGGGCGGGGAACAGCAGCGTCAGGGCAAGGGCGAGATTACGCAGCATGGGGGCCTCGGTCTGGAGTCCAGCCAAGGTAGGCGCGCGGGCCGGTCGGCTCAAGCATCGGCGATGATTTCGAGCAAGGCCGCGCCAAAACGGTCGAGCTTCGGCTCCGACATGCCGGCGATACGCGCGAGCGTGTCGCGCGAGGCCGGGCGGCGCTCGGCGATCTGGCGCAAGCTCGCCGGGCTGAGGCTGAGCGGCTTTTCGGTGCCATCCTCGCCCCGCGCAAGCGTGCGCGCCACCGCCTCGAGGCGATCATAGAGCGCACCCGCGTCGCGCCCCGCCAGCCGGCGGCGGTTCGGGTGCATCTCGGGCGCTTCGCCCGCGATCACCTCGAGGAAGGCGCGGCCGTAGGTTTCCAGCTTCTTCGCGCCCACCCCCGAGATCCCCGCCATCTGGTCGAGCGTGGTCGGCCGGGTTTCGGCCATCTCGATCAGCGTCTTGTCGGTGAACACGACGTAGGCCGGCACGCGGGCGGCCTCGGCGAGCGCCCGCCGCTTGGCCTTCAGCGCCGACAGCAGAGGCGCGTCCTCGTCCGAGACCAGCGCCCGCACCGCCGGACGGCTCTTGCGCGCCTGCCGGATCGCGTCACGCCGCAGCGTCACCTTCCCCTCGCCGCGCAGCACCGGGTGGGCCTTCTCGGTCACCCGCAGCGCACCGTGGCGCGCCGGGTCTGGCCGAACCAGGTCAAGCCCCATCATCTGGCGAAACACCGCCTGCCACTCGCGCCGCGACATATCCTGCCCGACGGCCCAGGTGGGCAGGTTCATGTGGCCGCGCGCGCGGGTCTTGTCGGTCTCAACGCCGGTGAGAATGTCGATCAGGTGGCCCGCGCCAAACCATTCCTCGGTGCGCAGCGCCGCCGAGAGCGCCTTCATCACCGGCACGGTGCCGTCGAAGGTCTCCGGCGGCGTGTCGCAGGTGTCGCAGTTGCCACAGGGCTCGGCGGACTCGCCGAAGTAGGCGAGCAGCGCCTGGCGGCGGCAGGCAGGGGTTTCGGCAAGGCCCAGCAGCGCGTTGAGCCGGGCATGGTCGGCGGCGCGGCGCTCTGCTGGGGCAAGCCCCTCGTCGATCTGGGCGCGGCGCAGGCGGATATCGTCGGGGCCGAACAGGGTGAGCGTTTCGGCCGGCGCGCCATCGCGCCCGGCGCGCCCGATTTCCTGGTAATAGGCCTCGATCGACTTCGGCAGATCGGCTTGCGCCACCCAACGGATATCGGGCTTGTCGACCCCCATGCCGAAGGCCACCGTCGCCACCACGATCAGCCCGTCCTCCTGCTGAAACCGGCGCTCGACCTCGCGGCGTGCCTCGGCCTCCATGCCGCCATGATAGGCCACTGCCGCGTGCCCCTCCTCGCGCAACGCCTGCGACAGAGACTCGGTCTTGGCCCGCGTCGCGGTATAGACGATGCCGGGCTGGCCGCGCCGGGCGGCGGCGAAGGCGAGTATCTGGGCGCGCGGGCTGTCTTTCGCGGCGAAGGCGAGGTGAATGTTGGGCCGGTCGAACCCGTGCAGGAAGGCGCGGGGCGGCGCGCCGTCGAACAGCTTGGCGACGATCTCGGTGCGGGTTTCGGCATCCGCCGTGGCGGTGAAGGCGGCGAGCGGCACGTCGAGCGCGCGGCGCAGATCCCCGATACGCAGGTAGTCGGGCCGGAAATCATGCCCCCACTGGCTCACGCAATGGGCCTCGTCCACCGCGATCAGCGAAACGCCGGCGCGGCGCAGGAGGTTCAGCGTGCCGCCCGACGCAAGCCGCTCGGGCGCCATGTAGAGCAGCTTCAGCCGGCCTTCGGAGATCGCGGCGAACACCGCGTCGGTTTCATCGTCGGTATTGCCCGAGGTCAGCGCGCCGGCCTCGACGCCAGCGGCTTTCAGCGCCCGCACCTGGTCACGCATCAGGGCGATGAGCGGCGAGATCACCACCGTCACGCCATCGCGCAGCAAGGCGGGCAACTGGAAACAGAGCGACTTGCCACCGCCGGTGGGCATGATCGCCAGCGTGTTTTCGCCCGCTGTCACGGCGACCACGATCTCCGCCTGTCCGGGGCGGAAGGCATCGAATCCGAAAACCGATTTCAGAAGATCAAGATCGCGGGGCATGGGGCAGGCTGCTCGGTGATTGGCCAGCACAATCCCACGCCGCCCGCGCCGGGGCAACCCGGATCAGATGAAGGCGTAGTAGTAATTCGCTACCAGTTGCCGCAGGAAGAACAGGATCAGCAGCACCACCAGGGGGGCGAGGTCGATCCCGCCGAGATCGGGCAGCAAGCGGCGGATCGGGCGATACATCGGCTCCACCAGCCGGTTCAGCCCGTACCAGATCTGGCTCACCAGCGGCTGGCGCAGGTTGAGCACCTGGAAGTTCACCAGCCAGGAGACGATGATATGCGCGATGACAACGAACCAGACCACGCCGAGCACCGCGACGAACAGCTGGAACAAAGTGGCGAGGAGTGGAGACATCTGGCGGCACCCTTTTCTGCTACGCCCCCCAACTAGGGGCAAGTCCGGGCCAGCGCAAGACTGACGGGCCGTTGTGGTTGACCATGCCGCGCGCGCCGGGCACGAGGGGGCAAAAGGAGGCCCCCCGGATGTATCCCTTCGTGCGCATGATGAAAGAACTCGTGGTGCATTCGCGCGCCGAGAGCCTGCCGCTCGATGGCACCCACGTGAGCTACCACATCTGCTGGCCCTGGGATCTCGACCTCTGGATGGAACTCAACAACGGCCGCACCCTCACCCTGTTCGATCTCGGCCGCATTCCGCTCGGGCGGCGCACCGGGCTGGAGGCGGCCTTGCGCGCAAAGGGCTGGGGGCTGACCGTGGCCGGCGTTTCGGTGCGCTATCGCCGCCGGGTTCGGCTGTTCGACCGGATCGAGATGCGCTCACGCGCGGTGGGGCACGACGCGCGTTTTCTCTACATCGAGCAAAGCATGTGGAAGCGCGGCGAGGCTACCACCCACGCACTTTTGCGCATCGCCGTCACGGGCCCGGACGGCATCGTGCCCTCGGCACAGGTGATCGCGGCCCTCGGGCATGACCCCACCCCCGGCGACTTGCCGGGCTGGGTGCAGGCCTGGATCGAGGCCGATGCCGAGCGCCCCTGGCCGCCCGAGATGTAGCTTGCCCAATCGCGGGTTTTCGGGTCTCTTTCCCGCAAACCGAGGGAAAGCAGGCATGAAAGCGATATCGCTCAGGAAACGCGTTTGGGGATGGTGGTGGTTCGACTGGGCCAGCCAGCCTTACAACACCCTGCTGATCACCTTCATCTTCGCGCCCTACGTCAAGGAACTGATCGGCGACGGCGCGCGGGCGCAATCGGCCTGGGGCTTCGGCATCGGCGCGGCGGGCTTCATCATCGCGCTGCTTGCGCCGATCCTCGGCGCGATGGCCGATATCTCTGGCAACCGGATGCGCTGGATCTGGGGCTTCTCGGCGATGTATGTCGCCGGAGCCTCCGGGCTGTGGTGGGCCGCACCGGGCGATTTCAACCTCATCCTCGTGCTGGTTTTCTTCGCCGTCGGCATGATCGGCATGGAATTCGCCACGATCTTCACCAACTCGATGCTGCCCGATCTCGGCACCCGGGAAGAGATCGGCCGGATCTCGGGCAACGGCTGGGCCTTCGGCTATCTTGGCGGGCTGGTCGCGCTCGTCATCATGCTGACGCTGTTCGCCGAGAGCGCCAGCACCGGCAAGACCTTCATCGGCATCGACCCGATCCTCGGCCTCGACGCCGCCGAGCGCGAGGGCACCCGCGCGGTCGGGCCGCTCACCGCGATCTGGTATGCCGTGTTCATGATCCCCTTCTTCCTCTGGGTGCGCGATCCCAAGCCGGTCGCTCCGCCGCGCGGCGCGCTCAAGCGGGCGCTGGCCGACGTGTTGGCAACGCTGCGTGGATTGCCCCGCAACCGCTCGCTGTTCGCCTATCTCACCAGTTCGATGCTCTACCGCGACGGGCTGAACGGGATGTATGTCTTCGGCGGCATCTACGCCGCGGGGGTGCTGGAATGGTCTGTCGTCGATACCGGCGTGTTCGGCATCATCGCCATCATCACCGGCGCGATCTTCGCCATGCTGGGCGGGCGGGCCGACCAGACATTCGGCCCGAAACCGGTGATCACGGTTTCGATCCTCGTGCTGACGCTCGTCGCGATCACCATCGTCTTCATCTCGCGCGAGGCGGTGTTCGGCATCGTTCTTCCCGAGGGCTCGAACCTGCCCGACGTGATGTTCTACGTCATCGGCGCCCTGATCGGCGCGGCGGGCGGCACGATCCAGGCCGCGAGCCGCACGATGATGGTGCGCCAGGCCAACCCGGCGCGGATGACCGAGGCTTTTGGTCTCTACGCCCTCGCGGGCAAGGCCACCTCGTTCATCGCGCCGCTCTCCATCGGCGTCGTCACCACGATAAGCGGTAGTCAGCAGATCGGGGTGACGCCCCTGATCGCGCTGTTCCTCTTCGGCCTGGTTCTGCTAATCTGGGTGAAACCCGACGGCGAAAAGGCCTGACCGATGCGTGTTTCCCCGCTCCTGCCCCTCGTGTTCGCGCTTGGCCTGACCGCGTGCGGCGATGCCGGTGGCGGTGGCGAGACCACGACAACCAGCACCCTGCCCCGCGCCACCGCGACAGGCGGCATCCTGTCCACCTCGAACGAGCCCGCCAAGCAGCTTTTCGGCCCGGTGCAGACCGCGTCGCGCCAGGCCCCCGAGAGCTTCGGCGGCTACTCGCAAGGCTGCCTCGCCGGCGCGGTGCAACTGCCCGAAACCGGCCCCACGTGGCAGGCGATGCGGCTCAGCCGCAACCGCAACTGGGGCCACCCCGACCTGATCTCCTACGTCCAGCGGCTTTCCGCCAGGGCCGCCGCCCAACCGGGCTGGGCCGGGCTCTATGTCGGCGACATGAGCCAGCCGCGCGGCGGGCCGATGTCTTCGGGTCACGCCAGCCACCAGCTCGGGCTCGACGTCGATATCTGGATGCTGCCGCCCAAGCGGCTCGACCTCAGCGCGGCGGAACGCGAGAGCCTGTCGTCGATCTCAACGCGCCGCGCGAACGGGGCCTACGTCAACGACAACTGGACCCGCGCGCATCACGAGGTGATCAAGGCCGCGGCCTCCGATCCGGCGGTGGCCCGCATCTTCGTCTTCGCCGGCGCCAAGGTGCAGATGTGCAAGGACGAGAAAGGCGACCGCGCCTGGCTGCGCAAGGTCCGACCATGGTACGGGCATCACTACCATTTCCACGTGCGCCTCGCTTGCCCGCAGGGCGACAGGACCTGCGTTGACCAGGCCCCGCCGCCGCCGGGCGACGGCTGCGCCGATGCCGAGGAATGGGTGGACAATATCCTCAACCCGCCACCGCCCGACCCCAACGCCAAGCCGGCGCCGCCCCGGCCTGCCATCACGCTTGCCGATCTGCCGAACCAATGCGCCTCCGTCCTGCGCTCGCAATAGCTCTACTCGTGCTGGTCGCGCCCGCGACCTCGGCACAGGACGATGGCCGCGCAGATTTCGCCTCGCGGTTCGCGTGGTCGATCGACGACGCCGATTTCGGCGGCTGGTCGGGGCTGGAGATCGCACCGGACGGCCGCCGCTTCTTCGCCGTGTCGGACCGGGGCAGTTTCATGTCGGGCACGATCCGGCGCGACGAGCGCAACCGGATCGTCGCCATCGACGATGTCACGCTGCAGCCCCTGCCCCATAGCAACGGCAAGCCATTGCCGCGATACTTCACCGACTCCGAGGGCCTTGCCATTTCGCACACCGGCGAGGTCTTCGTGTCTTTCGAGGCCGAACACCGGGTCATGCGCTACCCGAGCGTCTCGCTCGAGTCGGCCACGGAACTGCCCGCGCATGGCTCATTCGAGCGGATGAAGAACAACAGCTCGCTCGAAGCCCTCGCCATCGACGCCGATGGCGCGCTCTACACCATGCCCGAACGCTCGGGCGGGGCGAACCGGCCCTTCCCGATCCTGCGTTTCAAGGATGGCGCCTGGACGCGCTACCACAGCCTCAAGCGCGAGGACGATTTCCTCCCCGTCGGCGCCGACATCGGTCCGGACGGGCGGTTCTACCTGCTCGAACGCACGCTGGTGGGGATCTTCGGCTTCGCGGCCCGGGTTCGCAGCTTCGAGATGACGCCGCAGGGCCTGCGCAACGAGATGCAGCTGTTTCGATCGCCCGCGGGCACGCATGACAACCTCGAAGGGCTCGCCGTGTGGCGCGATGACGATGGCAAGATACGTCTGACGATGATCTCCGACGACAACTTCCGCTTTTTCCAGAAAACCGAGTTCGTCGAATACGTCATAGCGGAGTGACTTGACGGCGCACCCGCCGGAGCGTAGGTGCGGCGCGTTCCCGCTTCGGGCACCAAGTCTCCGCAACCTTGTCAAAACGGATACATCATGGTTCGCATCCTCCCCGGCATTCTTGCCATGGCCACCGTCGTGGTGGCCTCCAACGTCCTCGTCCAGTTCCTGTTCGGCAACTGGCTCACATGGGGCGCATTCACCTACCCCATCGCCTTTCTCGTCACCGACGTGATGAACCGCGTCTACGGCCCCGGCCCCGCGCGCAAGGTGGTGTTCGCGGGCTTCGTCGTCGGCGTGCTGTGCTCGCTCGTCGGCAGCCAGATCGAGCTTCAGGGCGATGGTTACACCTATCCTGCCGTCAGCCTGCGGGTGGCGGTCGGCTCCGGCGTCGCCTTCCTCACCGCACAGCTTCTCGACGTGGGAATCTTCAACATGTTGCGGCGTCGCCAGTGGTGGCTGCCGCCGCTGGCCTCCACGCTGGTGGGATCGGCGGTCGATACTGCGCTGTTTTTCACCATCGCCTTCGCCGCCTCGATCACGATTTTTGGGGCCGAGGCCGATGCCGCGATCAACTGGGCCTGGGACGAGCTGCCCTTCCTCGGCGTCGGCGCGGTGGTGCCGCTGTGGGTGAGCCTCGCCTTCGCCGACTGGCTCGTCAAACTTTCGCTCGCTTTGGTGGCACTTGTGCCCTTCCGGGTGCTTGTTACGAAACTTTCACCAGATACAGCGTGATTTTTGTTGACCCACACAAAATCTGTGGCAGGCTTTCCTTATCGCAACAAAATTTGCAGAGAAAGGAGGTGTCCATGTCTAGAGATTTCGGGGAGCGAGGTGCCGGGACAAGGTAGAAGCGCGCTTCCGGGGCAGCCCCCGGTGGCAAGCGGGCTAGTTTGGCGCATCGTCTAACCGGCCCCACCTCCAGACTTCTCGAAGGGCCACCCCAGCGGTGGCCCTTTTCGATTGCGGCGGCAGGATTTACAACGCTCCACAGTGCCGAAACGCGGAGGTTCAAACCTTCCCGGCGGCAAGACAGCGAAGCTCAAACTTTCAGAGGCCACCCATGGCGATCCGGATCGACGACAAGGTGACCATCGCCGACTGGGAGCTCTCCGAGAGCTTCACCCGGTCGTCCGGCCCCGGCGGGCAGAACGTCAACAAGGTGTCGTCCGCCGTCGAACTGCGCTTCGAAGCTGCCCGCAGCCCCGCGCTCACCCCCGCCCAGAAGGCCCGGCTGAAACGCATCGCCGGCCGCAAATGGACGAGCGAGGGCGCGCTCCTGATCCGGGTGGAAGACACCCGCAGCCAGGCCCGCAACCGCGAGATCGCCGAGGAACGGCTGGCCGAAATGATCCGCGCCGCGCTGGTGCCGCCGAAACGCCGGGTGCCGACGAGACCAACGCTGGGCAGCAAACGGCGGCGGATCGAGGCGAAGAAGAAGCGGGGGGAAGTGAAGGCGATGCGGGGGAAGGTATCCGATGACTGATTTGACAGCCCGCCGCGCGCGTGTCCTCGGCCCGCGCATGACCACCTTCTACCGCGAGCCGGTGGAGATCGTACGCGGCGAGGGGGTCTGGCTTTGGGATGCCGGGGGACGGGCCTATCTCGATGCCTATAACAACGTGCCCCACGTCGGCCACGGGCATCCTCGTGTCGTCGAGGCCGTTGCCGACCAGCTCGCCACGCTCAACACCCACAGCCGTTACCTGCACGAAGGGATCGTGGCCTACGGCGAGCGGCTGACAGGGCGGCTGGGCGAGGGGCTGGACGTGCTCACCATGGTCTGCACCGGGTCGGAGGCCAATGACATCGCGCTGCGCATGGGCTGGGCCGCCACCGGCAAGACCGGGCTGATCGGCACCGATGCGACCTATCACGGCAATACCCACCTGGTCAGCCAGTTCTCGTCCGGGCGCACGCCGATCGGCGGGCGGGTGGACTGGGTCCGCCGCGTGCCCGCGCCCGACAGTCTGCGCCCGCTCGGCGGCAGCGCCGAAGCGCAGGCGGAGGCGTTCGCGGCGGGGGTGGCGCGGGCCATCGACGAGCTGGAGGCGGCGGGCCATGGCTTTGCCGCGCTGATCCTCGATCCGTTCTTCGCCAACGAGGGCTTTCCCGATCTGCCGCCGGGGTTTATGGCGCCCACGCAAGCCGTGGTGCGCGCGGCGGGCGGGCTTGTCATCGCCGACGAGGTGCAGCCCGGCTTCGGCCGCACCGGCGGGCATTTCTGGGGCCATGAGCGGATCGGGCTGGTGCCGGATATCGTGACCATGGGCAAGCCGATGGGCAATGGCTACCCGGTGGCGGGCGTGGTGACGAGGGGCGAGATCGTCGAGGCGTTCCGCCGCGATTTCGGCTATTTCAACACCTTCGCGGGCACGCCTGTGGCCGCCGCCGCCGCGAGCGCCGTGCTCAACGTGATCGAGGCGGAGGGGCTGCAGGCCAACGCGGCGGAGGTGGGCACGCACCTGCTGGCGGGGCTGCGCGCGCTCGATCATCCGCGCATCGCCGATGTGCGCGGCGCGGGGTTGTTCGTGGGCGTGGAGTTCACCGAACCGGGCGGGCTGGAGCCGGCGCCGGAGTTCACCGCCGAGGCGGTGGAGCGGATGCGGGAACGAGGCGTGCTGATGCACCGGATCGGGCGCGGCGGGAACATCCTCAAGATCCGCCCGCCGATGGTTTTTTCGCGCGAGAACGCCGAGCTTCTGGTGGCGACGCTCGGGGAGGTTCTGGAGGGAATGGATTGAGCGAGATCGACGAGGCGCTCGGGCTGTTCGGCGGGCGGGCGGCCCGGCTGGTGAGCGAACGCGAGAACGCCGTTTATGCTGCCGACCTTCCCGGTGGGCGGGCGGCGGTTCGGCTGCACCGGCCGGGCTACCAGACGCCGGAAGCGATCCGCTCGGAGCTGGACTGGATGCGCGCGCTGGCCTCTGCCGGCGTGGCCGTGCCCGCGCCGCTGGCCGGGCCGGTGGTGCTTTCCACCGGCCGGGTGGCGACGGCGGTCGCGTGGATGGAGGGGGCGCCGCTCGGCGAAGGCGGCGAACCGCTCGCGGGCGATCCGGTCACGCAGCAAGCCCGGTTTCGCGCCGTGGGCCGGGCGGTGGCGGATCTGCACAACGCCTCCGACGGGCTCGACCTTGGCGCAGGGTTCACCCGCCACGCCTGGAACATCGACGGGCTGCTCGGCGCCGCGCCGCTCTGGGGGCGGTTCTGGGAAAGCCCGGCGCTCGACGCGGAGGAGCGCGCGCTGGTGGATGCGGCGCGCGCGAAGGCGCACGGGATGCTCGGTGCCTTCGCCACGAGCGGCGGCGACTACGGCCTCATCCATGCCGACGTGCTGCGCGAGAACGTGCTGATGCGGGCGGATGCGGCGATGCTGATCGACTTCGACGATGCCGGCTGGGGCTTTCGGCTCTACGACCTCGCCACCTTCATGACCCAGAACGAAGACGAACCGAATGCCGAAGCCTTGCGCGATGCGGCCCTGCAAGGCTACCGCGAGGCGCGGCCGCTTTCCACCGAGGACGAAGACCTCCTGCCGATGTTCGTGATGCTGCGCCGCTTCGCCTCGATGGGCTGGATCGTGCCCCGCGCCGCGCCGGGCGACCCGAAGGTGCGCGCCTATGCGGCAAAGGCGGTAACGGCGGCGCGGGCTTTCATGGCGAATGCCTAGCCGGGAAACCAGGGGTCCATCTCCTCGAGGAACCGCTCGTGATCGGGCTCGGGAAACATCGGGTCGGGCTCAAGGATCTCGCCCGCGTCATAATCCGGATCGGCCATGCACATCTCGGGATAGAACCCGATGCGGCCCGTCACGTAGTGCCGATAAGCCACCACGCTGATCGCCTCCCACGCCTCGGCGCAGAACATCGCCTGCGCCCCCGGCATGGCGTCGAACACGTGATGCAACTCGCAGGTGGCTGCGAATTGCTCCAGCCGAGGGCCGCTCACCCCCGCCTCGCGGTAGGCTTCAACGAGGGCATGGCAGCACTCGGTGTAGAAGCCGCAGTCATGGGCGCGCGCCTGAGCAGGCATCACGGCCAGCATGGCCAGGAGCAAAAGATGGAACGGCGCGCGCATGCCTGCCTCCCTTGTCGGGATGCGGACATTCTACGCGCTCGCGAAGGCGCGGGTCCAGCGACGCTGGCGTCGCACCCCGCGGCTTCATGGCGGCGAGAACCGTCGCGCGCTTCGGAGTAGCCGCTAGACCACAACCTCCCGCGCGACCTGCTTGCCGACGTGGAACACCCGTTTGTAGCGTTCGACTTCCTCGGCCGGGCCCATCGCCTTGTTGGGGTTGTCGGAGAGCTTGACGGTGGGCTTGCCCTCCGCCGCCACCGCCTTGCAGACCAGCGAGAAGGGCGCGAGGCTGTCATTCGGGGTGAGGCCGCGGAAATCGTTGGTGAGCAGGGTGCCCCAGCCAAAGCTCGGGCGGACGCGGCCGGCGAATTGTTTCTGAAGCTCCACGATCTTCTCGGCGTCGAGCCCGTCGGAGAAGATCACCATCTTCTCGCGCGGGTCTTCGCCGCGCGATTTCCACCATTCGATCGCGGTCTCCGCCCCCTCGACCGGATCCCCCGAGTCGACGCGGATGCCGGTCCAGCCCGCCAGCCAGTCGGGCGCGTTCTCGAGGAAGCCCTCGGTGCCGAAGGTGTCGGGCAGGATGATGCGCAGGTTGCCCTCGTGCTCCTCGTGCCAGTCGGCCAGCACCTTGTAGGGGGCTTCGGCCAGTTCCTCGTCGCTCTCCGCCAGCGCGGCGTAGACCATCGGCAACTCGTGGGCATTGGTGCCGATCGCTTCCAGATCGCGGTTCTTGGCGATGAGGCAGTTCGAGGTGCCGACGAATTTTTCGCCCAGCCCTTCCGTCATCGCCTGCACGCACCAGTCCTGCCACAGGAAAGAGTGCCGCCGCCGGGTGCCGAAATCGGCGATCTTCAGGCCATCGACGGCGCGCAGGGTTTCGACCTTCTGCCACAGCTTGGTCATCGCGCGGGCGTAGAGCACCTGCAGCTCGAACTTGTCCATGTTGTTCAGGACCGCCCGCGAGCGCAGTTCCATCAGCACCGCGAGGGCGGGGATTTCCCACATCATCACCTCGGGCCAGCTGCCCTCGAAGGTCAGCTCGTACTGATCGCCGACGCGTTCGAGGTGATAGGGCGGCAGACGCAGGGTTTCGAACCATTCGACGAAATCGGGGCGGAACATCTGCCGCTTGCCGTAAAACATGTTGCCGCGCAACCAGGTGCTTTCGCCCCGCGTGAGCGAAAGCGTGCGGATGTGATCGAGCTGCTCGCGCAATTCGCCCTCATCGACCAGGTCGGCGAGCGGGATCGAGGTTGTCCGGTTGATCAGCGAGAAGGTCACCTGCGTGTCGGGCCGGTTGCGGAAGACAGACTGGCACATCAGGAGCTTGTAGAAGTCGGTGTCGATCAGCGACCGGACGATCGGGTCGATCTTCCAGTGGTGATTGTAGACGCGCGTGGCGATGTCGACCATGGTATACTCCCGGGGCTGTTAGCGCTGTTGGACCACAGTGCGGCGCCGAAATGCAAGGAGTAAGGCATATGCGGGTGTTGGCCTGCCACGGATACGGCAACGGTGAGAACCTCGCCGTCGAAACCCGCCCGGTGCCGGAACCCGGGCCGGGCGAGCTACGCGTGAAGGTTCTGGCCTGCGGCGTGAACGGGTCGGACTGGGAATTCATCTCGGGCCACCCGGCCTATGGCTGGATCACGCGCGCCTTCATGCGCGGCCGCAACGTGTTCGGCTCCGACGTGGTGGGCATCGTCGACGAGATCGGGGAAGGCGTGCGCGGGATCGCGCCGGGAGACCGGGTGCTGGCGGACATTTTCGGAATCTTCGGCGGGTTCGGCGCGTTCGCGGTCGCCAAGGCCGATCTCTGGGTGCCGGTGCCCGATGACGTGAACGACGTCGCCGCCGCGGCGCTGCCGCAGTCGGGCACCATCGCGATCGAGGGCATCCATGACCGGGTGCGGCCCGGGATGACGGTTCTGATCAATGGCGGCGGTGGCGGCTCCGGCCTGCTCGCGATCCAGATGGCGAAGGCCGGGGGCGCGACGGTCTGGGGCGTCGACACCGCCGGCAAGGCCGCGGCGATGACCGAGGCGGGCGCCGACCGCGTGCTTGATTTCGAGCGCGAGGATTTCACCGCGCAACACGAGCGGTTCGACCTCATCCTCGATCTCTGGGGCACGCGCCCGGTGCGCCGGGTGCGCGCTGCCCTCGCCCCCGGCGGGCGCTACATGATGGTGGGCGGGCCGTTGCGCCGGTTGATCGGCGTTGCGGCCTGGGGCGGGCTCAGCTCGCTGTGGTCCGACCGCAAGGTGGGCGTTCTGGCGGTGAACCAGGGGCCGGGCCGGCTGGTGGAGCTTCTGGAGTTGGTGCGGAGCGGGAAGCTGCGCCCGGTGATCGGCGAATGCGCCGCGCTGGAAGACGGCGCCGGGGCGATCGCCCGAATGGGGCGGCGCGAGATCGCGGGCAAGCTGGTGATCCTGCCCTGAGCCGCCGTCAGGGCTCGAGCGTCACGCCTGCCTGCTGCATGTTCCTGATCGCCGCGTCGAGCGAGCCATCGAGGTCGATGGCCCGGCAGGCCGAAAGCTTGACGTTCACCTCGAAGCCGAGCCGGGCGGCATCGAGCGCCGACCAGGCAACGCAGAAATCGGTGGCGAGCCCGGCGAGAGTAACGCGGCGCACCCCGCGCGTGCGCAGGTAGCCTTCAAGGCCGGTGGGCGTGGTTCGATCGTTCTCGAAGAAGGCGGAATAGCTGTCGATCTCCGGGCGGAAGCCCTTGCGCAGGATCACGTCGGCGGTTTCGACGTGGAGATCTTCATGGAATTCGGCGCCGTCGCTGCCCTGCACACAATGATCGGGCCAGAGCACCTGCGACCCGTAGGGCATTTCCACGGTTTCGAAGGCGGCGCGGCCGGGGTGCGACGAGGCGAAGGAGCCGTGGCCCAGCGGGTGCCAGTCCTGCGTGAACACGCGCACCGGGAAGTCGCGCAGGATGCGGTTGATCTCGGGCACGACCTCGTTGCCCTCGGCCACCGCAAGTGCGCCGCCGGGGCAGAAATCGTTCTGCACGTCGATCACGAGAATGGCTTCGTCAGAGGCGTGTGGCATCGGCGTTTCCCCCTTTGCTTCAATGGGTAAGCGGGCGCGGGGCGCCGGTCAACCGGGCTCAGCCGCGCCAGGTGAGAAAGACCCGCCCGCCGCCTCTTTCGATCACCATCTGCCAGGTGCGGCGATCGTCGTCGGCGGCGGCGAGGAAATCGGCCATCGAGCGGATCGCCTGGCCGTTAACCTGGCTGATCACATCGCCGGGCTGGAAATTGCGCGCCCGGCCGGGGTTTTCCATGCCGAGCACGATCACGCCTTCAAGCTCGCGCCGAAGCCCCAGCTGCTCGGCCAGCAAGGGCGAAAGTTCCTGAACCACGAGGCCCTGGAACGGACCGGGGCGGGCGATGGTCACCGGGGCGGCGCCGATCGCCTCGCTCGCGGCGGCGGCGGCGCGCATCTCGACACCGACGATCCGCCGCGCCCCGTCCGACAGCAACGTGAGCGGCACGATGCTGCCCAGTTCCTGCAGCGAGAGCCGGAAGCTGAGTTCGCCCGGCGCATCGAGAGCATGGCCGCCGATCTCGAGGATCACGTCGCCGGGCCGCACCCCGGCCTCGGCGAAAGAACTCGCCGGGGCCAGCGCGCGCACCAGCAGCCCCTGCGGGCGATCAAGCCCGAGCGCCTCGGCGATATCGGCATCGACCGGCTGCACCTCGATCCCGGCCCAGGGCCGGGTGAAGCTCGCAGCACCCGCCGCCGCCTGCTCGACGACGCGAGCAACGAGGTTGGCCGGGATGGCGAAGCCGATGCCGTTGGAGCCGCCGGAGCGGGTGACGATCTGGGTGTTGATTCCGACCAGCCTTCCCTGCATGTCGACCAGCGCGCCGCCGGAATTGCCGGGGTTGATCGGTGCGTCGGTCTGGATGAAATAGCCGCCGGCGTTGAAGGCGCCGCCGCCCTGTCCGCTGCGCGCGAGGCCGGAGATGATCCCCGAGGAAACCGTCTGCCCGACGCCGAAGGGATTGCCGATCGCGAGCACGAGATCGCCCACCGCGACGGCATCGCTGTCGGCAAAATCGAGCGCGGGCAGGTCTTCGCCGCCGTCGAGGCGGATCACCGCGATGTCGGCCTCTTCGTCGGCAAGCACGAGCTGGCCCGCGTATTCGCGCCGGTCGGCCAGCACCACGCGGATATCGGTGGCGTTCTCGACCACGTGGAAATTGGACACCACCAGCCCCTCACCCACGATCACCCCGGAGCCGAGCGAATTCTGCTCGCGCTGGCGCGGCATCGAGAAATCACGGAAGAACTCGGAGAAGAAGGGATCGTCGAAGAACGGGCTTACCCGTTCAGCAACCAGACGGGTGGCGTAGATGTTGACCACGGCGGGCGCAGCCCGATCGACCACCGGCGAGAAGCTCAGTTGCACCTCGCCAGGGCTGTCCGGCACGCGGGTTTCGCCCGCGAGGGATGCCGGCATCAGGGCGAGAACAAGAACAAGGCTCTGAATGATCCGTTTCATGGTGGTCCTCCGTGTGGCTCAGGTTTTGGCGTTTCAGCGCGCGGGATCAAGCGGCAATTCGCCTGCGCCCGGCAGATGGCCGGAAATGGCCTGCACCCGGGGCCTTGATCCGCGCGCCGCCCGGCTGTAGCCCGCTGGGCATGATCAGCGTCTGCGCACTCTACCACTTCGCCCGGTTCGATGACCCCTCCACGCTCGCCGGGCCGTTGCGCGATCTTTGCGCCGACGCGGGCCTCACCGGCACGCTTCTGCTCGCGCCCGAGGGGATCAACGGCACCGTGGCCGGCCCGCGCGCGGGGCTTGACCGGCTGCTTGCCCACGTCCGCGCCCTGCCCGGTTGCGCCGGGCTGGAAGCGAAGTTTTCGACCGCCAGCGCGCCGCCGTTCGGACGCATGAAGGTGCGGCTCAAGCGCGAGATCGTGACCATGGGGCAACCCGACGTCGATCCGCGCGCCCGCGTCGGCCACTACCTATCGCCCGCGGAGTGGAACGATCTCATCGCGCAGGGCGACGTGGCGGTGATCGACACGCGCAACGACTACGAGGTTGCCATCGGCACCTTCGAGGGCGCGATCGACCCGGGCACGAAGAGCTTTCGGGAGTTCCCCGCGTGGTGGGAGGCCAACAAGGCACGGTTTCACAACAAGCGCATCGCGATGTTCTGCACCGGCGGTATCCGCTGCGAGAAATCGACGAACTACCTTCTCGAACAGGGCGTTGAGGAGGTTTACCACCTCAAGGGCGGCGTCCTGCAATATCTCGAAGACATGCCGGAAGACCAAAGCCTCTGGCATGGGGCCTGCTTCGTGTTCGACGAGCGGGTGAGCGTGGAGCACGGCCTGCGGGAGGGGCCGCACCTGCTTTGCCGGGCCTGTCGCCGCCCGCTCGCGCCGGAAGACCTGTCGCGCCCCGAATACGAGGAGGGCGTCTGCTGTCATCGTTGCGCGGGCGATTACACCGAAGCCCAGCGCGCCCGCTTTCGCGAACGGCAGCGCCAGGTCACACTCGCGCAAGCGCGGGGCGAGCGTCACATCGGACCGGCGGCGTGAACGCCGTCAGCGCCACCTGCTGAGATGCAGCGGCAGGCTGCGAAATACCGTGCGCAGCATCAGGAGAATATCGTAACAGAACGTCCGGTGCTCGGCGTAGAGCATGTCGAGCTGGGCCTTTCGCGGCACGCAACGCCGGGTATAGACCTCTTCTGTCTCCGCCGCCGTGCGGCATTTGGAGAGCAGGCGTTCCTCGTGCTTGTGGTAGGACAACGTGGCCAGCCCGGTGATCCCCGGCCGCATCTTGAGAACTTCGGCATAGAGCTCGGGAAACATCTCGACATAGCGCGGATCGGGCGGGCGCGGGCCGACGAAGGAAATATCGCCCCGGATCACGTTGATCAGCTGCGGGAACTCATCAAGCCGGTGATGGCGCAGGAAGCGGCCAAGCGGGGTAACGCGCCGGCGCTTGTGCCCCCCCGAAACCCCGTGATCATTGCGGACCCGGCGCATGGTGCGGAATTTCCAGAGCGTGAATTCCTTGCCCGGACGGCTCACCCGCCTGTGGCCGTAGAAGATCGGCGGCCCGTCGCGGACCAGGACGGCCAGCCCGATCACCACCATCAGCGGCAACAGGACCACGAACATGACAAGCGCCAGGACAAGATCGGTCAGACGTTTCCCGAATGTCATTCTACGCGACCACCTCGAAGGTTTCCGATGTCCCGCAGGAGCACCGGGCCGATTCCCGCGCGTTGCCCGGGGCGAGTACCACGCGCGAACGCAACCTCAAGATGTATCACCGATTGCAGCCGACGAGTAAATGGCTCATGATACATCCTATTGCATTCGGGTCGCACTCGCGAAAAAGCTCCTGACTTTTCAGTCCCTGTTCGTATCTCCGATTGAAGCCTGAGTGTAAATGGTCCAGAGAATAGGCAAGCCAGATCTTGGGGAGGCACTTCGCTTTTGCGCAACATTCTGCTCTCATTGGTGGCTGTTCTGGGTCTCGCGGCCTGCGGCTTTCCCGCCGGGGCGCCGATCGAGTCCGACGTGCTTTCGGAAGCCAGTGCGAAGGATCCGAGCTTTGCCGTCGTCGAGGTGACCCCTCAAAACCTTCCGATCGTCGCCGAATGGCCATCAACCGGCTGGCGCGGGCACTACCGTTGGCTCCAGGCCGGCGGCGGCGCGCGCTCTTCGGTGATCCGCCCGGGCGACCGCGTCGACCTCGTGATCTGGGATAACCAGCAAAACTCGCTGCTTACCGTGCCGAATACCCGGTCGACCCCGATGAAGGGCCTCGACGTTTCGCCGGCGGGCACGATCTTCGTGCCCTACGTTGGCGAGGTGGTGGTGAACGGCCTCACCCCGGAACGCGCCCGCCTTACGGTGCAGAACGAGATCGAACGCATCGCGCCGTCGGCGCAGGTGCAACTCTCGATGGTGCCGGGCGAGGGCAATACGGTTGATCTCGTGCGCGGCGTTCCCCGGCCCGGCCCGGTGCAACTGACCTCGCGCAATGTCACGATCCTGAGCCTGCTGTCGCAGGGCGGTGGCATATCGCCCAACATGCGCAATCCGCTGGTGCGCCTGATCCGGAACGGCAAGACCTACGAGATCCGCGCGGAAGACCTGCTATCGGATGCCAGCCGCAACATCGTCATGCGCGGTGGCGACAAGGTGATCGTGGACGAGGACGAACGCTTCTTCGTCTCGGCCGGCGCGACCGGCGACCGGATCGTCAATTTCGATCGCGAGCACATCACCGCGATGGAAGCCCTTTCCATGGCCGGCGGCCTGAACGAGATGCGCGCCGACCCGAAAGGCATCCTGATCCTGCGCGATTACCCCGCCAACGCGGTCGATCCGAACGGGATCAAGGGGCCGACGATGCAGCAGGTGGTGTTCACCGTCGACCTCACCAGCGCCGACAGCCTCTTCGCGGCGCGGAAGTTCCGCGTCAATCCCGGCGATCTGGTGATGGTGACCGAGAGCGCGATGGTGGGCGTGAGCGCGCTGGTCGGGCTCGTGGCCGATGCCCTGCTGGTGCGCAACCGCTTCTAGGCGCCGCGCACCGGATTTGATTCGACAGCCCCGATGGAACGGAGGACGCAATGAGATATCTGCACACTATGATCCGGGTGACCGACCTGGAAGAAAGCCTCGATTTCTGGGTCGGCAAGGTCGGCCTTGTCGAAACCCGCCGCAGCGAGGTGCCCGAGGGCAAGTTCACGCTGGTGTTTCTCGCCGCGCCGAAAGACGAGGCGCAGGCCCGCGAGGTGAACGCCCCGGAACTGGAACTGACCTACAACTGGGACAGCGACGAGAAGCTCGAAACCGGCCGGAGCTGGGGCCACCTGGCCTACAAGGTCGATGATATCTACGCCTTTTGCCAGAAGCTGATGGACGCGGGCGTGACCATCAACCGGCCGCCGCGCGACGGGCGCATGGCCTTCTTCAAGTCGCCCGACAATATCTCCGTCGAACTCCTGCAAGAGGGCGAGGCGCTGGAACCGCGCGAACCCTGGGCCTCGATGCCGAACACCGGAACCTGGTAGACCACCGAACCGCCCCGTGATTTCGGGGCTTTCGGTTTGTGCGCTTTCATTGTATACCGTCGCACACATTGACTTTTGCCACCGCGCCGTCTAGGCGGACGGCGATGCCGAGCGCGGCGCCCCCCGCGCCGCCCGCAACACCGAAGGACGACCCCGATCATGGCCAAGACCGAGACCCCCGACATCATCTATACCAAGGTGGATGAAGCCCCCGAGTTGGCGAGCGCCTCGCTGCTGCCGATCATCCGCGCCTTCGCCTCTGCCGCTGGGATCAGCGTCGAGACGCGCAACATCTCGCTCGCGGGCCGGGTGCTCTCGGCCTTCCCCGATTTTCTGACCGAGGATCAGCGCGTGGCCGACGATCTCGCCAAGCTTGGCGAACTGGTGAAAACCCCCGAGGCCAACGTGATCAAGCTGCCCAATATCTCGGCCTCGATGCCGCAGCTCGCGGCCACGATCCGCGAGCTTCAAGCCCAGGGCTATGCCCTGCCCGATTACCCCGAGGAGCCGAAGACCGACGCCGAACGCGATATCAAGGCGCGCTACGATGCGGTGAAGGGCTCGGCGGTGAACCCGGTTCTGCGCGAGGGCAACTCCGACCGGCGCGCGGCCAAGGCGGTCAAGGCCTATGCCCAGGCGCACCCGCATTCGATGGGCGAGTGGAGCCCTGAGTCGAAAACCCATGTCGCCTCGATGCCGGGCGACGATTTCTTCGCCAACGAGACGTCCGCCACGATCACCGCGGCGCAGGCTGGGGGCGCGAAAATCGTGTTCACCGCCGCCGATGGCAGCGAGACGGTGCTGAAAGACGGCCTGTCCTACGGTGAGGGCGAGGTTGTCGACGCGACCTTCATGAGCGCGCGCACCTTGCGTGAGTTCATCCGCTCCGAAATTGCTGCGACAGAGCCCGGCGTGCTGTTCTCGGTGCACCTCAAGGCCACGATGATGAAGGTCTCCGACCCGATCATCTTCGGTCATTTCGTCGCCGTCTACCTCGAGGATTTCATCGCCAAGCACGGCGAAAAGCTTGACGATCTCGGCTGGAACCCGAACTACGGCATCGGTGACCTTGAAACGCGGATCAAGGGCGACGCCGCGCTGGAGGCCGATCTCAAGGCCGCGCTCGGTGCCCGCCCGCCGCTCTACATGGTCGACAGCGACCGCGGCATCACCAACCTGCACGTGCCCTCGGACGTGATCATCGACGCCTCGATGCCCGCACTGATCCGCGCTGGCGGCAAGGGCTGGGGCCCCGATGGCGGGCAGGCCGATGCCAAGTGCTGCATCCCCGACAACAGCTATGCCCCGGTCTATGACGAGACGATTTCCTACTTCAAGGAAACCGGCAAGCTCGACGTGACCACCTGCGGCGCGGTGTCGAACGTCGGCCTGATGGCGCAGAAGGCGGAGGAATACGGCTCGCACCCCACCACCTTCGAGATGAAGGCCGACGGCGTGGTGCGCATCGTGCTCGACAGCGGCGAGGTGCTGCACGAGCACAAGGTGGAGAAGGGCGATATCTGGCGCTCGGCCACGGCGAAGAAGGCGCCGATCCTCGACTGGATCAAGCTCGGCATCGACCGCACAAAGGCCACGGGCAAGGCGGCGTTCTGGCTCGACGAGGCACGTGCGCACGACCGCGAACTGATCGCTTACGTCAAGCCCGTGCTCGAAGCCGAAGGCATCGACATCCCGATCCTTGCTCCGCGCGAGGCCACCCGCTTCACGCTGGAAGAGATGCGCGCGGGCAAAGACGTGGTGACGATCACCGGCAACGTGCTGCGCGACTACCTGACCGACCTGTTCCCGATCCTCGAGCTTGGCACCTCGGCCAAGATGCTCTCGATCGTGAAGCTGATGAACGGCGGCGGGCTGTTCGAGACCGGTGCCGGCGGGTCGGCACCCAAGCACGTCACCCAGCTTGTCGGCCAGAACCACCTGCGCTGGGACAGCCTCGGCGAGTTCTGCGCGCTTGGTGAGAGCTTCAAATTCCTCGCCGAAACCAGGCACAAGGGCAGCGCGGAGGTGCTGGGCGAAGCGGTCGAGGCGGCCACCCAGAAGGTGCTCGAAAACGGCCGGAGCCCGGAATACAAGCCCGGCCAGAACGACAACCGCACCTCGCATTTCTACTTCGCGCTCTACTGGGCCGAGGCGCTCGCGGCGCAAACCGACGATGCCGTCCTGGCCGCCCACTTCGCCCCGATCGCAGAGGCGCTGGCCGACAAGAAGGACGCCATCGTCGCCGAACTGATGGAGGGTCAGGGCGAAGCGGTGGATATCGGGGGCTATTACCACCCCGACCCGGAAAAGCTGGCCAAGGTGATGCGGCCGAGCCCGACGCTCAACGCGATCATCGGCTGATCCGGCCGGCCTGAAACGAAAGGGGGAGCCGCCCGGCTCCCCCTTTTTTGTTGTCCGTGGTGGTGCGGGAACGCGCGCGCGCCCGGTTCAGCGCAACGCCGCTTCGATGTTGCCGCCGTCCACCGTCATTACATGCGCGGTGGTGCGCTCCGATAGCGCCAGGGCAACAAAGGCCTCGCCCACGTGGCGCGCCTCGACCTCGCGCTGCAGCAGGTTGCCGCCGAGATAGGTGGCCTCGTCGACCCCGCGCGCGGCGGAGCGGGCGGCGATCATCTCCGGCGTGAGCAGGCCCGAGCGGATGCGGTCGGCGTTGATGCCGTTCACCCGCACGCCCTCGCCGCCCAGTTCCAGCGCGAGCTGGCGCAACAGGAAGAAGGTAGCGGCCTTGGGCAGCCCGTAGGCAGCGAAGCCCTTGCCCGGGTTCACCGCCTGCTTGGAGACGTTGAACAGGATCTGCCCGCCTCGCCCCTGCGCCCGGAACACCGAAACGGCGGCCTGCGAAAACGCGACGTGGGAGAAGAAGTTCAACTCGAACGACGCGCGCAGGGTTTCGTCGGGCAGCGTGGCGATATCGCCCGTCATCGCCGCCCCGGCGTTCGACACGAGCACGTCGAGCCCGCCGAAGCGCGCGGCGCAGGCCTCCACTGCCGCGCGTGGCGCACCCGACGCGGTGATGTCCAGCGCGACGCCGCCATGATCGCGCCCGAGCTTCGCAAGCGCCGCGTCCAGCGCCTCCGGGTCACGGTCGACGAGGAAGACGTTGGCGCCCTTCGCGCGGAAAGACTCCGCCGTGGCCAGCCCGATCGCCCCGGCGCCGCCGGTGACGAGCACCACCCTGCCGCGCATCGCGGGCGGCGCGCCCTTGCCGAGCTTGGCCTGTTCGAGCGACCAGTATTCCATGTCGAACAGGTCGGCCTCGCCAAGTGGGTGGAATCCGCCGGCCGCCTCGCCATCGCGCATCACGCGGGTGTTCTGCTCGCCGAGATCGGCGGCGATGCGCGCGGCCTTGGCGTCGGCGCCGATGCCGACGAGGCCCAGCCCTTCGATCCAGGCAAGGTTGGGCAGCGGCGAGAGCATCACCTTTTCACCGCCGAAGCGCGGGGCCTGGCGGTCGAAATAGCCGGTGTAATCGGCCTTGAATGCCGCCACTTTCGCGGCGATGGCCTCCGCGCCACCCGCCACGTCGTCTGAGGTCAGGTGCAGCGGGTGGGCCTTGATGCGGATCACGTGGTCGGGGGTGGCGACGCCACGGGTGGCGAGTTTCGCCAGATCGTCGCGCATCAGGAAGCCGCGCAGGGCGTCGCTGTCGCGCGTGTCGAACACCGGCATCGCCGCCCCCTCGGGCAGATGCGCGCCGATCGCGCCGCGCAGGGCGGCCAGCGTCTCGGCGCGGGCGGCCTCGGGCAGCGCGGCGGCGGGCTTCAGCGGCGCCGGGCGGCGCTCGGCGAACCAGGCTTCCACCGCGTTGGTGTGCTCCACGATCTTGTCGTAGGAGGCTTTCGCGTCCGGCCCCCAGGCGAAGTGACCGTGGTTGACGAGCAGGAGCCCCTCGGCGTGCGGGTGCGCGTCGAAGGTTTCCGCCGCGCGCTTGGCCAGTTCGAAGCCGGGCATGACGTAGGGCACCAGCACGATCCGGTCGCCGAACAATTCGCGGGTGACGGCCTCGACCTCGGGCAGGTTGGCAAGCGCCAGCATCGCCGTGGCGTGGGTGTGATCGACGTATTTGTGCGGCAGGTAGGCGTGCAGCAGGGTTTCAACCGAGGGGTTCGGCGCGGTCGAGTCGATCAGGTTGGAGCGCTGGACGTTGACCATCTCCTCGTCCGACAGCGCCGCCAGCGCGCGAAGCCGCATCAGGGGGGCAAGACGCACCGCCGGCATCCCGCGCGCCTCCATGGTCTCGAGATCCCAGCCCGAACCCTTGATGTGGATCACCTCGACCTCGTCGCCGTAAACGTCGCGGGCGGTGAGCTTCACCGAGGTGTTGCCGCCGCCGTGCATCACGAGGTCGGGATCGGCCCCGATCAGGCGCGAGGTGTAGACCCTCAGCGCCAGTTCGCGCGCCGCCGGGTCATCGCCCGCCGCGTCCTGCATCTGTTTTGCCTCGGCGTCTTGCCATCTGTTCTGGATCATCTGAAACTCCCGCGTAACTTCGAGACGGTGCCGCCACCGTGCTCCGGCTTGATCTTTCGCGGTTTTTATACAAAAGTCAGATACGATTGTCATAGATAAAATAAGAGGCTCAGGCATGGCCGGACCGAAGCGCAGGACGACAGGGCGGATCAGCGGTGAAAACGTGGTGATCGAGGTGGCCTGGCTCTATTATCAGGATGGGCTGAACCAGAAGGATATCGCCGACCGGCTCGGCATTTCCCGCGCCACGGTGGTGAACTACCTTCAGGAAGCGCGCGAGCGGGGGATGATCCGGATCTCGCTCGCCTCGCCCGCCTTCACCAACCACCGCGCCGCCGTCGAGCTTGTGGAAAAGTTCGGGCTGACCGCCGCTTACGTCATCCCCGACGAGGATGCCGACGAGGTCGAGACGTTCTATCGCGTGGTGCGCGGCGCGGCGGCATGGCTGCCCGATTTGCTCGAACCGGGCGACCGGCTGGGGCTGGCCTGGGGCAAGACGATCTACGACATGGCCGAAGCCACCGAGAAAACACGGATGGAAGATGTTGCCGTGCTCCAGCTCGTCGGCTCCATGGCCACGCCCTACGGCTTCACCGCCGAGGCCTGCTCAACCCGCCTTGCCCAGCGCCTTGGCGCACAGGTCTACAACCTGCACGCCCCGGCGATTCTCTCGAACCCCGGGCTGGCCGAGGCGCTGCGGGCCGAGCCGATCATTCACAGCCAGCTTGCCCGGCTGGAAACCTGCAACAAGTTCCTGTTCTCGGTCGGCACCGTCGAATCCGACAGCCATATCGTGGGCTCCGGCCTCGCCACCCAGGCCGATCTCGACTGGCATCTCGAACATGGCGCGCGGGGCGTGATCTGCGGCCGCTTCATCGACGCCGAGGGCAACGCGATTCACGGCCCCCTCGACGACCGGATGATCGGCATTCCGCTCGAAAGCCTCGTCGGGCTCGACATGGGCATTCTCGTCACCCCCGGCACCGACAAGACCGAAGCCTCGCTGGCGGCGATTCGCGGCGGCTACGTGAGCCATTTCGTCACCTGCCTGAGCGTTGCCGAGAAACTGCTGGCCGTCGATTGAAAGGAAAAGGCCCGGGCGCCTGGCCCGGGCCTTCTCGGCTGCATCGCGGATCGGGGAGGACTACCGCGACGCGAGATCGGGGAAGGCGGCCGCCAGCGCCTCTGCATCGGCCGCCACCACGCCGCGCTCGGTGATCAACCCGGTGACAAGCTCGGCCGGGGTGACATCGAAGGCCGGGTTGCGCGCGCCGGTGCCATCGGGCGAGATCTGCACCGAGATGATCGCGCCATCGGCTGCCTTGCCCTGAACATGGGTGACTTCCTCGGGCCCACGCTCCTCGATCGGGATTTCCTTCACCCCGTCCTGCACCGTCCAGTCGATCGTCGGCGAGGGCAGCGCAACGTAGAAGGGCACGCCGTTCGCTTTCGCCGCGAGCGCCTTGAGATAGGTGCCGATCTTGTTGCAGACGTCGCCGCGCGCGGTGGTGCGGTCGGTGCCAACGATCACGAGGTCGATCTCGCCGTGCTGCATCAGGTGGCCGCCGGCGTTATCCACGATCAGGTCGTGGCTCACACCGTGGGAATTGAGCTCCCAGGCGGTGAGCTGCGCGCCCTGGTTGCGCGGGCGGGTTTCGTCGACGAACACATGCACGTCGATCCCCTCTTCAACCGCATGGTAGATCGGCGAGGTGGCGGTGCCCCAGTCGACGGTGGCGGGCCAGCCGGCGTTGCAATGGGTCAGCACGTTGACCCGGCCGCCGCCCTTCTTCGCCGCAATCTCGCGGATGATCTCGAGCCCGTTCAATCCGATCCGGCGGTTGATCTCCACGTCTTCGTCGCAGATCTCGGCGGCGCGCTTGTAGGCCGCTTCGGCGCGGGCTTCGGGCGCGAGCGGGCGCAGAACCCGGTTCATCTCGTCGAGCGCCCACTTGAGGTTGATCGCGGTGGGACGGGTGGCGTGCAGCACCTCGTAGGTTTCATCGAGTGACGCGTCGGACGGGTCTTCCGCCATCTGCACCGCCACGCCGTAGGCCGCCGTCGCCCCGATCAGTGGCGCGCCACGCACCCACATCTCGTAGATCGCATCGGCGAAGTCCTTGCGGTTGGCCAGCGTCACGATGCGCAGCTCGTGCGGCAGCCAGCGCTGGTCGATCACCTTCACCTCGCCGGAGGGCTCGCGCCAGATCGCGCGGTAATGTTTGCCGTTGATCTTCACAGGTAGTCCTCCTTGTTGGTTGCGCGGGCCAGGTCGAGCACCTGCGCCATAGACGTGATTTCGCCCCGGGCCACGGCGAGGGTGCGCCCCATCATCAGGGCGCGGGCTTCGAGGCGGGCGCGGGTGGCCTCGTCCTCGATCTTCTCGAAATCGGCGTTGTGCGCGAGGCTCAGGATCCGGCGGTGCATCTCGATGCCGCAAAAGCCGAGCGTATCGCGCCAGATCGCGGCGAGCCGCTCAAGCCGGGCCTGCTCGGCGCCGCGCGCGTGGCCCTGATCCTCGAACAGGCTGGCCTGATACAGGATGCCGGTGCGCTCGCTGCGCCACAGCCGCGAGAACTCATCCTCGAACGCGGCCCAGAGATCGGCCACGACCCCGAGAATCCACTCCTGGTAGGCGTCGCGCGCGCCGGGGGTTTCGGCATGGCCGGGTTGGGACAAGTAGGCGTGCAGGAAGTTGGCGATCAGCATGCCCACGTCGAAGCCCATCGGCCCGTAGGTGGCGAACTCGGGATCAATCACCTTGGTTTCGGTTTCGGTCACCATCACCGATCCGCTGTGAAGATCCCCGTGCAGCATGGTTTCGGCATTGGTGGCAAAGGCCGCCTTCATGTGCTGCGACGCGATCTTGAGGTCGATATCCTCGCGCAGAAGCTTCACCACCGGGTCCAGCGCCGGGGTGTGGTGATTCATCTCCGCCTCGAAATAGGGATCGGAGAACACGAGGTTCTCGGTGATGTCGCACAGCTCGACATTGCCGAGGAACATCGCCGCGTCGGCCTTGCGCCGCGCCGTGGGCATGGCGAGGTCGGAGCCGCGGAACAGCGTGCGGGCGCAGAACCGCCCGAGCATCTCCGCCAGCCCCTCGACCCGGCCACCCTCGATCAGCACCTTGCGCAGGATGACATGGGGGGCGAGGAATTCCATCACCACGATCGCCTGCTCCTCGTCGAAGTGGAACACCTCGGGCACCGAGCCGGGATCGCGTTCGGCCTGGCGGATCAGGGCGTTGTATTCGAAGAAGGCGCGCTTGAGCGGCAGCGGCCAGCTGTCACCGACGAGGCGCACGTAAGGGAGCGCCTGCTTGACGACGACGCTGCCATCGGGGCCGTCGACGATGAACACGAGGTTCAGGTTGCCATCGCCCACCTCGCGCACCGTCCACGCGGCAGGGTCTCCAATCCGGTTTCGGATCGCCTCGATCGCGCCGATCCGCGCGGCGAGCGTTTCCGGGCTCAACGCCTCGTATGCCTGTTGAGACACTGGTCTCCTCCCTTCGCAATCCACAGATTTTCTGCCCTCTCAGGGCGGCTTCGGGAGACAGAATTTCGCCTTTTCATCCATTTGTCAAATTGTATTGACATTTGGAAGTTTCGAGGGATAGCCTGCCCCGCAGTGGAGGAGAAATGAACGTGGGCGAACCGGCAATACAGCTGTCAGACGTGCGAAAGGCTTTCGGCCAGAACCAGGTTCTGCGCGGGATTGATCTCGATATTCCGGCCGGCCAGGTGACCGTACTCATGGGCGCGAACGGCGCGGGCAAATCGACGCTGGTGAAGGTGCTCTGCGGCGTGCATTCGGCCGATGGCGGCGAAGTGCGGCTCGACGGCGCGCCCTTCGCCCCGGCCACGCCATCCGAGGCGCTGCGCGCGGGCGTGGTGACGGTGCACCAGAACATCAACGACGGCGTGGTGCCCGATCTCGACGTGGCCTCCAACCTCCTGCTCGACACGCTGGCGAGCGGCTCGGGCACCTTCCTCAAGCGGCGCGAGATGCGCGCCCGGGCGCGCGAGATCGCCGCCGCCGTCGGGCTCGAGATCGACGTGACCCGGCCGGTCGCCGACCTCACGCTTGCAGACCGCCAGCTGGTGTCGATCGCGCGCGCGATGGCCCATGCGCCGAAGATGCTCATCCTCGACGAGCCCACCTCGTCGCTCTCCGCGGTCGAGGCCGACCGTCTGTTCGACCTGATCGAGATGCTGCGTGAACGGGGCGTTGCGATTCTCTACATTTCGCACCGGATGTCGGACATTCGCCGCCTTGCCGATCGCATCCTGTCGATGCGCGATGGCCGGATCGTCGGCGCCTTCGACGAAAAGCCGCTCGACTATTCCGGCGCGGTGCGCGCGATGCTCGGCCACGAGATGACCGAGGTCGATATCCGGGTGCCCGAGCGCGGCAGGCCGGTGATGGAAATAAAGGATCTCGTGCTGCGCGAAGGCGCCGCGCCGTTCTCGATCACCGCGCACGAAAACGAGGTCATCGCGGTGGCCGGGCTCGTCGGCAGCGGCAAATCCACCTTCGCCTCCGTTCTGTTCGGGCTGCAGCCGCCGGTCGCCGGCACGATGCGGCTCGACGGCGGGCCGCACCTGCCCGCCAACGCCCGCGAGGCGATCCGGGCCGGGGTGTTCATGTGCCCGAGGGACCGGCTGGTGAACGCGGTGGTGACGGACTTCGACATCACCGAGAACATCACCCTGCCCTTCACCCGGCGCCATTCGCGCGGCTCGTTCCTGTCGTTCCGCTCCGAGCGGGCCACGGCCCGGAAGATGATCGCCGACATGGGCGTGATCTGCCAGGGCGCGGATGATGGCATCCTGACGCTTTCGGGCGGCAACCAGCAAAAGGTGATGGTGGCACGCTGGATGGCCGAGGCCTCGCGGCTGCTGATCCTCGACGAGCCCTTCCAGGGCGTCGACATCCAGGCCCGGCGCGACATCGGGCGCAAGATCCGCGAAACCGCACCATCGCGCGGCACCATCGTTTTCGTCGCCGAGCTCGACGAGGCGCTGGAAGTGGCCGACCGCATCCTGGTGATGAGCGAGCATTCCGTGGTCGGCGACCACCGCAACGAAAATATCGACGTTTCCGCGATCATGGCCGAGGTGGTCGACGCGGCAACGGCACGGGCAGCAGGACAGTGAACCAGATGAAACAAGCCAACACCGCCATTGATCTCGCCATCAAGTTCGGCTTCCTCGCGCTGATGGCGGGGCTGATCGTGTTTTTCAGCATCACCGCCGAGGGCTTCCTCACCCCGTTCTCCGCCGTCTTCATCCTGCAATCGGTGGCGATCACCGGCATCCTCGCGCTCGGCGTCACCTCGACACTCGTGGTCGGCGGGTTCGACCTTTCGATCGGCGCGGTGGCCACCTCGGCGCTGATGCTGTCGTCCTACGTGATGGTGGTGTGGGAGATGAACGCCTTCTGGGCCGTCACCTTCAGCCTGATGATGGGCGCCTTCGTCGGCTTCCTCAACGGCGTGCTGATCGTGAAGATGCGCGTGCCCGACCTGCTGGCGACGCTCGGGATGATGTTTCTCCTCATCGGCGCGCAGCGCATCCCCACCGAGGGCCGCTCGATTTCCACCGGCATGGCCCTGCCCGACGGCACCATCGCGGACGGCACGTTCTCGCAGGCCTTCCTGATGCTCGGCCGCCACCGGATCGGCGATCTCGTGCCGCTCTCGGTGGTCTTCCTCATCGTCATCGCCATCCTGGTCTGGGTGTTTCTCGAACTCACCCGCCACGGCCGGCTGATGTATGCGATCGGCTCCAACGCGCAGGCCGCCAGCCTCGCGGGCACCAACGTCAACCGCTACAAGATCATCGCCTACATGATCTCGGGCACGCTCGCCTCGGTTGGCGGTGTTCTGCTGGCCGCCCGCCTCGGGCGCGGCGACGTGGCCTCGGGCAACAACCTTCTGCTCGACTCGGTCGCCGCCGCCCTGATCGGCTTCGCCGTGCTCGGCGCTTCGAAACCCAACGCCTTCGGCACCGCTATCGGCGCGCTGTTCGTTGGCATCCTCCTGCAGGGCCTCACCATGCTGAACGCCCCCTACTACACGCAGGATTTCATCAAGGGCGCCGTGCTCGTCGTGGCCCTGATGTTCACCTTCGCGCTTTCCGGCCGCTCTGGCCGGGGACGCATCTGACGGCACTTCACTCGGAGAATAGGGAGGAAACCATGATCTCCAGACGTACCTTTACCGGCCTGCTCGCGGCAGCCGCGATGATCCCCACCGCGGGCTTCGCGGCTGATATGCCGGCCCCCTTCGACAACCCCGGCGACGTGAAGATCGCGCTCGTGCGCTACCTTTCGACCGGCGACTTCTTCCAGGCCTATCTCTCGGGCGTGGAAAAGCAGGCCGAGGCCATCGGCGTCGACCTGCGGGTGTTCGACAGCCGCCAGGACGCCGCCCTGCAGGCCGACATGGTCGACCAGGCCATCGCCCTCGGCGTTGACGGCATCATCATCCAGCACGGCCTCACCGAGTCGATGCGCGAAGCCGCCCAGCGCGCGGTGGATGCCGGCATCAAGGTTGTCGCCTTCGACGTCGACGTCGAGAACGACGCGATCCCGCAGGTCGAGCAATCCGACCGCGACCTCGCCCGCCTCGCCCTCGAAGCGGCGCTTGAAGACAACGTCCTATGTCGGGAACATCTGGCTGCTTAGGTCAGCAGGTCGTGTGGCATCCGGCTGTCCGGATACCGTGATAAGGTTGCCCAGACGGGCTCTGCCGTCAAGAAATGATCTCTTCCATAGCAAACACAGGGTACGCGCAGCGGCGGCCCTCACCGTCCTTAATACGAGATCCCAAATCCCAAGCAGAAGGCCCGAACATTATCTACGAGGTCAGATGCCTGCCTCCACGGCTCATGTCAGAGAGAGGTCCTTCCGCCTGGGCTCACCCCCTCAAAGAAGGGGCGATAGGGTTCGCCGTTTTTGACCACGGCGTGTACTGTGCGCGCCATCTTTGCCGCGATAGCGGTGTAAGCCTTGCGGCGCAGATGGGCGTTATGTCGATCCTTCGAGATGTATCGTTCGAATTTGTCGCGGAAGCTGTTGGTCCGCTTGAGAACGGCTGTCTGGCCGGCCATCCAGAGCGTACGACGCAGGCGGGCATTGCCGTACTTCGAGATGCGGCTCTGGCCGCGGAACATGCCGGACTGAACCGTGGCAAGGTCCATGCCGCAGAACTTCAGGAACTGCCGGTGATGTCGGAACCGACGCAGGTCGCCTGCTTCGGCCAGGATGGTCATGGCGTTGATTGGACCGATGCCGGGAATGGTTGTCAGCAACTGGTAGTCAGGCAGATCGGAGAGCAACTCGACCGCCCGGGCCTCAATCTCGTTGCGCTGGCGGACAAGGCTCCGCCCTTCGGCGAGAACGAGACGAAACATGCGGACAGCGTCGGAATCCGGATCCACCGGTAGTCCGACAGAGTCGACGGCAGTGGCGTAAATATCTGAAAGCAGGCGCTCTTTGGAGACCTTCTTGCCAACCACCTGCCAGGCATCAGCGATGAAGGCGTCCCGGCCCATGGTCGTGATCATCATCGGCGTTGGATACTTCTCAAGGAACGCCAGGAACCAGTCGGTTCGCGAGCTGCGATGAAACCGTTCGGCCTCTGGGAAGTAGAGCGGCAGGTAATGCGTCAGGATGCGGTGCCACAGCTCGGTCTTCGACCGCGAGACGATCTCGTGGGTCTTCGACAGCTCCTGGATGTCGGCGGTGCCGGACGCCAGCGGGTCATGGAAGAACTGCACCGCGCCGATCTCCAGCATGTGCAGGATGACCTGAGCATCCTTCGGGTCATTCTTGTCCCAGCTGTTGTGCAGCGCCTCGCGCGTCCGGGCCAATCCGACGGACGACACCAGCTTCAACTCGAACCCGAGCTGTCCGAGATGATGCGCGAGGGGCCTGTGATAATTGCCGGTCGCCTCAAACCCGATCCGAACCGGCAGGTCGTAGCTGGCAAGGGCCGTGGAGAGGCGCTGGAAGTCCTCCAGGGTATTCATAACCGTCAAACGACGGCGGCGCTTCTTCCCCGGAACAGCGATCAGTACCTCGTGGCGGTGCTTGGAAATGTCGATGGCGACCAGAACGGTCGCGGCGGTAGTATGGTGGACGGTCATAGCCGGTCTCCTCAGCGGTGTGGTTCAGCAAAACCACTGTTGAGACCTGAGACCCGGTTATGGCCACCCGCTGCGCAATGTGGAGGCTGCGCGCGCGGCCATAACCTGTCGGCAGCGCCTGTTCCCGACGTGCTACGGCAACGAGTTCGTCGCCGGTTACGTCTACGTGCCCGGCATCGCGCCGCTCGACCGGCGCGACGAAACCTGGGTGGGCGTCAAGGAAGCCAACCCGGGGATCAATGAGGTGGCGATGTTCGGCACCCTCGACAACCCAATCGCCAACTCGGTCGCCAACCAGGCCCGCGCCGTGCTTTCGGCCAACCCCAACATCACCGTGATGTTCGCCCCCTACGACGAGTTCGCCAAGGGCGTGAAGATCGCCGTGGACGAAGCCGGGATGTCGGACCAGGTGTCGATCTACTCGGCCGACGTTTCCACCGCCGATATCGCGATGATGCGCGAGCCGGGCTCCTCGTGGAAAGCCACCGCCGCCACCAACCCGGCGGTTGTGGGCGAGGTTTCGGTGCGCACGCTGGCGATGCTGCTGGCCGGTGAAGATCCGGGCGCGAGCGTGATCGTGCCGCCGACGCTGATCACCCAGTCCATGCTCAACGAGCTGGAGATCACCAACATGGAAGAACTGGGGGCCAAGCTCCCCGCCTTCGCCCATGCCGACGTGGTCGTGCCCGAGTGGATGCCGCTTCCGGCCCGCTGATCGCGCATAGTGGACAACGACAGGGGGCCGGCGCTAGTGCACCGGCCCCCTTTTCATTTGGAGGACAGACGATGCTGAAGGGAATAGACCCGCGCATGACCGCCGATCTGCTCGACGTGCTGATGCGCATGGGCCATGGCGACGAGATCGCGGTGGTCGACTGCAACTTCCCCGCCCATGCCACCGCAGCCGATACGATTTCAGGCCAGTTGGTCGAACTGCCCGGCTTCACCGCGCCGAACGCGATCGAGCTGATCTGCGCGCTGTTGCCACTCGACCACCTGGTGCCGGAAGGCGGCTTCTGGATGGAACGCGACGGCGAGGGCGCGAAGCCCGACCCGGTGCACGCCGAAGCCATCGCGATCATGACGCGCGAGATGCCCGAAGGCGGCGCGATCGGCTCGCTGGAACGTCAGGCGTTCTATGCCCGGGCGCGGGAGGGTTTTGGCGTGGTGCGCTGCACCGAGACGCGGGCCTTTGGCTGCTTCATTCTGCGCAAGGGGGTCATTTTCTGACTCCCTTGCGCAGGGCGGGTGGGGATGTGAAACCCGCCCTCGGCCCGAGGCTGGCTCTCAGCCTTGGGCGGCTTCCGCCGCATCGAGCGCGGCGCGCATGGCGTTGATGCCCTCGCCGATATCTTCGCCCAGCCGCAACAGGCTGCCGCCGAGCAGGTAGACAACGTCTTCGCCATACATCGAGGCCATGCCGGCGGCGCGCTCCACGCTCATGCCGCCGCCGGGGCTCGGCAGCATCGCCCGGCCCGGTCCGTCCGGCGCGCGGCAGGCGTCGGCGATCTCGCCACATTCTTCGGCGCTGAAACCGAACCGCCCCCCGACGTTGGGAAACACCGAGATATCGGCCCCCGCGAGGCGCTGGAGCGTGCCGAACATCATCCCGTGGCTGAAGCCGGTGTCATCCGACAGAACGAACGGCCCGAGGAACGACGGGTGGGTCATGATCGGCATCGAAAGGCTCTCGTCGCGCGCGATCCGGTCGACCACGCCGAAGCCCAGCAGGCCGGGCATGATGAGGAGGCCATCGGCGCCGGCTTCCTTTGCGAAACGGATGTTTGTCTCGATCTCCTGCGGCTGCCCGGCGAGCGACGGGAAATAGAGCGAATGCCCCCCGGTTTCGGCATTGGCGCGGGCCACGGCGGCGGCGGTTTTTTCCACCCGCTCGCGGAACGGCGCGGTGGCCTGGTCGGTGATGCCGTGATCTTCCTTCACCACGTCGGCACCGGCGCGGGCACAGAGATAGCCGATCCGCGCCAGCGCATCCGCATCAAGCCCCTGGGGCTTCAGCACCGGGGCGATCATGCCGCCCTTCGGCCGCCCAACCAGCGCGCGGATACCCTCGATCCCGAAGCGCGGCCCGGGGTGGCGTGCCAGCATCTCGGCGCCCGGGTCGATCCCGATCACCTTGAGGCCCTTCTGGATCGAGGAATTGCCGAAGATGACGTTGAGAAACTGCGTCATCTCGTGCCCGGCGCTCTCGGGGCTGTAGGAGATGGTGGCGCGGAACCGCCCCTCGCCCTCGGTGCCGATCTCCTCGATCTGCCCGACGATCTCGTCGGCGATGAGGCCCTCGGGCACCACGTCGCGCGGCACTTCCACGGTTTGCTCCAGCGCGATCGCCTCGGCGCGCGCGCGGGCCTCGGCGGCATCACCGGCGAAGACCCGGTAGGTGACCGAGAACCGCGCCATCAGAGCGCCTCGGCCTTGACGCTGGAGTGCACCGCATCGACCCGCACCGCCTCCAGCGCGCCTTCGTCGATCCCGGTTTCAATCCCCATGAGCCGCTCGATTCCGCGCACCAGCGCGATGGCGTCGAGCCCGTAGTAATTCATCAGGTAGGGGCGCGAGCCGCCGTGGGCGTAGGTGTCTTGCAACCCGAGCCGGATCAGCTTCTTGCCAAGCCCGGCATCGGCCAGCGCCTCGGCCGTCATCGAGCCGATCCCGCCGGCGACGAGGTGGTTTTCAAGCGTCACCACGCCGTGCTTCACGCTCGCGGCATGGGCCACGATGGCCTCGGCATCGAAGGGCTTGAGCGTGTTCAGGTGCAGGTGCCGCACAGAAACGCCGGCCTTGTCGAGCGCCCCGCGCGCCCGGATCGCCTCCTCGGTGGTGATCCCGGCGGTGATCACCAGAACGTCGGTGCCTTCCGCGAGCACGCGCATCTCGCCCACCTTGAGCGGGCTGTCGAACAGACGCGGCACGGAACCGCGCAGCACCCGGCAATAGACCGGGCCGTCGATCGAGTCGGCGGCTTCCACGATGCCCTCAACCTCGGTGGCATCGCCGGTTTCGAGCACTGTCATGTTGGGGATCGAGCGCATCACCGAGATATCCTCGATCGCCTGGTGGGTCATGCCCCCCGGCGTGGTGATGCCCGGCAGGAAGCCCATCAGCCGCACCTTGCGGCGCGGATAGGCGATGGAAGCCATGAGTTGGTCATAGGGGCGGCGGTAGAGAAACACGCCGAAGGTGTGAATGAAGGGGCGGTAGCCCGCGAGCCCCATGCCGCCGGCGAAGGACAGCATGTTCTGCTCGGCCATCCCCATCGACAGGAATTGCTCGGGGTGGCGATCGCGGAAACCGTCGATCTCGACCGAAGAGGTCAGGTCGGCCGACAGCGCGATGACCTCGGGGTGCTGAACCGCGTAAGCCTCGAAAGCGGCGGCGTAGGGGCGTGCGACCATTTCGACCATGATCTCTCTCCTCAATGCGCGTAGTCGACCGGCGCGATGCCGAGGTCGGCCGCGATCGCCTGGTTGTATTCTGCGCGTTCGTCTTCCGACTTGAAGCGCACGTAATGCAGGCGCGGGAAGCGCCGCTCGAGGATCGGCATCCCCTTGGTGGGCGAGGTGTAGGCGAGGATTATGAGCGGCTTGCCCTCGTGGTTCTCGGCCCTGGCCTGCCGCATCGCCTCGAGGTCGTGCCCGTCGATCTCGACGCAATGCGCGCCGAAGTCGATGAACTTCTGGCGGATGTCGCCCACCTGCATCACCTCGTCCATCGCGCCGTCGCATTGCTGGCGGTTCACGTCCATGATCGCCCAGAGATTGTCGATACCGTGGTGGGCGGCGGCCTGCACCGCTTCCCAGGTCTGGCCCTCCTGCACCTCGCCGTCGGACATGAACACGCAAACCTCGCCCGGCTCGCCCTTGCGCTTGCGGCCCCAGGCAAGCCCGGCGCCGGTAGACAGGCCGATCCCGAGCGTGCCGTTGTGCACCTCCATACCGGGCGAATGCTCGGCGCCGATCATCTCGACCGACGAGCCATCCTTGTTGAACATCTCCAGCCCTTCGGGCGCCATGCGGCCGGTTTCGATCAACGTGGCATAGGCCACCAGCGCGTAATGCGCGGGCGCGATGAACAGTCGGTCATACTGCGGCTCGAACGGGCCGTTGTAGCCCGCGCCGGTGACGTAATCGGGATTGTCCGCCGAGGGCACCCCGCCGAAGGGCGGCGGAATCATCGGCATCGTCGGCTGCCCGAGGTGAAGGGCTTCGTTGTAGAGAAAGGCGAGTTGCTCGGCCGAGGAACAGGCCTGGCTGAGATAGCCGCCGTTGTTGCGGATGGTGTGTTCGAACACCCGACGCCGCACGCCGAGGGCGATTTCCTCGGTGGTCTTCTCGTTCTGGAGGGGGGCTTGGCTGGGCACGGCCGTCTTCTCCCGTTCTGTCCATGGGATATTCATCAGGTTCGCACTCAAATTACATATGTCAGCCATATTTGACAAATGATTTTTCGCCATCCTGAAGCGCCCCGCGCGATATCGACACGGCACCGCGCAAAACCCCACGCCGGGCCTGCATCGGCGGAGCTTGTCGCGTGACCGCCCAAACCCGCAGCGGCACTGGTAACTGCGACACCGCGTGTTAGAATCACGAGATGGCGCATAGGTTCGCCGCATCGCACAGCTGCTCGTGCACGAGGTAAGGGCATGGCCCATCGGGGGAAATCCATCAGGCTCGCGCTGCTGGCGCTGGCGGGGCTCATTGCGCCGGGGCTTGGCCTTGCGCTGGATCGCGTCGATTTCGACCTGCGCGGCGGCGACAAGGCGCTGGCCGGCGCATTGCGCAACGCATCGCTACTCGGTGGCCTGGAGACCAATGGGCAGAGCGATCCGCGCGACGTGTTGTCGGCGGCGCTTGCCGATTACGGGCGGTTGTTGGATGCGCTCTATGCTGCCGGGCATTATGGCGGCGTGATCAATATCCTGATCGACGGCAAGGAGGCGGCCGGCATCGCAGCCTTTGCCGTGCCCGACAGGATCTCGCGCGTCACCGTCCGGGTCGAGCCCGGACCGCAATTTCGCTTCAACACCGCCCGGGTCGCCCCCCTGCCGCGCGAGTCGCGGCCCGTCGCGGGCTTCGAACGCGGCGCGCCGGCACGCAGCACGACGATTCGCTCGGCTGTCGAAGCCGGGGTTTCCGATTGGCGCGACGCGGGCCACGCCAAGGCCGATGTGGCCGGGCAAAGGCTTGTCGCCAATCACCCCAACGCCACGCTCGACGCCGATATCCGCCTCGCGCCCGGGCCATTGGTGCGCTTCGGCGCCTTGCGGCAAACCAACCCCTCCGCCGTGCGCGCCGAGCGGATCGCGCGGATCGCGGGCTTGCCGACGGGCGAAACCTTCTCACCCGACACACTCGACCGGGTGGCGAACCGGCTGCGCCGCACCGGCGCCTTCGCGTCCGTCGCGCTCAGCGAAGCGGATGATCTCGGGCCGGGCGACAGCATGGACATCGACCTCGCGCTGGCCGACCAGAAACCGCGCCGCTTCGGCTTCGGGGCCGAGATTTCGTCGCTCGAAGGCGCCACGCTTTCGGGCTTCTGGCTGCACCGCAACCTGTTCGGCGGCGCGGAGCGTTTCCGGGTCGACGCCGAGGTGTCGGGAATCGACGGCACCATCGCCGGCATGGACGCGTCACTCTCGGCCCGGCTCGACGTGCCCGCCGCCTTCGGCACCGATACCGATGCCTTCGTTTTCGCCAGCGTGGCCTATCAGGACGAACCGGCCTACCGGCTGCTGCAGGGCGGCGGAACGGTCGGCGTGCATCGCTACTTCACCGACCGGCTCGAAGGCGAGATCGGTGCCGCCTATCGCTACACCATAACCGACGACGATCTCGGGACGCGGCGATTCTCGATGGTCTCGTTGCCGGCGGAATTGACGTGGGACGGGCGCAACGACGCGCTCGATCCCTCGCGGGGTGCCTTTATCAACGCCGAGGTCGAACCGTTCCATGATCTCGAAGGCGGTGCCTGGGGCGCGCGCGGCTGGCTCGATGCCCGGGCCTATCGCGGCTTCGGCGACGACGATCGCTTCGTCTTCGCCGGGCGGGCGCTGGTCGGGTCGGTTGTCGGTGCCGGCGCCGCCGCGGTGCCGCCGGATTATCTCTTCTTCTCCGGCGGCGGCGGCTCGGTGCGGGGCTTTCCCTACCAGTCGCTCGGGATCGATCTCGGCGGCGGCACCATCGTCGGCGGCCGCGCCTTCCTCGGCCTCTCGGGCGAACTTCGCTACCGGGTGAGCGAGACCTTCGGCGCCGCCGCCTTCGTCGATGCCGGCCACCTCGGGGCCGACAAGTTCTTCGACGCCAGCAGCAATTGGCAAGTCGGGGCCGGCGTTGGCCTGCGATATTACACCGGGATCGGCCCGGTCCGGCTCGACGTGGCGCTCCCCGTTAGCGGGCCGGGCGGCGCGGGCGTGCAGTTCTATGTCGGGATCGGACAATCGTTTTGACACGCCTCATCGCCCTCCTCGCCGTTGTCCTGACCGTCACCGCCCTGCCGCTCCGGGCGCAGGAGACGGTGTCCGACGGGCCGGGCTTTCTCGAAGGCTGGCTCGAAGACAACCTGTCGGCGGCAGGCCGGGAGGTTCAGGTGCGCGGCTTTGCCGGGGCACTGAGCGCGCAGGCGACGATCGACGAGATCACCATCGCCGATGACGACGGCGTCTGGTTCATCCTGCGCGGCGCGGTGCTTGACTGGACCCGCTCCGCCCTGCTCACCGGGCGGCTGGAGATCGAAACGCTCTCCGCGCGCGAGATCGAGATCCTGCGCCAGCCTTCCGCGATATCGGACGGACCGCAGGCCGAAGCCTCGGACTTCGCCCTGCCGGAACTGCCGGTGAGCATCCAGATCGGGCGGGTCACCGCAACGCGGGTGGTGCTGGGCGAAGACCTGCTCGGCACCCCGGCCGTGGTGCAGCTCGAAGGCAGCGGGCAGCTCCAAGGCGGCGCCGGCGAGGCGCTGTTCACCATCGAGCGGATCGACGGGACATCGGGCCTGTTGCGGCTCGAAGGGGCCTATGCCAACGAAACCCGCAACCTCACGCTCGACCTGTCGCTGAACGAGGGGCCGGGCGGGATCGCCGCCGGGCTGATCGGGCTGGAGGGCGGCATCCCGCTTGACCTCGAGATCGGCGGCACCGGGCCGATCGACGACTTCAACGCCACCATCGCGCTCGCCACCGACGGCTCCGAGCGCCTCGGCGGCGAGGTGGCGCTGCGCCCCGGCCCCATGCCCGACGACATCGCCTTCCGGGCAGCGCTTTCCGGCGACCCCTCGGTGCTTCTCAAGCCCGACGCGCGCGCTTTCTTCGGCACCGACGTGCGCCTCGCGCTCGACGGGCTGCGGCGGGGCAACGGCCTGACCGAGATCGCCGCCTTCGCGCTCGATACCGGGGCGATGTCGCTCTCGGGCGACGCGGTGCTGCGCCCCGGCGGCTGGCCGCTGAAGCTGAACCTCGAGGGACGGATCGAAAACGAGGATGGCACCCCCGTGCGCCTGCCGCTCGACACCACGACGCGCGCAACCGAGGTGGATCTCGCCTTCAGTTTCGACGCGCGCAAGAGCGATGATTGGCGCGGCGCGCTCACCCTGACCGGGCTTGACCGCCCCGAAATCTCCGCCACCGCCATCGAGTTGCGCGGGACAGGCAGCCTGTTCGCCGGCGGCGCGGATCGCGCGCCACGCGTCTCGGGCAGGGTCGATTTCTCCGCCCGTGGTCTGGATGCGGCCGATGCGGGCGTGTCTCAGGCGCTCGGGGAAGAGATCATCGGGGAAACGCGCTTCCTCAAGAGCGGCAGTGCGCCCCTGAGGCTCAGCGCGCTCCGGCTCGAAGGCGAGGATTACGGACTGAGCGGCGCGCTCTCGCTCGACATCGACACGACCCGGCTTGACCTGCTCGCCCAAGGTGATCTCACCCTGCGCGCCAACGATATCGCTCGTTTCGCAGCCCTCACCGGGCAGGCGCTCAGCGGTCAGGCCCGGCTCGACATCAGCGGCAACGCGGCCCTGCCCGGCGGTCCGTTCGATCTGGCCATTCGCGGCACCGCCCGGGATATCGGGGTCGGCGAGCCCCGTCTCGATCGGGTGTTTGCCGGGCCGAGCAGGCTGGAGATTGACACCGTGCGCGATGCCGATGGCACCCGGATCGAACGGTTCACCATCGTCTCCGACCATGCCCGCGCCGAAGGCGACGCAACGCTCAAGACCGAGGCGAGCCGCGTGGCGGCCCGGTTGGAGATCGCCGACGCGACCCGGCTTGCCGAAGGGCTCGACGGCCGCGTGGTGCTCAACGCCACGGCGCAGCAATCCGGGCCGAGCTGGGCCTTTGAACTCGACGCCACCGCGCCGGGCGACGCGCGCGCCAGCGCCTCGGGCATTCTGCGCAACGCCCGCGCCGGGCTCGAGACCGTGAACGCAAGCTTGAGCGCGGAAATCGGGAACCTCCGGCCCTATTCCGGGCTTGCCGGTCAGAGCCTGAGCGGCGGCCTGACGCTCGAGACCGAGGGCGGATTTGCGCCGCAAAGCGGGGATTTCGACCTGTCCGGCACGGCGGTGGGGCGCGACCTCGCGCTCGGGATCGCCACGCTCGACGACCTGATCGCCGGAAGCAGCGATCTCGCTTTTTCGATCCGGCGGGAAGAAGGGATCGCCGTGCTCGAAAAGCTGGACCTTGCCACCAGCGAGCTGACCATCGCGGCAACGGGGCGCGACGAGGGCGGCGCGCCGCAGGTCACCCTCACCGCCCGGCTGCGCGATCTCGGGCGGCTGGTGGGCGGGCTTTCCGGCCCGGCCGATGCCAGGGGCGAAGCGGTGCTGACCGACGGGCGTTGGCAGGTGACCGGCGACGGCTCCGGGCCGGGCGGCACCGTGCTTGCCGTTCGCGGCAGCCTCGGGGCCGACGGGACCGATCCGGCGCTCGGTTTGACCGGGCGCGCGCCGCTCGCTCTCGCCAACGCGATGATCGCACCGCGACAGATCAACGGCATGGCCAGCTTCGACCTCGGGCTCAACGGTGGCTACAGCCTCGCCGCGCTCTCCGGGCAGGTTTCGACTGCGGAGGCCCGGCTTTCGCTCCCGACCCTGCGCATGTCGCTCGATCCGATCAACGGCACCGCCCGGCTCGCGAACGGCCGCGCCACGCTCGATCTCGACGCGGCGTCTTCCTCCGGCGGGCGGATCACCGTCTCCGGCCCTGTCACGCTCACGGCCCCTTTCCCGGCCGATCTCACGCTGCGGCTCGCCGGGCTGGGGCTGACCGATCCGACGCTGTTCGACACCAACGTGAGCGGCGATGTGGCGGTGACCGGGCCGTTGACCGGGGGCGGCCAGATCGCCGGGCGGCTTGCCTTCGGCGCGGTCGAATTGCGCGTGCCGGAAAGCGGCTTCGGCGTGAACGGCGCGCTGCCCGATCTTCAGCACGTCGGCGAACCCGCGGCGGTGCGCGCGACCCGCCGCCGCGCCGGTGTTCTGGCCGAGGGCAGCGGGGGCACGGCCGCGCCATTCGGCCTCGATTTGACCATCGACGCCCCGGCGCAGATCTTCCTGCGCGGCCGCGGCCTCGATGCCGAGTTCGGCGGCTCGGTGCGGATCGGCGGCACCACGGCCAACGTCATCGCCCAGGGCGGCTTTCAACTCATCCGCGGACGCCTCGACCTTCTCGGAAACCGGCTGGCGCTCACCGAGGGCACCGTGACGCTGGCGGGCAGCCTCGACCCCTACCTGCGGATCGTTGCCGAAACCGAGGCCAGCGGCGCGCTGGTGCGGATCGTGCTCGAAGGCCCGGCCTCGAACCCGGATGTGCGCTTCACCTCCTCGCCCGACCTGCCGGAAGACGAGATCCTCGCCCGCCTCGTTTTCGGGCGCGGGATCGAGCAGATTTCGCCGTTCCAGGCGCTCAAGCTCGCCAGCGCCGTGGCAAGGCTCGCCGGGCAGGGCGGCGCGGGCACCGTCGACCGGCTGCGGCAGGGCTTCGGCCTCGATGACCTCGACGTGACCACCGACGCCGAGGGCAACACCGCGGTGCGGGCGGGCACCTACATCACCGAGAACATCTACACCGACGTGACGGTGGGCCAGGACGGCAACGCCGAGATCAACCTGAACCTCACGATCACCCCCAACATCACCGCGCGAGGGCGGGTTTCGGGCAGCGGCGGATCGGCGCTCGGGGTGTTCTTCGAGAAGGACTACTGAACGCGCGGCGGCGCCGGGCGCTCAGGAACAATCGGCCATGGCCCGCGACGCGGCGGTGAAACCCATCAACGAAAGCTCGATATTCACCGGGCGCGCGCCGGCCATCGGCTGGAATCCGACGAAAACCGAGCGCGCCCGGCGCAGCCGCGCCACGGCTTCCCCGCTCAGCCGCCCGACGGCGGTGCACATCTTCGCGCCACAGCTGATCCATTCGAGCCCGATCGCGGTCTTGCCATCGTCGGGATGGCGCAAGGCGATACCAGCGGGCAGGTGCACGCCGAGCGGCACCTGAAGTGCGACCAGCAGCGCACCAGCGTCGCGGACGGGCGTATCCCGCTGGAACGACGCTTCCAGCAGGACCGCCCCCGAGGTGCGGCTGACCACCGTCGAGACCATCCGGCATCCGCCGCCGGTGGCGTGCAGGCTCCAATCCTGGAACTGGCGCAGGACGTCTTGCGTGGCCAAGGCAGGTGCGGCCCAAGGCAGGAGAGCCGTGAGGGCGAGGGCATACGCGAGCCGGGGTGTCACGCGATTACCCCCGCTCTTGGCGTTCACGCTCATCTTCGCGCTCCCGCGCCCCGTCGCGCCCCGATCCAAGGCCGATGCCGCGCCGGAACTCGTCGAACCTGCCGCCGAAGATCCGGTCAAACAAGGTGCCGAGACTGCCGCGCAGGTCGGTCGGCGGCCCTTTCTGATCGCGCGAGTTCCACGCGTTGTCCGGCCCGCCCCTGCCCGGCCCGGACTCGTCGGGCCGCGTGCCGCCGTCACCGGTTTCACCGTCATCCGCATCATCCGAGCCGCCGTCGTCACCATCACCGGTATTGCCGCCGCCGCCATCGTCACCGCCGGTTCCACCGTCATCGCCGCCGCTGCCGTCATCGCCGCCGTCCGAGCCGCCGCCGGCATCACCACCGTCATCTCCCGTGTCACCGTCGCCCGGACCCTTGTCGTCGGATGGGCCGGGCACATCGGTTTCCTGGAAGAACCCGGCCTCGACCAGCCCGGCGAAGCCGATCACCCCGGCGATATCGGCGGGTTCATCGCCCCATTGGCCAAGGGTCGCCCCGCCGACCGCATCCAGAAGCGGCTCCTCGATGCTGCCGACCGTATCCATGACGATCTCGCCGGGCGCGGTCATGCCCACCGAGCCCGCCGCGGCGGTGACAAGGCCAAACGCCGGCTCGCCGCGCAGCACGTCGATCACCAGGGCGCCATCGCGCGCCGCGATGTCCATTGCCTGCACCTCGGAAAGGTCAAGCTCGAGCGGGGCGCCGTCGGCCCCGATTGCGCCCTCGGCGTAGAGCACCGCCCGGTCGGCGCGCAGCAACGCCCGCCCGGCGATGGTTCCACCGCTCGCGAGCACGAGCAGCGTTGTTTCCGGGTGATCGAGGGTGACCGACCCGTCAAGCGTCATGGCGCCGGTGCTGATCACCTGCGCGCTCCGGCCCTCGTTCAGAACCAGCGCCCCAAGGCTGAGGGCGCCTTCGTTGACCAGCGCGAACGCGCCCCTCTCGACACGGGCCTCAACCGAGCCAACCGCCGTGCGAAGGCCGCGCCCAACGCTGCCAGACACCTCGCCACCGGCGTTCAGGACAAGCTTTTCGGCCGTGATCTGCGGCAACACACCGGCGCCCGTCACCGCGCCGCCGATCTCGAATTCAATCACGCCCGTGCCCGCGTCGATCTGGCCGAGCAGCGTGAAATCACCACCAAGCGAAAGGCTCAGATCGCCGCCGTTGGTCGCGAGTCGCGCCCTCTCACCGAGGACGAACGCGCCGGGGAGATCCAGCTCGAGCTCGCCGCTGACCGTTTCCAGCACGTATTCGCCAAGGTTGAGCGCGCCGGGGCGCAGGATGATATTTCCACGCGCCAGCATGTCTTCGATGAAGGTGAAGGTGCCCGGTCCGCCAACCGTCACATTGCCCATCGGCGCTGCCAGCCCGGTTGCGACGATGCTGGCCCCGTCGGCGATGTCGAAGGCGATATCCCCTTCGGTATCGAGCGACACCGTCAGGTTGGCGCCGCTATCCGGCGCGATCATCGGGGCCACAAGCCCGGTGCCACCAAGTCCGATGCCGGTCAGGGCGGAGAGCGTCACCTCGCCGCCGGTGAGGTGCGGCCGATCAAGTCCGGCGCGCGCGCGCAGCGCCCCTTTCGGCAGGGTGATCAAGAGCGGGCCCGGCGTTTGCAACGCGCCGAGAGTGAGATCGCCCGGTCCGGTGAGCCAGATCCCCTCCGGCGCCGACCCGCCAAGCGCCGCGCCCGCGCCCGTCGTGGCGACGGAAAGCGGGGCCGACGCCCCGCCGATACCGCCGGCGCGCGCTTCGAGCAGGATCTCGTTGCCGCTGATCCTTGCAATCTCGCGGCCCGGCGCGGCGTCGATGATGCTGGCCCCGGCCGAGAGCCGGACCTCGGCTCCGCCCTCGACGAGGGCGACCCGAAGATCGCCATCGGTGCCGACGATCACCCGCTGCGCCGCCCCCGCGACGAGATCGCCACTCAGATCGACATCGAGGTCATCGAACCCGCGCAGGGTGATCGAGCCATCGGCCTCCTCGGTGATGTGGGTGCGTTCGGCCTGCCAAAGCGCGGCCAGCGCGCCATCGGGGGTTTCGTCGCCGGGTGCGAGATTGACCGGTTCGAACGCGCGCCCGATATCGAAGGCGGCGTCCAGATACAGGTCGCGCGCGACGATATTGGCGGCTTCCGGACGGATCTCGCCATCCGTCAGCGGCTCGACAAGGTTGCGCCGCACCAGCCTTTGAAGCTGGGTTTCCAGCAGGAAGAGATCCTCGGTGAGCGCCGCCAAACGATCGCCCTCGGGGGCCAAATCACGGTCGGGATCATAGGGCTCGTCGCCGTAGAGCGCGTGGATCCGGTGGTAGGCCTCGGTGCGTTCGGTTTCCCGGTCGGCAATTTCGGCCTCGCTGAAACCCTCGCCAAGCAGGGCCGCACGCAATTCCGGCTGATAGGAGAAGGCGAAGCCGGGATCGTATCCCAGGTCGTCATAGATCCATGCGCCGGTCTCGTCGCGGCCCTTGTCGATGGCGCGAAGGCCCCAGTAGAAGAAATAATCGGTCCGGTCTGCCGCCGCCTCGCTCTGCGCGAGGCCCGCGATCCGCGCCTCTGCTCCATCGGAGCCGTTGTCGAACAGGCCAAGCTCGTTCCACAGCACGTCCACCAGCCCCGCTTCGGCCCGCAGATCGAGCCCGTCGTCGGGGTTCGCGTCAAAGATCGACCCCTGCGCCACGCTGATGTGAACGTCGCGCCCCGGCGCGGCGATCTGGCCGATCCCGAGGTTGCCGGTGGGGACGGTGAGGTGAATATCCTGCCCGGCCCGGGCATCGAGCCACGCGCTCGACACCGCCAGCGGGCGCACCGACGTGCCGATGCCACCGTGCTGCGCCGTCAGTTCCACCCGGTCGCCGGCGAGGTTGACGCCGGCCCCGCCCGACAGGATCGCGCCGGGCGCTTCGAGCGATACCCGCGCGCCCGCAACCGAGCCCAGAACCATGTCGCCCGTCACTTCGCGCAGGAAGATGTCGCCCGTCGCCTCGGCGCTGAGGATGGCACCATCGGCAAGGTCGATCAGCGCCACGCCCGTGGTTTCGCGGGTGGTATCGCCGGTCCGGATCAACTGCCCCCAGTTCGTGGCCCCCACGGTGCGCGAGAAGCTGTTGTAGCTCGCTCCCAGAATATCGCCCGCCTCGGCCCGAAGGGTGAGATCGGCGGCCACGATCTGCACGCCGTCGCCCAGCGTGACGAGGTTTCCGCCCAGCGGCGCGTTGCCGGCGGTGCCGCCGCCCAGAGCGCCAAGCGAGGTGATCGAGGTGGCGCCGCTGCGATTGTAGACACCGGCCGCGAGGCGCACATCGCCGACCGAGGTGATCTCGATCGCACCGTTGTTCTGCCCGGCGAAGCGGATGTCGATCGGCCGGTTGGCGGCGAGGCGATGCGAATGCACCCGCCAGGTTACGCCGGTGTCGTCATCGGTGACGAACTCGCGGCGGTAGAGATAGGGCGTATCGGCGTCCAGCCCGGCCTGCGAGAAAGAGAGCGGCGTGATGAGATCGAATTGCGCCTCATCGCTGCTGCCGATCTTCGCCCGCAGGATCTCGAACGCCATCTGCGAGGCGGGGTCGAACCGGGCGGCATCGGGCGCGACCAGCGAAACCTCTTCTTCCACGAAGAAACTGGCGCTGGGAACAACCGTGCCCTGAGGCTGGAGGTTGAGTTCGTAATCCAGCACCTCGCGGGTGACTTCGACGAAATTGCCGCTCTTGCGGTAAACCGTCGTGGGGTAGCGGTCTCCCAGGGCTTCGAGGATGAAGCCGTTGACGAGCGCGGTCTGGAGCGACACGTCGTTCAGATCGGTGATGCGGATCTCGCCGGTGATCGGCTCGGCGCTGGTGGACAGGCCGTTGAACACGATCGGCATGTCGGAGTGATTGTCGACGGTGATGTGGCCATAGCCGTTCGCGGCGATCAGTTGCGCGCGGCCTTCCGGCCCGGCGTGCCCTCCGGTCGACGCCATCCGGCCCACCAGTTCGATATAGCCGCCCTTGGTCAGCATCGGCTCCACTTCGAGCGTGCCGTCCTCGACGTTGAACCAGACCGAGGCGTTGCCGGTGACGTAGGGGCGGTAGGCCGAGCCAAGCCCCGGCAGCACCACGAGCTCGGGCGAAAGTTCCTTGCCCAGCTGGTCGCCAGTGTTGAAGGCGTCGTAGACGAGGATGCGGTCACGCCCGCCGATCTCGGCCTCGGTCAGCAGCCGCAGCCGGTCGGCGAAACTGGCGGCGACATCGAGCCGCCAGTCGGTTTCGCCCGACTGGATCGTGCCGTCGATGTTGAGCACGTCGGCGAAGATGTGAACCCCGCCCAGCGCCCGGATTCGGCCCTGCGCGCTGCGATCGACCGAGAACGGCTCCAGCCCTGCGGGCAGCAGTCCGGCGCGGTAGTTCTGGTATTGAATCGGCCCCATGTTCTCGTAGGTCTCGAAGAACGAGCGGTAGACGCCTTCGGGGTTGCGCGCCGGGCTTGTCACCTCGGCGGCGCCGGACAGGAAGAAATCGCCGCCCGAATTGACAAGAACAGACTTGCCCGCGATCTCGGCCCCAAGCACCAGCACCGAGCCGTCGAGGCTGGTGACCTCGATCGTGCCCGCGAGGTTCTCGATATCGCCCGACACCACCAGGTCGGCGGGCGGGCCGTCGAGCGCCACGTGGGTGCCGCGCAGGCGGATCATCGGCTCGGTTCCTGCCGCCAGCGTGCTTTCGAGCAGGATGGTCGCGGTCGAGTCCTTCGTCGCCGCGCGCAAGGCCTGCGTATCGGCAACGTCAATCCCGTTCATCGAAATGCGCCCGACATCGCGGAACGGGATCTGCCCCCCGCGCACCTCCATCGTCATCGCGCTTTCGTTCGTCACCCGGATCTCGGCATCGCCCTTCGCGCGGATCACGCCATTGCCGGTGATCGTGTCGGTGCGCATGTCGATGTTGCCACCCTGCGCGAACAGCGGGTCGACCACGACCACGTCGCCGCGCGCATCCGCGCCACCGAGCCGCTCCAGCCGGGCCTCGAGGCTGGCCACTTCGGCTTCCAGCCGCGTGATCTGCGCCTGATCCTGCCAGTCCCCGAACTTCTTCAGCTGCGCCAGCGCCGCTTTCTGCTGCGCGATGAAACTCACCAGCGCGGCGTTGCGAAGCTGGTTCTCGACGATCCGCACCGAAGGCTCTTCCACGTCGCCCTCGGCCTGCACGCTGCCATCGCCGGCCACGGTGACCACGACGCTGCCGAAGGCCCCCGCCGTCGCGCGCCCGTCCATGTGCATCCGCCCGCGTCCTAAATCGAGCGCACCGCCGCCGCTTTCAACGATGGTGACATCCTCGAACAGCGCATCGCCGTCAGGGGAGCCCTTGGCCTTGAGCTGCTGCCAGAACCCGTTGAAATTGGTCAATCCCCGGTCGCCTGAGAGGCTCACATCGCGCCCCGCGATCGCCCGCACACCACTGTCGACGGTCATGGAGGCATCAAACTCGGACCGCACGAGCGCCTGCGTGTCCCGGAATGCGACAAGGCCAGACTTGCGGATCAACCGCGATTCGGCGTTGAGCTGCACGATCTGCCGACGCGTCTCGTCGCGCCCGGTCCAGAGCCGCACGTTGCCTCGGGTCGAGGTCAGCCGGGTATTGCCGAGGATCGAGGTCGCCTGTTCGCCGGTCAGGCGGGTATAGGTCAGCGCGTTGACGTTGCCCGCGGTCGAGGTGTTCGACACCACCGCTTCCGTCGTCGCCGTCATGTCGGCCCTGTTGAAGACGACGATATCGTCCTCGGCCTCGACCAGCACCGAATCGAGCCGCACCGCCGATTGCGCAAGCTCCAGCGTCCCACCCAGATCGGCGCCCGGGCGGTTGTAGACTCCCCGGTTGAGTTGCGTGGCACGATCCTGCAGGACGAGGTTCTGCAACAGGCCGACGCGCACGCCGGAGCCGCCCAGGTAGCGCCCGGTCAGTTGCCGCAATGCGACGTTCGGCGCCACTTCCACCCTTGCATCCAACCGCATGAAAAAATCGGTTTCGATGGAACTGCCTGACACAACGCTGCCGACCTTCGCGCGCGCGTTGAAATCGCCGCTCACCGGCACGATCGACTGAAGGCCGAGCACCTCGATGGAGGGCGCGGTGATATCGGCATTCAGAGCGGTATGGAGGCGGGCGTCGATCTCGGTGTCGAGCCGCACGCCGGAGTAGTTCGCGAGGCTGGCCGCACGCGCATCGCCAAGGTTCTGGTAGCCAAGCGCGCGGTCGGTGGCGATCCGAACGCCGCCGAGCGCGCTTATGGCCCCGCCTTGCACCGAAACCTCGCTGTCGGGCCGCAGGTGCAGGGTCGATTCCGAGGCCTGAACCGTCACGCCGCCGCCGATGCCCGAGATCGCGGCGGATTTCGTGTCGCCCCGGCTGGTGGCGAGAATGTCGGCCCGGCCGCCGACCGTCATGCCAGTATCGAGGCGCAGGTGGGTGTGATTGGTCAACCGGTTGTCGGCCTGCGTTTTCACGTAGCCGAGCGCCAGGCCAAGCGAGGCGGTGTTGCCGTTGCCGAAGGCCTCCAGCCGGGTGTTGCTGCGCGCGTCCGCCAAAAGATCGCCATCGAGGTTGACCGCACCAAGGCGCAGATCGACCTCGCTGGTGGCGGTGTTCTTCACCTTGGTGAACACGGCGCCCGCGCCGAACAGAGCGCCGCCGTTCGACCCCTCGCCCGTTGCCTTGACCAGCGCGGCGTTGCCGGGAATGAGCCCGCCCGCGTCGGAACTGATCACGCTGGCAGAGCCGCCGCGCAGCTCGGCGCGCCCGGCGATCCGGCTCACCGCCTCGCGTTCGGCGGTGGCGCTCGACAAACCGGCGGTTGCCGCGCCGACGTTCACCCCGAAGGCGCCGGCCTCGGTCGTGCCGGTATTCATGGCCCCGATGTTGATCTCGTCGAGGCCGGTCAGATCGGCCCCGTCCATCGTGACGGTGACCTCCGACAGATCCCGCGCAAGGCTCAGGCTGCCCGATCCGCTTGCGATGCCGCCGCTCGCGGCGATGGCGCTGGTGCTGGTGTCGCCGCTCCGGAACGCCCTGAGGTTGAGGCTGCCACCACTGACCGAGACGTTGCCGAGATCGAGCGTCACCGTCGAACTGCGGCTGCTGTTGGCCGTCGCCAGGCCGATCGCAACCGCCCCCACGTTCGCCGTGATCGTCCGCGCGGTCGAGGCCCCCACCTCGCTGGCGGTGATCGACGTCAGCCCGAGGCCGGAACTGATCGCGACACCGTCGAACAGCCGCGTCTGCACCCGGCGCTCCACCTGCGTTCTGGCAACGGCGGCACTGCCGGAGCCGAGCAGGGCGGCGCCACCGGCAACGGCGTTCACGTTGCCATCGTCGGTCTCGGCCCTGGCCCCGATGAACACCGTCTGACCATTGATCGCCACGTTGCCGTCGATGTTGACCTGCACGTTCGAGTAGCGCCGCAGCACCGAGACCCCGGCCGAAACCCCCACCGCCGCGACCGCGACCGCGCCGGTGAGCATCCGCACGTCACCGCCTTCCCGCGCGCCGATATCGACCATACCACCGGCAGCGATCCGGGTGCCGACGCCAATACGGGTTTCGATCACGTCCGACTGCGCGGTCCGGCGCAGCGCCTCGAAATCGACCGACTGGCGATCGCCCCGCGCCTCGGCAAAGATCCCGCCAAGCTGGCTGTCGCCAAGATCCATGCGCCCGCTGCCGTCATAGTCGGTGTCGTCATCGACCCGGGCGGTGAAGGGATCGCCCCTCATATCATCGCCAACGCGATCCATGTAGCCGTCGGAATCCGGGTCCGCCGTCGATCCGGCGAAGGTGGCGACCAGCACAGAGCCCTGCATCGCGAAGGCGCCCGCTGCGGCGCCGGCAACCGCTGTCGCATCAAGATCGCGCACCCCTTCCGCAAGGATGGTGAAATCGCGCGTCAGCGAAAGGTCGATGCCACGGCCCAGCCGCGCGGAGACCGTATTGCGCATGTTGGTCACGCCGACGCTGCCGCCGATCGCCGCCGCGCCACCGGCCACGACGCTGCCGAGGGTGATCGTCTGATCGAACGCCTGCAGGGCTTCGATCGTCACGTCGCGCGGCAGGCCCGCGCCGTCCTCGTTAAGCACCGTGCCGTCGCCGATCTGGGCGATCACGCTTTGCGAGAAGGAGGTGACCAGCACCTGCCCGCCGATCGCCACCGCGCCGGCGCCGGAACCGCTGGCAAGCGTCGTGCCCACGCTCAGCGTCGACGAGGCGCGCACCGTCAGGTCGCGCCCGGCCAGAAGCGTGCTGGCCCCCCCGGCGCTGAAATCGTCGGTGGTGCCGGCAAACCCGGTGTCACGCGCGTTGATCACCATCACCGTGCCCGCGATCCCGGCCACGCCGCCCACCGCCACCGTCGCCCCGGTGTGGTTGATCTGGCGCGGCGCGGCAGTTTCGACGCCGATATCGCGCCCGGCGATGATCCGGCTGCGATCCACCAGCGCGAGCGTTTCGTTCTCGGTGACGAGCGTTTCCACCAGGCCGGCAACGCCGGCGAACCCACCGCCGCCCGCCGCGAGGGAATACTTGTTGAGCCGTTCCGGGGAAGCGGCAACGACATCCACATCGCCCCCGGCCTTCACATCGCTGTCGACGATCTCGGCCCGGGTCTTCTTCTTCAGCGAGGCAACCTCGACCAGCGCACCAACGCCCGCGCCGCCGGAGAACGCCCCCACGACCGAGACCGTGCGGATACCGCTGGCATTGAACGCCTGAACGGTTGCATCCGCGTCCCCGGCTTCGACGTTGCTATCCTCGATCCGGGCCGCAACGTCATCGCGTTGCAGGATCACCGGCACGAGCGCGGAAACCGCCACCGTGCCCGCCGCCGAAAGCGTGACATTCGCCGCGCGCAGGCGGGTTTCGTTGTCGGCCTCGACGATCACGCCCTGCCGGTTGGCGCTGCCGCGCGTGAACCAGTCGTCGCTCGACGCCGATCGCCGGATCGTGTCGACCCCGGCGCCGATCCCGGAGGGGGCCGAGAGCCGCGCACGCAGCGTGCTGCCGACGATCTCCGAGCGGATCGTCGCGGCACTTTTGACTACGGCGACCGACACGCCGATCCCCGCCGAACCGCCAACGGCGATATTGAAGTTCCCCGCGCCGAGCTGGCCCAGAACGCTGTCGTCGCCGCCACCCGCGCTGCCCATCTCGCCGCCGTTGAGCGCACGCACGAGCACCGTGTCACCGGCCGAAACATCGCTGCCCTCGATCCGCGCATTCACGGCGTCTTCCTTGAGCGATATCGCCACCGAGCCCGACACGCCCGCCGATCCGCCCGCGGCCACGCCGACGGCGGCCGAGCCCATGCTGCTCGCGCCAGTGCCGGCGACGACGAGGTTGCGCCCGGTCTCGATCTCGCTGTCGAGCACCAGCGCATCGCTGCGGCCCTTCTGCTGGGCCACGGATAGCGAGGCCCCCACGCCCGCACCGCTGCCGCCGACCGCCACCTGCAGAACGAAGCTGTTGAGGCTTTGCGCGCGGTCTGCCGCGATGATGACATTGCCGCCCGCGCGCAGCGTCGCGTTCTCCACGATCGCCCGGGTGAGGCTGTTGGCGGTATTGACGCCGACGGAGAGCGACACCGCGCTGCCGCCGGCCGACACACCGCCCGTCAGCGCCATCGCGAGCGAGGAGGACGTGTCGGAACTGTGCAACTCGATATGGTTGGCGGCGGCGGCAGAGGTGTCGAGCGTCACGCCGCTGATCCGGGTCAGGGTCTGGGCGTCAATGTCAGACACGGCGAGCGTTCCGCCCACCTGCGCGCCGCTGTCGCCAACGGCAAGCTGCCCGGCGATCGCCCATGAGCGGCCATCGCTCGCCGCGTCCATCGCAACCCGGCCGGCGGCGATGCTGTTACCGACGCCGGTCATTCCGGCGCGCACCAGCTGATCATGCCGGCTGATCCCGGCGCCGGCGCCAAGGTTGGTGCCGCCCGCCATCGCCCCGACCGAGACGCCCGCCGCGCGGGCCTCGGAGGAGGCGTCGATGGTCAGATCGCCCAGTGCCGCCCCGGCACCCGCGCCGAGCACGAGATCGGCGGCGACGAGGCCGCCAAGCCGGGCCCAGCCCATCGAGGCGCCGACCGAGACGCCGCCGCTGCCGCCATCGCCATCGCCGCCGTTGTCGTCACCAATATCCGGGCCACCGTCGGGCGCCGGCGCTTCCCCTTCGCGCGCAGCCGCCTCGGCGCCCGCTTCCGAAATGCCGGCATCGTTTTCGTCGTCGCCGCCACCGCCGGAGCCGAGATAGATCGACACCAGTTCCGTCATCGCCGCGCTGGCGACATCCCTGATCGAGACCGAAACCCCGTTTTCGTCGATCGACACAACGTCGAGTGCCTTCTCGACAACGCCACCGGTAGAGAAATTGACCTGAAGCTGGCCGGCGATGGCCGCCACGCGGCGCGCGTCGGTGGCAAGGATCCCGGTTGCGCCACCCACCGTGAGCGCGCTCGCATCCTCGATGGCGACCCGCGCCTCGATGGCAAGATCGAAGCGGCGGCGCAATTCGCTGGCCTCCAGGCCGGCAACCCCGGCCATCTCGTCGCCGAGATCATCGCGCACGCCCTCGATGGCCGTCTCGTGATCGGCGCTGCGCGCGTTGACGGCCGCGGGCTGCGCCCCGGCGGGCAACCGGCCCATCTGCACATAGGCCAGCGACCCGACGGCGCTGAACCCGCCCGACCCGGAGGCGGTCCCGACCGCGACGTTCACCGCCTTCGAGGCGTCATGCGCGGCAACCTCGAGGTCACCGGCGATATCGACGTCACCGGCAATCCGCGCCTCGGCAAGCGTGCGCCCGCCGGTCTGCAGGATGTTCCCGGCGATCCCCACCGACGCCCCCGCTTCCTGCGCAGTCGCCCCGATGCCGACCTGCTTGTCTTCGCGCCGGGCTTCGACCGTGAGATCACCGACAAGCTGTACATCCTCAAGTTCGGCCAGCGCCCGCACGTAGCGGTTGGCGGTGAGCCATGCCACCTGGATGCTGCCGGCGAAGGTGCCGCCGCCCATGTTGACGCCCACGACCGTGCCGCTCATCGCGCTGGTCGCCAGCGCCTGCACGGTGGCGCCGCCCGCCAGCGCGTCTGCGCCGGCTGCCAGGCGAGCGGTCACGTCGAGCCGGTTGGCCGCATAGCCCACGCCGCCGGTGCCACCGACGCCATCGGTCGAGGCGCGGGCGATCGCGGCTGCGGCGAGGCGGCTGTTTTCCTCGGCCCGGATGGCAAGGTTCCCGCTCGCGATGGTCCCGCCCACCGCTTCGGCCGCAAGGGTGCCGCGCAGGGTGGCGGTCGCCACCATGACGTCAATCGACGATCCGCCCTTCCCGGTCTTGGCCGCGCGCGACAGGAGCGAAGACTGCTCGGTCGCCGAGATAGACACCGCGCCAACGTTGGCCGCCAGAACGCTGTTTTCGGACCGCGCCGCGACATCCGACGTCAGCCGGGTCACGATCACACCCAGCGAACCGCCGATATTCGGCGCGTTGACCACGCCCTGGCGGTTATGCAGATTGCCCGCCTGCGCCGCCTCGATGCTCACATCGCCATCGGCGACATGGCTCTCAATGATCTCCGCGCGGGTGGTGCGGTCGCTGAACAGCACGCCAAGTCCGATGGTCGCCGAGAACCCATCCTCGCTCTCGCCCGCGCCGGTCTGCACGGCATCGACATCCGACGCCTGACGCGCCCTGACGATTACGTCGGGCGCGGACGCGCCGTGGCCATAAACGCTGCTGCCGTCGATCACCGCGCGGGTGCGCCGATCCTCGACGGCGATGACCCCGGCGGCCCCCGCGCTGATCCCGTCCGACTCGCTCTCGGAGCCGACGCGCAGGCGGGTCGGGGTTTCGTCGATGGCTTCGAGGGTGACGGACGCGCCCGCGAACACCGACGCATTGTCAACCCGCGCGGAAACCTCGCGATCGACCGCGGCCACCGCCGCGGCCGCCGCGAGCGAGAACGAGCCGGCAACGCCGGAGGAGGAGGCCAGCGCATCCACCCGGCCCGTTCTCTCCGCCCTCACGCTCACCGCGCCGGGGGTGGAGACGCTGCCCGAGAGTGTCGCGGTGACGGTTTCCGGTGCGAACTGGCCGGCGAAGGCCACGCCGATACCAATGCCGCCGCTTTCGTCTTCGCTTTCCTCGTCTTCATCGGTCTCCGACGCGGGACGCACGGCGCCCGCCAGGGTCACCGACGTCGAACGATTGCCCGCGAAAACCTCCAGACCACGCTCGGCCTCGTCGTCCCAGGTCAGCGCCCCCACGTCCACGGTCGCCGCAACGTCGGTGCGCGCGTAATCTAGCGCGGCGCTGCCCGCGACCGAGAAATCCACCCCCGCGCCCGCACGGCCAGCCGCCAGAAGCCGCACCTCACTGCGGTCGAGCGCATTCACGAGCACGATGCCCTCGTCGATATCGAGCGCGCGCAGGGTCAGTTCGGAGGTTGTCGAGCGGCGGGTGCCGTTCAGCGCGACCGAGGCCGCCAGCCCGAAGCTCCCGGCACCCGAAACCGTGGCGCCGGCGCCGCCGAACAGGGCGAGATCGTTACGTGATGTCACCTGCACCGGGACCAGGCCGTTGGCGTCTTGCACGATGTTCATCCCGCCCGCGTGCTCGATCCGCGCCACCGCGTCGCTGCGCCCGAACAGGCCGGAGAAATCCCCCGCGAGGGCAAAGCCGAACTTGGCGCCATCGGCCTCGGACTTGCCACCCTGCCCTTCGGTCTTGTCGTCCTGGGTGTCGACCTCCTTGTCGGCCAGGTCGTCGGCATTGGTCTCGGCGCGCATGCCAAGCAGCTTGGTCGGCACCTCGGTGCGCTCGCGGGTTTCGGGTTCGTTTTCGCTGGCCACGCCGTCGCCAGGGGTATCTCCGTCGGGCGGCGTGGTGTCGTCCTCGGTCTCCGCGTCCTCGGCGTCGTCCTTGCCCGCCCCGGCCTGTGACGTGGCGATGGAGGCCCCTTCGATCACGGCCTCAACCTTCGCGCCGCCAAGGTTGAGTGTCGCGTCGGAGTTCAGACCGCCGAGAATCTCCGCCGTCGCGGCGCGATCGCCGAAGATCAGCGCGACCGACACGCCGACCGCGATGTTGCCGCCCGTCTGCGAGCCCGCATCGGCCAAGAGGACGGACTCGTCGCTCGACAGCACCGCGGCCGAGACGGACTGCACCTGCTCGGGCCGGACCAGCCGCGCGATCGCCGCGCCATCGTAGTCGACCATCGCGAAACCGATGTTCAGCCCGAAGGTTTCGGCCTTGCCGAAGGAGGCCGCCGCCGCTGCGCCGACGAGCGCGTTGCGGGCCGAGATCGTGATTTCGCCGAGCTCGCTCTTGTCCGAGCTGCTGGCCGGCGTCGCGTCGATCAGCGCCGTGGTGGTGGGGCGGAGCAGCAGGATATGGCCGCTGCCACCGGCCCCGAAGCCGCCGGATTCCACCGGCACCAGCCCCTCGGGATCGCGCCGCGTGGCCAGCCCGCCGCTGGTTTCGGCGCTCACGTTCAGGCTGCCGGATACCATGGGCAAACGGCCACTGGCGATCGCCGCCGATGTGTTGCTGCGCACCCGGGTGATCGAACCGTCGACCGCCACGCCGAGCTTGCCGAAATCGCTTTGCGCCGAACTGATTATGTTCCAGCTTTCGTCATCGACGAGGCTCGCCGCCGAGCCGGGCAGGTCTTCGCCTTCGGCATAACCCCCGGCCCCGCGCTCGAACAGGCTGTCTTCGTTGGCAAGCCAGGCCTCGCGGTCGAAATCGACGGCCACATCGGGCAGCGTCGTCGTGGCGGAGACCTCGAACTGGCCCGCCTCCACGCTGAGCACATGGGCTCCCACCATGGCATCGGTCGCGATCCGCCAGTCGCCGAGGTTGACGGCCACCACCGCCCCGCGCTGCGGCGCGGCCTCGCCAAGGCCGATCCCGGCGCGCGCCTCTTTCAGGAAGCTCTCGATATGGGTGCCCGCGTGAAGGCTGACGCTCGGGGCCTCAGCCCCGGTCCAGCCGTCGGCCCGGAAGCCGCCGATGATGAGCGCCGCGTCGTCGGGGAGCAGGCGCGGCGCCGCGCCGCGTGCGGTGGTCACGTCGTCGTGGCGATCGAGCGTGAAGGCGATCGCGAACGAGGCCTTGCGGCTGGCGCTCTCCTTTTTCGGCGCGGGCGTCTCGTCACCTTCGCCGCCATCTTCCTCGGGCGGCGTGGTATCGTCGCTGACCGCATCCTCGGTGTCGTCGGCCACGTCCATCAGCGCTGTTGCCGCCTTCCCGACGCGGCGCGGGCGGCGCATCGGGTTGTCGTCTTCCGCGCCTTCTCCATCTTCCGATCCCGAGCCGTCGCCGGTCGCCTCATCGTCGGCCTCGGGTGCGTCCTCGTCCTCGCCCGGCGCTTGCGGTTCTTCCGCCCCGGGCACGAGCGATCCGGCGGCGGCAATCGCGCGCGCCGAGTAGCGGGTGTAGGTATTCGTGGCTTCCAGAACCGCCAGCCCCTGATCGTTGAGCAGGATCACCCCGGCGCCGAGTTCCGTCACCGTATCGGCCAGCGAGATGATCCCCGCCAGCGCCAGTGCCGCCGTCGAACCATCGCCCGCGATCACCTCGAAATCGAGATCGTGGGTCGACCGCCCCGCGATCTCGGTTCCGGCCCCGATGATGAAGCGGCTGTTCGGCATGGTCTCGCCATTGTCGCGCCAGCTTGGCACGCGGCTTTCGTCGGCGTCGATCAGCAGGCGGTTTTCCATGCTGCGCAGCGACAGGATCCCGGCCGCCTTGATCGCCCGCGCCGCCCCGGCGGTGGCGCGCATCCGGTGCTGCTCGTCGGCTTCCGACAGCATCGTGAGGGTGCCGTTGCCGCGCACGTCGATATCCGACCGGCTGACCCGCACCCGGCTCTTGGTATCGGTGATCGCGATGGCGGCTGCGATGGCATCGGAGCTTGCGTCGATATCGAGGCTGGTGCGGGCGGTCGACCGCACCGTCACCTGCCCGGGATTTCCCTCGAAGAACGCATCTTCCGGGCCGGTCGCATCGGGGTTTTCGCGCAGCAGTTGCGCTTCGAGCAGGCTGTTTTCAAGCACCACGCTTGCGTCGGAGATGAACCGCAGCGGCGCGACGGTGATCGAGATCCCTTTAAGACCGCCTTCACCTTCGTTGTTACCGCCGCCTGCGCCCTCGTCTTCCTTCTCGTCATCTTTCTTCTGCGCCGCTTCGCCGCTGTCGCGGATCAGGTCGCCCACCGCGTCCATCTGGGTGGCATCGGCGGTATCGGCCTCGGTTGCCGGTTCTTCGGGCACGTCTGGGTCATCCGTCGGCGTGGGGTCGACCGGGGTTTCGTCCCCCGGCCCGCTGCGCTCGGAGGTGGCGCGGATCGTCAGTGTCGGGTCCGACAGGGCGCTGACGATGATCTCGCGCCCATCCGCGCTCGGCGGTCTGGCATCGACCGGACCGCAGAAGAGGCCGTCGCAGGGCGGACCTTCGATCAGGTCCCCTTCGGAGCCTTCATCAAACTCGCCTTCAAAGCCTTCGTCGAAATCCCCAAGGTCGTCGGACGCGAGATCATGGGGCCCGGTTCCGTCGCCCAGCCGGATGAACCCTTGCTGCAACTCGGTGCGCACAGTGCTGGACACCTTGGTGAAATTTGCCGCGATCGCCATGGCCCAGCCCCCATCGGGCCGGCCGGCGCGGCCATCGACGAGAAAATCGAGGCGGCTTTCGTCGGTGCTGGTGATCCGCACCGGATTCAGCTCCACCTCGTCGCCGTGGTAATGCGTGCCGAACTGGATCTCGCTATCCACAAGGCGGGTCGCCGTCTGGTGGTTGATCGAGGTCAGGCCGAAACTGCCGGAGATTCCCACGCCGCCGGTCGCCACCGCGGTTACCGCGCTGGACTGGCCATAGTTGATCGTCGTCGCCGACGACACGTCGACCGCTCCCTCCACGTCGACGTAGATCGCGTCGGTCTGGTTGTCGGGATCCCTGTCTCGCCCGACCACAAGCGCCTCGGTGGTGACAGTGCCGAACAAGCCGCCGAAATCACCGGCGAAGGCGAGCCCGCCTTCCTCTTCGTTACCGGAGCCGTCGCCGCCGCCCGCCTCAAGCGGGTTCGCGCCGCCAACCGCCTCGGCGATACGGCCGGAATCCTCCGCGCCAATGGCCTCGGCATCGAGCGAGACGGGGGCCTCGTCGTCGGCTTCGGCTGCATCAAGATCGGTTTCTTCCGGGTCGGTCTCCTCGGGCGGCTCCATCGCGTCGGACGCCTCCCCGGCGCGCGTCCGCCCACCGGAGATGACGTTACCGTCGTTCGTGGCCGTCACCTCCAGCCCGCCGAGAACCGCGATGCCCTCGGCCCATTTGTCGCCAAGATCGACGATATCCTCGCCCACCAGCCCCGCGCGCGTCTCGCGGTCTGCGAAGGTGAGCGCAATGCCGATACCGATGGAACGCTGCCCGACCGCGCCGGCGGAAACGACCGTGACAGTGTCGCCCGAGTTGAGCGCGCGCACGCGCAGCGCGCCGTCGATCTCGATGTAATTGCGCGGTGCGACGAAAGCCTGGGTCATGTCATCGCGCTGCACCATCGAGAAGGCGCCGGAAAACGCGGTTTTGCCCGCCGTGCCATGCGTGCGCGCATCGGCCGAAACAAGGCGTGTGTCCTGCGCCAGAACGGTCACACCGGCATCATTGTCTTCGGCGTAGAAGGAGGGGCCGTTCTGGATGACCGACGAGGTGAGCGCCTCGATGTTCACCAGCGAGATCGACGCGCCGTATGCGCCGCCCTCGGAGGCGGAGGTGGCGGTATCTGGGGCCCCGGAACTGGCGCCCCAGACCCCGGCCTGAAGGGCCTGCACGGTGACCGCGCCGAGCGGAATGCCGCTCTCCGGCGGAAGGTTGATCGCCATCGGCGAAGTATCGAAACCGGTTGAGCCGGTGACCACCACCTGCGCGCGCTGATCGCCCGTCAGCCGGGCCAACGACAGCCCGGCACCGAGCTTTTCGCCGGCGGCAAAGGTCTGGGCCACTGACAACGCCTGGTTGCTGCCGTCGTCACGCGCGAACAGCGCGCCTTCCCCGTCGGACCACGCCCCGATCAGACCACCGGGATTCGGCTCGTCTTCGTCCCCCTCGCCGGTCTCGTCCCCTTCGCCGTCCCCGTCGCCAGTCTCGTCTTCGTCGCTGCCTTCGTCGTCCGGCTCCAACACGGCCTCGCCCGCGCTCTTGAAACCCTCCGGGTCGGCCACCGCTTCCGAGCCTTCATCGTCAGATGGATCCTCGGCTTGCCGCTTGCCGGAATAGAGCTCGTGGGCATCGTCCAGCGCCTCGCGCCCGGCAAAGTCCCGCGCGGCGTTGCGGGCGGTGATCGTGATCCCGGCGGGAGAGGTCAACTCGCTCCAGCCGGAATCGGCATCGCCGACCGTGACGGTGGCATCGAGATCCCAATCGGCGAGGCTGACCGACAGGAGCGCGGTGCTCTTTGCCGCCACGTCTGGCTCCTCGCCCGGCTCGGGCACCTCGCCGGCGGCGGTGATCGCGCTCTGGCGCACGTTGCCGAGAATGTTCTCGGCCGTCAGCCGCACACCCTCGTCGGCCGGCGCGGTGTCTACCTCGATGGACGGGCGGCGATCGCCCCCCGGGCTCATGAACACCTCCTCCGGCAATTCGCGCACCGCCAGGTCGCCAATGGTATGGCTGCCGCCACCGGGCTTCACGACGCTGATGTTCGTGGTGCCGGCCAGAACCTCGGCGCGGGCGGCATGGTTGGAAAGCGCGAAGCTCGCCGCATATGCGCGGTCGGCCGGGTCGCCACCCGATGTAGCAGCGGTGATGCCCGCGCCATCGCCCAGCGCCGAAGCCTTCTGCGCCTCCGCCGCGACGCTGTCGAGAACGCCCGCGCCGATGTCTTGCGTGGCCTCCGGCTGGCCGTCCTGCGCGCTATCGGGCGCATCTTCCGCCTCGAGCGCACCGCCGGTCACCCGGGCATGGATGTTCACCGTCTCGTAGATGTTGCGCGCGAGGATCTCCACGTCGAGCGTGTTCGACCAGATCGCCCCGCCTACAGCCGTCACCGCCTCGCGGTCATCGAGCGAGAGCACAATCGAGGCACCACGTCCGTTTTCGCCCAGACGGGTATCGGCCATGAGATCAAGCTCGGTCCGATTCGTCGCCTCGATCACGACCGGCCCGCCGGCCTTGACCACCATGCTCTTGATCAGATCAACCCCGGCGGGCGTGAAGGCGTTCCAGCTTGTCCCGGAAAGGACCGTCTCCGCCCCACCCATCCGCACCGAGGCCACCAACGCGGTGTTGAGCCCCGATAGCCCTCCGCCGGGCACACCTTCGGCACGCAATGCCTGATCCGCCCGGGTGCCGGAGACGACCGACACCGCATCGCCGCCAATCAGCAGCGAATCCGTCACGATGGTGCGCGCGCGTGTATTCGACGCGGCGATCACCAGCGCCATGCCGCCGGTCTCGGGGGTGATCTCGGTTTTTGTCCCGGCGAAGCTGGCGATGCGGATCTGCTCTTCCGCGCGCAGCACCGAGCGATCAATCCCGATCGTGGCGCGCGCTTCGAGGTAGGAGGGCCAGTTGTCGTAATTGGCCGCATCGAGAATCGCCTGGCTCTTGCTCGCCGCCTGCTCGCCCAACGCGACGAGTTGCGAGGTCAGGTCTCCCGGCAGCCCGTCCGGGATCAACCCGCCGAGATAGGCGTTGATGTTTTCCTCGGCGTCGACGGTGTTGTTCTTCACCGTCTCGGCGCTGATCTTGATATTGCGCGCATGCAGGTAGGCATTGTTGATCTCGACCGATGTCGAGGAAACCGGAAGGGCCTCGGTCAGGTGGCCCTCGGCGTCGATCCTTTCCGCGCGCAGAACGATATCGCCCGACTCGAAACCTTCGTCGGCATGGGCCAGAAGCTGCGCCTGGGCGCGGATCTCGATATTCGGGGCCGTCAGCACGATATCGCCGGAATCGCCCTGCGACTTGGCCGTCGCATGATCAGACGGCTCAGCGTCCACCTTGCGCGTGGAGATAACAGCGCCCGACGCCACGATGATCCGCGCCGTCGCCTCGGCTATGAAATCGGCACCGTTTTCGATTGCGCCGGTGATGGTGATATTTTCGGGGTCGATGTAGACGGTGCCGCCCGCACCTTCAGCCGACCACGCCTGGAGCAGCCCGTGCACCTCGACGGATTTCTCGGCCGAGAACTCGACGAAGCCGCCATCGCCCGCACCATGCGCGGCGACCGAAACGCGCCCCCCCAGATCGAGAATCGCGGCATGGCTGGCAAACACGTCGATCGTGCCGCCGTGGCCCGCGCCCTCCCCCTCGGCGAGGATCACCGCGCCCGTGGCCACGCGCACGTCGCGCCCGGCCCGCAGGGTGACATGCCCACCCGAGGCCCCGTCGCGCGCGGTGACAGCGCCGCCCGGCGCAAGGTGCACATCGCGCCCGGCGCTGATGGCAACCGACCCTTCCGGGCCAAGGGCGGCCACATCGCCGCCGATCACCACATCGCCGCCGGCCTGCATCCGCACCCGCCGCTCGCCGCGCACCTGGCCGTGGATGACGATATCGCCCTGCCCGGTGGGCGCATTGCCGGTTATCAGCGCGCTCACCTGTTCGCCACCGACCTGCCCGGACGCCGCGAACATGTCTTTCACGAAGTCCTGCGAGGGCGTCGAGAGCGAAACGCTGCCGCCGTGGAACCCGCCGTCTGGCCCAACGACAACCCCGGCCGGGTTGGCGAAATACAGATCGCCGCCGATGGTTCCGCCAGCCACCGAATTGACCGCGCCGTTGATCACGCTGCGCGGACCGTTGACGATATTGACCGTCCCCTTCGCCCCGCTCGGCACGTGGATATTGGTGACCGACCCGGTCGTGGTCGAGAAGCTCGAAAAGCTGTTGACGCCGTGGCCAGCGGCGATGGTTCCGGTGCGGATGTCGGTGATCGCGCCCGCGCCTTGCGACACCGTCGTCGCGGTCTTGCCATCGGCCACGATCTGCGCTTGCGCCGCGCCGCCGACCAGAAGCGCCAGCAGCGCGACGGAGTTGCGGTATGTCCTACGCCGCTGCGCCGACGATCGTGAAGGCGACCGGCGCGTCATTGGCCTTCCTCCCCGGTCGGCTCAAAACCCGCCACGGTCCTTGGCCCGGGTTGCCCCAGCACCTCGGCGAGGGCGAAGAGGCCCTCGTTCAGCCCCTGCGGTGAAACCCGGAACACCAGCGCATCGCTGGTGATACCGGGGCGATAGCCCGCAACCCAGGGGCCTTGCGCCTCGAAAGCGTCGAGGTGACCGGGTTCGAGCGCGAGCAGCGCCTCGCAGCTTTCGGCCGTGCAGTTCTGCCACTCGAACGCGATCCGGGCGTCTTCGTCCTCCAGTCCGAGAACAAACCCCGACGGGAAATAGACCCCGTTCGGAACCCGCGCCACGAGCCAGGCGCCGACTTCCTCGGCATCGTTGAACGCCACGAGCTCGGCCAGCACCGCGTTGCTGTCGGATCGTAAAAGGCGTTGCGACAAGACACACAGCGTTTCGTTGACGGCGATCGCTTCGCAAGACACCGTCCAGCCGCCGAATTGCGCGCCGTTCTCGATGCGTTTCGTCTCGGCCTGCGCCGGCAGGGAAAGGCCGATTGCCGCAAGCGTGGCCGGAAGACCCCCCCAAAAAACCTTCGTCATCAAATCAATCTCCCAAAAAACAACTTGCGAGAGCGTCAGAACCGCACCCCCAGCCTGAAATCGGCGCGCCAGGCATTGGCGGCGAGAAACAGGTTCGCGTCGCGCAATGGCTTGGCCAATGAAACCTCGGCCACCATGTTGGCACCGATCTGGAAAACGCTGCCCACGCCCGCCGAAAAAAGCGGGTCCTGCGCCGTGGTCGTTCCCGCCGCCCTGTCATAGGCGCGGCCGGCATCGACGAAGGCGAACGGCTGGGCCGTAACCCTCCAGACATCGTCGTCGTTCAGGACGAAGGGCGTCGAGCGCTGCACCTGAAGCGACCCGAAAACGAAACTGTCGCCGGCACTGTTGCCCGACGGATAGCCGCGCACCCGCGTCGGGCTGCTCAGCGTGTTGCGGAAGCGCGCGGGCGAGTTGTCGCCAAGGGCGTATTGCCAGCCCAACCGGCCGAACACCTGCCAGTCGTCGGATATCTGCGCACTGGCAGAGCCTTCTCCCCCCAGCAGCGTCGTTCTGCCCGCGCCCAGGGTTCCGTCGGTCCAACGCACGTGCTGAAGGGTTTGATCATAGGACAGGCCGCCGCCCTCGAAGAGCCGGCTGTAGCTCGCCCCGAGCAGAAACGCGGTGCCGCCCTGATCGGTGGTCAGCACACCGAGAGAGCGGCGTTCATCGCCGAACCGCTGCAGGCTGGCGCGCAGCGTCAACTGCCGCGTGCGCTCCACGATCACCGGATAGCTCGCGCCCAGTTCTGCCGACCAAGCCGTGCCCGTTTGGGCCGGACCCGTGACCGTTCGGCTCTTCTCGAGGCTTCCGGCGGCAAACACCGAAAACCCGTCGGCACTGATCGGCAGCGCATAGCCCACCGCGGCCGAGCGCAGGCCCTCCGACAGCGTCACCGAGGCCGAGAACGGATCGAGCTGGCCCAGCAACGAGGCATGGCTGACCGAAACGGTCAGTTGCTCGCGCCCGAAGGATGGGCTGCCGTGGTTGTCGATCGCCGCCGAAAAGCTCAGGGCCGGCGGCTCGGCCGGCGTCACAAAGAGATCGAGCAGATCGGCGCCGGCGCCTTGCTGAACCGCGATTTCCGTGGTGACCCCGGTCAGAAGCTCAAGCCGGGTCTGGCGCGCCTCGATCCGGCGGGTGTCGGCCAGCTCGCCCGGCCTGAGCGCGAGCCGGCGGGCATAGACCGCACCCGGCGCGAGCACGCCGTCCCTGGCCTGAACCTGCCCGATGCGCGGCTCGTAGAACCCGAGTTCCACCAGCCCGCGTTGCAGGTCTATCTCGCGGATCACCACGTTCGCGAGGGTGATCCCGCGGGCGCGATACATCGCGTTAAACGGTGCGGTGAGGCTTTCAAGATCGCGCAGATCCACCTGTCTCCCGATCAACTGGCGGATCACCGCGTCGACGGCGTCCGGGTCGAGATACTGCGAGCGCGGCACGGAGATGCGGCGCAGGGTGAACCGTGTTTGCACCGTGGCAGGGCGGGGCGCCGAGGCTGCGGCGGACTTAGCGGCTTCGTCCCGGGCCGCCGCCTCGGCCTCGAGGGCAAGTTCCTGCGCCGGGGTCAGGGCAGTGTCACCGGCCGCCGCATTGTCGTCACCGACCTCGACGACAACACTCTCCACAACGGCAGGCGCATCATCCGGCGTTTCGGTCTGGGCGTCCGCGGGCAGGGCAACCTGCAGCGCACAGGCCAGAACAAGCGCGCGAACCGACCAGGGCCGGGGCTGCATCATCGAGATCATGACTGGCAGGTTCATCGTGCTCGGGACAATCGCTACGTCATCAGGAAACCTGGGACAGGTTGAAAAATGTGGTAACTCTGTTCGTCTGAGATTAACCTCGGTTACGAAGGCTTGGAAAAGCGCTAGATCGCCATCAAGCGGGTTCCGGTTTTGAAATCGCCCCAATCCAGCCTAGGATATTCCGAATATACCCCAGATGGTGTAAGACGTTTGTATTGACCCGAACGACATTAGTGACCGCCTCGGCCGGTTGCGGCAGAAGCGGCACCATTTTGAAATGGTCTTGGTGTGCACATGAAGATTGACGCAGGTCTTCTCGAAGCGATCTATCAGACGGCCCTGCTTCCGCAGAAATACGATGGCCTCATGGATGAATGGGGCGCGCGGATCGAGACACTTGTTTCCAACATGCCCGACGATGCGGTGCAGGATGGCACCGAGCCCGACCAGAGCGAGTTGGACGAGGCGTTTCCCTACCTGTCTACGTCGCTGAAAATAATGGAAACGCTCGACAAATCGCGAGACAAGGCGGCCGGCAAAACGCAATGGTCGGTGAGTGCGAAGCTGCTTCTCAGCGCCGGAGGCCAGGTGCTTTGGTGCAACGGACGCGCCCAGCGCCTGTTCGGGATCTCGCATGCCAGCCGGCTTGAAACCCTCGCGATGGACCCGGCAACCCGGACACGCATCAGCAAGGTTCTGTCTCGTCTCGATACCGCCCCTGCGCCCGGCGAGACCGGCGCGCCCTTGATCGTTCAGATGTCGCCCGTCGGGTCGGCCGCACCAGTTTTCATGATCGCCAACCGGCTCGAACAGCCCGGCAACCAGACGGTGCTGATACTGGAACAGACCGACCCGGTCTGGTCGGCGGCGGTGGAGGCCAGCTTGCGCGGGTCGTTCGGCCTGACCGCGAGCGAAACCCAGGTTCTCGCCGCGCTTTGCGACGGGAAGACGATCGCCGAGATCGCCGAGGCGCGCGGCCGCCAGGTTTCGACCCTGCGCACGCAGGTCAAATCCATCCTGCGCAAGACGGCCGTGGGTTCACAAGCCCAGCTCGTGCGCCTCGCGCTCAGCGTGGCGGCGCATGTGGAAGCGATCCTGCCGGAAAACGAGCGCCGCGCCGCTTCGATCCAGTTTCACACGCTGCCGGACGGACGCAGGATTCCATTTCACGATTACGGACCGAAGGGCGGCAAGCCGGTCGTGTTCCTGCACGGCATGCTCGACGGGCTGAGCTTGATCACCGGGTTTGAGTCCGCGTTGCACGAAGGCAATCTGCGGATCATCGCACCGGAGCGGCCCTATTTCGGCTCGGCGCCCGGTTGCGGCCGCCGGGTTTCGGACATGGTCGACGGGGTGGCCGGTGACGTGCTCGAAATCCTCGATGCGCTCAAGCTCGAGCGGGTGGCCGTTGTCGGCCACATGGCGGGGGCGGTCTATGCTTATGGCCTTGCAGCGCGCGCGCCCGACCGGGTGTCGGCGATCGTGAACGTCTCGGGTGGCGTGCCGATCCGCTCGATCGCGCAGTTCAAGCACATGTCGCGCCGGCAGCGCACGATTGCCTACACCGCGCGTTTCGTTCCACGTGCCCTGCCGCTGCTGCTTCATGCCGGCGTGCGACAGATCGAGTTTGGTGGCATTCGCGATTTCGTCGAGGCGCTCTACGAGTCCTCCGAACCTGACAAGGCGCTTCTGGCCGACGCTGCGGCGGCGGGGTCAATCATGGATGGCATCAAGTTCGCGGTGGGCCAAGGCTACAAGGGTTTCGAAATCGACAGCTATCACGTGGTGCGTGACTGGTCGGCCTACCCGGAAGCGACCCGTTGCCCCGTGCACCTGATACACGGGCGCCACGATCCGGTTGTGGCGTTCGCCTCGGTCGAGGACTTCGCGAAAAGGCTGGGGCCAAGATGCCGGTTGATCGGCGTAGAAGAGGCCGGGCAGATGGTGATCTATGCCCGGCCCGATCTGCTGCTTGAAACGCTGGCGGCGCTCTGAACCCGGCTTACGCCTCGGCCTCGGCCACATTCGGTTTCGCGGCCTTCTTGCCTTTCTTCGCCGCCGCGGCGGGAAGATCGGAGATCCGCTGAACGAGGTGGCCCATGTGCCCCAGCGAGGCGAGATGGAAGTGGATCAGCGCCAGCGTATCGTTGCGGAACAACTCGGCGATCGTATCCGTCTCGAGCGCGGCGAGCTTGGCGCGGTTGACACGGCGGAAGCCGGTCAGCGAATGCGACTGGCCATCGGGCAGCTTCATCGTGGCCACCGCCGGCTCAAGCAGATCCAGCTCGACCAGCCGGGCGCAGAACGACCGCGTGAGCACGTGCTGGGTCTGGTAGTCGGAGGTGAACTGCAGCATGTTTTCGAGGTAACGGGTGCGCTCGCCGTCGCTGTCGAACAGGCGCTCGCCGCGGCCCTCCTTGTTGAGCCCCTCGAACCCCTCGTCGATGCAAAGCGTGAGGGTTTCGCCGTTCTCGCCGCTGGCCGCGAAGACGAAGGGATAGCGGCGCAGAAAGGCCGGCACGTATTGCCCCGTCCAATTGCCCTCGGGCGAGACGAACAGGTTTTCCTCCGCCCGCAGCCCAAGCAGGGCGACCGGCGCAACATCGTCTCCTTCACCGGCGAAGACGATCGGCATCTCGATGCAGGCCGGCTCGAATTCGGCAGCCACGATCGGCACCGAGTTCAGCGTTTTCGAAAAGGCCCAGTTCGCACCGGTGCGCACCGAGATATCTCGATGGGTTTCCGCCGAAATCGGAACGGCGTTTTCGTAGATCAATAGCTGGTTGGTCATATCTGTTCTGCCTTTATGTTCGTTGCCCGCATCGCAAGGACACCGGTACGGGGCCGGAAAACGCTCCGGCGAAAGCCTCACAAGGATTGGGAAACGCGACCAAAAGTCAAGACGCCCTCTCCCCTGCGAAAGCCGCTTCGCACGCGCTGCGAGGGTCAGGAGATTGCGAGCCCGCCTTCGTCTTCGATGAAACGCACCACCTGTTCAACCCCGATACCGTTGCGCAGCTGGGCCAGAACGTAAGGGCGCGCCCCGCGGGCGTGTTCGGTGTCGGCCTCCAGCCGGGCAAGATCGACGCCCACGTGTGGCGCGAGGTCGGTCTTGTTCACCACGAGAAGGTCCGATTTCGTCACCCCGGGCCCGCGCTTTCGGGGAATGTCCTGCCCAGCGGCGGTGTCGATCACGTAGATCGTCAGATCGGCAAGCTCCGGGCTGAACGTGGCGGCGAGATTGTCGCCCCCCGATTCGATCAGGATCAGGTCGAGATCGGGGATCGTCCTGCGCAGATCGGCGACGGCGGCGAGGTTGATCGAGGCATCCTCGCGGATCGCGGTATGCGGGCAGCCGCCGGTTTCGACCCCCCGGATCCGCTCACCCGGCAGAACCTGCGCGCGGATCAGGAACTCGGCATCCTCGCGCGTGTAGATATCGTTGGTGATCACCGCCATCGAGCAGCGCGCGGCCAGCGCGCGGGCGAGGTGCTCCGTCAGCGTCGTCTTGCCCGCGCCCACCGGTCCGCCGATGCCCACCCTGAGCGGGCCGCTCATCTTGCCTTTGTTCATGTGCGGAAAATCCTCACCTCCATGGTTTCGTGTTGCAGCGCCGCAAGGTCGCCCGCCAGCGCGCAGCCGGCGAGATCATCGAGCGGCGCGACGGCGGCGGCTTCGGCCAGCGAAGCGGTCAACGGCTGCAACCGGTGCAACACCGCTTGCGCCTCGCTCTGGCCCAGCGGGACGTGCCGCGTGGCGATGGTGACGAGATTGCCCGCGAAGCCTTGCAGGTGCAGCGCCGCGACATCCGCCTTGGGCAGGCCCAGCCCCCGCGCCGCCTCGCCCAGCGCCACCGGCAACATGCGCGCAGGCAGCGCGCGCCCGGTGATGGCCGCCACGGTGCGGGCGAGGGCCGCACCCTGCTCCTGCCCCTCCTGCAAGCGTTCGGCGGAGGGCTGAAGCGCGCGGGCGAGATCATCGAGCGCCTCGGTGTCGGCATCGGCATCAAGGGCGTGAGCGAGCAGCACCGCGTCTTGCCAGCCGGCACCGAACCGCAGGATGTTTTCCAGCCAAAGCTCAAGGCTGGCTGCGTCGGTCACGTTGCCCAGCGCGATCTCGCGCTCAAGCCCATGCGAATAGGCGAAGGCGCCGGTGGGAAAGGCTGGCGAAAGCCATTGCACGAGCGCGAGGTGGGCCGGCGTCAGCATCAGGCGTGGGAATGGTCGTGGTGGTGGTCGTGTCCCATGGTGCGGCCTGCGCCATAGGCCCCGCCCTCGGGGCGGAACGGGCCTGTGACCGGGCGCAGCCGGGCGCCGAGCTGGGCGAGCATCGCCTCGATCACGTGATCGCGGCGGATGCGCAGGGCCGCGGCCCCGATCTCGCAGGGGGTGTGCCGGTTGCCGATGTGCCAGGCCAGCCGCGCCAGATCGCCCGTCACTTCCACAAGGTCTTCCGGCGCGGGCTCCACCCCGATCGCGCGCCCGTCTTCGAGCTGGAAGCCCCAGTGATCGTCAAGGTTGGTCACCTCGGGAAGATCGGCGAGGAAGGCCAAGCCTCCCTTTGTCACCAGCCTGCGGCGGCGCAGCAGGCGTTGGTCATAATCCAGGACCACATGGTCGACGGCTTGCCCCGGGGGATGTTTCAACAGGCTGCGGGAAATGGGGAGATCAGTCATCAACCAGCCTCAATACATGAAATAGCGTTGCGCCAGCGGCAGTTCGCTGGCCGGTTCACAGGTGAGCAGCACCCCGTCGGCGCGCACCTCGTAGGTTTCGGGGTCAACCTCGATCCGCGGCGTGGCGCTGTTGAGCTTCATGTCGGCCTTCTGCAAGCCACGGCAGCCTTCGACGGCCACGGTATCCTTGCGAAGCCCCAGCCGCGCACCGACCCCGTCGGCCTGCGCCGCGGCGCTCACGAAGCTGACCGAGGATCGCTCAAGGCTGCGGCCCAGCGCGGCGAACATCGGCCGGCCATGCACGGGCTGCGCCGGGATCGACCCGTTGGGATCGCCCATCTGCGCCATCACGATGCTGCCGCCCATCAACACCATGTCGGGCTTGGCCCCGAAGAACGCGGGCGACCACAGCACGAGATCGGCGCGTTTGCCCGGCTCGATGCTGCCGATATGGGTGGACATGCCATGCACGATGGCCGGGTTGATGGTGTATTTGGCGATGTAGCGGCGCACACGCAGGTTATCGTTGTCGCCGGTTTCGCCGTCGAGCGGCCCTCGCTGGCGCTTCATCTTGTGCGCGGTCTGCCATGTTCGGGTGATCACCTCGCCCACCCGGCCCATCGCCTGGCTGTCGGAGGCCATCACCGAGAAGGCCCCCAGATCGTGCAGGATATCCTCGGCTGCGATGGTCTCGCGCCGGATCCGGCTTTCGGCGAAGGCCACGTCTTCGGGGATCGCCTTGTCGAGGTGGTGGCAGACCATCAGCATATCGAGATGCTCTTCGATGGTGTTGACGGTGTAGGGCATCGTCGGGTTCGTCGACGAGGGCAGGATGTTCTGCGACGACACCACCTTGATGATGTCGGGCGCGTGGCCGCCGCCCGCCCCCTCGGTATGGAAAGCATGGATCGTGCGGCCCTTGATCGCGGCGAGGGTGTTTTCGACGAAGCCGGATTCGTTGAGCGTGTCGGTGTGGATCATCACCTGAATATCGGTGTCCTCGGCCACGCCCAGGCAGCAATCAATCGCGGCGGGGGTGGTGCCCCAATCCTCGTGCAGCTTCAGCGCCGAGGCCCCGGCGCGCACCTGCGCGTGAAGCTCATCAGGCAGGCTGGCGTTGCCCTTGCCGGCGAAGGCGAGGTTCATCGGCAAGCCATCGGCAGCTTGCAGCATCCGCCCGATGTGGAAGGCCCCCGGCGTGCAGGTCGTGGCGAGCGTTCCGTGGGCCGGGCCGGTGCCGCCGCCAAGCATCGTGGTGATCCCCGATTGCAGCGCGTCGTCAACCTGCTGCGGGCAGATGAAATGGATATGCGAGTCGAAGCCGCCGGCGGTCAGGATCTTGCCCTCGCCCGCGATGATCTCGGTCCCCGGACCGATGATCACGTCAACGCCCGGCTGGGTGTCGGGGTTTCCGGCCTTGCCGATCGTGTCGATACGCCCATCGTGCAGGCCGACATCCGCCTTGTAGATCCCGGTATGATCCACGATCAGCGCGTTGGTTATGACGGTATCCATCGCACCTTCTTCGCGGGTGATCTGGCTCTGGCCCATGCCGTCGCGGATCACCTTGCCGCCGCCGAATTTCACCTCTTCGCCGTAGGTGGTCAGATCGCGCTCCACCTCGATGATCAGGTCGGTATCGCCCAGCCGCAGCCGGTCGCCAGTGGTGGGGCCAAACATGGCCGCGTAGTCGCGGCGGGAGATCGTCCAGGACATTTCAGAGCTCTCCCATCACGCCGCCATTGAAACCGAACACCCGCCGCGCCCCGCCATAGGGCACCAGCCGAACTTCGCGCGCCTGCCCGGGCTCGAACCGAACCGCCGTGCCGGCGGGAATGTCGAGCCGCTGCCCGCGCGCGGCGGCGCGGTCGAAGTCCAGCGCCGGGTTGGCCTCGGCGAAATGGTAGTGGCTGCCGACCTGCACCGGGCGGTCGCCGGTATTGGCCACCATCAGCACCGTGACCGGCGCGCCCGCATTCAACGTGATCTCGCCCTCGGCGGGCATAGTTTCTCCGGGGATCATCGGCGCCTCCTATCGGATCGGGTTGTGCACGGTGACAAGCTTGGTGCCGTCAGGAAAGGTCGCCTCGACCTGCACCGAGTGGATCATCTCGGGGATTCCCTCCATGCATTGCTCGGCGGTGATCACATGCGCCCCCGCGGCCATCAGGTCGGAAACGGCACGGCCATCGCGCGCGCCTTCGACCACGAAATCGGTGATCAGCGCCACCGCCTCGGGGTGATTGAGCTTCACGCCACGTTCCAGCCGCCCGCGTGCCACCATGGCGGCGAGGCTGATCAGCAGCTTGTCCTTTTCCCGGGGAGTGAGGTTCATCTCGTCGGTCTCCTAGATCTGCCATACCCGCGGCGGCGGGCCCGGCTTGAGCACCGCCAGCAGCCGCAGGATCTGTTTTCTGAGCGGCCACCCATCCGCCGCCATGAGCCGGACCACCAACTTGCCGTCGAACCCCGAAGCGCCACCGGATACGCCCGCCTCGTCCAGCTGCGCGCGCACCGGACCCACGGCGTCTTCCGCCCCCGGCCTGACCATGACCAGCGTCGCGAAGGCGCGCGCGCCGTGCAGAACGGCCACGCCGGAGGTGAGCGCCTCGGTGCCCAGCCGAAGCGGCTCGATGAACACGTGGCGCCCTTCGCGCAGGATGCGGCGCCGGTCGGAGAAGGCGATACGGGCAAGGGTTTCTCCCATCGCCGCGCGGCCCAGAACCACGGCTTCCAGCATCAGGCAGGCGGCGCCCCTGCCCAGTTCGATCACCGTCTCGCGGCGCAGGGCGCTGTCGTCGAACAGGATGGTTTCCTGCGGCAGCCAATCGAGCGTCGCCCCCGCGCCGAGCCGGTGCTCGACGGAAACTTTCGCCTCCGGCCCGTTGCTGCGGTAAGCGCGCTCGGCGGTCTGGGTGGTGGCCGTTGCTTGGCAGCCGGCCGCCAGATCGAGCCGATAGCGCAAGTGGTCGCCGCCGGCGAGGCCACCCGAGGTGTTGAGAAACACCACCTCCAGCCCGGACACCCCGCGATGAATGAACGCCTTCGCCGATCCAGCCTGTTCCAGTCCTTCCAGCCGCGCCCCCGCCGGCCCCGGGCGCAGCCGTACATGGGCCAAGCCGTGGCTGCGCTCGAAACGGGGGATCGCACTCGTGTTCGGGGGCATTCGCGGCTCCGGCTTTGACGAGTCGAACGCTACGCCTTGCGCCGGTGCGGACCAGACCAAGCGCTGGATCAGGGCCAGCGTTCCAGTCATGATGATCCGGATTGCCCATTTTTCGGGCGGGATGTCGTGGAATTCAGCAACAGGCGGATCGACAGGGCGAACTCCGCGCCCCCGGTCACGACGGCGCAACTTTCGAGGCGCTCGATTGAGTGGCATCGCGGCACTCCAGGCCCGAGCGCAGGAGCGGTATTCGAATGGGAACACGTCGCGGGCCGCGCCCGGGTTACCGGGCACGCAATCACGCCGAACCAGCGAAGCGGGCATCCGAAGAGGCGTAAGCGTCCGGTTAGGCCGCGTATTTTGACCAGTTCCACGGCAGGAGATCATCCACGCGGGTGATTTTGTAGTCGGGGATGCAGGCCAGCGTATCGGCGAGCCATCCTTGCGGGTCCACACCATTCAGCTTGGCCGTTTCGATCAGGGTGTATACGATGGCGGCGGCGCGGCCGCCGGTCTGTGAGCCGACGAACAGGTAGTTCTTGCGTCCGATGGCCACCGATCGCATGGCGCGCTCGGCTGTGTTGTTGTCCAGTTCGAGGAAGCCGTGATCAAGATAGGGCTGAAGCCGCTTCATTCGCGTCAGTCCGTATCGGATCGCCATGGCCAGCGGCGACTTGCCGGAGATCGTCGGCAGTTGGTCGTGAAGCCAACTTTCCAACCCATCGAAGATCGGCGCAGCTCTTGCTTGGCGGATCTCGACACGCCGGTCCGGCGGCGATCCCCGCGCCTCCTTCTCGATGGCATAGAGCAGCGCGATGCGCCGGATGGCCTCGTCGGCGATCGCCGATCCCTGGGCCCTGTGGACGTCGACGAACTTGCGCCGGATATGGGCCATGCAGGCGACCTCGTGGATGTCGCTGGACCGGTAGATGTCCTCGAACCCGGCGTAGCCATCGGCGTGCATCCAGCCTTGATAGCTTGCCAGATGATCCTTCGGATGCTGTCCCTTCCGGTCGGGCGAGAAGCAATACCAGCTGGCGGGTGGAGCATCGCCATTCCAAGGCCGCTCGTCCCGACCATAGGCCCAGAGACGCGCTGTCGCCGTCTTGCCGGTGCCGGGCGCCAGCATCTTCACCGGGGTGTCGTCCGCGAAGATCGCCTGTCCGGCCAGCACATGCCGTCCGATGGCATCGGCGAGCGGTTCCAGCAGTGCGGTGGACTTGCCGACCCAGTCCGCCAGCGTCGAGCGGTCGAGGTCAAGCCCCTCGCGCTCGAAGATCTGGCTCTGGCGATAGAGCGGCAGATGGTCGGCGTATTTGGAGACCAGGACATGGGCCAGCAGACCAGGACCGGGGCGACCGCGCTCGATCGGTCGCGATGGCAAAGCGGCCTGGGTGAAGGCTTCGCAACCGGAACAGGCCATGCGGGGACGGACGATCCGGTTTACGATGAACCAGCCCGGAACATACTCCAGCTCTTCGGTCACGTCCTCGCCGAGGCGGCGAAGGGTTCCGCCGCAATGGGCACAGTCCTCGTCGCCGGTGGTCAGTTCGATCTCTTGGCGCGGGATGTGATCGGGGATGGGACGACGCTTCGGCTTGTTCTTCTCCTCGTCCGGAAGCCGCAGCTTCGCGGTCATCTTCGCGACGGCGACCTCGCTCGCCTCGAGTGCCAGCTGAAGCTGTTCGATCGTCTCCGACGAGGTGCCAAAGCGATGGCTTCGGTGACCGGCCAGCTGATGACGCAGCTTCTCTATCAACATCGCCTGCGACTTCACTTCGGCGAGCAGAAGCGCCGTGAACCGCCGCAGCTCCTCGGGGTCTTCTGGCAGGGATTTGGCCACATCCAGCATGGCTAATCATAGCAAAACAAGGATGAAACGGGAATCCCGAACATGCTGTCGCACTCGGTTTATCCTGCCTTGAGCGGCGGCCAGCTACGCTGCGGCAGACGCCAGTCGATCCCCTCCAGCAGCATCGCCAGCTGCGCTGGCGTCACGGCGATCTTGCCCTCCGTCGCCGACGGCCACACGAACCGCCCCCTCTCCAGGCGCTTCGAGAACAGGCATGCGCCCTGACCGTCCCACCAGATGATCTTGATCAGATCACCGCGCCGACCGCGGAAGACGAACATGTGCCCCGCGAACGGGTCCTGCTTCAGCACCGTCTCAGCCTGGGCCGCGAGCGTGGTGAACCCGCGCCGCATGTCGGTCACCCCGGCCGCCAGCCAAACCCGCGTGTTTGCCGGGACGGGGATCATCCTGACAGGCCCCAGATCAGCCGGACCAGCGCATCGGGGTCGTAGGCCCCGCTGATCCGCAGCTTATGACCACTGACCTGCTCCCGTGAAAGGTCCTCGGTTTGAGGTTAGCCTGTTCTCCAACTGAGGAGACAGACGATGAAGAGAAGCCGTTTCAGCGAAGAGCAGATCATTGGCATCTTGAAGGAGCATCAGGCTGGGCTCGGTGCGAAGGAGCTGTGCCGCAAGCACGGGATCAGCGACGCGACGTTCTACAAGTGGCGATCGAAGTACGGCGGCATGGAATTGTCTGACGCACGGCGTCTGAAGGCGTTGGAGGCGGAGAACGCCAAGCTGAAGAAGATGCTGGCCGAGCAGATGCTCGACGTGGCCACTCTCAAGGAGATGTTGGGAAAAAACTTCTGAGGCCCGGTTCGAGGCGACGCGCCGTGGACTGGGCCATGAAAGAGAAGAGCTATTCGCAGCGCCGTGCCTGTGCGCTGGCCGGGATCGATCCGCGTGTCTACCGGCGGCAACCGAAGCGGTCGGAGGATACGACGCTGCGCCGGCGGCTCCGCGAGCTGTCTGCCGAACGGCGACGGTTCGGCTATCGGCGGCTCCACATCCTGCTGAAGCGGGAGGGCTGGGAAGTGAACTGGAGGAAGCTCTACCGGCTCTACAAGGAGGAAGGGTTAACAGTGCGTAAACGAGGCGGGCGCAAACGCGCTGTTGGCACCAGGGCACCGATGGCGATCCCGCAAGGTCCGAACCAGCGCTGGTCGCTCGACTTCGTGTCCGACACGCTCTCTGAGGGGCGCAGGTTCCGTATCCTGAACGTGATCGACGACTTCAGCCGGGAATGCCTGGCCTCGGTGGTCGACACGTCTCTGTCGGGCATCCGTGTCGCCAGGGAGCTGGACCGGATTGCGGAGATGCGGGGCTATCCTTGCATGGTGGTGTCAGACAACGTCCTATGTCGGGAACATCTGGCTGCTTAGGTCAGCAGGTCGTGTGGCATCCGGCTGTCCGGATACCGTGATAAGGTTGCCCAGACGGGCTCTGCCGTCAAGAAATGATCTCTTCCATAGCAAACACAGGGTACGCGCAGCGGCGGCCCTCACCGTCCTTAATACGAGATCCCAAATCCCAAGCAGAAGGCCCGAACATTATCTACGAGGTCAGATGCCTGCCTCCACGGCTCATGTCAGAGAGAGGTCCTTCCGCCTGGGCTCACCCCCTCAAAGAAGGGGCGATAGGGTTCGCCGTTTTTGACCACGGCGTGTACTGTGCGCGCCATCTTTGCCGCGATAGCGGTGTAAGCCTTGCGGCGCAGATGGGCGTTATGTCGATCCTTCGAGATGTATCGTTCGAATTTGTCGCGGAAGCTGTTGGTCCGCTTGAGAACGGCTGTCTGGCCGGCCATCCAGAGCGTACGACGCAGGCGGGCATTGCCGTACTTCGAGATGCGGCTCTGGCCGCGGAACATGCCGGACTGAACCGTGGCAAGGTCCATGCCGCAGAACTTCAGGAACTGCCGGTGATGTCGGAACCGACGCAGGTCGCCTGCTTCGGCCAGGATGGTCATGGCGTTGATTGGACCGATGCCGGGAATGGTTGTCAGCAACTGGTAGTCAGGCAGATCGGAGAGCAACTCGACCGCCCGGGCCTCAATCTCGTTGCGCTGGCGGACAAGGCTCCGCCCTTCGGCGAGAACGAGACGAAACATGCGGACAGCGTCGGAATCCGGATCCACCGGTAGTCCGACAGAGTCGACGGCAGTGGCGTAAATATCTGAAAGCAGGCGCTCTTTGGAGACCTTCTTGCCAACCACCTGCCAGGCATCAGCGATGAAGGCGTCCCGGCCCATGGTCGTGATCATCATCGGCGTTGGATACTTCTCAAGGAACGCCAGGAACCAGTCGGTTCGCGAGCTGCGATGAAACCGTTCGGCCTCTGGGAAGTAGAGCGGCAGGTAATGCGTCAGGATGCGGTGCCACAGCTCGGTCTTCGACCGCGAGACGATCTCGTGGGTCTTCGACAGCTCCTGGATGTCGGCGGTGCCGGACGCCAGCGGGTCATGGAAGAACTGCACCGCGCCGATCTCCAGCATGTGCAGGATGACCTGAGCATCCTTCGGGTCATTCTTGTCCCAGCTGTTGTGCAGCGCCTCGCGCGTCCGGGCCAATCCGACGGACGACACCAGCTTCAACTCGAACCCGAGCTGTCCGAGATGATGCGCGAGGGGCCTGTGATAATTGCCGGTCGCCTCAAACCCGATCCGAACCGGCAGGTCGTAGCTGGCAAGGGCCGTGGAGAGGCGCTGGAAGTCCTCCAGGGTATTCATAACCGTCAAACGACGGCGGCGCTTCTTCCCCGGAACAGCGATCAGTACCTCGTGGCGGTGCTTGGAAATGTCGATGGCGACCAGAACGGTCGCGGCGGTAGTATGGTGGACGGTCATAGCCGGTCTCCTCAGCGGTGTGGTTCAGCAAAACCACTGTTGAGACCTGAGACCCGGTTATGGCCACCCGCTGCGCAATGTGGAGGCTGCGCGCGCGGCCATAACCTGTCGGCAGCGCCTGTTCCCGACGTGCTATGGGACGGAGCTGACCTCGAATGCGATCCTGAAATGGCAGCAAGAGCGCGGCGTCGAATGGCACTACATCGCGCCGGGCAAACCGATGCAGAACGGGTTCGTGGAAAGCTTCAATGGCCGCCTGAGGGACGAGTGCCTGAACGAGCATCTCTTTGCCAACCTGCGCCACGCCCGCCATTTGATCGCGGCATGGCGCGACGACTACAACCATCACCGCCCCCACTCGAGCCTCGACGGGCTCACCCCATGGGAGTATCATCAACGGTCAAGAGAGGACCAAACCCTGAACAGAGCTAACCAATAAACGCGGACTCTCGGGGGAGCATGTCAATATGGCCAAGCGCGTGTCCAGCTGTCGTGGGTTTCTCGCGGAACAGAGGCAGCAGTAGGTCGAAGATCTCTCGCCTGCGGATCTGGTTGATCGGGCGCTCGCCCAGCGTCGGTGCGATGTGGTGTTCGTGGATCGCGCGTGGCCGGCGTCGACTGGGACCTACCTGAAGCGTAGGTTCCACGTCCGCGAACCAGAGTTCCCACATCTGTGAGTAGGTGGGAACGGCTGATGTCCTGTCATGGCTGAGACCAGCCAAGAGCTCGCCTCGGACAATCCCCTCCAGCTCCACGCCGGTTCGGCAGTTTTCGAATCCGCGCTTCAAGGCAGAGTTCGGAAACCCCTCTTTCTTGAGGCGCTTCGCAACGACAGCCAGTTCCCGGGCGGTCGCCAGGCTCACATCGGGGTAGTCGCCAATTTTCAACCACGTTCCGGTCCGAAAATAGAATGCCTTGGCGCCACTGGGCCAACCACGAACATACAGGCCATCACGCCCACCTGTGCTGCGAGCTTCACCTGGGCCCGCAGCTCTCCACTTGCGGATAGATAAATCAGTTGAGAGTGATTTGGGCATCGGCGGAATCGTGGATACAGTTAGAGACACTTTTTGTGTGCCATTTACTGAGGCTGGCTGCAAGTCAATGATACCGGATGATGTATTATATCAATAATATCAGTTAAATAGGCAAAATCTACGGAAGGGTGGCAAGGCTGGTATTGCTCCCATCCCCTCCGCCACTTGCCCTTTGACCCTCCGGGCAAGTCCAGATCTCAAGAGCGAAACTGACGAATCCGGCTTCTGTTGCCGGACACCGGCACAGCAGGTGCGCCGGGGTGGCATCACGTCGCGGCAGGTGCCCCCTGACCATCTTGAAAAGCCGGGCGAGCCGAGTTTCGACATCTTCAAGACCTGTTTTCCGAGCCGAGCCGCACGTCAGGCCCGCTTTTTTCGCGTGCCCCGGCACCAAGTACTTCCCATGTAACTCGTTTCATAGTAGCAGTTGGTCATTGTTGATCGCGTTAAGGTTGTTCCCGGTTCGAAGATCGAGGCGCACGCGGCGGTCGAGATGGATTTGCGGGGAGCACGTCGGTATGCAGCTGTTGAAGATCACCCCGAAGATGCGCGTTCTGATCGTTTTCGGGACCCGGCCCGAAGCCATCAAGATGGCGCCCGTCGTCACCGGGCTTGCCGCGGATCCGCGGTTCGACGACCAGGTCTGCGTCACGGCGCAACACCGTGAGATGCTGGACCAGGTCACCGGCCTGTTCGGGATCACCCCCGATTACGATCTCGACGTGATGCGGCCGGGGCAGGATCTTTACGGCCTGACCTCCGATATCCTGCTCGGGTTACGCGAGGTTCTGGCCAGGTCCCGCCCCGATTTCGTGCTCGTGCATGGCGACACGGCGACGACGCTCGCCGCCACCCTCGCGGCGTTCTACGCACGTATTCCGGTTGGCCACGTGGAGGCCGGGCTCAGAACCGGCAATATCCATTCTCCCTGGCCCGAGGAAGGCAACCGGCGGGTCGCCGGGTCGCTGGCCGCGCTGCACTTCGCGCCGACGGCGTCCTCCCGCGCCAGCCTTCTGCGCGAAAACATTCCCGAAGAGCGCATCACGGTGACCGGCAACACGGTGATCGACGCCCTGTTCAAGGTGCTCGACCTGATCCGGTCCGACCCGGCCACCGAGCGGGCGCTGGCCGGGCAATTCGGCTTTCTCGCGCCCGGGCGGCGCGTGGTGCTCGTCACCGGGCATCGCCGCGAAAGCTTCGGTGGCGGGTTCGAGCGCATCTGCCAGGCGCTGCGCCAGATCGCGGAGCGGCGCCCCGATGTCGATATCGTCTACCCGATGCATCTCAACCCCAATGTCCGCGAACCGGTGCAGCGCATCCTCGGGGGCGCCGGGAACATCCACCTGATCGAGCCTTTGGATTACCTGCCCTTCGTCTGGCTGATGAACCGGTCGCACATCATCATCACCGACTCGGGCGGGATCCAGGAGGAAGCGCCGGCGCTCGGCAAGCCTGTGCTGTTGATGCGCGATACCACCGAACGGCCGGAAGCGGTCGAGGTGGGCACCGTCCGGCTCGTCGGCACGGATACCGCGCTGATCGTGAACGAAGCCCTGCGGCTGCTCAGCGACCGGGCGGCTTATGACGAAATGAGCTGCGCCCACAATCCATACGGCGACGGACGGGCGACGCAGCGCATCCTCGATACGCTCGCGAATTCGATGGCGGCTGCATGACGGCGGGCTTTGACAAGGTCTGCATGGTCGGCCTTGGCTATATCGGGCTGCCGACGGCCGTGATTTTCGCCCTGCGCGGGATCAAGGTGGTGGGCCTCGATATCGACCCGGTCACCGTCGAGACGATCAACCGAGGCGAGACCCACATCGTCGAGCCCGGGCTGGACGACGCGGTGCGCCGCACCGTGGAGGCGGGTAGCCTGCGCGCAACCACCGTGCCCGAACCCGCCGACGCCTTTCTCATCGCGGTGCCGACCCCGTTCCTTGCCGGTGATGACGGCCTCGTGCCCGATCTTTCCTTCATCGAATCCGCGGCCCATTCGATCGCGCCCGTGCTCAAGCCCGGCGATCTCGTCATCCTCGAATCCACCAGCCCGGTGGGCGCCACCGAGCGGATGGCGGGCTGGCTGGCTGAAGACCGCCCCGACCTCACCTTTCCCCAGGCCCATGGCGAAGCCTCCGACATCCGCATCGCCCATTGCCCCGAACGCATCCTGCCCGGCCACGCGCTCAGCGAGCTCGTCAGCAACGATCGCGTCATCGGCGGGATGACGGAAGCCTGCGCCGACCGCGCAGCCAAGCTCTACCGCCTTGCCGTCGAGGGCGCCTGCATCGAAACCGACTGCCGCACCGCCGAACTGGCCAAGCTCGCCGAAAACAGCTTCCGCGACGTGAATATCGCCTTCGCCAACGAATTGTCGCTGATCTGCGACAAGCTTGGCGTCAACGTCTGGGAACTGGTCCAGCTCGCCAACCGCCACCCGCGGGTGAACATCCTCCAACCCGGTCCGGGCGTGGGCGGGCACTGCATCGCCGTCGATCCCTGGTTCATCGTGAGCGAGGCGCCGGAAGACGCGCGCCTGATCCGCGCGGCGCGCGAGATCAACGACGCCAAGCCCGACTGGGTCATCGCGAAGGCGCGAAAGGCGGCCGACGAACATGTGGCGAAAACCGGCGCGCTGCCGCGCATCACCTGCTTCGGCCTCGCCTTCAAGGCCAATATCGACGATCTGCGCGAAAGCCCCGCGCTGGAAATCGCCACCCGCCTCGCCGAGGCCTACCCCGGCCAGGTCGACATCGTGGAGCCCTTCATCGAGGAGTTGCCGCCCGTCCTCGCCACCAGGGCCCGCCTCGCGCGCCCATCGGAAGCGGTGAACGAGAGCGACATCATCGTCCTCCTCGTCGACCACGACGACTTCAAGGCAATGCCGGTCCCGCAAGCCGCCCGGCTGATCGACACGCGCGGCGTCTGGGCCGGCCATTCGAGCTGAGGGGGTGGCAGCTTGCCGAAGGATACCCAGACCGCCCACGCGCTCACGACCGCCGCTCATTTCCTCCTGAAATCCGGGCGGGCGGCCTCGGCCGAGACCTTGCTTGCGGAGCTCGCCGCCGAGCCAAAGGCAATGCCCCGGATCCGCCTGAAGGCGCAGATCGCGGCGCAGACAGGAACGGCGCGGCCGGACCCGAGCGACTGGGCGCGCCACGGCACGATCCGGCGGCAGCCGCCAAGCTGCATGACCATTCTCGATCCGATCAGCGATCTGAACTGGTCGGGCGCGTTCGCCACCACCCGCTTCGAGCGCGAGGCCGCGCTGCAGCAGGCCACAAGGGCGGATTTCGATTTCGTGCTGATCGAAAGCATCTGGAGCGGCCACGCGAGCGACTGGCGCTATGCCTGCACCTCGCCGGGCCTGAAACACGCGAACGCACAGGCGCTGCTGCGGCTGCTCGAATACCTGCGCCGATCCGCCGACGCGCCCATCGTGATGATCAACAAGGAAGACCCGCTTCACTTCGAGAAATTCCTGCCGGTGATGCAATACGCCGATCACATCTTCACCACCGATGAAGACATGGTGGCGGAATACCGGGCCCGGACCAATGCGCTGAGCGTAACGGCCCTGCCCTTCGCCGCCAACATGGCGTTGACCAATCCGGTCAACCGGGTGCGCAAGCCGCAGGGCAGCCTGTGCTTCGCCGGGTCGTATTATTCCGAGGGGCACGAGGAACGCGCGCGGCAGATGGAGTTCATGCTCGAGCCGATCGTCGATTTCGACGGCACGATCTACGATCGCATGTCGGCGCAGCAAAGCCCGCGCTACCAGTTTCCCGAGCGGTTCCGGCCCTTCATCCGCCCGGCGGTGGATTTCGCCGAGATGACGCAGCTCTACCGGCGTTTCAAGGTGTTCCTGAACGTCAACACCATCGTCACTTCGCCGACGATGATGGCGCGCCGGGTGTACGAGTTGCTGGCGAGCGGCACCCCTGTCGTGTCGGCGCCGTCGAAGGCGCTGGAGCGGTATTTCCCCGGTATCGTGGCCACCGCGACGACCGCGCAGGAGGCCCGGCGCGAAGTGGGCCGATTGCTCGAGAACGAGCGCCATTGGTGGAAGACCAGCCAGAAAGGTATCCGCGAGGTTGCGCTTCACCATCAATACGCCCATCGCGGCGCGTTGATCCGCGAGATCGCCTTGGGCCAGTCAACCGACCTGCGCCGGCCGTTGGCAACGATCGTGACGTCGACGAAGCGCTGGACGTTTCTCGACCGCATCGTCGAAAACATCGCGCGCCAGACCTATCCGCGCATTGAGGTGGTTTTTGCGCTGCGCGAAAGCTGGCCGGACGACAGGATCGCCGAACTCGTCCGGCGCATTTCGGCGGCGCCGAACATCGAGAACGTGACCGTGCTCAGGTTTTCCGAAAACGTCTCGCTTGGGTCGAAGCTCAACGCCGCCGTCGAAGCCGCGCAAGGCGAATTCGTCGCCAAGTTCGACGATGACGACTGGTATTTCCCGAACTACCTGCAGGACATGATCCTGACCTTCGACTTCTCGGGCGCGGATCTTGCCGGGAAGTGGACGTTTCCGGTCTGGCTGGAAGGCTCCGACACGCTGCTGCTGCGCAACCCCGGCCACGAGCACGTGCACCCGGCGCCCTTCATCGCCGGGGCGACCTTCGTCTGCCGGAAATCGTGGCTGGAAAAGCTGCCTTTCGCGGATCGGTCGCAGGGCGAAGACACCGACCTGATCAAGCGCACGAAGGCCGCCGGCGGCACGGTCTATTCCGCCGATCATTTCAACTTCATCCAATACCGCGCGGCGGACCTGGCGCACCACACCTGGCGGGTGGACGACGACCAATACAAGCAAAGCGGAAAGCTCATCGGGGGGCGGAAGGATTTTCATGACTTCATCGTGTGACGATCATCCGAGCGGCGCCATTCCTCCCAAGGCGGGCAGAAAGCGTTCGGGAAGGAACGGCCGGCCGACGAGCGCGGTCGGGTTTCCGGCACGGCATTTTCAAGCGGGGGCAGAACGATGAACATCCGGAACATGCAGGAAAGCACCGCAAAGCCGGCGGCGGGCGCGGAGATCGCCTTCGGGCCAGGGCACGCCCCGGTTCCCGTCGGGCAGGAACCTTATCTCCCCTTCTCCAGTCCGGCGATTTTCTGGCGTCCGCGCTGCGTGGTCGACTCGCCGATGCTGGCGCAGGTGCCCTACCTGTTCTGGCTGATGGAAACGCTGCAACCGGACTCCGTCGTCCAGGTCGGCCTAGGGGATGGGCTCGTCTACATGACGCTGTGCCAATCCATCGAGCGATTGGGGGCGCGCGGTTCGATGATCGGCCTTGCGGGGGCGGACGAGGCGCCTTTGCTTCCCGAACGATTTCAGCGCGATCACGATGCGCACTATGCCGATTTTTCGGTGCTGGCCCGCAACGAGCCCTCCGAGGCCGGCGCGCTCGTCTCCGGCAATCTGGACCTGCTCGTGCTGAACGCGCCGATACCGGAAGACCAGGTTGCCACGCTGACCGAAGAGTGGCTGCCATCGCTCTCGGAGCGCGCGGTCATTCTCGTCTGTCAGCCCGAGCGTGTCACCCGCCACGGCGCTTTGCGGCGAAGCCGGATCACGCCGCCGGGCCGGCCATCTATATCCGGGCCGATGTCGGCCGGGCGCGGCCAGCTCGACGTCATCCTTGCGGGGCGCGACCAGCCCGACCGCCTGACCAGCCTCGTCCCCGAAATCGGCGACGCATCCACGCAGATCATCGCCCGGCAGGTGTTCAGCCGGCTCGGGGAAGGTCTGGTTGATGCGCTGCGGCGCGAAGGGCTGGCGCGCGAACTGCGCGAGCGGGACGCGGATCGGCAACGGCTTTCGGCCGACATTCAGCAATCGAGGGCCGAAGCCTCGGCTTTGAAGGCCGAAAGCGAGGCGTTGCAGGAGGCCATGACGGAGGCAAACCGCCGCCTGGCCGAGCTCGAGACGACGAGCAGCGCCGAAACCGCGCGTGTTGTCGCGCTTCGCCACGAAAACGCAGCGCTGAAAAGCGAACGCAACAGGTTGACCGGCGAAGTTGCCCGGCTCGAGGAAGACGCCGTGAAACTGCGCGGCGCGCTCACGGCCGCCAAAACCGCGCGCGCATCCGCCGACGTGAAGCTCAAGGACCTGCGAGCGCAAAAGGCCGCCGACCGCACGCGCCACAAGGCGAAGATCCGCGCCCTGCATGACAGCAGGTCATGGCGCATCACCCGGCCGCTTCGCCGCCTGAAACGGCTCCTGACCAGACAACGCGGGGGCTGACGATGGACACCTGGCTCCGCAGCATCGAGACCGCGGATATCGCCGTCGCCACCTTGTCGGACGGCGGCACGACCTACCAGATCGCGGTGCCGGATCACGCCACCGATTACATCCAGAAAAAGCTGTTCGAAACCGGTGTGCCCTACGAACTCGAGATGCTGCGCGACATGGCCGAGCGGGTATCGCCGGGCGATCTGGTCATCGACGTTGGCGCGAACGTCGGCAATCACGCCCTCTACCTCGCGGCCGTGTGCCGCTGCCGCGTGCTCGCGTTCGAGCCCAACACCCACCTCGCCGAGGCCCTTGAACAGAGTGCGCGGATCAACGGCGTTGCGGACGGGATCAGGGTTCACGCCGTGGGGGTGGGGGCCAAGGCGCAAAGCGCCGCATTCACATCGCTCCGGCCCGACAATCTCGGCGCGCAGGCCCTGACGCTTGGACAGGGCGAGATACCCGTTGTCACGCTCGACGAGGCCGCGCCGGGCGACGGCATCCACATGATGAAAATCGACGTCGAGGGCATGGAGCTTGCGGTTCTCGAAGGCGCGCAAAAGCTGATCTCGGGGAACCGCCCCATCATCTACGTCGAAAGCGCCACGGAAGAGAGCTTTCAGGCTGTTGCGGAGCTTCTCCGCCGCCATGATTACGTGTTCTGGAACACGTTCAACGCAACCCCGACGCATCTTTTCCTGCCGGCGGAGACCGCCCCGCCCGAAGCGCAGGCCCGACTGCGGGCAGAGGATGCGCGCAAGGCAATCCGCCAGTCGGAGAAGCTTCGGCAGCTCCGGGCGAAGCTGGAGGATACCGGCGAGGAATTGAAGGAGGCCCGGGCGAAATCCCGCAGGGACAGCGCGCGATTGCGACAGGCAGTCGCCGATCTGGAGGGGGAAAAGGCCAGGGTAGCCGCGCTCACAGGCGAAACCGCCGCGCTTGGCGAGGAATTGGAGGCAGCCCGCACCAAGTATCGCACCGTGACGGCGCAGTTGCGAGAAGCGCGCTCGGAACGGGATTCCGAGCGCGCGGCGTGGGCGGCCGAGCTCTCGGAGTTCCGCGCCGCAAATGCAGGGCTTCTTGCCGCGCTGGACGAGGCCGAATGGAGGGCGACAAGTGCCACCCGCAGCCTGACCGAAACCCAGGCCTTGCGCGACGCCGAAACCCGCCGCGCCGATGCGGCGGAGCGCGAAGCCCGATCGCTGCAGGACGATGTCGAAGACCTGGCGCGGCGTTTGCGCGCGCACTGGGCCATCCCGGCAAGGGCGCCCGCTTCCCCATTGGAGAGCGGCCAAACGCCCCGAGTGATGGCGGCGTGGTTGCAGGCCCTGGCCGTGGAGCCGGATCACGTGGCGCGGCGCTGGCTCGAACTGGCCGACGAACTGGACGACACGCAGCCGGATCAGGCGCTTGCCTTGCTGGCCACGGTGCACGCCTTCGCGCCCGACGCCCTCAGCGCCCGACGGCTCGGCTTCAAGCTGATCGAAAGCGGCGCGGGCGCGGCGGCGCTCGAGATCCTCGCGCCGGTCGTCGAGGGACTGAACCTGTCTTCGCGCGAGGTGCGCCTGCTGCAGCTTGCCCGCAGCGGCATCGACGGCGCGGAGCTTCGGGCGCGCGCGGCGAACGTGGTGCGCAGCCCTTTGCGGGCCGCCGTCATCATGGATGAGTTCACCGCGCTCGGTTACGCCCCGGAATGTGACCTGCAACAGCTTTCGGTAACCGGCTGGGCGCAGGAACTCGAGGCGTTTCGCCCGCAGATCCTGCTCGTCGAATCCGCCTGGCGGGGGCTTGACGAGGCATGGGGGCCGAAGGTCGGCCAGCTCAGTTCCGAGGTTCAGGGCATCCTGTCATGGTGCGCGCAACATGGTGTTCCAACCGCTTTCTGGAACAAGGAAGACCCGGTTCATTTCGAAACCTTCCTGACCACCGCGCAGAAATTCGATCACGTCTTCACCACCGATGTCGACTGCATCGCGCGCTACAAGGCCGCGCTGGGGCATGACCGGGTGCACCTGCTGCCCTTCGCCTGCCAGCCCGAGATCCACAACCCAATCGAAAGCGAACCGCGCAAGGATGCCTTCTGCTTTGCCGGCGCCTATTACACCCGCTACCCCGACCGCACCCGCGACCTCGACGAGTTCCTCTCCAGCCTGACCGGGCACCGGCCTTTCGAGATCTTCGACCGCAACCACGGCAAGGATCATCCCGACTACATGTTTCCGCAAGCCTACCGGCACCACATCGTCGGCAGCCTGCCGCCCTCGCAGATCGACCGGGCCTACAAGGGCTATGCGCTCGGGATCAACCTGAATTCGGTGAAGCATTCGCAAAGCATGTTCGCCCGCCGGGTCTACGAGCTGTTGGCATGCAATACCCGGGTGGTGAGCAATTACGCCGCCGGTCTGCGGCGGATGTTCGGCGATCTGGTGATCGCGACCGACAGCGGCGCGGAAGCCCTTCGCCGCATCCGCAAACAGGACGAAACCGGCCTCGGGGAGCGGCTGCGGCTGATCGGTCTGCGCAAGGTGATGTCGCAACATACCTATGGCCACCGGCTTGCGCGCATTGCCCGCTTTGCCGGGCTCGACACCCGCGATCCCGCCGCCCTGCCCCGGGTCACCGTGCTGGCCCGGGCCGATAGCCACGCCGAGGCGGAAACGCTTCTCGCGCAGATCGCCCGCCAGAGCTTCGCAGGCCTCGACGGGGTGCTCGTGATCCCCGACGATATCCCGCTGCCGGAGACCGAGCCGGGCGTTTCGCTGCGGCGGATCGCGCCCGAGGCTGCGGCGGGGATGCGCCTCGCCGACCTTGCCGCCCCGGGCGACTGGCTCGCGGGCTTCGTATCGGCGGACTACTACGGCCCCGAATACCTGACCGACCTCATCCTTGCCGCGCGCTACAGCCACGCGCCGGTTCTGGGCAAAGCCGGCTATCACCGGCTGGGCGAAGATGGCGCAGTTACGCGCGTCGATGGCCCGGCCTATGTGCCGGTCTGCGCGCTCGCGCTGCGCCGGTCTCTGATCCGGAGCGACTGGGCACCGCAAGACCGGCTCACAGAGTGGCTCGACAACCTGCCTCGCGCATCGGCCGAGGGGGAGGGGCTGCTGGCGCTCGACCCCTTCGGCTATTGCGAAGACGGGGCACGGGAAGCGGCCGACGCCGGCGGCGTAGCCGCCGCGGTGGATGATCCGCAGGATCTGGACCTTGGCATTGCCGAGCCGGACCTCGCCGCTTTCGCCGACGCGATCAGGCCGACGGAAGAACCTGAACCAGACGCGCCACGGCTGACGGGGGCAGACCTGGCTGCGAACATGACGCTGCCGCAAGCGGGCAAGATCAGCTGGTCCACCGATGCTGTCGGCGCGCTGGATATCGTGAGCGGACTCGACGACGAGGAGCATGTCTACATCTACGAACAAGGGCTCCGCCCGCTCTCGGACCTGCGCGGACCGGAGGGAGCGCAACGGATCTTTCCCATGGTCGGCCCGGGGCTTCATACAATGTTCGTTGTCGTCTGGCATGACGCGCAGGAGACGAAACTGGGCCACCAGATGCTGGTCGGCAATCGCAATGCGGTGCTGGACCCGCCAGAGGAAACGCGGTTCGTCCGCCTCGGCGTCCGCCTGCGCGGCAGCGGGCGGTGCCGCCTGCAGGGCCTTGTTCTCGGCCATCATCGCCCGCCCCCGCGCCCGATCCTCTCGCGCTCACGGGTGCTGCTGCTCACCAATCATTACCCGTCCTACGACGATCTTTACCGCAACGGCTTCGTCCACAGTCGGGTGCGCGCCTATCGCGACCTCGGGGGCATCACCCCCGACATCTACCGGCTGCGGCCCGATCAGGATCTGACCTGGCATGAATTCCAGAACGTCGACTGCATGACGGGGTCGGCCGAGCAACTCGACGCCCTGCTTGCCTCGGGCGCCTACGATCATGTTCTGGTCCATTTCCTCAGCCCGGCCATGTGGGAGGTGCTTGCGCACCACATCGGGCGCGTGCGCGTCACCGTCTGGGTGCACGGGGCCGAGGTTCAGCCCTGGTGGCGACGCGCGTTCAACCATACCACAGAGGAGGAACTGGCCAAGGCCAGGGCGGCGAGCGAGGCGCGCCTCGCGTTCTGGCGCAGCCTCTTCGCGCCGCTGCCGAAAAACCTGCATTTCGTTTTCGTCTCGCAGTATCTTGCCGATGAGGTCTTCGAGGATCTGCAGGTCGTCTGCCCACCCGAACAATATGAGATCATCCACAACCCGATCGACGACAGCCTGTTTGCCTATCGCCGGAAGACGACCCGCCATCGCGGCAAGATCCTGTCGATCCGGCCTTTCGCATCGCGCACCTACGCGAATGACCTGACGGTCGCGGCCATTCTCGCGCTGCAACGGCGCGATTTCTTCAAGGATCTGGAGTTCCGCATCATCGGCGATGGGCCGCTGTTCGACGAGATCACCGCGCCCTTGGCCGGTTTGCCGAACGTCACCTGCCAGAAGCGGTTCCTGACCCAGGCGCAGATCGCCGCGCTGCACCGTGATTACGGGGTCTTCCTGGTTCCCTCACGAACAGACACGCAGGGCGTCTCGCGCGACGAGGCGATGAGTTCGGGCCTTGTTCCGGTCACCAGCCGGGTGGCCGCGATCCCGGAGTTCGTGGATGAAACCTGCGGCTACCTCGCCGAGCCCGACGATGCCGATGGCCTCGCCCGGGCGATAACGGAGATCTGGAAAAACCCCGAAACCTTCCGCCGCAAGTCGCGCGCCGCCGCCAGACGGGTGCGCCAGCAGAGCGCCCGCGACAAGATGATCGCGGCCGAACTGGCGTTGTTCGCCCCACTGGCTATGGTGTTTCCAGATTGATCCGCCAGCGGGTGGTCATCGGCGCGGGATAGAGCACGATGTTGTCGGAGCGGGCGAAGAAAAGCCCCGTCCGGTCCGCCCGGCGCGAGCTGATCCCGTTCATGAAATTTCTCTTGGTGCCACGAAGATTGGGAATGGGGATCGTCACCTCGACCCGTTCCGCCTCGAGGTCGATCAGCGAGATCGTTGCGGCCTCCCTGTCGAGCTTGGCTTCCGACACCGCAAGGGCGTGGCGCGCGTCGATCCGGATCAGGTTCCGGATTTCGTTCGCCCCGCATGTTCCCTCGAAGACCCGGACGTTGCCCGGATCGCCCTTGTCCATCACGCAGACCCGGGCCCCGCGCTGTTGAAAGGTCTCGTCCGTCGCCCGGACGAGGCGGTCATCGGTCTGGATCAGCGCGGTGAAACGGTGGACGAGCGGAAGAAGGGCCTCCGGCAGATCCCGCGCCCCCGGGCCGGTGACGCTCCGCAACGGCACCTCCTGCCAGGTGCGGCCATCGTCTTGCGAGATCCAGAACCGGCACTGGGAAAGGTGATCGCCGGACGACAGATACCACCGCCCCGGCGCGCTGCTGCACGCCTGGACCACGTGAAAATGCCGTATATCCCCCTGTTTCGGATCGGTTTCATGGCCCTCGGCGACGAAGCAGAACGACCAGCTTCTGCCCCCGTCGACGGACCGCCAGACCTTCACCGCCTCGGCGCAATAGGGATATTCCGCCCAGATGATCGTGCCGGTTTCGCCCGCCTGGTCGACGCTCCACGAGCCGTGCCAGGCGTGGGCGCCGGTTTCGATCCGCTCGAGCAGCGTCCAGGTCTCATCGTAGAGATCGATCGTTCCGCTCCGGTCCTGCAACAAATGCCAGCCCGCCCGGGTGGTGAACCACTTCCGCGCCGGTCGAGCGACCGGATGCCGCGCCCAGCTCTGCCCATCGTCGGCGCTCTCGTGGATCACATCGTCCTGGATCGAGATGATCCGCCGCGCCGTGCCGGGATGGAAGACATCTTCCAGAAACATGGTGTGTGCCCGCACCGGCAGAATTTCTGCGACAAGCTCCACCTGCATGCCCGAGCGCGCGGTTGCGCGGTATTCGAAGCGGTCGCTCGCCCGGTGCACCTGCGCGGCCGGGGAAACCGGCAGAGCCGGAACCGATCCCGCCAGAGATTCCGCAAGCGCCTCATCGGCCAGCAGGAAATGGTCGAGTCCTTCGGCGTTCAGCGCGCGGGCGAGGTCATCGTAATTCTCGATCGCCTCGGAAAGATCATCCGAGGTTACCTTCACCAGCTCGCTCTCGCGCAAGCTCCCCGGCTTGAAGGGATTGAGCCCGAGGAAGCTGCAAATCCCTTTGACGACGCTCTCCCGGTCGCGCAGCAGGTCTTCGTAGTAGACATCGAGCGCCTCGAACCGCGCCGAGGCCCAGGCGCGGTATTGGTTGTCGAGCCGTTCCCGGTCGCGGCATTCCTTGAGCGCACGGGGAATGTCGAGCCTGAGTTTCTCAACCTTCTGCAGGTCCGATGCCCGGAACAGATGCGTTTTGCCGGTAACCCGCTTCAAGGCTTCCGCGTTCTGTTGCGAAATCGCCCCTTTCAACGTGTTGCGGCGCTTCAGTAACAAGACCCGCACGGAAGCCGGATGGCGGTCAAGGATCTGCACGAACTCCGGGATTTCGGTGAAATGCCGGGGGTATCGAAACTGGATGCCCCGAACGGGGCATGGCGACAGCAGCACCTCGCCAAGCCCCTCGAACAGGGCCGCATCGGTGGGAAAGCGCTTTTCGCGGTCATGGAAGAATTCGCCGAAATCGTGAGCATCGGGATGCTGGTTCAGAAGACTCCTGAGAAATTTCGAGCCGCTGCGCGCCATGAACAGGGTCAGAAACAACGGTCGCACCATGTAAATTCATCTCGAACAGGAGAAATCCCGGTCGAGGGAATTGAAATTGACGCGCTCGTGCAAGTTGTGGATATGGATTGTGAACCCGCTATGCGGTATCCAGATCGAGCGCGCGCGTATTCGCCGGCGCAGCAACCGCCTGGTGCAGAAGGGTCCGCATGGCCGAATTACAGATGACCGCCCTCCTGCGCCCCGTCGCCGCGTTGACCGACCGCGATCTCTTGTGGCTGTCGCGCCACGGCCGGACCGGGGCGGCGGATTCAGACCGCCTCGACCTGGCGCGCGTGACCTGCGGGCGCGGTGTGGCCTCGGACGCCGGGGGCCATGTTCGGGTGCATTTCGGCGCGTCGGGCGAGGGCGAGGCGATCAGCGAGCAGGTGCGCTACGGCGTGCCCGAAGGCCCCGTTGTGAGCGGGGTGGGCATGCGGCTGCGCCTGCGCGGATGGGACAAGATATCCTACATCGCGATCGGGCATACCGAGGACGGCACGTATCACCACGCCAAGGCCACGCATCCCGTGCAGGGCGCATGGTTCGATCTCGCGCTCGGCTTTCGGGATCTGGCATGGGGTTGGCGCAACGGCTGGTCGCGCCACGAGGATCGCCGCGTCACCGACGTGAGATTCTATATCAAGGGGGTGCCCGGCCCGGATGCCGGCTGCGATCTCGGCGAGGTCTGGCTCTGGCGCGAGGCCGAGGATCCCGAGGCCGTCTTCGGGCCCGACTTTCCGGTGCCGGGGGCCGTGCAAGAAGCGCTTTGCGACTATCAGAAAGCCTATTTTCCCGATTACGACCGCCTCGCGCGCGCGTTCATGACCGAAGGAAAATGCCCGCTCGCCGGTAACGCGCTGCTCGACTGGCCCACCGACGCGGCGCGCCCGCCAAGGCTCGGCGAGAACGGGACGTTCCAGTATTCCTGGCATTCGCTGCACCCGGCGGTGCTGCTGATCCTTCTGGCGCAGGACACCGGCGCGGTGGCGCCGCTGATGGCGGCGCGTGGTGTGGTCTCGGACTGGCTTGCGCGCAGCTACGACAAGCCCGATCCCAACGTCAAATACGCCTGGTACGATCACGGCGTTGCCGAGCGTGTCTTCGCCCTCATCATGCTCTATGCGCAGGGGCAGAAACATGGGTTCGATGCCCGGATCATGGCCCGCCTGCGCCGCGCGATCCACCGTCACGGGCAATTGCTGGCCTCCGAAATCTTCTATGCCGGTCACCAGCCGGTGCGTTACCATAACCACGCGTGGTTCCAGGATCTTGCCCTGATGACCATCGGCCTCGCCTTTCCCGGCTGGGCCTGCGCCGATCACTGGATCGACACCGCGCTGGCCCGGATCACCGATCAGTTCGAAAAGCTGATCGTGCGTGATGGCCGCTTCGCGGTGTTTGCCGAGAATTCGATCGGCTACCACCTCGGGATCGCGCGGCTCGTCGCCAACATCGGCACCTTCGCCGAGCTGAGCGGGCGCGAGACGGAGATTGCCGCGTTTTCCGAAGGTCTGGCGGCGTTTTCGCAGCTGATGCGCTACCCGGATGGCAAACGCACCCCGGGGCAAGGCGACACGTTTCGCCTCGCCAACCGCCAAGAAGGAGATCCGACGGGTCGCCGCCCCTACGCCGCGCCCGAGGTGGCGATCCTGCCTCGGGCGGGTTACGCGGTGGCGAGGGCCAATCACGAGGGCCGGCCCTTCATGCTGGCTTTCTTCGCAACGTCGCGGGCGTCCACCCACAAGCACGCGGACAACCTTTCCTTCACGCTCTATCTCGATGGCGTCGAATGGCTGGTCGATCCGAGCTTCCATTCCCACGAATACGAAAACCCGATGCCGGCCTATCTGCGCGGGCCGGACGCGCACAACGCCTTCGTCATGCCCGGGGCGCACTATGATATCGTCCCCGGTCTTGCATCGCTGCTCGGCGAGCAGAACGCGGACGGGTTTCGCTTTTCCGGCGAACACCGGGCGGTTGCCTCGCTCCGGTTCCGGCGATCCATCACCGGCAGCAAACATGCGCTCGACCTCGAAATCTCCGACCGGCTGGAATGGAACGAGGCCGTGGGCACGCCGGGCGGTGCGCGGCTGATGCTGCATTGCGGCGAAGGGGTGGAGGTGGACCGCCACGAGCGCGGGCTTGATCTGAGCCACCCGGCCAGCCCGCTAATCCTGCGCCTGACCTTGCCCGAAGGAAGTGCCGCGCGCCTGTGGCACGGGCAGGAGGAGCACCCGGTGCGCGGCATCGCCGGCCAGGGGTTTCTGCAATCTGCGCCGATCACCACGATCGAGATAACCGCCGCCGAGGCCGACCGGATCGACTGGCGCCTGCAGGCCATCGAAGCCGAGGTGCGAGGCAAGGGGCACACGGGTTCATGACGCCGGACAATCACGATGCGCTGCTTGACGCGGCGATGAAACTGCACCGTCTCCAGAGGCCGACCTCGGCAGAAACCCTGCTGGACCACGTGCTGCGCAAGCCCGGCGGGCCGGACCGACTGTCGGGCTTCGTCGGCGATGCCGCGGGTCGGGGCGATACCGCCGTCGCTCTGCTGGCGCTCGAGCTGATCGCCAACGACGAGTCCGACCAGAAGGCAAGCAGGCTCACGGAAGCCTGGGAAACGCTGGCGCAAAGCACCACGCGGCGCCCGATGGCGCCCGAGCTTTTCGATGCGTGGCTCCGCCACCTTCCCCGCGACCATACGGAACCGCAGGGCAACCCGGGCGCAGATGTCTGTTACGTGCTCGCCCTGAGCCTGCCCCAGAGTCCCTCGGGGTATGCCATGCGCACGCACTACCTCGCGACGGCCCTGGGCCATCGCGGGCTCGATCTCCATTGCCTGACCCGTCCCGGCTTTCCGAAGACCGCCGGCGCCGATGCCCCTCCCGGCCCCAAGCCGGTCGGCCCGATCACCTATCATCGCTGCGGCGGGCCCGATCATCCCGCTCGGAACGACCTTGCCGCTTTTCAGGCCTCGACGGCCGAATTGCTCTCCCGGTTCAGACGGATCAGGCCACGCGTGGTGATGGCCGCCTCGAATTATGCCAATGCCCTGCCAGCCTTCATGGCGGCGCGGCAACTGGGCCTGCCCTTCGTCTACGACGTGCGGGGCTTCTGGGAGCTGTCGCGCGTGGCCAGGGAACCGCTCTGGGCGAAGAGCGAGGCCTTCGCGAATGCCCGCGCGCTGGAATCGCGGATCGCGTCCCAGGCCGATCTCGTTCTCACCTTGACCGCACCGATGCGCGACGAACTCATGGCGCGCGGCGTCCGGCCCGATCGCATTCGGCTCCTGCCCAACGGCGCCGACCCCGATCGCTTCGCGCCGCGCCCGCGATCGGCCAAGCTTTCCCGGCGGTTCGGCCTGCCCGACGGGGTGCCGGTGATCGGATATGTAGGATCATTCGTCGGCTACGAGGGGCTGGACGTTCTGGTTGCGGCCTGCGCCACGCTGGTGCGGCGGGGGCGCGATTTTCGCCTGCTGCTCGTTGGCGACGAGCCTCAGGGAAAGACCGATCTGCGCGACGCCCTCATCCAGCAAGCCAGAGACGCCGGCCTCCGGGACCGGCTGATCCTGCCGGGCCGCGTGCCTGCGGAAGAGGCCCCGGACGTCTATTCGCTGATAGATATCGCGCCGATCCCCCGCAAGGCGGCATCGGTCACCAGGCTGGTTTCGCCGATCAAACCTCTCGAGGCGATGTCGGCGGCGCGGGCGGTGGTGGTCTCCGATCTCGCGGCCCTGACCGGCATTGTCGAACACGGCCGAACCGGCATGGTTTTCCCGGCCGATGACGCCGAAGCGCTCGCGCGAGTGTTGGAAGCCCTGCTGGACGATCCCGCTCTGCGGCACGAACTGGGAGAACGGGCGCGGCACTGGGTTATCGCGGAACGCAGCTGGGCTACGGTTGCAGGGCTGGCCCACAAGGCGCTTTGCGAAGTCATGCCGGGAGGTGCGGCGTGACCGCGCCTTGCCAAAATGAGAGGACACGGCGGCGCTTGCCCCCCTTCTTCGCGGCGAGTAGAAGTTTCCTAACGCAGCCTGAACGTGTCCCACCCCAACCCCCGTTCGCGACGCGGCCCGGGCAAGGCCCCTCGGCCCGAAACGCACATGGCGAAAGGCACATGCAGCGAAACCCGGTGGCAACGCCGAATTCAGGAGCCCGCCTTGCCTGACCTCTCCAAGCCCGCCGTCGGCGCGGCCAGCCTGCCCGCCCCGCAGCTCGGCGCCGCCGCCTTCTGGAAGCCGGTGCATGCCGCCCCCTCGCCCCTGCTTGGGCATATTCCCTTCCTGTTCTGGCTCGTGGAGACGATCCGGCCGCGCCGGACGGTTCAACTCGGTCTTGGCGATGGCGTCGCCTATCTCGCTCTCTGCCAGGCCATGGAGGGGCTCGTCGCCGACCCGCTCTGCCTTGCCTTCGACGGCGGCACGGCCGCGCGCCCCGCCGAACTCCACGCCCTGCACGACGAGCACTACGCCGCCTTTTCCACCCTCGTGCCCGGTGGTTTCGAGCCGTCTGCCCTGCCGGGGGATGCGAAGGTCGATCTCCTCGTCGTCGCGCGGGAAGCCCGCGCGGAAGACCTCGCCGCGCTCGAACGTGAACTTATGCCCCGCCTGTCGGCTTCGGCGGCGATCCTGTTCTGTGCGGACGGGATGGAGCGCGAAACCCGCGCCGGGGTGATGCGCCTGCTGGGCGAGCGGCTTCAGGTTGTGACGTTGGATCCGCCGGGTCAGGAGGTGCCAGGGATGGACCTCGTCCTGCTCGGTACGCCGGAAAGCGCCATCCTGAGCAGTGCCGCGCAGCAGCCCGATGATCCGGCGTGGCGCCAGACCCGCCGGGCATTGCAGCGGCTCGGACAGTCGATCGCCGCCGGCCAGCGCGTTCAACGCCTGGAAAAGGAACTTCGCACCGCGCAGCGGGCGCTCGAAGAGGCGCGGGCGCAGCACGAGGCGCGGATTGAAGACATTGCTGTCTTGAGCCGGGCCTTCAACGAGGAAACGGACGCGATTCTGGGCGCGACACAGCAGACCACCGACAAGGGCGAGGCCCTCGAAAACCGGGTGAAACAGCTTGAAAAGCAGCTTCGCAACGTGAAGGCCCGGCGCGATCAGATCGTCGCCAGCACCTCGTGGAAGATCACCGCGCCACTGCGGCGGCTGATGCGCCTGCTCCGGCGCCGCTGAAGCCGCGCGCGGTTCCGAAGGCTGCCGCTTGGCGGGACCGCGCCGGCGACGGCCCGCATCGCCCCACCCGGCGGGCCGGCCTACCCCAGGGCGTATCCCGCGCCGCGCACCGTCCGGATCGGGTCGGTCCCGCCGTCGCGCCCCAGCGCCTTGCGCAGGCGGCCGATGTGCACGTCGACGGTGCGGGTGTCGACATAGATATCGCGGCCCCAGACGCGGTCGAGCAATTGTTCGCGGCTCCACACCCGGCCCGGCTTTTCCATCAACGTGGCGAGCAGGCGAAACTCGGTCGGCCCGAGCCGAACCTCGGCCCCGCCACGGGTAACGCGGTGGGTTTCGCCGTCCAGAAGGATGTCGTTGAATTCCAGCCGTTCGCCCACCGAAACCGGCCGGGTTCGCCGCAGCTGGGTGCGAATCCGCGCCATCAGTTCCGAGACCGAATAGGGCTTGATCATGTAATCGTCGGCCCCGGTTTCGAGCCCGCGCACACGATCGACCTCTTCCGACCGCGCGGAGAGCATGATGATCGGGATCTCGCTGCTGGTCCGGCGGGATTTCAACCGGCGCAGAACCTCGATGCCGCTCACGCCCGGCAGCATCCAGTCCAGCAGCACAAGATCGGGCTTCACCTCTTCGGCAAGCAGAAGGGCGTCATCGCCGTTCTCGGCAATGGTCACGTCATAGCCTTCGGAAGTCAGGTTATAGCGCAGAATCTCACGCTGCGCCGGCTCGTCTTCCACGAGCAGAACACAGGGTTTTTCGGCTGTCACTCGTCCGACTCCTGGAAGGTGTTCAGATCGTAGGGCGCGCCGTTGCCCTTGGGACGGGCCTCGTCGGGCATTTCGCCGGTGGCCAGGTAGACGACCTGATCGGCGATCGAGGTGACGTGGTCGCCCGCGCGCTCGATGTTCTTGGCGATGAAATGCAGGTGCATGCAGGCCGAGATGTTGCGCGGGTCTTCCATCATGAAGGTCAGGAATTCGCGGAACAGCGCGTTATACATCTGGTCGACCTCGAGGTCACGATGGCGGACCTCCTCGGCCAGCGGCGCATCGCGCCGGATATAGGCGTCGAGCGAGTCGGAGAGCATGTGCTGCACCTCCTTCGCCATGCGCTTGACGGCCCCCGACGCCCCTTCGATGGCGGGCAGTTGCGAGAGCACCTCGGTGCGCTTGGCGATGTTCTTGGCGTAATCGCCGATCCGCTCCAGGTTGGTCGAAATCCGCATCACGGTGAGCACCGTGCGCAGATCGGAGGCCGCCGGCTGGCGCAGCGCAAGAACGCGGGCGCACTCGAGATTGATCTGCTCGTCGAGCTCGTCGATCTGCTTGTCGCCTTTGCGGACTGTATCGGCAAGCTCGAGGTCACGCGCCTTGAGCGCCTTGGCGCTCTGGCGGATGCTTTCCTCGACGAGGCCGCCCATTTTCATGAGCAGGGCCTGGATGGCTTCGAGATCGCGGTCGAAGGCGGACGCGATGTGATGATGGTCGGTCATGTCTTCTGGGCCTCCCTGCCCCTCAGCCGATACGGCCGGTGATGTAGCTTTCGGTGCGCGGGTCGACGGGGTTGGTGAAGATCGTGTCGGTATCGCCGTATTCGACGAGATAACCTAGGTGGAAGAAGGCCGTCTTCTGGCTCACCCGCGCGGCCTGCTGCATCGAGTGGGTGACGATCACCACCGAGAAGTTCTGCTTGAGCTCGTCGATCAGTTCCTCGACCTGCGCGGTGGCGATCGGGTCGAGCGCCGAACAGGGTTCGTCCATCAAGAGAACCTCGGGTTCGGTGGCGACGGCACGGGCAATGCAGAGGCGCTGCTGCTGGCCGCCCGACAGCCCGGTGCCGGGCTCCAGAAGGCGATCCTTGGCCTCGTCCCAGAGCGCCGCGCGACGCAGGGAGTTCTCGACGATGACATCGAGATCGGCCTTCGTCGAGGCGAGCCCGTGGATGCGCGGGCCATAGGCGACGTTGTCGTAGATGGATTTCGGGAATGGGTTGGGCTTCTGGAACACCATCCCCACCTTGGCGCGCAGTTGCACCGGGTCGATCCCGGAATGATAGATGTCCTCGCCATCGAGCAGCAACGTGCCCTCGACGCGGGCGCTCGGGATGGTGTCGTTCATCCGGTTGATGCAGCGCAGGAAGGTGGACTTGCCACACCCCGAGGGACCGATGAAGGAGGTCACCGTCTTGTCAAGGATATCGACGCTCACGTCCTTGATCGCGTGGGTGTCGCCGTAAAAGACCTGCACGTCGCGGGTCTCGATTTTCACGTCCATCTGGTTCACGAGCTTGCGTCCTTCCAGGTTGTCTTTCATGGGTTTGCCCTGCCTCTTACCATTGTTTGTGAAGGCGCTGGCGCAGGTAGATCGCGATGGCGTTCATCGTGATCAGGAAGCCGAGCAGCACGAGAATGGCAGCCGAGGTGCGCGATACGAAGCCGCGTTCGGGGCTGTCGGCCCAGATGAAAATCTGGGTGGGCAGCGCTGTGGCGCTGTCGAAGGGGCTCGTCGGCGCCGAGGTGATGAAGGCGTTCATGCCGATCAGCAGCAGCGGCGCGGTTTCGCCGAGCGCCTGGGCCAGGCCGATGATCGTGCCGGTCAGGATGCCCGGCATCGCCAGCGGCAGCACGTGCTGGAACACCACCTGGTGTTTCGAGGCCCCCACCCCGAGCGCCGCTTCGCGGATCGAGGGCGGCACCGCCTTCAGCGCCGCGCGGGTGGCGATGATGATCGTCGGCAGGGTCATCAGGGCCAGCGTCATGCCGCCGACGAGCGGGGCCGAGCGCGGCAGGCCGAACCAGCCGATGAACACCGCCAGCGCCAGCAGGCCGAACACCACCGAGGGCACCGCCGCGAGATTGTTGATGTTGATCTCGATGAAATCGCTGATCCTGTTCTTCGGCGCGAATTCCTCGAGGTAGATCGCGGCGCCGATCCCGAGCGGGAAAGAGATCACGAAACAGGTGAGCAGCGCCCAGAACGAGCCGATCAGCGCCCCCTTCAAGCCGGCAAGCTCGGGGAAGCGCGAGTCCGCGTTGGTGATCAAAGCGGTGTTGAGCGGCTTCGACACCAGCCCGAGCTCGTCCAGCCGGTCGAACTTTTCAATCGCGGCATCGTCGACCCGGCGGTTCTGTTCTGCCGTGTCGCGCTTGATCAGGCCCTTGTTGAGCTGGTCGTAAGGGTCCGAGGTGGGCACCTTGAGCTTTATGGTCTGCCCGATCAAATCGGGATCGGCGACCACCATGTCGCGCAACTTGAACTGCGCGCCATTCGACAGGATCGAGGTGATCTCGCGGCTCGCTGCGCGATCGGACAGGTCGACATCGGGGAAGTATTGCCCCATCGAAGTCGCCAGAACGTTGTTGAAACCGCCCCGCGGGAGGTTTTCCGACTTGATCTCCTGGGGATCGACGAAGACCTCGATTTCGACGTGGGTCTGGGTGAAGGCCTGGAAGCCGGTGCTCACGAGCGTGCCCACGAGGATCAGCAGCATCGACAACGCGAAGACGATCGCGGCGATCCCGAGCCCCTGCAGGATGACCTGTTTGCGATTGCGCCGCGAAAGGCTCCGCCGCACGGCCTCGGCCGTGGAGTTCGTCTGGCCCGCGTTGACGTTGTCTGGCGTGATATCGGTCATGTCTGGCGAGCCCTAGTCGTAGATTTCACGGTATTTGCGGACGATCCGCAAGGCGAACACGTTGATCACCAGCGTCACCAGGAACAGCATCATCCCCAGCGCGAAGGCGGCGAGCGTCTTCGGGTTGTCGAACGCGGTATCGCCGATCAGCAGGGTGACGATCTGCACGGTGACGGCGGTCACGCTGTCGAGCGGGTTGATCGTCATCCGGGCGATCAGGCCGGCGGCCATGACCACGATCATGGTTTCGCCGATGGCGCGGCTGACGGCCAGCAGGATGCCGCCGACGATGCCGGGGATGGCCGCCGGGAAGAGTACGTTCAGCATCATCTCGGCCCGGGTCGCGCCCAGGGCCAGCGCCCCGTCGCGCAAGGAGCGCGGCACTGCCGAAAGCGCGTCTTCGGCAAAGGAGGAAATGAACGGGATCAGCATGATCCCCATGACCCCGCCAGCGGCGAGCGCGGTGTTGGAGGCGACCTCCAGCCCCAGGCTCTGCCCGAATTGGCGGATCGCCGGGGCCACGGTGAGGATCGCGAAGAAGCCGTAGACGACGGTGGGCACGCCGGCGAGGATCTCCAGCACCGGCTTGACCGATGCGCGGAACTGGCGCGAGGCGAATTCGTTGAGGTAGATCGCGGTCATCAACCCCACCGGCACGGCGATGAACAGCGCGACGGTGGCGATGACGATGGTGCCGAGAAACACCGGCACGGCGCCGAATGCGCCCTCGGCCGCGATCTGGTCTTCGCGGATCGGGATCTGCGGCTCCCAGCTGGTGCCGAACAGGAATTCGGTGATCGGGACCATCTGGAAGAATTTGATGGTCTCGAAGGTCAGCGCCGAGACGATGCCGACGGTGGTGAAGATCGCCACCACCGCGCAGAAGATCATCAGGCCGGAGACGATCCGTTCGACCCGCTGGCGGGCGCGAAACTCGGCCGCAACCCGGCTGCGGGCGAAAACGACGATGGCAAGCGACAGAACCGAGACCACGGCCACGAGCAGCCAGGCGGCGTTCTCGCGGTAGTTGATCAAGCGGTCGGCGGCCTCCAGCTTCCACTCCTCGGGCGTGCCGAAGATCCGGCCGCCGGCGATCGAGCGGATCTCGGCGCCGATCAGTTGCACCTGCCCCGATCCCAGCTCCTCGAGCACCCCCGGGGGCAGCGAGGCCATCAGGATCCGGTTGATCACCGCACCCTCCACGGCCAGCCACAGCAGCACGAGCGTCAGGACCGGCACGATCACGAGCAGCAGCGAATACAGCCCGTGGAAACTTGACAAAGAGTGAAGGCGCGTGCCGCCCTGGCGGATCGCCCGGGCTGACTTGACGTTGATCGCGTAGCCGACGATGGCCGCAAGCAGCAGGATCACGAAGGGCGCAAGTGTCATGTGGATCGACCTACAGAGACAAGGATGACCGCCCGGCTGGTGCCGGGCGGTCGGAAAGGCAGGTCTGCCTTACTGTTTGGCGGGCATGTTGACGGAGTTCGCCACACGCTCGCGCAGTTCGTCGCGGCGCTCATCGCTCAGCGCAACCAGACCGCGCTCGGAGAGGTAGCCGCCGGGGGCCAGCGCGTCCTCGGACATGTACTCTTCGAGGAACTCCTCGAAGCCCGGGATCACGCCGCGGTGGGCGTTCTTGATGTAGAAGAACAGCGGACGCGACACCGGGTAGGAGCCATCGGCGATGGTGTCCATTTCCGGCTCGACGCCGTCGATCTTGACCGCCTTCAGCGTGTCGAGGTTCTCGAACACGAAGGAATAGCCGAAGATGCCCATCGCGTTCGGGTCCGACTGCAGGCGCTGAACGATCAGGTTGTCGTTTTCGCCGGCTTCGATGAAGGGCCCGTCGGTGCGCATGCGCGAGCAGTTCTCTTCAACCCAGTCACCGTCGAAGCCGCCGTCCTTGACGAAGTCGAGCTCTTCACAACCGACGTTCATCGCGAGTTCCACGAAGGCGTCGCGGGTGCCCGAGGTCGGCGGCGGGCCAAGCACCTCGATGGCAACGTCGGGCAGGCGGGCGTCGATCTGCGCCCAGCTGGTGTAGGGGTTGTCGGCCCACTCGCCGTCAACCGGAACCTGGGCGCCAAGCGCGAGGTAGATCTCGGCCAGCGAAAGATCCCAGTCGAAATCGTTGTCACGCGAGATTGCCATCGACAGGCCATCGGAGCCGATCTGGGCTTCGGTGATGTCGGTGACGCCGTTGGAAACGCACAGTTCGTATTCCGAGGCTTTCATCGCGCGCGAGGCGCCGGTGATGTCGGCGAAGTCTTCGCCGATGCCGCCGCAGAAAATCTGCATGCCGCCGCCGGTGCCGGTCGATTCGACGATCGGCGAGGGGAAGGAGGTTTTGTTGGCGAATTGCTCGGCGACGGCCTGGGTGTAGGGGAACACCGTCGACGAGCCAACGCGACGGATTTCGTCACGGGCCGCTGCGGCCGTCGCGGAGATCGCGAGGATGGCAAGGGCCGAGGTGGAAAGCTTGGTGAAAGACATGGTCACTCCTAGGTTTCGATGCAGGCCGGCTCTTTCGGCCTCGTCGTGACGCGTAAAGAGATTCTGTAATCTATATGCAAAAGTTTTATGACAGTTATATGACAAACGCCACCGTTGGCAAAGTCCGTTCGTTGCCCGCGGCGCCTCGGCGGGATCCCGCACAGGTCTCGCCCTCGCTCCGACGCGCGGATCGGCATTGACGCAACCGGGAGCACGCCGAACGCGCCGCGTCGGGCAGGCCGATCGCGCGGGTTCAGGCCCCGCCCATCGGGGGCCGGAAGGCGTTTGACCGGCACGGAGACAGGTCGGACCGCTGCGGACGGCTCATCCGGCGGGGGCGATGACAGGGATTCGGAGGGCCGCACCCCCGCAATATCGCGGTGGGTGCGCAGGGTGATCGGGCCGGGCCTCAGCTTGCCGTCGTCTTGCCTTCCTTGGCGTCGGCGTAGATCATCAGCGGCTTGGCGGCGGAGGTTGCCGCCTCCTCGTTCACCACGACCTCGTCGACATTTTCCATCGAAGGCAGTTCGAACATGGTGTCGAGCAGGATGTCTTCCATGATCGAGCGCAGGCCGCGGGCACCCGTCTTGCGGGCAATCGCGCGCTTGGCGATGGCGATCAGCGCATCGTCGGTAAAGGTGAGCCGCGCGTTTTCCAGCTCGAACAGGCGCTGGTATTGCTTCACCAGCGCGTTCTTGGGCCGGGTCAGGATCGTCACCAGCGCCTCTTCATCGAGGTCTTCCAGCGTTGCGATCACCGGCAGGCGGCCGACGAATTCGGGGATCAGGCCGAATTTCAGAAGATCTTCCGGTTCGAGATCCTGGAACACCTCGCCGACGCCGCGCTTGTCTTCATCCTTGACCTCGGCGCCGAACCCGATCGCCGAGCCCTTGCCGCGTTGCGAGATGATCTTGTCGAGCCCGGCGAAGGCGCCGCCGCAAACGAAGAGAATGTTGGTGGTGTCCACCTGCAGAAATTCCTGCTGCGGATGCTTTCTGCCGCCCTGCGGCGGCACGGAGGCCACGGTGCCCTCCATGATCTTGAGCAGCGCCTGCTGCACGCCCTCGCCCGACACGTCGCGGGTGATCGAGGGGTTGTCCGACTTGCGGGTGATCTTGTCGACCTCGTCGATGTAGACGATGCCGCGCTGGGCGCGCTCGACGTTGTATTCGCTGGCCTGAAGCAGCTTGAGGATGATGTTTTCCACATCTTCCCCGACATAGCCCGCCTCGGTCAGCGTGGTGGCATCGGCCATGGTGAAGGGCACGTCGAGAATGCGCGCGAGCGTTTGGGCCAGCAGCGTCTTGCCCGAGCCGGTGGGGCCGATGAGCAGGATGTTGGACTTCGAAAGCTCGATCTCGTCGGCACTGGTGGCGGCGTGATTGAGCCGCTTGTAATGGTTGTGCACTGCGACCGACAGCACCCGCTTGGCGCGGGCCTGGCCGATCACGTAATCATCGAGCACGTCGCAGATTTCCTGCGGCGCCGGGACGCCGTCGGTCGACTTGAGGCCGGAGCCCTTGGTTTCCTCGCGGATGATGTCCATGCACAGCTCGACGCATTCGTCGCAGATGAACACCGTCGGCCCCGCGATCAGCTTTCGCACCTCGTGCTGGCTCTTGCCGCAGAACGAGCAATAGAGGGTGTTCTTGCTGTCTCCACCTGAGGAGTTGTTCGCCATCTCGTCGCTTCCCTGAGGCCAATGCCCCGTTCGTGATCGGCCCCGATGGACCATTTTGCCCCGCCCCGGACCTTAGGACAGGGGGTACAGCCGCACAATGTCAAATTGCCCCCCTATGACCGGGGGGCAACAGGTCAGCTTTCTTCCGGCTTCGGACGCGCCTCGAGGATCTCGTCGATCAGGCCCCAGTCCTTGGCCTGTTCGGGATCCATGAACTTGTCACGCTCGAGCGCCGCTTCGACATCCTTGAGCTTGTTGCCGGTGTGCTTGACGTAGATCGCGTTCAGCCGGTCCTTGAGCTTCTGGGTTTCCTGGGCGTGGATCATGATGTCGGTCGCCTGGCCCTGGTAGCCGCCGGAAGGCTGGTGCACCATGATCCGGCTGTTGGGCAGCGAGAAGCGCATGCCCTTCTCGCCGGCGGTGAGCAGGAGCGAGCCCATCGAGGCCGCCTGGCCGATCACCAGCGTCGACACCTTCGGCCGGATGTATTGCATCGTGTCGTAGATCGACAGGCCCGAGGTGACCACCCCGCCGGGCGAGTTGATATACATCGCGATCTCTTTCGAGGGGTTCTCGGCCTCGAGGAAAAGAAGCTGCGCGCAGATCAGGCTCGACATGCCATCGTGCACCGGGCCGTTGAGAAAGATGATGCGCTCCTTGAGCAGGCGCGAGAAGATATCGTAGGCCCGCTCGCCGCGGCTCGTTTGCTCCACCACCATCGGCACGAGGGTGTTCATGTAGGTCTCTAGGGGATCGTGCATGCTTGCTTGCCTTTGCTCTCGGTCAACCGGGCCATCCTCCCCGGGCTTGGTTGAATCCTAATGGTGCGTACCGGGGGCTTCAAGGCCACAAAGACCAACCGGCCTCATCCGTCGCACGGCAGAGGTTAACTTCTGGTTGATCAGGCGCCGCCGGGGAGCCGGACGCGGCGCGAGGATGGCAAGGGAAACGGTGGCGGTGTCACGCACGCTGTCCCGGCTGGCGCCTGTGTCCCCGATCCCGTCGGGAAAACCTCGGCACGCGGCGGGTCGTGGCCGCGTCGCTCTTCGCCCTGCCGGGTTGCGGCCCGGCATCGCCCAGTGGGGCCGGCCCTCGCCTCAGGCGACCTTTTGCAGCGCGACGCGCGGCACCACGCCCAGCGCGTGGGCGATGTCGCGGGTGAGGTGGGGCTTGTTGAGGGTGTAGAAATGCAGGTCTTCCACGCCGCCGTCGATCAGGTCGGAGCACAATTCGGCCGCCACCGCGACCGAGAGCAAGTCCTCGCGCCCGTCGCGCACCGCCTTCTCGAAGGCATCGTCGAGCCAGCCGGGCACCTGCGCGCCGCAGCTCGTGGCGAACTTCTTCACCCCGCCCCAGCTCTCGATCGGCAGGACGCCGGGGATGATCGGGGCGTCGATGCCCGCCTTTTCGCACTTGTCGCGGAAGCGGAAGAAGGTTTCGGCCTCGAAGAAGAACTGGGTAATCGCGGAAGAGGCGCCCGCGTCGATCTTGCGCTTTAGCCAGTCCACGTCGGCGCTGTCGTTCGCGGCTTCCGGATGCGGATCGGGATAGGCGCCCACGCGGATGTTGAACTTGCCGGTTTCGGCCAGCGCCTCGATCAATTCGACCGAATTGGCAAAGCCCTCCGGGTGCGGCGTGAAGCCGCCCTGCCCCTTCGGCGGGTCGCCGCGCAGGGCCACGATCTCGGTGATTCCCGCCTCGGCATAGGCTTGCGCGATCTCCAGCGTCTCGGCGCGGCTGGCATCAACACAGGTCAGGTGCGCGGCGACGTTGAGGCCGTAGCGGTTGTGAATCGTCGTCACCGCGTCGTGGGTGAGTGCCCGGGTGGTGCCGCCGGCGCCATAGGTGACCGAGACGAAGCTCGGATCGAGCGGCGCCAGGTCGCGCACGGTGTCGGACAGGCGAAAGGCGCCCGAGATGTTCTTGGGCGGGAAGAATTCGAACGAGATACGCGGGGTCGGCATGGCGGGCTCCACATCTTGGGTTGCTGGCCTTGTATCCGGCGCGGGCTTGTGAGACAAATTCATAAATCTCAGAAAGATCATGAAGGCTGCTCATGTATCTCGAATTCCGGCACCTGCGCACCATCCGCGCGATCCACGAAGCGGGCGGCCTCGCGCGCGCCGCCGACATGCTGCATATCACCCAATCGGCGCTCTCCCACCAGGTCAAGGCGCTGGAGGAGCAGGTCGGCATGGAATTGTTCCAACGCCGCTCAAAACCGATGAAGCTCAGCCCCGCCGGGCTCAAACTGCTGCGGCTGGCCGAACACATCCTGCCCGAGATCGCCGCCGTCGAGGAAGAATTCCGCTCGATGCAGGCGGGCCGCTCGGGGCGGCTGCACATCGCCATCGAATGCCACGCCTGTTTCGACTGGCTTTTCCCTGTGCTCGACGGGCTGCGATCGGCCTGGCCGGATGTCGATGTCGATATCCGCATGCGCCTCGCCTTCGACGCGATCGAGGCGCTGAGGCGCGAGGAGGTGGATTTCGTCATCTCCTCCGACCCGGTCGCGCTGCCCGGCATCACCTTCCAGCCGCTGTTCGATTACGAGCCGATGTTCGTCTGCCCGCGCGGTCACCGGCTGGCCGACAAACCCTTCATCGAGGCGGCGGATTTCGAAGCGGAAACCCTGCTGCACTACCCGGTCGAACGCGGCAAGCTCGACATCTTCACCCAGTTGCTCACCCCCGCGCGCGTCGAACCCCGCGGCATGCGGCCGGTGGAACTCACCGAGGTGATCCTGATGCTGGTCGCGGCCGGGCGCGGCGTGACGGTGCTGCCCGACTGGGTCTTGCGCGACGTGCGCGCCCGGCCCGACTACGTGGTGAAACGGATCACCCGGGCCGGGCTTTCGAAGCGGATGTATGCCGCCGTGCGCGAAGAAGACGCCACCCGCCCCTACATCGCCCACATGATCCGCCTCGCGCGCACCGAACCGGTGAAGCTGCAGCGGGGATAGGGGGGCGAAATCCGTACGGATTTCGGCACGGAATCCGTACGGATTCCGGAGCGGTTTCTGCAAAGAAACCGTTCCCCCGCCTTGGCAAGGCGCGCGCCCGAGCGTATAGCGCCGGCAACAGACAGGAGCGCCCCATGCAGCAAGGCAGTGCCAACCTCAACGTGATGATCAAGGCCGCGCGCAAGGCCGGCCGCAGCCTGGTGAAGGATTTCCGCGAGGTCGAGAACCTGCAGGTCTCGATGAAGGGCGCGGGCGACTTCGTCTCCAAGGCCGATATCGCCGCCGAGGAGATCATCAAGAACGAGCTCACCGCAGCACGACCGAACTACGGCTGGCTCGGCGAGGAGGGCGGCGGCGAAGACGGCAAGGACCCGACCCGGCGCTGGATCGTCGACCCGCTCGACGGCACCACCAACTTCCTGCACGGCCTCCCGCACTGGGCGGTGTCGATCGCCCTCGAACACAAGGGCGAGATCGTCGCCGGCGTGGTCTTCGATCCGGCGAAGGACGAGATGTTCTTTGCCGAGAAGGGCGGCGGCGCCTTCATGAACGAAACCCGCCTGAGGGTTTCGGGCCGCGCGCGGATGATCGAGTCGATCTTCGCCACCGGCCTGCCCTTCGGTGGCCGCGCCGATCTGCCCGAGACCCTGCAGGATCTCGCCCGGCTGCTGCCCACCTGCGCCGGGGTGCGCCGCTGGGGGGCCGCCGCGCTCGATCTCGCCTACGTCGCCGCCGGCCGCTACGACGGTTTCTGGGAGCGCCGCCTGAACGCGTGGGACATCGCCGCGGGCCTCGTCATCCTGCGCGAGGCCGGCGGGCTGGTGGAACCGATCGACAAGGGCGACGACATCCTCGCCGCCGGCGAGCTGATCGGCGCCAACGAGGTGATCTTCGACAAGTTCGCCGCGGTGATCCGGGGGGAATGAGGGCGCCGCGTCGTTTCGACACGGTTTCAAGAAATCTGCGCACGAAAACCGCAATCCTGCCGGATTTGCCATTCATCCTGGCAAATCAAGGTCGAAATCACAGGATTGGGTTCCTCATGTCGTACCCGCATTTCATCACCTGTCCGGCGAAATTCGCCGAAGACGAGCAGGGTGCCGTCACCGTTGACTGGGTGGTGCTCACCGCCGCGATCCTGCTGCTGGGCGCGGCATCGGCGTTCTATGTCACCTCTTCGGTGCCCGAGGTTGCCGATGCCATCGTCAACTACCTCGAAGGGGTCGAGGTCGTCCCGGAATGATCCGATCGGCCCCGAGGTAGCGGTCTCCGCCCCGGGCCGAGGCTTCTCCGGCGAAGCCCTGCATCGCCGAGGCTACCGCTTCCGCCGCCGCACTTTCGGCACCGAGCTCTCCACCAGCCGGTAGCGCGCCTCCGGATGATCGGGATGTCCCTCCGTCCGGGCCCAGAACCGCGGCCCGCCCGCCCGGATCCAGTAGGGCAGGATCGCGGCGAGGCCGAGGGCGAATCCCCCGGCGTGAGCCCAGTAGGCCACGCCGCCATCGGCGGGATTACCGAAGCCGCTGACCAGCTGGATCGTGAACCACAGCCCGAGCATCAGCCAGGCCGGCACCGCGAAAACCCTGAAGTAGACGATGAGGATCAGGAGCACGTCGACGCGGGCGCGCGGGAAGAGAAGCAGGTAACCGCCCATCACCCCCGCGATCGCGCCCGAGGCGCCCACCATCGGCACCGGGCTCGTCGGCGCCGCGGCGAACTGCAGCAGCGCCGCGCCGATGCCGGTGGCGAGGTAGAAGGCAAGAAAGCCCGCGTGGCCGAGCCGATCTTCGAGGTTGTCGCCGAAAATCCACAAAAACAGCATGTTGCCGCCGAGGTGAAGCAGGCTGCCGTGCAGGAACATCGCGGTCAGCAGGCCATGATACCCGGTGCCGCTCACCAGCTTGGCCGGCACCATGCCCCATTCCCAGAACAGAATCGCCAACGCCCGCTCATCGCCGAAAAGCGGCAGGTAGCTGAGGAAGATCACCACGTTGGCCGCGATCAGCGCCCAGGTGACGATGGGAAACCGTTCGGAAGGGTTATGATCGCGGATCGGGAACATGGGGCGAGGTCACACCAGCCGCCGCGCGCCGTCAAGCGCCACGCCTCGCACGCAGTTGACTTGACGGCGCGGGGCGCGGCGGCAACCGTTGCTTCATGCGCATGTTCTTCACCTCGGCCCTCGTCCTCCTCGCCCTGCCCGCGCAGGGCAATACCTGCCCGCCCGCGCCCGACATTACCGCCGCTCTCGACGCCCTGATCGCCGATGCGCAGGCGGCCGAAACCTACATGGCCGGGCGCGACGCCTTCTACGACATGCGGGCATTGTGGAGCGCCGCGCCCGATACCTGGTCGGGCGAGTTGCTCGACATCGCGCTCGAACGCATCGCCATCGCCGATTACGACGGGGCGCTTCGCGGCCTCGACGCTTTGGTGGAACACTGCCCGCACTGGGCCGAGGGCTGGAACCAGCGCGCCTATGTCCGCTTCCTGCAGGAAGACTACGCCGCCGCGCTCGCCGATCTCGACCGCGCCCTCGCGCTCAACCCCCGGCACGTCGCCGCACTCTCCGGCAAGGGGCTCACGCTGATGCGCATGGGCCGCGACGAGGAAGGCGACGCCGTGCTGCGCGAAGCCGTGGCGCTGCATCCCTGGCTGCCCGAACGCGGCCTGCTCGACCCGCCCGCCGGGGCGCCGCGCTGAACCGGGCGGCGCGGCCCGCCTCGCCCCGACGGGTGCCGCAGGGGCCAAGCCTTGCCATCGCCGGCTGAACCGGGGTCAGGCGCGTTCAAAAACGAAGATCAGGTTGTTCGCCGGCATCTCGATCAGGTCAAGCCGGTCGAGCCCGGCCTCCGCCGCCACCGCGTCGACCCACTCGACATCCTTGTAGCCGATCGCGGGATCGGAGGCGGTGAGCCGGGCGTGGAAGCTGGCGTCGCCCTCCGAGCGGAACCTGCCGCCGGCGCGAAACGGTCCGTAGAGGCAGAACCGCCCGCCGGGCGCGAGCGCGCGCGCCGCGCCGCGGATCACGTTGGCCGCCGCCGCTTCCGGCACCAGGTGCATGAGGTTGGCCAGATAGACCACCGCGACAGGGTCCACCCGCCAATCCGGCCCGGTGGCGTCGAGCAGGGTTGCGACCCGCATGTTGCTCACCCCTTCGGCGGCGCGCCAGGCATCGATGCTGGCGAGCCGGAGGGGGTCGATATCGGTTGGATGCCAGTCCAGCCCCGGATTGCCGCCCGCCAGCGCGACGGCGTGCTCGCCGGTTCCGGCGGCGATCTCGAGGGCGCGGCCGCGTTCCGGCAGCCAGCCGGCCAGCGCCGCGACGATGGCCGGGGCGTTGCGCACCGCGGCGGGCGCCGAAAGCCGACCGTCGGCCAGGCTGTCGGCGTTGCTATGCGTCTGCGTCATGTCACCTTTGCGAGTCATTTCGGCAGGTTGCACCGCACCGGACGATTGGGCAACATGCAGCGCAGCACGAGGAGCCAGAAATGACGCTTGAGATCGAAACCGTTCCCTGCCTTGCCGACAATTACGCCTTTCTCGTGCATGACCGGAAGTCAGGCGCCACGGCCTTGTTCGACGCGCCCGAGGCCTGGCCGATCCGGCGCGAGCTGGAAAACCACGACTGGCAACTCACCCATATCTTCCTCACCCATCACCACGCCGACCATATCGACGGGGTGGCGGAGCTGGTGGCGGCGTATCACCCCGAAGTGATCGGCGCCGCGCGCGATGCCCACCGCCTGCCGCCGCTCGATACCGCCGTGGAACCGGGCGAGAGCTACGACATGTGGGGCCGCGAGGTTCAGGTGCTCGACGCCGCCGGGCACACCACCGGCCACGTCGCCTATTACGTGCCCAAGGCGGGCGCGGTGTTTTCCGGCGACAGCCTGATGGCGCTGGGATGCGGGCGGCTGTTCGAGGGCACGCCCGCACAGATGTGGGACACGCTCACCCGGCTCGCGGCGCTGCCCGACGACACGATCGTGTGTTCCGGCCACGAATACACCGCCGCCAACGCCCGCTTCGCCCTGACCATCGAGCCCGACAACGCGGCCCTGGCCGAGCGCGCGGCGCAGACCGAGCGCGCGCGCGCGATCGGCACGCCCACGGTCCCCTCCTCGCTGGCGCTGGAAAAGGCCACCAACCCGTTCCTGCGCGCCGGCACGCCCGAACTCAAGGCGGCGCTGGAGCTTTCCGGCACGGCGGATGCCGAGGTCTTCGCCCATATCCGGGCCGCGAAGGACAAATTCTGAGCCATTGTGCGCCACTCTCATCCTCGTGAGAGTTTAATTCGCAGAAAAGCCTTGAAGACGCGGCGGGAAAACCGAACTCTAAGGGTATCGGAACAGGGGCCCGGCTGAGCGGATGCTCCCCGACCCGGAAACGCGAACGAGGAGGGAACAAGGTGCCATCCTTTTCCAACACGCTAGAACAGGCAATCCACGCAGCCCTGGCGCAAGCCAACGAGCGGCGTCACGAGCTTGCCACGCTGGAACACCTGCTGCTCGCGCTGATCGACGAGCCCGACGCGGCACGCGTGATGAAGGCTTGCAGCGTGAACCTCGAGGAGTTGCGCGGCACGCTGGTCAAGTACATCGACGAGGATCTGACCACGCTGGAAACCAATATCGAAGGGTCCGAGGCCGTGCCCACGGCCGCGTTCCAGCGGGTGATCCAGCGCGCCGCGATCCACGTGCAAAGCTCCGGCCGCACCGAGGTGACCGGCGCCAACGTCCTCGTGGCGATCTTCGCCGAGCGCGAATCGAACGCCGCCTATTTCCTGCAGGAGCAGGACATGACCCGCTACGACGCGGTGAACTTCATCGCCCACGGCGTGGCCAAGGATCCCTCCTATGGCGAATCCCGGCCGATCTCGGGCACGCCCGAATTCGACGACGAAACGGCCGAGGGCAGTGCGGATGACGCCCCCGATGGCGACAGCGCGCTGGGCAAGTATTGCGTCGACCTCAACGCCAAGGCGAGGAAAGGCGGGATCGACCCGCTGATCGGCCGCGATTACGAGGTTGAACGCTGCATTCAGGTTCTGTGCCGCCGGCGCAAGAACAACCCGCTCCTGGTGGGCGACCCCGGCGTCGGCAAGACCGCCATCGCCGAGGGCCTGGCCTGGAAGATCGTCGAGGGCGCTGTTCCGGAGGTGCTCTCGAAGACGACGATCTATTCGCTCGACATGGGCGCGCTGCTGGCCGGCACCCGCTACCGCGGCGATTTCGAGGAACGGCTGAAAGCGGTCGTGAACGAACTTGAAGCGCATACCGACGCGGTGCTCTTCATCGACGAGATCCACACGGTGATCGGCGCGGGCGCCACCTCGGGCGGCGCGATGGATGCCTCCAACCTGCTCAAGCCGGCGCTTCAGGGCGGCAAGCTGCGCACCATGGGCAGCACCACCTACAAGGAATTCCGCCAGCACTTCGAAAAGGACCGCGCCCTCTCGCGCCGGTTCCAGAAGATCGACGTGAACGAACCCACGGTTGACGACACGGTCAAGATCCTCAAGGGCCTCAAGCCGCATTTCGAGGAACACCACCGGATCAAGTATACCAACGACGCGCTGAAATCGGCCGTCGAGTTGTCGGACCGCTACATCAACGACCGCAAGCTTCCCGACAAGGCGATCGACGTGATCGACGAGGCGGGCGCGGCCCAGCACCTGCTCACCGCCTCGAAGCGGAAGAAGTCGATCGGGGTGAAGGACATCGAGGCCATCGTCGCCAAGATCGCCCGCATCCCGCCGAAAAACGTGTCGAAGGACGACGCCGAAACGCTGCGCGGACTCGACGCCAAGCTCAAACGCGTGGTCTTCGGCCAGGACGCCGCGATCGAGGCGCTGGCCTCGGCGATCAAGCTGGCGCGCGCGGGCCTGCGTGAACCCGAGAAGCCGATCGGCAACTACCTCTTCGCCGGCCCCACCGGCGTCGGCAAGACCGAGGTCGCCCGCCAACTGGCCGACAATCTCGGCGTCGAACTGCTGCGCTTCGACATGTCGGAATACATGGAGAAACACGCGGTTTCGCGCCTGATCGGTGCACCGCCGGGCTACGTCGGCTTCGACCAGGGCGGCTTGCTCACCGACGGCGTCGACCAGCACCCGCATTGCGTTCTGCTGCTCGACGAGATCGAGAAGGCACACCCGGATGTCTACAACATCCTGCTGCAGGTTATGGATCACGGCGAACTGACCGACCACAACGGCCGGACGGTGAATTTCCGCAACGTGGTGCTGATCATGACCTCGAACGCGGGCGCGATGGAACAGGCCAAGGAGGCCATCGGCTTCGGCCGGTCGCGCCGCGAGGGCGAGGATACCGCCGCCATCGAGCGCACCTTCAGCCCGGAGTTCCGCAACCGGCTCGACGCGGTGATCAACTTCGCGCCGCTGGGCAAGGAGGTGATCCTGCAGGTTGTGGAGAAATTCGTCCTCCAGCTCGAGGCCCAGCTGCTCGACCGCGGCGTCACCATCGAACTCACCAAGAAAGCCGCCGAGTGGCTGGCCGAAAAGGGGTACGATGACAGGATGGGCGCACGGCCGCTGGCCCGGGTGATCCAGGAGCATATCAAGAAGCCACTGGCGGAGGAGCTGCTGTTTGGCAAGCTCACCAAGGGCGGGATCGTGAAGGTGGGCGTGAAGGACGGCAAGATCGACCTTCGGGTCGAGGCGCCCGGCGCGCCGCGCTTGACATCGGGCAAGAAGCCGCCGCTCCTGACCGCCGATTGAGCCTGCCCGCACGGCACGAACAAAAGGGGGGCTGTCTGCCCCCCTCGCCCGTGCCGGGCTCACCCCCCGAAGGTATTTTTTTCCGACCCAAGAATTGCAGCGGACTCCTTCCGGAGGCCTGCTGCGCCGCGGGGCGGTGCTGCTGCTCGAAGACGCGCCCGCCTAACCTGCCTGATCCCTTCATCCGGGCCGAACGCGTTCGCGGTTCGGCGCAGGCTCACTTCTCGGTCAGTTTCAGCTCGATCCGGCGGTTGGCGGCGTAGGCCTCACGGCTGTCGCCTTCGGCGACCGGCTGGTATTCGCCAAAGCCCGTCGCGGCGAGGCGGCCCGGCGGGAAGCCCAGTTCCTCGATCATGTAGAGCACCACCGCCCGCGCGCGCGCCTGGCTGAGCTCCCAGTTATCGGCGTAGGGACTGTTGGCGCCCAGTTTCGTCTTGTCGGTGTGACCATCGACGCGGATCACCCAGTCGATCTCGGGCGGGATCTCGTCGGAGACTTCCGAGAGGATCTCGGCGACCCGCGCGATCTGGGCCACGCCGCCGGGCGAGAGGTCGGCCTTGCCCGGGTCGAACAGCACCTCGGAGGAAAACACGAAGCGGTCGCCGACGATGCGCACGCCCTCGCGGTCGCCGAGAATCTCGCGCATCCGCCCGAAAAACTCCGACCGGTAGTTCGCCAACAGCTTGGCTTCCTCTTCCAGCCGCTTGCGCTCGGCCTCTTCCAGCGCGGCCCGGCGGCGCTCTTCGGCGGCCACCTGGGCCAAAGCCGCGTTCAGCCGCGACCCCAGCGCCTCGATCTGCACCTGCGCCTCGGCATCGCGCTCGGAGGCCTCGTCGAGCACCGCCTGCAGCGACCCGAGCTGCGCGCGCAAGGTCGCGATCTGCTCGTTGAGCAGGGCCATGCGCCGTTGCGCCTCGGCCGATGCGGCTTCCTCGCGCGCCAGCGCGGTATTGGCGGCAGAGAGGAGTGCTGCCTGGCGCTCGGCCTCGCTCAACGCGGTATCGGCCTCTTGTTCGGCCGCCAGCTTCGCGGCCAGCGCATCGGCCAGACGGTCGCGCAACGCGGCCTCGTCACCGACATCCGCCTCCAGCGCCTCGACCTGCGAGAGCGCGGCTGCAAGCCGGGCATCGAGATCGGCATTCCCCGCTTCCGCCGCGGCAAGGAGGGTGAGCGTCTGCTCGGCATTTCGGCGTTGTTCCTCGAGCGCCAGCGTCATCGCGGTCAACTCGTCCTCGGCGTTCTCGAGCCGGTCGCGCAGCGCCTGCGCCGCCGCGGCCTCGGCGATACGGGCTGTCTCTTCCTCGGTCAGCGCGGCCTCCGCCTCGGCCAACCGCGCGCGCAACGCCTCGGCCGCCGCCGCCTCGGCAAGGCGCGCGGCTTCTTCATCGGTCAGCGCCGCCTCGGCTTCGGCCAGCCGCGCACGCAGCGACTCGGCCGCGGCCATCTCGGCCAGGCGGGCCGCCTCCGCCTCGTCGAGGGTGGAATCGATCTTGGCCATCCGGTTGCGCAATTCCTCCAGCGCGGCGGCCTCGGCCAGACGCGCCGCCTCTTCCGCGCTCAGGTCGGCCTCCAGCGTCTCGATCCGCGCCGCCAAGGCTTCCGCGTCGGAGTCGCGTTCCTCGAGCCGGGCGAGCACATCCGCCAGCGTGGCCTCGCGCGTCTCGAGCCGGGCCACCACCTCCGCCAGCGTCGCCTCGCGCGCCTCGAGCTGCGACATTGCCAGCGCGAGGCTTTGCTCGCGCGCTTCCGCGCCCGCCTCGAGCTGGGCGATCATCGCCTCCAGCGCCTCGCGCCGGGCGGCGGCGAGGCGCGCGGCCTCCTCGCCGGCGTCGATCTCGTCGCGCGCCCGGGCGAGCGCGAGGTTCAGCGCTTCCTGTTCGGAGATCAGCCGCGCCTCGGCGGCCTCGAGCTCGTCCACCCGCGCGGCCAGTTCGGACCCCAGGGCCAGGGCATCGTCGCGTTGGGAAAGCAAGCCCGCCACCTGCGCCTCGAAGGCGGTGATCTGCGCCGCCTGCCCGGCCAAGGCCTCGTCTTTCTCGGCGATCTGCGCGGTGAGCGCGGCGATCAGCGCCGATTGCGCCTCGGCCTCGGCGCGCGCCTCGCCCAGCGTGGTGCTCAGGCGCCCGACCTCGCCGCGCAACTCGGCGCTGCGCGATTGTTCCACCCCAAGCGCATCGGCCAGTTCCGCCACGCGCGCCGAGAGCGCATCGAGCTCGCTCGCCTGCCCCGAGATCGTTTCGCGCAGCACGAATTGCACCACCATGAAGATGGTGAGCACGAACATCAGCACCAGCAGCAGCGCCGTCATCGCATCGACGAAACCGGGCCAGATCGAGGACGAGACGTTGCGCGTGCCACGACGGGTGAGGGCCATCTCAGCCCCCCCGCCCGCCGCCAAGCTGGCGGATCGCCCGGGTCAGCGCCGCGAGATCCGAGCGCAGATCGCTCAGGCTTTCCTGGCGGCCGGCCGAGATTTCCTCTAGAATCCGCAGGAGCTGAACGTCGATCGAGCGCAGCCGCATTCGGCTTTCGGCGTCGACATGCGCGCCGCCCTCCTCCACCCGGCCTTCGAGCGCGGCGATCAGCCGTTCCTGCCCCTCGGCGATGCGGATGAGATAAGGCGTCGACACACCTTCCGCCTCGATCTGGCGCGACAGCCGCTCCACCGCGTCGGCGAGCTGGCCGAGGCGCTCGTCCACCAGCGCCCGGCTCACGTCGGACTGGGTGAACATCTGCTGCAGCGCTTCCATCTGATCCGACATATGCGCGAGCCAGGCCGAGGCCCCGCTGGCCTCGGTGGGCGGCTCGCCGTCGCCGGGGGCAAAGCCCAGACGGGTGATCGACGACAGCCATTCCTCGAGTTCACGGTAGAAGCGGTTCTGCCCGTGCGTGGCGAAAAGCTCGAGCAGACCCACCACGAGCGAGCCCGCGAGGCCAAGCAGCGACGACGAAAACGCCGTGCCCATGCCGCCAAGCTGGCTTTCGAGCCCGCTCATCAACCGGTTGAACACCTCGACCCCGCCGTCGCCCTCCTCGGGGGCGAGCGAGCGGATCGTCTCGACAACGGCCGGAACGGTGGTCGCCAACCCGAAGAAGGTGCCGAGCAGGCCGAGGAAGATCAGCAGGTTGGTGATGTAGCGGGTGATGTCGCGCTCTTCGTCGATCCGCTGGGCGACCGACTCCAGGATCGAGCGCGCCGAGGTCGCGCCGATCTGCATGCTCTTGCCGCGCCCCCGCAGAAGCCCCGCCAGCGGCGCGAGCAGGCGCGGCGGGCGATCGGCGTCGTGGCCTTCGCGCCCGGTGACATAGCCCTTGATCCAGCCCACCGAAGCGAACACCTGAACCACCTGCCACAGCGTGGCGAACAGGCCGATGACGAACACGAAGGCGATGAAACCGTTCAGATAGAGGTTGGCGAGGAAGACCGGCAGCACCTTCGGCAGCGCGATGAATACCCCGAAGCCCACCAGCCCGAGGGCGATCAGCATCAGGAATATCTGGCGCACGGGCCTGGTGAAATTCGGTTCTGCCCCGCGATCGGGCTGGTCCATGAGGACCCCCTTGCCTGCTTGTTTCCTCGGGCGCGAGGATAGGGGCAAGCCGCTCCGGTGCCAAGGGAAATGCCGCGCGCGGCCTCAGTCCTCCATCGCGCGCACCACGCGGGCAAGCCAGCTCAGCTCGGGGTCTTCGATCCCCAGCGCGGTGAGGTGGTCGGCGGTGTTGAAAAGATAGTCGCGGTTGGGGCCGCGGTCGCCGATGGCGCGGGCGATGATCTCGGCCTGTTCGCCGAGCGGCAGCCCGCCGCAATATTGCTCGTGGTCACGGTCGATCACGTAGGCCACCGCCTCGACGCGGCGCCCGTCGGCAAGTGCCACCTCGTGCACCTGCTCGACATAGGCCGAGGAAATCAGTTCGCGTTCCCGCAGCGCCGCCATCGTCTCGACATGCGCACCGGGCTCGACGCGGAAGGCCATTCCGGTGCAGGCCGCGCCCGGGTGTGGATCGAGCGCCAGCACGAGGCCGGGTTGCGCGACGGTGCCGCGATGGTGGATGGAGCGCATGCAGAAGCTGCGGGAATGATCCGGCAGCGTGGCGAGAACGGTCTCGACATGGGCAAACCCCGCGTGCCAGATCAGAGATCCGTAGCCGAACACCCAAAGATCACCGCTCGCCATGCCACTGGCCCTCGCCTGTCAAGGTCGCTAGAACGTGCCGAGTCCTACCAGAGAGTTCCCCATGCGCAAGCTCACCGTGATCATGCTCCTCGCCGTGCTCGCCGCCATCGGGTGGGGGCTGTTCTGGCTCATCGGCGCCACCGCGATGGAAAAGGCGCTGGCGCAATGGCTGGACGACCGGCGCGCCGAAGGCTGGCGGGCCGAGACCACCGCGCTGGAGACGCGCGGCTTTCCCAGCCGGTTCGACACCACCTTCGAGGGGCTGGACCTCGCCGATCCCGATACCGGGGTGGCCTGGTCGGCGCCGCTGTTCCAGCTTCTGTCGCTGAGCTACAAGCCGACCCAAGTGATCGCGGTTTTCCCCGGCGTTCAGCGGTTTTCCACCCCCGAGGCGGCCTACGAGATCGAGGCCGAAAGGATGCGTGGCTCGATGAGCCTTGCCCCGAGCCTCAGCCTCGAAACCCGCAACTCCACCATCGAGATCGACATGGCCCGGCTCACCTCGTCGCAGGACTGGGTGGCGACACTCGAGCGCGCGCAGCTCTCGATGCGGCAAAGCCCCGACTCGCAAGACCCCGGCATGAATGACGTTTTCATCACCGCGCGCGGGATCGACCCGGGCTCGGCCGTATTCACGCGTCTCGACGGGATCACCGGGCTCGGCCAGTTGATCGACGAAGTGACGCTAACGGCCAGGGTGCGCTTCGACCGGCCGTGGGACAGGCGCGCGATCGAGGTCGCCCGGCCACAGCCGCGTGCGGTCGAGATCGAGGCGCTGACCGCGCGATGGGGCGATCTCCTGCTCACCGGCGCAGGGGCGGTCGAGGTCGGCCCCGAAGGCGAGCCGCGCGGGGAGATCGAACTGGAGGCCACCAACTGGCGCGAGATGCTCGCCATCGCCGAGGCCGGTGAGGCGATCAGCGCGCAGGAGGCGGACCGGATCGAACGGGGGCTCACGCTGTTGGCGGGCCTCGGCGGAGACCCCGACCGCCTCGACGTGACCCTGCGCTTCGAGCGTGGCCTGACGTTTCTCGGCCCGGTGCCGGTTGGGCCGGCGCCGGATTTCAGCCTGCCGTGATCCGCGCGCCCGGCCGGGTGCGGCGCAACCCGGCGGGATCGGCCCTTGCACCATCACCGGCTCATGAACGGCCGCCCGGATCCTCCGCGTCCGTGAGCGCCCTGTCGATCGCGTCCCAAAGCGCGTCCGCCGGCTCGGTTCCCACGGAGAGGCGTACGAAACCCGGGGCGACGTCATCACCCCAGCGCGCGCGCCGCTCGCCGGTGGTGTGAACGCCGCCGAAGGAGGTGGTCGGTTCGATCAGCGGACAGGCGGCGATGAAGCGCTCCGCCGTCGCGGCATCGGCGAGGGACAGCCCGATCAGGAAGCCCGCGCGCCGCATCTGGCGGGTGGCCAGCCCGTGCTGCGGATGGTCCGGCAGGCCGGGGAAGCTGAGCGCGTGAACCGCACGATGGCGCGCGAGGCGCGGCGCGATCGCGTCGGCCGTGTCGCACATCCGCTCGAAGCGCAATTCGAGCGTCTCGAGGCTGCGGTGCAGGAGCCAGGCGTCGAAGGCGCCGGGGATCGAGCCGGTCATCGTCCGCCAGTCGCGCATCGCGGCCAGCAATGCCGTGTCGCGGCTCGCGACGTGGCCCATCAGGAGGTCGGAATGCCCGCCCGGCGCTTTCGTGTCCGAGGCCACGACGATATCGGCCCCCAGCGCGAGCGGCGCCTGCCCGAAGGGCGTCATCGTGGTGTTGTCGACGATCGAGACGCCCCCGGCGGCGCGGATCGCCGCGGTGATCTGTTCGAGATCGCACAGGTCGAGCCCGGGGTTCGAGGGGGTTTCGATCAGCACCGCGCGAATACCCTCGAAGCCCCCCTCGGCAAGCCGCGTGGTCGGCCTGGTCTCGACGGTGATGCCGAGGCCCTTGAGGAAACGGTCGGCCAGAACGCGCGGGGTGTAATAGCCATCGGCGGGCAGGAGCAGCCTGTCGCCGGCCTCGAGGGTTGCAAACAGCGCCGCCGTGATCGCTGCCATGCCCGAGGGAAAGGCGAGCACCGGCGCACCTTCGAGGTGGCCCAGAGCCTCTTCCAGCGCCACCCATGTCGGGTTTGACATCCGCCCGTAGGCATCCACCCCCGCCTCGGGCTCGCCGGGAAGGCGGAACATCGAGGCCGGCGTGATCGGAAGCGCCAGCGGCGCGCCCTTCACCAGCCCAGCCGCGCGCAGGTGCAGCAGCGCCGCCGCGTCCGGTTTGTCGTCGCTCATGCCAAGCCTCCTCAATCCCGCCAGAACCGCAGGGTGAACAACACGTAGACCGAGAGCAGTTCGAGCCGCCCGATCAGCATCGCCGCGATCAGCAGCCACTTCGCGGTGTCGTTCAGCGGCGCGAAGTTGCCAGCCGGACCGATCACGTCGCCAAGCCCCGGGCCGATGTTCGCAAGCGCGGTGGCCGCGCCGGACAGCGAGGTGACGAGATCAAGCCCGGTCATGCTCAGCGCCACCGCGAACACGCCGAGCGACACCACGAACATCACGAAAAAAGCCATCACCGAGGAGAGCACATCCTCGCCCACCGAGCGGCCCGCATAGCGCGGCGTAAACACGCCGTGGGGCGAATGAATGCTGCGCACCTGCGCCTTCACCGCGGCAATCAGCAACTGGTAGCGGAAGATCTTGACCGAACAGGCGGTGGACCCGGCGCAGCCACCGATCAGGCCGATGAAGAAGAAGGCCACCATCGGGAACATGCCCCAGAGCTGGTAATCGGTGCTGGCGTAGCCGGTGCCCGAGATGATCGAGGTGACGTTGAAGAGCCCCTCGCGAAACCCATGCTCGAAGTTGTCGTCGTTGGCGATCACCCGGAACACGGTCATCGTGAGCGTCAGCGTCAGGATCGCCCCGAGATAGGCGCGCACCTGCGGATCGGTGAACAGCGGCCGCGCGGTGCCGGCGACGACCTGGATGTAGCGCACGAAGGGCAGGCTCGCGAGGATCATGAAGATCGCCGCGACGTATTCCGCCGGCCCCTGGAACGCCCCGAAACTGGCGTCGCGCGTCGAGAACCCGCCGGTCGACATCGTTGTCAGGGCGTGGTTGATCGCGTCGAACGGGCCCATGCCGAGCGCGAGATAGGCGAGCGCATTGGCCAGCGTCAGCCCGAGGTAGATCCACACGATCTGGCCCGCGATCTGCACCGCGCGCGGCAGCACCTTGCCCATCGTGTCGAAGGCCTCGGAGCGAAACACCTGCATGCCCCCAACCTTCAGCTCCGGCAGGAACACCATGGCGACGACGATGATGCCGATACCGCCGAACCATTGCAGCATCGAGCGCCACAGCAGCAGGCCCGCGGGCAGATCATCCAGCCCGGAAAACACCGTCGAGCCGGTGGTGGTCATCCCCGACATCGCTTCGAAAAAGGCATCGACCACCCGCGCATCGAGCTCGCCGAGGGCAAAGGGCAGCGCCGCGAACAACGGCAACGCGATCCAGATCACGGTTGTGAGCAGGAAGGTTTGCTGGATCGTCAGCCCCGGCCCCGCGGTATTGGCGGTGGCGATCGCCATCGTGCCGCCAACCACCATCGTGATCACGGCGCTGGTGAGAAACACCGCCCAGTCATCGCTGCCATAGTAGAGATCGACCGACATGGGCACCAGCATCGTCGCCCCGAGCACGGCAACGACAAGGCCGATCACGTAGAAGATGGGGCGTGCGTCGATCATGGGCGAGAGCGTTGGCGCGGCTCGCGGGCGGTGTCAAGCGCCCAGGGCGGTGGGCGTGGCGCCGGAGGCGGACCGCCCGCAAACCCCGCCCCGCGGCGGGATCAGCGCCGCCAGGCTGCGGCGGTCGAGTTCGGGCAAGGCGAGCGGGCCGTAGCTTGCCTGGGCATCCGCCCGGCTCCGGATCGTCGCGAAGGCGGGAAAGCGCAGGAACAGCCGCGCCCTGGCAACCGGATCGAGCGCCGCCAGCGCCTGTGGACCGGGATAGAAGCTCTCGACCGGCGCGCCCTCGGCCAACACCACCGCGTGGCGCGGCAAGAGCAGGTGGATGTAGGTGACCGTGCGCTTGCCGCGCGCGATCCGGAAGCGCCCGTCGCCATCCTCGGCGAGCCAGCGCGCGGGCACGAAGCCCTCCAGCGCGGTGCCGCCACCAAGCGCGACGCGGTGCTGCGGCGAAAGCAGCAGATCGCGGGCGTTGCCGAGCGCCCCGGCGCGAATGCGCACCGGGCGCAGATCGGGGCTGGCCAGGAGCGCCGCGGCGTCGAGCACACGCCGGCCGGTCCAGATGACCGGCAGAGGCGCACCATGCGCGACCGCGACAAGATCGCCCGGCACCAGGCTTTCCACCGGGCGCGCGCCGTTGGGCGTTTCGATCCGCGTGCCAGCGGAAAAACAGGGGATCCCCATCGCGTTCAGCGCCGGCGCATCGAGGGCGGACGGGTTGACCCCGTCGAGCGTGATCGTGGTGCCATCGGCGAAGGTGAGCACGGCGTTGCCGGCGCCATCGCCGGACACCGCAACCTCGTTCACGTGCACCGGGTTGCCCATCGCATCGGTCAGGCCGGATACGTCCAGCTGGTCATTGGTGAAACCGTCGCCATCCGCGTCGCCGATGTCGAAATCGGTGATCGTGTTGTCGCCGTTGCCGTCGGCGAACACGAAAAGATCGTTGCCATCGCCGCCAGTGAGAACATCGTCGCCGTCGCCGCCCGCGAGCGTGTCCGCGCCGCTGCCGCCCGCGAGCGTATCCGCACCCGCACCACCGATGACGAGGTCATCGCCCGCGCCGGCATCCACCGTCACCCCGCTCGAGGTGGCGGAGGCGTCGATGCTGTCATCCCCCGCGCCAAGCCGGACCTCCTCGATCTCGGTGAAAGCCGCGCTGTCGGTGCCGGTAACAAGCGTGCCCGCCTCGTCGCCGGTAAAGGTGAGCGTGCTGTCACCGGTGATCGCGTTGGCGTCGATCACGTCCCAGTCGGGGCCACCCTCGCCGCCCGCGATGGTATCGGAGCCATGCCCATCGTGCAGAACGAAGGTGTCCATGCCGTCGCCGCCCAGCATCTGGTCGTCGCCCGCGCCGCCCCAGATCGCGTCGTCGCCGGCGCCGCCGTCGATCACATCGTTGCCGGCCGCGGCGTCGGGGCCGAGGATCATCGCGCTGTCGGCGAGGTCTTCGGTGAGGCCGCCGGGGGAGGTGACGGTGCCCGAGATCACCTGCTGGCCCGCGTTTTCCCAGTGCCGCACCTCGATGGTGTAGGAAACGCCCTCCTCCAGGGTGACCTCGCCCGCGCGGGTCGTGGCGGCCTGGTGGTAGTCGTTGTTCATGTAGCTGGCGGTGGAGCCGTCCTGGTTGGTCCAGGTCAGCGGCGTGCCGTCGGCGTCGAGGATGCGGATCGTCGAGCCGTCGTCGGAGGTGGTGGCGAAGGTGTAGACGCCGGATTGCGTGGGCTGCAGCGTCGAGGTGTAGACCACGCCGAAATCGCTCGGATCGCCGCCGCTGCCGCGCGCGTCGTTGACGAGCTGGGTGCTGTCGAAACCCTGCGTGGTGCCGGTGCCGGCGAGGGTGCCGCTCTCGGCGTCGAAGGCCTGGCCGCTGGCGCTGGTGAAATTGTGGTTCCAGACCTCGTAGGCCCACAGCCCCGGGTCCGAGGGCCCGTCGCCGTAGATCACGTCGTCGCCGTCGCCGCCCGAGATCACGTCATCGCCCGCGCCGCCGGTGACGGTGTCATTGCCCGCGCCGGCGAAGATTGTGTCGTTGCCCGCGCCCGCGTGGATCACGTCGTCGTCGTTGCCCTGCGCGTTGTCGGCATTGTCGACGCGGTCGCCCTCGGGATCGTCGAGATAATCGGCGTCGATCACATCGTCGCCGCTCGTGCCCTCCACGACGCCGTCCCTGAGAGACAGCTGGAAGCGGTCGGCATACATGCCGTAAACGCCCGTGCCGCCCGCGGGCTGGGCGGTGCCGAGCGTCACCGCCTCGATCGGCTTGGCCTCCAGCGCGTCGGTGTAGGCGGTCGGCCCCGAGGAGGACGGGATCAGGTAGAGCCCGCCGTCGGTATCCTGCATCACGATCGCCTCGACCGTCGCCGTGGTGCCATCGGTATAGGTCAGCTCGGTATTGGCGTAGACCATCAAGGCATCGAAGGTGCGCGGGGCGCCGCCGTCGATCACGAAGCGCTCGTTGACCGCGTTGTTGTTGGCTGCGTAGGCCCCGGCATCGCCATCGGTGACCGGCCCCTGCACCGGATCGGGCGACAGCGTCTGCACCTGCAGCGCCAGCGGGTCGCTCCCGCTGCCGAAGGACAAGCCGTTCAGCGCATTGTGGTTTTCCGAGGTGTAGTTGCCCTCGACCGTATCGAACTCCGGCCCGACACCAAGGTAGAAAAGATCAAACGTCGTCGGCATGGTCAGACACTCGCACTCCGGGCGCGCTGGGCAGCGCCGGTTCGGCGGCAAGGCGCCGCGGACATCCCAACGCCCCCGTACGGGCCATAGCGCGAACCTTTCCGCCAGCCCTCATTGCCACCCGCAAGGGCCATAGAGCTCATTCCTCCAACACACCCGGACCCGGCAACAACCTGCGCGGCAATTCTTCATGGGCGGTAAACTCGCTCGGTAAAATGGCGCGGTTTTGTCTCCAATTGGACCGAACGGGGGAGGTTTCGCGGCGGGCGCAGCGGATCGCGGCCTTGACAAATTGTCGCACCCTGCCCGAGGCTGAAGCGGGGGAGCAGGCGCCGGCCAACGCGGAAAGCGGGACGGAGCCGGGGGTCTAGGGAGGTTTGTCCATGGTCGACGTGCGCTATCTGCCCTATCTCGGCTTCCTTGCCGCCGTTCCTGTCGGCGGCGCTCTGAGCATCGCCGTGCCATTCTGGGGCGGCGCCGTGCTGGCGCTCGGGCTCGCCGGCTCGGCGATCGGCACCTACGACATGCTCCAGCGCAAGCGCGCGGTGCTGCGCAATTACCCGGTGCTCGCACGGATGCGCTTTTTCCTCGAGAGCATCCGCCCCGAGATTCGCCAGTATTTCCTCGAGAGCGATCACGACGAGGTTCCGTTCTCGCGCGAACAGCGGGCGCTGGTCTACCGGCGGGCGAAGAACATCGAGGGGCTGCGCCCCTTCGGCACGCTGAAGAACCAGCAGCGGGTGGGGCACGAGTGGATCAACCACTCGATGCAGCCCAGCCATATCGACAGCGCCGATTTCCGGGTCACCTTCGGGGCCGCGCGGGCACAGCCCTATCACGCCTCGGTGCTCAACATCTCGGGCATGTCCTTCGGCGCGCTTTCGCCCAACGCGGTGGAGGCGCTCAACATCGGCGCGGCGCGGGGCAATTTTTGCCAGACCACCGGCGAGGGTGCGATCTCGCGGTTCCATGCGGCACACGGCGGCGACCTGGTCTGGCAGATCGGCTCGGGCTATTTCGGCTGCCGCGACGCGCAGGGGCGGTTCGACCCGGAGGCCTTCGCCGAGAAGGCCACCGGCGCCCAGGTGAAGATGGTCGAGATCAAGCTCAGCCAGGGCGCCAAGCCCGGCCATGGCGGCATTCTGCCCGGCGCGAAGGTGACCGAGCTGATCGCGGAATCGCGCGGCGTGCCGGTGGGGGTGGACTGCATCAGCCCGCCCTCCCACAGCGCCTTCTCGACCCCGATCGAGATGCTCGAATTCCTCGAACAATTGCGGACACTCTCAGGCGGCAAGCCGGCGGGGCTGAAGCTTTGCGTCGGCCATCCGTGGGAAGTGTTCGCCTTGGCCAAGGCGATGATCGAAACCGGGATCCAGCCGGATTTCATCACCGTCGACGGCTCGGAGGGCGGCACCGGGGCGGCGCCGGCCGAGTTCGCCGATCACCTTGGCGCGCCGCTGCGCGAGGGGCTGATGCTGATGCACAACACCCTGGTCGGCCTCGGACTGCGCGAGGGCACCCGGATCGTGGTATCGGGCAAGCTGATCTCGGCCTTCGACCTCGCCCGCGCCTTCTCGCTCGGGGCCGACACCTGCAACATGGGCCGGGGCTTCATGTTCGCGCTCGGCTGCATCCAGGCCCAGACCTGCCACTCGGGGCGCTGCCCCACCGGGGTCACGGCGCAGGATCCGCGCCGCTACAAGGCGCTCGACGTTTCCGACAAGGCCGCGCGGGTGGCGAATTTCCACGACAACACGCTTGGAACGCTCAAGGAAACCATCGAGGCCTGCGGGCTGAGCCACCCTGCCGATCTCGGCCCGGAACACCTGATGATGCGGATCAACAGCCGGGAGGTGCGGTCTGCGCAAAGCCAGTATGACTGGGTCGGCCCCGGCGAGTTGCTCGATCACAACGTCGCGCACCCGGCCTTCGCCAAGTTCTGGGACATGGCCCGCGCCGACAGCTTCGCCCCGGCGCGCGCCTGACCCTTGCCTCAGCCGGTGTGGATCAGCGTCGAGAACAGGCGCGGATCGAGCGACTGGCTGCGGAACGTCTCGCCCTCGGTGAGGATCGAAACCGCGTCGTGGCTGTGCAGGCTTTCCTGGTGGCTGGCCACCACGCGGAAATCGCCGATCCGCTCGTCACGCTTGAGCTGTTCGGTGAACAGCCGCGCGGCATCTTCCACGAAGATCGGGTTGGCGGCGTTGAGTTCGGCAAAAGCCTGCTCGTCTTCGCGCTTGACCATCACCTGCGTTTCCGTCGGAACCGCGTCGCGGGCCATGTCGACAAGGTCTTCGAACCACAGGCAGGATTTTTCGCAGATCACCTCGACGGAGATCCGCGCCACCGAGCGTTGGCTGTGCGGCGTGGCGAGTTGGCCGCGCACCTGGCGGGCGTGTTCGCTCAGTTCCAGCGAGCAGGGGCAGGTGGAGGAATAGACGTAATCGAGATGGACGAAGCGCCGCCGCACCCCGGCCTGTTCCACCAGTTCCAGCGCGATGTTGTAATATTGATAGCCTTCCAGCCCGGACCGCAGGCTCTGCACCTTCATCGGGAAGGAAAAAGACATCTCGATGCGCGCGTCGAGGCTCTCAAGGTCGGTCTTGTAGTCGTCGAGCGCGGCTTCGATCACCTCGAAGGAGAAGGTTTTCTCGGCATGGGCATAGAACGACCGCATGATGCGGCTCATGTTGATGCCCTTCTTCTCCGCTTCCAAGCTGACGGTGCCGGTGACGGAGGTTTGCAGCGTGAGATCGCCGTTGTCGCGAGTGTGGTAGCGGATCGGCAGGCGGAAATTCGAGATCCCGACGTGCTGGATCATCTGCTTCTCGCCCTGGATCAGCGAGGCGGGGCCGTTCTGCAGATCGGGCATTTCGGCCTTGTAGGCTGCATCGGGCACGAAATCGTGCGGATAGTCGCGGCTGAGGTCGGGATAGTTCGACATCACCCGCTCCGGCAGCAACCGGGCGATCGCCGGATCAAGCCGCGCAACCTCGGAAGGCTCCGCGCCACGGGCCCAATCGCGCAGGGTTTCGAGTGCCTGCCTTGCGTCTTCGGTGTCGGGCGCAGACAGGATCTTGGGGGTCAAATGGTTCATCGCGGCCTCCCGGCTTGGGGATCAAACATAGGGCCATCCGACCCGAGTGCAAGGATTACGCCGGGAAGAACCGCCCGGATCACGCAAGCCGCGAACTTTCCCGGCGCGCACCGCGCTCAGCCCCCCGCGGCGTCGATCCGGTCGAGTTCGCGCCGCAACGCGCCCTGATAAATCCCGCGCCAACCGCGCTGACGCTGGCTCAGGAACCTCGAACGACGGATGTCCCACAGCCGGTTGTCGCGGTAGTCCTCTTCAAAGCCGTGATGGGAATACTTGCCCGATAGGTTATAAACCGTCAGTTCCCCCAGGAAGAATTCCGTATCATTACACAGGAAATCCACCCGCATGTGATCGAAATGGGCGCCGATCTCGGAAGCGATAGCCAGCATCTCGTCGATGTGCTGCGGCAACGGCGTCTGGTCGATTTCATCGGAAACCGCGGTGTACTCGTCCGACAGGCGCAAGACCCCATCGTCCTCCATAAGCCACATCGCGGCGTTGCGCTGATCGCCCCGGGTGTAGATCGGCACAACCTGGCCGATCTCGCGCCCGAAGGTGTAGATCTTCACATCGAAACACCAGTCGCCCGCAAACAGCAGTTCCTCCACGATCAGGCCGGAGGGAACATCGGAATAGGCCCATTCATGAGCTTTCTCGCCATGGCGCTTCCCGACGAAGGCATTGGCTTCGGCGATGATGGCATCACGGTCGGCGGAAGGTTCGCGCAGGAAGATGTTCATCTTGCAGCCGTGCCGCGCCTTTATCACCGAGGGTGTATTGAACGCTTGCCAAGGGATTTGCGAAGCGTCGGCGCCGGTCCAGAGGGTCTTTGGCATTCGCACATCGCGGAAATGTCGACGCACCCAATCCTTGCAGGCCACCTTGTCGCTCAGCACAGTGAACCTGGGATCGTGGTCGAAGATCTTCCGCCAGGCGAATTTTTCATTGACGGTGCGGGGCACGGCGATGTTGATGCGCCCCTTGCCGGTCTGCCGGCGCCTGGCCTTGCGCAGACCGCGCACGATTCCCGGATGGGTTCGGGCGATCCATCGGTTCACGCGCGACAGAACCATAGCATCGAAACGGCGCAGGAGCCCGGGGGTTCCCGGAATCCCGGTCTTTCCGGCCAAGGCGGCAGCCCCGTTTTCAGCCGGCATCGTCGAGGGCGGCGAGGAGATCGGCCACGAGATCATCGGTGTCTTCCAACCCGACCGAAAGCCGCACCAGGCCGGGGGTGATGCCGAGGGCCTGCTTCTGGTCCTCCGGCAGGCGCTGGTGGGTGGTGGTGGCGGGGTGCGTCACGATGGATTTCGCGTCGCCGAGGTTGTTCGAGATCACGGGGATTTGAAGCGCGTTCAGGAAGGCGAAGGCCGCCGGCTTGCCGCCGGCGAGATCGAGCCCGAGCACGGTGCCGCCATGGTCCATCTGGCGCGCGGCCACGGCGCGCTGGGGGTGGCTGGCAAGCCCGGCATAGAGCACCCGCGCAAGCCTGGGGTGACCCTCCAGCGCCTCGGCGATGGCCTGGGCTGAAGCGGCGGCGGCACGCACGCGCAGCTCCAGCGTTTCCAGCCCCTTCAGCATCACCCAGGCGTTGAACGGGGAAAGCGCGCCGCCGGTGTGCTTCATGTAGGGTTCGACGGTGCCGCGGATGAACTCCGCCGTGCCGAGGATCACGCCGCCGAGGCAACGGCCCTGCCCGTCGATATGCTTGGTGGTGGAGTAGATCACCACGTCGGCCCCCTGCCCCAGCGCGTTCGAGCCCACGGGCGTGGCAAAGACGTTGTCGACCACCACCAGCGCGCCGGCCGCGTGCGCCAGTTCCGCCACCGCCGCGGTGTCGACCACCTCGAGCGTGGGGTTCGAGACGGTTTCGAAGAACACCGCCCGCGTGCCCGGCCGGATCGCCGCGCGCCACTGGTCCATGTCGGTGCCGTCGACCAGCGTGATCTCGACCCCGAAGCGCCCCAGCACCTCCTCGAGAATATAGAGGCAGGAGCCGAACAGCGCCCGCGCCGCCACCACGTGATCGCCGGCCTTGCAGATCGCCATCAGTGCGCCGTTGACGGCGGCCATACCGGAGGCGGTCGCGAAGGCATCCTCGGCGCCTTCGAGCGCGGCGATGCGGTCTTCGAACATGCGCACGGTGGGGTTGCCGTAGCGGGCGTAGATGAACTCGTCGGGCCCGGCCTCGAGAAAGCGCGCCTCGGCCTGCTCGGCGCTTTCGTAGACGAAGCCCTGGGTGAGGAAGATCGCCTCGCTCACCTCGCCGTACTGCGACCGGCGGGTGCCGCCGTGAACGGCCCTGGTTCGCGATTTCCAGTTGTCCATGCGCGCCTCCCGCACAAAAAAGCCCCCACCGCATGAGCGCCGGGGGCCGTCGGTCGTCCAGTCCCTGACTTTTTAGCGGCATGTTTAACGTGGCCCGCAATCCAGTGCACAAATCGCCACGAGCCGCTCGGTATCGTGACTTGCACCTTGCGTCAAGCAGTCGCAGTCTGGCGCGCGACGCAAAAGGAGAGGCAAATGACCCCGATCGAGCTCTATTACTGGCCAACGCCGAACGGATGGAAAATCACGATCGCGCTCGAGGAGATGGCGCTGCCTTACGAGGTGAAGCTCGTCAACATCGGCAAGGGGGAGCAATTCGAACCCGGTTTTCTCAAGATCGCCCCCAACAACCGGATGCCGGCGATCGTCGATCCCGACGGCCCCGACGGCGCGTCGATCAGCGTGTTCGAATCCGGCGCCATCCTGCAATACCTCGCCCGCAAGTCGGGCATGCTCTACGGTGAAGGCGAACGCGACCGGGTAGCGGTGGAGCAATGGCTGATGTGGCAGATGGGCGGGCTCGGGCCGATGGCCGGCCAGGCACACCACTTCCTCAGATACGCCCCCCGTCTCGATCCGCCGCAAGACCTGCCCTACGCCAAGGACCGCTACCGGGCCGAGGTGGCGCGGCTCTATGGCGTGATGGACCGCAGGCTGGCCGAGGCCGAGTTTCTCTCCGGTGATTTCTACTCCATCGCCGATATCGCCTGCTACGGCTGGGCCACCCTGTGGGAAGGCCAGGAACAGACGCTGGACGACAAGCCCAACCTGGCACGCTGGCTGGATACCCTGGGCGCGCGCGCGGCGGTGCAGCGCGGCATGGCGGTGGGTGCGGAGAAGCGCAAGAACGTGGCCGACGACAAGGACGCGCAGAAAGTCTTGTTCCGGCGGTGAAGCTTGGCGGGGGCGAAATCCGCAGCGGATTTCGTGTCGTTTTCTGCTGCAGAAAACGGGCCGTTTTCCGACCCGGAAAACGCGCCCCTACCCGTCCTTTTCCTCTTCGGCGATGCCGTGCCGGGCGAACAGGCCCGATTGCGCCATGAAGAAGGCGAAGATCGAAAGCGGCAGGCCGAAGGTCTTGAAGTTGACCCAGGCGTCAGTCGACATCGTGCGCCAGACCGCCTCGTTGGCCAGCGCCAGCGCGAAGAAGAAGGCGGCGAGGCGGCGCGTGAGGATCATCCAGCCCTCGCGCTTGAGCGGCATGGCCTGGTCCATCACCGCCTCGAGGTAGGATTGCCCGCGCAGGAGGCCAAAGCCGAGGATGCCCGCGAACAACAGGTAGATGATCGTCGGCTTCATCTTGAAGAAGCGTTCGTCGTTCAGCCAGACCGAGAGCCCGCCGAAGGCGACGACGAGCACCAGCGTGGCGATCTGCATCTTCGACAGGTGGCCCGACAAGCGCCACTGCAGGAAGGTGGCCACCGCGAGCAGCGGGATGAACATCGCCGTGACCGCGACGAAGCCGGAATAATCGGTGCCGGCCACGGTGAAGGTGCGGTCTTTCAGGAGCACGTATCCCACGAAGAACGCGATGATCGGCCCGTATTCGAGCGCGATTTTCACCGCCGGTTTGATCGCCTTGTCCGTCATCGCCTCGTCCGCCATGAAACCCCCTAGCCTCCGGCTTCCACTATCACAGCTCCCAGCGCGATCAAAGCCATCAGCGCGATGCGGCGCGGGCCCACCCGTTCGCCCAGAACCAGCCAGCCGATGAGCGCGGCGAAGACGGTCGAGGTCTCGCGCAGCACCGCCGCCTGGCCGACCTGGTCGAGTCGCGTCGCCAGCATGATCGCGCCGAAGGAAAAGAAGGCGACGAAGGCCCCGATGATCCCTCGCAGCGCCAGCGGCGCGAGCGCCGGCGGCGCCGCCATCCGCCGCCAGCGGATCGCCGCGAGCACCGGGAAGACGAGCCCGTCGATCATGAAGAACCAGGCGAGGAAGGTGAAGGGATCGGGCGTGGCGCGGATGCCCCAGGCGTCGACGGTGGTGTAGAGCGCCACGAAACCGCCGGTGAGCACCGCCATGGCGAGCGCGGGCCTGAGCCTGTCGCGGCCGATCTGCCAGTGCCGCAGGTTGTAGATCGCGAGGCCGTAGATGCCCGCGAGCAGCGTCGCGACGCCGAGCCATTGCACCGGCGTGAACCTTTCGCCGAACACCAGCCCCGCGCCGATTACGGCAAACAGGGGCCCGGTGCCCCGCACCACCGGGTAGACCACCGTGTAGGACCCGAGGCTGTAGGTGTAGCCCTGCGCCAGCTTGTAGGTGGTGTGCACCAGCCAGACCAGGGCGAAGAACGGGATCAGAGAGGGATCGGGCCAGGGCACGACGAACAGCGCCACCGGCGCCGCGATCAGCCCGTAGGCCGCGTCGATCGCACCGCGCGAGAGCCATGGGTCGTGCCGCCCCTTCTGCAAGGCACCGAACAGCGCGTGCAGCAGCGCCGCCATCAGGGCCAGCACCAGCGCCGCATCATGCCCCGCCGGCGTGCCCTCGATCGCGGTGATCCAGTCGGCCGCACCGCTCAAAAATGGAACCCTTTCGGCGCGCGCGGGATGCCGTCACGCGGGCCCGCGGGCACCGCTCTCGGCCGCCGGCGCCGGCCCGGCGGCGGCGGGATCGTGATCCGCCCGATCGGCTGCGGCCGCATCGCCTTGTCCTCGGCACGATTGGAGCGGCGGCGGGCAACGAAACCGGCGATCTCCATCGGCTCGCGATACCCATCCTCGATCACCCCGGTCTCGGTCAGTTCGTGGCTCGCGTCGGCGATCAGCCGCCAGGTGATCCGGCGCAGGAGCTCGTCCGACTGGAACCCTGGCAGCAGCCCGACCTCGACGATCCGGGTGATCGAGCCCGCACGCACCAGCGCGCCTGCGCCCACGACTTCCCAATCGGAAAACAGCACCGCCCGCGCCAGCACGTCGGCCATCGACGAATAGCCCGCCTGCCCCGCCTCCGGGTAGGGATGCGAGATCGCCAGCCGCCGCGCTTCGGCAACGAAGGACATCGCGGTGCGCGTGCCCTTGAGCATGAGATGCCTGTCGCGGCCTGCCTCGATCATCTGCTCCACTATCCTCGCCGCGCGCGCCTTCCGCGCCTGCCCGGCTTTCGCGTCGTATTTGCCACACGCCGGTTAACAGCGCGCATATGGCGCTATCAGGCCCCGGTGAGGGCGCGGGCGAAATCCTCCGGATCGAAGGGCGCGAGATCGTCGATCTGCTCACCCACGCCGATCGCGTGGATCGGCAGGCCGAACCGGTCGGCCAGCGCCACCAGAACACCGCCCTTGGCGGTGCCGTCGAGCTTGGTCATCACCAGCCCCGAGACATCGGCCATGCGCTGGAAGGTCTCGACCTGCGAGAGCGCGTTCTGGCCGGTGGTCGCGTCGAGCACCAGCAGCGTGTTGTGCGGCGCGCTCGGGTCGCGCTTGCGGATCACGCGCACGATCTTGGCAAGCTCTTCCATCAGGTCGGCCCGGTTCTGCAGCCGCCCGGCGGTGTCGATCATCAGCAGGTCAGCCCCCTCGGCCTCGGCCTTCGTCATCGCGTCGAAGGCGAGCGAGGCCGGGTCGGAGCCTTCCGGCGCGGTCAGCACCGGCACGCCGGCGCGCTCGCCCCAGACCTGGAGCTGCTCGACGGCGGCGGCGCGGAAGGTATCGCCGGCGGCGATCACAACGCTCTTTCCCGCTGCCTTGAACTGGCTCGCGAGCTTGCCGATGGTCGTGGTCTTGCCCGACCCGTTGACCCCGACCACGAGCACCACCTGCGGTTTCTTGGGGTAAAGCGGCATTGGCCGTGCCACCGGCTCCATGACACGGGCGATCTCGGCGGCCATCAGCGCCTTGATCTCGTCGACCGAGAGCTTCCGGCCCAGCCGCCCCTCGGCGATGTTGGCGGTAACGCGCACGGCCGTGTCGACCCCCATGTCGGAGGCGATCATCAGTTCCTCGAGGCTCTCCAGCATATCGTCGTCGAGCACCCGGCGGACGACGCTGCGCTTTTCCTTGCGGCCGAGAAGACGGCCGAGAAAACCGGGCTTCTGCGCGAACTCGACATCCGGCGCGCCGATGCTGGCGGGCATCACGTCGCCCAGTTCCGGCGGCGGGGCATCGGGCATCGGGTCGGTGGGTTGGGGCGCCTCCTGCGGCGCCGGTTCGGGGCCTTCGGGCGCAGCGGGCGGCACCTCTCCGGGCGTCTCGTCGGGGGCCTCCTCGGGCGCGGGTTCGGGCACTTCCTCGGGCTCGCTCGGGGCCGGACCGGGCACCGGCTCTTCCTCCGGTTCCGGCTCGGGCACCGGCGCCGGTTCAGGCTCCGGCAGCGGCTCGGGCTCGGGCTCGGGCGCCGGTTCGGGTTGCGGCACCGGGGTCGGCTCCGGCGCGGGGGTCGGCTCGGGTTCCGGCGCCGGCTCAGGCTCCGGCGCGGGCGCGGGCTCCGGCGCAGGTTCGGGCGCGGCCTCGCGCGGCAGGGTCTCCTCCGGGTCGGGCGCGGGTTCGGGCCGCGGTTCGGCCTCTTCCTCCTCCGCCACGCCACCTTCCTCGACAATCGCCTCCAGCCCTTCCTCGAGTTTCGACGAGGAGCGGGTGAGCTTGTCCTTGAGTTTCTTAAAAAACGACATGGGCCCTCCGATCTTGCCCTTCACCTAATGGGGATCGCGCGCCAAGGGAAGAGCCTCACCCCACCACCACGGCCAGGATCAGCGCCTGGCCCGCGACATAGAGCCCCCAGACCAGCCAACGCGCGGCGGCGGCGCGCGCATCGGTTTCGCGCAACCGGAAAAGCTGCACCGCGAGCAGCGTATCGGAGGCGATGAACAGCCCCGCACCCAGTGCGAGGAGGCCGAGCGGCTGGGTGAGCACCGCAAGCCCCATGGCGACGATCAGCGCCACGTAGCTCCGCACCGGCCAGGCCAGCCGCCCCACATGGGGCGTGAGCCAGAGCTCCGCCGAGAGGCCGAAGGCGACGAGCCCGGCGGCAAGCAGCGGGTTGAGCGCGAAGGCTTCCCACGGCGGACGCTGCGACATCGCGGTGAAGACCAGCACGTAGAGCAGATGCGCCAGCGCGAAGGCGGCAAGACCGTAAAGGAAGGCGGCGTCGCCGCGGCGCGAAAGCGCGAAATCGCCCGCTGCCGAGAAAAGCAGCGCGGCGGTGAACAGCGGCGGCGCGCCGACGCGCTCGGCGGCCAGGGCAAAGGCGAGAAGCGGCGCGGTTTTCAACACCGACCGTGGCCATGAAATCGGCGCGGGCAACCAGCGCAGGTAGACGATCGCAAGCGCAATCCCGGCCCAGAATGCAGGGTGGAATGTCATCGGCTGCCCCTTTCGGCGCAAGGATCACCCGCGCGCCGCCGCCGGTCAAGCCACCGCGACGCCGGTGCCCCTTGTGCCGCGGCGCGGGCGGGGTAGACTCGACAGCACTCCAAGGAGGTCTTCATGCACCCGGTTCGCGCCTTCGCCGTCGCCTCGCTCGCCCCGGTCGGGCTGATCGCGCTCGCGGCACTGTTCGGCGGGGCCTGGACCTGGGCGGCGCTCGCCTACATGACGCTCTTCGCCTTCGCGATGGACCAGATCATCGCCCGGATCGCCCCGCCGGCCGACCCCGACGCCGCACTGCCCGCCGCCGACGGGCTTTCGGCGACGCTGGCGCTGGCGCATTTCGCCCTGCTCGCGCTGGTGATCTCCGCGCTGGCCGGCGGCGGGCTCGACCCCGTCCACTGGATCGGGCTCTACGTCGCCGCCGCGCTGTTCTTCGGGCAGGTCTCGAACTCCAACGCGCATGAGCTCATCCACCGGGGCGACCGGCTGCTCTTCAACCTCGGCAAGTGGGTCTATATCAGCCTGCTGTTCGGCCATCACACCTCGGCCCACACCAAGGTGCATCACCGCTTCGCCGCTTCAGGGGACGACCCCAACACCGCCCGCCCCGGCGAGAGCTTCTACCATTTCGCGCCGCGCGCCTGGGTGGGCAGCTTCATTGCCGGCTACCGCCAGGAGCGGGCCGATCTCGCCCGGCGCGGGCGCGGCGGCTGGACGCCCTACCCGATCTACATCGGCGGCGCGCTGGCGCTTCTGGCCCTGAGTTACCTCGCCTTCGGCTGGGCCGGTCTCGGTGCCTATCTCGCGCTCGCGGCCTATGCCCAGCTGCAGCTTCTGCTTTCGGACTACGTCCAGCACTATGGCCTCACCCGCGCACGCGATGCAGACGGCAAGCTGGAGCCGATCGGCCCGGCGCACAGCTGGAACAGCCGGCACTGGTTTACCTCGCACCTGATGCTGAATGCCCCGCGCCATTCCGACCATCACGCCCACCCTGCCCGGCCCTACCCGCAACTGCAGCTTCACCCGGCGGCGCAAGCGCCGATGCTGCCCTCCTCGCTGCCGGCGATGGCCGCGCTGGCGCTGTTTCCCCGCGCCTGGCGGCGGGTGATGGGGCGGGCGCTGGCGAAGTGGCAGAAGACCGGGGGAGCGGCGGCATGATCCGGACCTGTCTCGCGCTCGCCTTCTCCCTTGGCCTCGCCGCCCTGCCCGCGATGGCCCAGGACCCGATGACCGGGCCCGAATTCGAAGCCTATACCACCGGCAAGACGCTGCTCTACGGCATCGGCGGGGAGGTTTACGGCGGCGAAGACTACCTGCCCGGCCGCCGTGTGCGCTGGTCGTTTCTCGACGGCCGTTGCCTTGCGGGGGAATGGTACGAGGAGGCACCCTTCATCTGCTTCGCCTACGAGGACGGTACCGCGCCGGTGTGTTGGACCTTTTTCGAGACCCCGGACGGCCTCGTCGCCTACCTCGACGGTGACGAGGGGCAGGCGCTGTATGAAACCGGCGAGGCGGTGGAACCGCTCATGTGCCTTGGGCCGGAAGTCGGCGTTTGAGGTGATCCGGCCGGGCGGCGGCGGAGGCGCGCATCGGCGTGACACCGTGTAGATGTTGACGGCCCCAGCAAGAGATCAGAACAACGAACCCTGCTCGGGCGGCGGTTTGGGCGGGGTCTTCTTCGCCGCCGGCTTCACCCCGGCCTCGGCCGGGGTGAAGCGGCCATCGGCGAACTCGATTTCAAGGCTGGCGGCCGATTTGGCGGCCTTGCGGCTGGTCACCACCGCGCCGTCGCCGCGCACCACGGCGTAGCCGCGCTTGAGGGTTTCGGTGTAGCCCAACGTCTGGCGGGTGCGGTCGAGGCTTTCGAGCCGGGCGCGCCAGGCCTGGGCCTGCGCCGCCGCGGCGCGGGCAAAGCGGGTGCTGAGCGCGTCGAGATCGCGGCCGCGCCGGGCGCGGGCTTCGCGGATACGCTCGGGATCGAGCCGGCGGGCACGCTCTTCCAGCTCCCGCGCCTTCAACCGGGCGGCCCGCGCCAGGGCCGGGGCGAGGCGGCCGGCGGCGTTTTCGAGCCGGGCGCGGCGATGGTCGATCCGGGTGCTGAGCAGGCTGGGCCGAAGCCCGGCCCCGGCCCGAGTCAGGCGGACGTGGCCGAGGTTGGCACGCATGGTGAGCGCGGCGGGAAGCCGGTCGGCGGCGCGGTCGAGGCGTTGGCGGGGGCCATCGAGCAGCGTCTCGGGGCGCGGCAGAAGGCGCGAGAGATCAGACAGCCGCTGGCCGCGGCGGGCAAGCGCCTGGGTCAGCGCGGCGGTGAGGCGCGCCTCCTGCTCGGCGGTCCAGGCCAGGAGGTCACGGCGCACCGGCACCGCCATTTCCGCCGCCGCCGTGGGCGTGGGCGCGCGCCGGTCGGCGGCGTAATCAATCAAGGTGGTATCGGTCTCGTGCCCCACCGCCGAGATCAGCGGAATCCCTGAGGCGGCAGCGGCGCGCACCACGATTTCCTCGTTGAAGCCCCACAGATCCTCGATCGAGCCGCCGCCGCGCGCGACGATGATCAGGTCGGGCCGGGGCAGCGCGCCGCCCGGCGCGAGCGCGTTGAAGCCCTCGATCGCGCGCGCCACCTCCGGCGCGCAAGCCGCGCCTTGCACCGCCACCGGCCAGATCAGCACGCGGCGCGGGAAGCGGTCGCGCAAGCGGTGCAGGATATCGCGGATTACCGCGCCAGAGGGCGAGGTGATCACGCCGATCACCTCCGGCAGGTAGGGGATGGGCGTCTTGCGTTCGGGCGCGAACAGCCCCTCGGCGGCGAGCTGGGCCTTGCGTTTTTCCAGCATCGCCATCAGCGCGCCGACGCCCGCGGGAGCGATCTCCTCGATCACGATCTGGTATTTGGACTGGCCCGGAAAGGTGGTGAGCCGCCCGGTGGCGACCACTTCCATGCCCTCCTCGGGCTGGGTCGCGAGGCGCCCGGCGACGCCCTTCCAGATCACGCCCGAGAGCACCGCGCGATCATCCTTGAGATCGAGGTAGACATGGCCGGAGCGCGGCCGCGAGACCCGGCCCACCTCGGCGCGGACGCGGACATGGGCGAACTCGCCCTCGATCATGCGTTTGACCGCGCCGGAAATCTCCGAGACGGTGAATTCCGGCGCGTTGCCGGCCTGGGAGGGATCGTCGATCAGGTCCATGGCGCCCAGATTAGCCCCGGGCACGACGCGGGGCCAGAGCCGATCCGTCTATTGCCCGGGCGTCCGGTTGAGAAAATGGCTCAGATCGTCGCTCATCCGGTCGCCGAAAGCGCGCCGCTTGCGGCCGAGGTGGGCGGTGTAGAGATCGGCCCCGTAAAGCACCAGCGCGAGGCCGACGCCGGCCGCGAGGAACAGCGGCTCACCCCGCCCGTAGGCGAATGCACCGGAGAGACCGAGAATCGCGGCATGAGCCACCAGCCATCGCGGCACCCGGGGCGCGACCCCGTCGGGCCAGTACAGCGCAGGCGGGCGATGGCCGAATTCGCGCATATAGGCGGCGCGGGTCTGGTGATAGGCCCGGGACGCGCCGAGCATGCGGGTGGTATCGTCAAGCGGCAGGGGCTTGCCCAGCACGCTGGTGCAGAAGTGCACGTAGTCGGGGTTGCGGGCGTGCATCTGCCAGGCCTGGCGGATCTGGGCGGGAACCACGCGTGGCGCGTCGGAGATCGCCGCGAGGTAGAGGAAGCGGCGATATTCGACCTCGATCTCGCGCGCATCGGCAAGCGGCAGATCATTGGCCTGGGCCAGCGCGCCGTGGAACTCGCGCCCGTCGCGCGTGGCGGGCAACGGGGCCATGAGGATTCGACTCCACAAACGGGGATCGGTCATGCCATCCGGCCGGACGGCGGATTTCTTCGTGGTGAACATGGTTCCTGCCACTTGTCTCAAGAGGGCCATGGGCCTAGACCCTGCCACGTAATTGCGACGACAAAAGGGCGGGCAATGAACATTCTTATCCTCGGCTCCGGCGGGCGCGAACACAGCATCGCCTGGGCGGTGAAACAGAACCCGAAATGCGACCGGCTGATCGTCGCCCCCGGCAACGCCGGCATCGCAGAGATCGCCGAGTGCGCCCGGCTCGATATCGAAGACGGCGGCGCGGTGGCGGAGTTCTGCGCCGAGAATGCGATCGATTTCGTCATCATCGGGCCGGAAACACCGCTGGCGGCAGGGGTGACCGACCGGCTGACGGAGGCGGATATGCTGGTTTTCGGCCCCAGCGCCGCGGCGGCACAGCTGGAGGCGTCCAAGGCGTTCACCAAGGAGATCTGCGACGCCGCCGGCGCCCCCACGGCCGCGTGGGCGCGGTTCACCGAAGCGCAGCCGGCCAGGGATTACATCCGGTCTCGCGGGGCGCCGATCGTGGTCAAGGCCGACGGGCTCGCCGCCGGCAAGGGCGTGATCGTGGCGCAGGACGAGGCCAGCGCGCTCGCCGCCGTCGACGAGATGTTTGCGGGCGCCTTCGGCGCGGCCGGGGCGGAGGTCGTGGTCGAGGACTTCATGACCGGCGAGGAAGCGAGCTTCTTCGTGCTCTGCGATGGCGAGAACCTTTTGCCGATCGGCACCGCGCAGGATCACAAGCGCGTTGGCGAGGGCGACACCGGGCCGAACACCGGCGGCATGGGCGCCTATTCGCCGGCGCCGGTGCTGACCGACGCGGTGGCCACGCGGGCGATGGAGGAGATCATCCGCCCGACGATGCGGGTGATGGCCGAGCGCGGCATGCCCTACCGGGGGGTGCTCTATGCCGGCCTCATGATCGAGAACGGCGAGCCCCGGCTGGTGGAATACAACGTCCGCTTCGGCGACCCGGAGTGCCAGGTGCTGATGATGCGGCTTGGCGCGCAGGCGCTCGACCTGATGCTCGCCACCGCCGAAGGCCGGTTGGACAAGATGCGGGTGAACTGGGCCGACGACCACGCGATGACGGTGGTGATGGCGGCCCGCGGCTACCCGGGAGCATACGAGAAGGGATCGGAGATCCGCGGACTGGAGGCGCTCGCCGAGGACTCGCGCCACATGGTCTTCCACGCAGGCACCACCGAGCGCGACAGCCGGGTCACGGCGACGGGGGGACGCGTGCTCACCGTTACCGCGCGCGGCGCGAGCCTCGCCGAGGCGCGCGACGAGGCCTACGCGATGATCGATCGGATCGACTGGCCCGAGGGCTTCTGCCGCCGGGATATCGGCTGGCGGGCGCTGGGGTGACGGCACCGCGCGCATATGCCTTCAAACCGGCGGCCCTGCGCGCCCCCATCCGCTACGAACTCGAGGCCGAACAGCTGCGCGAGACGGGCGGCTGGGACATCACGCTGAACGAAGTCACCGCCGCCGCCTTCGCGACGCAGGTGATGAAGGGCACGCGCTTCGTGCGGCTCGACCTCTGGGTGGGCGAGACGCGGCGCAGCCTCAGCTACAGCGGCGCCGCCGCCGGCTGGACGGCCGATCCCGACGCGCGCGCCTTCCTCGAACTCGCCCGCGACACGCTCGACGCCCTGGCCGGGCTGCGCCCCGATCTCGACGTGGCGCTGGGGGCCGCGGGTGGGCCGCGGCTGGCGATGTTCGGCATCGGGATCGCCGCGATCGTCATCGGCGGCGGTATCTTCGCGGCGGCGCTGGCGAGCGGTGTCTCCACCGACAGGCTGATCGCGGCGGCCGTACCGATGGCGCTTCTGGCGACGGTCGGCGCGCTCCTTGCCTTCGCCAACAGCCCGTGGCGCAAGCTGCCCGTGGGCCGGCCGCAGGCGGTGGCCCGGGTGATCGACGGGCTGATCGCGAAGCTCGCGGCCCCGCCGCCCGGAGCCTGAGCGGAATGACCGAGCGCGACACCACCTTGACCGATTTCGCCCTCGCCGCGCTCTGCGCCGCCTTCGCGGCAACCCTGCTCCAGGCGAGCGGTGCGGCGCTGCTCTACGCGGGCCTCTTCGCCGCGCTGGGGGCGGCGGCGCTGTTCGGGGCGCTCTGGCACGGGTGGTTCGCCGGGCGGCAGCAGGGCGCGGGCGGCGCGCTCTGGCTCGCGGTGATGCTGGCGATCGGGCTTGCCAACACGGCGCTCTGGCTGATCGCGGGCCGCGTGCTCGACCAGCCCGGCGGCCTCTTCGCGGCTCTGGCCTGGGGGCAATTCGCCGTCTTCGCCGCGGTTGTCCTGCTCGGCACGCGCAGTTTCCTGCTCACCTCGGCCTTCAGCCTGCCGCCGGTGCTGGTGCTGATCGCCGGCCATGCGATGCAGCCGGGGGCGGGGCACCGGCTGGCGCTGGCGGGCTTCGTTCTGGCGCTCGTCGCTGCCGGGTTGCAGGCGAGGCGGGTGGGGCTCGCCCGGTTCGGTCTGGGGCACAACGCGCTTTACCACCTTTTGCAGGCGCTGGCCTTCACGCTCGTGTTCCTGTCCGTGCCCCGCTAGGGACAGGCGAGGAACGGCGCGAAGCTTTCGGGGCCTTCATAGCGGGCCACGGGGGTGCTCACGAGGCGGCCCGCCTTGAGCCGCGTTTCCTCCACCTCGCGCCAATCGGCATCGGCGGTGACGATCAACGGCGCTGCGCCGGGGCAGGCGCGCACGCCGCCCTCGATCATCTCCGCGCCGTAGCGGTGGTTGCTGAAGCCGGTGGCGCTGGCCACGGGGGTGAAACGGGCCTGTCCGTCTTGAAGCACCACCCTCACGAGACGCAGGGTCTTGGCGAGGTGCGGGCGATCGACATAGGCGATCTCGTCATGACCATCGCCGTCGAAATCGGCGATCCCGGCGATGGCGAGCCAGCGGTGGCGCTCGCCGATCGCGGCGGTCTGGCCGAGCGGGCGGACCGCTGCGCCGTCATGGCCGAAGACCATCACCATCGCGCCGACTTCGAAGCCGGAGAGCACCGCCACCACCTCGGGCGCGCCGTCGCCATCGAAATCGTGCAGCCTTGGCGCGGTATCCTCGAACACCGCGCCATCGAAGCGGAAGATGTTACCACCGCCGTCGGCGTAACGCAGTTCCAGCCCGGCGTATTCGCCGTCTTTCAACGCGCCGTGACCATAGGCCCCGGTGGGATCGACATAGGCCGCGGCCACGATCTTTTGTGCGGCCGAGGGAGCGGGGAGCAGCGCAAGCGCGAGGCTGAGGGCGAGGCGCATGGAGCGGTCCTTTCGCCTCCTTGTCGCCCACCCGCCGCGCGCCTGTCCAGCAACGGCTGCGTGATCAGATCTGCTTTTCGGGCAGGTTCACCACGAGGCCGTCGATCGCGTCGGTGACCTGGATCTGGCAGGTCAGGCGCGAGCGCACCGGGTCGGGTTCCCAGGCGAAATCGAGCATGTCGGCTTCCATCGCCTCGCGGGCGGGGAGTTTTTCCACCCAGTCCTCGGCAACGTAGACGTGGCAGGTGGAGCAGGCGCAGGCGCCGCCGCAATCGGCCTCGATCCCCGGCACGCCGTTGTCGCGCGCGCCCTCCATGACGGTAAGGCCATTGGCGACCTCAACCACGTGTTCGGTCCCGTTGTGCTCGATATAGGTGATCTTCGCCATTGCGCCGTGCCTCCGCTCTGATGTTCCGCCGGGGTTCTAGCGAAGGCAGATGGGGGCTGCCAGCCCGTTTTGCCAGATCTCGGCGCAGGGCTTGCCTTCATCGAGCTATGTTCTATTTCTGTTCTCATGATACCCGCCTCATCCCCCGCGCGCTGGCCGCGCCCGCCCTCGGCGATCCCGCATCGCTGGCTCAGCCGCCCGCCGGTGGGCGCGCGGGTGACGGTGGCGGGGCTGGTGATGGTGCGCCAGCGCCCAGGCACGGCGAAGGGCGTGATCTTCATCACGCTGGAGGACGAGACCGGCATCGCCAACGTGGTCGTCTGGCGCCAGGCCTACGAGCGCCACCGCCGCGCCGTGGTGGCGGGGCGCGCGCTCAGGGTGACCGGACGGCTGCAACGCGAGAGCGGGGTGGTGCAGATCGTGGCGGAGGTGATCGAGGATATCTCGCCACTGCTCGACCGGCTGGCGCGCCCCCCCGGCGAGGCCAACGAGGCCCCCTAGCCCGGCGCGCAAATATCGGCTATGTTTCGCCAAACGGTCCACAGAACCGAAACGAGCAGATGACCAGATTTTTCAGCTTCCGTCCCGCCGCCGGGATCGTTCTGGCCGCCTTCGGGTTCACCGCCTGCACCGCGGACGGGGGCGAAGACGTCGCCCGTGCCGACCTCGGCGAGGAAGTGGTGATCACCGATTTCACCCTCGGCCCGCCCGGCGCCCGCCCCGGCGCCTGCTATGGCAAGGACGTGACCCCGGCGGTGATCGAGCAGGTGACCGAGCGGATGCTCGTCGCGGAGGCCGAGATCGGCCCCGAGGGCAATATCATCACCCCGGCGAAATACGAGGAACGCACCAGCCACCAGGTGGTGACCGGCCGCGAGGTGATCTATTTCGAAACCCCCTGCCCGCCGCGCTGGACACCCGACTTCATCGCCTCGGTGCAGCGGGCGCTCGCCGCGCGCGGGATCTACAAGGGCACCCCCAGCGGCACACTCGACCATGCCACGCGGCAGGCGATCCGCGCCTTCCAGGTTCGCAACGGCCTCAACTCGGGGATCCTCTCGACAGAGAACGCCCGCGCGCTCGGCCTTGTCGAGATAGATCTCACCGGCTGAGAGATCAGATCAACGCGCCGAACTGGCTGGCGATCCACAGCGTGATCGGATCGGCGCCCATGACCCAGCCGCCGAGCCGTTCAACGACGTTGCCCGCCTCCAGCATGGCCAGCCGGTCACCGTAGGTGATCGGGCCGATGTAGTTGAGCAGGAATCCCTTGAACAGCAGGAACGCCACGAGCGAAAGCGTGATACCGCGCAACGGAAGAGACCGGCGCGGCCGCGCACGCTCCACCGGCACGAGCACGCCATCGCGCTCCTCGAGCCGCACATAGCCCGCTGAAAGCCGCTTGTGACGCCCTTCGATCTCTCGAAGGCGCTTGCTGAATCTGGCGTAGTTCGCGTCAGCCATGACCAACTCCAAACCTCGCCCCCACCGGATGCAATTAAGGGCAGAAATGTGGCAAAAACGTGGCGGAGCGCGGGAAACAGTTTGTTTCCCCTTATTTTTAAGGGTTTCTGGTGAGCACCAATGTCGTCCAATCGCCATATTCTGCGCGTGACGCCAGCACGAAGCCCTGCGCCTTGTAGGCAGCCACCACCTCGTCGGCCTGGTGGTTCAGGATTCCCGACAGGATCGCGTGCCCACCGGGGGCGACGTGCACCGCCATTTCCGGCGCCAGCGCCAGCAGCGGGCCCTTGAGGATATTGGCGAAAACGAGATCGAAGGGCGCGGCGGCAGCGAGGTCGGGATGGTCGAACCCGGCCGCCTCGATCGCGTGCACGCGCTCCGAAAGCCCGTTCGCCTCGATGTTGGCGCGCGCCACGTCAACCGCCACGGCGTCGATGTCGGAGGCGATCACCGGCCGCGGCCAGACCTTCGCCGCCGCCATCGCCAGCACCGCCGTGCCGCAGCCGATATCGGCGATGTTGCGCTTCACCAGGCCTTGCGTCACCAGCGCGTCGAGCGCGCTCAGGCAGCCGAGCGTGGTGCCGTGATGGCCGGTGCCGAAGGCCATGGCGGCCTCGATCCGGAGCGCCACCTTGCCGGCGGGCACCCGATCGGCATCATGGCTGCCATAGACGAAGAAGCGCCCCGCCTCGACCGGCGACAGCGCGCGTTTCACATGCGCCACCCAATCGGTCTCGGGCAGTTCCGACACGGTGAAATCGCCCGCGCCGTGCACCTTGGCGAGCAGCGCCAGCGCGATCTCGTCGGGCGCCTCGGTGAAGTAGCCGCCCACCTCCCAAAGCCCCGAGCCGTCTTCCACTTCGAACACCCCCACCCCGGTGGGCGCGGGATCGAGATCCTCGAGCGCCGCGCCCAGCGCCTCGGCGGGAGCGTGGCCATCAAGCGTGGTGAAGGCGGTGAATGTGGGCATCGGCGGTCTCCTGCTGGCGCCCCGGCCTACCCCCGGCCCGCCGGGCGGTCAAGAACGCCCCCTGCTTCTTGGGTCCACAAATACCTCGGGGGGTGAGCCCGAAGGGCGAGGGGGGCAGAGCCCCCCTGCCCCGCCCTCAAGCCCCGGTGCCGATCGGGCAGCTCACGCCGGTGCCGCCAATCCCGCAATAGCCGTTGGGATTCTTGGAGAGGTATTGCTGGTGGTAGTCCTCGGCCCAGAAGAACGGCCCGGCCTCGGCGATCTCAGTGGTGATCGCGCCGTATCCCGCCGCGCCGAGCCGCGGGGCGAAGGCATCGCGGCTGGCCAGCGCGGCGTCACGCTGGGCATCGCTCGTCCAGTAGATCGCCGAGCGGTATTGCGTGCCCCGGTCGTTGCCCTGGCGCATGCCCTGCGTCGGGTCATGCCCTTCCCAGAACACCTTGAGAAGCTCGTCATAGGAAATCACGCCCGGATCGTAGGTAACCCAGACCGCCTCGGTATGCCCGGTGCGTCCCGAGCAGACCTCCTCGTAGGTCGGGTTCGGGGTGTAGCCGCCGGCGTAGCCCGCAAGCGTCATCCAGACGCCCGGCAACTGCCAGAACATGCGCTCGACACCCCAGAAACATCCCATCCCGAACACCGCCACCTCATGGCCCGGCGGCACCTCGAGCGTGAGCGGCCGGCCGAAGACGTGATGCGTCGCGGCGGTGGGGATCGCGGTGTTGCGCCCCGGCAGGGCCTCGGCCGGCGCGACCATCTCGATCTTTTTCGTCAAACCAAACATGCGCTTCTCCTTTGTCCTCGATATAGTCCCGCGTTACTCGGCCGGCGAGACGGCAAGGCCCGCGAACACCGTTTCGTGACCCTTCTCGGGGTGGCGCGGGATCATCAGCGCGAGCGTGAGTGAGCCGATCGCCATCGCTGCGGCGAGCAGGAAGACCCCGCCGGGCGAGGTGACCCAGAGGTAACCGAGCAGCGCGGGCAGGAACACGGCGGCGACGTGGTTGATGGTGAAGGCCACCGCCGCGGTGGGGGCGATGTCGGGAATATCGGCGATCTTCTGGAAATAGGTTTTCAGCGCGAAGGCGAGCGCGAAGAACATGTGGTCGATCACGTAGAGCGCCGCGGCCAGCGCCACGCCCCAGCCGAAATAGTAGATCCCGCCATAGGCGAGAAACACCAGCGCGAGGCCGATGTATTCGAAGGCCAGCGCGTTGCGCTCGCCCCACTTGCCCACCGCCCGCCCCATCAGCGGCGCGAAGACCATGTTGGCGAGGAAGTTGATCATGAACAGCGCGGTCACCTCGTGCACCTCGAAGCCGAAGCGCTCGACCATCATGAAGGCGGCGAAGACCACGAAGATCTGCCGCCGCGCGCCCGCCATCGCCTGCAGCGCGTAGTAGAGCCAGTAGCGGCGGCGCAGCACGAAGGTTTTGAGCTGCGGCTCGGGGCTTTCGAATTTTGGGTAGAGGGCCCAGGCGAAGATCGCGACCGCGAGGGTGAAACCGCCCGAGGCGAGGTAGACGAAGTTGTAGGAGAGATCGAAGGTTTTCCACGTCACCACCAGCAGCCCGTAGGCCACCAGCGAGGCGCCCGAACCGACCGCCATCAGCCAGCCCAGCATCTGCGGCGCGCGGGCGCGGTCGATCCATTGCAGTTGGAGCGACTGGTTGACCGTCTCGTAGTAGTGGAACCCGATCGAGCTGAGCATGGTGATCGTGAGGATCCCGCCGAGCGAGGGAAACCACGCCGTCATCGCCGTGGCCGCCCCGAGCAGGCCGAGGTTGAAGACCAGCAGCGTCTGTTCGCGAAAGAACATGATGAGCAGGATCACCCCGATCGCGAGAAAACCCGGCAGTTCGCGCACCGAATGCAGCCAGCCGATCTCGACCCCGGTGAACCCCGCCATCTCGATGACGAAGTTGTTGAGCAGGGCCGACCAGGTGGCGAAGGCGATCGGCATCGCCGCCGCCATCAGCATCAGCAGCGTGACCGGCTGGCGCCAGCGCGGCAGGCTTCGGGCCTGTTCGAGAGTCAGAGTTTGCGTCCGCATGGCGATTGATAGGCCGCGGCCCGGCACGAGGCGAGCGGAAAAACACATTCATTTTCACTTATGCAACTTGACGTCGATCAAGGCGGAGCGCGCGAATCGGGTGCATCTGCGCGCCACGCAGGAGGCATCACCATGGATATCATCGCACTCTTGGACCGGGTCGGCGAAGCCGAAACCGCCGCGCTCTTCGGACTGGCCACGGGGATCGTCTTCGGCGTCTCGGCGCAGCGCTCGCGGTTCTGCCTCCGGGCGGCGACGATCGAGTTCGCCCGCCGCACGCTGGGGGCCTCGGTTTCGGTCTGGCTTCTGACCTTCTCGACGGCGATGGTCTGGGTGCAGGCCGCTGTGCTCCTGGACTATATCCAGCCCGCCGACGCGCGGATGATGGCCGTCACCGGCTCGTGGTCGGGGGCGATCATCGGCGGGCTTCTGTTCGGCGTCGGCATGGTGCTGGCCCGCGGCTGTTCCGGCCGGCTTCTGGTAATGGCGGCCTCGGGCAACCTGCGTTCGATCGTCTCGGGGCTGATCTTCGCCGTGGTGGCGCAGATGAGCCTCAAGGGCTGGCTCGCGCCGCTGCGCGACGATCTCGCCATGCTCTGGACCACGAAAGGCGGGCGCAACGTCGATCTGCTCGCCGCGCTGCGGCTGCCCGACTGGGCCGGGCTCGCCCTCGGGCTGGCGATCGCGGCGCTGGCGCTGGTGCTGGCGCGGCGCAACCGGATCGGCGCATCGCGGCTGGTGTTCGCCTCGGGCGTTGGCTTTGCCGTGGCGCTCGGCTGGGCGCTCACCTCGGCGCTGGCGCGGGTGGCCTTCGAGCCGGTCACGGTCACCTCGGCCACCTTCACCGGCCCCTCCGCCAACACGCTGATGTTTTTCCTCGAGCGCAACCCGGTGCTGGAATTCGACGTGGGCCTCGTGCCCGGCGTGGTAATCGGCGCCTTCCTCGCGGCGCTGATCTCGCGCGAGTTCAGGTTCCAGGGGTTCGAGGGCGAGGCCAACATGCGCCGGGCAATGGTCGGCGCGGCGCTGATGGGCTTCGGCGGGATGTTGGCGGGCGGCTGCGCCATCGGCGCGGGAGTCACCGGCGGGTCGATCTTCGTGGCCACGGCGCTGGTGGCGCTGTTCTTCATGTGGGTCGGCGCGATGGCGGCCGATTACCTCGTCGACCAGCGCAGACTGGTGTTCCAGCCCGCCTGAGCCGGGCGGCAGACGCGATCGCGCGATCGCGTGGCACGCCGCCGCGTGGCGGCGTCCGCCCGGTCAGTAGAAACTCTGCGGGTCGATATCGACCGAGAGCCGTGTATCGCCCTTCGGCGTGAACTGCGCGATCCAGGCCTTGAGCGCAGTCTGCAGCGGCGCGCCCTTGTCGGCCTTCACCAGCAGGCGCACCCGGTGGCGGCCGCGAATGCGCGCGATCGGCGCGGGGGCCGGGCCGTAGAGCTGCGCCCCGACCTGGCGGAGCGGCGCGTCGGCGCGCGCCAGCGCGTTGCCGAGATCGAACGCCGCCTCCGCCGTCGAAGCCGAGATCACGATCCCCGCAAGGCGGCCATAGGGCGGCACCCCGGCCGCCTGCCGTTCCGCCGCTTCGGCCCGCCAGAACCCCTCCTCGTCGCCCGACAGGATCGCGCGGATCACCGGGTGTTCGGGCTGGAAGGTCTGCAACAGCGCCAGCCCCGGCTTTTCGGCCCGCCCGGCGCGCCCGGCCACCTGCCGGATGAGTTGGAAGGTCTTTTCCGCCGCGCGCAGGTCGGAGCCTTGCAAGCCCAGGTCGGCGTCGATCACGCCCACCAGCGTGAGCAGCGGGAAGTTGTGCCCCTTGGCCACCATCTGCGTGCCGATGATGATATCCGCCCCGCCGCCCGCGATCAGCTGGATCTGCGCCTTGAGCGCGCGGGCGGAGGCGAAGAGATCGGACGAGAGCACCGCCACCCGCGCCTCGGGGAAGCGTTCGCGCACCTCCTCGGCGAGCCGCTCCACCCCCGGCCCCACCGGCGCGAGCTTGCCTTCGGCCTCGCAGGACGGGCAGACCTCGGGCATCGGTTTGGTCTCCCCGCACTGGTGGCAGACGAGGCGTTTCAGGAACCGGTGCTCGACCATGCGCGCGTCGCAATGGTCGCAGCCGATCTGGTGGCCGCAGGCCCGGCAGATCGTCACCGGCGCGTAGCCCCGGCGATTGAGAAACAGGAGCGCCTGTTCACCGTTCTCGATCCGGGCGCGCACATGGGCCTCCAGCGTCGGGCTGATCCAGCGGTTGGCGGGCAGGTCTTCCACCCGCATGTCGATCGCGCGCATCTCGGGCAGCACCGCCGGGCCGAACCGCGATGAAAGATCGAGCCGGGTGTATTTGCCGGCCTCGGCATTGGCCCAGGTTTCGAGCGAGGGGGTGGCGGTGGCCAGCACCACGCGCGCGGCATTGATCGAGGCGCGCAGCACCGCCATGTCGCGCGCCGAGTAGAGCACGCCGTCTTCCTGCTTGTAGGATTGGTCGTGCTCCTCATCCACCACGATCAGCCCGAGATCGCGGAACGGCAGGTAGAGCGCCGAGCGCGCGCCCACCACCAGCGGCGCCTCGCCCTCGCCCGCCATGCGCCAGAGCCTCCGCCGCTCGGTCATCGTCACGCCGGAGTGCCACTCCGCCGGCCGCGCGCCGAACCGCGCCTCGACGCGCTTGAGGAACTGCGAGGTGAGGGCAATCTCGGGCAGAAGCACCAGCGCCTGCCGCCCCATCCGCATAGCCTCGGCCACCGCCTCCATGTAAACCTCGGTTTTCCCCGAGCCGGTGACGCCGCGCAAGAGCGTGGTGCCGTAGTCGCCCGAGCGCAGGCCCGCGCAAAGCGCCTCGGCGGCAAGGGTTTGATCGTCGGTCAGCGGCTTGCCGGGGGCGCTTGCGTCGAGCCGGGGATAGGGCAGATCGCGCGGGCTTTCCTCCTCCGCCACCGCGCCGAGCTTCACCAGCCCCTTCACCACCGACGAGGTCACCCCCGCCATCTCCGCCAGTTCGCCAAGCGTGAAGGCCAGCCCGCCGTATTGCTTCAGAACCTCCAGCACCCGCGCCCGCGCTTCCGTCATCCGTTCGGGACGGCCGGCGCCGAGGCGGTAGACCTTGCGCATCGAGGGCGGATCGGTGAGCCCCGGCGCGCGGGTGGCGAGCCGCAGCATCTGGTGCAGGGGCGTGAGCGTGTAATCACCCACCCGGGTGAGAAACTCCGCCATCTCGCGCCGCATGGGCGCCACGTCGAGCACGCGGGCAACCGCGCGCAGCCGGGCCGCGTCGAACCCGGTCTCGCCCGGCCCCCAGACCACGCCCATCACCTTGCGTGGCCCCAGCGGCACCTCGACGAAGGCCCCCTGCCAGCAGCCGCCCTCGGGGGCGCGATAGGTCAGCATCCGGTCGAGCGGCTGGGTGGTGAGCACCGCCACGCGTGTGCCCGCGTCGAAGAACGCCGCCCCCGCGCTCATTCCTCCGCCCCCCGGCAGAGCCACGGATTTGCGCCGGGCCGCGCCGCACAGGCCGCTTTGCCCTTTCTGCCGCGCTCGCCTTCCTGTATGAGGCGGGCGACGAAAAACCGCAGCAGACGACCGAGGGATGCCATGAAGTTCTTTGCCGATACCGCCGATGTCGACGCCATTCGCGAGCTTGACGAACTCGGGCTTGTTGACGGGGTGACGACCAACCCTTCGCTGGTCAAGAAATCCGGCCGCGACATCATCGAGGTCACCAAGGAGATCTGCTCCTTCATCGACGGCCCGGTTTCGGCCGAGGTGCTGGCGACGGAGGCCGACGCGATGATCGCCGAGGGCCGCAAGCTCGCCGACATCGCCAAGAACATCGCGGTGAAGGTGCCGCTTACGCTCGATGGCCTCAAGGCCTGCAAGGTACTCTCCGGCGAGGGCCACATGGTCAACGTCACGCTTTGCTTCTCCGCCACCCAGGCGCTGCTCGCCGCCAAGGCCGGCGCGAGCTTCATCTCGCCCTTCATCGGGCGGCTCGACGATATCGGCATCGAGGGCATGGAGCTCATATCCGAAATCCGCCAGATCTACGACAATTACGGTTTCGAGACGGAGATCCTCGCCGCTTCGATCCGCACCGTCAACCACGCCAAGGCGGCGGCGCTGATCGGTGCTGACGTGATGACAGCCCCGCCCTCGGTGATCAAGGCGATGGCGGCCCACCCGCTCACCGACAAGGGGCTCGACACCTTCCTGAAAGACGCGGCGGCGGCCGGGCTGAAGATCCTCTGAGCGCCGCTGGCCGGTTTTTGACGGGCGCCTTCGGGCGCCCGTTTTCATTTGCCGCGCCTTGCGCCGAATGAGAACTTTTTCGCTCTTGCCCCGTCTGAACGCAGGTTGCTGCGGAAAAAAGTTGCAGAAATCCGATCTCGCCTCTGCTATTCTTGGCGCAAACAAGAAAATACGAGGCAGCGACAGACATGACGAGCCAGGCTCCGATCAGCGACGAATTGCGCGAACAGCTCATATCCCAGCCCGAGGTGATCCTGGAGGATCACGACATGATGCGCGCGCTGGTGGCCGCGAACGAGCGCGCCATGGGCGCCAATATCGTCGACCTTCGCGGCATCGCGATGGAGCGGCTCGAGGCCCGGCTCGACCGGCTGGAGGAAACCCACCGCAGCGTCATCGCCGCGGCCTACGAGAACCTCGCGGGCATGAACCTCATTCACCGCGCCGTGCTTCGGATGCTCGACCCAGGGGATTTCGAGGTGTTCATGAACGATCTCGGCGGCGAAGTGGCCGAGATCCTGCGCGTCGATTGCGTGCGGCTGGTGCTGGAAACGGCGGTGGCCGAAGAGAGCCCCGCGGTCAAACGGCTGGGAAAGGTGCTGGTGGTGGCCGAGCCGGGCTTCATCTCCACCTATCTCGGCCAGCAGGCCCATACCGAACGCCCCGTGACATTGCGCCAGATCCGCGAACAGGACGGACAGATCTACGGCGACAGCGGTTTCTGGGTGCGGTCCGAAGCCTGCATCCGGCTCGACCTCGGCGCGGGCCGTCTGCCTGGGTTGCTGGTGATGGGCGCGGAAGACCCGCACCAGTTCAAGCCGGGCCAGGGCACCGATCTGCTGGCCTTCTTCGGCGGCGTCTTCGAACGTGCGATGCGCCGCTGGCTTTCGTGAGTTATTGTTGGAAAACTGAAAACGCTATCCGGCTATCGCGCCAGTCAACGCGCCAAAATGTTCGAAAATTCGATGTCTGACACACTCGCCATATCGCCGGGCGCGCGCGATGCCCTTGCCGGCTGGCTCGATCACATCCGCGCGCTCGACGGCGCCGCGGAGAACACGATCGAGGCTTACCGCGCCGACGTAGCCGGGTTTCTCGCCTTCATGGCAGAGCATCACGGCGCCGGCCAGGGGCGCGCGGCGCTGGCCCGGGTGGGGCTCAGCGACATGCGCGCCTGGATGGCGCATGAGCGCGGGCGCGGCGTCGGCCCCCGCTCGCTGGCGCGCGCACTCTCGGCGGTGAAAGGCTTCTACCGCTGGCTCTCGGAGCGCGACGGGTTCGACGCCACGGCGGTGCTCTCCACCCGCAGCCCGAAGTTCACTCGCAAACTGCCGCGCCCGGTCTCGCAGGACGCAGCACGCGAGGTGATCGCAACCGCCGAAACCCAGGCCCGCACAGGCTGGATCGGGGCGCGCGACGCGGCGGTGATCACCCTGCTCTACGGCTGCGGTCTGCGGATTTCCGAAGCTCTCGGGCTCACCGGGCGCGATGCCCCGCTCGGCGAGGTGCTGCGGATCCGTGGCAAGGGCGGCAAGGAGCGGCTGGTGCCGGTTCTGCCCGCGGCGCGCGACGCGGTGGCGGCCTATCTCGCGCTCTGCCCCCATCCGCGCGAGGCCGGCGCCCCGCTGTTTCGCGGCGCGCGCGGCGGCGCGCTCAACCCCCGCATCGTGCAGAAGGCGATGGAAACCGCGCGCCTCCAGCTTGGCCTGCCCGCCACGGCCACCCCGCACGCGATGCGCCACAGCTTCGCCACCCACCTGCTCAACGCCGGCGGCGATCTGCGCGCGATCCAGGAGTTGCTCGGCCACGCTTCGCTGTCGACGACCCAAGCCTATACCGCCGTCGACACCGCGCGGCTGATGGAGGTTTACGAGGCGAGCCACCCGCGCGCGCGATCGTGACGATTTGAGCCAAATCGTGCAGATCGCTGCACGGTTTGTTCATCCTTCCGAGTCATCCTGATGCGGTTTGAAGGCCCCAGCTTGACCAGAAAGGACGAGCCATGAACTCGCTGTCACCCTACTCGCTCGCCGATGTCCACCGGCCCGCAAAGGCCATCGGCGCCGCGCTGCAGTCCGCCGGCAATCTTGTCGACAAAGGCAAGGCGATGATCGCCGAGCACCGCCAGGCCGAGAGCGGGCCGCGCGCCCGAATCGAGGCGTCGAAGGATTTCGCACAGGCTTTGGTGCACGGTCTCGACCGCGGGGTCGACGCGGTGAAAACCTCGATCGACCACGTGCGCGCCAACCCCGAAAGCGCGATCGCGCTCGCCGCGTTCGCCGCCGAACGTGCGGCCCAGGCGCATCACCGGATCGCCAGCGCCCCGCCTACCCTGCCCGGCGCGCCCGCCGCGCAGGCACCTGAAAACCTGCCGGATTTCAGCCATATCCGCGCCGCCTACACCGCCCTGATCCGGCTCACCTGAGGGTTTCGAAGGCGGGCGCAGCCGCGGCGGCAAGCGGTTTTCCCGGTGGGTCAGGCGCGTTTGCCGGGCTTGGCGCCCGACCGGGCGATTCGCCCGTCGCTGGTGCGCCCGTCCTCCTGCAGCCCCGCCAAGCGCCATGCCGCGCGCCCATGTCGAAAACCTTCAGGCCCGGCGTTTGCCCGCGCCAGTCGTTCAACGGCGTTGAACGAAAGCGATGTTTCCGCCATGAAGGCGGGCATGAGACTTTCGACCAAAGCCCTGTTCGTTCACCTCTTCACCGCCATCGGCGCAGTGTTCGCCATGCTGGCGATGCTCGCCGCCGTCGAGGAGCAATGGGGGTTGATGTATGTCTGGCTCGTGGTGGCCTTCGTCGTCGACGGCATCGACGGCCCACTCGCCCGGCGCTACGACGTCAAGACCAACGCCCGCCAGATCGACGGCGTGCTGATGGACCTGATCATCGACTATCTCACTTACGTCTTCATCCCGGCCTATGCGCTGTTCAAGTCGGGCCTGCTGCCGGGCTGGACGGGCTGGATCGCGATCATCGTCATCACCTACACGTCGGTCGTTTATTTCGCCGATACGCGCATGAAAACGAAGGATAATTCCTTCGCCGGCTTCCCCGGGTGCTGGAACATGATGGTGATCGTGATCTTCGCGATCAAGCCCGATTTCTGGATCACCCTCGCGCTCGTCGTGGCCCTCGCGGTGACGATGTTCACCCCGCTCAAGTTCATCCACCCGGTGCGCACACGGCGTTGGCGCGCGGTCTCGCTGCCAGTGGCCGTGGCCTGGACGGGCTTTGCCGGCTGGGCGGCCTGGGTCGATTTCGACCCCGAAAGCTGGGCCCATTGGGGGCTGGTGGCAACCTCCGTCTACCTGCTTTTCGCAGGCATCGCGCAGCAACTGCTCCCGCCCCGGAACGGCCGCGCGCCAGCGTGAGGCGGCGCGCGGCGGCGCTCAGGTCAGGGCGCTGTTGCAGCGGGCGCAGGTGCCCGGGTGTGCATGGCTCCCGACATCGGGCAGGATCTTCCAGCAGCGTTCGCACTTCTCGCCCTCGGCCTTCTCGAATACCACGCCCACGCCCTCGATCTCGGGAAGGCGGAACGCCTCGTTCGGCATCGGATCGGCGGTGATCACGATATCGGAGGTGATGCAGATATCGGCGAAATCCACCGAGTGGAGCGCCTCGGCGAGATCGGCGTCGCGCACGTGCACCACGGGGGCGGCCTCGAGCGAGGCCCCGATCACCTTGTCGCGCCGCTGCAGTTCGAGCGCGGCGGTGACGACACGGCGCGCGCGCCGGATGCCGGCCCACTTCCCGGCGAGGAGCGGATCGAGCCAGGCCTCGGGCGTTTCGGGGATGTCGACGAGGTGCACCGAGCTGTCGTCGCCCGGGAAGCGTTCGAGCCAGACCTCTTCCATGGTGAACACCAGCACCGGCGCGAGCCAGGTGGTGAGGCGATGAAACAGGATGTCGAGCACCGTGCGCGCGGCGCGGCAGGTGGTGCCGTCGGCCGGATCGCAATAAAGCGCGTCCTTGCGCACGTCGAAGTAGAACGACGAAAGCTCAACCGTGGCGAAGTTGAACACCGCCTGGAAGGCGCCCTGGAAGTCGTATGCGTCGAAGCCCTCGCGCACCGTCTTGTCGAGCTCGGCGAGCCGGTGCAGCACCCAGCGCTCCAGTTCCGGCATCTCCGCCGGATCGAGCCGCTCGGCCTCGTCCCAGCCCGCGAGGTTACCGAGGATGAAACGCAGCGTGTTGCGCAGGCGGCGGTAGCTGTCGGCGGTGCCCTTGAGGATCTCCGGGCCGATGCGCTGATCGTTGGTGAAATCGGTCTGCGCCACCCACAGCCGCAGGATGTCGGCGCCGTATTGCTTCGTCACCTCCTCCGGCACGATCGTGTTGCCCAGCGACTTCGACATCTTCATGCCCTTCTCGTCGAGCGTGAAGCCGTGGGTCAGCACGCCCCGGTAGGGCGCGCGGCCCTTGGTGCCGCAGGCCTGCAGCATCGAGGAATGGAACCAGCCCCGGTGCTGGTCGGTGCCTTCGAGGTAGAGATCGGCGATCCCGTCGGGGCTGCCGTCCTCGCGGTCGCGCAGCACGAAGGCATGGGTCGAGCCGCTGTCGAACCACACATCGAGCACGTCGAACACCTGTTCGTAGTCTTCCGGGTTCACGATGCCGTCGAGCACACGGGCCTTGAAGCCCTCTTCATACCACACGTCCGCGCCGTTCTCTTCGAAGGCGGCGGTGATGCGGGCGTTGACCTCGGGGTTCTGGAGCAGGAAATCCGCATCGGTCGGCTGCGCGCCCTTCTTCGTGAAGCAGGTGAGCGGCACGCCCCAGGCGCGCTGGCGCGAGAGCACCCAGTCGGGCCGGCCCTCGATCATCGAGTAGAGCCGGTTGCGGCCCTTGTCGGGGGTGAATTTCACCAAGCTGTCGATCGAGGTGAGCGCACGCTGGCGGATGGTGTCGCCGTAAGCGCCCATGCCGTCGTCGAGCTTGTGGTCGATGGCCACGAACCACTGCGCCGTGTTGCGGTAGATCACCGGTGCCTTGGAGCGCCAGCTGTGCGGGTAGGAGTGCTTGATCTTGCCACGCGCCAGCAGGCCGCCAACCTCGACCAGCTTATCAATCACCGCGCCATTGGCGTCCCCTTCCCAATCTCCCTTTTTGGCTTTCTCGCGCAAGATGCGTTTGCCGCCGAAAAAGGGCAGGCCATCGCGGAAAGCGCCTTCATCCGTCACGTTGTAGGTGATGACCTGATCGAGCATCCCAAGACCGCGATAAAGTTCGTATTCCTCCATGCCGTGCGAAGGTGCGCAATGAACGAAACCAGTGCCTTCCTCGTCGGTGACGAAGTCGGCAGCGCGAAAATCGCGCAGGTCGTCCCATTCCCCGTTCGCGCCTTCAGCGTGGGCGAAGGGGTGTTGCAAAAGGATCCCTGAAAGGTGCTCTTGGGGCACGTCTGACACACGCTTCCACATGCCGTCTTCCAGCCGGGCGCGGCGCATCACGTCGTCTGCCAGTTTGTCAGCGAGGATGAAGCGGTCACCTTTCGCGGCCCAGCATTCCCCGGGCGTGTCGGTGACTTCGTAGAGGCCGTAGGCAATATCCGCGCCATAGACCACAGCCTTGTTCGAAGGGATGGTCCAGGGTGTCGTCGTCCAGATTACCACACTCGCATCCAGCAGATATTCTTTTTCTTTCCGCGCCTGCGCAGCTTCTTCATCGGATTTCCCGGTCCCTACGAGTTGCGGATAGATCGGGAACTTCACCCAGACCGTGAAGCTCTCCTTGTCGTGATACTCCACCTCGGCCTCGGCCAGCGCGGTTTTCTCCACCGGCGACCACATCACCGGTTTGGAGCCCTGGTAGAGCGTGCCGTTCATCAGGAACTTCATGAATTCCTCGGCGATCACCGCCTCGGCGTGGTAATCCATCGTGAGATAGGGATCGTCCCACTTGCCGGTGATCCCGAGGCGTTTGAACTCGTCGCGCTGGATGTCGATCCAGCCTTCCGCGAACTTGCGGCATTCCTGGCGGAAATCGACGATGTCGACCTTGTCCTTGTCGAGCCCCTTGGCGCGGTATTGCTCCTCGATCTTCCACTCGATCGGCAGGCCGTGGCAATCCCAGCCCGGCACGTAGCGCGCATCGCGGCCCATCATCTGCTGCGAGCGCACGATCATGTCTTTCAGGATCTTGTTCAGCGCGTGGCCGATGTGCAGGTGGCCGTTGGCGTAAGGAGGGCCATCGTGCAGGATGAAAGGCTCGCGCCCGCCTTTCTCGCGCAACCGGTCATAGATGCCAATCCGCTCCCAGCGCTCGAGCCAGCCCGGCTCGCGGGCGGGCAGGCCAGCGCGCATCGGGAAGTCGGTTTCGGGAAGGTTGAGCGTGTCTTTGTAGTCGGGCGTATCGGCGCACATCGCTTGCGTTCCTTGGCAAAAGTCGCGTGAGTTCTAGGGGAAGGGCGGCGCGGGGTCCATACGCCTTTACCCGGCGGCTCGTGGTCAGAGCGCCGGGCTCGTAATTCGAATGACGATCGCGTGTGCCAGCATCATGGCCGCGTTATAGGCGCGCAAGCGAAGGCCGTAAAGCCGCTAGGGCGCGGCGCCGGTCCGCCCCGCCGCCCAGCGGTTGAGAAAGGCCAACCCCGCCAGCGCCAGCCCGAGCGCGAGGAAAGAGGCCACCCTGAGCAGCCCCACCAGCCCCGAGGCGTCGACAAGGAACACCTTGGCGACGGTGAGCGCGATCACCGCCATGGCGAGCTTGCGCAAGCCCCCCGAGCGGCGCGCGATGGCCTGGTAGAGCAGCCCCGCGCCGATGACGAGCAGCGCGATGGTGTAGGAATAAAGCTCCGGATCGGTGAAGCCCGCGGCATTCATCGCGTCGCCACGCCAGGCGTGGCGGATGGCGAGGAAGAGCCACACGGCGGCAAGAACCGACGCCGCCGTGCCGATAACCCGGCGCAAGCCCAGGCCGAGAAAGGCGAAGCGCGCGGCGATGAGCGCGAGCACCGCCCCGGGCAGCAGGTAGGCGGGCAGAAGCGTGTTGAGGGCGATCGGGCCGAGCACTTGGGTATTCGCCCCGCCATTGACCAGCGGATTGAGCGGCCCCAGGGCAACGGCGAGCGCGACAAGACCGATCAGGCCGTAGATCGCCGCCAGCACACGGCGGACGCGCGCCATCATCCCGCCGGTCTGCATCCGCCAAAGCTGCGCCGCCGCCATCGTGAGCCAGATCGTGGCAAGGAGGCCGAAGGCCCAGTGCGTTTCCGTGCCGCGGCCCGGCGCCGCATCCTCGATGATCCGCATCAGCAGCACCGAGGCGAAGACCGCCGCGAGCGACCAGGCCGCGCTCTCGGCGACCATCACGGTCTTGGGCCGGGCCAGCGGGCGCAGAAGCACCAGCGCCGCCACCAGTGCGCCCACCGCGCCGCCATAGCCCAGCACAAGTTCCCAATAGGGCGCGTGCTCGGCCCAGGGCAGGCCCGGGTCGATCACCAGCCGCCAGCCCATCAGCACCGCGCCCGCCTGCACCACCGCACCGAGCGCGGGCATGGCGAAGCGCCGGTCGAGCGTGGCCGCGGCGAGGGTGAGCGCGGCGAAGGCCAGCGTGAGCGCGGTTGTCGTCAGGATCAGGCTCAGCGCGAAGGCGATGAGGGCGAAGGCGGCCAGCACGAAGCCCGCCGCGCGGGCCTTGCTTGCGCCGTCGACGCGGGCGAAGGCGAGCGCGAGCGCCGTCATCATCGCCGCCAGCGCGGTGGCGGTGAGCGCCCAGGGGTAGGCGCCGAGCACCTGGGCCGGGCGCCACAGGGTTTCGAGCGCGGCGAGCATCGCCGGAGCGGTCAGCGCCGCCCCCGCCGCCCAGGCCACCGGCCAGCGTGCGCCGCGCCGCGCGCGCCATGCGGCGGCGAGGCTGGCGAGGGCGGCGAGCGCCACGAGGAGGATCGGGTCTTGCGGCACCGGCGTGCCCTCGGGGGCGGTGAGCGTCGCCCGGAAGGCGCGAAACGCGGGTGCGCCATCAAGCGCCTGCGCCGCCGCCAGCGCGACCAGCCCAAGCGCGGGCAGGGCCGCGAGGTCTTCCAGCGCCTCGGCCCGGTCGGCCCAGACCGCCACGGCGAAAACCAGCGCGACGAGCGCGATGGCCGCGATCCAGAACGCACCCGCGCTGTCGAGCGAGACGAGCACCAGCGAGCCGGAGGCCACCGCCATGCTCGCCGCCACCAGCCGGGTCGGAAACGCGGGCCAACCGCGCGGGCGGCCCTTGGCGAAAGCTTCGACGATGGCCGCGCCGCGATGCGCGGGCGACAGGCTCAGCACCGGCACCGCCATGCTCGCCGCCACCAGCCCGGCGAGGAAGGCCACGAAAAACTCCGGGTAGCCCGCGCCGAGAAACAGCAGCCACCCGGCGGGAAAGGCCAGCGCCAGCGTCAGCACCGAAACCCAGGCCCAGCGCCGCACCGCGTCGATCGCGAGGCCGGCGAGCGCGATCAGGGCGAAATAGCCGTAGAAGGCTTGCGGGATATCGCTCTCGCCGCCCACGAGGAAGGGCGCGACGAAGGCGCCGGTGAGGCCGACGGCGGCCAGCAATGGCCCGGAATACCAGCCCAGCACGATGGCCAGCGCCGCCACCGCGACGAGCCCGGCGAGCGCGGTGCCGGGGCCGATCAGGGCGTAGAGGTGCAGCGCCGCAAGCAGGGCGAGAAACAGCGTCACGATCCCGGCGCCGGAGAAGACCGAGGGCAGGTAGGCGGTGGTGGCCTCTTTCGTGTCGCCCCAGCGGCGGCGGATGTATTCCCCGGCCAGCACCAGACCGGCGCCGAAGACGAGCGCCGCGATGACCCGCGCCGACGGGGTGAGCAGACCGGTTTCGATGCCGTATTCGACGAAGTAGAGCCCCGCGAACGCGAGCGAGATGGCGGAGACGGCGTAGATCCAGTTCGCCTTGAGCCAGGTCAGGAGGGCGCGGGCCTTGTCGGCGCGCAGCACCACCGCGCGCGGTGGGCTATCGGGCCGATCCGGGGCCTTTGCGGCGGCAGGTTCGGGTTCGGCGGCCTCGCTCGTGGCGGGGGCCTGCGTGGCAGCGGCTTCGCGCGGCGTGGCCTGTCGGCTGTCCCTGCCCGGCGCTGCCTCCGGGGCAACACCCGCCTGCCCGCGCAGCGCCTCCAGCGCGGTTTCCAGCGCGCGCACCCGCTTTGCTAGGCCCACCGTCCACACCGTGACGACGATGAGCAGAACCGGCAGCGCCAGCCCGGCGAGCACCATGAGAGCGATCAGCGCGTCCATACCCCTACTCCACCACCCCACCCGGAGCATATCCGGCCAGATTGGCGGAAATCCCCTTCCCCGTCCAGCGGCGTCAGCCCCAGGGCAGCGTGAGCGCAGGCCGGCTGAGCATCAGCCACAGGATCGCCAGAACCGAGAGGAACGCGGGAAAGCCGAAGGCGAACCAGATGCGGTTGAGCCGGTCGAACCGCGCCGGCAGCGGTTCACCGCTGGCAACGCAGGCGCGGGCGATGTCGCGCAATTGCGCCTGGATCCAGACGACCGGCAGCCAGAACGCGCCGACCAGAACGTAGAGCGCCAGCGCGGCGACGATCCAGCCCTCGGTGAGCGGCCAGCCCAGCGCCAGCGCGAGCAGGATGCCGGTGACCGGCTGGGCCACCACGGCGGTGGCGGTGAACACCATGTCGGCCAGCACCACGACGCCCGCGACATGGGCGATGAGCGCCGCCTGCCGCGTGCGCACCGCCATGACCATGAAGAAGGCGATCCCGGCCCCGGTGCCCAGGAGCACCGCCGCGCCGATCAGGTGCAGCCAGCGCAGGAGATCGACCCAGAGCATCAGCGCGCTTCGAGCATGGCCCGGGTGGCGAGCGCGGCGGCAATGATCAGCAGAAGGTTCGCCCCGGCGCCGAAGGGATCGGCCCACATCGCGGGCGCCATGAAGCTCAGCGCGGCACCGTAGAAGATCGTCACGAACACCATCATTACCAGCGTGCGCACCGCCAGCCGCCGCACGAAGAGCGAAAGCCCCAGCGCGATCGAGAGCGTCGAGAGCGCGGCGACGACGAGACGGGTGGTGAACTCGGGCATGCCACGGGTGATGAGCGTTTCGGTGACCCCCGGGAAGGCCCACAGCCCCGCTGCGCCCTTCCAGATCCAACTGACCGCCAGCGCGAAGAGCAGGAGCGGCACGAGCAGTTGAACGCGGGCGAACAGGCGGTCTTCCACCCGGGCGGGGAAGCCCCGGTAGGTCTGTTCGAGCGAGAGCGCGTCGCGTCCGAGCGCGCGCTGGGTGCCTTCGGCCCGACCCACCACGCCGCCCTCGATCGCCCGGAGCGCGGTGCTGCGCAATGGCGAGCGCCAGCCGAGGCGGCCGAAGAGATCGGCCACATGCCCGACCATCGCCACCAGCGGCCTTGGCAATCCGACGGTGAGCCGCGCGGGCTTGAAGCCGAGCCAGCGCCGGGTGGCGGCGACGATATCGACGACCGGGTGCACCTCGCGCGCGACGAGATCGGCCTCGGTGCCGGGCGGGGTGATGCCCTCGACGGTACGCACCACCGCCAGCGCCACGTCGTCGACCGAGACGGTCTGCACCGGCGCGGTTGGCAGCGCGATCGGTTGCAGGAAGGGCACGGCGGCGAGCGTGCGGATCAGCGTGGTGCCTCCGTAGGAGGTGGGCGCGATGACAAGGCCGGGGCGGAAGATCCACCAATCGGTGCGCGCCGCGCGCACCAGCGCGTCGCCCCCGGCCTTGGTGCGGTAGAAGGCAAGCGGCGCATCGGGCTCCGCCCCCACCGCCGAGATCTGCACCAGCCCGGTGCCCGCCCGCTCGCAGGCCGCCGCCAAGGCACCGATGGCGTGCAGGTGCACCGCCTCCAGGTCGTCGGCGCGCGACGCCTGCAACGTGCCCGCGCAATTCACCACGACATCCACACTCTGGGTGAGCGGCCCCCAGGCCTCGGGCCGGGTCATGCGCCTGAGGTCGTGATAGACCCAGGGCAGGTCGGGCAGCACCCGGCGCGCCATTGCCCGGTCGCGCCCCAGCGCCACGACATCGTGGCCGCGCGCGGCAAGCGTCCGGGCGACATGGGCACCGATGAGCCCGTAGGCCCCGAGCACGAGAATCCGCGATGGCTGGTTATCGGCCATGGCTCAGGATTCCGGCCTTGCCGCCGACCTGTCAAACAGCCCGGTCAGCGCCCGCTGGACGATCGAGGTGACCGAGGGGCGCTTGAGCGCGGCAAAGGGCAGCGGGCGGCAGACTTCCATCGCCGCGACCCCGACACGGGCGGTGAGCGCGCCGTTGATCACCCCCTCGCCGAAGCGGCGCGAGAGCTTCGAGAGCACCGAGCCGCCGGCGACCGAGCCGATCATGTCGTCCCCCACCGCCACCGCCCCGGTCGCGACGAGATGGGTCAGCACCGCGCGGGTCAGCCGCCAGGCCCCAAGCGTGCCGGCCCGCCCGCCGTAGATTTCGGCAATGCGGCGGATCATCCTGAGGTTGGCGGTGAGCGCGGTGATCAGGTCGGCCAGCGCCAGCGGCACAAGCGCGGTGACGGCCGCCACCTGCCGCGCGGCGGTCTCGACCTCGCGCCGCGCGGTGGCGTCGAGCACGGTCAGCAACTCGGCTTCGGCGAGCGCGATGAGCCCGTCGGCATCGAAGATATCCGCTTCGCGCTCGTCGAGGCGGGCAAGCCCCCAGCGCAGGTCCTCGCGTCCGGCGTAGAGGCGTTTGAGATCGCGCAGCACGGCGCGCGCGGCTTCGAGATCGTCGCGCGCGGTGGCGGCCTCGGCCGCCTCGTGCAGCGCATCGACGCGCCTGAGCCGCGCAAAAGCGGCCATTTCGCGCAGCGCGATCACCACGAGCACCACGAGGAAGGCCGCGAGCAAGACCGAGGCCGCAAGCCCCAGCGCCGGGTTGCGCGCCAGAAGCCCGGTGGCGAAATCCCACGCCGCGACCGAGGCGACGAAACCCACCAGCGCCACAGCCAGCGCCCAGAACCAGCGCGCCAGCCGCGAGGGCTTTCGTGCCGCGAGGCGGGCGGCGATCTGCATCGCCGCAGGCTCGGGCAGCCCCGGATCCGGCTCGGGCACCGGCGGCGCGGTGGCGGGGGTTTCGCCAGTGGGCGTGTCGATCTCGATCAGCACGGGGCCGTCTTTCCGGTTTGTCATCGCGGCCTCTCCCAGACATAGCGGATATCGGGCAGTTTCTCGTCATTGCCCGCCCCGCCGGTGCGCTCGACCTCGCGGAAACCTTGCGCCTCGTAGAAGGCGCGCGCCGGATCGTTGAACTGGAAGGTCCAGAGGCTGAGGTGCGGCGTGGTCTTCTGTGCCCGCGCCACGAGGGCCTTGCCAATACCCTGCCCGCGCGCATGGGCGGCGACGTAGAGCGCGAGAATGTCATCCCCATCGCGCGCGAGAAAGCCCGCAACCCGGCCGCAGCGGCGCGCCACGATGACCCAGCCGCGCGCCACCAGATCGCGGGCGAAGGCCTGTTCGTCCTCGCGCTTGTGAATGCGCGGCATCCACGGGGTTTCGTCGATCCAGTCCGACAGGATCAGCCCGATCGCCTCGGCATCGGTGGGCCGGGCCGGTTCGACGATCGCCCGCGAGCCGGGCCGCAGTTTTGCGGAGAAGAAGTTCACAGCCGGTCCCCGATCAGGAAATCCGCCGCCCGGTCGAGCCGGATATGCGGCGGGCCCTCGCCGGGACGCCCTTCCGCACCCGAGGGCGCGAAGCGCATCACCCGGTAATCGGCGTCGAGCCAACGCTCGGCGCCCTCGCGGGCGGGCGCGATCAGCCGCATCGGATCATCGGGCAGCCGCCCGGGGTAGAACGCGGCCGAGGCGCCGGTGTCGAGCAGGGTGCCGCGCACGAGATCGAGCTTGCGGCCCTCGTGCTCGCGGCTTTCCTCGGTGGTCGCGCGCAGCGCGGCGATCGACATCGCCGCCGTCTCGGCCCCGGCGAAGGCGGCCCGGTCACGCGCCTCGCGCATCAGCGCCTCGGTGATCGCGGTGAGCCGGGGGTGCTGGGAATGGTGCAGGTGATCGGCCTTGGTGGCGGCGAACAGGATCTTCTCCACCCGCCGGCCGAGCAGGAGCCGGCTCAGGAAGGCGTTGCGCCCCGGGCGGAAGGCGGCGAGCGTATCGGCCATGGCGCGGCGCAGGTCTTCCAGCGCGGCCGGCCCGGCGTTGATCGCGCCGAGCACGTCGATCAGGACCACCTGACGGTCGATCCGGGCGAAGTGATCGCGGAAGAAGGGTTTGACCACCCGCGCCTTGTAGGCCTCGAACCGCCGTTCCATCTCGCGCCAGAGGCTCTTGCGCGGCGGCGTGCCATCGGGCCCGGGCAGCGGCGCGAAGGTCAGCGCCGGGCTGCCCTCCATCTCGCCCGGCAGCAGGAACCGGCCCGGCGTGCAATCGGAGAACCCCGCCTCGCGGGCGGCGCGGAGGTAGCCCGTGAAGGCGGCGGCGAGTTCCTTGGCCACGGCCTCGTCGAACCCGGCGGCAGCCTCGGCCCGGTCGGCGGCGGCGAGAAACTCCGCCGCCATGTCGCGCGAGGTGATCCGCGCCAGCGTCTCGCGTGACCAGGTGGCATAGTCGCGATCGAGCAGTTCGAGATCGAGCAGCCATTCGCCGGGATAGTCGACGATGTCGAGGTGCACCGTGCGCGGGCTCCTGAGCCCCGAAAGCAGCCCGCCCGGCCGCACCCGCAGGCTGAGCCGCAGCTCGCTCACCGCCCGGGTGCTCTCGGGCCAGCGCGGCTCGGGGCCGGTCATCGCCGCCAGGTGCGCCTCGTAGTCGAAGCGCGGAACGGTATCGTCGGGTTGGGGCTGCAGGAAGGCGGTGAGAATGCGCCCCTCGGCCTGCGGCATGAACTGCGCCATCCGCCCCCGGTCGAGCAGGTTGGCCACCAGCGAAGTGATGAACACGGTCTTGCCCGCGCGGCTGAGGCCGGTCACGCCAAGGCGCACGACCGGCTCGAACAGCGCCTCGTGCACACCATCGCCCAGCGCCTCTGCCCGGCGCACGATTCCGTCGGCGATATCACCAAGCCCCAATCGGAAACCTCCTCGCGTTTTGCCCTAGATAACCCTTCGCCGCGCTCTGCGCCAGCGGGCGAGCCCGGGGGTTTCACACCCCCGGACCCCCGTGAGGTATTTGGGCCAGGATGAAGGGGAGACTTGCTGGGGGAGTTGGGGCGGGCTATCCCGGCGGACATGCCACGCTATGCGCTGAAAATCGAATATGACGGCGGGCCGTTCGCCGGGTGGCAGCGGCAGAAGGACCAGCCCTCGGTTCAGGGCGCGATCGAGGCTGCGCTGGCCCGGCTGGAGCGCGATCTGCCCGCGATCGCCGCCGCCGGGCGCACCGATGCGGGCGTGCACGCGCTCGGCCAGGTGGCGCATTGCGACATGGGCAAGGACTGGGCACCGTTCCGGCTGATGGAGGCGCTGAACTACCACCTCAAACCCGCGCCGGTGGCCGTGGTGGCCTGCGCGCCGGTGGCCGATGACTTCCATGCCCGGTTCTCGGCGCGGGAGCGGCGCTACCTGTTCCGGCTGGTAAGCCGCCGCGCACCGCTGGTGCATGACCGCGGCCAGGCCTGGCGGGTGGGCCACGCGCTCGACCTCGCCGCGATGCAGGCCGGCGCCGCGCGCCTGATCGGGCGGCACGATTTTACCACCTTCCGCTCGCTTCAATGCCAGGCCGAGAGCCCGGTCAAGACGCTCGATGCGCTCGACGTGGAGGCCCTGCCCTACCCCGGCGGCGGCACGGAATACCGCTTCCACGTCCGCGCCCGCAGCTTCCTGCACAACCAGGTGCGCAGCTTCGTCGGCACGCTGGAACGGGTCGGAGCCGGGGCATGGTCGCCCGACGACGTGAGCGCCGCGCTCGAGGCGCGCGACCGCGCCGCCTGCGGCCCGGTCTCCCCGCCGGGCGGACTTTATCTCGAGCGCGTCGGCTACCCCACCGACCCGTTCGCCTGATCCAGGGGGCGCGCCGCGGCTCACGACACCCGCCCTTGCCGCGGCATTTCCTGTCAGGCATTGCTTCGGACAGGCAACAGGAGAAGTGCAACGACGAGATGAGGTAAGCAGATGCCCTGCCCGATCTGCCGCAACGAGACCAGCGAGAGATATCGTCCCTTCTGTTCGCGACGGTGTGCCGATGTCGACCTCGGCCGATGGCTGCGGGGCGGTTACGCGGTGCCGACCGATATCCCCGCCACGCCCGACGAGGCCGGAGAAGAGGTCGAAAAGCCCGGTCCGCGGCAGGACTGAGATTTCCCAGATTCCCTCTGGACACCAGCCCGCCGCGTGACTAGAAAACCGCGACCCGAACGAAGATCGTTCACCCGTGCCCGGGTAGCTCAGGGGTAGAGCAGTGGATTGAAAATCCTCGTGTCGGTGGTTCGATTCCGCCCCCGGGCACCACTCACCCAGAACATGGCTGAACATATATGTCCGCAATGGACTGATAAATAATGATAAAAATATCCCCTTTGCCTCAGCATTGAACATCGTGGTACATAGCTTCACACGTACCAGGGTGGGCTAAAAGGTGGGCTGAGTTGACGGTCTCCAACGCGCTAACGCAGATCAAGGCAAAGAACCTCGGCAAGGGAAAGTATGCCGATGGTCGAGGCTTGTGGCTAGTGAAGTCACGCAAAGATGCCGGCAAGTGGATCCTTCGAATCGTCGTCGATGGCAAGCGCCGCGAAATGGGGCTCGGCCCGTGGCCGGATGTGTCGATCGCTGAGGCTCGTGAAAGCGCCAGTGAAGCACGCAAGAAGCTCCGGCAGGGGGCCGACCCGATCCAAGACCGCCGCACTCAAAGATCGCGGTCAAGTCGCTTGACGGTAGCTGATGCAGTGCAGGGGTGTTTTGAAGCTCGGCAGGCCGAGCTCAAAGGCGACGGCAACGCCGGACGCTGGATGTCGCCTCTTGCAGTGCACGTGTTGCCCAAGATCGGCAACCTGGCGATTGAAGATGTCGACCAACACGAGTTGAAGCGCATCATGGAGCCCATCTGGCACGAGAAGCCGGACACCGCCCGGAAAGCCATGAACCGCATGAACCTGACGTTGAAGCACGCGGCGGCGCTCGGGCTGGATGTCGACCTTCAAGCGGTAATGAAGGCACAGGCCTTGCTTGGGAAGCGGCGGCACGAAGTGAAACACATCCCGTCATTGCCTTATCAAGAGGCCCCAGCATTCTACAAATGGCTTTGCGAGAAGCCGTTCGTATCGGCTTTGGCGCTTAGGTTCCTAATCCTAACGGTCGCCCGTACGAGCGAGGTTCGCTTTGCCACCTTCGATGAGATTTCCAACGGCGTTTGGATGATCGCGCCCGAGAGAACGAAGACGGGCAAGGAACACCGCATCCCACTTTCTAATGAAGCAATGTCGATCGTGGATCAGGCGAGAGTTGTCAAAGGGCAAAACCTTCTGTTCCCATCGACCAGAGGAAACCCGATCTCCGATGCGACCATGAGCGGGTTCATGAAGCGCGAAGGCTACCAAGCACGACCACATGGTTTCCGGGCGACGTTCCGCACTTGGGTCGAAGAGACCACTGACACGCCGTTTGAGGTCAAAGAGAGCGCGTTGGGGCATCAGATTGGCACCGACGTCGAGCGAGCGTACCAGCGATCCGACCTCCTTGAAAAACGAAGACAATTGATAGACGACTGGTCCAAATTCTTGCTTGGGTGATTGGCCTGGGGTCGGAACGCACGTGCGGTCGGATACGGGCAAAAGATCCCCCACGTGACAACCTCCTTCCGATACACCTTCCGGAAATTTCTCCTCGTGGTAGTATGGGGAAAAGGCAGGATTCATATGGCGCAAACCATCATACTCACAGAAGAAAAGTCAGAAATCGTCAAGCTTCTTGAAGCACATGTGCAGTCTGGGAACTTGAATTTTCTCTTTGGTTCTGGCGCGTCTATGCCAGCCATCAATGTGGCCAAAAATATCGAGAAGGAAATCAACGATCTGCTTGCAAAGGGAGAAGATGCGCAAGCGGACAAAAAAGCACTCGAATTCCTCGAGGAGCTTGAGGATGTAAACAATGATGTTGTTGCCAATATCACGGGTGGCGCCATCGAAGACGTGTTGACCAATTACACCACTTTTCTTGAGGCAGTAGATCAACTTGTGTTTGAAAGAAAAAACCTATTGCTACCGAGGCAAGCGAACATCTTTACAACCAACTACGACTTTTTCTTCGAGCAAGCAGCAAGCGATTTGCCGACCGTAGTGCTCAATGACGGTTTCGATCGAACTTCTGCGGCAATAGATGGTTTCCCATTTTCACCGGAGAAGTATTTTGATCGAACATTTCGCTCGGGAAATGTGTACGATCGGCAAGCCGAAGTCCCCAGCATTAACCTGATCAAGATTCACGGCTCACTATCTTGGGCCCGTGGAGAAGGCGAATATATCCGATACTCTTTACGTGAGCACAAAGCGTTGTCCGATGAGGAGCGGGATGATCCGGAAAAGGTAAGAACCGCTCTCACGCAACGTGCGATCATCTTGCCAAATGTTCGGAAATTCGAATCGACCGTATTGGATCGCGTGTACTTCGACCTCCTTAGGCTATACTCGAATTCTCTAGACAAAGAGAACGCGCTACTCTTCACTTTTGGGTTTTCATTTGCAGATGAGCACATACTAGATGTTACGAGAAGAGCTCTACGAAATCCGACGGCGAAGCTAATTATTTTTTCCTACAGTGAAGAAGCCGCAGTTTCGTTTGCTGAAAAATTCAAACAGCAAAGAAATGTTCTTGTTATTTCGCCTGCTAAGGGCGCAAATATCGATTTTCCAGAAATGAACTCACTTTTCCAGGGGATAGCACCTTTAAAGCGTCAGAGCTATGAGTGATGAGAGATTACAAAAAGAAGCTGTGCTTCGAATTGGAGAAGTGTCTGCGGTCACAGGTCGGCGAATTTCGATTGCTGTCGACAAAGATAAGAACTTGTCAGAGCTTTTCTTTGATGGGGACCTGGTTCGGAACATTGCTGTCGGGAGTTATGTTGACATAAGAAAGGGATACCTAAGCTTAATTGGAAAAGTTGATGGAGAAAATGCTCAACCCGATGAAAATGGGAAAAATGAGTTAAAAGAAACAAAACTCAGCCGAAGAGTTCTGTCAGTGTCTTTGGTGGGCTTTCTAGATCGTCGCGGCGAGTTCTCTGGAGGCACTAAGGAGCTCCCGCTGGTAGGCAACGAGGCATACCTCCTAACCAGGGAAAAGGTATATCAGGTTCATAATCTCGTGTCGCGGAACGGGATTGCGCTTCACGTAGCTAGTTCGGACTACGAAGGCTATGATATCGCGTTGCCCGTGGATGGTTTGATGAACAGCCACATCGCGATTTTTGGGAATACGGGAAGCGGCAAGTCAAACACCTTGGCGATACTCTACCAGAGCTTCATTTCCGAGATGAGAACCCGCAATAAAGATGCCTTCGATGCGAATTGCCGGATCCTTGTGTTTGACTTCAATGGTGAATACTCGGGTAACGATTGCCTAACTCAAGAGAAATCGGTCTACGATCTCTCGACCAGGGTGGACGGTGGCGACAAGATTCCGCTGTCAGACGATGGGCTTTTGGATATCGAGATGCTCTCGATCATTTCTGATGCTACGGAGAAAACGCAAAAACCGTTTTTGAAAAGAGCCTTGGCACTCAGGAAAAGAGTATTGTCAGGCGATGATGCTCTCGAGCACACTAGGAACATTATCCGGAACCAGGTCAGGCAAATTCTTCAAATGTCGGACAAGGTTCGGGCAGATTTGCTACTCGATTATCTTCGCCAGATCCTGCCCAATGTTGATCTTGAAGGGATGCCGATAGAACTTGCAATTGATTTGGACTGGAACAACAAGTTTGCTGAATTCACCTGGAACGGCAACTACCTGAAATCAGATCCAGAACAGATTCCAAACACGTTCGTCTACAACCACGTTGCCAACTTTGTGCTCAGTGGCGACATCATTTCGGATTTCATTGTTTTTACATATGTGCAAATGATTTACGACGTTCTTTCAAATCGTGCGCAGAATGAACACATTGCTCCTGCCATCAACAAGTTAAAGAGCAAACAAAAAGACATTCGCAAGGTCTTCGATTCCAGCCCAGAAAGCAAGTTTTTCGATTCAAATGTCGTAGTCGTAAATTTGCACGATGTGAATCTTGAAATGAAGAAAACAATACCTCTTTTGCTTTCGAGGATGGTTTATCAGGACCACAAGAAGAACTACGTGGGAAAGTCCCTCAGTATTGTGATTGACGAGGCTCATAATATTCTTTCACGTGAGTCGGCGCGTGAGGCGGAAAGCTGGAAAGACTACCGCCTTGAGACCTTTGAAGAGATAATCAAGGAAGGTAGGAAGTTCGGCGTTTTCGTCACGATTGCGAGCCAGAGGCCAAATGACATTTCCCAGACGATCACATCTCAGGCTCACAATTATTTCATTCATCGTCTAATCAACCAAAAGGATTTGCAGTCAATTGCAAGTGCGGTGTCTTATATTGATAAGCTAACAGAAGAATCCATTCCGACGCTTCCCACAGGGACTTGTGTTTTTAGTGGTATTGCTGGTCAGATGCCACTGAAACTGTCGATCAAGGAACTAGATGCACATCTTCAACCCCGAAGCACGACACTCAAATTTGGCGAAATAGTGTCTCCAGATGGATGATTGGTTTCCGCTCGTCATACCTGATCCGTGATTGATTTCAGTGGTCCAGGAACGGCAGCTTCCTCGTGTTGCGGTGTGACTGGTATCTTTCCTGTCGATAAAAGTTCGAGAAGTGGGCCGTCTTGGGTCACATATCATTCGACTCGATCTTCATCGGTCTAGGCGTGACGTCGAGTTCGTCCTCTGGTGAGACAGGAATCTTCCCAGCCGATAGTAGTTCGAGAATTGGGCCGTCTTGGGTCACCAAAGGGGTCAGAGAAGCAACATCTCTGACCTGGAGCCAGTTTGACGGCTCTAAGCAAAGCTCTCTGCCGGTCACGGTCCGGTTCGAGAAGCAGTTTTGGACCATCCACCTTTTTTCTAGTGGTTTTGCAGAAATGTGAAGCTGTGCAAGGTTTTTCATGAGTTCGAGGAATTGTGTCATGTCCTGATTGGACAGGCCTATTTCGTTGGCTTTTTGTCGTTCGTCTTTGAGGTCCACGAGCTCCATCGTGAGTCTTCGTTTTCGGTCGTTGTACTCGGTCTTCGTGATGGTGAAGTCGATGAGGAGATCTGTAAGGCGCGCCAATCGTTGCTCACATTGTGCCATCCGCAGTTCGAGAGATCGAACTTCGTCCTGGCGTTGGCTGCTGTTGATCCAGCGTTGCCAGTCGCGTTCGAGCTTCGCAGCCTGGTCCGGCTTGATCTCCAGTCCTTTGAGCGTTTCGTACACCTCCTTGGAGATCTGGTCTTCACGGATCGTCTTCGTCGGGCAGTCCGAAGTTTGGCAGCGGTAATAGACGTGACCTTTCTGTCGCTCAGGCGGCATTGTCGAGCCACAGATGCCACACCGAAATAGGCCACGATAGGTGTGGTTGTGGCGGGTGACTTTCTTACCTGCCTTCCCGGCCTTCAGGTCTTGGACACGTCGGAAGTTCCTGGCATCAACGATGGGCTCATGCATGCCTTCGTAGACCGCGCCGGTCCTCTTGATATGGATCAGGCCCGTGTAGAAGGGGTTGCTCAAGATCTTCTCGACACCATGCTTTGAGATGGGTTTACCTGTCGGACCGCATAGACCAAGCCTGCCCAGCTCTGCCTGGAGCGAAATGATCGAGTGCTGCCCGCTCGCATAAAGTCGAAACGCTTGCTGGACCAGGGGTGCCTTCACCGGGCAGGGCGTTTTCGGTTGGCCGCGCCCGTTGTCGACGTAGCCGATCGGAGCTTTGAACGGATAGAGACCCTGCTTCAACCGCCCCGTCAGGCCCTTGATCGTCTCTTCGCGCAGATTGTGGATGTAGTCCTCGGCGATGACGGCTTGAAGGTTCGCAGCAAGGCGACCGCCGCGCGAACGGAAGTCGAGGCTTTCGGTCGCAAAGAAGATGTCGATCCCGAGGTTCGGCAGTTCGGAGACCAGTGCCCAGTCGCGCAGGTTTCGAGCGGAGCGGTCGATCTTGTGCATCACCAGGCCTGCGGCTCTTCCGCGTTTGAGCTCTCGGATCATTTTGTTGAAGACAGGACGCCCGCGCTTCGCGGCCGTTTCCTTTTCCTCGAACCATTCGACGATCTTGAGATTGTGTTGACTCGCAAAGGCCGTGATTGCGTCAACTTGTGCTTCGAGCGACACGCCCAGTCCTTGCTTCTGGGTGGACACTCGGATGTATCCAAAGCACGGCTTCATACGTCTTTTTTGATATCGTCAGACTCTACCAGATCCTCGGAAATTTGCGAGTCGCGCCACGGCCAAGTGCCGTCCTTCAGCATTCGCAGATAGATGGTTTTGCACAGCTCCAAGTGCTGTTTGAGGTGGTCGTCTTTGCTCATGCCCGAATTCTACCCGGTCAAGCATATCGGCATAGACGCCGAAAACCCTGGCCAAGCGATATTGCTTCATCAAAGAAAAAGGCGGCCCGATCTGGGCCGCCTTTGAGGCGCAACCTCATTCCTGTGACAGAAGCCTGCCGACGGAGTCCGGAGGTGGCCGGTGGACGCAAGTCGCTTCGATCACCTGGTGCAACCGCTCAGTCAGCACCGGCTGTTCTGCGATTCGGCCCTCCAGCGCGTGTGTGACGCAATTGAAGAGCCGCCAAGCCGTCTTCACGCCCCAGTCATGCGGCGGGTTCTCCCACCGATCCATCACCGCCCCGATCCGGGTCACGGTGATCACATCGGCTCGGTAGAGTTCCATCACGGCGTGATCGGCCGCGTCTTGGGTCAGGGTCGTGGTCCGATACCGGGTCATCACCCGGTGTTGGGCCTCACGCTGATCTGCCAGGGGCTCGATCAGTTCGCCGACTAGGCCAGGCAGATCACGCTTGGCATTGGCCGTGTGTTTCCGGCGCACCACGTGATCGGCGATGAAGGCGAGGTTGTCGCAGACGAAGACCCGCGAGCCGAAGGAGATCCCGATCGGGAAGGTCTTGTCGTGGCTGTTTCTGAGCCCCACCGTATCGGTGTAGTCGCCGTAGGAACTTTTCAGGGACAGCACCCCGAAATACCGCATCCCATCGGGCGTCACCCCGTGGTGTTCTTCCTCTACGGCATGACCGTAGAAGCCGAGCGTATGCCGGACCGCGTCCACCAGCCGGTGGTGCGGGATCGGCACATGGGTGGCAGTCGCCTCCGGGGCTTCCAGTTGCCGGAGGTCGTCGTAGTCGAGCGGGTTTGCGCCCGCATGCAGCATGAGCGTCATGGCTTGTCTCCATTGATGTTGGGAAAGGAACAGGGTTCCGCCATCCATTGTCAGGCCAGAGCGCTTCGCTCGCTAGGTAACGGAATATCGGGTCCAGCTATGGCCGATGGCTCATATCATCCGGGCGGGAAGGTCGTCGCCGAGAAAGCCTTGCGCGGTTCACCATCGACCATGAGTTGCACGAAGGCCCGGTAGTTCGGGAGATTAACGAGATCCGGCACCGCAACGGTGCCGAGTTGGCGCTCGAAGGTCGGGGCGTCTTGAGCACCGGTGCGAAACACCATCAGGCTCCCGGCGTTGCCGAGCACCGCCTCGAAGACGTCAGTTTCGGTCTGCACGATGTGCTGATGCGCGAGCGTGAGGCCCAGGCCGTATTTGCGGGATTCCGACATCATGCCGGCTAGTGCTGAGGTCGTGAAAGAATGGAATTCGTCGACATAGAGCATGAAAGGCCGGCGCTGCTCGTCCGGCAGGTTATGGCGCGTGAAGGCCGCGTTCATGATACTGGCGACGATCAAGCCGCCCAGCACGTTGGAGGTATCGGTGCCCAGCCGTCCCTTCGCCAGGTTCACGATCAGGATCCCGCCTTCATCCATGATCCGGCGGAACCGGAGCGGCTCTTCCGGCTCGCAGATCGATTTGCGCACCACCGGGTTGGCCAGAAACGCTCCTAGCTTGTTGGCAATCGGCGCGACCCCATCGACGGCGGTCTGGTAGTTCATGTTGGGGAACTCCCGGGTCCAGAAGGCATAGACCTGTTCGTCGGTCACGCGAGCCACCACGGCGCGCCGGAAATCCTTGTCGACGTAGAGGCGCACGATGTCCCGGATATCCGCCTCACGCTGCTCCAGGAGCGCGAGAACGGCATAGCGCAGCAAATGCTCCATGCGCGCGCCCCAGGCATCGGCCCACTGCTTCTTGAGGGCTTCGATAAAGCCGGATGCGACCAGCGGGCGAAACTGGGCGGCCACAGGGGTCAGCGGGTTGTATCCGTATGGGCTATCTTCGTCCGCAACGTCCCAGTACCGATGCTCGATGGCAAGCGACTGCGACAACTGCTTGGCCAGATCGCCGTGGGGATCGACGAGACAGAAGCCAATACCAGCGCCTGCGTCCTGCCGGGCCGTGTTGCCGAGCAAGGTCGACTTGCCGGTCCCGGTCTGACCGATGACGTAGAGGTGCATCAGCCGGTCCGCGAGACGGATGCCAAAGGGGAAATCGCCGTAGTGGCGATAGGCTTGGCCAAGCAAGGTGACGTGATCGGGCGGTGGAAACATCGCTCAATTCTGACTGGTCCCACGACGTCACCCTAGGCGGTCAAAAACCGGCGGACCGGATATCGTTGCGCTAGATGCTTCGGCGCCTAGTGGGCTCCAACCTGTCGCGTATCATGCCAACAGATCGTTCTTTCCCGGATCGCCTCTTCCCGGGTGCGCCTGTCATCCCGACGGGACCACCTGAACAGGAGGTGATCATGGGACATTCGCAAGTCGATGGTATCGATTCCATTGGTACGGTGCCGGTCTGCAAGAGCTGCGGTTCGGAGCGTGTGGCGCTCGACGCCTGGGCGTGTTGGAACCCAGAGTATGGGTTGTGGGAGTTAGAGCATGTCTTCGACGATGCCCACTGCCACGCCTGCGAGGATGCGACCACGCTGGTGTGGAAGCGCCTTGATGGCGCAGGGCCGCGCCAGGCGATCCGCGAACTCAACGATCGGTTTCGGCGCGAGGGGCGCGGCAACGGGACGGTGGTGGTGACGCCCGGTGTTCGAGCGCTTGGGCGGGACTTCCTTCAGCGCGCATTCCAGGCCGTCCGTGACTTTGACCAGTTCTCCGAGGACAACGACCCCTGGGGCGAACATGACTACGGCGCGGTCGAGGTCGACGGCGAGAAAGTGTTCTGGAAGCTCGACTACTACGATCCAACGCTCACGCAGGGTTCGGAAAACCCGGCCAACGAAGCCGTCACGCACAGGGTGCTGACCATCATGTTGGCAAGCGAGTATTGACTAACCCGCCCTTGGGTCAAGGGCGGGTATTCTATTATCTTCGGGCCGAGATGATCATACGAAAATTTTTAGAATTCAGACTGACCAACTTTGGTGAGCGCAAAGAGCGTTTATAGGTCCACATCGTAGAGAATTGACCCAATTTTCAAGGCTACCTCTCGAATCTTCGATCTGTTTTTCACGTGGGGCTGCTTGCCTTCACCATTTGATATTCTGATGGCGTCAATCAACGGTACGTGGCTTAGAAACGCTATTGTCTCAATCGGTAGGTCAGTTTGATCATAGAGAAGTTCAGCCAAGAACGCGCGATCTTGTGGATCAGATACTTTGCCAAAGCTTTCAAGTACATCCCTAAAGCAGGAAGTCGCGCGCTGAATGCGCAAAGACCCCACGCGATCAAACACTTCTTCTTTCCAAATACTTGGAAAAATTTCAAATCCATCTGACGCATCGTCTGGTATGAAGAAGAATTTCCTCTGGCCCCAAGAAATAATGATGAAACATCCATTTGGAATCCGATGCCGCGTACAAAAATAACCAATAGTGCGTGAGTATTCTTCATCGCCGAAATTCACACGCCTTCTTGGGCCCCAAGAGTGTTGTAGGTATGTGGATTGGTGGTCTTTTAAGACGGCGAAGAATCTCCAGTTTCCTTTTTTCCACAATAACTTTGCAAACACACGTTGCGGCTCAAGTTCGTACGGTCCCAGAGCCTCTGCTGCGTTGTTCGGGCGTTCTAGGCGCAATTCAGGTTCATTTTCGAAGCACGGATGCTTGGTCCACGGGATGCCCAATTCATCAAACCAGACCTTGGATCCGAATTCGTTCTCGTAGTAATAACAAGCCCCCCCGCATAGCGGGCAGGTCGTTTGAAACGTAACTTGCCGCAAGTCAGTCTGTGGCAGCGCTACGTCGCCCAATGACCAATAGTTGGAGGCACCTGGAGTGTTGCCGGTATCGCCGCCGAAACCACAGCTACAGTCGGTTGGATGGTTGTGCGCATTACAACCCATTTGGAGCACCCTGTTTGGTCATTCGGGAAAGAACAAGCTGTCATATCCGTCATCGATAGGGAAGACACCCCATATCGGGTTACCATTTCTCGCCGTCTAGCATCCGGCAGCTGATCCTTGGTATCCTGACCCCGTCAGGGAGTTCATGAGCAAACCACCTTCCGAACCACCACCAGCCCGGTATGGCGAGCCCCGGAAAGGTTTCACCTTTCCGGGATCTGCACGTCCATACCGGGCTGGTGGTGTTGTTGTTTGAGAGGGTGGGTTGGCATCGAAAATGGGGATTTTGCGCCTCCTTGTTGGGTGAAGGCGGACCCCATAGACTGGTGAGCATTACAAGCATAAGCAAATCACCATATGACAACCGAATTTGCACTCGACCTCCGCACGGCGCGGCGCAAGGCGGGGTTCGTGCAGAGCGATATCGCTCACATGTTGGCGTCGCATCAATCCCGGGTCTCTGACCTGGAACAGGGGCGAAAGCTTCCGACACTTACGGAAACCGTCATGTTATCGCTGATCTTCGGCAGGTCGTTCGAAAGCCTGTTTTCGATGGTCATGCGTCAGGCGCGCAGGGATCTGCGGAAACGGGTCCGCAAGCTGCCGAAGAACACCCGTGACTTCGCGGGTACGTTCAACCGGGCGTCGTCGATCGAACGCCTGAGAGACCGTTTAGCCGCCGAAGACGAGGAACATGGCGGACCATAGAATTCTGGCAGTCGCGGCGGCTTCCGGTCGGGTTGGCTATGCTTTCCTGGTGGGCGACAAGCTCAGGGATTGGCATGTGTCATACACCGCTGCGAAATCGCCGACCAAGGCCGCCGAGGAGGCTCAGAAATGGATCAACCGGCTGAAGCCCGACGTCGTGGTCACCGAGAAGGCCGCAGAAGCGGCCAGGAAGGGCAAGAAGACCAAGGCGATCATCGGCGCGATCGCCCGGACGGCCGAGCACAACTACCTGCTCAATGTGTCCGTCGCGCGGGTCCATGACTACGCCAACAAGTACGAGGAGGCTGCGGCGCTGGCCGCGCAGTATCCTGCGATCGAGCCCTGGCTGCCGAAGAAGCGCCGGTTCTTCGACAACGAACCTCGCAACACTGTTCTTTTCGAAGCCCTCTCCTTTGCCGACACCATCCGGCGCGGTGGCTCGATCGGCCTCGCAGCCATGATGGGCTAGTTCTTCGCTTTTTCGATACGAACCTCGGGAACGGTCACGCAAGACCCGCCGTCCTCCAGGAGGGCGGCTCTTGGGTGTTGGCGGTCAAAGTTTGGTCTCGGAGACAACAGTTGGGTTACGAACGACAGACCCGGGCTCAATCACAAGTTGACAGACAAAATTCGTGGTTACAGCCTATCCCCGGGAAAACGGAGGTATTCTGATGAGATCTTACGAAGCGGCGCGGACATATTTCAGCATTTTGGAAATTCTTTCGTGGTGTGTCATCGCGGCCGGCGGAATTGTCGCGGTGGTCGCGATGGCGGCACTCGAAGAGATGAGTCGTGGTTTTGGTGGTTCGTCAATTGCGGGGCTGGCCGGGATCGTACCCGGGTTGGGGCTGATGTTCTCCGGGTTTATAGGGCTCGTCCTGACACAGATCGGACGCGCGGGTGTCGATTCCGCTGAGTACTCTCAACAGATGCTCAAGATCGCGCGGGACCAGTTGGAGGTTTCGCGGCAAGCGTTGCGCGGCCCGAACGCCCCGGCCAACAGCTTTGCCGATGCTGTCGAGGCAGCCCCGGGGGCTACTTCCGGATATGAAGGTCTTTCGGCAAGAGACGGTGAAACGGGAGCCACCAAAGCAGAGATTCCGGCAATCGAGAAGGCTGAAGACACCGAAATCCGAAGCGGACACGAGATTGAAAAAGCCGATGATGTTTGGCGTGTCGGGGATCAGGAATTCAAGAGCTTGGAAACGGCCAAGCTCTATGTCGCAACCCTTTCCACTGAAGGCGCGAAAGAGACCGAAGATGTGCTGGAATGGAAGGGCGAAACTCGGCGCAAATGAGCTCCCTTAGCCCCCATACACGACCCCCATACTCATCCCCAACCTCTATGGGTATCCGGTATGTGGACACGCCGCAGAACATCGTGGAACATGGCGGAGCGAAAACACCGTCACGAACACCGTGACTTCATACATATTTCAAATGGAAAAATGCATCCCCTCCGCCATAGCTGCGGGGATGAACGGACAGCAAGGGGCATGAATTCGGATGCGAGTCTCGATCTCTCATCATACCGTGCAGAAAGGCTGTAACCATCCGGCGTGGACCGCGGATGGGGGCTGTTCTCAGGTCGTGCCCTCGGGGGCTTTGGGTTTGCGGGGCCGCGGAGCCCATTTCTTCGCAAG